>JBNMQY010000001.1:0-463554 GCA_050205415.1 Mycolicibacterium litorale
GTGCATGGGGTGGGTGATGGTGAAGTGCACTGCGCTCCTCGCGTCGGCGGGCGGACCGCCGGCCCCGTTGTGCCGGCTTCTGTCATGAGAATACGATTCTCATCGACGGCGAAGCCGACTTTCGCCGAGGTGAGGAGCGAAGGTGTCGGATCTGGACGTCGGTGTCTACGTTCCTCAGATCGGGTTCACCTATGCGGACATGCTGCACCGGGCGCTGCGGTGCGAAACCCTGGGAATCGGATCGCTCTGGCTCTACGACCATTTCTACGGGCCGGGAGCGCCGGAGTATCCGTCGCTGGAGGCCTGGACGCTGGCGACCGCCCTGCTCGCCCGCACCGAGCGGTTGCGGGTGGGACACATGGTGTTGTGCAACCAGTTCCGGCATCCGGCCGTGCTGGCCAAGATGGCCACCACGCTCGACCACATCTCCGGCGGCCGGCTGCAGTTCGGGATCGGCAGCGGTTCCATCGAGGACGAGCACCGGCGCGCGGGGCTGCCGTGGGGTTCGTTCGCCGAGCGGTCCGAGCGTCTGGCCGAAACCCTCGAGATCGTCACGCAGGCGTTCGCCACGGGCCGCGTCGACGCCCGCGGCCGTCACTACGACGTGCGGGACATGCCCATGACGCCCGCCCCGCGTGCGGGCACCCGGCCGCCGATCGTCGTCGGTGGCGTCGGCGAGAAGTACACGTTGCCGTTGGTCGCCCGCTACGCCGACGTCTGGAATGTGCCCACGTATGCGCTCGGCGACCTGCGGCGCAAGGTCGACGTGTTGCGCGGGATCTGCGCCGACGTGGGACGCGACCCCGACACGATCGTGATGTCGGTCGAAGCGGTGATGGCGCTCGCGCCGGACGGCGGGACACTGCCCGAGGTGCGGCAGCTGGCCGAGAAACGGTTCGGAGGACCAGGATTCGGGCTGCGCGAGGGTGGTCTGGTCGGTACCGCGCCCGCGATCGTCGACCGGCTGCACGAACTGCGGGACATGGGGTTCACCCAGGTGGTGCTGTTCACCCACGACCGTGCGTCCGACCGCACCCTCGACCTGCTCGCCGGCGAGGTCATCGCGCGGCTGTGAGGTCAGCGCGCCCGGCCGAGGCCGAGCGCGTGCTGGGCGATCATGTTGCGGAAAACCTCGAGCGTTCCGCCGTAGATGCCGGTCGGACCCGCAAGGCGGAACACATACTCCGCGTTCACCTCACCGGCGGCGCCGGACGGTACCGCCCCAGTTGCGCCGAGGATGTCCATCAGATCCGGGGACACGTCACGCATCGTCTGTGCGATCGCCACCCGGCCGAACATCTCGGGAGTGCTCATCGCCGCCTCCATCCGCGCGACCGCGCGGCCAAACCGGTAGGCGACCGAACCGTCGTCGACTCGCCTGCGCCCCGGGGCCTCCGGCGCGCCGACGGTGGCGGCGATCCGGTCCACCGCCTCCGCCATCAGCGTGATGTGTTCGGTCATCACCGCGATCTTCTGCAGCCCGTCGTCCTCGCGCTGCACCGTGCCGTGTTCGGCGTCCAGCGCACCCCGCAGCACCGTCCAGCCGCCGTTGACCTCGCCGACGCGGTAGCGGTCGCTGATCCGGACGTCGCTGTAATAGGTGATGTTCGTGCGGTCACCGTCGACCGTGCGGATCGGCTGGATAGCCACCCCCGGCGAGTCGAGTGGCAACAGGAACATGGTGAGGCTCTTGTGTTTCGGGGCCTCCGGGTCGGTGTTGGTGATCAGGAAGACGTACTGGGCGTTCTGGGCGTTGGACGTGAACATCTTCGACCCGTTCACGATCCAGCCGTCGCCGTCGCGCACCGCCCTGGTCTTGCACGTCGCCACGTCGGAACCGCCTTCGGGCTCGGTGTAGCCCAGACACAGCCGCACCCGCCCGGAGATCACGCCGGGCACCACTTCCTCCCGAAGTTCCGGTGAGCCGAACCGTTCGACGGTGTGCGCCACCATCGCGGTGGTTCCCCAGTGGAACCAAGGAGTGTGCGCCCGGCCGATCTCGAGTTCCCAGATGCGCCGCCGCACCGCGAAGAATCCCCCGTCGGCCGCACTGCGGTAGTCGGCGGCGAGGTACCCGGCGTCGCCGAGCGCGAGATGGACGCCCTCGTCGAAGTTCTCCCCGGTCTGCCGGTCGCGGGCGAGCACCTCGTCGGTGACCACCGCGCTCAGGAAGTCCCGGAGTTCGCGCTGGAAAGCGCGATCCTCCTCGGACAGATCGACAGCCGAGAAGTCCATCTCTCGAGCGTGACATCTCGTCGCCACTCTGTAAAGGTGAAGGGAGTCGCGCCGGTGTGGGCGCCGCACAGGAAGGCACGCCGTTGGGCATCGTCACGACCAGTTCGGACACCGCGTTCGCCTATGCGCCCGAGGCGATCTACGACTTCGTCACCAACCCCGCGAACTGGACCAAGACGTATCCGGGCAGCAGCTACGTCGGCGGCCTCGACAACCTGCCGCTACGGGTGGGCGACACCTGGGAGGAGGGCGGCCCGGACAGTGACAGGATCTTCACCTGGCAACTGGCCATGGCCGTACGCCCGCGGCAGTGGGTCTTCACCTCGGTGGGGCGGCTGGGCCACGACCGGGACGGCAACGGCGGAATGGACGGTCGCATCACCGTCGAGTACCAGTTCACCCAGCCCGGTGCGGACGTCACCCTGTTCCGCAGGACGATGACGATAGAGGCACCGAAGGACGCGCCCATGCCGGACGGATTCTTCCGGATCGTCAACCCGGCCAACATCGATCGTTACCACGCCGCGGTCGCGCGTGAACTCAGCAGTGCAGCGCCCGCCGCAGCGCCGCCCCCTGGAGCGCGAACAGCTGCCGGCTGATCTCCCAGTCCGGTAGCAGGGAATCGAAGCCGTGGCAGGTGCCGGGATACACGTGCAGCTCCGTGGCGACGCCGGCGTGGAGGAGACGCTGCGCGTAGGCGATCGCCTCGTCGCGCAGCGGGTCGAGTTCGGAGCAGCTGATGAACGCCGGCGGCACCCCCGACAGGTCAGGGGTGCGCGCGGGAACCGCACTCCCCCTTGCCGTTCCATCCGGCAGATAATGCCGCCACATCTGTTCGACGGCGGGGCCGTCGAAGCCTGGCGTGGCGGCGAATTCGCGCTGCGACGGGGTCGGCCGGTCGTCGAGCACGGGCTGGTGCAGCAACTGGAACACCACCGGCGGCGCCGATCCCGCCACCGACGCCTGCGCCAGCAGTGCCGCCAAGGCTCCCCCGGCGCTGCTGCCGGCCACCGCGATCCGCGACGGATCCACCTGCAGCTCTGCCGAATTCGTCACGACCCAGCGCAATACCGCCAGCGCGTCCTCGACGGCGGCCGGATACGGGTGCTCAGGTGCCAACCGGTAGTCGACCGAGACCACGGTGCATTCCGCCCGCCTGGCGTATTCGACGCACTGCAGGTGATCGGTGTCGAGGTTGCCCAGCACGAAAGCGCCGGAATGGCAGTACAGCACCACGGGCGCGGGTGCGGGACCACCGCGGTAGATCCGGATGCCGACCGTCTTCTGCTCGAGCCGCGCTGCGCGGTCCTCGATGTCGACGCCGGACGTGTCGAGCGCGGCGGCAGCCTGGCGGCGCCGGCCGTCGAGTGATTCCCGGACCGCGTCCAGGGTGGCCGGCGACAAATCGGTCCTGGCCGCGGCGAATCGGCGCAGCGCGGGGTGCAGTCGCGTCACCGCATCGGGTTCTGTCACGTCCGGATGTTCGGATTGTCCTTCGCGCCGGCGCCGGTCAGCGCGTATGCGGCGGCCGCACCGAACAGCGATGCGCTCACCGCAGTGGTGACGCGGGTCCTGGCGTCGAGTGCGGGTGAGCGCACCGCAGTGGCGACCTCGACGGCGGTCAGCCCGATCGTGGCCGCCAGCACCGATGCCGCACCGCCGCCGCTGAGCAGGATGGCGCCCAGCGCGGCTTCGCGCATCGAGTACATCTGGGTGAGGTGGTGCCGCTCGGCGCTCGCGTCCGTCGACCGTGGGCCCGGCTTCGACGGCGACGCGCCGCTGAGGCGTTTCGGGGTGATCGTGCCGACGATGCCGACCCCGAGCATGAGGGCGCCCATGACGCCCCGGATGCGGCGGGATGCCAAGGCACTGGCGGGAACGTTCATCGTGACGGGCTCCTCGAGAGGTCGGTGTGCGTGTGCACCTCGATGTCGGGCACATGCGGGGGTGGGTCGAAGGCGTAGTCGGCGGCGCGGAACCGTCGCGTCATCGCCCAGAACGCGCGGGCGCTGCGCGGCCACTGGGTGACCACCCGGCCGTTGGCGGCCCGGAAGTAGTTGCTGCACCGGGTCGTCCAGACGGTGCCCGCCATCCAGCCGTCGATCTTGGCGATGAACTCGACCATCGTCTGCGGCCGCACCGCCACATAGGATCTGCCTCTGCGCCGCATGTGTTTCAGCGCGCGCACGATGTAGCGCGCCTGGGCTTCCAGGATGAAGATGACGCTGTTGGACCCCACGTTGGTGTTCGGCCCGTACAGCATGAAGAAGTTCGGGAAGCCCGGGACGGCCATCCCCAGATACGCATACGCACCGTCGCGCCACTTCTCCCGCAGGGAGCCGTCTTCGCCGAGCACGTCTATCTGCCCGAGATAGTCGGCCGCGGCATAACCCGTCGCACAGAGCACGACGTCGACGTCCAGTTCGGTGCCGTCCTCGGTCACCAGGGACCGCGCGCGCAGCGACCGGGCCGCGCTGGAGATCACCTCGACGTGTGGCTGGGTCAGCGCCTGCAGGTAGTCGGTCGCGAACACCAACCTCTTGCACCCGAACGGATGCGTGGGCGTCAGCTTCCGGCGCAGATCCTCGTCGGGCACCGTCGCCTCCAGTACCCGGGTGGCGATGCCCTTGAACTCCCGTGTCTTGTCGCTGCCGTGTTCGATGACCGAGATGTTGCGCTCGCTGCGCAACCACAGCCGCGTGCGGTAGATGCGCTTGGCCAGCGGGACGTGGCTGAAGACCCACTTCTCGCGGTCGGTGTACGGGCGATCCGGCTTGGGCAGGATCCAGGTCGGTGACCGCTGGACGGAATACACCTTGGCCGCGACCTTGGCGACCTCCGGAAGAAGCTGTGCCGCCGTCGAACCCGTGCCCAGGACGGCCACCCGCGCACCCGTCAGGTCCACGGAGTGGTCCCACCGCGCAGTGTGCATCACCACGCCGGTGTACGGTTCCTCCTCGACCAGATCCGGCATCACCGGCCGGGTGAACATGCCCACCGCGGACACCACCACGTCGAAGCGGTATCGCTCCCCCGCCGCGGTGCACAGTTCCCAGTTCCGCGCGGCGGCATCCCAACGGGCGGAGACGATCTCCGTGCGCAATTTCAGGTGGGCGTCCAGTTGGTGGCGGCGTGCGCACGTCTCGAAGTACTCGAGGATCTCCGGCTGCGCCGACCACAACCGGGACCAGTCCGCGTTGAGATCGAAGGAGTACGAGTACAGGTGCGATTTCACGTCACAGGCCAGACCGGGATAGGTGTTGATCCGCCAGGTGCCGCCGACACCGTCTTCACGGTCGAAGATGGTGAAGTCGCCGAATCCGGCCTCCTTCAGGAAGATCCCCAGCGCGAGCCCACCGGGACCGGCGCCGATGACGGCTACGGACAACGATTTCGCCAATGCACTCATCCGATCTGCAGGGTCTGGCCGCCGTCGACGACGAGTTCGGAACCGGTGATGAACGACGCCTGCTCCGATACCAGGAACGCCACCGCATCGGCGATCTCGGCAGGCCGGCCGATCCGCCCCAGGCTCGCTCTGGCCGCCAGCCGGCTCTGGGTCTGCGCGTCGAGCATGGGCGTCTCGACCGGACCGGGCAGCACCGCGTTGACCCGGATCCCCGACGGCGCCAGCTCAGCGGCGGCCACCTGGGTCAGCCCGCGCAGCGCCCACTTCGACGATCCGTACGCGGCATGGTGCGGGAACGGCCGGAGCGCCCCGGTGCTGCATGTGTTGACGATCGCCGCACCGTCGGACGCCTTCAAATGCTCGACCACCGCCTGGATACCGAGGAACGGTCCGAGACAGTTGACCCGCCAACTGCTCTCGAAGCCGGCCGGGGTCTCGTCGACGATCGCCGCCCGGTGCAGGACGCCGGCGTTGTTGACCAGCGTGGTGAGCACGCCGAAGCGCTCGACGGTTTCGGCCACCGCGGCCGACCACTGCGGCGCCGAGGTGACGTCCAAGGGAATCGGGACCACCGCATCGCCGAAGCCCGCCACCGAGTCGCGCAGTTCGTCGGTCAGCACGTCGCACGCGGCGATCCGGAAGCCGTCGGCGTGCAGCCGCGCCACGATCGCCGCGCCCTGTCCGCGTGCTGCGCCGGTCACCAGGGCCACCCGCTTCACTGGTAACCCCCGCCCGCTGCCGTCTCGCGCGCTTCGGTGGCGTTCGCGTCGGCCAGGTGGGCCAGCGCACCGCGTCGCAACGCCTGGGACTCCGACGCGAGCGTGACGATCCGGAAACCCATCCCCGCCGCCTCCCTGCCGAGCGAGCCCGTGCCGGCGTGCACACCGGTCACCAGACCGGCGGTCTCCGCGGTGGCCACGATCCGGGCCATCACCTCGCGCACCTCCCGCTGCCGCCACGCCGACGCCGGCGGGTATCCCATCGAGATGGCGAGATCGGCGGGGCCCACGTACAGCCCGCTGAGCCCGGGCACCGCGCAGATCTCCGCCAGCGCGGCGACCGCCCGGTCGGTCTCGATCATCGCGAACACACCGGCGCGCCCTTCGAGGTCGGCCGGGTCGTGTCCGAGGCTCGCCCGCAACGGTCCGAAGCTGCGCACCCCGGCGGGTGGGTACCGCGTGGCGGCGACCGCTGCGGCCGCCTGGTCGGCGGACTCGACCATCGCGATGACCACCGCGTCGGCGCCTGCGTCGAGCACGCGCCCGATCGGCGCGGCGTCCGCGGCGGGCAGTCGCACCACGGTGGCGACGGGCACGTGTTCGAGCCGGCGCAGCATGAGCGCGGCATCCGCGTCGTCGAGGTAGCCGTGCTGCAGGTCGACGCCGACGTAGTCGTAACCGGCGGCCGCGAACTCCTCGGGCCCGATCAGGGTCGGCCCGACCACCCAGCCGCCGAAGATCGGAGCGCCGTCGTCCAGCGCGGCCAGCAGTCTGTTGCGGGCGGTCATGCGGTCATCGCGATCTTCACCCGGCCGGGTGTGGGGCGGCAGGCGAGTTCGAACGCCTCCTGCACATCGTCGACGCGGAAAGTGTGGGTCACGTAGGCGGGCAACAGGTCCGGGTGGTCACGGGCGAAGGCGCAGGCGAGCTCGAGCATTCGCCGCCGCTCCAGGGTCACCCCCGATTTGAGGGTGAGGTTGTTGCGCAGCATCAGCCGCATGCTGATCGGGTACGTGTCGTCGTCGGCGACGCCGAAGTAGAAGACGGTGCCGCCGAACGCCACCGCTTCGATCGCGTGGTTGAGGGTGGCCACCTGGTGGCCGACGGCTTCGATCACCACCTGCGGTCTGTCCTCGGCGCGCAGATGGCTGACCCAGCGGTCACTGGTCGCGCGCACGACGGTGTCGACTCCGAACGCGGGTCCGACTCCGGTGCGGTCGACCGGATCGACGCCCGTGACCTTTTGTGCCCCTATGACTTTCGCGACGTAGGAGAACAACAGTCCGATGGAACCCTGGCCGATGACGGCGACGTGGCGGCCGGCGAGGTCGGGCAGCTGTTCCACCGCGTACAGCACACATGCCAGCGGTTGCAGGGCGACGGCCAGCTGCGGCGGCAGCGCGGGATCGTGGGCTGCCAGCCCTTCGCCGTCGGCCACGACGAACTCCATCAGACCGTCGAACCCGGACGCCCAGCCGACCACCCGGTCACCCGGTTGGTGCGCCGGGTGCCTGCTGGCCAGGACCTCTCCGGCGATCTCGTGGACCGGGAAGCCGGTCAGCTCGGCGGCGCTGACACCGGTGTCGCCGGGCAGCCGTCCCTTGGCGCCGCGAAAACCGGGCAGATCGCTTCCGCAGATGCCTGCCGACAGGAATCGCAGGAGCACCTGCCCGTCGCCGAGTCGTTCCGCGGACGGTTCGGGCAGCTGCAGTCTCTCGAAGGTGTACGGCGCCACCAACCGGTATGCCCACACGGTCAGACGCCCTCCACCGAGACCTCCACCGGAACGTTGTTCCAGCCCCACTGGAAGCTGGACGGCGGCCGCGACGCCCGCTCCGCGTCGACGGCGAATGCCGGTACCCTCCGGAGGAATTCGGTCACCATGACGGTGATCTCCAGGCGCGCCAGGTGCACCCCTAGGCAGAAGTGCTGGCCGCGTCCGAAGGCGAGCAGGCGCTCGATCCTCCGGTCCCAGACGAACTCGTCGGGATCGGGGTATTCCCGCTCGTCGCGGTTGGCCGACGCCAGCAGCGTGATGACGCGCTGCCCGGGCTCGAGCGTGGTGCCGTGGATCGTGAACGGTTTACGCACCGTTCGTGCGAACCACTGTGCGGGAGCGCAGAACCGGATCATCTCTTCGCGGGCGAGCGGGACGTTGACCGCCGGATCCGCCCGCACCTGCGCCAGCTGGTCGGGCCGCCGCCCGAGTTCCCACAGCCCGTGCGCCACGATCTTGGGCACCGTCTCGGTCCCGCCGATGAAGACGCCGAGCATCTGCACGGCGGCCTCCATATCGGTCAGCGGCGATCCGTCGGGTTTGCGGTAGCCGAGGAGCGAGTCGACGATCGCCAGTTCCCCGCCGGACGGGTCGGCGCGTCGGCGCTCCACGACCGGTCTCAGGTACTCCAGGTAGCCGGGGCGGGCATTGGCCACCTCGACACCGCTGCCGGGCTGAGCCAGGCTGCCGGCGTTCACGGTGGCCAGCACGTCGGCGGCGAGTTCGGTTGGCAGGCCGACAAGTTCGCACACCATCGCCGCGGCGACCATGCCGCCGTAGTCCTGGGTGAGGTCGAACCGTCCGCGGGGCAGTAGTTCGTCGAGACGCTCGTTGGCCAGCTCGCGGACTCTGTCGGCCAGCCGGCTCACCGACCGCGGCCGGAACGGCCCCGAGGTACAGCGCCGCACATCGGTGTAGATCGGGGCGTCGAAATTGGCGTGGAAGGGCATGGGTGACAACGGCGGATCCGGTACGGGTCCGGTGTTGCGGGTGGCCAGGACGGCGGTCGACGGCAGGGTGCCCTCGGAGGCGACGAAGGTGCCGTCGTTGACCTCGAGGACGGTCCAGATGTCGTCGAACCGCGACAGCGCGTAGGTGTCCCATTTGTCGACGTAGTAGAGGGGGTGTTCGTCGCGCAGTGTCCGGTAGAACGGCAGGGGGTCGGCCATCACGGCCGCGTCGAACGGATCGTACGAGAACTGCTGCATCACCGAGGTCTTCCGGCCGGAGTTCACTGCAGCGGAGACGGGGGTAGCGCCTGCAGGATCGAGTCCTCCCAGCCGTCGCGCAGTGCCGGCGCGACGCTCATCCAGGTGACGATCTCCGCCGGCGGGCTGTCCTTCCACGACGGGTAGTGCTCGGCGAAGCAGTCCCAGTCGCCGTCGAGCGCCCAGTAGTGGATGACCTCGTTGAACCGGAAGGTCGTGATGAACGATCCCAGCCACCGCTTGCCGGTGCGCTCGGACCACGGCACGTAGAGCCGTTCCAGTTCGCGGATGTAATCGTCCTGCCGGCCGGGTTTGGTCTGCATGATCTCCTGAATCACCAGGCCCGCACCGAATTTCGCGTCCTGCAATTGCGCCAGCGTGCGGTTGCTGCGTCCGGCGTACATGATCCGCCCTTCACCGGTGGCACCCGTGTCGGCCAGGAATTGCGCCCAAGCGGCCGCGGCTTCGGCGTGACTGCCGCCCCGCCGTTGCGCCTTCCCGATGCGGGCGTAGTCGGCGAATGCGTCGATCTCCCAGATGATCGTGACCTGCGGCCAGTGCCCGTTGTACGGCGTGCTCTCCCAGAGCGCGAACAGCCGGGCACCGAGCTCGGTCATCATCGGCTGGTAGACGGCGCCGAACGCGTCGAGGAATCGCTCGCCGCGTCCGGACCCCAGCGCGATCGTCTCGTGGAGATACAGCAGTGTGTGGCTGTAGTACTTCTTCATGGCGCGCCAACGCCGCAGGTGGTTGACAGTGGCACCTACGGAGCGTGACACTTGTCGCGTGTTTTGTAAAGGCGCGATGTGACGGCACGGGAAATCGCCGACGAAGCGGCGCTCGTGGCGCCCACGCGACTGGCCGAAGGGTTCTGTTTCGGCGAGGGTCCGAGGTGGTTCGAAGGCCTGCTGTGGCTGTCCGACATGTTCGGCGAAGCCGTGCACACTGTCGACCTCAGCGGATCGACGACCACCCTTGCGCTTCCGGGCCACACACCGTCCGGCCTGGGTTTCCGGCCGGACGGCACGCTGCTCATCACCTCCACCCGGAACCGACAGGTGCTGCGCTATGACGGTGAGACCGTCGCGGTCGTCGCCGATCTGGCCGGTCTCGCCGGCGCCGATCTCGGAGACATGGTCGTCGACGATTCGGGCCGCGCCTACATCGGATCCCAGGCCCGGGAGAACGGCGTGATCGTCCGCCTCGACCCCGACGGCGCCGCAAAGGTCGTCGCCGACGGGCTCGACTTCCCCAACGGCATGGCGATCACCGAGGACCGTTCGACGCTGATCGTCGCCGAATCGACCGGGCGGCGCCTCACCGCGTTCGCCATCGGTGGCGACGGCGGTCTGCACCATCGCCGGACCTTCGCCGAAGGGCTCGACGGGCCGCCCGACGGTATCGCGATCGACGCCGACGGCGGGGTGTGGACCGCGATGACGCTGGCTCACCAGTTCCAGCGGGTCGCCGAGGGTGGCACGGTCACCGATCGCATCGACATCGGCGACCGCGTCGCCATCGCCTGCGCGCTGGGCGGCCCCGAACGGCGCATGCTGTTTCTCGTGTCGGCGACCGACGCCTATCCCGAGCGGCTCATCGGCACGAAGAACTCGCGTGTCGACACAGCGATCGTCGATGTGCCCGGCGCCGGGCTGCCCTGATGTCGGATTCGTATTACGAACTCGTCGGGGCGGATTCACACGGCGAGAGGTTCGTCGCCACCGATCTGGTGCGCAGTACCTGGTCGGCCGCGATCCAGCACGCCGCACCCGTGTCGGCGCTGCTGGTGCGCGCGCTGCAACGCTGTGAACGGCGCGACGACACCCGCCTGAGCCGCGTGCTGGTCGACCTGCTGGGCCCGGTCCCGGCCGAGGGCGACCTGTGGGTGAGCGCGCAACGGGAACGGGCGGGTAAGCAGATCGAACTGGTCAGCGCGCAGATGTCGGCACCAGGGCCCGACGGGACACCCCGGCCGGTCGCGCGGGCCAGCGGTTGGCGTCTGCAGCAGCTGGACACCGCCGAGGTGATGCAGGCGGGCGCTCCGGCGCTGCGCCCGCTGGCGGAGGCCCGCCGCCGCGACATGGCCAAGGACTGGGACCGCAACTACGTCCACAGCCTCGACTGGCGGTGGCTCACCCGGCCCCTCGGCGAGGGCCCGGGCGAATCATGGATCACCCCCACCGTGGATCTCGTCAAGGGCGAGACGATGACCCCGCTGGAGCGGCTGTTCGCCGTCGCCGACGACGCCAACGGCATCGGCGCCAAACTCGACATCCGCAAGTGGACGTTCCTCAACACCGACCTGGTGGTGCACGTGCACCGGATCCCCGAGGGCGAGTGGATCGGCATCCGTGCCGAAACGAGTTACGGGCCGGACGGCATCGGCACCACCAGCGGCACCCTCTTCGACGAGACGGGGCCGGTCGGCGTCATCCAGCAGTCGGTATTGGTGCGCCCGCGACCCACCCGCTAGCACCTACTCTGGTGCGGTGCGCTGGATCGTCGACGGGATGAACGTCATCGGCTCCCGGCCGGACGGCTGGTGGCGAGACCGGCGAGCCGCGATGACCCGCCTCGTCACAGCACTCGAGCGCTGGGCTGACGACCAGTCCGTGGATGTGACAGTCGTCTTCGAGAAACCTCTGACCCCACCGCTGAGCTCCGCTACGGTCACCGTCACGAATGCTCCGGTGTCGGCGGCGGATTCGGCCGACGACGAGATCGTCCGTCTGGTGCTCGCTTCCGACGATCCGGGGGATCTGTGCGTCGCGACGTCGGACCGCGCGCTGATCGAGCGGGTCCGCGCCGCGGGGGCGTCGACCTACCCTGCCGAACGGCTCCGCAACCAGATCGACCCACGCTGAGCGGTCACTCCGTCAATCGCAGTGCCGCGGCGGGACACTGGGTGACCGCCTGACGCATCCGGTCGCGGTCGGCCTCGGGTCGCTCGTCACCGTGAATGGTCACGGTGCCGTCGTTGCGCACTTCGAACACGTCCTCGGCGATCGACTCGCAGATGCCGTGTCCGGTGCATCTGGTGAGATCCACTTCCACCCGCATGACTGCACCGAACCTCAGCGGACGACGGCCGGGAGGCGTTTGACGCCGTGGACGAAGGTGCTGTAGAGCAGATCGGGCTCGCCGAGCTCGATGTGGCTCAGGCGGGTCAGCAGTTCCCGGAAGAGGTGGCGCAGCTCGGCTTTCGCCAACTGGTTGCCCAGGCAGAAGTGCGGACCGCCGCCGCCGAATCCGAGGTGCGGGTTCGGCGACCGGCTGAGGTCGAATACGTGCGGATCGTCGAATACCGCCTCGTCGCGGTTGGCCGAGCAGTAGAACAATCCGAGCTTGTCGCCGGCGTTCACCGGTGTTCCGCCGATCTCGGTGTCGGTGGTGGCGAACCTCGCGAACTGCAGCACCGGCGTCGACCACCGGATGAATTCCTCGACGGCGGTACCGATCCGGCCCTCGAAGTCGGCAGTCAGCCATTCCCGCTGTGCGGGATGGGCAGTGAGGGCCAGCATGGCGTGCGTGGTGGTCTGCTTGGTGGTGTCGTTTCCGGCCGACGCGAGCAGGATGAGGAATGCGCCGATCTCCTCGTCGGTCAACCGTTTTCCGTCGACCTCGGCGTTGACGATGCTGGTCATCAGGTCGTCACCGGGGTGGCTGCGGCGGAACTTGGCCAGTTCGACACCGGTGGCCGACAGCAGCATGATCTCGTTGACCGTATCGGCCGCCCGTTCCTCGAGCGTGCTGTACTCGTCGTCGCTCATCGAGAACAGCTTCTCGGCGGCTGCGGCGACCGCCGGCTGGTCGGCCGTGGGCACCCCGAGCATCTCCATGATGGTCAGCATCGGCAGCCGCGCCGAACACGCTGACACGAAATCGATTTCACCCGCCCCGACGAGATCGTCGACCACCGCGACGGCGTTGTCGTGGATCTGCTGTTCGATCCGCCGGACGTTGCGCGGGGTGAACGCCGAGCTGATCAGCCGCCGGTAGACGGTGTGTTCGGGCGGATCCATCGTGAGGAAGAACGACGCGAACCGCTGGACCTCCGCAGGCATCGGGTCGAGGGCGACGCCCTGCGCGGAGGTGAACAGGTCGGGGTGCTGGCTGACGAACGCGATGTCGGCGCGCCGGGTCACCGCCCAGAACCCGTCCTCCTCCATCGGGAACAGGGAGGACAGCGGGCGATGCCAGCTCAGTCCGTCAGCGGCCCGCAACCGTGCGAACTCGCTGTCCCGTCGGGCGAACGGCTGCCGCCAGAACGATGCCGAGGTGATGTCGACCGAGCTGTACTCACGGGCCGCCGCCGATGTGGACGTCACCGGATCAGCGTGACAGTTGGCGCAGAATTTGTAAAGCTAACCCGGCGAGCGAAGCGACGGGAGAGAGTATGGCGGTGACGCCGGGGTCGGGCGAGGAGACCACCACCCGGGAGCGGATCCTGGCCGCCACCGCGGAAGTGCTCGGCCGCAACGGGATGACGAAGCTCAGCCTCTCGCAGGTCGCCGCCGAGGCCAGGGTGTCGCGCCCGACCCTGTACCGCTGGTTTCCCTCGAAGCAGGATCTGCTGGCCGCCTTCGTGGTGTGGGAACGCTCCATCTACGAACGCGCTGTCGCGGATACCGCCGAAGAGCTGCCGGCGGACGAAAGACTCGACGCCGTCCTGCGCATCATCGTCGAGTACCAGCAGTCCTATCCGGGATTGCGCATGGTCGACATCGAACCGGCGCAGGTCATCGCCCGCCTGTCCCACATCCTGCCGCGGATGCGTGACCGGTTGCAGCGCGGCATGTCCGGCCCGGACGCCGCCGTGGCCGCGTCGACGGCTGTGCGCGTGGCGATTTCGCACTACCTGGTGCGCAGCGACGACGGCGACGACTTTCTGGCGCAGTTACGCCACGCCTCCGGGCTCACCTGAGGGAGCCCTCTTTATTGATGGGGACGAAGATTTGGTTTACAGTCCAAAGCTTCTTTGTAAAACTCCCCCAGCATGGTGTCCGAGGAGGCTCGCGACGGTGACGAAGACGTCCGGAATCTCGCCCGCCGTCGGCCTGGCCGCACACCTCGGTCGCGGTGTGCAGCGAGTGGCGACCGACGCCGTGCTCCGGGGAGTCCGGCCGTTCCCCCGCTCGGTCGGTGACCTCGACGCACGCACGCTGTCCCGCCTGATGAACCGCACGGTCACCGCCGTCTCGGTGATCGGCGGGGACGCCGGCACCTCGTCGCGGGTGCGCCTCGCCCTCACCGGTGAGGACGTCCCCGAGACCGTCTTCGTCAAACTGCCCGCCGAGACCGCAGCCACGCGGTTGATGGGTGAACTCGGCCGCCTCGGTGACACCGAGGTGCGCTTCTATCGGCAGCTGCGGCCCGAGCTGACCGGTGCGCCCGCGGCGTACGGTTCGGCGTTCGACCCGCTCACCGGGCGTTACGTGCTGGTCCTGGAGGATCTGCCCGCCGGCGAATGCCGGTTTCCCGACACCCTTCACCCGTTGGACCGCGACCAGGCGGCGCTCGTGGTCGAACTCCTGGCACGGCTGCACGCGACGTTCTGGGGGCGGCTGTCGGCGCCGGGTGGCGGCGGCCCGTTCGACTGGGTGTACTCGCCGTCCGCGGACCACACCTCGCTGCTCACCGGCCGGTTGCTCAAGACGTCGGCGAGGCGGATGGCCGAGCGCACCGACATACCAGTGCACGTCGGCGGCTACATCGACGACAACTACCGTGCCGCCGCGCAGTTGATCGACGAACCACCGCACACGATCATGCACGGCGACGCCCACCCCGGGAACGTCTACTTCCGCAACGGTGCGGCCGGATTGCTCGACTGGCAGGCCATCCGCCGCGGCCACCCCAGCCGTGAGGTGGCCTACACGCTGGTGACCAGCATGACGCCGGCCGACCGGCAGGAGTCGCAGCGCGAACTCCTCGACACCTACCGCCGCGCACTCGCCGCCTCCGGCGGCCCCGACCTCGACCGCGAGGACCTGTGGCAGCGGTACCGCCAGGCGGCGCTCTACGCGTACGTCGCCGCGCTCATCACCGCGGGGATGGGTGGCATGCAGAACGAGGACATCGCCCACGAGGGTCTGCGCCGCGGTGTGGCGGCGCTCCAGGACCTCGACACCGTGGCCCTGTTGAGGAAATCACTGTGATTCGCGGCGGCGGGGCCGCGCGGATGGCCCGACACGGCATTACAGGCTCTACGATTTGTGAAACACCCCGTCACTCGAGGCCCTGGATGTGAACGAACCACTGACCGCCCGGCGCGACACCGCCGAATACGACGATTCGTCGACGCAGCACCGCATCCTCGCGGCCACCGCCGAGGTGCTCGCCCGCAGCGGCCAGACGAAACTGAGCCTGTCGGAGGTGGCGCTGCAGGCGGGTGTGTCACGGCCGACGTTGTACCGCTGGTTCGCCTCCAAGCAGGAATTGCTCGACGCCTTCGGGCGATACGAGCGGTCGATGTTCGACCAGGGCATCAGCAAGGCGACCCAGGGTCTGCGAGGCAGCGAAAAGCTCGATGCCGCGCTGCGTTTCATCGTCTCCTATCAGCAGTCCTATTCGGGCGTCCGGCTCGTCGACATCGAACCCGAAGTGGTCATCGCACAGTTGTCCCGGATCATCCCGCTGATGCGCGCCCGCCTCGAGAAACTGCTGTCCGGGCCCAACGCCGCCGTCAAGGCCGCCACCGCGATCCGCGTCGCGGTCTGTCACTACATCGTGCGCAGCGACGACGGCGACGAATTCCTGGCGCAGTTGCGCCACGCGGTCGGCATCAAGAACCAGGACTAGCCGCCACCGCCTCGATGCGGACCGGGACGCCGTTGAGCACCGACATCCCGGCGAGCACTTCGAGATCCTCGGAGCGGTTCGAGGTCAACTCGTTGACGTTGACGCCCGGCACGCTGTTCGCCAGTCGCCACCCGCCGCCGCGGTGCCCCCAGCCCTGCGGGATCGCGATCGTGCCCGGGCGCATCTCCCCGGTGACGAACACCTCGGACTCGATGGCGCCGCCCGCGGCGACGATCCGCACCCTCCCGCCGTCGACGAGCCCGGCCGCGCGGGCGTCGTCGGGATTGATTCTCGTGCGGTGCCGGCGGTCGCCCTTCATCAACGTGGGGCTGTTGTGCATCCAGCTGTTCTGGGAGCGCATCTCGCGAATGCCGATGGCGCGCAGCGGGAACCGTGGATCATCGGGATGACGCGTGCCCAATCTGGCGACATCGTCGACGATCTGCGGCGGATCGAGACACACCTTGCCGCCGCGGTGGCGCACCACGCGCCCGAGGATGCCGGAGGGGGCGTGCTCGCTGAGCACGATGCCGTGCGGACGCCCGGCCAGTCGCTCGAGGTTGAGCCCGTTGCGCCGCAGCCCGAACCGGTCACCATAGGGGCCGAACCGCAACAGCAGCGCCATCATCCGGCGCGGTGTCATCCGGGTCAGGCGGAATCGGTCCAGGAGGGCGAGCATCCTGTTGAACCGCTCGAGCGGACCGGTCGCGAACAGCGACACCCCCATCCGCCGGGCGAGTTCGGCGTAGACCTGCCATTCCTGCCGGGCCTGCCCGTACGGTTCGAGGACGGCCTCGGTCGACTGGACGAACAGCGTCGGAGAACACGCGGCGAACATGATCGGCAGATCGTCGCGCTCGAGCATGGTGGTGCCGGGCAGCACGTAGTCGGCGTGCCGGTTGGTCTCGTTGACGTAGAGGTCGAGGGAGACGAACAGATCCAGTTGTCCCAGTGCGGATTCCAGCGCTCTGCTGTTGGGCACCGACAGCACCGGATTGCCCGCCACGACGAACAGTGCCCGCAGTCGGCCGGCCCCCGGAGTGGTGATCTCGTCGGCCATGACGGCCGCCGGGAACGTGCCGAGGACGTCGGGATGGTTGCCGATGCGGGAACGCGTCTTGTCGTAGCTGAAGCTGCCGAGCCGTTCGCCCATGTCCTCGACGGGGATGACGGCGTGCGACATCAGCGAACCGCCCGGCCGGTCGAGGTTTCCGGTCACGAGGGTGAGGGCGTCGATCAGGAAACTGACCAGTGTGCCGTGATGGCCCAGACAGGCTCCGGTCCGGCCGTACGCCGTGGCGGTGGGCGCGGTGGCGAAGTCGCGCGCCAGCATCCGCACGATGTCGCCCGGGATACCCGTGCGCTCGGCGGTGCGCTCCGGGGTGAAGTCGCGGCACAACCGGCGCAGTGTCTCGGCGCCGGTGGCCTGTTCGGCCAGCGCGGTGGCGTCTGCGAGGCCCTCGGCGAAGACCACCTGCAACATGGACAGCAGCAGCCACGCATCGGTGTCCGGCCGGATCGCGAGATGCTCGTAGTCACGGGCTGTTTCGGTGCGGCGCGGGTCGACGACCACCACGCGGCCGCCGCGCCGGACGATGGCGGCCAGATCGTCCTTGATGCGGGGAGCGCGCAGCGCACTGCCGTGCGACACGAGCGGATTCGCACCGATCATGAGCAGGAAGTCGGTGCGGGGCAGATCAGGGAACGGGAGTTGGCTCGCGGCGCCGTAGAGCAACCTGCTGGCCACGAACCGGCTGTTGATGTCCTGGGAGCCGGCGGAGTAGAGGTGGCGGGCCCCGATGCGCGTCATGAACACCCCGGCCCACAGACTGCTCGCGTATCCGAATGCGGCGGGGTTGCCGAAGTACTGGCCGACGCTCTGACCGCCGTGCCGGTCGAGGATCCGCGTCAACCGGGCGGCGATGTCGTCGAGCGCCTCGTCCCAGGTGACCGTTTCGAACGTGCCGTCGGCGCGGCGGCGCAGCGGTTCCAGCACGCGGTCCGGGTCGTTCTGCACTTCGGTGAACGCGATGCCCTTGGGGCATGCCCGGCCCTTGGAGAGCGGATGGTCGGCGTCGGGGCGCAGCGAGACCAGCCTGCCGTCGTCCACGGTCGCGATCAGGCCGCACATCGGCTCGCAGATCCGGCAATAGGTGACCCGCTGTTCGGCCGTCGGCGTCGACATGGTGAACACTTTAGGAGAACTGTCGCCTGGGTTTTCGAGAATGGTATTTCCGTCATTCGCCTGACGATTTGGCGGTTATTTGTAACGCTGAGCGCATGACGACTGTGGAGACCGAATCCGGCGTGCTGGCCGGTGACGAACGGATGCTGATCGACGGCGAACTGCAGCTGACGAGCAGCGGCGCCACCTTCGACGTGATCCATCCCGCCAGCGAGGAAGTGGCCGGGCAGGCCACCGACGGGACGGTCGAGGACATGAGCCGCGCGGTGGCCGCCGCGCGGCGGGCTTTCGACGAGACGGACTGGTCGCGCGATCTGGACTTCCGCTATCACTGCCTCACCCAGCTGCACGAGGCGCTCGAGCGCAACAAGGAGCGGCTGCGGCGCATCCTCATCACCGAGGTCGGCTGCCCGGTCACGGTGACCGGCAGCCAGATCGAGAGCCCCATCGAGGAGGTGAAGCACTGGGCCGACCATGGCAAGGGTTTCGAGTACCTCGTCGACACCGGTGTGCACCCCACCCAACTCGGTCCGGCGCGGCGAAAGATCCATTACGAACCGGTCGGCGTCGTCGGCGCCATCACCCCCTGGAACGTGCCGTTCTACCTCAACATCGCCGAGACCGTGCCCGCCCTGATGGCCGGGAACACCGTCGTGCTCAAACCCGCCCAGCTGACCCCGTGGTCGGGCAGCGAGTACGGCCGCATCGTCGCCGAGGAGACCGACATCCCGGCCGGGGTGTTCAACGTGGTGGTGTCGAACGCCAACGAGGTCGGCGCGGCGCTGTCGGCCGATCCGCGGGTCGACATGATCACCTTCACCGGATCGACGGCGACGGGGCGGGCGATCCTGGCCGCGGGCGCCCCGACCGTGAAGAAGACGCTGCTGGAGCTGGGCGGCAAGTCCGCCCACATCGTCCTCGACGACGCCGACTTCAACTCGGCGCTGCCGATGGCGGCGATGATGGCCTGCGTGATGAGCGGTCAGTCCTGCATCCTCCCGAGCCGGATCCTGTT
Organism: Mycolicibacterium litorale; assembly: GCA_050205415.1. Classification (GTDB taxonomy): domain Bacteria; phylum Actinomycetota; class Actinomycetes; order Mycobacteriales; family Mycobacteriaceae; genus Mycobacterium; species Mycobacterium litorale_C. Next base: position 19,350 of record JBNMQY010000001.1, read on the forward strand.
GCCACGCAGCCGCTATGACGAGGGTGTGGAGATCCTCAAGACCATGATGGAGGGTTTCCCGGTCGGCGATCCGTGGACACCGGGCAACATGCAGGGTCCGCAGATCAGCGAGACGCAGCGGCAAAAGGTGCTCGGCCTGATCAAATCCGGGATCGATTCCGGAGCCCGGCTGGTCACCGGCGGCGGCGTGCCCGAGAACCTGCGGGTCGGCTACTACACGCAGCCGACGCTGCTCGCCGACGTCGACCCGGACTCGCAGATCGCCCAGGAGGAGATCTTCGGGCCGGTGCTCACCGTGACCCCGTACGACACGGACGACGATGCCGTCGCGATCGCCAACAACACCATCTACGGCCTGTCCGGTGAGGTGTCGGGCGGGGACGTGGACCGGGCGTTCGCGATCGCCTGTCGTATGCGAACCGGCAACGTGACGATCAACGGCAAGAGCCACTTCGGCATCACCAGCCCGTTCGGCGGGACCAAGCAGTCCGGGCTGGGCTACCGCAACGGCGAAGAGGGGTACAAGGAGTACCTGGAGGCGAAGACCATCGGCATGCCCGAATGACGTTTGCGCCCAAACGAACAAACGGGCGCGAAAGTGCGAGTAGTCGGCGCCATTTCGTCGATCTCGGCGAGCGGGAGGCCATGGACAACCAACGCATCAGCGACGAGCTCGAGATCGCCCGGCTGCTGACGACCTACGCACGGGCCGTCGACACCAAGGACTGGGAGCTCTACCGCTCGGTGTTCACCGACGACGCGCACATCGACTACTCGTCGGCCGGCGCGATCGTCGGCAGCCGCGACGAGGTGGTCGACTGGTTCGCCGTCAATTTCGGGGTGATCCCGTGGAGCATGCACTACATCACCAACATCGAGATCGGCCAGACCGACGGTGACTCGGCTACGGTGCGGGCGATGTTCTACAACCCGATGCAGCTGCCCGGGATGACCGAGATGTCGGCGTGCGGCGGTTACTACCACCACGAACTGGTACGGACGCCGGACGGCTGGCGCAGCCGCAGTCTGCGCGAGGAGAACGTCTGGTTCACCAACGCCCCGTAACCGGTGCGCTCGCCGCCGAGATCGACGAAATGGCGAAAACGTCTCGCACTTTCGCGCCGATTTGTTCGTTTGGGCGCGGCGAGGGCGGTGGTGAGGTGTCAGCCCTGGGCGGCCAACTGACCACAGGCGGCGGCGATTTCGCGGCCGCGCGTGTCGCGCACGGTGCACGAGACGCCGCGTTCGCGGACGCGCCGGACGAACTCCCGCTCGACCGGTTTGGGGCTGGCATCCCACTCACTGCCCGGCGTCGGGTTGAGCGGGATCAGGTTGACGTGCACCAGCGGTCCGAGCTTGCCGTGCAATTTCTTACCGAGCAGATCGGCCCGCCACGGCTGGTCGTTGACATCGCGGATCAGTGCGTACTCGACCGACACCCGGCGCCCGGTCACGTCGGCGTAGTAGCGCGCCGCATCGAGCACCTCGTCGACCTTCCAGCGGTTGTTCACCGGAACGAGCGTGTCGCGCAGCTCGTCGTCGGGCGTGTGCAGCGACAGCGCCAGCGTGACGTTGAGCCGTTCGTCGGCGAGTTTGCGGATCGCCGGCGCGAGACCGACCGTCGACACCGTCACCGACCGCGCCGAGATGCCGAACCCGTTGGGCGCCGGCGAGGTGATGCGGCGCACCGCGGCGACCACCCGGTTGTAGTTCGCCAGCGGTTCGCCCATCCCCATGAACACGATGTTCGACAACCGCCCACCCCGGGCGATCGCGTCGCCGTCGCGGTCACGCAGTTCGACCGCGGCGGCACGCACCTGCTCGAGGATCTCGGCCGTCGACAGATTCCGCTTGAGTCCGCCCTGCCCCGTCGCACAGAACGGACAGGCCATCCCGCAGCCGGCCTGTGACGAGATACACACGGTGTTGCGGTCGGCGTAGCGCATGAGCACCGACTCGAACGTCGTCCCGTCGACCGCCCGCCACAGCACCTTGCGGGTTTCGCCCGCATCGGTCTCGATCTCGCGGACCGCGCTCAGCAGGGACGGGAACAGCGCCGCGGCGACCTGTTCGCGCACCGCGGCCGGCAGGTCGGTCATCGCGTGCGGGTCCGCGATCAACCGGCCGTAATACTGGTTGGCCAGCTGCTTGGCGCGGAAAGCGGGCAGCCCGAGCTCGGCGACGGCAGCGGCGCGGCCGCCCTCGTCGAGGTCGGCGAAGTGCCGCGGCGGCATGGCACGGCGCGGGGCATCGAACACAAGAGGCAGGGAAGCAGGCATGTCTGCACCGAGTATCCCACCCGCAGCGAGGTGCCCGCTCAGGCCAGCAACGTCAGCACGATCCAGGTGGCGACGGCCGACGGCAGCATCGCGTCGATGCGGTCCATCATCCCGCCGTGTCCTGGCAGCAGATTGCTCATGTCCTTGATGCCCAGATCGCGTTTGAACTGCGACTCGACCAGGTCGCCGAGCGTCCCGGTGATCACCAGCATCACCCCGAGCGCCACACCTGCCCACCACGGCTTGTCCAGCAGGTAGACCACCGCAAGCACCGAGGCGGTCCCCCCGAACAGGAACGAACCGGCCAGCCCCTCCCAGGATTTCTTCGGACTGATCGCCGGGGCCATCGTGTGTTTGCCGAACAGCACGCCCGCCACGTAGCCGCCGATGTCGGAGAACACCACGCCGAGCATCAGGCAGAACACCCGGTTGGCGCCGTCCTCCGGATAGATCAGCAGCGCGCCGAACGCTGCGAACAGCGGCACCCACGTCGCGAGGAACACCGCGGCGCCGATGTCGCGCGAGTAGTTCTGCGGCGCGTGGTTGAGGCCCTGCCCCACGAGCCGCCAGATCATGCAGACCACGACGGTCCCCGCGAATCCGCCCAGCGCCCCGGCCGCACCGAACGGCCACGTCAGCCACAGTGTGGCCTGACCGCCGAGGAGCAGCGGGATCATCGGCATCCGGTAGCCGGCCTCGGTCAGCCGCTGGCACACCTCGTAGGTGCTGACGGCTACCGCGGCCGCGACCAGCGCCAGCCACAGGTACGGCGCGAACAACAGGATGGCGATGAGCCCGCCACCGAGCGCGACACCCACCGCGATCGCGGCGGGGAGGTTGCGCCCGGCGCGCGAGGACTTCTTCTGAGGCTCGTCGACCGGGGTCTCTGACACGGGATCCGCTTGCTGCTGGAAGGCCATCAGACCTCCAGCAACTCACCCTCTTTGTGCTTCACCAGATCGTCGATCTGGTTGGTGTAGGTGTGCGTGGTCTTGTCGAGGTCCTTCTCCGCGCGGCTGACCTCGTCTTCGCCGGCCTCGCCGTCCTTCTTGATGCGCGTCAGCTCTTCCATCGCCTTCCGGCGGATGTTGCGCACCGACACCTTGGCGTCCTCGCCCTTGGCCTTGGCCTGCTTGACCAGATCGCGACGGCGCTCCTCGGTCAGCTGCGGGATCGCCACGCGGATGACGTTGCCGTCGTTGGTGGGGTTGACGCCGAGATCGGAGTTGCGGATCGCATCCTCGATGTTGCGGAGCTGATTGGCCTCGTAGGGCTTGATCACCACGAGCCGCGCCTCGGGGACGTTGATGCTCGACAGCTGGGTGATCGGGGTCGAGGCGCCGTAGTAGTCGACGTGGATCCGCGAGAACATGCCCGGATTGGCGCGGCCGGTGCGGATCGACGCGAGATCGTCGCGTGCCACCGACACCGCCTTCTCCATCTTCTCTTCGGCATCGAAGAGGGTTTCGTCGATCACTGTCTATTCTCCCGTCGCTACGTTCGCCCGGCGTCGCCGCACCCGTTCAGGTGGTGACCAGTGTTCCGATCTTCTCACCCGCGACCGCGCGGGCGATATTGCCGTCGACGAGCAGGTTGAAGACCAGGATCGGCATACCGTTGTCCATGCACAGCGAGAACGCCGTCGCATCGGCCACCGCCAGGCCCCGGTCAATGACCTCCCGGTGGGTGATGGCGGTGAGCAGCTGGGCGTCCGGATCTTTCCGCGGGTCGGCGGTGTAGACCCCGTCGACCGCCTTGGCCATCAGCACCACCTCCGCACCGATCTCGAGCGCACGCTGGGCCGCCGTGGTGTCGGTGGAGAAATACGGCAGCCCCATGCCCGCGCCGAAGATGACCACGCGGCCCTTCTCGAGGTGACGCACCGCCCGCAGCGGGATGTAGGGCTCGGCGACCTGGCCCATCGTGATGGCGGTCTGCACGCGGGTGTCGATGCCTTCCTTCTCGAGGAAGTCCTGCAGGGCGAGGCTGTTCATCACGGTGCCGAGCATGCCCATGTAATCGCTGCGGGTGCGTTCCATCCCGCGCTGTTGCAGCTGCGCGCCCCGGAAGAAGTTACCGCCGCCGATGACGACGGCCACCTGGACGCCGCTGCGCACCACTTCGGCGATCTGGCGCGCGACGAGGTGCACGACGTCGGGGTCGAGACCGACGGCGCCGCCGCCGAACATCTCCCCGCCGAGTTTGAGCAGCACGCGCGTGTACAGCGGCCGGATCTCGCCGACTGCCGCGCCGGCGCCGTTGGTGTTGTTCGGCTCCGACATGCCCTTCCGGCCTCCCTCGCTACGACGTACCGGGCGCTCCCCCAGGTGGCACACCCATCCTGCCTCATGCGGGGTTACCGATGTGGCCGGGGCGGACGAATTCGCCCCGGCGAGCGGTCAGCCGAGGTGGGCGGAAAGCAGCCAGGCCGCGACCGACTTGCGTCCGCCCGGCTCGTCGCGGATGTCGGTGAAGCCCAGCACGCCGCCGTCGGCGACCTGGGGCGGGAAGTTGGCGTGGATGCGGGCGGGGCGGATCTCGTCGATCTCCCAGTACCTGCCGACGACGTCGCGCAGTTCGTCCTCGGTCACCGGGTTCGCCGGGCCCATCGACGGCACTCCGGCCGCGTCGAAGACCAACACGAAATAGCTGGCGCCAGGGGCCGCGGCACGCACGATGGAGCGCTGGTAGCCCTCCCGCAATTCGACCGGCATGGAGTGGAACAGGGTGCTGTCGACGATCGTGCCGAACCGGCCGTCGTATCCGGTGAAGTCGCTGATGTCGGCGACCTCGAACGTAGCGTTGGTCAGACCGCGCCGGGCGGCCTCCGCCCGTGCGAGCTCGATGCCGGTCGGCGCCAGGTCCAGCCCGACGGTGGTGAATCCGCGCTCGGCGAGGTACAGCGCGGTCGCCGCTTCCCCACAGCCGGCGTCGAGTACGTCGCCGTGGAATCTGCCCGCGTCGATCAGGGCCGCGATCTCGGGCTGCGGTTCGCCGATGCTCCACGGCGGTCGCGCGCCGACGAATTCCGGGGCATCGCCGCGGTAGGCGGATTCGAACATCTCATTCGGTGTGGTCATACACCCGTTGATATCAACCTGGTTGATACATGTCAATATGCTTGATATGTCGGATTCGCTCGAGGATCAGCCGCTCGGCTTCCTGCTGTACCGGGTCGCCACCGCGCTGCGCGGCGACGTGGCCGCCACCGTGCTGGAGCCACTGGGACTGACCTTCCCGCAGTACATCTGCCTGCGGATGCTCTCGCGGCGGCCGGGCCGGTCCAACGCCGAGTTGGCCCGCGACACCGGCGTCTCCCCGCAGGCCATGAACATGGTGCTGCGCGGTCTGCAGGAACGCGGCCTCGTCGACCGCCCGGACTCCGTCGCCTCGGGTCGCTCCCTGCCCGCGGAGCTCACCGATCGCGGCCGACAACTGTTGGCGCGCACCGACTCCGGCGTCCAGGCCGCAGAACGCCGCCTGATGACCGACCTGACCGACGCGCAGCGACGCGAGTTCAAGCGAATCCTGGTCGCACTGGGCGCCGACTAGAGTCGGGCGGCATGACGGGACCCGGTGGGCATGTGTACGTGTCGCGATTGCTCACCGACGGCGCCATGGCGCGGCTGCGCGGACTGGGACGGCCCCTGCACATCGGCGACGAGGATCCGCCCACCCGTGACGCGCTCGAGGCCGGGATCGCCGGAGCGTGCGCGGCCGTGGTCACGCTGACCGAACGGGTGGACTCCGCACTGCTCGCCGCGGCGGGCGACGGGTTACAAGTGGTCGCCAACGTGGCCGTCGGCTACGACAACATCGACGTCGAAGCCGCCCGCGCCGCCGGCGTGACGGTCACCAACACCCCCGGTGTGCTCGACAACGCCACGGCCGACCACACTTTCGCCCTCGTCCTCGCCGCCACGCGCAGGGTGGTCGACGGCGATCGCTTCCTGCGCACCCGTCAGCCGTGGATCTGGGGTCCGCGCATGCTCACCGGTCTGGACGTCAGTGCGGGCGCCACACTCGGCATCCTCGGCTACGGCCGGATCGGCAGAGCGGTCGCCCGGCGGGCGCACGCCTTCGACATGACGGTGCTGGCCACCTCGCGCAGCCGCACCACCGGAGCCGAGGACGGTGTCCGGTTCGTCGACACCGACACCCTGCTGGCCGACAGCGACGTGATGTGCGTGCTGACACCGCTGACCGATCAGACCCGCCACCTCATCGACGCCGCGGCGCTCGCCCGGATGAAACCGACCGCCTACCTGGTGAACACCGCGCGCGGCGGCGTCGTCGACGAGACGGCGCTGGTCGACGCGCTCACCGCCGGGGGGATCCGTGGCGCCGCGCTCGATGTGTTCGAGAATGAACCCCATGTCAATCCCGCGTTGCTCGACGCCCCCAACCTCGTCCTCACGCCGCACATCGCCAGCGCCGGTGAGGCGACCCGCGACGCCATGGGCGTCCTGGCCGTCGACAACGTCGCGGCCGTCCTTGCCGGCCGGCCCGCGCTGACTCCGGTCCGATGAGAATCGTTCTGGCACCGGACTCGTTCAAGGAGTCCATGACCGCGGCCGAGGCCATCGCCGCCATGCGCGACGGTGTGCACGCCGTGATGCCCGACGCCGACTGCGTCGGGGTCCCGATGGCCGACGGCGGTGAGGGCACCGTCGACGCCGTGGTGGACGCCCTCGACGGCGAACGGGTGACGGTGGAGGTGGCTGACGCGCTGGGCCGGCCCGTGCCCGCCACCTATGGTTACGTCCCCGACCGGCGGCTGGCGGTGATCGAGATGGCCGCCGCCTCGGGTTTGGAGCTCATTCGACCTGACGAACGAGATGTGCTGCGCGCCAGCACTTTCGGCGTCGGCCAATTGATCGGCGATGCACTCGACCGCGGAGCCGCCGAATTCCTGGTCGGACTCGGCGGCTCGGCCACCAACGACGGTGGTGCAGGCATGCTCACCGCCCTGGGCGTGTCGCTGACCGACACGACGGGTGCGCCGCTGCCCCCGGGCGGTGCGGCGCTGGCCGATCTGCACCGCATCGACGTCGCCGGCCTCGACCCGCGACTGTCGGGCGTGCGCATCCAGTTGGCCTGCGACGTCACCGCTCCCCTGCTCGGGCCCCGCGGCGCGAGCGCGGTGTTCGGCCCGCAGAAGGGCGCCACACCCGACGACGTCGCCGTGCTGGAAGCCGCGTTGAGCCGGTTCGCCGAGATCGCCGACGCCGCGCACGCCGACACACCAGGCGCGGGTGCGGCCGGCGGACTCGGCTTCGCCCTGCTCGAATTCCTCGGCGCCACAAGCCGTCCCGGGGTGGAAGTGGTGGCCGATACGGTCGGGCTGGAGCGGGCACTGCAGGACGCGGCGTGGGTGTTCACCGGCGAGGGCGGCGTCGATGCCCAGACGCTGATGGGTAAGACGCCGTTCGGGGTCGCGCAGGTCGCCGCCCGCACCGGTGCCCGGGTGGCCATCTTCGCCGGGCGGGTCGGCGACGACGCCTCGGTGCTTCTCGACCACGGTGTCGACGAGATCGTCGGCATCACCGCACCCGGCACCCCCCTGGAGGAGGCGCTGCGCACCGGCCCGCAATCGCTGGCACGCGCGGCCGCCGACTTCGTGCGCCGACACTACGGTTGCTGACCGGAATCGCCCGGATTTCGTCAGCAACCGTAGTCTCGCCGCCCTTACGACTCCCGTGCCACGTCGGCGACCGGCATGCTCGCGTGGTGCGAATGGCAGGCCTTCGGCGGCGACGGGGGCAGGTCGAGGGCCGGGTTGCCGTCGAAGAAGCCGACCGGTTTGAGGTGGAAACCCGTGTAGGCACACGGCATCACCGGCCAGTCCTCGGGCCGCACCACATGGTGGGCGCCGACGGTGTACCAGAGCACGACGTCGGTGTCCTCCAGCGGTGCGTCGTCGGCGATGAACTCCGGCAGGCCCTGCATGTCGGGTGACTGGTACATGTAGTCGCCGGCGGCGTACAACTCCCCCGGCTCGTACTTGGTCACCCACAGGTTGTGCTGAACGAACCGCGCCCGGTCGTAGATGTAGGAACCCTCCTGCACCATCACCGGCACCACGTCCTTGGGTGTCAGCTTGTAAGCCACGGCGTTTCCGAGTTCGTTGCGCTTCGACGGGTTGGCGATCTTCCAGTACCTGCCGGTCGACCAGTCCCAGTCCCGCGCACCCTCGGCCTCCGACGCGACGAGCGTGTCGCGGGTGATCCACGCGTTGTGGTGGGGGTTGAGCGCCGGATCGGGTTCGGGAATCGAGTCGACCTCGTACACACTGTTTCCCGGGCCGTCGATGCTCATGTCGAGCCGGAAGTTGAAGAAGTGCTGGTGATTCGGCCCGTAGATGCCGGGCGCCACCATCTTCCCCCAGCGGGGTTCTTCACCGTCCTCCACGGCGCCGGTGGTCAGCACTCCGGAGAGTTTGACCTCGACCTCCATCGACGCGTCGTTGTAGAAGTACCAGAAGAACCCGTACTCGTAGTTGCCGACGGTGCAGATCATCGAGATCACCAGCCGCCGCGAGCGCCGCACTTCCACCTCACCGGTGCGGAAGTCGGTGTGCTTCCACGAGATCCCGTAGTCCTCCTCGTGCATGCAGATGGCGTTGGGGATGGTCACGGCGTTACCCGCGGAATCGTTCACGGTCCCGTCGAAGTAGAAGATCTCGCCGAGACAGTCACACCCCAGGGTCAGCGGGTTGGCCGAGAACCCCATCCCGACCTCGCCCATGTCGAAGACGTTCTTGTTCCAGTGCGTCGGCGAGGTGTCGCCGTAGGGCACCACCATCTCCGACAGCGACGCCCGGTACACGATCGGCCGGGTCTCGCCGCGGTCGGTGTAGGTGATCTCGTGCAGCACGATGCCTTCGCGGGGGTTGAAACCCACCCGCATGGACCACTTCTGCCACTGCACCCGCCACCCGTCGACGGTGAAGCTGGGGCCGTCCGGCTGCGTGATCTCGATGGGTTTGACGTCGTCACGGAACGCGGTGAACGCCGGGCGGTTGTTCGGATCGAACATGAACTTCTCGCTGTAGTTGCCCGCGGTCGGCGGCAACGGCACCACACCGTGGTCCTCGACGTCGATCACCGTCATCGCGTCGAGGTCGAAGGTCACGATCAAACCCTCGACGGGACGGGCGTATCCGTGTTCGGACGGTGCGGCCCGCATGAACGTCAGCGGACGGCAGATCAGCGGCGAGTTGTCGTAGCGGTCCTGCGGCCCGTAGTACCCGGCGGGCCACGGATCGATCATCGCCAGGCTGAAATCGGTGACGCCGCGTTTGCGCATCGCCTCCTGCCAGCGCGGGTCCTCCCGCACCTTCTCCTCCACACCGGTCATGTGCTCGACGAGGTAGGACGGGAAACGGCCGGGTACCGACTTCCACGAATCGATGACGCGGGCCCCGAGGTCGACGATCGCCTCGTGGACCAGTTTGGCCGCACCGTCGTACATCGTGGCGAACGCCCGGCGCGACACCCCGTCGACGCCCTCGAAGGTCAGCGCCGGGGTCTTCGCCGGTTCCGCGAGCGAGATCATCACGAATTTCAATGTCGGCGTGGCATATTCGGAATCCATGATGATCGCCGCCGCCGCCTCGATCTCGGCACCGCTGAGCGGATCGAGCGGGTAGGCGACCGCACCGTCGGTGGAGTCCGTCTGCAGGACGTTGCTGTTGACCGTCATATGAGTGTCAACCCCTTTCCGGGCTTGCCGATTCAGCGTTGTTCAGATCGAGGACGGCGAGATGGGCCAGCGCGTCCTCCTGGTTCACCTTGCGCGCCGAGCGGCGGCCGAAGATGTACACGACCAGACCGAGCGCGAACATGCCCAGACTGATCCCGCCCACCCAGGTCATCCAGTTGGCGGTGGACACGTCGATCCACGGCGTCACGAACGAGTAGTAGATGCCACCGATGGTGCCCAGCGAACCGACGACGACGGTGATCCACACCCCGACCATGCCGCCGGGGATCCGCCAGAACTGTTCGTTCTCATAGCGGTCCGCGTACTTCTTGCGGGCGATGACCACCGGGATCAGGAAGAAGAACCCGGACAGCAGCCACACCGTCGAGAGCCCGCCCTGCAGGTAGATGGTGACGTTGGCCATGCTGCTCTGCGAGTACAGGCCGACCAGGATCAGCGACGAGATGACCCCCTGGATGAGGATGGCGGTCACCGGGTTACGCGTGCGCGGGTTGAGGTGGGTGAAGATCCGCGGCAGGTGCCGCTCGAGGCCGGAGACGAAGATCAGTCGCGAGTAGGCGACCTGATAGGTCATCAGCGCCACGATGATGATCCCCGCCAGCACGATGGCGCAGATCTCCATCAGCCCGGGGAACCCGGCGACGTCGAGCATGCCGATGATGCCGGTGACGGGGTCGATCTCGTCTCCGGGCAGCGCCATCATGGTGCCGAGAGTGGTCAGCAGATAGATGGCGACCAGCGCGGCCGAACCCCACAGGATCATCCGCGGGCCGCTGCGACGCACGGACAGGAACTCCGCACCCATGTTGTAGGGCGTCTCCACGCCGAGCAGGTACAGCAGCACGGTGCCGTAGAGGAAGCCGGCGGTGGCGAAGTTGGGGATCGTCGCCTCTTCCCAGGTGAACGGCGTGGCCGACCCGTTGCGCACCGCGAACAGTAGGCCGCAGACGAAGATCGTCAGCGTCAGCACGCCGTAGACGACGAAGACGATGTTCATGATGCGTTGGTTGGCCGCCAGTTTGGCCAGCGCCAGCCCGATGACCGTCCACAGGATCACCAGCTGCAGGATGATGCTGATGGTGAGGCCGAGTTCGGCGTGGAACGCCAGCAGCAGGAACTGCAGCACCACCGCCGGTGACGATGCGGCGTTGAGGATCACCGGCACCCAGGACAGGTAGCCGCCGATGAACCCCCAGGTCTCGCCCATCGTCCGGTAGGCCCAGATGTACACCCCGCCCTGCCCCGGCCACAGGTTGCCGAGTTCCACCACCGCCATGCCGGCCGGGATGAGGAAGGTGAGGATGCCGAGCACCCACATGGGTATCGCCGTCCACCCCCCGGCCGCCATCACCGACGACCCGGTCACCCAGCAGATGATGAAAACGTAGGCGGCCGTGAGCCCGAACGTGCTCATCACCTTCGGCAGGATCTGCTCGGGGACGAGTTCGGTGGTCATCAGCGCATCGCGCCCCGCAGGCGGGGGCGCCGAGAGTTCGGCGGTCATGGTTCTCCCGAAGATGTTGAGGGTGAGAGCGTCAGTTGACGATTTGTCCGTCTTTCATGCGGACGACACGGCTCGCTTCGTCGGCCACCGTGGGGTCGTGGGTGCTCGCGACGACCGTGACGCCGAGCGTCGAACACAGGTCGCGCAGCATGCGCACCACCGTCTCCCCCGTGCGGTGGTCGAGGTTGGCTGTCGGCTCGTCGGCCAGGACGAGCGTCGGATTGCTGATCAACGACCGCGCGATCGCGGTGCGCTGCTGTTCGCCGCCGGACATCTTGGTCGGCTGGTGATGGATGCGGTGGCCGAGACCGACCAGCTCGAGCAGCTCGATCGCCCTGGTGCGCAGGGCTTTACGGTCATAGGGTTCGAACATCAGCGGCAGCTCGACGTTCTCGACCGCGGACAGGAACGGGATGAGGTTGTAGCTCTGGAAGATGAACCCGATGGTGTCGTGGCGCAGCGCCGCGAACTGGCTCTCGGTCAGGGTGCGGGTGTCGCGGCCGGCGACCGTCACCGAACCCTTCGTCGGACGGTCGAGTCCGCCGATGATGTTGAGCAGAGTCGACTTTCCGCTGCCGCTCGGCCCCATCAGGCAGACGAACTCACCGGGCATGATCGTCAGATCGGCGGCGACGAGCGCGCGCACGACCTCGTCGCCGAGTTTGTGGAGTTTCCACACGTCGCTGATCTCGATGACCGGTGGCGGCGGCGTCGCGTCGTTGTCGCGGCGTTCTTCGATGGCGGTCATGGGTCAGCCTCCTGCGGTCAGGGAGCGGATCGGGGGCCGGGATGCGGCCGTCCACGTGGGGATGACGCTGGTGGCCAGCGCCGCGACGATGCTGACACCGACGGAGATCGCGAATCCGGCGAGCAGCCCGCTGGTCGCGACGCCGCTGGCCGCCAGTCCGGTGACGCCGAGGACGATCCCGGCCACGGCGGCCAGTGCGGCACCGGCGAGGGCGCCGAGGACCGCGGCGACGACGGGTTCGACGAGCAGGGCGACCACCACTGGAAGGCGCGGGATCCCGTTGGCGGCAAGGACGCCGAGTTCGCGGGTGCGGTGCGCGACGGTGCGCGTGGTCGCCACCGCGACCTCGACGACACCGACCAGCAGCACGCTGACCGCGATGAGGACGACGGCGCGGTTGAGCTCGTCGGCGTGACCGAGGGACGCGGACTGCGCCCGGATGCCCTCGGACATGCCGAACACGATGACCACCAGGAACGCACCGGTGGCGGTGGTGACGACGGGCAGCACCATCTCGCGGATGCGGCGGCGGGCGGACAGCCAGCCGTAGGACAGACCTCTGCGCAGCACTAGCGGGCCCCCAGGAGGTCGACCGGACGTTGTTGCAGCAGCCGGTGTACGGGTACGAGCGCGCCGACGATCGCCATCGCCGGGATGAACGCGGCGACCATACCCGCGGCCTGCGCCCAGGCGACCGGCGTCGCGATGCCCGGAATCACCAGGGCCACTGCCGCACCCGCGCCGAGCACACCGATCAGATAGGCGGCGACGAAGACGAGGGCCGATTCGACGAGGAAGAAGTACAGCACCTCGTCGGCGAGACCGATGCTCGACATGATGCCGAACTCCCGTTTGCGTTCGGCCACCGCGGCGAGGAACGACGACACCGCGATCACGAACCCGAGAGCCAGTCCGATGGTCGAGATGAGCCCGAGCGTCGAACTCGTCACCTTGCCGGAGAACAGCGCGGAGAATTTCTGCTCGAACGACAGCGGCCCGGTGCCGCCCACCGTGTCGTAGATCAGGCCGGCACCGCCTGGATCCGGCATGAGTGACGGGTCCGCGGTGGACTCGAGCCCCGTGGCGGTGCTCAACACCTGCGCGAGGTCGCGCCGGTTCTCCTGTCCGGCAGGGGCGTTCACGGTCCACCAGCCATCGTCACCGACCACGGCGCGCGCGACGGAGGTGGACACCGTCACCGATTGGCCGGACCCGTCGACGGCGACGACGAGATCGTGGCCGTCGATCTCGACGTGGTCACCGGCAGCGACCGACAGCCGGTCCGCCACCGCGGAGCCGAAAACCGCCTGCCCGGACGGTGTTCCGTCGAATCCCCGCAGGGACACCGCAACGCCGTCGACCTCGGCGCGGCCGGACAGGGTCCGGGTGGCGGTCCATCCCGCGGGGACGTCGATCTCCGGGGCGGGGCCGGCGGCGATCAGCGCCTGCGTGTCGGCGTCGTACTGCACCCCGGCGGCGGGCACCACCCACAGTTGCGCCTCACCGAGTACCTCGGTGACCGACTCGGCGCCGGTGATCGCGAAACTCGACGAGATCGTGCGCACCACCGTCACGCAGGCGATGGCCAGCGCAATTCCCAATACCGACAACACGAATCGCTCCGGCCGACGGCGGATGTTGGCCACCGCGAAGCGGACCAGACATCCGAACGTGTTCCCGGAGGCGGTTGCGATCACCGGCGATCGAGCAGACGGGGCTGCGTTGTTGACCTGACTGGCCTGCACGAGAAGGAATCGTCGGACCGTCTCGTTTCACCTGCAGCAGCGCGCAGTGTCCCCTGCGTTAACTCCCAGCCGGTTCCGTTACGGCGCTGTGTCCCGGTGATAAGCCCCTCATGCGGCGGGACGCATCACCTCGTCGAGCGCCACGGTGACGCGGAAGCCGCAGAGCGTCAAGATGTGCAACAGGTACAGCCACAGTGCCAGCGCCGATACCGCACCGACGATCGGCAGGCCGCCGAACGGCGCCGACCACGGAATCGGAATCGCCAGGAACAACACGAAGCCCTGCAGGAATCCGGCCAGGATCGCGCCGGTGCTGAACGCGCCGAGCAGCAGCGGTCGCCACGCCAGCCGGCCAGGACCGATCAACCCGAACACTCCCACCAACGCCGTCGACACGGTCAGCCAGACGACGTGGAAGGCCACCACGATGCCCCACACCAGTGCCCACCCACCGCGTTCGTAGAGCGGGCCGACGTAGGGCGCCGACGCGAGCACTGCGAGCACCAGCAGTGGCGCGACCGCCGCAACGCCCAGCAGACCGGCCCTGCCGCGCCATCCGGTGAGAGTGTCGGGCGCCGAGGACATCTGGACGAACGCCCGGCGCAGCCCCTCGCCGTACAGGCTGGCCGGGAAGAGCACGACGAGTGCTTGCACCCACGACATCGACAGGGCCACCGACGTCAGCGTGCGCAGCGCTTCGGGCGTACCGTGCCCGTCGGGCAGGCCGCGGATCGCGGCGTCGATGGCGGAGTGGACCGTCTCATGGCCGACCAGACCGCCGACCGCCCACAACGTCACCAACGCCAGCGGGGCGATCCCGATGACGCCGAAGAACGTCGCACCCGCCGCCCACAGCGACAGGTCGCTGCCGGGGAACGTCCGGCCGACTTCGGTGGCCAGCCGCCGTACCCGGCTCACCTCGGCCTCCGTCCGCGCGGGCGCCTGGGCTGGCAGGCTGATCCTGTGAACCGACGATCCGCGGCCGACGACGACGGTTGGTCCGCGCTGCACGACGGCGTCCAACCGTCGACCGTGGCGCGCGGCTGGCTGCGGCTGGTGGGAGCGCTGGCCGCCGGGCCGGTGCTGCGGGTTCCTCCCGACCTGCTGTCGGCCGCGGGGGTGCTGGCACTGGCCGGAGCGCTGGCCGCGGTGGCCGGGGCCGGGTGGCCGTGGCTCGCGGTGCCGCTGATCGTCGGGGCGGGGGTGCTCGACACGCTCGACGGTGCGGTCGCGCTGCGCACGGGACGGGCCCGGCCGCTGGGCGCGGTCGTCGACGCGGTCGCCGACCGGATCGGCGACGTGCTGCTTGGCGGTGTGCTGGTGGCGCTCGGCGCGCCGGCGGGGTGGGCGGCCGCGGCCGTGCTCCTGGTCTTCCTGCACGAGTACATCCGGTCGCGTGCCCAGTCGGTCGGGATGCCCGGTGTCGGCGCGGTGACCGTCGCCGAACGGCCGACCCGGTTGATCGTCGTCGCGCTGGCGGCGGGTGGGGCGGCGGCCTTGCCGGCCGGCCTGCCGCTGCTCGGTTGGGGCTGGGGCATCACGTTCGCGATCACGTGGACGGCGATCGGTGTCGTCGGGATGGTGCAACTGTCGATCGGGGTGCGCCGCTCGATACCGCCGCACTTCCCACCGGCCCGATGAGTCCCGCGACGATCTCGGCCGACATCAGCACCAGCGGGATACCGCCGCCCGGATGCGCCGAGCCGCCCACCAGGTAGAGGCCCGGGAGGCGGCTGCGGTTGGCCGGGCGGCGCAGCGCGGCGCGCGGTCCGTGCGACGCCGTGCCGTAGATCGCGCCGCCGGGGGCGCCGGTGCGGCGCTCGAGATCGGCGGGGGCGATGGCTTGAGTGAACCGGATGCGGTCGCGGACGTCGGCGCCGCGTTCGGCCAGCAGGTCGAGTACGCGCCGGGTGTAGCGCCCGCGTAGGCCGGGCGCATCCCAGTCGACGCCGTTCGCCGGGTGGTGCGCAGGTGCGTTGACGAGCACGAACCAGCCCTCCGAGTCGTCGTTCGGGCGCAGCGCCGGATCGTCCGGTGCGTGCACGTAGATGGTCGGGTCGGGCACCGGCCGCGGTGCACGACCGAAGATGGCGTCGAACTCGGCGTCATAGTCGTGCGGGAAATAGATCCGGTGCGCGGGACCCGGCGTCCGCCCGGACAGCCCGAGCAGCAACACGAACCCCGCCATCGACGGTGGGCGGCCGCGCAGGCGCTGCGTCATCCGGCCGGTGCCGGGTGGCAGCAGCCGGTCATACAGCACGCCGGCGTCGGCATCGCTGACCACCACGTCGGCCCGGACCTCGGCACCGTCCACCCGCACCCCCGTCGCGCGCCCGTCCGACACCGTCACCGCTTCGACCGGCGCCCCGGTACGGATCTCGACACCGAGTGAGGTGCACCGTTGCGCGACGGCGTCGACGATGCGACGGAGCCCACCCGGCACGTACCAGGCGCCGAACTCCTGCTCGACGAATGCCGTCACCGACAACACCGCAGGGGTGCGGCGCGGGTCCGAGCCGGAGTACGTCGCATAGCGATTGAGCCACATGCGCATTCGTGGATCGGTCAGCATCCGGCGGCCCAGCCCGTCGATGGTCCGCCACGGCGCGACCGCCATGAGGTCGGCCGGACGCGCACTCATCCGGGCCAGCGCGGGCAGCGACACCGGTCGCCGCAGCACCGGCTCGCCGACCAGTTCCCACAGCCGCCGCGACCGCGTGTGCAGCCGTCGCCACGCGTCGCCGGCGCCGGGTCCGAAGGCCGCGTCGAACGCCGCGGGCGCCCGCGTGCGGTCGAAGGGCAGCTCGAGGCGGGCGCCGTCGGCGAAGACGTAGGCGCACGCCGGATCGACCGCCGCCAGCGGAAGGTCGGCCGGACCGCCGGTGTCGACGAACAGCTGCTCGAGCACCGCGGGCATGGTCAGCAGCGACGGTCCGGTGTCGAAGGTGAACCCGTCGCGCTCGACCACACCGAGTTTTCCGCCGACGGTGCTCTCGCTCTCGTAGACCGTGACGCGGTGGCCGGCCGCGCCCAGGCGCGCCGCGGTGGCGAGCCCGCCCAGACCCGCTCCGATGACCACCACCCGGCTCATACCGTGCGGCCTTTCCACTGCAGGGTGCCGCGAATCTGACCGATCCATGACGACACCAGCAGCGCCAGCAGCGTGAGCACCGACACCGGGTGTGCGAACGCGTCCCAGCGCCTGCCGCACCACGGCGTCGCGAACATACGGCCCACCACCGCGGCGGCGTAGCCGAGCGCACCGACGCGGGAGCCGGTCAGCGCGGCGGCCGCGGGCACGACGTACACCACCGCCAGCATCGTGCCGACCGCGAGCGCACCGAGCGGGGAGCCGAACGCCGCCCACAGCGACTTGCGGTACCCGTCGCGCAGTTCGCGGCCGGTCGCGTACATGCGACACGTCGCCAACCGCGAGCCGTCTGCGAGCCCGGTCCGGCCACCGGCGGCGCGCACGGCCCGCGCCAGCGAGATGTCGTCGAGTACCGCGCCCGCCACCGACCCCCAGCCCCCGGCGCGGGCCAGCGCATCGGCCTCGACCACGAGGAACTGACCGTTGGCCGCGGCCATCGACGGGCGCCTCGACCGCTCGGCCACCCGCAAGGGAAGCGTGGTCAGCCAGGACCACGCCAGCAGCGGCTGGATCAGCCGGCCGGCGGCACCGGCGGTGACCTGACGCGGCCAGGGCGACAGCAGATCCAGCGGCGCTTCGCGCAGCACGGCGACCGCCGCGGCCACCGCATGCGGGGCGAGCACGACGTCGGCGTCGACGAACACGAGGACCTCCCCGCGTGCCGCGGCGGCCAGTTGGGCGCAGGCGTGCGGCTTGCCGAGCCAGCCTGCGGGGGGCTCGGTGCCGGTCAGCACCGTCACGCGCGGCCCGGCTCCGGCGGCCCGGCGCACCACGTCGGCGGTGCCGTCGGTCGAGCGGTCGTCGAGCACCAGGATCTCCGCGTCGGACAGACCCTGCTGCGCCAGCAGGGACCGGATGGTCGGCGCGATGCGGTGGGCCTCGTCGCGCGCCGGGACCAGGATCGACACGCTCGCCGCGACGGGCGGCGGATTCTCCGGCGGGCGCCGCAGCAGGCGCTGGTTGACCAGCTGGTGCGCCATGCCCACGCACGAGAGTGACGAGCCGATGACGACGACCGCGCGCAGAGTTTCGGCGAAGCGATCATCGGGCACCTTGGAAACTCTACGAAGTCTCGCCCCGCGGGCGCAGGCGGCGTTTCGGCAGCGGTCCAGAAGTGGAGGTACACACCGTGGCGTTGGCCGTGCCCGTCGCATCCGTGCGCGGCACCGCGGTGGTGTGGACGCTGGTGGCCGTCGCCATCCTGGTGCAGATCGCCTACCCGCTGATGCCCGACACCTGGCGCACCGAGGTGACGGTGACCAGCGTGGTGGTCTTCTTCGTCGCGGCCGTCGCCGACGCCGCCCGTGCGCACGGCGCGCCCGGCGCGGCCGCACTGGTCGCCGTGGCGGGCGGTGGCGGCCTGGTCGCCGAGGCTGTCGGGGTGGCCACCGGGTGGCCGTTCGGGCACTACGCGTACACCGGCACGCTGGGCCCGGAGATGTTCGGCGTTCCGGTCGTCGTCCCGCTGGCCTGGGCGATGATGGCCTGGCCGGCGCTGGTGGTCGCCAGAACACTGGCCGTGCGGACGGTGACCGTCGTCGTGCTCGGCGCGCTGGCGCTCACCACCTGGGACGTCTTCCTCGACCCGCAGATGGTCGCCGCCGGCCACTGGACCTGGTTCGGCACGGCGGTCGGTCTGCCGCTGATCCCGGACATCCCGTGGACGAACTACCTGGGATGGCTGATCGTGTCGCTGGCGATCATGGCGGTCCTGAACCGGGTGCTGCGGAAAGAGCCGGCGCCGTCGGCACCGGCCGCCGCGCTGTATCTGTGGGTGTACTTCTCCTCGGTGCTCGGGCATGCGGTGTTCTTCGGCCTGCCCGGCTCGGCACTGGTCGGCGGTCTGCTGATGGGCACGGTGGCGGTACCGTTCGCGATCACGCTGGGCAGGCGCCGCCGCGACGCCGGGAAGGTGCCCGGGTGATCACACCGGAGAGCCGCGCCGCGCCGGGGCGGATGCGTCCGCGCCCCCTGGTGGTGCCCGATCCGCTGGCGCCGCGTGACGTCCCCCCGGGCGCCGAGGCGATCGTCGTCGGGGGCGGTATCGCCGGGATCTCGGCCGCCGTGGTGCTGGCCGAACGCGGCGTTGCCGTCACGGTGCTGGAGGCGGCCGATCACCTCGGCGGACGCCTGGGCGCCTGGCCGGAACTGCTGCCGGACGGCAGCGAACAGAACGTCGAACACGGGTTCCATGCGTTCTTCCGGCACTACTACACCTGGCGCTCGGTGTTGCGGCGCATCGATCCCACCCTGTCGTTCCTCGCGCCGGTGCCGAGCTACCCGGTCATCTCGGCGACGTGGCCCGCCGAGGACCTGGCCGGTCTGCCCGCCGCGCCGCCGCTGAACCTGCTGGCGCTGGCGCTGCGGTCGAAGAGCCTGTCCCGGCGCGACCTGATGCGGGCCGACCCGGACGCCGGGCGCGCGCTGCTGGCATACGACCGGGCGACCACGGTCGCCGAACTCGACACGACCGATGCCGCAACCTTTCTCGACAAACTGGGGATGTCCGAGCGCACCAGGAGCATGCTGTTCGAGGCGTTCGCCCGGTCCTTCTTCTGCAACCAGGGCGAGATGTCGGCGGCCGAGTTGGTCGCGATGTTCCACTACTACTTCCTCGGCAACCCCGAGGGCATCGGCTTCGACGTGCCCACCACCGACCACGCGACCGCGATCTGGGATCCGCTGCGCGACTATCTCACCCGGCTCGGAGCGACCGTCGAGACCGGCGCCCCGGTCACCGGTCTCGAGCCGGACGGCTACGGCTGGCGCGTCGACACCCGCGGCGGTGACCTGGTCGGTCGCCACGTGGTGCTCGCCGTGGATCCGGGTGCATTGCGTACGCTCATCGGCAGCTCGCCGGCGATGGCCGCAGCGGCGCCGTTGCTGTCGCGGCGCTGCGAATCCCTCACTGTGGCACCGCCGTTCGCGGTGAGCAGGCTCTGGCTGGACCGCGACGTCGCACCCGAGCGCGCACCGTTCAGCGCGGTCACCGGGCAGTCGACGCTCGACTCCGTCGCGGTGTACTCCAGGCTCGAGGAACCGAGTGCCCGATGGGCCGGCGCGACCGGCGGTTCGGTGATCGAATTACATTCCTACGCTTGCCGATTGGATGACGCCAGCTCCGCCGCGCGCGCGATGCGCGAGCAGTTGGCGACGCTGTGGCCGGAGACCGCCGGCGCCTCGGTGGTTCACGAGCACCACCGTCTGGAGGCCACAGCGCCGGCGTTCCCGCCCGGGTCGACGGGCACCCGGCCCACTGTGCGCAGCGACGCGCGCGGCCTGCGGGTGGCCGGCGATTTCGTGGAACTGCCTTATGTGGCCGGGCTGATGGAGCGGTCCGCGATGTCAGGAGTGCTCGCCGCCAACGACGTCCTCGCCGAACTCGGCGCGGCGGCCGAGCCGGTCGTCGGTGTGCCGCAGCGCGGTCTGCTCGCCGGGATACCGCGTCTGGGCGGCAGAACGCGCGGCTGACGGCTCCTCAGTCCTGGATGCGCCGCCAGGGCTGCGCCTGCTCGAGTTCGTAGGCCAGCTCCAGCAGTCGACTTTCCTGGCCGACCGTCGAGGCGAACATCATCCCGATGGGCAGCCCGTCCTCGGATTCGCCGAGCGGCAACGAGATCGCGGGGTCGCCGGTCGCGTTCTGCAGCGGCGTGAACGCCACCCAGTCGACGAGCCGCTCGATGATCTGCCGATAATCCGCCGTCGGGTCCAGGTGCCCGATACGCGGCGGGGCGTCGGCCAACGTCGGGGTGAGCACCACGTCGTAGTCGCGGGCCAGGGCGGCGGTGATGCGGCGGGTGCGCGCGAGCCGGGCGGTGGCCAGCGGCAGCCGGTGCAGGTTGCGGGCGGCGTGGGCTTCCAGCCCCAGGGTGAGGTTGTCCAGGCGGCCGCGGTCGAAGCCTGCGCCGAAGGTGCGGCGCCCGCCCCGGACGAGGGCGAAGGACAGAAACGACCAGTACAGCAGGAAATCACCCATGAACTGATCGGGTATCGGATTGTCGATCGGGGTGACGTGGTGACCCAGTTCCTCCAGCAGCGCAGCGGATTTCATGGTGACCTCGCGGACCTCGGGGCTCGCTTCACGCGCGATCGAGTGGGTGCAGACCGCGATACGCAGCCGGTTGCGGCCAGGGCCGGTGACGTCGCCGATCGGCGGCAGGTCGGGATTGCGGTACACCCGTTCCATCTCCCGGTAGAACGCGGCCGTATCGCGCACTGAACGGGTGAGCACGCCGTTGGCGACGATGCGCAGCGGCATCCGGCGGACGTCGCGGTCCAGCGGTAGCCGGCCGCGCGACGGTTTCAACCCGACCAGCCCGTTGCAGGACGCGGGGATGCGGATCGACCCCCCACCGTCGTTGGCATGGGCGATCGGCACCACGCCCGCGGCGACGAACGCGCCGGAGCCCGAGGAGGAGGCGCCCGCGGTGTGGTCGGTGTGCCACGGATTCCGCACCGCCCCGAGGCGGGGATGTTCCGCGGACGCCGAGAAGCCGAACTCCGACAGTCGCGTCTTGCCCAGCGTCACCAGACCGGTCGCGAGGTACGCGCGGGCGAAGTCACCGTGGGCGACTTCCGGCCGTGGGTCCCAGGCGTCGGTGCCCTGCATCGTCGGCATGTCACCGACCGCGACGTTGTCCTTGATGAAGGTCGGGACACCGTCGAAGTAGCCACCGTACGGCCGTGGCGCGGCCGCTCGCGCGCGGGCACGGTCGAACGCTTCGTAGGCCATGCCGTTGAGGGTGGGGTTGACCGCTTCGGTGCGGGCGATCGCCGCCTCGACCAGTTCGGGCCGGGACACCTGGCCGTGCTCCAGCGCCTCGACGATGCCGACGGCATCCCGGTCGCCCAGGGCGTCGTCGGCGAAGGCGCTGATCCGAGTCATGCGCCCGACGGTACCAATCCGTACCGCCGACTCGGGTGCAGATACAGAAGTGCCCCGGAACTGTGCGTTCCGGGGCACTTCCTCACGGTCTGCGGATCAGGCCTGGCCGACCTCGAACCGGACGAACCGAGTGACGGTCACGCCGGCCTCGTCGAGCAGCGCCTTGACCGTCTTCTTGTTGTCGGACACCGACGGCTGGTCGAGCAGCACGACGTCCTTGTAGAAGCCGGTCACCCGGCCTTCGACGATCTTCGGCAGCGCCTGCTCCGGCTTGCCCTCGTTGCGGGCCGTCTCCTCGGCGATGCGCCGCTCGTTGGCGACGACATCCTCGGGCACGTCCTCACGAGTGAGGTACTTGGCCTTGAGCGCGGCGATCTGCAGGGCGACCGCGTGGGCCGCTTCCTTGTCGCCACCCTCGTACTCCACCAGCACACCCACGGCCGGCGGCAGGTCCGCGGCACGCTTGTGCAGGTAGGTCTCGACGGTGCCGTCGAAGTAGGCGACGCGGCGCAGTTCGAGCTTCTCGCCGATCTTGGCCGACAGGTCAGCGATGACCTGCTCGACGGTCGTGTCACCGACCTTGGCGGCCTTGAGTGCGTCGATGTCGGTCGCCTTGGACTCGGCGGCCGCGGCGACGATCTGGTCGGCCACCGACTGGAACTCCGCGTTCTTGGCGACGAAGTCGGTCTCGGAGTTGAGCTCGATCAGTGCGCCGTCCTTGGCGGCGACCAGGCCCTCGGCAGTCGCGCGCTCGGCGCGCTTACCGACGTCCTTGGCGCCCTTGATGCGCAGCAGTTCGACAGCCTTGTCGAAGTCGCCGCCGGCCTCGACCAGCGCGTTCTTGCTGTCGAGCATGCCGGCGCCGGTGAGCTCCCGAAGCCGCTTGACGTCGGCAGCGGTGTAGTTCGCCATTTAAGCCTTCCCTAGGGGTTCTGAGGGGCGGTGGGTTCGGTCTGGATATCCGCCTCGGGCGTTCCGGGCGCGGCGCCGGCCGCGGTCGGGGACGCCGTCGCGCCGGCGAGCAGCTCCTGCTCCCACTCGGCGAGCGGCTCGGCAGCTTCGGCCTCGGCCTTGTTGCCGTTGCCGGCGCCCGCACGGGCCTGCAGACCCTCGGCGACCGCCGCAGCCACGACCTTGGTCAGCAGCGCGGCCGAACGGATCGCATCGTCGTTGCCCGGGATCGGGTAGTCGACGACGTCGGGGTCGCAGTTGGTGTCGAGGATCGCGATGATCGGGATGTTCAGCTTGCGGGCCTCGGCAACCGCCAGGTGCTCCTTGTTGGTGTCGACGACCCAGATGGCCGAGGGCACCTTCTGCATGTCGCGGATACCGCCGAGGCTGCGCTCGAGCTTGTTCTTCTCGCGGGTCAGCATCAGGATTTCCTTCTTGGTGCGACCCTCGAAGCCACCGGTCTGCTCCATCGCCTCGAGTTCCTTGAGGCGCTGCAGACGCTTGTGCACCGTGGAGAAGTTGGTGAGCATGCCGCCCAGCCAGCGCTGGTTCACGAAGGGCATACCGACGCGGGTCGCCTCTTCGGCGATGGACTCCTGCGCCTGCTTCTTGGTGCCGACGAACATGATGGAACCGCCGTGGGCGACGGTCTCCTTGACGAACTCGTACGCCTTGTCGATGTAGGTCAGCGTCTGCTGCAGATCGATGATGTAGATGCCGTTGCGGTCGGTGAAGATGAACCGCTTCATCTTGGGGTTCCAGCGACGGGTCTGATGCCCGAAGTGAGCGCCGCTGTCGAGCAGCTGCTTCATGGTAACGACAGCCATAGTCGTCCATATCCTTTTGTTGTCGGTTGTCGCCCGGCGTCGGGTGATGCCGGGCCCTGGTGGCTGCGGGAGTGCCGGACCCGCTTTTCACACGGGACCGCCGGCATCCGGTACGACTCTGGAGTCGAGGTGCAGACACGCGAAGTCAGCTCGCTCGATGCGAACTGCAGGTAGGAGTTTACACCGTCGGAACAGGTGCTTTGTCCACAGCGGACGACCGCTGCACAGGTGCGCGCCGGACCCCTGGCGGATCCGGTGGCGAGCGGCTGAACTGGGCCGATGCGGATGCTGGCCGTGCTCATGGCGGTGGCCGTCGCGACGGCGGCCCCGGTGCACGCCGACCCGCTGCCTGCCGACGGCAGGCTGGACTGGCCGCTGCGGCCGCGACCTGCGGTGGTGCGGACCTTCGACGCGCCCACCCCGAACTGGCAGCGCGGGCACCGCGGCGTCGACCTGGCCGCCGCCGCGGGGCAGCCGGTGTACGCGGCGCAGGGCGGCACAGTGGTGTTCGCCGGCGAATTGGCGGGCCGGCCGCTGGTGTCGATCGCACATCCGGGCGGACTGCGCACCAGCTACGAACCGGTACTGCCGTCGGTGCGGTCCGGGCAAACGGTCCGCACCGGGGCGGTTCTGGGCGAGGTGCAGACGGGGCACGCCCGCTGTGCGGCGGCGGCCTGCCTGCACTGGGGCGCCATGTGGGGCCCGGCGTCGCGGGCCGACTACGTCGACCCGCTGGGACTGCTGGCTTCCACGCCCGTGCGACTGCTACCGCTGCGCTGACGGAGCGACAATCGAGGTCATGATCGCCAGTGCCGCTCATCGGTCACGTCCGCTTCGGTTCGGGCTCACCACCGCGCTCCCCCGCTCCGGCGCGGACGCCCGCGACTTCGCCCGCGCCGTCGAGTCGGCGGGATTCGATGTCCTCACCTTCGCCGACCATCTGATGCCCGCGATGCCGCCGTTCGCCGGGGCGACGGCCGCGGCGACGGCCACCGAAAGGCTGCGCGTCGGCACCCTGGTCCTCAACAACGACTTCCGCCACCCCGTCGACACCGCCCGCGAGTCGGCGGGGGTGGCCACCGTGTCCGAGGGGCGGTTCGAACTCGGCCTGGGCGCGGGGCACATGAAGTCGGAGTACGACGCCGCCGGAATCCCGTTCGACCGCAGCGGAATCCGGGTCGGGCGGCTCGAGGAGGCGGCCGGGATCATCCGGGCGATGCTCGACGGCGACGCGGTCGACGTCGACGGTGCGCACTACCGGGTGCACGCGGGGCCGGGTGAGCTGCTGGCCCCGCCGGCCCACCGCGTTCCGCTGCTGATCGGCGGCAACGGTGCGCGGGTGTTGCGGCTCGCCGGCCGGATCGCCGACATCGCGGGGTTCGCCGGCATCACCCACAACCACGACGCCACCGAGGTCGCACTGAGCCACTTCGGGCCCGACGGCCTTCTCGACCGGATCGCCGTGGTGCGCGACGCCGCGGGCGATCGGTTCGACCGGATCGAACTACAGGGGCTGATCCAGGCGGTGGTGGTCACCGACGACCGGGCAGCTGCCGCGGCCGACCTCGCGGAGGCCATCGGCGGGGTGGCTCCCGCCGACCTGCTGGACTCACCGTTCGTACTGATCGGCACCCACGAACAGATGGCGGACATGCTGGCCGACCGCCGGGAGCGCTTCGGGGTCAGCTACTGGACGGTGTTCGACGAGTGGGCCGGCCGACCGTCGGCGATGCCCGACCTCGCCGAGGTCATGAGCCTGCTTCGCTGAGCGACTCGAACGCCACCGCCCGCACCGGCGCACCGTCGGCGTCGATCGGTAGCGGAAAGAACCCGATCCGCACGCCGGCGGGTAGGCCTTCCAGATTGCACAGGTTCTCGACGATCAAGGCGTCGGCGCCGAGCACCACCTGATGCACCGGAAAGCCGGTGCCGGCCCCGGTGGGATCGGGACTCAGCGTGTCGACGGCCAGCACGCGCATGCCGCGGCGCACCAGCTCCGTTGCCGCGTCGGCCGACAGGGCCGGGTGGTCCAGCGCGGCGGCGCTGCCGAAGTGCGTCGCCCACCCGGTGTCGAACACCACGATCGGGGGCACGCGGTCCGGCAGCCGGAGAACGGCCTCGATCTCCCGCAGACCGTAGGTCGCTCGCGGCGCCGGCGGCTCGAGGTGGACGATCAGCGCGTCACCGGTCAACTCGCGCAGCGTGATCGCGCCCGTCGTCCGCCCACCGCCGATGCAGTGCGACGGCGCGTCGAGGTGGGTTCCGGTGTGCGAGCCCAGATGCAGCGCCGCCACGTCGACACCGTCGCGCGCGAGCAGCAGCGCCGGCTCGACGGTGACCGCGGGATCGCCGGGATAGACCTGCATGCCCGTCGCGATCGGATGGCTGAGGTCACGCATCACGGGCATCCGCGAGATGCACGCTGTCCTCGCGGGCCGCGCGTCGGGGCAGCATGACGGACAGGTAGAGGACGAACGTCAGCGCGAACGCCGGGATGGTGGCGCCGACCGGACTCGGCCAGACGTAGGTCAACACGTAGGAGGCGACGGCGCCGATCGCCCACGCCCCCACCGCGACCCAGTTCACACCGCCGGTGTACCAGTAACGGCCGCCGCGGCCGCGCAGCAGATCGGCGCCGTAGGCGGATCGCTTCACCAGGTAGTAGTCGACGATCATGATCGCGAACACCGGGACGAAGAACGCGCCGATGACCGTGAGGAAGTCGGTGAACTGGGTGAGCAGGCCGAGCCACGTCGATCCGATGATCGAGATGAGCCCGAGCACCAGCGCGGTCGGCAGGAAACGCAGGCGTACGCCGACGGGCGCGTTGACCACCGACGTGGTCATGCCGTAGACCACCATCGAGTTCGTCGCCATCACCGACAGGAAGATGACGATCGCCAGCGGCGCACCGAACGGCGCGACGATCGCGGCCGGGTCGAATGCGACGGCCTCGCCGTTGCTGAGGATGACGTAGCCGATCGCCGTCACGCCCAACGTCATCGCGGTGACGGTCGACAGCGTGTAGCCGATCCCGGACCCGACGATGCCGGCCCGGCTCGACCGGGCGAACCGGTTGAAGTCGGCAGACAGCACGGTCCACGAGATCGCGGTCGCGATGACGATGTCGAGCACGGTCACCGCGGTGAAGCCGATCGACGCGTCGACCGGAATCGACTGGAACGCTGCTGGACTGAACTCGGCGAACACGATGACGAAGATCCACGCGATGATCGCCAGCATCAGCACCGCGAGCCACGGCTCCACCCGCGCGATGCCCTCGTGGCCGAGGATCGCGATCAACACGACGATCGTCTGGCACAGCACCGAGAACAGGGTCGGGTTGGAGAAACCGGTGAGGTCTTCGACGAGGTAGTCGACGGTCACGCCGGCGAGCATCGCCTGCACCCAGCTCCAGCCCATCAGGATCACGACGTTCGCCGCGACTGGGAGCAGGCTGCCGCGGGTGCCGAACGCGCCGCGTGTCAGCGCCATGGTCGGTAGGCCGGTGCGGGTGCCGATGTTGCCGACGAGCGTGAGGACCACGGCGCCGCACACGGTGCCGAGCACGATCATCGTCAGCGCGGTCGCGAAGTCGACGGCGGGCAGCAGCAGCAGCGTTCCGGTGAGCAGTGTGGTCACCACGAGGTTCGCCGCCAGCCAGATCATCGCGATGCGGCCCAGTGACAGCGTGCCGCGGACGGGCCCGGCGTTGTCGGCCTGTTCCTCGAGGCGACGGTCGAGGCGACGGTAGAGCGACATTCGACGAAACTACGCCGAACCCACCCGTCAGGCGCGCGGGTGGGCCTGGTCGTGGACGGCCCGCAGGCGGGCGACGGTGACGTGGGTGTAGAGCTGGGTGGTCGCGAGCGTCGAGTGGCCGAGCAGTTCCTGCACAATCCGCAGGTCCGCACCGCCTTCGAGCAGGTGGGTGGCGGCGCTGTGCCGCAGGCCGTGCGGGCCGATGTCGGGGGCGCCGTCGACCGCGCCGACCGTCTGATGTACGACGGTGCGCGCCTGCCGCGGGTCGAGGCGGCGCCCGCGCGCACCGAGCAGCAGCGCGGGCCCCGAATCGGGGGTGGCCAGGGCCGGGCGGCCGGCGGTCAGCCAGGCGTGCAGCGCCTGGTCGGCCGGCTCGCCGAACGGGACGGTGCGCTGTTTGTCGCCCTTGCCGAGGACCCGCAGCAGCCGACGGGAGGTGTCCACGTCGTCGACGTCGAGGCCGCACAGTTCGCTGACCCGGATACCGGTCGCGTAGAGCATCTCCACGATCAGCCGGTCCCGCAGGGCGAGCGGATCACCCTGTTGCGCACCGGATTTCGCCGCGTCGAGCGCGTCGCGCGCCTGGTCCTGACGCAGCACCGCGGGCAGTGTCCGGCGCGCCTTGGGCATCTGCAACCGGGTGGCGGGGTCCGTGGTCATCAGTCCGCGCCGCGCGGCCCAGGCGGTGAAGGTCTTCACCGCCGACGTCCGCCGGGCCAGGGTGGTGCGCGCCGTCCCCGCCGCGGCCTGCGCGGACAGCCACGCCCGCAGCAGCGGCAGCGTCAGGGCGGTGAGGCCGGCACCGGGCGACCGTTCGTCGACGAAGGCGAACAGCGACCGCAGATCACCCAGGTAGGCCCTTCGGGTGTGGTCGGAGCGGCCGCGCTCCAGCGCCAGGTACTGGTCGAACTCGTCGAGGACGGACTCCACGCCCCTACCGTGGCAGAGCCGCCGCAGGTGTCTAGCCGACGCGCCGCAGCGTGTCCGGGGTGAGATCGGCCAGTGTCGGATAGCCGTCGACGGCCATGGTGAGGTCGGCTTCGGCGAGCAGGGACCGCAGCACGTGGACCACGCCGTCGATCCCGCCGAGCGCCAGTCCGTAGGCGTAGGGACGGCCGATTCCCACGGCGGTGGCGCCGAGGGCGAGCGCCTTGACGATGTCGGAGCCGCTGCGGATGCCGGAGTCGAAGAGCACCGGCAGTCCGTCGGCGGCCTCGACGACGCCCGGCAGGCAGTCGATGGCGGGCAGGCCACCGTTGGCCTGCCGCCCGCCGTGGTTGGAGCAGTAGATCCCGTCGACGCCCTCGTCCTTGGCGCGCCGGGCGTCGTCGGCGTGGCAGATGCCCTTGACGATGAGCGGCAGGGTGGTCAGCGACCGCAGCCACGGCAGGTCGTCCCACGTCAGCGGGTTGCCGAACAGCGAGACCCACTTGAGCACGACGGCCTGCGGGTTCTCCTCCGGGGACTGCGCCAGCCCGGCCCGGAACACCGGGTCGCTGGTGTAGTTGGCCAGGCAGCGGCCGCGCAGCTGCGGGAAGTTCGAGGTCGACAGGTCGCGCGGCCGCCACCCGGGCACCCACGTGTCGAGAGTGACGATGATGCCCTTGTAGCCGGCAGCCTCCGCGCGGTGCACCAGGCTGGCCGCGAGCTCGCGGTCGGTCGGGGTGTAGAGCTGGAAGAAGCCCGGCGTGTCGCCGAATTCGGCGGCGACGTCCTCGAGCGGGTCTTCGGTCAGCGTGGACACCACCATCGGCACCCCGGTGCGCGCGGCGGCGCGGGCCGTGGCGAGGTCACCGTGGCCGTCCTGCGCGCAGATGCCGATGACTCCGATCGGTGCCATGAAAACCGGTGCGGGCAGGGACAATCCGAACATCTCGACCGACAGGTCGCGGTCGCGGGTGGCCCGGAACATCCGCGGTACCAGACCCCAGTTGTCGAATGCGGTGCGGTTGACGCGCTGGGTGCGCTCGTCGCCCGCCCCGCCCGCGACGTAGGAGTACACCGACGGCGGCATCGCGGACTGCGCCTTGCTTTCCCATTCCGCGAACGTCATGGGCAGCTTCGGCATGATGCCGGAGAGTCCCTGCAGGTAGATCTCGAGTTGGTAGTCGCCGAATGCCATGGCCGTCAGCGTGCCAGTTCGTGCACCGAGGAGGACGCAGACTCGCGTGTCTCAGTCCGCCGCTTCGGCCTTGGCCAGTTCCGCCTTCCATTGACGGAAGGTCTCCTCGGTGCGGCCGCGCCGCCAGTAACCGGAGATCGACGACGCCCATTTGACGTCGACCCCGCGTTCCTTGCGGATGTAGGGCCGCAGATTGTGCATCACCGCCTGAGCCTCACCGTGGATGAACACCTGCACCTGCCCGGGCAGCCACGCCGCCTCCTTGACCGCTGAGATCAGCGGGGCGTGGTCACCGGCCGCCTCCTCCGGGACCAGGTCGGCCCGTCCGCCGCGGTAGATCCAGCTGACCGGCACACCGTCCGGCGCGTTCAGCGGAATCTCGTCGTCGGGTCCCGCGACCTCGATGAACACCCTCCCGACGGCGTCGGCCGGCAACGCCTCGACCACCGCGCTGATCGCGGGCAGCGCCGCCTCGTCACCGGCGATCAGATGCCAGTCGGCCGCCGGATCCGGGCTGTAGGCCCCACTCGGGCCCATCAGGTAGGCCGGTTGGCCCGGCTGCGCCGACGCGGCCCACGGCCCGGCGACACCGTGCTCGCCGTGGACGACGAAGTCGATGGTGACCTCGCCGCGCTCCGGGTCGACCTTGCGCACCGTGTAGGTCCGCACCACCGGCTGCTTCTCCGGCGGCAGCGCCTTGAAGCTGTCCAGCGTCAGCGGCGTCTCGAGTGCGGACACATCGACGCCGTCCGGGACGATCACGAGCTTGACGTAGGCGTCGGCGAACTCGCTGGGCGTGAAGGTGTCGAAACCGGTCGCCCCGTTGCGGCCGAGTACCACGCGAACCATGTGGGGTGCCAACTGCTCAGTGCGCACCACCTCGAACGTGTGTACCGGTCGTCCAGCCACCACAGCCTCCCAACTCTTCAACTGATCTCCACCGACGATACGAGCCCCACCGGGCCAGTCGGCGGTCTACCGTCTCCTGGCGAGCTTCCAGCGGCCGCCGTCCTGTACCACCAACCCTGCCACCTCCAGCATCGCGAGCGGCCCGACGACCTGGTAGACGGGGATGCCTGTGGCGAACGCCACCTCGTCCGCGCTGCGCGCACCCCGCTTCGGCAACGCGTCGTAGACCCGCCTCTCGGACTCGGTGAGCGCGTCCAGCGGTGACGTCGGGCGCTCCTCGACGGGCGCCAGCTCACCCATCCGGCCCACCAACTCGACGACCTCCTCCGCACGGGTGACCAAGGTGGCGCCGCCGTCACGCAACAGCCGGTGACACCCCACCGACGCTCCCGAGGTGACCGGCCCGGGCACGGCGCACACATTGCGGCCGAGGTCTGCCGCCCACCCGGCGGTGTTGGCCGCACCGCTGCGCGCGCCGGCCTCGACGACCACCGTGGCACCCGACAAGGCCGCGACGAGCCGGTTACGGGTGAGGAAGCGACTTCGGGTCGGCCGGGTGCCGGGCGGGTACTCGCTGAGCAGCAGACCGTCCCTGCGAATCCTGCTCAGCAGCGCGGCATGGCCCGCGGGATACGGCACGTCCACGCCGCCGGCCACGACCGCGACAGTCAGGCCGTCGCCGGCGAGTGCCGCCCGGTGCGCGGCGCCGTCGATACCGAACGCACCTCCCGACACCACGGCGACATCGCGCATCACCAGACCGGCCGCCAGATCCGCCGTCACGTGTTCGCCGTAAGCGGTCGCGGCTCGGGTGCCGACGATCGCCGCGGCCCGGTCGGCCACCTCGTCCATTCGGGCGGGCCCGACCGCCCAGAGCACCAGCGGCGGATAGCCCTGTGGCCGGGCGAGGTTGCCGAAGGCGACGAAACTCAGCCACGGCCACTCGTCGTCGCACGGTGTGACCAGCCGTCCTCCCATGCGTGCCAGTACGTCGAGATCGGCTTGGGCGCAATTATTTTCGCGGCGAGCCTCGGTCTTGCGCTTCAACGCTTCATCCACGCCGCCGCGGCGCACTTTGTCCGCCGCCGCGACGGGCCCTTCGTCGGCGACCAGCGCGGCGAGTTCCGGGCACGGCGGTTCGGCGACCCGCGACAGATACGCCCAGGCGCGTTCCACGTCGGTGCTCATCGCAAGCCCTCCACCTGTCGGAAGCTCAGCGCCACCCCGACGTCGTCGATCGTCGGCGACGTCCGTCCGGCCAGATCGGCGAGGGTCCACGCGACACGCATCGACCGGTCGACGCCGCGGATGCTGAGCACGCCGCGTTCCAGAGCCGTCTTCAGCGGTTGCATCGCGTCGGTCGCCAGGCGGAATCGCCTGCGCAACAATGGTCCGCTGACTTCGGCGTTGGTGCGAATCCCGTACGGCCGCCACCGCTCCTCAGCCGCGGCCCGCGCCGCCGCGACACGTTCCCGCACCACCGCCGTCGGCTCCCCCGCTTCCGGGGTGAACGCCACCGCTTTGACGGGGTGCATTTCGACCCGCAGGTCGACCCGGTCGAGCAGCGGACCCGACAGCTTTCCGAGGTAGCGCCGTTTGACCCCACCCGGACAGACGCAGTCCTTGGGGTCGGTGGGCGCGCAGGGGCACGGATTGGCCGCCAGGACCAGTTGGAACCGGGCGGGATAGCGGGCGACGCCGTCACGGCGGGCGAGGCGGATCTCGCCCTCCTCCAACGGGGTCCGCAGGGCTTCCAGGGCGCTGATGCGTAGTTCGGCGCATTCGTCGAGGAACAGCACGCCACGGTGCGCGCGGCTGACCGCGCCCGGCCGCGCGATCCCGGACCCGCCCCCGACGAGTGCGGCGACACTCGACGTCTGGTGCGGCGCCACGAACGGTGGCCGGGAGATGAGCGGTGCGGCGCCGGAGAGCAGACCCGCCACCGAGTGAATCGCCGTCACCTCGAGCGACTCCTGTTCCGACAGTGGCGGAAGAAGACCCGGGAGGCGTTGCGCAAGCATCGTTTTCCCCACACCCGGCGGCCCGGTGAGCATGAGATGGTGGGCGCCCGCGGCGGCCACCTCGACAGCGAATCGGGCGTGGTCCTGACCGACGACGTCGGCCAGGTCGGCGGTGTCGTCGGCCGGCGCCGGAGGTGCGGCGATCCGGGGCTCGAGGTCGGCCTTGCCGGCCAGCCACCCGTGCAACTGACTGAGTGTGCGCACCCCCAGCACGTCGACACCGTCGATGAGGCTGGCCTCGGCGAGGTTCTCGCACGGTACGACGACGGCGGGCCATCCTTCCCGCTTCGCGGCCAGCACCGCGGGCAGCACCCCCTTGACCGGGCGCACCCGGCCGTCGAGCGCCAATTCGCCCAGTAGCACGGTCTTCTCGAGCCGCGCCCACTCCTTCTTGCCGTGTGCGCACATCACCGCGGCGGCCAGCGCCAGGTCGTACACCGACCCCATCTTCGGCAGCGTCGCAGGCGAGAGCGCCAGCGTCAGCCGCGCCTGCGGCCAGTCGCCGCCGATGTTGTTGATCGCCGCCCGCACCCGATCGCGCGACTCCTGCAACGCCGCATCGGGCAATCCGACCAGATGCACCCCGGGCAGTCCGGAGGCGATGTCGGCCTCGATCTCGACGATCACGCCGTCCAGTCCGAGCACTGCGACTGAGAACGCCCTGCCCAGCGCCATCAGGCCACCCCCGTCAGATGGGTGATCTCCGGGGTGGCCTGGCGTCCGATCCGCACCCCGATGACGTCGATGCGCACCGCCGCCCAGCGTTCGTCCTGGCCCGCCAGCCACAACCCGGCCAGCCGCCGCAGCCGCCGTACCTTCTGCGGGGTCACCGCCTGCGCCAGCCCGCCGAAGCCGTCACCCGTGCGGGTCTTGACCTCCACGAACACCACCGCCCGCGCGGCGTCGTCGACAGCGATGACGTCGAGCTCGCCGTAACGGCAGCGCCAATTGCGTTCCAGCACCTGCATACCGAGATCGCGTAGATGCTCGACCGCCAGGTCTTCTCCCAGCGCGCCGATCGCCGCGCGTGTCCACGAAGTCATGCCGAAAGACTGCGCACCACCACCGACGTCCAGGGCACCGCAGATCCCCTTTATCCCCAGAGGAGAATTCGTCCACAGGGGCGCAGTCCGAGCCCGTCGGCCACGGTCGCCTCATCCGTCACAGTGCCGGAGAAACGGCGAATGCACCGACATGCGCTGGTGACACCGTCCCCGACGAGACGGCGGCCCGTGTGGTGTCGTCTTGCACTCAAGGTTGACGAATTCGACGAACTCCGCGCCCACGTGCGGGAACACGGCCCCCACCGGTCGAAGGCGCGCCTGACCGAGGGGATCGAGTAGTCCACTACCCTACTTCCGCCGGCCGCGCGGCGATACGGTCCGACCGACAGCGTTCGAGAAAGCCCCGACCTGAGGCGGCACGACCATGAGAATCATCTGCACAACGGAATCGGCTGCGCAGCTGCCGACCCAGCCGCATCCGGCCTCCTCCGCTGAGACGTATCAGATGCCCAGCCGTCCCCGTCAAACCCCGAGTTCGCTGTCGCTCCCGGCCGCCGGCTCCGACCCCGACGAGGGTGGGAGTTCGCATGCCTCTTAGAGGTCCGCGGTTCTCCGGCGACCCGGTTCTGGAGGAGTGTTTCCTCGGCCACCACCGCATGGTCTTCGGGGAGAACGGGGTTCCGGTGAAGCGGGTACAACACGCGCTACTCGAATTGGGATTCTCCATACCCGACGGTGATACCGGATTCTTCGGCAACCAAACGGCGGCGGCCGTGGTGGACTACAAGACGCAGCGAGGGCTCGTGCCCAACGATCCCGTGGTGGGCGCCGGGACGTCCAAGCGACTCGACGACGACCTGTTCGTCGATCCCCCACACCTCGACCCGGCCTTCGCAGAATTCAGCCCCTTTGTGGTCGACCACCGACTCGAACCCTTTGTGGCGCGGGAACTTGCCGGGCTGATGAGCGCCGGTGTCGCCTTCGACTCGTGGCGCAGGATGGCCGGACAAGCCGCGCTGGCCAGTCTCGGCTCCGGTGAATTGCTCGGCATCGTCACCCAGAGCCGGGCGATTGACCTGCTGCCGAAATTCCTCGCCGTCGCCGATCCGTTCCAGGCCGGTATGACTGCACAGGACTTCTTCGACAACATCATCATCCTCGGACCGGAGACGGACGCGGTCACGGTCCCGTTCGACGCCGGACTTCGGCGGTGTGCCTTCATCATCGTCAAGGACTCGGTGATCCTGGGCCGCGAGACCTTGGGCGGCCCGGGCGGAACTCAGGCGCCGTTGACACTTCTCGGGGTGTTGAGCCATGAACTCACCCATGTCCGGAATCTCGCCCGAATTCAGGCGCTCTCCCTCACCCCGGATACCGACACCAACGCTTTCGTGGACACGGCACTGGCGCAGACCTCCTCAGCTAGCGGCAACACCACCGGCGATGTCCTGCGGCGCTTCGCCCACGAAATGGTGGCGCGGCATCTCCACTGGATATTTCTCCAAGAGGAAGCCGGGACGCCGGGCAACATCGCCCTCTCCTTCCTTGATCCGGACCGCCTCGCCTCCGCGGCGTTCTTCTATTTCGTCGACCTGGCAGAACTCTTCGACCCCAACCACCCCAACGGGTACATCGCCGGCATCTCGGCGCAGGGCGACGGCCGTCGTTATCACCAGTTGGAACGGTGGCTGGACTTGACCGCCGATCAATCGTTCAGTGAGGACTTCGCCCAGGACTCACTGTCCACGGAGTTGTTCCGCGCGGCCGCGCGCAAGTTCGCTGAGCGTCGCGCTGCACTGCCGGTCATCACAGCTTTTCCCGAAGACGGTGGCATTTTCCCTGGACGGGCGGACTTCCGATGACCACGTCCGCCCGGTGCGCACCTTTCGTTGCGCCACGGTGATCCTGAAACAGGCTTATTCACAACGCTTTACGCATAGCACTTGCGGACGACCATCCAACCGACGGCGGTGGTTCATATCCGATCTTTCCTGTGACAGCAACGGCCGAAGCGCGCCGCCCTCGGCGGTCGCGTCGAACCCGGTGCCTCAGAAGCTGATGCCCACCGAATCGGCGGCACCGATCAGTGCGCCGTCGGTGACCATCTGAGTCGCGA
This sequence comes from Mycolicibacterium litorale, assembly GCA_050205415.1. Lineage (GTDB taxonomy): Bacteria > Actinomycetota > Actinomycetes > Mycobacteriales > Mycobacteriaceae > Mycobacterium > Mycobacterium litorale_C. The sequence goes on from JBNMQY010000001.1 coordinate 55,099, forward strand.
AGCCGGAAACCGCGCCATCCGGTGGCGATCCGAACGTGACGAGGCGGCTGTACTCGATTCCCTTCTGCGTCAGGATTCCCACCACGTGGTCGTCCTCGTTGACGATCAGAGATCCACTGTCTCCGGGCTTGCAGAAGATGGGGGCGGTGCTGACGTCACGGGCGTAGATCTCGAAGCTGTTGGCAGGTGTCCCCCTGCCCAACGGAGCCAGACCAATTGCGCTGACGACGCCGAGGGTGAGCGTCGTGGTCCTGCCGCGTTTGCGGACCAGGTCACCGACCTTGGCCCGCGCCATCCCGCTGACCGGACCGATCTCCGCGATACTCGTATCGGCGCCGAATCCGTTGTCCAGGGCGAAGACTGCGGTGTCGGTACTGGCCTGCCAACGGAAGAGCCGGCCCACCTGGCGATTCGTCCCGGGCTGGAAGATCGGGTCGCCCTGCATCACCCCGGCTTGATGGCTCTCGGCGATGACGTGCGCGCAGGTGACCCCGACCCGGCCGCCGAACATGGTGTCGGCGGCGAATCCACCCAGCGTTCCGGCCCCGTGCGGGATCAGTAACAGACCGTGCGCGGCCCGAATGGTGATGCCTCCGAGGAGGGGAGCGTAGACGCCGTCGTCGACCAGCGGAGTGAGCTCCCGCTCGACGATCGAGACTGGAAAGTCGATACCGCCGAGGAACTGGCCGAGTTCTCCGGCAACGGCTGCGGCATCGTCGACGAGCACCCTGATGACGAGCTCGTCGGTCAGTTCGGCGCCCTCCTGGCGTAATCCGACATCGACGCCGAGCACGCCCGGCAAGAACGGCAGTGCCGCCGCCAACACCGCTGCCAACGTTTCTTTGGCGTGGAGCATCTCCGCAGAAACTTCCATTCCTCACTCCTCCCAACGGTGTTCCCACAGTGCGAAATTAGGGCGGATCGAGTGGGAAGACACAGGTAGTGGACTACGCCACTACGGGACGCACGCGCAGGAGAAGTCAGGTACCGCACTACTCGGTATCGCGATTCTGATGCGTCTTACGCTCGGGCCGTCGGCAATCACCACTAGGTTTTTTGGAGAGAACATGGCCGCGTCAATGGATACCACCGTCAGCTCGAGATCCACAGAATTCGCGCAGCGCAGCAGTATTCGAGCGTTTCGCGCGGGCGAGTATGTGCTCATCGTCGCCGAGGGCACGCTTCCCACCCCCGGTCATCAGGCGGATGTCGAAGAAAGCCCGCTGAAGATCTTTCCGCAGCAATACGACCTGCGGCAGAGCAGGCGCCCCGGCTTCTGGCCGCAGTTCGAGGTGCCGTATCGCTGCAGCGGGGTCTTCCGGTACCCGCAGGACCAACCGGCGGTCACCGTGCACCACCAAGGCGGAACCGACGAGGTGACCATCGAGCGGCTGGCGCGCGAACTCGCCGCATTCGCGAAGGCGGTCGCGGAAGGCCCGCAAGTGGACGGACAGCACGAAGCAACGGGTATGTCGGGGCGGTTGAGCTTCGACGAAGCCTTCGCCGACGCGCTGGCGAACCTGCCGGATGTCGACCTCACCCATCCCGACCAACTGCGCAGCCTTCAGGTGACCGAGATCGGTGGGCTGTTCGGTGGCTTCGCCGGGTTCCACCATCTGTTCGTTCGCATCCGCACCAATGCAGACGAGTCCCATACAGCCGGCCAATCCCCCTGAAACACTCGGGCTGGCGGTTCCGGTCACCGTCGTGATCCAACCCCGTCTGAAAGCGCGGACCGCCCAGCAGTACCGCGGAGCGCTCCGCCTGAGGAACGCGGTCAGCTCGCGCGTTCGCCGATCGTGACGGTCAGCTGTTGTTGGGCCTGTCCGCGGTGCACGGACATCGGCACCTGCGCTCCCGGGCGCGTCCGACGCAGCGCGCTCAGCAGATCCTCCACGCTGCGCACCGGGTTCCCGCCCAGTTCGGTGATCACATCGCCGGGGCGCACACCCGCTGTCGCCGCGGGGGACCCACGGTCGACCCCGGTGACCAGTGCGCCCTGGTCGACCGCCACCCCGAGGCCGCGCCGGACCGCGGGCGTCAACTGTGTGATCGACACCCCCAGGTACGGGTGCGCCGCGCGGCCGGTGTTGAGCAACTGCTCGGCCACGTCGAGCGCGGTGGCCGACGGGATCGCGAACCCGAGTGACACCGCACCCACATTCGGCGGGATGTAGGCCTCGTTGATTCCCACCACCCGGCCCTCGGCGTCCAGGAGCGCGCCACCGGAGTTGCCCGGTGATATCGGTGCGTCGGTCTGGATGAGGTCGACGAGCGACGACGTCTGCGCGGCCGCCCCCGGGATGTCGCGGTGCAGCCCGGAGATCACCCCGGCCGTGACCGAGTTCTGGAAGCCCAGCGGGCTGCCGATCGCGATGGCCCAATCTCCGGGTCGCGGCAACTCGCTGCGGTACTCCGGAACCGGCAGCCCGGATCGCGAGCTGCGGACCACCGCCAGGTCGGTGACCACATCGGAGGCCAGCACGACGCCGTTGGCCTGCTCGCCGTCGGCGAATTCCAGGACGACGTCCCGCGCCGTTCCCACGACATGGGCGTTGGTGACGATCACGTCGGGGCGCAGCACCACCCCGCTGCCCACTCCGCTGTCGATGCGAACCGTCACCACACTGGGGCTGACGCGCTCCACCACGTCGGCGAATCCCGCCGCTCCCGGCATACCCGACGCCTGGGCGGGCGCGGTGGTCTCGCCGTTGGATTCGGCATTGCCCTCCCGATTCCCGGCACTGTCCTGCTGGTTGCCCGTGCCGCAGGCGGGGATCAACGCCACCATCGCCACGACTCCGGATGCGATCAGCCTTCTCAGTGCGGTCACGTCTCCCCCTCACATTGCGGTGTGTCACCCGCCCCGGCGCACCGCCTCGAGTTTCACCCGTGTCAGAAACGGGGACCCGTGACCATCCGTGCACCGACGCAGGAGGTTTACATGAGCATGAGCGCCAGACCCGGTTACGGCAATATGCACGGCGCCGTCAACAGGGCCACCGACAGCAACGCCTTCGAATACGCCGCGCGCGCCGGGTTCGCCGCGAGCGGTGTGCTGCACCTGCTGGTCGGCTACATCATCTTGCGCATCGCCCTGGGCAGCGGCGGGAACGCCGACCAGTCCGGGGCGCTGGCGACGCTGGCGGGACAGACCGGCGGCAAGGCCGTGCTGTGGGTCGCCACCATCGGGCTCCTGGCGCTGGGCCTGTGGCGCCTGGCCGAGGCGGTCGTCGGCTCCAAACCCGGTGAGGGCTCCACCGGTGAAGACAACCCCGCCTGGAAGCGCGCCAAGGCGGTCGGCCTCGCGATCGCCAACTTCGCGATCGCGTTCTCGGCGATGCAGTTCGCCACCGGGAGCGGACAGTCCACCGGCCAGCAGAACGCCGGCATGTCGGCCCAACTCATGCAATCGGGTTGGGGCAAGGTGCTGTTGGTCCTCGTCGGCCTCGGCGTCATCGCCGTCGGCGGCTACCACGTCTACAAGGGCGCCACCAAGAAGTTCTTCAAGGACCTGCGGGTTTCGGGCGGAACCGGTGTCACGGCAGTCGGCGTCGCCGGATACGTCGCCAAGGGTCTCGTCCTCGCCGGCGCAGGCATCCTGGTCATCGTTGCGACGATGCAGGCCGACCCTGCCAAGGCCTCCGGACTCGACGCCGCGGTCAAGACCCTCGGCCAGGCGCCGTTCGGCAAGTTCCTGCTGATCGTCGCCGCGGTCGGTATCGCCGCCTTCGGCGCGTACAGCTTCGTGCGCAGCCGGCACGGCCGCATGTAGTCCACCCGGAGACGACACCGCCGCCGCAGCGTCGCTGCGGCGGCGGTCTCGTTCACGCCGGAGTTACTCGGAGAGCGCATCCAACAGCTGGGCCAGCTGGGCCGGCTGCACGGTCACACCGCACTGGTTGCGCTGATCGATCAGCGGCCGTGCGATGCTGCGCAGGTCGTTGAACTCGTTCGGATTGGCCGTGAAATACGCCCGCACCGTGGCCTCGCTCTGACCGGCCGGCTGCGACGCCGCACGGGTGAGCGCGTCGTTGGCACCCGGGTGGGTGTTCAGGTAACCACCGGCGGCGGAGAGCACACCGCCCGCCGTGCTGGCGAAACCGCTGGCGTTGCAGGCCGGCTGGGCCGACGCCGTCGGCAGCGCGATGGTCGCGGCGGCGACACCGCCGAGAGCACACGCGGCGAATGCGCCGGCAATGCCGCGGCGCGCAGTCTTCGGGGAGATCGTCATGTCTCGTCTTCCTCCGTTTTGTGTTGTGGATCGGTCGCTTTCCCCCACGACCCCAAGCCAACGTACCCGCCGAATCGAAGATCAATCCGAGGCCGAAAACAGCCTGGTCAGATAGCGAAATGCGTTACAGGATCGGGCGTGACGTCGGCCTCAATTGCCGCCTGTTTCCTGAGCGCGCGATAAGGGCGAGCGCACCTTGTTAAGAACGCCGAAAACGCTCTCAAGAATTTGTGACCGCAATGTGACAGCTACCCGACCCCGAATTCGCCGCTCGGGCCGCTCTGAAGCAGCCGCAGTTGGAATCCCCAAGGGACCCGGTGATCATTGAGCGAAGGGTATCTTCACTTAGGTCAGCCTCAGCGAAACGGCGCGGGAGCGCGGGAAGGATGCCCTGGATGCGACCACGTCGGATACGGCCTCAATGGAGCAGGATCGCCGCAGTCATCTCGGTCGTCGCGGTGGCGGCCGGCCTGACCGGCTGTTCGGGTTCCGACGAGTCCGACGACCTGCTGATCTACAACGCACAGCACGAGTCGCTGACCAAGGAATGGATCGACGCCTTCACCGAGGAGACCGGCATCAAGGTGTCCTACCGCCAGGGCGGTGACACCGAACTCGGCAACCAGCTGGTGGCCGAGGGCGACGCCTCGCCCGCCGATGTCTTCCTGACCGAGAACTCCCCCGCCATGGCCGCCGTCGAACGCGCCGGGCTGTTCGCCGATCTGGCGCCCCAGACGATCGAACAGGTTCCGGCCCAGTACCGTCCGGCCACCGGTAAGTGGACCGGTGTCGCGGCGCGGTCGACGGTGTTCGTCTACAACAAGGCCCGGCTGCAGCCGGACCAACTGCCTACGTCGTTGCTGGACCTGCAGCGGCCGGAGTGGAAGGGCCGCTGGGGCGCCCCGCCGGCGAAGGCGGACTTCCAGGCGATCGTCGCCGCCCTGCTGCAGCTGGAAGGCGAACAGGCGACCGCAGACTGGCTGGCCGGTATGAAGGCGAACGCCGTCATCTACAACGACAACATCGCCACCTTGAAGGCCGTGAACGCCGGTGAGGTCGACGGCGGCGTGATCTATCACTACTACTGGTTCCGCGACCAGTCCAAGACCAAGGAGATCAGCGGCAACACCGCGTTGCACTACTTCAAGAACCAGGACCCCGGGGCATTCGTCAGCCTCTCCGGCGGTGGTGTGCTCGAGTCCAGCGACAAGAAGGATCAGGCGCAACAGTTCATCACCTTCGTCACCGGTAGGGCCGGCCAGGAGGTGCTCGAGAAGGGCACCTCGTTCGAGTACCCCGTCGCCAGCGGCGTGCCGGCGAATCCGGCTCTGCCGCCGCTGGATTCACTGCAGGCGCCTGCGGTCGACCCGTCGACACTGGATGCGCAGAAGGTGACCGATCTGATGACGAAGGATGGCTTGCTGTAGGTGGTCGCCGCCGCTCCCCCCGCCATCGCCCCCGCGCCACCGGACTTCCGACAACCCGAACCGGCAGCGCGGCCGGGGCCGCTGGTCGCGGCGACCGTCACGCTCCTCGTCGCCGCGACGCTGATCCCGCTGGGATACGTGGCGTGGGGCGCGATCTCGATCGGCTGGCACCGCGCGTACGAGCTGGTGGTGCGCCCGCGCGTCGCCGAGTTGCTGGCCAACACGGTCGCGCTGGTCGCGCTGACGGTTCCGCTGTGCGTGGCGCTCGGTGTGGGCGTGGCCTGGTTGGTGGAACGCACCGATCTGCCCGGCCGCGCGTTCTGGCGGCCGCTGTTCGTCGCGCCCCTGGCGGTGCCGGCGTTCGTCAACAGCTACGCCTGGGTCGGCGTCATCCCGTCACTGCACGGGCTGTGGGCCGGGGTGCTGGTCACGACGCTGTCCTACTTCCCGTTCATGTACCTGCCCGCGGCCGCGACGCTGCGGCGCCTCGACCCCGCCGTCGAGGAATCCGCGCGGGCACTGGGATCGGGCTCGGCGGGCGTGTTCTTCCGGGTCGTACTCCCGCAGCTGCGGCTGGCGATCCTGGGCGGTGGCCTGCTCATCGCGGTGCATCTGCTCGCGGAGTTCGGCGCGTTCGCGATGGTGCGGTTCGACACCTTCACGGTCGCGATCTTCCAGCAGTTCCAGGTCACCTTCGACGGGGCGGCGGGCAGCATGCTGGCCGGCGTCCTGGTGCTGCTGTGCCTCATGCTGTTGGCGGCCGAGGCGGGAGCGCGCGGAAAGGCCCGGTACGCCAGGATCGGTGCGGGGTCGCCGCGCGCCGCGACCCCTGTTCACCTGGGCCGCACCGCCATACCGGCCCAAGCCGGGCTCACGGCGCTGGCGGTCCTCGCCCTGGGCGTTCCGGTGTGGACGATCCTGCGCTGGTTGTGGATCGGCGGCGCCGAGGTGTGGGAGCTGAGCGCGATCGGCGTCGCACTCGGCCAGACCATCGCGCTCGCCGCGGCGGCGGCCGCGCTGACGACGGTGCTCGCCTTCCCGGTGGCCTGGGTGGCGGTGCGCTCCAGCGGCTTTCTGGCCCGCGCGGTGGAAGGAGCCAACTTCGTCACCAGTTCGCTGCCCGGAATCGTCACCGCCCTCGCGCTGGTCACCGTGACCATCCACGTCGCCCGCCCGCTCTACCAGAGCGTCGCGCTGATCGTCTTCGCCTACGTGTTGCTGTTCATGCCGCGTGCCCTGGTGAGCGTGCGTGCCGGGCTCGCCCAGGTGCCGCCCGGCCTGGAGGAGGCCTCGCGCTCGCTGGGCCGTTCGCCGACGGTGACGTTCCTGCGCGTCACCCTGCGCCTGACCGCACCCGCGGCGGCGGCCGGTGCGGCGATGGTGTTCGTCGCCGTGGCCACCGAACTGACCGCGACGCTGCTGTTGGCGCCCACGGGCACCCGGACCCTGTCGATGCTGTTCTGGTCGTACGCCAGTGAACTGGACTACGCGGCCGCCGCGCCGTATGCGCTCGTGCTGGTACTGCTGGCCATCCCGGTCACGGTGATCCTGCTCGCGCAGTCGACGAAGGTGGTCGCCCGGTGACCGCAATCCTCGAAACCCGCGGCCTGGCAAAGGCATTCCACGGCACCATGGTGCTCGACCACATCGACCTCGATCTCGCGCCGGGCAGCCTCACCGCCATCGTCGGGGCTTCCGGGTGCGGCAAGACCACCCTGCTGCGGCTCATCGCCGGGTTCGAGAATCCGGATGCGGGAAGCATCACCATCGCCGGCAGGCAGGTCGCGGGCGCGACGAGCGCGGTCCCGCCCCACCGCCGCAGCGTCGGATACGTCGCCCAGGACGGTGCGCTGTTCCCCCACCTGACCGTGGGTCAGAACATCGCCTACGGCCTTCCCGGTTCGGCGCGCAGCACCGCCGTGCGCAACAGGGTCACCGAACTGCTGGAAACCGTTGCGCTCGACGGTGATTACGCGTCGCGCCGCCCGCATCAGCTCTCCGGTGGTCAGCAGCAGCGGGTCGCGCTGGCCCGCGCGCTGGCCCGCGAACCGGACCTGATGCTGCTCGACGAACCGTTCAGCGCGCTGGACACCGGACTGCGGGCCGCCACCCGCAAGGCCGTCGCCGGGCTCCTCACCCGTGCGGGCGTGACCACCCTGCTGGTGACCCACGACCAGGAGGAGGCGTTGTCGATCGCCGATCAGGTGGCGGTCATGCGCGACGGCCGTTTCACCCAGGTGGGCACCCCGCAACACGTGTACCGGTACCCGGCCGACCGGTTCACCGCCGAATTCCTCGGAGACTGCATCACGTTGGCCTGCACGGTGCGGGCCGGTGTCGCCGACACCGCGCTCGGACCCGTCCGCGTCACGGCGGCCGACGACGGGCCGGCCACCCTGCTGCTGCGGCCGGAGCAGGTGGTGGCGACCGTGGTCTCGGACAGCGGCAAGCTCGACGCCGTCGGCACCGTCATCGCCACCGAGTTCCTCGGCCACGACGTGCTGGTGACGATCGACCCGACCGGCGACGCCGGCCCGATCGTCGTACGGCAGTACAGCCTCGACCCGCCACCGGTCGACGCCAAGGTCCGCATCGACGTGCTCGGCGAAGGTGTGGTGTTCCCGTGACCGGGCTGCTCGACCATCTGCGTGGGCACGGCGATCGTGTCGCGGTGCTGACCGCGACGCAGCAGGTGTCCTACCGCGAGCTCGCCGGCCGGGTGGCCCGCGTCGTCGACGAACTGGGGCCCACCCGGCGCCTGGTGCTACTCGAAACCGCCAACGACCTCCCGACTCTGGTGCACTACCTCGCCGCGCTGGCCGGCGGCCACGTCGTGCTGCCGGTGCCCGCGGGCCGCGACCACCGCGAGCTGGTCGCCGCCTACGATCCCGACGTCATCGTGGACGCCGACGGCCTGCGCGCGCGTCGCCCGGGCAGCGCCCACCTGTTGCACGAGGACCTGGCACTGCTGATGTCGACGTCGGGCAGTACGGGCTCACCGAAACTCGTCCGGCTGTCGCGGCGCAACCTGATCAGCAACGCCGCCGCGATCGCCGAGTACCTCGACATTCGTGAGACCGACCGCGCCGCAACGACATTGCCGATGTCGTACTGCTACGGACTCTCGGTGGTCCACAGCCACCTGCTGCGCGGCGCCGCCCTGATCCTCACCGAGCACTCCGTGGTCGACGACGAGTTCTGGACGTTGTTCCGGCGTCACGGCGGCACGACGTTCGCCGGCGTCCCCTACACGTTCGACCTGCTCGACCGCGTCGACTTCGCGACGATGGACCTGCCGCACCTGCGTTACATCACCCAGGCCGGTGGACGGCTGGAACCCGAACGGGTGCGGCGGTACGCCGAACTCGGCGCGGCCCGCGGGTGGCAGCTGTTCGTGATGTACGGCGCGACCGAGGCGACGGCCCGCATGGCCTATCTGCCTCCCGACCTCGCCGCCGACCACCCGGGCTGCATCGGGCAGCCCATCCCGGGCGGGTCGTTCACGATCGAACCGCTCGACGGCTGGCCGGCCGACGACGCCGCGGGCGAACTCGTCTACCGGGGCGCCAACGTGATGATGGGTTACGCGCACGACGCCGCCGACCTGTCGCGCGGCGCGGAGGTCGACGCGCTGCACACCGGCGACATCGCCCGCCGGCGGCCGGACGGGCTCTACGAGGTGATCGGCCGCAGCAGCCGGTTCGTCAAGATGTTCGGGCTCCGTATCGACCTGCAGCGGGTCGAGACGGCGCTGCGTGACCGCGGGGTGGCCGCGTTGTGCACCGATCTCGACGATCGCATGGTCGTCGCCGCGACCGCCCCGCACGAGCCGGCGGAGGTGGCCCGGCTGGCGGCCGACGCCGCGGGCATCCCGTCCAGCGCCGTACGCGCCGTGGTGGTCGACGCGCTGCCGTTGCTGTCGACCGGCAAGCCGGACTACCCCGCCGTGCGGGCACTGGCCGACGCCCTCGACGACCTGTCGCCGCGGCCCGCCGACCTGGTGGCCGTGTTCGCCGACGTCCTGCACCTGGATCGGGCCGCGATCGATCCGGACGCCAGCTTCATCGACCTCGGCGGGAACTCACTGACGTACGTGGCGATGTCGGTGCGGCTGGAACGCGCCCTGGGCCGGCTGCCCGCCGAATGGCAGCGCCTGCCCCTGCGGGAACTGCAGAACCGGGCGGCGCCCCGCCGCCGCCGGTGGACCGCCACCCTCGAGACGAGCGTCGCACTGCGCGCCGCCGCGATCGTGCTGATCGTCGGCTCACACGCCACGCTGTTCGAGCTGTGGGGCGGCGCGCATGTGCTGCTCGGCATCGCCGGCTACAACTTCGGCCGCTTCTGCCTGACTCCGGCGCCACGCGGCGACCGGATCCGTCACCTGGGCACCACCATCGCCTGGATCGCGGTGCCCTCGGTGCTGTGGGTGGCCGTCGCACTGGTGCTGACCGACGACTATCACTTCTCGAACCTGTTGCTGGCCAACAAGATCCTCGGGCCGCACGACAGTATGACGGCCGGGCGGCTGTGGTTCGTCGAGGTGCTGGTGTGGGTTCTGGTCGCGCTGGCCGTCGCGATGGCCGTGCCCCTGTCCGACCGCACCGAGCGGCGGTGGCCGTTCGCGTTCGCCGCGGCGTTCCTGGCGGCCGGCCTGGCACTGCGCTACGACGTGCTCGGACTCGATCTGGGCCGCGAGGCCTGGTTCACCATGCTGGCGTTCTGGTTTTTCGCCGCAGGATGGACGGCGGCGAAGGCCACGCACCCGTGGCAGCGTCTGGCCGTCACGATCGCCATCGCGGTCGGGCTGTTCGGGTACTTCGACAATCCCAACCGCGAGGCACTGGTGCTGGCGGGCTTCGTCCTGCTGATCTGGCTGCCGGCCCTGCGCGTCCCCGCCGGCGTCACCGCCGTCGCGGGCGTCGTCGCCGAGGCTTCGCTGTACACCTACCTGACGCACTTCCAGGTGTACGCCCTGTTCGAGGGGCACCCCGCCCTCGGCGTCGCCGCCTCGATCGCGGTCGGCGTGCTGCTCACCCAGGCGGTCACGCTGGTGCGCCGCCGGTTGCGCGAGCGCAGGCCGGCCGTCACTGCGTCCGGGGTGCTCGCTCGGCGATGAGTCCCTCCTGTGTCAGGGTCGCGGCGACGACGCCGTCGGCGCGCAGCAGGCTCGCGGTGATGACGCCACGGCCCCGCGCCGCGGCGGGCGAGGTCGACTCCAGCAGGTTCCACTCGTCGGCGCGCACCGGTTGGTGAAACCACACCGACGAATCGGTGGTGCCGCTGCGGTGGGTCCGCGCCCGCATCGAATGCCCGTGCACCTGCAGTGCGGGGTCGATCATGTAGAGGTCGGTGACGTACACCGCCACCAGGGTGTGCACGAGCGGATCGTCGGGCAGCGCGACCGTGGCGCGCCACCACATCCGCCGCACGAAGTCGTCACCCAGACGGTCGTCGAGGATGCGGATGTCGAGTTCGTCGAGCGGCAGCGACGGGGCGGGCCCGGGCGGACCGGTGCGTTCCAGGGTGTTCGGATCGACGGGAAGCGGTGGGCGGCGGCCGTGTTCCGGACCGGCCATCGGCACCGCGAACGACACCGTCGCCGCGGTCAGCAGCCGCCCGTCCTGGTGCGAGTCGACGCGACGCGACGCCGTGGTGCGACCGTCGTACACCGCGCTGACGGTGTAGCCGACCGGGTCGCCGGCCTCACCGCCGCGCAGGAACTGCAGGTGCATGTTGGTCGGCGGCCGATCGTGATCGACGGTACGCGCGGCGGCCGCCAGGCTCTGTGCGGCGAACTGCCCTCCGTATGCCCGCTTCCCCGCCGGACCGCTCGGCAGCCCGACGAAGGCGTCCGCATGCTCCCCCGCCGTCACATCGACGAGTTGAAGCAGCCGACTCACGCGCCCGAACCTGTTGCGATCGAACCCGATTCGACCAGCCGGCTGATGTCGGCCGCGGCCATGCCGAGCCAGTCGCCGAGCACCGCCTCCGTGTCGTCGCCGAGGGCCGGTGCGGGCACGGCCCGCGGATAGGAGCCGTCGAACGCGATGGGCAGCCCCGGCGCGCGGTGGCGGCCGATGCGTGGCTGGTCGAGGTCGGTGAACAGCGGGTTGGTGGTCACCCGGTCGTCTGCGGCCACCTCGGCGAAGCTGCGGTAGCGCTCCCACAGCACCGACGTGCCGGACAGGGCGGCGGCCACCTCGTCGGCGGTGTGTGCGCTGAACCAGACGGTGAACAACCCCGTCAGCGCGGCGCGGTGCCGGTATCGCTCACCTTCGTCGCCGAAGTCGGCGCCGAGCGCCTCGGCCAGCGCCGCGACGGCTTTCGCCGTTCCGGTGAGTTCGGTGAGGTCGCGGAAGTGCCGGTTCGTCAGCGCCACCACCATGAAGGCGGCCCCGTCGCTGCTGACGAAGTTCTGCCCGTAGGTGCCGTACAGGGAATTGCCGACGCGCGGACGGGTTGCGCCGGTCACCATCGCCTCGGTGAGGAACGCGAGGTTGCCGGCGGTGGCCAGTGCGACGTTCTCCAGCGGGATGCTGATCCGCGCGCCGGTGCCGGTGGTGTCGCGGTGCCGCAGCGCGGTCGTGACGGCGAGCGCCGCGTAGAGACCGCAGGACACGTCCCAGGCGGGCAGCACGTGGTTGACCGGAGTGGCCAGTTCGGGGGAACCGGTCACCAGTGGGAAGCCGGTGGCGGCGTTGACGGTGTAGTCCACCGCGGTGCCGCCGTCGGCGCGGCCCGACACCTCGACGTGGATCAGGTCAGGCCGGTGCTGCACCAGCGTGTCATACGAATGCCATTGCCGACCCGCCACATTGGTGATCAAGACACCGGCGTCGGCGATGAGGCGGGTGACCACTTCCTGACCTTCGGCGGTCCGCATGTCGACCGCCACCGAGCGCTTGCCCTTGTTCAGCCCCGCCCAGTAGATGCTGTCACCGGCGTCGGTGACCGGCCAGCGCCGGTAGTCCGCGGCCCCGCCTACCGGATCGACGCGCACCACCTCGGCACCCAGTTGCGTCAACGTCATCCCGGCGAGCGGTACCGCGACGAAACTGGAGATCTCGACGATGCGCACCCCGGCAAGCGGGCGGAACGGGTCCGTTGACTGCATCCGCTCAAGTTAGCAAGCGGTCACCCGCGCGCCAGCTTGATGGCGGCCGCCTCGATGGTCTCCTCGCTCAGCAGGACCTGCAGGGCCGCGTCTCCGAGCGGGATGAAGCTGTCGCGGCTCGCGACCCGGTCGACCCTGCCGGTGTACCCGTGGGCGAGCAGCGCGGCGAGCACACCCTCGCCCACGCCGCCGGTCTCGCGGGTCTCGTCGACGATCAGCACCCGTCCGGTGGCCTGCGCTTCGCGCAGCATGTCCTCGACGGGCAACGGCGCCAGCCAGCGCAGGTCGACCACTCGGACGGAGATGTGCATGCGTGCGAGGCGGTCGGCCACCCGCAGGCTCATCCACAGGCCGTTGCCGAAGGTGAGGATCGTCAGGTCGGTGCCGTCGCCGTAGGTGCGCGCGCGGCCGATGGGCGCCGCCGCCGTCGGCAGCGGGGCGAGCCACTGCTCGTCGCCGTCGGTGTGCAGATCCTTGGTGTGGTACAGCGCGATCGGCTCGAGATACAGGCACACCGCACCCGCCGACTTCGCCGCGTTCACGCAGGCGTGCATCATCGCCGCGGCGTCGTCCGGGCGCGCCGGAGAGGCGATCACCACGCCCGGGATGTCGCGCATCGCCGCGATCGAGTTGTCGTTGTGGAAGTGCCCGCCGAACCCCTTCTGGTAGCCGTAGCCGGCGACGCGCACGACCATCGGATTGCGGTACTGGCGGTCGGCGAAGAACTGCAGGGTGGCGGCCTCGCCGCGGATCTGGTCGGCGGCGTTGTGGAAGTACGCCAGGTACTGGATCTCCGGTATCGGGAGCAGACCCGAGACACCCGCGCCGAGCGCGAGGCCCAGGATGGCCTGCTCGTCGAGCAGGGTGTCGAACACCCTTGCCGGACCGGCCTTCTGCTGCAGACCGCGGGTCACGCCGTACACCCCGCCCTTGCGGGCCACGTCCTCACCGAAGATCAGCGTCTCCGGGTGGCGGGCCAGCGCGTCGGCCAGCGCGCGGTTGATCGCCTGCGCCACCGTCATCGGCGCCGGCGGCGCATCCGCCGCGGGGTACGGCGCCGCCGAGGCGGCCACCGCCTCGGCGAGGCTGTCCCGCAGGGGACGGACCACCGCGTCGGGGCTGTCGAGCTGGGGCAGGTCGGCGACGTCGCGGGCCATGTCGATGACGTCGCGACGGGTGGCCTCGTAGCGTTCGAGCACCTCCTCGGGCGACAGAACACCTTCGGTGACAAGGATTTTCGCTGTGCACAGCACCGGGTCCCGGTCGAAGTCGAGGAGGATCTCGTCCGGACGGCGGTAGGCGGGTTCGTAGTCGGAGCCGGCGTGCCCCATCAGACGCACCGTGGACAAGTGCAGGAAGGCGGGGCGGCGCTGCGCGCGGACCCATGCCGCCGCCGTGCGGGCCGTCTCCAGGCTGGCCACCAGGTCGGAGCCGTCGGCGGCGAAGTACTGCAGCCCCTCGCGTTGCGCGTAGGTGCGGGCCACCCACCCGCGCGGGGTCTTGGTGGAGATCCCGATCCCGTTGTCTTCGCAGACGAACAGCAGCGGCATCGGCATGCCCTGATAGGCGGTGTGCATGGCGGTGTTGAGCGCCCCCACCGCGGTGGAGTGGTTGACCGAGGCGTCGCCGAAGCTGCACACGGTGACCGCGTCGTCGGGCCAGTGGCACGACACGTCGAGTTTGCGGGCGCGTGCCGTCGAGAACGCCACCCCCACCGCGCGGGGTAGATGGGAGGCGATGGTGCTGGTCTGCGGGATGATGTTGAGGTCCGCGCGGCCGAAGACCTTGTGCCTGCCACCGGAGATCGGTTCCTCGGTCGCGGCGACGAGGCCGAGGAGCACATCGCGCAGCGCCGCGGACAGTCCGTGGTCGACCTGCTGCGCGCGGGCGAGGAAGAAGCCGCCCGAGCGGTAGTGCAGCAGCGCCGGGTCGGTCGGTCGCAGCGCCGCCGCCACCGCCGCGTTGCTCTCGTGTCCGGAGGATCCGATCGTGTAGTAGCCGCGGCCTCGGGACCGCAGCCAGCGGGCCGCCAGGTCGAGGTGACGGCTGCCCAGCGCGGCGTCGAACAGCGACAGTGCGTCGCGCACCGTCACCGTCGAGCCGTCGCGGACCGGGTCGTCACCGCCCCGGCGCGGTGCGGCGACACGCGGCAGGGCCGCGATCGTGGTCGTGAAGTGTTCGTCGACGGCTTCACGTTTCGTGCTGGCCACCGGGCCTCCTGAACTAGGGCCGTGCCGTCAGCGGAACGCGGACAGTCCCGTCAACGCCTGGCCGATGATGAGAGTATGCATCTCGCTCGTGCCCTCGTAGGTCAGCACTGATTCGAGGTTGTTGGCATGCCGCATCACCGGATACTCCGAGGTGATGCCGCTGGCACCGAGGATGGTGCGCGCCGTGCGTGCGATCGTCAGCGCCTCGCGCACGCTGTTGAGCTTGCCGAGGCTGACCTGGTGCCCCGCGATGTCACCGGCGTCCTTGAGTCGGCCCAGGTGCAGCGCGAGCAGTATGCCCTTGCCGTATTCGAGCGTCATGTCCGCGAGTTTCTGCTGGGTGAGCTGGAATTCGGCGATCGCCCGGTCGAACTGCCGACGTGACCGCGAGTAGTCCAGCGCGGTCTCCAGGCAGTCGCGCGCGGCGCCGAGTGCGCCGAACACGATGCCGAACCGGGCCTCGTTCAGACAGCTCAGCGGTGCCCGCAGGCTGGTGGCACCGGGCAGTCGCGCGCTCTCGGGAAGCCGGACGTCCTCGAGTACCAGTTCGCTGGTCACCGACGCCCGCAGCGACATCTTCGACTTGATGGTGTGGGCGGTGAAGCCAGGGGTGTCGGTGGGGACGGCGAATCCGCGGATGCCCTCGTCGCTGCGCGCCCACACGACCGCCACGTCGGCGACCGACCCGTTGGTGATCCACATCTTGGCGCCGTTGAGGATCCAGTCGTCACCGTCGCGGGTGGCGCGGGTGCGCATGCCCGCCGGATCGGAGCCGTGGTCGGGTTCGGTCAGGCCGAAGCAGCCGATGGCCGTGCCGGCCGCCATCCGCGGCAGCCAGTGCTGCTTCTGCTCCTCGCTGCCGAAGGCGTGGATGGCGTACATCGCGAGCGAGCCCTGCACGCTGACCAGCGAACGGATGCCGGAGTCACCGGCCTCCAGCTCGAGGCAGGCCAGCCCGTAGGCGACGGCCGAGGTGCCGGCGCAGCCGTAGCCCTCCAGGTGCATCCCGAGCAGGCCGAGCTCCCCGAGTTCGCGGGCCAGTTCGCGGGCCGGCAGCTCGCCGTTCTCGTACCAGCCGGCGATCTCGGGAGCGATCCGGCGCTTGACGAGCGCGCGGACGGTATCGCGGATCTGGCGCTCCTCGTCGCTGAGCAGCGCGTCGATCCCGACCAGCGCGTCGGGCGACATCGGTTCGGTCACGGTGCTGGACAACAGATCTCCTCGAGGGTCAGCAGCAACCGGTGCTGCGGGTGGCGGGGGCGGGCAGATGAGGCGGCCGGGTGCCGGGACGCTTCCAGGTGACCGCCTGCCTGGGCGGGGGCGTCTGCTGGCTGCGGGTCTCGACGAGCGGCACACCGTCGACGAGCACGGTCGCGATACCGGGCAGGTCGCCGAGGGCGAAACATTCGAGCGCGTCGGTGGCCACCGATCCGGTGATCGGCCCGAGCACCACCAGATCTGCGGGGCGGCCTTCGGCGAGCACCCCGGTGTCCAGCCCGTGCGCCCGCGCGGTCTGACCGGTGCCTGCGGCCACCGCCGCCACCGGGTCGAGCCCGCACACCGACGCGAGATAGCAGAGGTTGCGCAGCATGCCGCGCGGGATGACGCCGGTGCCGCCGGGGGTGTCGGTGCCCAGTGTGAGGCGGTGGACCTGATCACGCGCCGTCAGCTGCTCGGCGACGAACTTGGTGGCGCGGTAGTTGTTGGAGCTGCACACCTCGACGTACGCCGACGGCAGGTCGGCGATGATGGTGGCGATGTCGGCGTCGGGTGCGGGTATCGGACCGCCCGAGATGTGGCCGACGATGTCCGGCCGGACGGCCAGCACGACGTCGCTGCCGGCGACCCGGCTGGACCCGGACCGCGACACCCCACCCGAGTGCATCTTGACCGTCATACCGCGGTCGTGCGCCCACTGCATGTAGCGCTGGGCTTCCCCGTCCCCCAACCGGTTCCAGTCGTAGAAGATGAACTTCAGCTGGTCGATGCCCTCGGCGTGGGCGCGGTCGAAGTGTTCCTCGGTCATTCCGGGCACCAGCAGTACCGTGCCGGCGTTGACCTTGACGCCGGAGGGTCGCATCCGGCCGGTGGTGTGCTTCGAGGTGATGGCGATCGAGAGCACCAGCTCCGGGGTGAGCGCGTCGAAGGCGAGGCCCGGGATGTGCAGTTCACCGGCCGACACCATGGACGTGGTGCCGCCGTGCAGATAGTTGCCGATCCACCCGACCGCGTCCTGCGCGGGTGTCCACTCGCCGAACGTCGGGTGGACGTGCCCGTCGACCAGACCGGGCATGACGGCGAGGCCGCCCGCCGACAGCACCTGATCCGGGGCGGGATGATCGGTACCGATGCCCGCGATCACCCCGTCCTCGATGACGAGCGTGGTATCGCGCACCGGGGCGACGTTCGGGTCACCGTGGACCAGCAGCCCGATGTCCTCGACGAGCAGTATCGTCACGACGCCTCCTTGCATTGGATTTTGTATACACTATCCGACTCCTGGCGGCGGTGGAAGTAGCCCCATGCGCGCGGTGCGGCGAAGACGATCGCGACGACGATGGCGGCGCCGAGCAGGTTCATCGCCAGCCGCACCGCGCCCTCGTACCACGGGAACCAGTGCGGATACTCGCTGATGACCAGCAGCACGGGCGGCCCGGTGATCGCCCACCACGTGTAGTTCACCGGCCGCAGTGCGACGGCCAGCAGGAACAGCAGCACCGTCACCGCGACGGCCACCGGCACCGCGGGGTGGGCGCCGAGCAGGACCGCGGCGATGACGGCGCCCGCGGTGTTACCGCACAGCCGTTGCACGAGGCGCACCCGGGTCGCCGGCCGGCCCGGCTGGATGGTCAGCAGCACGCTCGTCACCAGCCAGTGCCCGCCGACCAGGTCGTCGGGCAACGTACCCGCCAGCACCACCGCCACCGCGACGGCGACGGCCACCCGCACGGCATGCGCGCGGTTCACGCCACGGGCCGGCTGCTCCTGATCGCCCAGCCGCTGATCGCGCAGCGCGGCAACGGTTCTCGCCGTGACCCACCACGCCGCCCACGCCGCGAACACCGTGGCGGCCCCGATCACGTAGGCCGGCAGATCAGCGAGCGACGGCGGTCCGCCGGTGTCGGTGTTCAGATCGATGTCGATCAGCACCACCGCGAGGCCGGCCGTCGCCCCGACCCGGTGGATCAGCGCGCCCGCGACCGCGGCACCCACGGTGACCACGGCGAGGGCCACGGGGTGATCGGCGCACGCGACGACCAGGAACCCGCCGACGAGCACTGCGGCGGCCCGCGCCGACATGGTCGTCAGCGCCGGCCGCCAGGTCGTGGGCAGCGTCGGCACCGCGGTCAGGACGAAGCCCAGCGCCAGGGCGGAGCCGAGCGCGGGACGGCCCTGTAGTTGCGGCACGATCAGCAGCAGGCCGAGGGTGGCGGCGAGCGCGGCGGCCATCCCCCACCTGCTGCGCCCCACCGGCCGTAGCAGGACGGGCAGGGCGGCGCCGGCCCGTGCGCGCATTACTCCGGCGTACTCGCGGCGTCGAGTACGGCCTGCACGATCCCCTGATAACCGGTGCAGCGACAGATGTTGCCCGACAACGCTTCCCGGACCGACTCCTCGGTGAGCGGTTTGTCGGCGTCGGTGTCGCGCAACAGTTCGACGGCGGTGACCAGGAAACCGGGCGTGCAGAAACCGCATTGCAGGCCGCCGCGTTCCCGGAACGCCTCCCGCAGGCGGGCGGTCTCCTCGAAGGCACCCAACCCCTCGACCGTGTCGACCCGCGCGCCGTCGACCTGCACCGCCAGCGTCAGGCAGGCGCGCGCGCTGCGGCCGTCGACGAAGACGCTGCACGCCCCGCAGACACCGTGTTCGCACCCCAGATGTGTTCCGGTCAAGCCGAGTTCGTCGCGCAGGAAGTCGGCCAGGGTGAGCCGTGGCGGCACCGACCGTGACACCGCCCTGCCGTTGACGGTGACCGACACCGCGACAGCCGCGGGGCACTCAGACATGGGCGGTCTCCTGTTCTCGCGCCGCTCGGCCGGCCGCGGCGGTCAGCGCCTCGGTCAGCGACTCTGCACACAGCCTCCGGACATGGTCGCTGTCGTCGGACGACGGTTCGGTGCGGGCGGCCCACGTGGACGCGAGATCGCGGAACAGCGCCGGGGTCGGACGCGCTCCGACGGCCTCCTCACCGACGAACAGCAGCGGCCGGTCGGCGGCGCTGAGTACCCCGGCGCGCAGCGCCGCCACGGTCCCGTCGGGGTGCATGGTGAGCAGACACCCTGCGCCGGCCAGCCCGTAATCACCGTGCTGGGGTGCGTATTCGACGAAACCCCAGCCCTGATCCGGTCGGATGGCGGGAACCGAGATCCAGGTCAGCATCTCGTGGGATTCGAGGCCGTTGGTGTAGAACGACACGAACATGTCCTCGGCGGCCACCGTCCTGCGCCCGGACACCGCCGACTCCACGTGGAAAGTGGCGTCGAGAACCAGTGTGGCCAAGGGCATCTCGGCGGCCGGGTCGGCATGGGCGATCGACCCGCCGATCGTCCCGCGGTTGCGGATGCCGACGTGGCCGATGTAGCGGGCGGCGTCGGCCAGCAGCGGAGCACGCGCGGCGATCAACGGGTCGACCTCGACGGTGCGGTGGGTGACCAGCGCACCGAGGATCAGATCGTCGGTGTCGTCGAAGATCCTGGTGAGCTCGGTGAGCCGGCCGATGTCGATGATCGCCGACGGCCGCGCCAGCCGCAGGTTCATGAGCGTCAACAGCGATTGGCCGCCCGCCAGCAGTTTCGCGTCGGGGTCGGCCGCCAGCAGGTCGAGCGCCTCGGCGACGGATTCAGGCCGGTGATAGGTGAACTCGGCCGGTTTCACGAGAGCTCCGCAGCCAGCGCGCGGCACAGGTCGCCCGGGCGGATCGGCGTGCTGTCGACGTGGATGGCACCGTCGAGCGCATCGTCGACCGCACCGGCGACCGCGGCGTACACCGCGATGGTGCCGCTCTCCCCCGCGCCCCGCACCCCGATCGGGTTGACCGGGGTGTCGACGTGCAGGTGCTCGATGGCGACGCGCGGAACGTCGGTCGACAGCGGCAGGTGATACGCCGCGAACGTCGTCGAAAGTGGCTGACCCGCATCGGAGTACCGCCACTGCTCGAACAGCGCACCGCCGAGTCCCTGGGCGACGCCGCCGATGATCTGGCCCTCGACGATGCGGGGGTTGATCTCGCGGCCGCCTTCGTGCGATACCGCATACCGCAGCACCGTCACCAGACCCGTGCGCCGGTGTACGCCCACGATCGCGGCGTGCACCCCCATCGTCCAGGTCACCGTCTCCACACGGAACACCGAAGTCACGTCGAGGGCCGACCCGCTCTCGGCGTCCCCACCCACCGCCTGGGCGCGCGCGATCTCCAGCCAGCTCACGGTGCGGCCACCGGCGCGGAACATCCCGTGTGAGTACTCGATCGGGGCTTCGTCCACGCCGAGCAGTCGCCGCGCGTGCTCCACCGCGGCCTCCACCAGTTTGCCGGCTGCCTCGTGCACCGCGGAGCCGGCCAGGATCGCCGAGCGGCTCGCGAACGTGCCGACCCCTTCGGGCAGCCGCTCGGTGTCCGACGGCACGTAGCGCACACACTCCATCGGTACGCCCAGCGCCTCGGCCGCCACCTGCGCGAAGACGGTCTCGTGCCCCTGCCCGGCGGCGGCCGCGCCCGCGGTGACCTCGAACCCGCCGTCGGCGAGCAACCGGATGCGGGCCGTCTCGTGCGGGCCGCGGCCGGTGGCCTCGATGTACGACGCCAGCCCGTAGCCGATGCGGTGATCCGGATGCTCGACCGCCAGCTCGTCGATCTCGCTGCGCGGCAACAGGTTCGACACCGAGTCCAGGCACGCCCGGTAGTCGCCGCCGTCGAACGAGATCGGCACGCCGTCGCGGTACGGCAGTGGCCGCGGATAGGGCAGATCCTCGGCGGTGAGCAGGTTGCGCCTGCGGATCTCCTCGGTGCTCACACCCAGCCGCCGCGCGGCGGCGTCGAGACTGCGTTCCAGCGCGAAGGTGGCCTCCGGCCGACCTGCTCCGCGGTACTGCGCGGTGAGGGTCTTGTTCGTCAGCGCCGCGCGTCCGGTGATGTGGGCCGCGGGAACCCGGTACGGGCCGAGCAGGTGGATCGCGGTGTTCGCGACGATGCCCGCGACCCAGAGGCTCCCGGCGCCGATGTCGGCGACGAACGAGTCCTCCCAGCCCAGGATGCGGCCGTCGGCGTCGACCGCCAGGCGGGTGTGGTGCACCTGATCGCGGGCCTGGGCGCTGGCGACCAGGTGTTCCTGGCGGTCCTCGATCCAGATCACCGGGCCGCCGGTGTGGCGGGCCAGCACGGCCAGCGCGATCTCCTCGGCGTAGACGTTGGCCTTGGTCCCGAAACCGCCGCCGACATCGGGCACCGCGACGGTGATGTCCTGCGCGCTCCAGCCCGTCACCGCGCAGATGGCGTTGCGCACGGTGTGCGGGATCTGGGTCGAGGTCCACAACTCGACCCGCCGCCGCTGCGCGTCGAAGGACGCCCGCACGCCCCGGCCTTCGAGCGGGATCGCCCCGTGCCGGTTCATCCGGTAGGTGCCCTCGACGACGTGCGCGGCGGCGGCGAACGCGCGCTCGGGATCACCGAACGAGTACTCCAGCCGCGCGGCCTCGTTGGACGTCATATGCCCGAACAGCACCGCGCTACCGGGGTCGAGTGCGGCCACCGGATCGGTGATCGCGGGCAGGGGCGCATAGTGCACCTGGACCGCTTCGAGCGCGTCCTCGGCGCGATAGCGGTCCTCGGCGACCAGCACGGCGATCGGCTGACCGATGTAGTGCACGGTGTCGGCGGCCAGCACCGGCAGCCGCTGCTCGGCGAGCACGCAGTTGGTCGCCGCCGTGAAAGCCGGATTGGGGATCGTCAGGGCGGGGATGGCCGCTCCGGTCAAGCCGAGGTCGGCCGCGGTGTAGACGCCGACGACCCCGGGCATGCGCGCCGCGGCCGCGGTGTCGATGCGCTCGATGCGGGCGTGGGCCTCACTGGACCGCACGAACACCGCGTGGTGGGCGCCCGCCGCGCGGTCGGCGAGGAACCGGCCCTGCCCCGCGAGCATCCGGTCGTCCTCGCGTCGCCGCACCGAGGTGCCGATGTAGCTCAATGTAGCCGTTTCTCCCACTGCCACAACGCCACCGAGATCGCGAACGAGATGGTGATCAGCAGCATGATCGTGGCCACCATGGACGGATAGTCACCGTGGCTGTAGGACTGCAGCACCACCCGGCCCAGCCCGCGGCGGGTGGCGAAGAACTCCGAGAGCACGACGCCGACGACCGACAGACTGACCGCCAGCCGGATGCCGGTCAGCAGCGGCCGCCGAATCGCCGGAAAGATGATGTGCACCAACGTCTGCCACGCGTTCGCCCGGACGGACCGGGCGAGCTTCCAATACACCCGCGGAATCTCCTGCACGCCGGTGGACACGTTGATCAGCACCGGGAACAGCGCGAACAGCACGCCCATCACGACTTTCGAGCCGGAGAGGCTGAAGATCGGCAGCAGCACCGGGTACAGCACGATCTTCGGGATGCCGTTGAGCATGATGATCAGCGGCTCGAGCAGCTGGCGCAGCCGTTGCGACAGGCCCAGCAGCAGGCCGATCCCGCCGCCGACCGCGGTGCCGATCACGAAGGCGAGGAACACCGCCTGCGCGGTCACCCTCAGGTCGAACAGATAGCTGGGATCCGACAGGTTCTCGACGAGCACGACGAAGGTCTGCACCGGCGACGGGATCACGAACGTCAGGCTGGACATGATCTCCCAGCCGATCACCACCACGACGGCCAGTGCGACGGCGCCGACGAACTGGTTGCCCAGCAGCGACCGGATCCGGCGGGCCGGGGTGTGCGCGGTGGCGGCATCATCGCGCGGCAACGTGGCGGTCATGCCTTCCTCCCTCGCAGCAGTACCCGCTCCACGAGCGCCAGCAGCACCGTCAAGATCATCGACAGGGCCAGCACGACGGCGATGTAGGCGAACATCAGTGTGTTGTCGAAGATCTCGTAGAGATAGCGGATGCGGTAGCCGAGCCCGGCCTGGGCCGTGGTGAATTCCATCGCGATGGTCCCGATCAGCGCGTAGACCACCGCCAGCCGCAATCCGGCGACGATGAACGGCCCGGCCGCCGGGATGGCGATGGCGAAGAGCGTCTGGCGCGGTGAGGCTTTCAGCGAGCGGGCCAGTTTCATGTACACCGGCGGCATGGTGTTCAGGCCGACGGCGGTGTTGAGTGCCATGGGGATCGCCGCCATGATCGTCGCCAGGATGATCACCGACATCGCGTTGATGCCGACGAGCACGATCATCACCGGATAGAAGAGCACCAGCGGCACGGCGTAGAACGACACCAGGTAGGGCTCGAAGACCCGGCCGACGGTCGGCAGCTTCCAGAAGGTCAGGCCCGCCGCGAAGCCGATCAGGCTGCCCGCCACGATCGAGACGGCGACCTCCATGCCGGTCCGGCGGGCGTCGAGCCAGAACTGGGGATCACCGAAAAGCGCAGGGAGCTCGCCGAAGATGGTCGACGGGGCCGGTAACACCCGTTCGCTCCACCACCCCGCCGCCGAGCCGACCTCGGCGAACAGGAGGAACAGCGCGATCAGGGCGAGGGTGGACAACACACTGACCAGTGCGCCGCCCATGTTGCGGGAACGCCGGGCGGTCTTCGGGCCGGTCGGTTTCGGTGGCATGGTCTCGGTGGGCAGATCGTCTTCGGCCAGGTACGACGCCGTCATGTGGCCGCCGTCTCCTGTTGACGGAATCCGCGCATCGATTCGGCCTGCAGCGATCCCCAGATCCGGTTGTGCAGTTCGTTGAAGCGCGGGGTCGAGACCACCCCGGCGTCCCGGTCGGCAGGCAGGTCGATGTCGACGACGTCGATGATCGAACCCGGCCGGTAGGACATCACCCAGACCTGCTGGGACAGCAGGATCGCCTCGCTGATGTCGTGGGTGACGAAGACGACGGTCTGGTGGGTGCGGGCCCAGATCTGCCGGACCTCGGCGCCGAGGAAGATCCGGGTCTGCTGATCGAGCGCCGCGAACGGCTCGTCCATCAGCACCACCTCGGGTTGCACCGCCAGGGTGCGCGCGAGCGCGACACGCTGCCGCATGCCGCCGGACAGCTGCGACGGATAGGACTTCTCGAACCCGCTCAGCCCGACGAGGTCGATCGCCTCCTTGGCACGCTTGCGGCGTTCGGCCTTCGCGGTGCCGATCATCTCCATCGCGAAGCTGACGTTGTCCTCGACGGTGCGCCATGGCAACGTCGAATCCTCTTGGAAGACAACGCCGATCTTCGGGTCGGGGCCCGTCACGGTCTTACCGGCCACACTGACGTGGCCGGTGGTGGCCCGCTGCAGGCCGGCGATGACGGCCAGCAGCGTGGACTTGCCGCAACCGCTCGGTCCGACGATGGACACGAAACTGCTGTGGGGCACGTCCTGGTCGATGCCGGTGACGGCGGTGACCTTGCCCGCCGGGGCGTCGAACACCACGGACACGCCGCGCATCTCGATGCCCTGGGATGTCGCGTTCACGAGACTCCGATCGTGGTCAGGGGCGGTGGGCCGGCTCTGGTCAGAACTCGCTGCGGGCGCCCTCGGGCAGGTACTGCTGGTCGAGCACCGTGGCCCAGTCGACGGGCTCGGGGATCTGCCCGGCGGCGACCATGAGGTCGGACAGGTTCTTCAGCCCGGCCTGGTCGACGGTCAATGAGTAGCCCTTCTCGATGTCGGGGGTGTCGCGCAACGCGGCGGTCATCACCTCCGGGCTCACCCCGACCAGCGGACCGAGCTCGGCGCCGGCCTCGTTGGGATTCTCCACCACCCACTTGTTGAGGCGGTCGGCGACGCGGAAGAACGCCTTCAGGTTGTCGCCGTTGGCTTCGGCGTAGTCGCCGTTCACCGCCACCAGATCGGCGGGCATGTCCCCGATGACGTCACGCGAATTGACCAGCACCTCGGCGTTGTCGCTGGCCTGCTTGTCGGCGATGAAGGGCTGCATGGCCCAGCCGGCGGTGATCTGACCGGCCTTGGCGGCAGTCCAGTTGTCGCCCATGGGGCCGACGGCCTGGGCCTTGACGCCGAGCTCCTTCTCGAGCGCCTTGACGATCAGCTCCGTGGAGGAACCCGCCGAGCTGAAGCCCAGCGTCGCGCCCTCGATCGTGCGTCCGGGCGGTGAGATCCACGAGAAATCGTTGATCTGGAACCATGGTGCGATGACCTTGAGGTTGGAATCGGGCTGCCGGGCGGCCAGCAGCACCGACGTGTTGCCCGCGATGGCCATGTCGGCGTCGCCGCTGGTGACCACACGCAACGTGTTGCCACCTCCGCCGCCGGAGAACAGGTCGACCTTGAGCCCTTCCTCCTCGAACCAGCCCTTGTCGATGCCGGCCTGCAGGATGGCCATGAACGGCAGGCTGTCGACACCGGTCGCCGAGATGCTCAGCTCGTCGGTGCCCTGCGCGGCGGGTTCGGCGGATTCGTCGGCGCACGCGGTGGCGCCGAGAAGGAGCGCGCCTGCGGCGAAGAGGGCGGCAAAAGCCTTGGGGGACCAGATCATCGGACAACCTCCGGTAAACTGAATATTGGATACAGCATACGAACAGGTGTGATCTGCGTCAACGTTTCACGCCCTTGGACCGGCGCGCCAGCACCCCGGCGAGTTCCAGTCCCGCGGCGATGCCGACCATGGCGGCCGCCGCTGTCAACCGCGCGCCCCGCTCCCCCACACCGTGCGGGCCGCCCTCGCGCCGAGGCGAATCCGGCGTACGCGCGGGCGTGTCCGGCGACACATTCCCTCCCACCGCCGTACCGTCGGCCGGCGTCAGCGCCCGCTTCAACGGCGGCGGAGCCCCCGGCACCGGACTGCCCGGCGCCGGATAACGCGCTGTCGCGCCACCGGACCGGGTCACGGCGCGGATCCGCCCACGATCTCGGCGAAGGTACGGATGGTCGGCGCGCGACTCTGGCCGGGCCGGACGAACGGCACGATCGAGACCTGGTCGACGCCGAGGGCCTCGATCTCCTTGAGCCGCTGGGCGCACTCGGCGGGCGTACCCGCCAGCGCGAACAGGTCGACGAGTTCGTCAGGCACCAGATCGGCGTGCGACGCCTCGGTGTTCATGTGCTCGTAGTAGTTGTAGGAGTCGCGGATGCGGTCGATCGCCTTCTCCAGCGCGGGCTCCACCTTGGCCGGCAGCGGACGGATCGCGACGCGCGACACGTGGGCCCGCACCAGATCCCTTGCCTCCGTGCGGTCCTCACTGATGGCGGTCGGTGTCCACAACACGATGTGCAGGTCCTCGAGTGTGCGCCCGCTCTCCGCCGCGCCGGCTTCGATGGTCTTGAGCGCCGCCTCGATGAAGTGCGGTGCGGTGCCGACCAGCACGATCACCCCGTCGGCGATGCGGCCGGACATGCGCAGGATCTTGGGCGCCGACGCGGCGATGTAAACCGGGATGTCGAGCGGCTCGGACAGGTAGTTGAGGTGGAAGTCGGCACCGCTGGTCGCCTCGACCACCTTCTCTCCGCGGAACAGCGCGCGCAGCTGTCGGATCGACTCCTCCAGTTCGGCCAGCTTCTGCGGTTTGAGACCCATGGTGCGCAGTGACGAATCGCCAGTGCCGATGCCCAGCGCCACGCGGCCGCCCGTAAACTCCGCCAGCGTCGCCCACGTCGAGGCCAAAAGCGACGGATGGCGCGTGACGGCGTTGGTGACGCCGGTGCCGAACACGATGCGTTCGGTGCCCACGGCCGCCGCACCCATCACCGTCGAGGACTCCCGCCAGATGTTCTGCGAGTCGCCGAACCACACGTTGTCGTACCCGAGCGATTCACACAACCGCACGTAGTCACACATGGCCCCGACGGGCTCGGTCGGGAAGAGACCGACTCCCTTGCTCAACACCTGCTCGACCTCCTACCGTTGGATATCGTATCCAATCGTAGGGTGGCGCCCCGGGACCCACAACCGGAATCGGCGAACTCGTCCGGGAAAGAGGAGATGCAGGTGCGGCTCGTCAACGAGTTCTCGGTCAACGCCCCACTCGACACCGCCTGGGCGGCGCTGACCGACATCCCCAAGGTGGTCGAGTGCATCCCCGGCGCCGGTCTCGACCGCTGCGACGGCGACGACTACCACGCCAGCGTCGCGGTGAAGGTCGGGCCGGTGGGCCTGACTCTGGCCGGCACGGCCACCGTGGTCAGCCGAAGCGACGACACCCACGAGATGGTGGTGCGCGGCCACGCCCGCGACCGCAGGGGCAACGGGTCGGCCGAGGCGACGGTGACGATGGTCGCTCGCGAATCGGCCGACGCCGCAGGACATTCCGACGTGACGGTGGTGACCGACCTCGAATTGGGCGGCCGCATCGCGCAGTTCGGCAGCGGGGTGATCTCCCAGGTGAGCAACCGGATCCTAGCGCAGTTCGTCAAACGGTTGAACACGCTGATCACCGGTGGCGTCGAGGCCGGCGAACACCCTGTGTCCGCGGCGCAACCGACCCTCACACCCCGATACTCCACCACCTCCGACGAGGTGTCGCTGGCGCTGACCATGCTGGCCGGGGTGCTGCTGGGCTTGGCGATCGGGCGGACGGCGCAACGGTTGCGGTGAGCTCAGCGGTCGACGGCGGCAACCAGTTCGAGTTCGACGCAGGCGCCGCCCGGCAGCGACGCCACCCCGATCGCCGTGCGGGCGTGCGCACCGCGGTCGGCTCCGAACACCTCCAGCATGAGATGTGACGCCCCGTCGATCACCGCCGGGTGGGAATCGAATTCCGTTGTGCCGCGGACATATCCGCGCAGGTGCACCAGTCCCCGCACGGCGTCGAGGCCGGCCGCGGCCTCGACCGCCCCGAGCAGGTTCAGCGCCGCCAGACGTGCCTGGTCGGCGGCCTGCTCGATCGTGACGTCCGCGCCGACGACTCCGCGCAGGCCGGGTGCGCCGGGGCGCCGGGCCGTGGCACCGGAGACCCACAACTGATCGCCGCACCACCGGTACGGGGTGTAGGCGCCTTTCGGCGGCGGCGGTGCCGGCAGGTCCAACCCCAACTCGGCCAGCCGTTTCCGTGCCGTCACGGCTGCGGGCCGGTTTCCTCCCGGGCGAACACCTCGCGCAGGTGATCGACGGCATGCGAGCGGTGCTGGTGGTTGATCGCCACCGCCTTCTCGACGTCGCGGGCCACCATCGCCTCGACGAACAGCACGTGCTCGCTGTTGACCTTCTCCAGATCCATCAGATGGGCGTAGAGCGGGCGGTAGGCGTCGGCGGTGTTCCACAGCTGCGTCACCAGCCGCCGGGTGCGGGCCATCCGGCTCGCCTCGAACGGCAGGAAGTGGAACCGGCGGTTCGCCACCCCGACGGCGATGAGGTCACCCGCCGCGGCGGCCCGGTCCATCTCGGCCATCTCGGCGCGCATCGCGTCGACGACCTCGTCGGTCAGCCGCGGCATCGCATCACGGAGCAGCTCCTCTTCGAGGATGTCGCGCAGCCGGAAGACCTCGAGCAGGTCCTCGAGCCCGAGTTTGGCCACCCGGTACCCGCTGTGCGGGACGTAGGTGATGTACTCCTCGGCCTCGAGCGTCTTGAGGGCCTCCCGGACCGGGATGCGCGACATGCCGAACTGCTCGGCCAACGCCTCCTGCACGATCCAGCTGCCGGGCGCGAGCTTGCCGGTGGTGATGTCGCGGCGCAGCGCCTCGGCGACCGCCTGCTGTGCGGTCTTCGGCCGCACGAAGTCCGCACGCTGCGCCGCGCCCGGGTCGCTACGGACGGATGTGCGCTTGGTCGCTGTGCGTGGAGGCATAGGGCTCCCTTTCGCCGATATTGGATACTCTATGCGACCGGACCGCGCAGAGGCCAGCTCCTCACGCATCACACCAGGTCGATGGCCTCGGCAATGGAGGGCAGCACCCGGCTCGGCCGGAAGGGATACCGTTCGACCTCTTCGATGGTCGTCGACCCGGTCAGCACGAGGATCGTTTCCAGTCCCGCCTCGATGCCCGCGACGACGTCGGTGTCCATCCGGTCCCCTACCATCACGGTGCTCTCCGAATGCGCCTCGATCCGGTTGAGGGCGCTGCGGAACATCATGGGATTCGGTTTGCCGACGAAATACGGTTCCCGGCCGGCGGCCTTCGTGATCATGGCCGCCACCGATCCGGTGGCGGGCAGCGGACCCTCCGCCGACGGGCCGGTCACGTCGGGGTTGGTCGCGATGAACCGGGCGCCGCCGAGGATCAGCCGGACCGCCTTGGTGATGGCCTCGAACGAGTAGGTGCGGGTCTCGCCGAGCACCACGAAATCCGGTCCGACGTCGGTCAGCGTGTATCCGGCCTCGTGCAGGGCGGTGGTCAGCCCGGCCTCGCCGATGACGTAGGCCGACCCGCCCGGCAGCTGATCGCTCAGGAAGGTCGCGGTGGCCAGGGCCGACGTCCAGATCGACGCCTCGGGGACGATCAGCCCGGAGCGCGCCAGCCGGGCGGCGAGGTCGCGTGGGGTGAAGATCGAATTGTTCGTCAGCACCAGAAAGGGCCGTTCCCGCTCGACCAGGCGGGCGAGGAATTCCGCTGCCCCCGGCAGTGCGTGTTCTTCGCGGACGAGTACGCCGTCCATGTCGGTGAGCCAGCATGTGGGATTCGAACGCACGCACCCAGTCTGTCACCGTGCGGCGGGCACTCCCGTCGAAACGCCGCGAGACCGTTTAAGGTCGGCGGCGTGAGTGTCCCGCCCGATCTGACCCTGCAGAACTGGCAGACGGCCCCGCACCTGCATTGGGCGTTCCAGCATCTCGCCGATTTCCTGCCGACTGCGCGGATCTCCCGCGGTGACGGACCGGTCGCCGAACTGCCCGACCGGAGTGCCGCGTTGTCGGAGCTGGCGCTGCCCGGCGGCACGACGGTGGGTGACGTGATGGGCGCGACCGCCACCGACGGCTGGATCGTCACCCGCCACGGCGAGGTCCTCGAGGAGCGGTACCCGAGTGGGATGCAGCCCGACACCCCGCACCTGCTGATGTCGGTGAGCAAGACCCTGATCGCGACGGTGGCGGGGGCGTTGGTCGGCCAGGGCCTGCTGGCGCCCGGGGCACTGCTCAGCAGCTATGTGCCTGCTCTCGCGGAATCCGGCTACGCCGGCGCGACGGTTCGCCACCTGCTCGACATGCGTTCGGGCATCGGGTTTTCCGAGGAGTACCTCGACCCGCTCGCCGAGGTGCGGCTCCTCGAGCAGGCGATCGGCTGGGCGCCCCGCACGGTGCCGGACCTGCCCGACACCATGTACGGCTTCCTGCTGACGCTGAAGCAGAAGGCGCCGCATGGCGGGCCCTTCGACTACCGGTCCTGCGAAACCGACGTGCTGGGGTGGGTGTGCGAGGCCGCCGCAGGCACCCGGATGCCCGCGCTCATGTCCGATCTGCTGTGGAGCCGCATCGGGGCGCAGGCCGATGCGGTGATCGGGATCGACCGCGAGGGCACCGGGATGTTCGACGGCGGGATCAATGCCTGCCTGCGTGACCTGGTCCGGGTCGGGACGCTGTTCCTCACCGATGGTGTCTCGCTGACCGGTGAACAGGTGGTGCCCGCGGCATGGATCGCCGACACGCTGGCGGGTGGGCAGGATTCGCGCGCCGCATTCGCCGCCGGCCGCGACACCGCCCGCTTCCCGGGCGGGATGTACCGGAACAAGTGCTGGCTGCCCTACCCCGGCGACGACGTGGTGCTGTGTCTGGGCATCCACGGGCAGATGATCTACGTCAACCGGCCCGCCGGTGTGGTCGCCGTGAAACTGTCCAGCTGGGCGCTGCCCGAAGAGAACGACAAGCTCATGGCGACGATCGCGGCGTTCGACGCGATCGCCACCGAACTGCGATGACTCAGGCGGTCCCGACCGGCAGTCGCGCCCACCCCCGCACACTCGACGTCCGCGCCCGTTCGGCGTTGGCGTAATCGACCTCCCAGTCGGACCAGCGCTTGAACACCTCCTCGAAGGCCACGCGGGCCTCCAGGCGCGCCAGCGCCGAGCCGAGGCAGAAGTGCAGGCCCTGTCCGAAGCTGAGATGCCCACCCCTGCGGTGGATGTCGAAGCGGTCGGGATTGGTGAACCGGGCATCGTCACGATTCGCGGACCCGTTGAGCAGCAACATGAAAGAGCCTTCCGACACCGTGTGCCCGTACAGCTCGACGTCGCGTGCCACGTAGCGTGCCTGCACCGGTGACGGGGGCT
Source organism: Mycolicibacterium litorale (assembly GCA_050205415.1). Lineage (GTDB taxonomy): Bacteria > Actinomycetota > Actinomycetes > Mycobacteriales > Mycobacteriaceae > Mycobacterium > Mycobacterium litorale_C. The sequence continues at coordinate 86,389 of JBNMQY010000001.1, forward strand.
CGTAGCGCAGCGTCTCCTCGACCGCCGACGGGATCAACGAGGGGTCCGCGGCGAGCTCGTGGCGTTGGGCGGGGTGCACACCGAGCAACTCGCCCATGAATCCGATGAGGCGGGCCGTCGTTTCGCCCCCGGCGCCGGCGATCATCGCCGTGTAGGCGAGCACCTCGGTGCGTTCCAACGTGCGCCGGGTGCCGTCCGGTTCCTCGATCTCGGCGTTGAGCAGTTCGGTCATCAGGTCGTCGGACGGATGGCTCGCCCGCCACTCGATGTACTCGGCGAACAGCGCCAGCGACTCCGCGAACACCGTGGCGCTCACATCCCCGGCCGTGTCGCTCACCGCGATGTTGCGGTCCGTACGGTCCCGGATCTGCTGTTGCCCCTCCTCCGGGATACCCAGCAGGTAGCCGATGGTGCGCATCGGCATGATCGCCCCGAGATCGGCGACGAAGTCGAACCCGTCCCCGCTCATCAGCGGATCCAGTGCGCGGGAACAGAATCCGCGCACGAGGTCCTCCACCGCGAGCATCCGGCGCGGGGTGAACACCCGTGACAGCAGGCGCCGGTGCACGTCGTGCAGGGGCGGGTCCTCGAACAGCAGGATGCCCGGCGGCACCTCGATGTTGTTGAACAGGATGTCCGCGGTCGTTCCGCGACCCGAACGGTAGGTCTCCCAGTCCGGAAGGGCGTGCGCCACATCGGCATAGCGGCTCAGCGCATAGAAGCCGTACTTGTCGTTGTAGTACAGCGGCGCCTCTTCGCGCATGCGCCGCCACACCGGGTACGGGTCGTCGTCGATCGCGTAGTCGTAAGGGTCGTAGTACATCTCGACTGCCGCGTTCACCATGGTCACCTACCTCGGCTGGTTCTCGATACCGGGGAACAGCTGCTCGGTCGGGCCCTCGGTGACGTAGCCGCCGAGTTTCGTCGCCAGATGCGGCGCGAACACCGCGCCGTACATGAGGTGGCCGACGACGATCGCGGCCGCGATCGACAGCAGCGACGATCCGACGCGGCTCGACGCCCGCTTGTCCGCCCACATCTCGATGACGTTGCGGCCCTGGTCGTCGGTGCGGCCGAGCAGATAGGTGAAGACCATCATCTGCAGTCCCATCGCGATCGCGTCGTAGATCGGGTATTGGAACTTGCTCCCCTCGAAGATCGCCAGGCCCGGGATCACGTAGCCGTAGTAGAAGACGCCGAGGCGGGGACCGAAGAACCCGTTGAACATCAGCGCCCAGCAGAAGCCGACGAGGAACCCGACGGCCAGCAGCGTCTGTGGCCTGCGCCAGCCGAACCGCCGCACCACCCGCCGCCCGAGCGCCGCGCCGGTCACCGCGGGCAGCACGAAGTACGCGATGTACCCGAGCGGAACCGCCGACGGCAGACCACCGCCCCACGTGAAGTTCATGGGCCACCATGACGGCATCCGCGGCAGCGCGGGCGGGAACTGCGCGTACACCGCCCAGTCGTACGGCGCCTCGATCCACGAGAACGAGATCGCCGAGATGGACACCAGGAGCAGCGGATGCAGCCGGCCGCGCCTGATGCTCAGATACACACCGAACGCCAGGAACAGGATCCCGCCGACGTAGGCGAACGACAGTCCGACGATCAGCGCTGGGGTCAGTTCACCGCTCACCGGTGTCCTCTGCTCTTGGCGCCCTCGCCTCCGGGTCGAAGTAGATGACCAGACCGACGATGAGCACCGCCAGCCCGATGAGCGTGCCGAGCATGATGAGCGCTCCCACACCTTCCCCTTCCCGCCGTCCACCTATTTAATAGTGGACACTATTACAATTCGGGCGGTCAATACCCCGCTATGGTGAAGTCCAGTGCCCCAGCGACGTTCGTCCGACAAGCCACCCGTTCCCGAGGCCCGCAACAGCCGCCGGCCCCGCGGTGAAGCGCGCCGGCTGCTGCTCGACGCCGCGCGGGATCTGTTCGCACGCAGGGATTACCGCGCCACCACCACCCGCGAGATCGCCGAGGCCGCCGGCGTCAGCGAATACCTGCTGTTCCGTCATTTCGGCTCCAAGGCCGGGCTGTTCCGGGAGGCACTGGTCGTCCCGTTCACCAGCTTCCTCGACGAGTTCCGCACCACCTGGCAGTCCGTCGACCCCGACACGACCGACGAGGAGGAGCTGTCGCGGCAGTTCGTCGGCCGGCTCTACGACGTGCTCGTCGAGCATCGGGGCCTGCTGCTGACCCTGGTCGCGGCCGACGGGCTCAGCGACGAGGACATCGAAGCCGCAGGCATCGCCGACATCCGGCGAGCGATCAGTGTACTCGGCCAGATCAGCGCCGAGGGGATGCAGTTGCGCGGCATGCGGTCGAACCAGCCGGATCTGCCCGCACACTCGACCGTGGCCATGATCGTCGGCATGGTCGCCCTGCGGTCGACGTTCTTCGGTGCCCAACCACCCTCACGCGAGGCGATCGTCGACGAACTCGTCCAGGCGGTCCTCCACGGGTTCCTGCACCGCCCCGGGTGATCCCTATCCCCCGGGTCCGTTGGGCCACTTGAGAAGTGAGCCCGCATCGACGCGGATCTGCTGTCCGGTGATGTAGCGGCTGTCGTCGCTGGCCAGGAACACTCCGAGGTGCGCCATGTCCTCGGGTTCGATGTACGGGATCGGCATCGCCTGGAACAGGGAGAACAGTGGTTCGGCATCCTCGCGCGTCGGTGTCTTGCCCTCCATCTTGAGGTCGGGCCGGAACACGCCGTACATGCCTTCGTTCTGCAGCAGATGGGTGTTGCAGTTGGTCGGGTGGATCGCGTTGACGCGAATCATGCGCGGGGCGAGGTGCAGGCTCATCTCCTCGACGTATTCGATGACGATGCGCTTGCTCCACCCGTATCCGGCGCCGCCCGGACCCATGTCCGGGCTCGTGGTGGTACCACGGATCATGCCCGCGGTGGAGCCGGTGACGATGATGGAGGCGCCGTCGGGCAGATGCGGGATCGCCACCGCCACGGTGTTCATCACCCCGACGAGGTCCACGTCGGAGGCGTCGACGAATCCCATCGGGTCGGGATTGCCCATCGCCATGGGCAGGATGCCCGCGTTGGCGACGACGATGTCGAGCCGGCCGAGATCGGCGACCCCGGCCTCGACGGCCTCGCGGAGTTCATGCCGCTCCCGGACGTCGGCGATGCGCGCCACCACCCGGCGTCCGATCTCCTTCACCGAGCGCTCGGTTTCGGCGAGATCCTCCGGTGTCGCCAACGGATACGGGTTGGACGGGATGTCACGGCAGATGTCGACGGCGATGATGTCGGCGCCCTCCCTGGCCATCGCGATCGCATGCGCCCGGCCCTGGCCGCGTGCGGCACCGGTGATGAATGCGACCTTGCCGTCGAGCTTTCCGGTCACTGGTTCTCCTTCTTCGTGAACGTGATGTGCAGCTCGGACAGCCCCCGCATGATGAAGGTGGGCTCGTAGCTGTAGTGGCGGTCGTCGGCTGCGCCGTGATGCTGCTCGGAGATGGTGATGTCCTCGATCCGGTCGAGGATCCGTTCGAGCGAGATCCGGCCTTCGGCCCGGGCCAGGGGTGCGCCGGGGCAGGAGTGTGCACCGCGGATGAACGCGATCTGTTCGCGCACGTTCTGCCGGTCGTACCGGAACTCGTTCGGGTCCTCGAACTTTCGCCCGTCGCGGTTGCAGGCGCCGGGCAGCAGCATGACGGTGGTCCCGGCGGGCACCGGCACGTCGCCGATGGTCGTCGACGTCCTGGCCATCCGGAAGTGCGACTTGACCGGGCTCTCCAGCCGCAACGTCTCTTCGAGGAACGCCGGGATCTTGCTGCGATCCTGGCGCAGCATCGCCTCGAAACCCGGGTTGTCGCCGATGAACCGCACCGCCGAACTGACCAGTTTGGTCGTGGTCTCGGTGCCGGCGGCGAACAGGAACGTCGAGAGGTTCATGACGTCCTCGATGTCGGGCGTCGACCCGTCCTCGTACCTGGCGAGCGCGAGTTCGGTCAGCACATCCTCGCGGGGTGCGCGCCTGCGGTCCTCGATGTAGCCGTAGAACTTCTCGTTCAGCCACTGCAGCGGGTTGTGCGTGGTGGGCGCCTCCTTGCCGAGTTCACCGACCGTCTCCCCCGCGAACACCGCCTTGAACTGCTCGTGGTCCTCGGCCGGGACGCCGAGGAGGTCGGCGATGACCAGCAGCGAGAACGGTTTCGCGTAGTCGGTGAGGAACTCGCACCCACCCCGGTCGATGAAGGTGTCGAGCTGCCGGTCGGCCAGCCGCCACATGAAGTCCTCGTTCTCCTTGAGGCGCTTCGGTGTGATCAACCGGCTCAACAGGCCCCGGGTGCGGGTGTGCAGGGGCGGATCCTGGGAGGTGATGTGCTCGGCCATCGGCACCGCGTCCCGGTGCTTCTCGATCAGGTCGGTCACATCGTCGCTGTCACCCGGCCCGAACGGCATCCCGGAGAACGGTCCGGCCACCGAATTGCACGACGAGAACGCCGGGTTCCGGTACACCGACAACGCCTCGGCGTATCCGGTGACCGCCAGCACGGTGAACGGAGTCGCCTGGGTGACCGGACATTTCGACCGCAGGTGGTCGAAGTACGGATACGGATCGGGCACCAGGGCCGGGTCGGTGAAGAAGTCCACGGATTCGAAGTCGGTCACTCGGTGCTCCCGGTCGGGTCGAACAGGACGGGCAATGACGTCGGCGACCGGAAAACCTGACCCCGGATGTGCGGGTCGTCCCCGTCAGGGTCGAACCGCAGGTTCGGCAGCCGGTCGAGCAGGAGGTTGACCGCGGTGCGCATCTCGAGTCGGGCCAGATGCATGCCGAGACACACGTGCACCCCGTGACCCCAGCCGAGGTTGGCCTTGGGGGTACGGAAGATGTCGAATTTGTCCGGCCGCTCCCAGCGGTCTTCCTGCCGGTTCGTCGAACCGAGCATGGGCAGCACCGAACACCCTCTGGGGATCGACACCCCGCCCAGTTCGGTGTCGCGGGTGGTGGTGCGGGTGATGGTCAGCAGGGGCGGATTCCACCGCACGGCTTCTTCGATCGCCTGCGGGAGCAGCGAGCGGTCGGCGCGGACGGCGTCCAGTTGCGCAGTGTCGGAGAGCAATGCGAACAGCAGATTGCCCAGCGACCGATACGTGGTCTCGACGCCCGCGGGAAGCAGCAGTCGCAGGAACGAGAAGATCTCCTCGTCGGTGAGCTTCTCTCCGTCGATCTCCGCCTCGGCCAGCAGGCTGATCAGGTCGTCCCTCGGCTCGGCCCGACGGGCCTCGAGTATCGGTGCGAAGTAGTCACACAGCGCCGCCGCGGCGGCAAGTCCCCGCTCGGGGTTGAGGATCCAGCTCAGCAGCGAGATGGACCAGCGTTGGAACTGTGGGTAATCCGCCTCGGGCAGGCCGAGCAGGCCGGCGATGATCCGGCTCGGATAGTCGAAGGTGAACTCCTTGACCAGGTCGGCCTTTCCGTCGGCGGCGAACCCGTCGATCAGTTCGTTCCCGACGCGACCGACGAGTTCGTCCTGCCAGCGTGCGAGGGCCTTCTGCGAGAACGCCTTCGACACCAGCGAGCGCAGCCGGCCGTGGACAGGTTCGTCCATGCCGAGCATGACCCGTTCGCCGAGCACCGGACCGAATGCGGCGATGACGCCCGACGAGGAGAACGTGACGTTGTCGCGCAACATCTGTTGGGCATCCTCGTAGCGGTACACGATGAAAACGGGTAAGCCGGCTTCCCCGGGCATCGCGGACATGTCGATCCGCTGGACCGGTTCCTCACGGCGGAGCCGGGCCAGTTCCGGGTAGGGATCGCGCACGTCTCCGGACACGGCGTCGTCGAACGACCCGAAGTCCTCGAGATCATCGAACAGTTGGGGCAAAACGACCTCCATGAGCGCTACGAAGCCGGATAGGCGACGGACTTGATCTCGGTGTACTGGCTGAAACCGGCGATGCCGTTCTGCCGCCCGACACCGCTGGCCTTGTAACCGCCGAACGGTGTGTCCGCGCCGTACCCCACGGTGCCGTTGAGCCCGATGAAGCCGGCGCGCAGCCGCCGGGCGACGCGCAGCGAACTCTCCAGAGAACTCGACATGACGTTGCCGGCCAGGCCGTATGCGCTGTCGTTCGCGATCCGGACGGCGTCGTCTTCGTCCTCGTAGGGGATCACGACGAGGACCGGGCCGAAGATCTCCTCCTGCGCGATCGTCATGGAGTTGTCGACGTCGGTGAAAAGCGTTGGCTCGACCCAGAATCCCTTGTCGAATCGCTGCGACGCCCCGGTGCTCCCCACCAGCAGCGTGGCACCCTCGTCCACCCCCTTGGCGATGTAGCCGAGAATGCGCGACTGCTGTCTGGCCGAGATGACCGGACCGCAGATGGTCCCGGGGTCCTGGGGATCGCCTGCGGCGATGTTCTCGTAGAGGGTCTTCAGGATCGCGACGCCCTCGTCGTAGCGGGACCGCGGCAGCAGCATGCGGGTCGGTGCGGCGCATCCCTGACCGGCGTGCATGAGCGGTCCGATGCCGATCAGGCAGGCGGTGCCGAAGTCGGCATCCTCCAACACGATGGTGGCCGACTTGCCGCCGAGTTCGAGGAAGAGCCGCTTCATCGTCGCGGCGCCCTTCTCCATGATCCGCCTGCCGACGGCCGTCGAGCCGGTGAAGGAGATCATGTCCACTTTCGGTGAGAGCGTGAGCTCCTCGCCGACGAAGTGGTCCGACGCGGGTACGACGTTGACGACACCGGCCGGGATGTCGGTCCGCTCGGCGATGAGCCGACCCAGCCGGGTCGCGTGGAACGGGGTGTCGGGCGCGGGTTTGAGCACCACCGTGTTGCCGGTCGCCAGCGCCTGTCCGAGCTTGTTGATGGCGACCTCGAACGGGAAGTTCCACGGGGTGATGGCGCCGACCACGCCGACCGGCTCGTGCCACACCTTCCTCGTGGTGTTGACGCCGGTCACCGAGACGACGGTGTCGCCCAGATCGGTCTCCCACGGGAACGTCTCGATCAAGCCGGCCGGATACCTCAGGCCGTCGGCGAACGGGGCGTCGAGCTGTGGGCCGCGGGTGACCGCACGCGGCGCGCCGGCCTCGCGGATCAACTCCTCCCGCAACTCCTCCAGTTCGCTGTCGATCGCCTCGTGCAGTTGCTCGAGACACCGTTTGCGCAGTCGGTGATTGGTCGACCAGTCCGTCTCGTCGAACGAACGCCGCGCCGCGCCGATGGCCCGGTTCATATCGGCCTTCGACGCGTCGGAAACCTCGCCCAGCACCTCTTCGTTCGCCGGATTGATGTTGGCGAAGGTGCCGGCCTCGCCGTCGACCAGCTTGCCGTCGATCAGCATCCTCGACTCATAGGCCGCCTGCGGCGCGTCACTCATCGGCGTTCTCCGGCGCGCAGGGACCTTCGCCCGGTGGCGGCGGCTCGACGTCGGGCCGCCCGTCGGGCAGGGCGTACTGCCACGTGGACCACTTGCCCACGGAGAACGGACCCTCCGCACCGGCCTTCTCGTAGTAGCCCTGCGGGTCGAACACCTTGGCCTCGGGATACGGCCACGGACAGGCGACCGAGGTGGCCAGCCCGCTGGCCTTGATCGCCCAGAACCAGGACCCGTAGGCGAAATACGACACGTTGATGATCGCGAACATCACCAGGAACGTGCCCAGCACCGGCCTCTTCGGGAACAGCCTCGCCTTGGCGGCGAGCTTCTCCGCCACCGACTTGCCGGTGTCGTCCCGGTAGACCAGGATGGCCGCCGGAATCATCACGAAGGTCACCGCGAGCGACTCCCACAACAGCGGGAACTGGAACGTCGTGCCGGGGAACAACGTGCCGAACGGGATCGCCTGCGAGTAGATGTAGAGCCCCGTGCGCACCAGGCTGATCTCGAGCAGGGCGTCGAACATGAAGCCGATGACCAACACCAGTCCGCCGAGGGTGAGCAGCGGGTGCCGGCTGACGAACGACTCGGGACCCCGCTTGGCCTGCCATCTGCGCAGGATCCAGATCGCGGGGAAATACGGGCCGAAGTAGAACGTCACGTATCCGAACACGATGAAGGGTTCGACGGTCGGCGACATCATGATCAGCGGCCACGATTCCGGCCAGTGCAGCAGCGCCGGGTTGTAGACCGCGTACGGCGCCCAGTTCATGATGGGGTCCTGCCACACGATCAACGTCGTGCACAGCACCATCAACAGCACCGGACTGCCGGGGTTGCGTCGCCAGCCGCGGATGAAGACGACGGTCAGCACCACGACCATGATCAGGGCGCCGACCTGCGGGATGACCTGCCAGTGATCGAAACCTGTCAGGAATCCGACCGGACGCGGTCGGCCCACGACGTTCGGATTGGCCACGCGCGGGTCCACATCGGTGCGCATGACGGCCAGGAAGACGCCGAGGAATCCGAGCCACGCGAACAGCGAGATCCACCGCCACCAGTTCGGGCCGGTGCGCGGCGTGGCGCCGTCGGCCGTTCGGGTGGATGCGGTGTCCAGCTCGTCCTGAGTCGTCATCGTGCTACGCCTCCCCGAACCGGTCCACGAGGTGCGAGTTGACGCCGTCGGCATCCAGCCTGCGGGCCACCAGATAACCCGCACCCATCCATGCCCGCCGGGTCCACTTGCCCAGTGACACACGAGTTCCGGGCGCTCCGGACGCCGCCGGCATCATCTTGACCCGCTCGAGCGCCTCCTTGACCCCGCGTGGGCTCAGCGGGTGGGCATCGGTGAACGCCCGCACCAGGGTTGCGGCGACGTCGCGGTTCACCACCGACACGCAGTACTCGGGCCGGCTCCCGTCGTACCGGGCGGCGTACCGGTCCAGGAAGTCCTGGCCGATACGGTTGCCCTCGTCGTACTGGTCGACGCCGATCCATCCCATGAACGCCTGCCACATGACCGGGTTGACCCAGGCGTTCTGGAACGCGGTGGTGGTGAATCGTGGCGGATCCCAGTCGACCGCCTCGAGGGCGGGGTTGATGAACACGATGCCGAAGCCGAACCCCAGATGCACAATCGCCTCGGCCTTCGCATCGTGCAGCACGCTCACCGCGGAGTTGATGTCCTGTGCCGTCTGCGCGATCACCGTCTCGTCGACGATCCGGATGCCTTGGCGCGCACAGGCATTCCGCAGATTGCGGAGGTAGCTCTCCCCGATCAGGCTCTGCTCGACCAGCACGCCCACCTCGGTGAGGCCCCGCTTCGCGAGGAGGTCGGCGAGGAAGATCGGTTCGTCGGTCATCGACCCCTGCGGGAAGGCGAACGTCCACTCCCCCAGCCAGTCGTCGGTTCCGGTCACGCTGATCGCCGGTACCTTGAAGCGCTCCTCGATCGCCTCCCGCATCGGCACACAGTTGTCGGTGATGTTCGGCCCGAAGACCACCAGGCAACCCTCGTCGACGAGTTCGCCGTAGGCGTCGATGACGGCCTTGACCGAACCTTTCGGCAGCCCCTCCACCTCGCGGTAGATCATCTGGACGGGCCGGTCCATCAGACCCTGGTCGAGCGCCTCGGAGAAGACGAGGTCGAAGGTCCGGGTGAACGAGGCACGCAGTTCCTCGGGAAATCCGGGCGGCAGCGTGAAATCCATCAGGTAGCCGACCTTGATGGGCTGCGCGGTGCTCTCGTATGACATCCGACCTCCTCGGCAACACGCTTCCGGCCGTGGCAGACATAACCTAATATTTGTTCGGACACTAGCGGCGCCACTGGGCAGCGTCAATCACCCGGCGGCGCATCGAGGTACACATCGATCATCTCGGCGAGTCCGCGGCCCACCGTGGCGTCGTCGCTGAGCGGGCCCGCTATCGCCGCGAGCGCCGCATCCCGCATGGGCAGCCCCTCTGCGGCCAGCCGCCCCGCGGCGATCAGCACGCGGGTGGATGCGACCTCCCGCAATCCCCCGGTCTCCAGTCGGCGGATCGCCTGGCCGAAACGTACCAGCGCGGCGGCCGTCGCATTGTCGACCCCCGCTTCGTGGGCCACGATCGACTCCTCGAGTTCCGGTGCGGGAAAGCCGAATTCGATCGCGACCATGCGCTGGCGCGTGGAGTCCTTCAGATCTTTGAGGACGCTCTGGTAGCCCGGGTTGTACGACACCACCAGACCGAACCCGGGGGCGGCGTCGAGCGTCACACCGAGGCGCTCGATCGGCAACTGGCGACGGTGATCGGCGAGCGGGTGCAGCACCACCGTGGTGTCCTGCCGAGCCTCGACCACCTCGTCGAGGTAGCAGATCGCGCCCTCCCGGACGGCGCGGGTCAGCGGACCGTCCACCCACACCGTCTCGTCACCCCGCAGCAGATATCTGCCGACGAGATCCGCGGTCGTCAGATCGTCGTGGCAGGCGACGGTGATCAGCGGCCGGCCGAGTTCGTGGGCCATCGCCTCGACGAACCGCGTCTTGCCACAGCCGGTCGGCCCTTTGAGGACGATCGAGAGCCCCTGACGGTAGGCCGCCTTGAACACGGCCTCCTCGGTGCCCACCGCGGCGTAGTACGGTCGCGACGCGTCGACCCGGCCGTTTCCACTGGCGAGTCCGGCTTCGCCGGCCATCGCACCCTCCCTCGTCCGCTCCGTTGCGTTCCGCCCGAGCCTAACCGGAACAGATGTTTGGTTCAAGACCCGGGCGCGAATCACCCAATTCCGGTGAAGGTGTCAATCACGTTGTCCGACAGCCCATCCGCACGTGGTAGTCCCGGTCATCGGACCCGCCGCCGCACCTCCGCGGCCCGCAGAGCCGACCGGAACAGGGGGCCGATGACGCCGGCGAGCTGATCGGGGCGACCGATCGTCGCGTGCGCCGCGCTGCCGAACACCCTGCGCAACGACTCGACGTCGGTGCTCGCGCCCACCGTCAGGCATACGCAGCCGGTCCCCCGGCGACGGGCCTCGGTGAGCGCGCGCCGCGCGTCCGCGGCGCCGTAGGCCCGTTCGTACCCGTGGTCGTATGCCAAGCCGTCGGACAGCACCACGAGAAGCCGCCTCGAAGTGCCGCCACGCGCCTCCACCACCGCCGCGCCGTGGCGGATGGCCGCACCCAACCTGGAGTACGCGCCGGGCTCGAGACTGTTGAGCCGCCGGATCACCCGGGCGTCGAGGTGGTCGTCGAACCGCTTGACCGGCACCACCGTGACGTCCTTGCGACCCTGCGAGTAGTAGCCGTACAGCGCCACCCGGTCCCCCAGGTCGTGCAATGCGACCGTGAGATCGGCCACCGCATCCCGTTGCTGCTGGTGCACGGTGCGGCCGACGGTGCCCGCCTCCGCGGTGGACCCCGACACGTCGAGCAGCAGCAGCACCGACAGGTCGCGCCTGCGCCGGAGACTGTCGAGGTAGACCGCCTCGTCCGGCACCGACCCTGCGCGCGCCTCGACTCGCGCCTCGATGACCGCATCGACGTCGATGTCGTCCCCCTGGGGCTGGCGGTGACCACGGTGCAGGCCCATCCCCAACCTGGCGAGCGGCCGGCGCACCGAGATGCTGCCGTCGATGGCCTGCGTCGCCGACGCCTTGATCCTCGGGTTCACCTCACGCACGGTGCACCACGAGGGGCGGTAGGCCCTGCGCCCGACGTCCCACTCGGGATAGACGTAGTCCCCAGCCGCGAATGCGTCGGCCTCCTCGGTGGATGCCGAGGCCAGCGAGGACACCGCATGAGCGCCGCGTCGGCCCGAGTCGACCCGATGCGTCGGCGAGTCGGCACCCGGCGGTCCGCCACCGGCACCGGTCTTCCGCACCGACGACAGCATTTTCTTCAACCACTTGCCGATGGCGCCGCCCCCGCCGACCGGGCTGCTGAACAGGTCCGGATCGTCGGAGTCGTCGGCCTCGCCGTCGTCGAGTTCCTCGAGCTCCTGCCTGGTGTCCTGGCGGCGCGGAACATGGCCCGCCGCTTCGTGGTCGACCGGCGGACCGGCGGACCGGCACACGGCGAGCACCTTCTTCGGGCGGAGTAGACCGAACACCGCCGGTGGATCGTCGATCGAATCCCTCCCCGATGCGATCGCGAGGGACTCGGCCGGCGAATCGCTGAGCGCGGCCACCTGCGGGTCGGCGACCGTCGCCGGTGCAGCCGGAAGCAGACCTTCGTTGACGGCGAGGGCCCGGTGTCCTTCGACGGCGAGGTAGCGCTGTGCGATCCGGGGATGACGGACCAGGCTTCGCATCACGTCCGGCGTCAGGCTGCCCGCCGCGATCAACGACGCCTGCACGGCGATGGACTGGATCGTCGTGCGTTGTCCCGCAACGGGATCGACGAACACCGTCTCACCATCGGTCCACGTCGGCTCACCCGGTCGCACCGTCGCCACCGCGACGGCGCGTCCCGCGAGCGCCGATGCCAGCATCCCGAGCGCGGCGAAGCGCTCGTCGCCGGCATCGTCGGCCATCCGACCACCCCCGCCCTTGATGCGCGTTGACCAAATATCTGTTCCACCGTAGGGTCGGTGCGCGAGCCGAGTCAACCAGGAGGTCGGCGACAGTCATGAATCACCCTGGCCGGGCGACCGGTGATCCACCCGCCGGCATCGACTTCACCGGCCAGGTCGCCGTGATCACCGGCGCCGGACGCGGACTGGGCCGCCTCTACGCACTCGACTTGGCCCGCCGCGGCGCGGCCGTGGTGGTCAACGACCTCGGCGGCACCATGCGCGGCAGCGGATCCGACGGCGCGATCGCCGACCGCGTGGTCGACGAGATCACGGCGGCCGGGGGTCGGGCGGTCGCGTCGTACGACTCCGTGGACAGCGCCGAGGGGGGCCAGGCGATCATCGATTCGGCGCTGACGGCCTTCGGCCGCGTCGACGCCGTGGTGAGCAACGCCGGAATCTTCGGCGGCGCGTGCTTCGAGCAACTCTCGCCGGAGGACTGGCGGCGCATGTTGCGGGTGCATCTCGACGGCGGCTTCCACCTCAGCCAGCCCGCATACCGCGTGATGATGGCGCAGGGCTACGGACGGTTCGTCTTCATCTCCTCGTCGGCCGGGGCCTTCGGCCAGCCGATGGAGGCGCATTACGCCGCGGCCAAGACCGGCCTCGTCGGCCTGTCCAACGTGATCGCCATCGAAGGCGCGGCACACGGCATCTCCTCGAACACCGTTCTGCCGACCGGCATGTCGCGGATGGTGACGGAAACCGTCGGAGACGAGACGTTCCTGGCCGAATCGGGATTCATGCGTGCGATTCGGCCTGAACTCGTCGTCCCGCTCGTCACCTTCCTCGCGAGCAGCGCCTGTACTTTCACCCACCGCAACTACTCGGCGTGCGCAGGACGCTACGCGCGCGTCTTCGTCGGCCTGGCGAGCGGCTGGGTGGCCGATTCGGCGACCGAGCCGACGGCCGAGGACATCGAGAAGCATCTGGACGAGGCCTCGGCCGTGGCGGACTTCATCGTTCCCGACTCCATCGTCGACGAGGTGCTGCAGGTGTGTGGACAACGGGGAATCAGCGCCATGCCGGACAACGCCGAGGTGGCCTTCCCGGACCCGCGCGGATGACCGTCCTCGCCTCGGGCCGACCTCGGTAGGATCTGCGAAAAGCCCGACGAATACCCGAGTCGACGACAAAGGAGAACAGTGCGCAGTCCGGCGAACTCGCGTGACTCGGCCCGTCGGCCGAACCGGCCGATCACGCGCGGCTGACCATGCCCAGTGCCGGCGCCGGTGGGCGCGACTCCAGACGAGGCCGCCCCGCCGCCGCGAAGAACGCCGGCGCCGCGCGGCTCGTCGCGGTGTCCAGGTCGTCGACCGATGCGCCACGGCGGACCGAGATCCTCAAGACGGCCAATTCCGTTTTCGCCACTTCGGGCCTCCGGAGCTCGCTGCAGCAGATCGCCGACGCGGCGGGCATCCTCCCGGGCAGCCTGTATCACCACTTCGAATCCAAAGAGGCCATCCTCGTCGAGCTCATCAGGCTCTATCACCACGACCTCGACCGCATCGGCGAGGAGGCGTTGGCACGCGTCGACGACGACGATCCCCGGTCCGCCTCCGAACGGATCACCGCGCTCGGAGGCGCCATCGCCCGATGTGCGGTCGAACATCGCGCAGCCCTTCAGATGTCCTTCTTCGAGGGCCCGAGCAGCGACCCGGAACTCCGCGAACTGACGGCCCGCGCGCCCTCCACCATCCAGGCCGCCATGCTGCAGATGCTGCGTGCCGGCCGGTGGAGTGGCGAGATCCGCCCCGACGTCGACCTCCCCACCCTCGCCGACCGGTTGTGCCAGAGCATGCTGCACGTCGGTCTGGACGTGATCCGGCACAACGCCCCGACCGACGACGTCGCGGCGCTCAAGTGCCGGATCGCCCTCAACGGCCTCGCCACGATCGCCCCCGCCGACACCGAGCTGGATCGGTCCGATGCGTTCAAGGCGGCCGAAGCGGTGATCGCGAGCTGGGACACCACCGAGGACGACACCGACCTCAAGGCGGCCCACCTGCGTGCGGTGGCCCGCGCGGAGTTCGGACGGCGCGGCTACGAGATGACGACGATCCGCGACATCGCGTCGGCCGCGGGTCTGGGCACCGGGACCGTCTATCGCATCATCGGTTCGAAGGACGAACTGCTGATGTCCATCATGCTGGAATTCGGCCACAAGGTCGGCGGCGCCTGGGCCGACATCGTGCGTACGGACTCCTCCGCTGTCGAGAAGCTCGACGCGCTGAGTTGGTTGAACATCAATGCGCTCGACCAGTTCCCCGACGAGTTCCGTATCCAACTCGCCTGGTTGCGCCACTCGCCCCCCGATTCGGCGAACCCGGCATGGTCGTTCAGCACCCGGATCCGCCAGATGAAGGCGCTCATCTCCGAGGGTATCCGCGCCGGAGAGATCCACGTCGACAGCCCGACGGCGGACATGCTGGCCCGGTGCATCATCGGCGAACAGTGGATCCCGGAGAACATCCTCGCCGATATCGGCACCCGCAACGCCCTGGTCCTCGCCCGCGACACGATACTGAGGGGAATCGCGGTCCGCAGCAGCTGAACTCAGCCGACCGGCTGCGCCCGCATCGCCCCGAACCGGGGAATGCCCATCATCAGCCGGACCATGTGGTGTAACGCCGACGGCGGTAGGAATCGGCTGGCCACCATCAGCATTCGGGCGTCCGGGCCCACCGCGCGCCGGTCGAAGGGCTTGCTCCCCCGCAGCGCTCTGTCCAAACCCGCGGCGAACACCTCGGGCGAACGCGCGGCGAGCCGCATCGCCGCCCGGCCGCGCCGGTCCATCGTCCGGTGATGCCGGGCGTACGCGCCGTCGAGGATCCGGCAATCCGAGGTGCCTGCGTCGGTGATGATCTCGGTGTCGTAGGTGCCGGTGATGAGCACGCTCACCCCGATCCCGAACGGCGCCACCTCACCCGCCATCGATTCGCCCCAACGCTCGAGCGCCCCCTTCACCGCCGAGTACGGCGCCGTCGCCGGCATCCCCCGCACCCCGCCCTGGCTCGACACGAGCACGATGCGGCCCTGTCCGGCGTCGCGCATCGAGGGCAGCAACGCTTGGGTGAGGGCGACCGGACCGAAGAGATTCGTGGTGAACATCCTCTCCCACAGGGCAATCGGCGTCTCTTCGACCATACCGGCGGCCGAGATGCCGGCATTGTGCACGAGCCCGAACGGAGCGCCGACCAAGCGCTGGATGTCGGCCGCCGCCTCCCCGACCGACGCCGGATCGGTCAGGTCCAGGTGCACGCCGATCAGCCGGGGATCTCCGTCGTCCGCCCCGGTCGCTGCGCGCAGGCGCGCCAAACCATCCTCCACGGAGCGCATGGCCGCCACGACGGTCCACCCTCTGCGGTAGAGATGGGACGCCGAGGCGAACCCCAGCCCGCGCGAGGCGCCCGTGATCACGACGCTTCGCGACGTCATCGTCCACTCCTTTCGAACTGACGTTTCTTCGCCGGGTCGTGCATCGCCCCGAAGGCGTAGCGGGGCAGCGTGTTCGGCAGATCGAGCGAACTGAGCAGGCCGGCAGGTGCGTCGACCACGAACGGAATGGCGTTCACCACCCGCATCGCGGTGGCGGCCATGGCGGCCCGGCCCGCACCGTGTCCCTCGGCGTCACCCAGGTTCATCGCACAGTGGACGTCCGGATCGCCCTCGATGTCCACCCGGTAGGTCGCGTCGAAATCCGAAGCGGGCCAGTCCGGCGCGACGTCGCGCGCCATTCGGATGATGTGCTCGACGACGATCGCCTCCCGGCCGCACACCACTCCGGCGGCACGGGTGCGCACCGCCCCGCACGTCCCCGCCGGAATCGTCCCGAACGCCACCTCGATGTCTCTTTCGGTCACGCGCCGGTCCAGCGTTCCGACCACCTCGGTGACCTCGACTCCTAGGCCGGTGGCCATCAGACGTATCGGTGCCCGCCAAGCCATTTCGATGAATCCCGGCGTCTTCAGCATGGGTTCGAAGTCGAGGGGCCGGCCGAAACCCATACCGTCCATCATCACGTCGGCGACCGGGTAGTGGTCGTTGAGGCTCACCTCGGTCACCCGCAGCACGTCGATCGTCTTCGACTGCGTCGCCAGCAGCAATGCGAGCTGATCGGAGGCGAACCCCGGGAAGACACCCGAGGCATAGAAGGACGCATCGCCCGCCAGCGCCGCCTCCTGCAGCTGATCGCGCCAGTCCGGCGAGTAGTACGCCGGCGGATACACCAGGCTGGTGGAGGTCGTCGAGACGACGTTGATGCCCGCACGCAGCATCCGCAGGTAGTCCGGAACCACGCCCGCATCGCGCTCCGGCCCACTGGCGGCGTACACCACACAATCCGGTCGCATCGCGATCAGTGCGTCGGCGTCATGGGTCGCCGCCACCCCGAGCGGATCCCGGCCGGCCAGCTCGCCGGCATCCCTGCCGACCTTGTCCGGGGTGTGTACCCACACTCCGACCAGATCCATGTCGGGCCGGCCGGCGACGGCGTCGATCGCGATGGAACCCACCCCGCCCGTCGACCACACGACGGTGCGCAGAACTCGCGGTGGAAGCGAGAACGTCGACACTGCAACTCCTTTCGTCACGACGGTCAACGACCGGGCGGAAGCGCGTCACCGGCGACCGCGGCGGCGCGTTCGAGGTAGGGCCACGCGACGTCCGGCGGCAGCCCCGCGCACAGCGGCAGAAGGGGAAGCGGCCGTCCGGCCCGGATGGTCTCGGCCGCCTCGGACGGTCCGAGGATCCGGTAAGGCCCCTCCGCGTCGCGCAGTTCCGACACAGTGCGGGCACACGAGATGCTGGCCACCGCGTCGTCACCGTGCCGGTATGAGGCGGCTGTGACCGCGTCGTGCAGCAGGAACGGTCCCAGTTCCGCCCACGCCCGGTCCACGTCGTCGGCGACGAACACGGCGGTGGGGGCGCCTGAGACGGGGAACTGCGCCGGGCCCGGCAGGTGGCCGTATCTGCGGCATTCGGCATCGTAGAGTTCGCGCAGGTCGGGCGAATCGGTCTGGCAGATCAAGCCGAGACCGTGCCGGGCGGCTCGCCGAACCGCCGGCCTGCTACCGCCGGCGACCAGGATCGCCGGACCTCCGGATGTCGCGCACCCCGGGGTCACCCGCACGGTGCGACCGTCGACGTCGACCGTCTCATCCCGCAGCAGCCGCATCAGCAGAGCCAGCCGTTCATCGGCGAGCGTGCCGCGACGGCTCTTGTCGATGCCGAAGTGGGTGTACTCCTCGTCGCGGTGCCCGATCCCGAAGGCGTAGGACACCCGGCCCCGGCTGATGATGTCGAGCGCGCTGATCTCTTCGGCCAGCCGCACAGGATCCCAGAACGGGATGGGCACCGCCGCGATGAGAATCGGCAGTGTGCGGGTGCGCGCGGCGATCGCCGCCGCAAGCAGATGCGGTGCCGCCAGGTGGCCGTCCTCGGTGCCGTGGTGCTCGGACAACACGGCGGCCAGGGCGCCGCGCGTCTCCGCCCACGCGCACATGTCCACGGCGGCCTCGTACAGGTCCGGCCGGGATGCCGCGCCCGCGGCCGATCGCATGTCGAACCGCAGCGTGAACATCAACGCCACCGGTCGCGGGACACACCGACGAACTTAACCTAATTTTTGTTCAGCAGTGCCGGGTTCCACCCGGAGGCCGCGTCCGGCGCCGGTCACTCCGGCAGCCGCAGCTCCGGCTTCTCGACCTCTTCGATGTTGACGTCCTTGAACGTGATGACCCGGACCTGTTTGACGAACCGGGCGGGCCGGTACATGTCCCAGACCCACGCGTCGGCCAGCCGCAACTCGAAATAGACCTCGCCGTTGGCGTTGCGGGGCACCATCTCGACGCTGTTGGCCAGATAGAACCGGCGTTCGGTCTCCACCACGTAACTGAACTGCCCGACGATGTCCTTGTACTCGCGGTAGAGCGAGAGTTCCATCTCGGTTTCGTACTTCTCGAGATCCTCGGCGCTCATCAGTGCTGCTGTCCTTCATGTCGGTATGGCACGGCCGGTGGCTCCTGGCACGAACGGCTCATCGCAATCCTCCCCCTACCCGAGTTCATAGCGCTGCTCGGGTTCGTCGTCGATCAGATCCCCGGCGACACCAGGGTTACCCGCAGGGACCAGCCGGCGCACGTTGATGAACGAATACCGGTGCTCGGCGCACGGCCCGAGCTCGGCAAGGGCGGCGGTGTGCGCCGGGGTGCTGTACCCCTTGTGCTCGGCGAAACCGTAGCCGGGATGTTCGCGTTCCATCGCCACCATCAACCGGTCGCGGCTCACCTTGGCCAGCACGCTGGCCGCGGCGATGCACGCCGCCGCCGCATCGCCCCCGACCACCGGCAACGACGGCATCGGCAGCCCGGGTACCCGGAACCCGTCGGACAGCACGTACCCGGGGCGCAGGGCGAGACCGGCGACCGCCCGCCGCATCCCCTCGATATTGGCGACGTGCACACCCCGGCGGTCCACTTCCCGGGAGGGGATGAACACCACGTGGTAGGCGAGCGCATAGCGGCGGATCAGCGGAAAGAGCCGTTCGCGCTCCTTCTCGCCGAGCTTCTTCGAATCGTCGAGCGCGGCGAGGCTTTCCAGCCGGTTCGGCCCCAGTACGCACGCCGCCACCACGAGCGGACCCGCACACGCGCCGCGGCCGACCTCGTCCACGCCGGCCACCGGACCGAGCCCGTTGCGGTACAGCGCGGACTCGAGGGTGCGAAGACCGGACGCTTTGCGGATCACCGTGCGGGGCGGCCATGACGCCGGCAAGTTCAGGCCCCCGACTCTCCGTACAAGCGGCTCATCGCGTCTCCTCCTGCGAGGTCGTCCTACTGGGTCGCGTCGGCGGCGGTCTGCGGATTCACCGAGCCCACCCCGCCCCATCGCGACGGCGGCCAGGCGATGAACCGCGCCTTCCCGATCACATTGTCCACCGGAATGGTGCCCGCTTCCGGGTCACCGGTGCAAAGGAGGCCCCGCTGTGCGTCGCCGGGCAGATTGGTGCAGTGCGCGCGCGAGTCGGCGGAATGGGTGCGGTTGTCGCCCATCACCCAGAGCTTGCCCTCGGGCACGGTGACCGGTCCGAATTCATTGCCCAGGCAGGGGTAGACGGCGGGATCGGCCATCATCGTCTGCGGATCCAGATACGGCTCGTTGAGTCGCTTACCGTCGACGGTCAGCCCGGTGGCCGCGCGGCATTGCACGGTCTGGCCACCCACCGCGATGATGCGCTTGACCAGGTCGTTCTCATCCGGCGGGACGAATCCCACCACCGAGAGCGCGTTCTGGACGAAGCGGATGGCCGGGTTGTCCGATCGGATGGACTTGTAGCCGATGTTCCAGTTGGGCGGACCCTTGAACACGATCACGTCCCCGGGGGCCGGTTCGGTGAACCGATAGGTCATCTTGTCGACCATGATGCGGTCGCCGACGCAACCCGGACAGCCGTGCAGCGTGGGTTCCATCGACTCCGAGGGAATCAGGTACGGCCGCGCGACGAACGTCAGCATCACGTAGTACAGAACGATCGCGATGGTGACCAGGATGGCCAGTTCCCGCAGGGCCGAATGCTTGCGGCCGGGGGTCTCGTCCCGCTCGTCGGTGTCCTCGTCGGTGTGGTCGACGGTGTCCTCGGGCGACGACTCGGGGCTATCGGTCACGGCTTCAGACTAGCCAGCGCACCGACCGACGCCCCGTCAGCGCCGACGCGGGTCAGCGCTTCTCCTTGATCTTCGCCTTCTTGCCGCGAAGCTCGCGCAGGTAGTACAGCTTCGCGCGGCGGACGTCACCGCGGGTGACGACGTCGACGTGGTCGATGTTGGGCGAATGCACGGGGAACGTGCGCTCCACGCCGACACCGTAGCTCTCCTTGCGCACGGTGAAGGTCTCGCGGATGCCACCGCCCTGGCGGCGGATGACGGCACCCTTGAAGACCTGGATGCGCTCCTTGGAGCCCTCGATCACCTTCACGTGCACATTGACGGTGTCGCCGGGGCCGAAATCCGGGATGTCGTCGCGCAGCGACGCCTGATCGACGAAGTCCAGCGTGTTCATCGGTGACACTTCCTTGTTGCTTGCGGCGTGGGCAGGCTGCCGGACGACAGCGCGCGCCGAGCCGGTGGGTACGGACGCTTTCGGGGCGTATCTCGCAGCGGACCGCGGGGGTGACCCCACGTCCAGCGCGGACAACTGCTCAATTGTGCCAGACGGGCACCGGTCCAGTGAAATCGCCGGCTCGGTGCACCCGATTTCCCCGCCGCAGCTGATCAGCGACACAACGGGGTACACGTTACGCTGGACACCCGATCACAGCGCCCCGTCGCGCAGGGTCGGTTCCCGCCGGAAGGCGCCCACCAGCCACTCGAGAAGGAGCGTTATGCGACGGCCGTCGGCGCTGTGGACGGCTACCGCCGCGGCTGTGGCCGCGACAGTCGTCGTCTCGGGCTGCGAGGCGCGCGTGTACGGCACGCCGCCGCCTCCCGACGGTCCGCACCTGACCGTCGTCGCGCCCCAGGGCACGATGGCACCGCTGCCGGAGGCTCCGCCCGACCAGCTCCCCGCATCCTTCGCCGGGCTCGACGTGCGCACCCGGCTGGCCACCGAGCAGGCGGCCGAACAGGGCGCCGACATCACCGTGCTGCTCAAGGACCGCAACACCGGTCAGCTGGTCTCCAACGGCAACGGCCGCGCCATCGCGATCGCCTCGGTGGTGAAGCTGTTCATCGCCGACGATCTGTTGTACGGCGGCGATCCGCTCTCGCCCGAGGACGTCAAGAACTTCCAGTCGATGCTGCGGTCCTCCGACGACAGCGCCGCGGAGGTCTTCTGGAACCGGGGCGGCGGCACGTCGATCGTCACCCGGGTCGCCGAGCGTTACGGCCTCGGGGGCACCCGCCCTCCGAACAACGGCCGCTGGTGGAACACCATCAGCACGGCCGCCGATCTGGTCCGGTACTACGACATGCTGCTGTCGGGCACCGGCGGCCTGCCGCGCGACAAGGCCGAGATGATCGTCAGCAATCTCGCCGCATCCACCCCCAACGGAATCGACGGTATGCAGCCCGGCGGGATCTATCCGCAGCGTTTCGGCATCCCCGAGGGGCTGTACGCGATGCCCGTGGCGGTCAAACAGGGCTGGATGTGCTGCGTCGGCTCGGACTGGATGCATCTGTCGACCGGCATCATCGGCGCCGACCGCCGCTACATCATGGTGATCGGATCCGATCAGCCGGCCGGGGCCGCCGAGGCACGCGCCACCATCACCGAGGCGGTCAAGACCATGTTCCCGGAGGGCCGGATCTAGCTGTCCGGCAAGAGATCCGGGCGGCGTTCGCGGGTGCGCTGAAGCGACTGTTCCCGGCGCCACGCGGCGACCTTCGCGTGATCGCCCGACAGCAGCACCGGTGGCACGTCCAGACCGCGCCAGCTCGGCGGTCGCGTGTAGCTGGGCCCCTCGAGGAGGCCGTCGGAATGCGAATCGTCGGCGTGTGAGGCCGGATTGCCGAGCACCTCGGGCAGCAGCCGCACGACCGCCTCGACCATCACCAGCGTGGCGGACTCGCCGCCGGTGAGCACATAGTCGCCGATCGAGACTTCCGCGACCCGCATCCGGCGGGCGGCGTCGTCGACGACCCGCTGATCGATGCCCTCGTAGCGGCCGCAGGCGAACACCAGATGCCGTTCGGTGCTCCACCGCCGGGCCGTCGCCTGGTCGAACAGCCGTCCGGCCGGGGTCGGGACGACCAGCAGCGTGTCCTCGGTACACAGCTCGTCGAGCGCCGCACCCCACACCGGCGCCTTCATCACCATGCCCGGCCCGCCGCCGTAGGGGGAATCGTCGACCGAGCGGTGCACGTCGTGGGTCCACGACCGCAGGTCGTGCACCCCCAGCTGGACGCGGCCCGACTCGATCGCCTTGCCGGGCAGGGACTCTCGCAATGGGTCGAGATAGCGCGGGAAGATCGTGACGACGTCGATTCGCACAGCTGTCCGTCCCGCTATTCCAGATCCAGCAGGCCCTCGGGCGGATCGATCTCCACCAGGCCCTCGGTGAGCGACACCCGCGGCACGATCGCGGTGACGAACGGTACGAGCACCTCGGCTCCCCCGGGTGTCTTCACCGACAGCAGTTCACCGGCCGCGGTGTGCAGGACCTCGGCGACGGTGCCGACCTGTGCGCCGTCGACCGTGCGGACGTCGAGCCCTTCGAGTTGATGGTCGTAGAACTCGTCGGGATCCTCGATCGGCGGAAGCTCCTGCGAGTCGACCAGGAACACCGTGCCGCGCAACGCATCCGCCGCCGTCCGGTCGGCAACCCCGTCGAGCCGCACCAACAGCCTGCCGCCGTGCGGGCGGACGGTGTCGATGACGAAGCGGCGCTCGGCGCCACCCTTCGACGGCCTGCCCCGCAACTCCGCGCCCGGGGTGAACCGGGCGTCGGGATCGTCGGTGCGGACCTCGACGACCAGTTCACCGGTGACGCCGTGCGCCTTGACGACCCGTCCGACTACGAGGTCCATGAACGTTGTTCGTTCGCTACTGGTCGGTGTCCACCACGTCGACGCGGATGCCACGCCCACCGATACCGGCAACGAGGGTGCGCAGCGCGGTCGCGGTGCGACCACCGCGGCCGATGACCTTGCCGAGGTCATCGGGGTGCACGTGTACCTCGACGGTGCGCCCGCGGCGGTTGGTCACCATGTCGACCCGCACATCGTCGGGATTGTCGACGATTCCGCGGACGAGATGCTCGACGGCGTCGACGACGACTGAACTCACGGTGTCGCTCAGCTCTCAGTGGCGCCGGCGATCGTGGCGTCCTCGCCCTCAGCGGCGGGCTCGGACTTGTCGGCCGAACCGGACGGGTCGGCCGTCGCCTCGATGTCGGACGCCGCCTTCTTGGCGGGGGCCTTCTTCTTCTTCAGCTGGGTGGCCTCGTTGCTGGGCCCACCCTCGGCCTCGGCCAGCGCGGCGTTGAACAGATCGAGCTTGCTGGGCTTGGGCTCCTTGACCTTCAGCGTGCCCTCCGCGCCCGGCAGACCCTTGAACTTCTGCCAGTCACCGGTGATCTTGAGCAGCTGCAGGACGGGTTCGGTGGGCTGGGCGCCGACGCCGAGCCAATACTGGGCGCGCTCCGAGTTGAGCTCGATCAGGCTCGGCTCTTCCTTCGGGTGGTAACGGCCGATCACCTCGATGGAGCGGCCGTCGCGGCGGGTGCGCGCGTCGGCGACGACGATGCGGTACTGGGGGTTGCGGATCTTGCCCAGACGGGTCAGCTTGATCTTGACAGCCATGGTGAAGCGATACTCCTAATGGTTTGCCACGCTGCAATTCGGCGAGCGGGCGGATTGCCCGATCCGGTTTTGCCTCACGTGTGTGACCACCACGCGGCCGGAGTCGCGGGCGGACAGCCGACCATTGTGCCAGACCAGCGCCTCCGGCCGGAAATCGCTCGACCGGGCACACTCGAGGAATGGCCTCACTTCGACAGCGACTGCTCACCAACCTTGCCGGACAGCTGGGCCGTCCGCACGGCCCGCTCGGCGGAGTCGTCGCCGGAGCGCTCAACCGCGGCAACGGTCAGGCGATCGCGACGGCCGTGGCGGCGGCCCAGGTGCCCGCGGGCGGCGTCGCCGCCGACATCGGGTTCGGCGGCGGTGCGGGGCTGCGACTGCTCGTCGACGCCGTCGGAACCGGCGGCACCGTCTACGGCGTCGAGATCTCCGGCGACATGCTCGACCGCGCCCGGCGCGGATTCCGCGGTGAGCTCGACAGCGACCGGTTGCGGCTGGTCGAGGGGTCGCTCACCGCACTGCCGCTCGACGACGCGTCACTCGACGCCGCGATCACCGTCAACACCCTGTACTTCCTCGACGACCTCGACACCGTGTGCGCCGAACTGGCCCGGGTGCTCAGACCCGGCGGCCGGGCGGCCGTCGGGATCGGCGACCCCGACGCCATGCGCGCGCTGCCGATGACGCCCTACGGGTTCCGGCTGCGGCCCGTCGCCGACATCGTGTCCGCGCTGGAGCGGGCCGGATTCACCGTCGAGGTCGAGAGCAGGACCGACGGCCGCATGCCGCGGCACACCATCACCGCACAACGCCCGTCCTGACGGCTCACACCAGCTTGTCGAAGCATTTCTCCTCGACCCGGCGGGTCATCCGCCAGCCGTCGGCCGTGCGAACGAATTCGTCGACGTACCAGAGACCGACGAAGTACACCTGAGAAGCGTCCCCGCCCAGCACCATCGGGTTGAAGCAGATGGTCCGCGACGTCGCGCTGTCACCGGAGACCTTGACGTCGAAGTTGCCGACCAGGTGCGAATACGCCGGGAAGTTGGGCAACACCTCGGCCAGCCACTTCTTCACCTCGGGGTAGCGGCCGTCGACCCCGCCGGTGGCGCGGTAGTCGATGTAGGCGTCCGGGGTGAAGACCCGGTCGAGATCGTCGAATCGGCGCTGGTCGATCGCCGAGGAGTAGTCGACCATCAGCTGCTGGATCTCCAGCCGGTCGGAGATTTCCGCGAGGCTCAACATGACCTGATTGAACCCGATTAAGCTCCGCCCATGCTGAGGCTCGTCAGTCTGTTCGCGATCGTGCTCGCCGCGCTGACCGTCGCACCCGTTGCGAACGCCGACATCGACATCCGGCCCGTCGGATCGGTACCGATCCCGGCCGGACCGGCCGAGGCGTGGATCGTCGCCGACATGGACTCCGGTCAGGTGCTCGCCGGGCGCAACGACAACGTCCGGTACGCACCCGCGAGCACCATCAAGACGCTGCTCGCGCAGGTCGTCCTCGCCGAGGTGCCGCTCGACGCCACGATCGTCGCCGACGAGGCCGACACCCGAGTCGAGTGCAACTGCGCCGGGGTGGCGCCCGGGCACACCTACACCGCACGCCAGCTGCTCGAAGGGCTGTTGCTGGTCTCGGGCAACGATGCGGCCAACACGCTGGCGCGCATGCTCGGCGGCACCGACGCCGCCGTGGCGAAGATGAACGCCAAGGCCGCCGCGCTGGGCGCGCACGGCACCAACGTCGTCACCCCGTCCGGCCTCGACGGGCCCGGCATGCCGTTCTGGTCCACCCCGCACGACCTCGCCGTCATCTTCCGCGCCGCGATGGCCGATCCGGTCTTCGCGCAGATCACCGCCATGCCGTCGACGGTGTTCCCGACGAAGACCGGCGACGCCGTGCTGGTCAACCAGGACGAGCTGCTGCACCGCTATCCGGGAGCCATCGGAGGCAAGACCGGTTTCACCGACATCGCCCGCAAGACGTTCGTCGGCGCGGCGCAACGCGACGGCCGGCGGCTGGTCGTCGCGCTCATGCACGGTTTGGTCAAAGAGGGCGGCCCCACCTACTGGGATCAGGCGGCCGCGCTTCTGGACTGGGGCTTCGCGCTGGACCGCAACGCGACCGTCGGAACACTCTGAGCGCCCGCCAAACCGGATGACATTGACCCGCAACGATTTCGAGACCATTCCGAGGCATAGCCGAGGTTAGGCTCTGCGGCCATGGCCTGGTCGCATGCGCGGATGTGGTCGCGCATGCTGATCGCAGGCTGCGCGCTGACCTTGATGTCCTCCCTGTCGGTCGCGGTCCCGCGGCCGGCCGTCGCGCAACCGCAACCGGCCGGGGCCGTCGTCCTGCCGCCGCAGGGGCCCGCGCAGGCCTGGCTCCTCGCCGACCTCGACACGGGCCGGATCCTGGCCAGCCGCAACCCGTACGAACCCCATGCACCCGCGAGCACCATCAAGGTGCTGCTGGCCATGGTCGTCCTCGACCACCTGTCCCCCGACAACTTCGCCCGGGCCAACAAGTCCCACACCCAGGTGGAGTGTTCCTGCGTGGGCCTCAAACCCGGCCAGCCCTACACCACCCGCCAACTACTCTCGGCGCTGCTGATGGTCTCGGGTAACGACGCGGCCAACATGCTCGCCGACATGCTCGGCGGCCAGCGGATCGCGGTGGCGGCGATGAACCGCAAGGCCGCGACCGTCGGGGCGCGCGCGACCAGGGCCTCGTCACCGTCCGGGCTCGACGGACCGGGTTGGGAGTCGATCACCACACCTCATGACCTCGCGGCGATTCTGCGTGCCGCACTGTCCTATCCCCTGATCGCCCAGATCATGCGTTCGCCGTCGGCGCCGTTCCCCGGCAAGACACTGACCAACCAGAACGAACTGCTCACCCGCTACCCGGGCGACCTGGGCGGCAAGACGGGCTTCACGAACCTCGCCCGCAAGACGTATGTCGGTGCCGCGCAACGCGGTAACCGTCGTCTCGCCGTCGTCCAGATGTACGGCACCGGCGACCTGTACGGCCAGGCGATCGGGTTGTTCGACTGGGGGTTCAGCCAACCCTAGTGGTCAGGGCCCGCCCTTCCAGTGTTCGATGCGGTTGTGATCGGGCGTGAAGCCGTGTTCGACGCCCCACAGCACGGCCTGGGTGCGGCTCGTCACCCCGATCTTGCGGTAGATGGTGCGGATGTAGGACTTGATGGTGTTGGGACTCAGGTACGTCAGCGCCGCGACGTCGGCGTTGCTCTTGCCCTGGGTGATGAGGGCCAGGATCTCGGACTCCCGGTCGCTGAGTCCCTCACCCCGGCCGGGCCAGTCGAGTCCGACCGGGCCACGGGCCCGCGGCGGGACGTCGCTGATGACGGTCTCGCCGGCGTGCACCGCCTCCAGAGCGGCGACCAGTTCTCGCGCCGGCAGCGTCTTGGACAGGTAGCCGTGGGCACCCTTCTCCCGGGCGCTGGCGATGAGATCGGGATGGAAGTTCCACGTGTACACGACGACTCGGCGGGCGCGCGGATTGGCGACCAGGATTCCGATCTCGTCGTGATCGGACTCGGGTTGGGCGAACGAATCGTAGAGGACGATGTCGACCGCGTCCTCCAGATCCATGTTGGCGTCGATCTCCGCCACGACGACACGGTCGCGGTACCGGTCGAACATGTTCGCCACCCCCATCAGCACGACGTCGTAGTCGTCGACGAGCGCGACGGTGATCGGCGAGCGGGGCGGCGGTGCCATGAGTGCAGACTACCTACCTAGGGGTGTACCGCCACACCCCTGAGGGGTGTTGAACTGACGGCAGTGTCGAGCAACCGCCCGGCCGCACCGATCGAAGCGCCTCGTCGGCGCTCCCCACGAAAGGCTCACAGCCATGATCGGACTCATCATCAGCCTCCTCGTCATCGGACTCATCGCGGGCGCCGTTGCCCGCCTGCTGGTTCCGGGTAAGCAGAACCTGTCGATCCCGATGACCATCGCACTCGGGGTCGTCGGTTCATTCGTCGGCGGACTACTCGGCTACCTGCTGTTCCACAAGGACAGTGCGGAGGGCTTCTTCCAGCCGGCCGGGATCATCGGGTCGGTCATCGGCGCCGTCATCGTCCTGGTGATCTGGCTGCGCGTCGGCGGACGCAGGTCGGTCCGCTCCAGGTAGCCCGGGAGACGACGAAGATCGGCCTTCGCACCACCTCAGGCCGATCTTCGTCGTCGCCATCAGAACCACCGATGGGACGCGATGGAGATGGACGACGAAACGCGTGATCTCACCACACATGCCGGTGACACCGGCAGTTCCGGCCGCGACGACACGTTGGCCGTCGAGCAGAGTTGGGTGCAGCGGACCGTGGTGCTCACGGTCTCGGGAGACCTGGACATGCAGACCGCTCCCGCGCTGGCCGGGGCGATCCGGGCCGCAGCCCGGCACGGGCCCAGCGCGCTGATCGTGGATCTGTCGGTACTGGAGTTCTTGGCGTCGGCGGGGATGACCGTGCTGGTCACCGCCCAGCAGGAGCTGGCACCGGCGATCCGATTCGGTGTCGTCGCCGACGGCCCCGCCACCAGCCGACCGATGAGAATGGTCGGGGTCGACCAGCTCGTGCCCCTGTACCGGGCACTGTCCGACGCCATGGCCGACGGGGACTGACCGGGGTTTCCAGACCTCCGGTGAAGGGACCCCACCGCCACCGCTCCCCGGCAAGTAAGGTCGCCCTAACTTCGCGAAGGGAGCGATCCGAATGACCGATGTGCCCGACTTCTCGCTGATCGTCGCCTTCGGCACCGACATGGGTAACGCCGAGGACGCCGCCATGACGTTCGCCGAGGAATGCCAGGCCGTCGGTATCGACGTCGAGGCGATCGAGCTCAATCAGGTCGAGATGGCCGACCTGCGTGCGGCGACACACTTCGTCGTGGTCACCTCGACCTTCGGTGACGGAGAATTCCCCGACAACGCCACCCTCTTCTGGGAGGCGATCAGCGCGGAGACCGACGCCTTCGACGGCCTGAGCTTCTCGGTCCTCGCCCTCGGCGACACCGCCTACGACCTGTTCTGCAACGCCGGGAAACTCCTCGACGAACGTCTCGAGGCGCTCGGCGCCACCCGGCTCGCCGAGCGCGTGGACGTCGACGGCAGCTACGTACAGCCCGCCAAGGCCTGGACCACCGACGTGCTCAAGCTGCTGCAGGCCGCGCACGGCGACCCGGTCACCGCCGTCGAGCATGTCGCCGAACCGTCGAGCCGGGAACGCCACCAACCGGTCAGCACCCGGCTCACCGTCAACAGGGTGCTCACCGCGGCCGATTCGGGCCGGGAGGTCCGGCACTACGAGATCGACCTGACAGAGTCCGGAATCTCTTATGCCGCAGGGGATTCCCTCGCCGTACACGCCACCAACGATCCCGTACTGGTCGACGCGATCCTGGCCCGACTCGGCGCCGACCGCGACCACGCCGTGACCGATCGCTACGAACCGCTCGGCACGCTGCTCACCGAACACCTCGAGATCCGCACCCCGTCACGGGCCCTGCAGGCGTTGGTCGCCGCCAGGACCCGGGACGCGGACGCCGCCGCGGCACTCGCCGGCGAGGCTGCCGCCGCACCCGGATCCTGGTCCTACGGCAAGGATGTGCTCGACCTCATCGGGCTCGCCGACCTGAGCGTCGACGAGGTCGTCGACACGTTGCGCCCACTGCAGTTCCGCGACTACTCGATCGCGTCGAGTCCGGTGGTCCACCCCGACAGCGTGCACCTGACCGTCGCCACGGTCCGCTACACCGCGGGTGAGCGCCGCTACGGCGGCGTCGCGTCGACGTTCCTGGCCGACCGGGGCGACGCGCTGCGCGTGCATCTCCGGCCCAACCACGCGTTCCGCCTGCCCGCGCCCGACGTGCCGATCATCATGATCGGGCCCGGCACCGGCATCGCACCCTTCCGGGGCTTCCTGCAGGAGCGTCAGGCCACCGCGGCGCCCGGGCGGTCCTGGCTGTTCTTCGGCGACCGGCACCGGGCGACGGACTATCTCTACGGCGACGAACTCGACGCCTTCGCCGCCGCGGGCACCCTGACCCGGCTGGAGCTGGCGTTCTCCCGCGATCAGGCGGCGAAACACTATGTGCAGCACCGGATGCGGGAGAACGCGGCCGAACTCTTCGGGTGGCTGCAGGACGGTGCGCACGTCTACGTGTGCGGCGACGCCGACCGGATGGCCAGGGACGTCGACGCGGCCCTGCACGAGATCGTCGCCGACTGCGGCAGGCTCGACGCCGACGGCGCGCACGCCTACGTCAACGACCTGATCAAGAACCACCGCTACGTGCGCGACGTCTACTAGCGAAACATCCTGCCGCGCAGGATGACCAACGCCGGGTCGTGGAGGACGGCCGCGCCGCGGCGGGGATCGTCGGCATAACAGACCAGATCCGCGGGTGCACCGTCGACGAGACCGGGCCGCCCGAGCCAGGCACGCGCGTCCCAGCACGCCGCGCCCAGCGCATCGGTCGCGCTCATCCCGATTCCGCGCAGGGCGTCGACCTCGTCGCCGATACGGCCGTGGGCGATGGTGCTGCCCGCATCGGTGCCGGCGTAGATCGGGACGCCGGCCTCGCGGGCGGCAGCCACCCGCGGATACGACCGCTGGTACAGGTCGCGCATGTGCGCGGCGTACGTCGGGTACTTGACCGCCTGATCGGCGATGCCGGGGAAGTTCTCGAGGTTGATCAGCGTCGGCACCAGCGCGGTACCGTGCTCCACCATCAGCTCGATCGTGTCGTCGGTCAGGCCGGTGCCGTGTTCGATGCAGTCGATCCCGGCGTTGATCAGACCCGGCAGCGCATCCTCACCGAAGACGTGCGCGGTCACCCTGGCGCCGTTGGCGTGCGCCGCGTCGATGGCCATCTTGAGGATCTCGTCGTCCCACAGCGGCGCGAGATCGCCGATCGAGCGGTCGATCCAGTCCCCCACCAGCTTGACCCAGCCGTCGCCGCGACGCGCCTGCTCGGCGACGATGTCGGGCAGTTGCGTCTCGTCCTCGACGTCGACGGCGTATCCGGCGATGTAGCGCTTGGGTTTCGCGACGTGGCGGCCCGCGCGGATGATGCGGGGAAGATCCTCGCGGTCGTCGAGGCTGCGGGTGTCGGTGGGCGATCCGCAGTCGCGCAGCAGCAGGGCACCGACGTCGCGCTCGGTCTCGGCCTGCGCGGCCGCCTCCTCGAGGCTCACCGCACCACCGGGCACCGGTCCCAGTCCGACGTGACAGTGCGCGTCGACCAGACCGGGCAGGATCCAGCCGCCGTCGAACACGGTCTCGGCGCCGCGCACCGGTTCGGCACGCAGCACACCATTGGCGATCCACCACTCGACCGGTTCGTCGCCGGGCAGACCCCGACCGCGCACGTGCAGCGCGGACATCAGTTCTTGGGGAACTTCAGCTTGCTCAGGTCGAAATCGGCCAGCCCGGGCGGCAGCTCGTCGAGGCCCTTCGGCATCTGGGACAGATCGGGGAATCCCGCGGGCATACCCGGCACACCGGGCATGCCTGCGCCGAGCGGATTGCGGTTCTTCGGCGGCGTCGGCCCGCGCCCGGCCTTCTTGCCCTTCTTGCCCTTGCCCTTGGCCTGTTTACGAGTGTTCTTGCGTCCGAACGGCATCCCCATCTGGCCTGCCATCTGCGACATCATCTTGCGGGCCTCGAAGAACCGGTCGACGAGCTGGTTGACCTCCGCCACCGTCACACCCGAGCCGTTGGCGATCCGCAGCCGGCGGGAGGCGTTGATGATCTTGGGATCGGCGCGTTCGGCAGGCGTCATGCCGCGGATGATGGCCTGCACCCGGTCGAGCTGGCGGTCGTCGACCGCGGCCAGCGCATCCTTCATCTGCCCCGCGCCGGGCAGCATACCGAGCAGGTTGCCGATCGGGCCCATCTTGCGGATCGCCAGCATCTGCTCGAGGAAGTCCTCGAGGGTGAGCTCACCACTGCCGATCTTGGCGGCGGCCGCCTCCGCCTGCTGGGCGTCGAAGACCTGTTCGGCCTGTTCGATCAGGGTGAGCACGTCACCCATGCCGAGGATGCGGCTGGCCATCCGGTCGGGGTGGAAGACGTCGAAGTCCTCGAGCTTCTCACCGGCCGAGGCGAACAGGATCGGCACGCCGGTGACCTCGCGGACCGACAGCGCCGCGCCACCGCGGGCGTCGCCGTCGAGCTTGGTCAGCACGACGCCGGTGAACCCGACGCCCTCCCGGAACGCCTCGGCGGTGGTGACCGCGTCCTGGCCGATCATGGCGTCCAGGACGAACAGCACCTCGTCGGGCTGGACCGCGTCGCGGATCGCGGCCGCCTGACCCATCAGCTCCTCGTCGATGCCGAGGCGGCCCGCGGTGTCGACGATGACGACGTCGAAGTGCTTGGCCCTCGCCTCGGCGAGGCCGGCGGCGGCGACGGCGACCGGATCGGCCGTTCCCTTCACCTCCGCCGCACCCGGCGCCGTGCCCGGATGCGGTGCGAACACCGACACCCCGGCACGTTCACCGACGATCTGCAGCTGGTTGACCGCGCCGGGACGCTGCAGGTCGCAGGCCACCAGCAGCGGGGTGTGGCCCTGTCCGCGCAACCACTTCGCGAGTTTGCCGGCCAGCGTCGTCTTACCGGAACCCTGCAGGCCGGCGAGCATGATGACGGTAGGCGGGGTCTTCGCGAAGGCCAGCGGGCGGGTCTCGCCGCCGAGGATGCCGACCAGCTCCTCGTTGACGATCTTGACGACCTGCTGGGCGGGGTTCAGCGCGGCCGATACCTCGGCGCCCTTGGCGCGCTCCTTGATGCGCGCGACGAACGCGCGCACCACGGGCAGGGAGACGTCGGCTTCCAACAGCGCCAACCGGATCTCCCGGGCGGTCGCGTCGATGTCGGCATCGGTCAACCGGCCTTTGTTGCGCAGGCCCTGCAGGGCACCGGTCAACCGGTCGGACAAGGATTCGAACACGGCTTCAACCCTAACTGTCAAGCGCAACTTCCCTGCGAGCGGACTCGGACGGGTCAGCTCGCCTGTTCGGCCGGTTTGGGCGGCGGGGGCGGCGTCGGCAGCACCGCGTACAGGTCCCGTTCGAGTTCGGCGCGGATCGTCTGGCGGTCGGACTCCGTCCCCGTGGCGAGCGCGGGCACCGAGATACCGAACACGTCGACCACCGAGGATCCCAGCGTCGTCACCTTGGCCCAGGCCACGTCCACCCCGTCGCGTTCGAACACCGCGGTCAGCCGCGCGAGCAGACCGGTGCGGTCGATGGTGCGCACCTGGACGACGAACTCGGTCGCCGACGAACCGGTCGACCACAGCACCCGCGGCGGGGCGGGCACGTGGTTCGCCGGGACGGCGGCCAGGATCTCCCCGGCCCGGGCGGCGCCGTACTGCGCGGCCTCCCGCTCGCGCCGCTCCAACTCACCGAGCACGTCGAACTCACCGTCGAGGGCGAGGATGAACTGCTGGCGCAGCAGTCCGGCCGCGGGCGGCGTCCCGAAATGCGGGGACACCACGAACGTGTTGATCGCCGAGCCCTGGTGGCTGTTGACCGACGCCGAATGGACCCGCAGCGAGTTGAGCGCCAGCACGCCGGCGGCCTTGGACAGCAGGCCGCGCCGGTCGGGCGCGATCATCGTCACCTGGTGGATGTGCGGGCTGTCGGCCGGGGTGAGCTCGACATGGACGCCCACCTGACCGGCCATCTCGAGGTGGCGCGGATCGACCGGGTCGGGTTGCGGCAGCGGTTCGCCGGCCATCACCAGCCGGCAGCGCCGCACCAGGTCACCGATCAGCGCGGCCTTCCAGTCGCCCCAGACCCCCGGCCCGGTGGCCAGCGAGTCGGCCTCGGCCAGGGCGTGCAGCAGTTCCAGCAGCACCGGATCCCCGTCGAGTTTGTGCACCACGGAGTCGATGGTCTTCGGGTCCTGCAGATCGCGCCGCGTCGCGGTCTCGGGCAGCAGCAGGTGGTAGCGCACCATCTTCGACAGCAGATCGATATCCGACGGCCACAGCCCCAGCCGGGTGCCGATCTGCTCGGCGAGTTCGGCGCCGATCACGCTGTGGTCGCCGCCGCGGCCCTTGCCGATGTCGTGACACAGCGCACCCAGCACCAGCAGATCCGGGCGCGACACGCGGGTGGTCAAAGCGCTTGCCTGCGAAGCGGTTTCGACGAGATGGCGGTCCACCGTCCAGATGTGCACGACATCGCGGGGCGGCAGGTCGCGGACCGCACCCCATTCGGGGAAGAGCCGCCCCCACAGCCCGGTGCGGTCGAGCGCCTCGACGGTCGACACCAGCGCCGGGCCGACGCCGAGCATCACGAGCAGGTCTTTGAGTGCCTGACGCGGCCACGGGGTCCGCAGTTCGGGCGCGGTCTCGGCGAGCCGGCTCAATGTGGACACCGCCATCGGCAGCCCGGTGACCGCCGAGGCGGCCGCCACCCGCAGGATCAGCCCGGGGTCACGCCCCGGCCGGGCGTCGCGGGCGAGGATCACCTCCCCCGCGTACTCCACGACGCCTTCGTCGAGGGGCCGGCGTACCGGCCGGCGCAGCGCGGCGAACCCGCGGCGCGGCAGCGCGTTGGCGGCCGTGCGCAGCCCGGCGTCGACGTAGTAGCTGATGGTCCGGGCGGCGTCGGAGAGCATCCGGGCCAGATCGAAACGGTCCCCGATGCGCAGCGCGGCACCGATCTCGTCGGCGTACTGCGCCAGCAGCAGATCGCGTCCCCGGCCCGAGATCCGGTGCAGTTCGGTGCGCACGTTCAACAGCGCCAGGTGGGCACCGCCGAGCGTGCCCGTCGGCGAGGCGAGCGCCGGGCTGGGATAGACGTCGGCCAGCTGTGCGATGGCCAGCGCGTTGAGCAGTTGGACGTCACGCAGCCCGCCGCGGCCGGATTTGAGATCGGGCTCGGCACGGTGGGCGATCTCGCCGCTACGATGCCACCGCGCCTGGGTGTGCTCGACGAGTTCGCCGAAGCGGGGTGCGATTCCGGTGCGCCACTGCCTGCGCGCGCCACCGACCAGCAGCGAGGACAGGTCGGCGTCTCCGGCGATGTGGCGCACCTCGAGCATCGCCAGGCCGGCCGAGATGTCCTCACCGGCCACCTTGAGCGCCTCGGGTACCGTCCGCACACTGTGGTCGAGCCGAATGTTGGCGTCCCACAACGGATACCACAGCAGCTCGGCAACCTGGCTGACCACGTCTGCGGGCATGTTGTCGTGCAACAGCATCAGATCGAGATCGGAGTACGGCAGCAGTTCGCCGCGCCCCAGCCCGCCCGTCGCGACGATGGCGAAGCCGCTGGTGGCGGTGATGCCGATCTCGGTTGCCTTTGTGCCGAGCCAGAATTCGTGCAGATCCAGCAGCGCGTCGCGCAGCGCGGCGGTGTCGAGTTGACGCGGTCCGCCGGCCACGAGCTGCTGGGTCGCCTTGACCAGATCGGTCGCGGGCCGCAACGAGCCCGCCGCCGGCGCCTTCCATGTGGGGGCGCCGGCGGCGGGTCGCGGTTGTTGTTCTGTCATATCGGAAGTCCTCCCCCGGACCAGTGAGTGCTTACGGTGTCGAGCCGGGAGACGACCCCCTCATCGATCAGAGGGCGTCTGCCCCCCGCTCACCGGTTCGCACCCGTACGACCGTGTCGACCGGGCTCACCCACACCTTGCCGTCGCCGATCTTGCCGGTGCGGGCCGCTTGCACGATGACGTCCACGACCTTGTCGACGGCCGAGTCGTCGACGACCACCTCGACGCGGACCTTGGGCACGAAATCGACGGAGTACTCGGCTCCGCGGTAGACCTCGGTGTGGCCCTTCTGCCGGCCGTAGCCCTGGACCTCGCTGACGGTCATCCCGAGGATGCCGGTCTGTTCGAGCCCGGTCTTGACGTCTTCGAGCGTGAACGGCTTGACGATCGCAGTGATCAGCTTCATTTCGTCGGTCCCTTCCAAGAAAATTGTTGCCGATCAGACGAGTTCATAAGCCGTTTCCGCATGCTGGGTCTCATCGATGCCGGTGTCCTCGTCTTCCTTTGTCACACGCCAGCCCATCGGCTTGACGATGAAAGCGATGATGGCTGTCATCACTCCCGTAAAGACCACAGCTACCAGAGCGATCACGACCTGCACCACCAGCTGCTGGATTCCACCACCGTAGAACAAGCCGGTCTCGGTGCCGAGGAACCCGATGCCCACCGTGCCCCACAGACCGGCGACCAGGTGCACGCCGACCACGTCGAGCGAATCGTCGTAACCGAACTTGTACTTCAGTCCGATCGCGAGCGCCGAGAGGATGCCGGCGATGGCGCCGAGGATCAGCGAGCCGATCGGCGAGAGCGATCCGCACGCCGGGGTGATCGCGACCAGGCCGGCCACGATGCCTGAGGCGGCGCCGACGCTGGTGGCGTGTCCGTCGCGCAGTCGCTCGACGGCGAGCCAGCCCAGCATTGCCGCGGCGGTGGCGGCGGTGGTGTTCACCCACACCAGACCGGCGAGCGGATCGGCGGCGCCTTCGGATCCGACGTTGAACCCGAACCAGCCGAACCACAGCAGCGCGGCGCCGAGCATCACGAACGGGATGTTGTGCGGGCGGTAGGGCGTGCGACCGAATCCGGCGCGCTTACCGATCAGCAGGACGAGGATCAGCGCCGCCATACCGGCGTTGATGTGCACCACCGTGCCGCCGGCGAAGTCGATCGGCGGGACGTTGGCCGCACCTTCGTCGGCGTTGTAGCCGAACAGCCATGAGGCGAAGCCGTTTTCAGCACCCGAGAGCAGGCCGCCACCCCAAACCATGTGGGCCAGTGGGAAATACACCAGCGTCACCCAGATGCCGCCGAACACCAGCCAGGTGGAGAACTTCATCCGCTCGGCCACCGCACCGCTGATCAGCGCGACGGTGATCACGGCGAAGGTCAACTGGAACGCCACCCAGACGATGGCGGGCACCGAGCCGAAGCCGCCGATGGGGTACAGCTCCTCGCCGCCGATCTCCCGCGCTTCCAGCAGCGGGCTCAGCCCGAACAGGGAGAAGGGGTTGTCGAAGATGCCCAGGATGTCGCTTTCGCCGGTGTGCGCCGAGGCGAACGACATCGAGTATCCCCACAGCACGTAGATGACGCTCACGACGCCCAGGGAGCCGAAGGACATCATCATCATGTTGAGGACGGACTTCTGGCGGGACAGGCCGCCGTAGAAGAACGCCAGCGCGGGTGTCATCAAGAGCACCAGCGCGGCGCTGGCGAGCACCCACGCGGTGTCGCCGCTGTTGAAGGCGGCGTACGCGTCGTCCGGTAAGGCTAAGACCACCACTTCGTGTGAACCTCCTCAAGAATTCGCCGACGGATCGGCCTCGGTGAGAAGACTCTTGTGCGCGCGTTTCACTGGTGATGCGTGGGCGTTTCCGCCATGTGAACGCAGCGGCCCGCCTGGTTACGCTCATGTTTCCGGGCGGGCGGACGACGGTCGATCCCGCCGTGCCGGGTCTCAGCCGAGCAGTGCGTCGACGAATGCGGCGGGTTCGAACGGTGCGAGATCGTCGGGTCCCTCGCCGAGCCCGACGAGCTTGACCGGAACCCCGAGTTCCTCCTGCACGCGGAACACGATGCCGCCCTTGGCGGTCCCGTCGAGTTTCGTCAGCACGACGCCGGTGATCTTCACCACCTCGGCGAACACCCGCGCCTGCGGCAGGCTGTTCTGGCCGATCGTCGCGTCGAGCACCAGCAGCACCTCGTCGACGGCGGCGCGCTTCTCGACCACCCGTTTGACCTTGCCCAGCTCGTCCATCAGACCGGTCTTGGTGTGCAGCCGGCCCGCGGTGTCGATGACGACGACGTCGGCGCCGTTGTCGATGCCCTTGGAGACGGCGTCGAAGCCGACCGACGCCGGGTCGGCGCCCTCCGGGCCGCGCACCACCTCGGCGCCCACCCGCGACGCCCACGTCTGCAGCTGGTCGGCGGCCGCGGCGCGGAAGGTGTCGGCGGCGCCCAGCACGACGCGGCGGCCGTCGGCGACCAACACCCGGGCCAGTTTGCCGACCGTGGTGGTCTTGCCGGTGCCGTTGACGCCGACGACCAGCAGTACCGACGGTTTGTCGGCGTGCGGCAACGCCCGGATCGACCGGTCCATCTCCGGGTGGAGTTCGGAGACGAGGACGTCACGCAGCACCGCACGCGCGTCGGCCTCGGTGCGCACCGCGTCGCTGGCCATCCGGGTGCGCAGCGCGCCGACGACCGATTCCGTGACGGTCGGGCCGAGGTCGGCGATCAGCAGTGTGTCCTCGACGGCCTCCCACGACTCCTCGTCGAGGTCGCCACCGCCGAGCAGGCCCAGCATGCTGCGGCCGAGCGCGTTCTGCGACTTCGCCAGCCGCCCGCGCAGCCGGTCGAGCCGGCCCTGCGTGGGGGCGATGACCTCGGCGGGTTCCGGCTCGGGTTCCGGCTCGGGTTCCGGTAGTGGCTCCGGTTCGGGTTCGGGCTCGGGCTCGGGCAGCGGCTCCGGTTCGGGCAGCGGCTCGGGTTCGGCGACCGGTTCCGGCGTGCGCGGCGGAGCGGTCTCGACGGGCGGCTCCGGGAGCCGCACATCGGCGATCGGGCGCTTGGGGGCGTCCCGCGGGATCGTGGCGTCGTCGCCGACGGCCGGCAGCCCGCTGGTGTCGATGCGGTCCTTCGGCCGCACCGGTGGCGCCGCCGGAGGTGCTGACGATTGTGTGAACGTGATGCCGGAACTGGCCGTGTATCCGCCGGACCGGTCGATCGGTGTGGCAGTGTCGGCTTCCGAGAGCCTGATCCGCCTGCGCCGATAGCGGACCAGGCCCACCACGAGCGCAACGACGAGAAGAACGGCGATGACCGCGATTGCGATCCACACAGCCAGCGAGAGATCCAGGGTCACCCCGCCATTCTTTCAGGGTGGGTCCCAGGGTGGGTAACCGGTGACGTTGCGGCCTCACAGCAGCCTGAGTGGCAGCGCGAACGGTATGGAAACCCGTAAACGCCGCCACATCGACGTGTGCCTGGACGGACCGGTGGAGTACCAGACGGTGACCACCGGTCTGGAGCGCTACCGCCTGCCGTACCACGCGCTGACCCAGACGTCGCTGAGCCGGGTGCAGCTCGGCACCGAATTCCTCGGCAAGCGGCTGTCGGCCCCCCTGCTGATCGGCGCGATGACCGGCGGCGCCGAATTGTCGGGGACCATCAACCGCAACCTGGCCGCCGCCGCCCACCGACTGGGCGTCGGCATGATGCTGGGCTCGCAGCGCATCATGTTCGACAACGAGGTGGCGGCGCAGAGCTTCGCGGTGCGCGACATCGCCCCCGATGCGCTGCTGATCGGCAACGTGGGACTGGCGCAGCTGTCCGAGCCGGCGCTCCCGGCGCTGGAGCGGGCGCTCGACCACGTCGGCGCCGACGCGCTGGCCGTACACACCAACCCGCTGCAGGAGGCCATGCAGCGCGACGGGGACACCGATTTCACCGGCTCGATCGAACGTCTGCACGCGGTCGCGGCGACCCTGCGGCACCCGGTGATGCTCAAGGAGGTCGGCCACGGCATCGGGGCCGCGGCCGCCGCCGACCTGGTGGGCTGCCCGCTGGCCGCCGTCGACGTCGCGGGCGCCGGCGGCACCTCATGGGCCCGGGTCGAGCAGCTGGTCCGCTACGGCGAGATCCGCTCGGTCACCTTGGCGGAATGGGGCATCCCCACCGCGCAGGCCCTGCTCGAGGTGAGCCACACGCTGCCCGGGGTCGCGCTGGTGGCGTCCGGCGGCATCCGCTCCGGGATGGACGCCGCGAAGGCGCTGGCCATGGGCGCCGACGTGGTGGCGGTCGCCCGTCCGCTGCTCGCCCCCGCCATCGAATCGGCCGATGCGGTGGTGGCCTGGCTGCAGCGGTTCATCGACGAACTGCGGGTGTGTCTGCACGGGTGCGGCGCCGCGGATCTGGCCGCGCTGCGCCGCGTGGGTGTGCAGCCCGCCTGATCCGCCCAAACGAACACATGGGCGAGAAAGTGCGAGTGGAAGCCGCCATTTCGTCGATCTCGGCGCGTTCAGCTCGGACTGGCTGCCGGCCGGCGCGTTCGACTACGACTGGGTGCCGACCAGCTCCTGGCCGCGCAGCCGCTGCGAGATCACCTGCGTGATGCCATCGCCCTGCATGGTGACGCCGTACAGCGCGTCGGCGACCTCCATCGTCGGCTTCTGGTGGGTGATGACGATGAGCTGGGAACGCTCACGAAGCTGCTCGAACAGGCTGATCAGCCGGCGCAGGTTGACGTCGTCGAGCGCCGCCTCCACCTCGTCCATCACATAGAACGGCGACGGGCGGGCCCGGAAGATCGCCACCAGCATCGCGACCGCGGTCAGGGACTTCTCCCCGCCCGACAGCAGCGAGAGCCGTTTGATCTTCTTGCCCGGCGGCCGGGCCTCCACCTCGATCCCGGTGGTGAGCATGTCGTCGGGATTCGTCAGCAGCAGCCTGCCCTCGCCGCCGGGGAACAGCGTGTTGAACACCTGCGTGAACTCGCGTTCGACGTCGGCGTAGGCCTCGGTGAACACCTGCAGGATGCGGTCGTCGACGTCGGCGATCACGTCGAGCAGATCCTTGCGCGCGGCCTTGACGTCCTCGAGCTGGGTGGACAGGAAGTTGTAGCGCTCCTCGAGAGCGGCGAACTCCTCCAGCGCCAGCGGGTTCACCCGGCCGAGTTCACGCAGCTCCTTCTCGGCGAGTTTGGCGCGACGCTCCTGGGTGCCCCGGTCGTACGGCATCGGCGCCGGCATGACGACCTGTTCACCGCGTTCCTTGGCCTGTTCGTACTCCGCCATCTCCAGGTCCGACGGTGGCAGCGCGATGTGCGGGCCGTACTCGGCGATCAGATCGGCCGGGGCCATGCCGAACTGTTCGAGCACGTTGGCCTCGAGTTGTTCGATACGCAGGGCGGCCTGGGCCTTGGCGACCTCGTCGCGGTGCAGGGCGTCGGTCAGCGCGGTGAGGCGGGCGCCGAGTTCGTTGACCTCCTCGCGCGCCTTGCCCAGCGCGCCCGCCCGCTGCTGGCGTTCGGCGGCGAGCATGTCGCGGCTGCGCGACGCCGCCGCGACGACCGCACTCAGCCGCGCGGCGACCTGCCTGCCGGAGTCGGCGACCGCACCGGCGACCGCGGCGGCGTGTTCGCGCGCCTGTTTGGCGCGCTGCGCGCGCATCCGCGCCTCCCGTTCGGCGGCCGCCGCCCGACGCAGCGAATCCGCCCGTCCCCGTACGGCGTTCGCGCGTTCCTCGGCGGTGCGCACCGACAGCCGGGCCTCCACCTCGGCGGCGCGGGCGGCTTCGGCCGCGGCCACCGACTCCTGCCGGTCGACGGGCTCGACCTCGAACATCGGCGCCTGCTGCGCGGTGTGCAGCCGCGTCTCGAGTTCGGTGAGTTCCTCGACGGTCCTGGTGCGGCCGGCCTCGAGTTCGTCGCGCTGTTTGATCAGCCGCTGCCACTCGTCGGCGGCGGCGCGCGCGTCCTGCCCGAGCCGGCCGAGCTGTTCGTAGATGGCCGAGATCGCGGCGTCGGATTCGTTGAGCGCGGCCAGCGCGTGTTCGGCGGCCTCCTGGCGGGCCTGCTGTTCGGTCAGCGCACCCGACAGCGCGGCGGCCAACTCACCGACCTGTTTCTCCGACGCCTCGAGGTCGGCGCGCGCCTTGTCGATCTCCGAGGCGATCTCCAGCGTGCTGGGTTTGCGGTCGGAGCCGCCGCTGACCCAGCCGGCGCCCACCAGGTCGCCGTCCGCGGTCACCGCCCGCAACTGCGGTCGGCCGGCCACCAGGTCCAGTGCGGCGGCCAGGTCGGCGACGATCGCGACGCCCGACAGCATCGCGGTGACCGCCCCGCGCAGTCGCGGCGGGATGTCGACGACCTCGACGGCCCACACCACACCGTCGGGCAACGCCGACGTGTCCGCGGGCGCCGTCTCCGGCCAGTCGCCCAGCACGATCGCGGCCCGTCCACCGTCGGATTCCTTGAGCGCGGCGACGGCCGCCCGCGCAGCACCGGAGTTCTCCGCGGCCAGCGCATCCGCGGCGGCGCCCAGCACCGCCGCCACCGCCACCTCGTGACCGGGACGCACCTTCACCAGTTCCGCGACGGAGCCGAAAAACCCTGCGCCACCGTGGTTCTGCTGCAGCCACGCGGCGCCGTCGCGGCGGTCGAGGCCGACCGCGAGCGCATCGATGCGCGCCCGCAGCGAGGCCACCTGGCGTTCGGCGGCCCGCTCGGCGGCCTGCAGTTCGGCCACCCGCTCGTCGGCCTGGCGCAGCGCCGCCACCGTACGGTCGTGATGCTCGTCGAGCCCGAGCTCCCCCGCGTCCAGCTCGCCGACGCGGGACTGCACGGTCTCGAACTCCGCCTGGGCCTGCTCCGCCTTGGCGGCGGCCTCCTCGATGCCGACGGTCAGCCGCGCCACGGTCTCGTCGATCGATTCCACGCGGGTGCGCATGGTGTCGACCTGGCCGGCCAGCCGGGCGAGGCCTTCGCGCCGATCGGCCTCGGCGCGGGCGGCGGCCATGTGCGCGCGCTCGGCGTCCGCGGCGACGCGCTCGCGTTCGGCCAGTTCCTCGCGGGTCGCCTCCAGTACGGCACGCGATTCGGCCAGCTCGGCGAGCAGTTCGGCCTCGTGGGCCGCCATGTGGTCGGCCTCGGCCTCCATCTCGTCGGGATCGCGGCCGGTCGACGGCTCGGGTTCGGCGTCGAGCAGCTGGGTGCGCTCGGTGGCGATCCGGACGGTGGCGCTGACCCGTTCGGCCAGTGCGGACAGCCGGAACCAGGTCTGCTGGGCGGCCTCGGCGCGTTCGGTCAGGTCGGCGACGGCGGTCTCGTGGGCGTCGAGTTCGGCGGTGGCGGTCTCGAGCCGGGTGGTGACCTCGTCGTACTCGCGGCGCAGCATTGTCTCGGTCTGGTGGGTGTTGTCGAACTCCGAGCGCCGGGCCACCAGGTCGTCGGCGGCAAGCCGCAGCCGGGCGTCGCGCAGGTCGGCCTGGATGGTCTGGGCCCGCCGGGCCATCTCCGCCTGGCGGCCCAGCGGTTTGAGCTGACGGCGCAGTTCGGTGGTGAGGTCCGTCAGGCGGGCCAGGTTGGCCTGCATCGAGTCGAGTTTGCGGACCGCCTTCTCTTTGCGTTTGCGGTGCTTGAGCACACCGGCGGCCTCTTCGATGAAGGCCCGGCGGTCCTCCGGACGCGATTCGAGGATCTCCGAGAGCTTGCCCTGCCCGACGATGACGTGCATCTCCCGGCCGATGCCCGAATCGCTGAGCAGCTCCTGCACGTCCATCAGGCGGCAGTGGCTGCCGTTGATCTCGTACTCACTGCCGCCGTCGCGGAACATCCGGCGGGTGATCGACACCTCGGAGTACTCGATCGGCAGCGCGTTGTCGGAGTTGTCGATCGTCACGGTCACCTCGGCGCGGCCGAGCGGGGCGCGCGACGAGGTGCCGGCGAAGATGACGTCCTCCATCTTGCCGCCGCGCAGCGTCTTGGCGCTGTGCTCGCCCATCACCCAGGTCAGTGCGTCGACGACGTTCGACTTACCCGAACCGTTGGGACCGACCACACAGGTGATCCCCGGCTCGAACCGCAGAGTCGTCGGCGCTGCGAAGGACTTGAAGCCCTTGAGCGTCAGACTCTTCAGATGCATGGCGGTGCCAGACTACCTAGCGCTCGTGGAATCCGGTGAGTTGCTCGCGGACGTCCGACCAATCCGCGATGACCTTGTCGACCCCACCCGGCGTGTCGCCGCTCTCGAGCAGGGCGAGCAGGCGCTCGCAGTCCTCGCGCGGCCCCTGGGCGACCACCTGCACCCGACCGTCGGGTTTGTTCGCGGCGAACCCGGTCAGCCCCAGTTCGAGCGCACGGGACCGCGTCCACCAGCGGAAACCGACGCCCTGGACACGGCCGTGCACCCAGGCGGTCAGCCGAACGTCAGGCGCGTTCGACATTCTTGACCTCGAACGTCACCTTGGTGCCCGACTTCAGCGTGCGCCCCACCGTGCACACCTGGTCGATGGCCCGCTCGACGACGGTCAGCAGGCGGGCCACCTCGTCGTCGGAGAGGCCGGAGAGGTCGACTTCCAGCGACTCCTCGAGCAGCGGGTAGCGCTCCTGATCGCGATCGGCCGGCCCGGACACGCGGATCGTCGCGGGGTAGTCGTCGCCGAGCCGGCGGCGCAGCGGCTG
This sequence comes from Mycolicibacterium litorale, assembly GCA_050205415.1. Lineage (GTDB taxonomy): Bacteria > Actinomycetota > Actinomycetes > Mycobacteriales > Mycobacteriaceae > Mycobacterium > Mycobacterium litorale_C. Next base: position 130,328 of record JBNMQY010000001.1, read on the forward strand.
GTCGCTGCTCATCCCGCTGCAGGCGGCCAGCGCGATCTTCATCAGCTCGCCGGGGGTGAACACACCCTCGACGTCCTCCGAGCCGATCAGCACTTCGGCGCCGCGCGAACTGCGCCCGGTGTAGCGGCGCACGCCGGTGCGCTCCACCCACAGATCTGTCATGGCCCCCATCTTCGCCCATCCGAACAAACGGGCGCGAAAGTGCGAGACGATGCCGGCGAAACGTCGATCTCGGCGCGAGACACGCGCACCACTTCAGGTGCGCCGCACCCGCGGGCGCGGCTGGCAGCGCGGACAGTAGAACGACGAGCGATTCATGAACTTCTCGCGGCGCATCACCGCCCCGCACCGCCGGCACGGCTGCCCCTCGCGGCCGTAGGCGTCCAGCGACCGGTCGAAGTATCCGGACTCACCGTTGACGTTGACGTAGAGCGAATCGAACGACGTGCCGCCCTGTCCGAGCGCCTCGGACATCACCTCCGCCGCCGCGTCGAGCAGTTCGGCCAGCTTCGGCCGGCTCAGCGACGACGCGAGCCGCGCGCCGTTGACCTTCGCCCGCCACAGCGCCTCGTCGGCGTAGATGTTGCCGATCCCCGAAACCACCGTCTGGTCGAGCAGCTGCCGTTTGATCTCGGAGTGCTTGCCCCGCAACACTTTCACCACGGCATCGCGATCGAACAGCGGGTCGAGGGGATCTCGCGCCAGATGCGCCACGGGTAGCGGGACATCGGTCCCGTCGACGGTCACCATGTCGGCGAGCTGCCAGCCACCGAACGTCCGCTGGTCGACGAAACTCAGCGCGGTCCCGTCGTCGAGCAGCGCCGCGATGCGCAGGTGGTTCTCTTTCTGGATGGGCCCGAGCAACATCTGCCCACTCATCCCGAGGTGCACGACCAGCGCGGCGTCACCGTCGTCGAGGGTCAGCCACAGGTACTTGCCGCGCCTGCCGGTTCCGGTGATGCGCGCGCCCAGCAGCCGCGCGGTCAGATCCGCCGGTCCCGCTTCATGGCGGCGCACCGCGCGCGGATGGTGCACCCGCACCGCGACGATCGACTTACCGGTGACGTGTGCGTCCAGACCGCGCCGGACGACCTCGACCTCGGGGAGCTCGGGCATCCGGTGCTACGACTTGTCCAGCGCCGACTTGTCCAGCGCCGCGGTGTCCAGGGCCGTCCATGCGGCGGCGGCCGCCTTGAGTTCGGCCTCCTTCTTGGTGCGGCCGACCCCCCTGCCGTATTCGACGTCGGTGACCAGCACCGAGGCGGTGAACTCCTTGTCGTGGTCGGGACCGGTCGAGGTGACCACGTAGTGCGGGGCGCCCAGGCCACGGGCGGCGGTGAGTTCCTGCAGGCTGCTCTTCCAGTCCAGACCGGCGCCCAGCGTGGGTGCGGTGTCGAGCAGACCGGCGAACAGGCGCAGGATCACCTCGCGCGCGACGGTGATCCCGTGCTCGACATAGATTGCGCCGAGCAGGGATTCGACGCCGTCGGCCAGAATGCTCGACTTGTCGGCGCCGCCGGAGTTCTCCTCCCCCCTGCCCAGTAGCAGGTAGGCGCCGAGCCCGTCGTCGGACAGTTTGCGCCCGACATCGGCGAGCGCGTGGGTGTTGACGATGCTCGCCCGCAGTTTGGCCAGATCCCCCTCCGACCGGTCGGGGTGGCGGTGGAAGAGTTCCTCGGTGATCGTCAGCCCGAGCACCGCGTCCCCGAGGAATTCGAGTCGTTCGTTGGTGGGCAGGCCGCCGTTCTCGTACGAGTAGCTGCGGTGGGTGAGTGCGACGGTGAGCAGTTCGGCGGGCAGATCGACCCCGAGCGCCGCGAGCAGCGGCGAACGGTCCACCGTCACTTCTCGTCTCGATCCAGCAGTCCGGCGAGCTTCGCCCAGCGCGGGTCGATCGTGTCGTGGTGGTGGCCGGGTTCGGCGGTGTTCAGCGCGATACCGCACTCGGCGCACAGACCCGCGCAGTCCGGCTGGCACAACGGCGCGAACGGCAACGCCAAGCCGACCGCGTCGATGATCGGCTGCTCGAGGTCGACGGTGTCCGGTACGCCGATGGCACCGACGCGACCCACCTCGTCCTCCTCGGTGGTGGCGTCGGTGGTGCTGTCGGGATAGGCGAACAGTTCGGTCAGCTCGATCTCGACCTCACCGGTCACCGGCGTGAGGCAGCGGGCGCACTCACCGGTCGTGGGTGCCGACACCGTGCCGGTGACGAGTGCGCCTTCGGACACCGACTGGATCTGCAGGTCGAGGGTCAACGGGGCGCCCTCGGCGATGCCGATCAGGTCGAGACCCATCCGGGACGGACTGGGCACCGTCTCGTGGAACGCCATCATCGAGCCTGGTCGCCGGCCCAGTCGCGAGATATCGAGCACGAGCGGCGATCGTGCTGCCCTGTGCGTGGACATGCCTCGATCCTACGGCGCGGGCCTCCGCGGCCTTCCGCGCCACCGGGGTGTCGTCGGTCAGCGGGCCGCGTAGTCGTGCGTACCGGCGGCGGTGCGCAGCTGGTGGCGTCCCCGGCCCACCGAACGCAGAGTGCCGTTGAGGAAGTCCTCGAACTCGGCGAGTTTGCTGTCGACGTAGATGTCGCATTCGCCGCGCAGCCGGTCGGCCTCGGCGTGGGCGGCGTCGATCAGCCGGGTGGCCTCGGCGGTCGCGGTCGAGACGATCTCGGTCTGCGACACCAGGCGCTGCTGCTCCTTGATGCCTTCCTGGACGGCCTTCTCGTAGGCGAGGTTGCCGCTCTCGATCAACCGGTCGGCCTCGGACTTGGCCCGCCCGGTGCTGGCATCGTACTCGCGCTTCGCGGTCGCCATGATGCGGGAGGCTTCCTCGCGGGCTTCGCCCACCATGCGTTCGCTGTGCTGACGCGCCTCCCCGACCATGCGGTCGGCCTGGGCCTTGGCGTCGGCCAGCAGCCGGTCGGCCTCGGCGCGGGCGTGGTTGACCATCGATTCGGCCTCCGCGCGCGCGTTGGTCACCATCGACTCCGAATGCTCCTTGGCGTCATGGAGCATGGAGTCGCGGGCGTCGAGCACGTCCTGGGCGTCGTCGAGTTCCCCGGGGATGGCGTCCTTGATGTCGTCGATCAACTCGAGGACGTCGCCGCGAGGGACGACGCAGCCGGCCGTCATCGGCACGCCGCGGGCTTCTTCGACGATCGCGCCCAGTTCGTCGAGCGCTTCAAAAACTCGGTACACGGCAACACCCTCCAGGCGTAGTTGTTGGTTACCAGTGTGCCTGGTGTTACGCCTGTGACTGGGCTTCCCGCACCGGTGTGTCTCCTGCCAGGCACCACTGGCACGGTGTGTTACCGAGGTTATGTCAAGTGTCCCGGCGCGCTCAGCGCAGTGCGGCCCCGATGACGTCCCTGGCCCGGTCGATCATCGACGCGAACGGGCCGACGGCGAAGTTCAACTTGGCCGACTCCACCCCCGGATGCGGACGGGTGGGGGCGATCGCCTCCGCCGCGCGCACCGCCGACGCGAGCCGTTTGAGGTCGTCGGCATCGAGTTCGCGCTGCAGTTTGTCGAATTCCTCACGCTCCTCGCGCTCGGCGTGTTCGACGACGGCCTCCCGGAACGAGGTGAGCTCGGTCAGGAATTCCGGTGAACCGAAGTCCATCCCCTCGAGCTTCGACAGCTGCTCTTTGGCGTCGTGCTCTTCGGCCAACCGGGCGTCGACGACCTCGTCCCCCGCGTCGATCTCCTGGCGCGCCCGCGGGTGGACCACCATCTCCTCGGCGGTCTCGTGCACGGCGAGGAGTTGACGCAGTTCGGTGAAGGCCTTCTCGCGCGCCTCGTCCGAGGACGCCGAGAACACCTCCTCGAACATGTCCTTGATGAGGTTGTGCTGATCCTTGAGGAACCGGACGACGTCGTCGGTCGACTGGACGAACGTTTCAACCATGGCGAAAACCTCCGAAGTGGGCTGGGCGGCGCTGATGGGCTGGTGCGCCACCGCAGTCCTACCCCCGTCGGAATCCGCTCAACCCCGCAACTTCGCCTGTAACCGCACGTTCACGGCCTCGGGCAGCAGCGCCGAGACGTCGCCCCCGAGGGTGGCGACCTCTTTCGCCAGCGACGAGGAGACGAAGGAGTACTGCGGGGTGGAGGCGACGAAGAACGTGTCCACGCCCGCGACGTGCTTGTTCATCTGCGCCATCTGCAGTTCGTACTCGAAATCGGTGCTGCTGCGCAGACCCTTGACGATGGCGGTGAGCCCCCGCGCCCGCACGAAGTCGACGACCAGTCCCTCACCGGATTCGATCCGCAGGTTCGGCAGGTGAGCGGTCGACTCGGCGATCATCTCGATCCGCTCGTCGAGGGTGAACATGCCCTTCTTGTTCGGATTGACCAGCACCGCGACGACGACCTCGTCGAACTGGGCCGCCGCCCGTTCGAAGATGTCGACGTGGCCGAGGGTCACCGGGTCGAACGATCCAGGACACACCGCGCCGCTCATGGGTGACGACGGTACCTGATCACCACAGGCGTCCCAGCAGCACCGTTACTGGTCGCCACCGTCGCATTCGGCCATGTCCAGGCGGGTGTCGCCGTAGCGCCGCGACGGCCACTGCGACCAGCCGGGCGGCCACCGCAGATCGGTCCCCGACGCCCGCCGTTCGATCACCGCGACCGTCCCCGCGCGGGTCCATCCGCCGGTTCCGAGCGCGTCGAGCATGGCCTCGACCGCCGTGTCGGGGACGTCGTAGGGCGGATCGGCGAACACCAGGTCGACGGGTCTGTCCGCGCCGGCCGCCAGTACGGTCGCCACCGCGGCGCGGCGCACGTGGGCCACGGCGCCGACGCCGAGATCGGCGATGTTGCGGCTGATGGTGCCCGCCGCCCGGTGGTCCTGCTCGACGAACTCCGCCCGCGCCGCCCCGCGCGAAAGCGCTTCGAGGCCGAGGGCGCCCGACCCCGCGTAGAGGTCGAGCACCACCAGCCCGTCGAAGTCGAGCCGGGCGTCGAGCACGCTGAACAGCGCTTCGCGGACCCGATCGGCGGTCGGCCGGGTTCCCTTGGGCGGCACCGAGATCCGCCGCCCGCCGAACGCACCGGCGATGATCCGGGTCAGCTGACGACCACCAGCAGGTCACCGCCCTCGACCTGGGCGGTGGCCGAGACCGCGACGCGGTCGACGGTGCCGGCCTTGGGTGCGGTGATCGCGGCCTCCATCTTCATCGCCTCGATGGTCGCGATGGTCTGCCCGGCGCTGACCGTGTCGCCGACCTCGACGCCGACCGTCACCACCCCGGCGAACGGCGCCGCGACGTGGTCGGGGTTCGTGCGATCGGCCTTCTCCGCGGCCGGGACGTCGCTGGCGACGCTGTGGTCGCGCACCAGCACCGGACGCAGCTGCCCGTTGAGGATGCACATGACCGTGCGCATACCGCGTTCGTCCGGATCGGAGACGGCTTCGAGCCCGATGAGCAGTTCCACTCCGCGTTCGAGGACGACCCGGTGCTCGTCACCCTGGCGCAGACCGTAGAAGAACTGGTTGGCACTCAACCGTGAGGTGTCGCCGTAGGTGTCGCGGTGCGCCTCGAATTCCTTTGTGGGCCCCGGGAACAGCAGCCGGTTCAGCGCCGCCTGGCGTTTGGCGCCGGATTGCGCCAGCACCGCCTCCTCCTCGGCCGACAGCTCGGCGACCGGTTTGGCCGGGGCACGCCCGGCCAGCGCCTTGCTGCGCAGCGGTTCCGGCCACCCGCCGGGCGGGTCACCAAGCTCGCCACGCAGGAAACCGATGACGCTGTCGGGGATGTCGAAGCGGGCGGGATCCTCGGCGAACTCCTGTGCGGTGATCCCCGCGCCGACCAGCGCCAGCGCCAGATCGCCGACCACCTTGCTCGACGGTGTCACCTTGACCAGCCGGCCCAGGATGCGATCCGCCGCCGCGTAGGCCTCCTCGATCTCCTCGAACCGGTCCCCCAGGCCGAGCGCGATCGCCTGCTGGCGCAGATTGCTCAGCTGACCGCCCGGGATCTCGTGCCGGTAAACCCGTCCCGTCGGCGCGGGCAACCCGGACTCGAAGGGGGCGTACACCTTTCGCAGCGCCTCCCAGTACGGTTCCAGGTCGCACACCGCTTCCAGGGACAGTCCCGTGTCGTATTCGGTGTGCGCCGCCGCGGCGACGATCGAACTGAGCGCCGGCTGGCTGGTGGTGCCCGCCAACGGGGCCGCGGCACCGTCGACCGCCGACGCCCCCGCCTGCCACGCCGCGAGATAGGTGGCCAGCTGACCGCCGGGGGTGTCGTGGGTGTGCACGTGCACCGGCAGGTCGAATCGGGAACGCAGCGCCGAGACCAGCTTGGCGGCGGCCTGCGGACGCAGCAGCCCGGCCATGTCCTTGATCGCCAGCACGTGGGCGCCGGCCTCGACGATCTGGTCGGCCAGCTTCAGGTAGTAGTCCAGCGTGTAGAGACTCTCGGCCGGATCGGACAGGTCGCCGGTGTAGGACATCGCGACTTCCGCCACCGCCGTGCCGGTTTGGCGCACCGCGTCTATGGCGGGCCGCATCGAGTCGACGTTGTTGAGCGCGTCGAAGATCCGGTAGATGTCGATCCCGGTGGCCGTCGCCTCTTCGACGAACGCCGTGGTCACCGTCTCCGGATACGGGGTGTAGCCCACGGTGTTACGGCCACGCAGCAGCATCTGCAGACAGATGTTGGGCACCGCCTCGCGCAGGGCGGCCAGCCGCTCCCACGGATCCTCTTTCAGGAACCGCAGCGCCACATCGTAAGTCGCCCCGCCCCAGCACTCCAGCGACAGCAGCTGCGGCGTCATCCGCGCGATGTGCGGCGCGACCATCAGCAGGCCGGTGGTGCGGATGCGGGTGGCCAGTAGCGACTGGTGCGCGTCACGGAACGTCGTGTCGGTCACCCCGACGGCCGGGGTGTCGCGCATCCAGCGGGCGAACCCCTCCGGCCCGAGCTCGACCAGCTTCTGCTTGCTGCCGGCGGGCGGCGGAACGGACCGGTCGAGTGGCGGCAGTTTGTCCTGCGGGTACACCGACGACGGTCGCGGTCCGTGCGGTTGGTTCACCGTCACGTCGGCCAGGTAGTTGAGGATCTTGGTGCCCCGGTCCGCCGGGGTGCGCGCGGTCAGCAGATAGGGCCGTTCGTCGATGAACGACGTGGTGACCCGGCCGGCGCGGAAGTCTGCGTCGTTGACGACGGCCTGCAGGAACGGGATGTTCGTCGACACCCCGCGCACCCGGAACTCGGCGAGCGCGCGACGGGCGCGGGCCACCGCGGTGGAGAAGTCGCGACCGCGGCACGTCAGTTTCACCAGCATCGAGTCGAAGTGGGCGCTGATCTCCGCACCCAGCACCGTGCCGCCGTCCAGCCGGATCCCGGCACCGCCCGGCGACCGGTAGCCGGTGATGCGTCCGGTGTCGGGGCGGAAACCGTTGGCCGGATCCTCGGTGGTGATCCGGCACTGCATGGCCGCCCCGCGGATCCGCAGGGTGTCCTGACTCAGTCCCAGATCGGCCAGTGTCTCGCCGTCGGCGATCCGCATCTGCGACGCCACCAGGTCGACGTCGGTGATCTCCTCGGTCACCGTGTGTTCCACCTGGATGCGCGGGTTCATCTCGATGAAGACGTGGTTGCCGCGCTCGTCGAGCAGGAACTCGACGGTCCCGGCGTAGCTGTAGCCGATCTGGCGTGCGAAGGCCACCGCGTCGGCGCAGATCCGTTCCCGCAGTTCGGGGTCGAGGTTCGGCGCCGGGGCCAGCTCGATGACCTTCTGGTGGCGCCGCTGCACGCTGCAGTCCCGTTCGAACAGGTGCATGATGTTGCCCTGCCGGTCGGCGAGGATCTGCACCTCGATGTGCCGCGGATTGACGACCGCCTGCTCCAGGTACACCATCGGGTCGCCGAACGCCGACTCCGCCTCCCGGCTGGCCGCCTCGATCGCCTCGGGCAGCGTATCGGGGTCGGTGACCCGCCGCATGCCGCGGCCCCCGCCGCCCGATACGGCCTTGACGAACACCGGGAAGTCCATGTCGGCGGCCGCGGCGACCAGTTCGTCGACCGACGACGACGGCGCCGACGACCGCAGCACGGGCAGGCCCGCGGCGCGAGCGGCTTCGATGGCCCGCGCCTTGTTGCCGGTCAGCTCCAGCAGTTCGGCGCGCGGGCCGATGAACGTGATCCCGGCCTCCGCGCACGCGGCGGCCAGTTCGGGGTTCTCGGACAGGAAGCCGTAGCCGGGGTACACCGCGTCGGCGCCCGCATGCTTGGCGACCCGGATGATCTCGTCGACCGACAGGTAGGCCCGGACGGGGTGGCCCATCTCGCCGATCTGATAGGACTCGTCGGCCTTGAGCCGGTGCAGCGAGTTGCGGTCCTCGTACGGATACACCGCAACGGTCGCGATGCCCATTTCGTACGCAGCGCGGAACGCCCGAATCGCGATCTCGCCGCGATTGGCTACCAGGACTTTGGTGATCACGCGCTACCCTATCCCGCTGCGGTGGCGCCGCTTACAGAAGGGTGGACCAATAGTCCCAGAACCGGACGAGGATCAGCAGCATGAGCGCGGTGAACCACAGCGCGGTCAGCGACCAGCGCCACTGATACACCGCACGGGCGACGGGGTTACCCGCTTCACCGTTCTCCCCGCCCGCGGGGGCCTGGCGCAGCGCGATCGACGACACCACGACCAGCAGCGGGATCGTCACCGCCCAGACCACCATGCAGTATGGGCACAGCGCACCGATCCGGTAGAGGCTCTGGAAGATCAGCCAGTGCACGAAGACGGTGCCGAGCAGGGTGCCGACGGCGAGGCCGGACCAGTACCAGCGCGGCAGCCGCACGTTCGCCACGGCCAGCACCCCGGTCACCGTCACCACCGTGAACGCCGCGATGCCGATGAGGGGGTTGGGGAACCCGAACAGCGCGGCCTGCGGGGTCACCATCACCGAACCGCACGACAGCACCGGGTTCAGCGAGCACGACGGGGTGTAGGACGGATCGATCAGCAGCTCGATCTTCTCGATGGTCAGCGTGGCAGCAGCCACCAGCCCCACCACGCCCGCGATGAGGACCCACACCGCACTCGGCTTCGGCACCGCGAGCCCGGACGCCCGGCCGGCCGGCCCGCTGGCGGGCAAGGCGGCCGACGTGACGGCGTCGGGTGCGGTGGCGGTCATGACGCGGGAGCCGGCGCCGGACCGTCCAGGCCGGGCACGTCGCCGACGATTTCCTTGATCTTGGCCACCAGCGCGTCCGGCGTGGACGGGTCGTAGTCCTCACCGTTGATCCGCACGCTCGGAGTGGCGCGGATCTCGGTGGCCGCCGCCATGCCCTTGACCATGTCGACGTAGCGGCCCTTGTTGATGCAGTCGGGCACGCCGCCGCCGGCGCCGGCCTGTCGCGCCAACTCGATGAGCTGCTCGTCGCCGGGGTAGGTGCCGCCACCCTCGGCGGGCTGGATGCCCTCGGTGAACAGCGCGGTGTGGAACCGGCGGAAGGCGTCCTTGTTCTCGTCGGCGACGCAGTACGCGGCGTTGCCGGCGCGCGACGAGTAGCCGTCGCCCTGCGCATCGAGGATCGCGACCATGTAGTAGTCGGCAGCGACGGCACCGGAGTCGATCAGCTTGTTGATGGTCGGCCCGAACTGCCGCTCGAAGTTGCCGCACGCCGGGCACAGGAAGTCCTCGTACAGCGACAGCACGGCCTTCGGCTCGCTGGTGCCCTCCTGGGTGATGAGCTTCTCCGAAGCCACCCGGACCGCGGTCGCCTCGCCGGAGGCGGGCTTGTCCTCGGCCGACATCACGATGTAGAGCACGAGAGCGACGGCGAACACCACGACGACAGCCGTCAGACCGATCTGCACGAACAGGTTGCGCTTGCGATCGGCAGCCTTGAGGTCGTAGCGGGGGTTCTTCTTCGGTTTCGTGGCCACGCGACAAGCGTACCGGCGGTCCCGGCGGCGGCCCTAGCCGCGGCTGAGGTGGGCGCGCAACGCCGAGATCATCGCCGCGGTGGCGGTCGCGCTGTCGCCGCCGAGCGGGAAGAAGTTGGCGAACGCGTGGATCAGCGAGCGCTCCTCCCGCAAGTCGACCTCGACACCGGCCGCGCGCAACGCCTCGGCGTACCGGTTGCCCTCGTCGCGCAGCGGGTCGAACCCGCCGGTGAGCACCAGCGCCGGCGGCAGCCCGGACAGGTCGTCGGCGAGCAGCGGGGACACGTCCGGATCGGTGCGGTCGACGGCCGCTCCCCCGAGATAGTGGTCCATGAACCAGTTCATGTCGCGGGCGGTGAGGAAGTAGCCGTCGGCGAACAACGTCTTGGAGCGCGTCTCGCTGCACACGTCGACGACCGGATAGATCAGCAGCTGCAGCGCGGGCAGACGGGCGCCCTCGTTGCGGGCCCGCTGGGAGACCACGGCGGCGAGGTTGCCGCCGGCGCTGTCGCCTCCGACCGCGATGCGGTCGGCGTCGACGCCCAGTTCGGCGGCGTGTTCGCCGGCCCACCGGAAGGCCGCGTAGGCGTCGTCGGCGGCGGCGGGCGCCTTGTGCTCGGGCGCGAGCCGGTAGTCGACCGAGAGCACGGTGATCCCGCCGTCGCGGCAGATCAGCCGGCACAGCTCGTCGTGGGAGTCCAGATCGCCGATCACGAAGCCGCCGCCGTGGTAGAAGACCAGCAGCGCAGGGTCGGGGTGCGGCGTGGGCGGCCGGTAGAGCCGCGCCCGGATGGCGCCGGCCGGACCGGGGAGGGACAGCTCCGAGACGTCGACCACGATCGAGCTGGGGAACATGGCGGAGGTGATGCGCAGTTGGCGCCGGGCGACGGCGACGTCGTCGCTGGCCACCAGGCCGCCGATCCCGGCCGCGCGCTGTGCGCTCAGCAGCAGTTGCAGTGTGGTGTCGAGCGTGTTGCCGTCGACGGTGACCGAACGGAAGCCGAGGAGCGCGCGTTTGACGGGTTCGGGCAGCACCGGAAGCGTCCGCAGCGTCACGCGGGTGGCGGCGTTGACGACCGCGTCGCGCACCCGGTTCTTGCCCCGCGGTGCGGGGTCGCCGCCGCGAGCGGTCGGCCCGACGGGCGGTGCGGCGGCTGGCAGACTCGGCGGCATGGGTACTCCTCTGATCACGTTGAACGACGGCAACTCGGTGCCTCAGGTCGGCCTCGGTGTCTGGCAGACACCGCCCGAGGACACCGAGCGCGCGGTTGCGGCGGCGCTGGCCGCCGGGTACCGACACGTCGATACGGCCGCAGCGTACGGCAACGAGGAGCAGACGGGCAGGGCGATCGCCGGGTCCGGCCTGGACCGCTCGGAGGTGTCCTCGTCACCAAACTGTGGAACTCCGAGCAGGGGTACGACAGCACGCTGGCCGCCTTCGACGCCAGTGTCGCCCGCCTGGGTGTCGGCTATCTCGACCTCTACCTGATCCACTGGCCGGTGCCGGAGAAGAATCTGTTCGTCGACACCTTCAAGGCGTTCGCGAAGCTGCGTGACGACGGTCGCATTCGGTCGGTCGGCGTGAGCAATTTCGAACCCGAACACCTGCGCACGCTCGTCGACGAGACGGGCATCGTGCCCGCGGTCAACCAGATCGAACTGCACCCACTGCTGCCTCAGCACGAACTGCGAGATGTGCACGCGCAGTCGGGGATCGCGACCGAAGCATGGAGTCCGCTCGGTCAGGGATCGCTGCTCACCCACCCCGCCGTGACCACGGTGGCGGAGTCACACGGGAAAACCCCGGCGCAGGCACTGATTAGGTGGCATATACAACTCGGTAATATCGTCATCCCCAAGTCGGTGAACCCACAACGGATCGAGAGCAACTTCGACGTGTTCGATTTCGAACTGAGCGAGCAGGACATGGCGTCCATCGCGGCACTCGAGGACGGCACTCGACTGGGACCCGACCCCCGAACCTTCAACTTCACAGGGTAGGTGACATGACCCCCGCGGCTGCGATTCCCACGGTCTCCCTCAACGACGGAAACACGATCCCGGTCATCGGGCTCGGAGTCGGTGAGCTCTCCGAGTCCGAGGCCGAGCGGTCGGTGGCGGCCGCTCTCGAGGCGGGCTACCGGTTGATCGACACTGCGGCCGTGTACGGCAATGAGGCGGCCGTGGGTCGCGCGGTCAACGCGTCGGGCATCCCGCGCGAGGAGATCTTCGTGACCACGAAGCTGGCCGTGGCCGACCAGGGCTTCGGGACTTCGCAGGATGCCGCGCGCGCCAGCCTCGAACGGCTCGGCCTCGACTACGTCGACCTCTACCTGATCCACTGGCCCGCCGGTGGCCAGGGTAAGTACGTCGACAGCTGGGGCGGGCTGATGAAGGTCAAGGAGGACGGCGTCACCCGTTCCATCGGCGTGTGCAATTTCAACGCCGAACACCTGTCGGACATCATCGACCTGTCGTTCTTCACCCCGGCCATCAACCAGATCGAGTTGCACCCGCTGCTCAACCAGGCCGAGCTGCGCGAGGTCAACGCCGGGTACGGGATCGTCACCGAGGCGTACGGACCGCTGGGCGTCGGCCGCCTGCTGGACCACCCTGCGGTGACGGGTGTCGCCCAGGCTCACGACAGGACGCCGGCGCAGGTGCTGCTGCGCTGGAGCATCCAGCTGGGCAACGTGGTGATCGCACGGTCGGCCACCCCGGAGCGCATCGTGTCCAACCTCGACGTGTTCGGCTTCGAACTGACCGACGATCAGATGGCCACGCTCAACGGGCTCGACGAAGGCAAGCGGTTCCGGCCCGACCCGGAGACCTACGCCGGCCCGTAGGCGGCCGCGGCAAAGGCGGCCGCGTACTGACACCACAAAGGCGCGGTTGGCGGCCGCAATTGGAACTGCAATCCCAGTTCCAGTCGTTGGAACCGCGGTCGGCGCTCTCGGCGGTGACCGAAGCAGGTAAGACGTGTGTGATGCAATATTCTGAGCATTCGGACTTGCCTAGCGGCTGGAAGAGCAACCGAAGAGATGCGCCGTATCGGATCGCCACGGTCTTTCTGCTCGCACTCGCGGGGTCGTCACTTCTGTTGGGATTTGCATTCTCAGCAGCAGGGACCCCTACAGCGCTCAAGTATTGTCTGCTCTTTGCGCTGATTCTCATGCTGACGGCTGGGCTTGGGGTGGCCGCCCGAGTTGACCGTGCGAACCTGCCCTCGAACATCAAAACGGTCGTACGCGGTGGTGTTTCGAAGACGCAGATCTCGTACTCATCCGCTCAGTTCTGCTTGCTCATCGGCCTGATGTCGAGTTGCAGCGCTTTCTGCGCAATCGCGGCTACTGAGATTTCCATTCATCAGCGTGGCGTCAGCTTTCCCGGTGGTTCGTTCCTGATCGGCGCGCTAGGCGTGTTCTTCGCGTCATTCGTGGTGTCCGCGGCGTTCGGGCGTATTCGTCGTGGCGAGTTGACTCTTTCGAATCAGGGTGTCGAGCAACGCGGTTGGAGCTTCGAGTCTCGCTTGGAGTGGTCAAGTATCGCGGGGATCAAGCCGGCTTTCAATGGGCATCCGGTCGTACTCTTGATCGGGTACGCGAACGCCAGTTGGCACCACCGATATACGACACGCATCTGGCGGATTGATCGCCTTCCGCCAGTTCCCATGATCGAAGTCGACTGTCGCAAGTTCGACATCGACTGTCGTGAGTTGTACGGCTACCTGCGCCAGTACGTCGACACTCCAACTGCGCGCGAGGAGCTGGGCACTGAAGTGGCGATCGAGCGGGCGCGACGCACGAATCCGGCTCGCTGACTGACATCGGGTCCTTCGCGGATGAGGGTGCAACCAGTGGTCAGCGGAGATCTGCGTGAAGTGTCGGCCCGTGCGAGGCTCCAAGCGACCTCGTCGGCGTCAACGTCATCGACGCAGAAGCGTTGGACGAGCGGAACTGGCGAACCAGACTGGGCAGACACATCACGCCCCTCACTCGTGATCACCCTTTCGGACACGTCTCCGCCGCTTGCCGCAACGCGGGCACCGACGGGGCGTCGACGGGTAACCCGTAGCCGCGCAGAACCGCGATGAACTGAATCGCGTACTGGCAGTGGAACGCCGCGTTCGGCGGCATCCACCGCGCCGGCTCCTGGTCCCCCTTGTCCTGATTCACCTCGCCCTGCACGGCAAGTAGATTCGCCGGATCGTTCGCGAACCGCACCCGCATGCCCTCGGTCCAGTTGCGTGCTCCCTGATCCCAGGCGTACGCCAGCGGCACGATGTGCTCGATCTGGACGGCGGCGCCGGTCTGGTTGCCGCGCGTGAACGAGATGACGAGGTTGGTGTACGGATCGTGAAGCACTCCGGTGGCCACCGCCGTCGGGCAGCGACTGATCGACGTGTAGGTCTTGTCCACCAGATCGCGGTCGAGGATGTCGTTGCGGGTGTCGCAACCGTTGCGGCCACCCGGTGCGTCGGTGTCATCGGTCCAGGCGTCACCGAACGCCGCCCGCCGATAGTCGTGCCCGCGCAGCCGCTGCGGCACCACCGCCACACCGGCCAGCACGTCGGCACCCGGCGCGACGGTCGGCACGTCCGCCTCGGCGACGAACTCCGCCGACCGCTCCGCCGTCGAGGCGACGGTCTGGTAGGCGACCAGCACCGCGAGCACCGCGGCCAGCACCAGCGAGAAGGTCTTCGTCCGCGTCACGCCTTCTCCAGGTACTCGACGCGATCGGTCTCGACGAATTGCGCTGCGAGCAACGCCATTCCGCGGTTGTGGGGGTCCTTCTCGTAGAGACCTTCGCACAGCTCTCGCGCCGCCAGGATCACCTCGAGGTGTTCCGACAGCGACAGGAAGCGCAACGAACCTAGCGTTCCGGACTGGTGCAGCCCGAGCACGTCGCCCTCGCGGCGTTCCCGGAGGTCGAGGTCGGCGAGCGCGAAACCGTCGAGGGTGCCGGCCACCGCCTTGAGCCGCGTCCCGGCCTTCGACCCCTCCGGCAGCCGGGTGGCGAGCAGGCACAGACTCGGGTGGCTGCCCCGACCGATGCGGCCCCGCAGCTGGTGCAGCTGGCTGATGCCGAACCGGTCGGCGTCCATCACCACCATCACCGTCGCGTTCGGCACGTCCACCCCGACCTCGATGACCGTCGTACACACCAGCACGTCGATCTCCCCGGCGCGGAAGGCCGACATGACCGCGTCCTTCTCCTCCCCCGACAGCCGCCCGTGCATCAGCCCGAGGCGCAGCCCGGCCAGCGGCCCGGAGCGCAGCCTGTCGTAGAGGGCGAGGACCGTCACGGGCGGCGGACCCTGCTCCTCCTTCTGCGGTTTGTCGCTCTCGTCGATGCGTGAGGCCACCACGTAGGCCTGTCTGCCTTCGCGCACCTCCTCGACGATGCGGGCCCACGCCCGGTCCAGCCACGTCGGGTGCTGGCTGACGAAAATCGTGTTGCTGGTGATGGGTTGGCGCCCGCGCGGCAACTCGCGCAGGGTGGAGGTCTCCAGATCGCCGTAGATCGTCAGCGCGACCGTGCGGGGTATCGGCGTCGCGGTCATCACCAGCAGGTGCGGGGTGACCCCGCCACGGGCCTTGGCGCGCAAGCGGTCCCGCTGCTCGACACCGAACCGGTGCTGTTCGTCGACCACCACCATGCCGAGGTTGTGGAATTCGACGGCGTCCTGCAGCAGGGCGTGCGTGCCGATGACGATCCCGGCCTGCCCGGTGGCCACCTCGTCGCGCACCTGCCGCTTCTGCTGCGGCGTCATCGACCCGGTCAGCAGCGCGATACGGGTGGCGGACTCGGCACCGCCGAGCTCGCCGGCCGCCGCCAGCGGGCCGAGGATCTGGCGCATCGACCGTTCATGTTGCGCGGCAAGCACTTCCGTCGGCGCCAGCATCGCGCACTGGTATCCGGCGTCGACCATCTGCAGCATCGCCAACACCGAGATGACCGTCTTGCCCGAGCCCACCTCTCCCTGCAGCATGCGGTTCATCGGGCGCGTTCCCGCCAGTTCCTCGGACAGCACGGCGAGCACCTCGCGCTGACCGTCGGTCAGTTCGAATGGCAGCCGCTCCCGCATCCCGGTGACCAGACCGTCCTCGCGCAGCGGGGCGGGCGGCCCCGCCTCGGTGAGTTCACCGTAGCGCCGCGCCACCAGACCCCACTGCAGGCCGACGGCCTCGTCGAAGGTCAGCCGTTCGCGCGCCCGCTCGCGTTGGACGTCGGTCTCGGCGAGGTGGATACCACGCAGCGCGGCGTCCTCGGAGAGCAGATCGTTTTCGCGCAGAAAGGATTCCGGCAGCGTCTCGGGCACGGGGTCCAGGACGTCGAGCACTTGGCGCACGCAGGCGTAGATGTCCCAACTCTGCACCTTCGCGCTGGCCGGGTAGATCGGGAAGAACTGACGCTCGAACTGCGCGAGCAGCGCGTCGCCACTCGCGCCCGAGGCATCCGCGATCGTCTTGAGGGATTTGGTGGCGATCTTCCTGGTCGCCGACGTCTCGAGGACGAGGAACGCCGGATGGGACAGCTGCAGGGTGTTGCGGAAGTACTTGACCTCACCGGAGAGCATCAATCGGGTGCCGACGGGCAGCTGCTTGATCATCCAGTCGGCGTTGAAGAACGTCGCGGTGATCACCGGCTTGCGGTCGCCCAGCGTGACCCGCAGGTACTGCCTGGTCCGTTTACCGGGCTGGGGCCGCATCTGCCCGGGCTCGGCTTTGGTGATGACGTCGACGAACGTGACGTGCTCGCCCTCTTCGAGGTCGAGGGTCTCCCCCTCGCCGCGCACACTCATCCCGTCGCTGTACTTGCGCGGATAGTGGCGCAGCAGATCGTTGACGGTCCGGATGCCGAAGTGCTCCTCGAGCGGCGCCGCGGATTTGCGGCCGATGACGAAATCGAGCCGATCGGTCAACGTGGCCATGTCACTCGACTCCGATCAGTAGGGCGTCACCGCGGTGGCCGGTGTGATAGGTGACCAGCTCCGCCCCGAGGTGACGGGTGTGCACGTGGTCGCGCAGCGCCTCCCCGACCGCACGGTCGACCCCGTCGCCGGTCAGCACGGTGATCAGTTCGCCCCCCGAGAGCAGCAGCAGATCGATGAGACCGGCGGCCGCGGCGGTGACGTCCGGCCCGACGATGAGCACCTCGTCACCGGCCATGCCCAGCCCGTCACCCGGGGTGCAGGCACCCGCCCACGTCAGCGCCTCCTCCGTGGCGACCCGCACGGCGCCGTGCCGGGCGGAGGCCGCGGCGCGGGCCATGGTGTAGCCGTCGTCGACGGCCTGGCGCGCGGGGTCGTGCACCGCCAGCGCCGCCAGTCCCTGCACCATCGACCCGGCGGGTACCGGCACCACGTCGATGCCCCAGCCGATCGCCGCGGTGCATCCGGCGACGAGCTCTTCGGCGGCGACGTAGCCGTTGGGCAGCACCATGACCTGCCCGGCCCCGGTGTCGACCAGGGCCCGTAGCAGTTGTTGGGCGCTGACCTGCGCATCCGGTTCGGGCCGCAGCACGTTCGCCCCCTCCCCGGCGAACAGTTCCGTCGCACCGGCTCCGTCCACGACCGCGAGCACGGCGCGCTCCCGGTTCCAGCTGCCCTGCGGACGGGCACCGCCGGCGGCGGCCAGCGCGGTGATCTGGATGCGGCTCGGGACCCCGACCGCCAGCCCGGCCTCCACGGCCGCGCCCGCGTCGTCGGAGTGGACGTGCACCGAGTACCGCCCCGGCGCACCGGAGCCGCCCGCCGCGGCGATCACGATGGAGTCCCCGAGCTGTTCGAGCCGTCGGCGCAGGGACTCGACCCCGTCGGAGCCGCAGCCGCCGAGCAGGTACATCACCTCGAACTGCGGGGCGGCGGCGGTGGAGGCGGGCACGGGCCGCGCCGCCCGCCGATAGGTTTCGCGTCGTTGCGCGCGTCCGGTGACGACGCGGGTCAGCGCGTCCAGCAGGACGAGCAGACCGCGCCCACCCGCGTCGACGACCCCGGCATCGGCCAGCACGGCGAGTTGTTCGGGCGTGCGGTCCAGGGCGACGGCGGCCGCGTCGGCGGCCGCGGCCACCGCCTCGGGCAGGGCATCCGGGCCGGCCGCCGCCTCGGCGGCGGCTGCCAGCACCGACACGATCGTGCCCGGTTTGGTGTCGAGTGCGGCGTGCACGAGGTCGACGCCGTGCCGCAGCGCGGCGGCGAACATCGCGCCGTCCACCTCGGCCAGCGTTCCGCCCCGCCCGGCGGCCGCTTCGGCGGTCTCGGCGAACCCGCGCAGGATCTGGGACAGGATCACCCCGGAGTTGCCCCGGGCACCGTGCAGCGCCCCGGCGGCGAGCGCCGCCGACACCGCGACGACCTCACCGGTGCAGTCCTGCGCCTGCGACCAGGCCGAACGCATGGTGAACAGCATGTTCGTGCCGGTGTCGGCGTCGGGCACCGGGAAGACGTTCAACCCGTTGATCTCGTCGGTGTGCGACATCAGGTCCTCGACCGCCGCGTGCGCCCAGTCGCGCAGCACCGCCGCGTCGAGTCGCCCAGCCGCCATCTCACCTCCTGTCCCGCACCCGGTTGTGCGCGCCAGCCTATCGACCCCCGCGGACACCACACCGGCATCGACGCGGGTCCGGGGACGGTCGCGGGTGACGGGTACGCGGGCGGTTTTGGTGATCACCCGCCCCGCCGGTATCCTGATCAGGTTGTCGGGTCAATCCGCGCTCGCCGCGGCCCAGCGACCCGGACCCCACGTACTGATTCAAGGAGTTCTAGATATGGCTGCCGTGTGCGATGTCTGCGGAAAGGGCCCCGGCTTCGGCAAGTCGGTGTCGCACTCCCATCGCCGGACCAGCCGTCGGTGGAATCCGAACATCCAGCCGGTGCGCGCCGTCACCCACCCGGGCGGCAACAAGAAGCGCGTGAACGTGTGCACCTCCTGCCTCAAGGCCGGCAAGGTCTCGCGCGGCTGACCGCTTCCCGGTTGAGCCCGGCTCCGCCCGGGTAGCCCAGCGGCATGTCTTCCCGCGAGAAGAGTAGGTCAGTCCTGTTCGCCGCCGCCGCGGCCGTTGCCGTCGGCACATTGGTCGCCGCCTGCGGTGGCGACTCGGCCGACGGCGGTGACACGTCTCCCACCGAGACGACCACCACCGACGAGACGACGTCGGTGACGGTCACCTCCCCGGCTGAGACCACGACACCCACGACGGTGCCCGAGACGACGCCCGCGCCGACCGCACCCGAGACGACGGCGCCCGTGCCGACCGCCCCGGACGGCGACGGCACCATCGAGATCCCCTCCCCGCCGGCGATTCCGTCTCCCCCGGCGATCCCGTCGCCGCCGGACATCCCGGCGCCGCCGCCGATCCCCGGGCTGCCCTGACCCGGCGACCGCTACGGCAACCGCCAGTCGATCGGTTCGGCGCCCATCTGCGCCAGCAGCTCGTTGACCCTGCTGAAGGGTCGCGACCCGAAGAAGCCGCGCGACGCCGACAGCGGGGACGGATGCGGGGACTCGATCGCCACGCACGCGCTACCCGTCAACATGGGTTTGAGTGTCGCGGCGTCGCGTCCCCACAGCACGGCCACCATCGGCTGGTCCCTGGCGACCAGTGCCCTGATCGCGCATTCGGTCACCGCCTCCCAGCCCTTACCGCGGTGCGAGGCCGGGGTGCCCGGCCGGACGGTGAGCACCCTGTTGAGCAGCAGCACACCGCGCTCGGCCCACGGCGTGAGGTCACCAGTGGCCGGTTGGGGGTAGCCGAGGTCGGCGGTGTACTCGGTGAAGATGTTGGACAGGCTGCGCGGGAGCGGCCGCACGTCCGGGGCCACCGAGAAGCTCAGGCCGACCGCGTGGCCGGGCGTCGGATACGGATCCTGACCCACGATGAGCACCCGGACCCGGTCGAACGGGAACGAGAACGCCCGCAGCACGTTCGCGCCCGCGGGCAGATAGCGGTGTCCGGCGGCGAGTTCGGCGCGCAGGAACTCCCCCATGTGCGTCACCTGCTCCCGCACCGGCTCGAGCGCCTGCGCCCAGCCCTGGTCGACGAGTTCGGAGAGTGCGCGTACAGTCACGAAAAGCCAACTTAGCGTGCGGGGTTCGTCAGAACGACTGCCATCCCCGGTTTCCGCTCCACGCGTCGCCGTCGACCAGCACCTGAGCCGGACCGGCGGCCACCCGGCCGATCACCCGCCACCCGGCGGGCGGCGGACCGGGGAAAGTGGCGGCCAGCGCATGGTCCTCACCGCCGGTGAGCACGTACTCCCACGCATCACCGTCGGCCGCGGTCGCCGCATCCGCCACCGCGGCGTGGTCGTCGCGCAACGCGTTGCGGTCGACGTCGATTCGGCATCCGGACTGATCGGCGATGTGACCGAGATCTGCCAGCAGACCGTCTGAGACATCGGTCATCGAGGTCGCACCGGCGTCGGCGGCGACGCGGCCCTGCCCATAGGGCGGTTCGGGAACGAGGTGACGGCGACGCAGCGCGTCGAAGCCGTCGATCCCCCTGTGCCACAGCGCATATCCGGCGGCAGACCGGCCCAGCTCACCGGCGACCGCTACGACGTCACCCGGGCGGGCGCCGTCTCTGCGCACCGGCGCGCGGCCGCCGAGATCGCCGAGCACCGTCACCGAGATCACCCACTGCGGAGCGCTGACCAGATCGCCCCCGACGATCCCCGCGCCCATGGCGGCCGCCTCGTCCCACAAACCGTCGGTGAGCCGCAGCGCCGCGGCGGCGGCGGTGTCCGCCGGCGCGCCGAACGCCACCACGAAGGCGATCGCCGCCGCGCCCATCGCCTCGACGTCGGCGGCGTTCTGCGCGATCGCCTTGCGCCCGATGTCGTGCGGTGTCGACCAGTCGAGCCGGAAGTGCCTGCCCTCGACCAGCATGTCGGTCGAGACCACGGTCCGGCCGTCGGCGGTCGCGAGCACGGCGGCGTCGTCACCCGGCCCGACGGCCACCGACGGCGGTTGCCGCCGGCCCCGCACGAGGGCGTCGATCACCGCGAATTCACCCACATCGGCCATGCTCTCGGCCGGGTCGAACGGCGCCATGTCACCTCCACCCGGCGGCCGTCACGACGCGCAGCACCGGCTCCACCTGCGGTACGTTTGGTTCCCCGGAGTCTATGGGGCGGGACGGAGGCGAACACGGGTGGTCGAGGCTTTCATGCTCATCCAGACCGAGGTCGGCCGCGCCGAGGTCGTGGCGGCCCGGTTGGCCGAACTGCCCGGTGTGCGGTCCGCGGAGTACGTCACGGGGCCCTACGACGTGGTGGTGCGGGTGGGCGCCGACACCCTCGACGACCTGCGCTCGGGCATCGTCCCGAGCGTACAGCGGGTCGACGGGATCACGCGGACACTGACCTGCCCGATCGCCAACGGAGCCCACCCATAGGCTTGTTCGGGTGAGCTCCGAGGATCCGCAACGAGCATCCCGCGACGGCCCGCCGCGCGCGCTGATGATCGCGGCCATCCTGGTGGCCGTTGCGGCGCTGGTGGTGGTACTCGGCATCGCGGCCGTCCGGCAGGGCCGCCCCGAACAGCAGCCCGTCGCGATCGCGTCGGTGCCCGCACCGCGGGCCGACAGCCCCGAGTGCCAGGCGCTGCTGGGCGCTCTGCCCGAGATGCTCGGCGACTTCCGCCGGGCGCCCACGGCCGAGCCGACGCCGGTCGGGGCCGCAGCCTGGCAGGCCGGCCCGGACACCGAGGCGATCATCCTGCGCTGCGGGCTGGACCGCCCGGTCGACTTCGTGGTCGGCGTCCCGATCCAGATGGTCGACGCCGTGCAGTGGTTCCGGGTCGGGGAAGAGGCCGCCCCCGGCAGCAGGCAGGAACCCGAGCAGACCCGCAGTACCTGGTATGCCGTGGACCGCCCGGTGTACGTGGCGCTCACGCTGCCGCAGGACTCCGGTCCCACGCCGATTCAGGTGATCTCCCGGGTGCTGACCGCCACCATGCCCGCCGGGCCGGTCACCCCCGGCCCGCCGCGTTAGCGCAGACCCGTGCCGCGGGCCGCGGCCGTCTCGACCATGGCCGTGAGCAGGCTCGGATAGTCCACCCCGCTGGCCGCCCACATCCGCGGATACATCGAGATCGTGGTGAACCCCGGCATGGTGTTGATCTCGTTGACGACGGGCCCGTCGTCGGTGAGGAAGAAGTCCACCCGCGCCAGGCCCTGGCAGTCGATCGCGCGGAACGCCCGGATGGCCAGGCGGCGGATCTCGTCGGCCACGTCGTCCTCGACCTTCGCGGGCACGTCGAGTTCGGCGCCGTCGTCGAGGTACTTCGTGGCGAAGTCGTAGAACCCGTCCTCGCGGCCGCGCACCCCGGCGACCCTGATCTCGCCGACCGTGCTGGCCTCGAGGCGGCCGTCGGGGTACTCCAGCACGCCGCACTCGAGTTCGCGGCCGGGGATCCCGGCCTCGATGATCACCTTGGGATCGTGTCCGCGCGCCAGCTCGACCGCGGCCGGGAGCTCCGCCCAGTCCGCCACCCGGCTGACCCCGATCGAGGAGCCACCGCGGGCGGGTTTGACGAAGACCGGCAGGCCGAGGCGCATCCGTTCGTCGAGCGTCATGTCGGTGCGCCCGGGGCGTAGCACCACGTGGTCACCCACCGGAAGCCCCTCGGCGATCAGCAGCTTCTTCGTGAACTCCTTGTCCATGCCGGCGGCGCTGGCCAGCACGCCGGCCCCGACGTAGGGCACGCCGGCGAGTTCGAGGAGGCCCTGGATGGTGCCGTCCTCGCCGTAGGGCCCGTGCAGGACGGGGAACACCACGTCGACGGCGGCGAGGACCTCCCCCGCGGCGGCCGGGCTCAGCGACACCAGCTCACCCCGGCGGCCGGGGTCGGCGGGCAGCGCCAGCGCCGTGCCCGACGCCGCACTCACCTCGGGCAGCCGCCCGTCGGCGATGGCCAGCGTGTCGGGGCTGGCGTCGGTGAGGACCCAGGAGCCGTCCGGGGTGATCCCGACGGCGACCACGTCGAAGCGTTCCGGATCCAGATTGCGCAGGATGCTGCCCGCGGATACGCAGGAGATGGCGTGTTCGGAGCTGCGCCCGCCGTAGACGACGGCAACGCGGGTGCGCTGATTGCGGGCGATCACAGTCTGCAGAGGCTACCGTCCCGGCCGGGCCGGGCACGATTCGATATCAGCCGAGCGCGCCGTCGAGGTCGGCGAGCAGGTCGTCGGTGTCCTCGATCCCCATCGACAACCGCGCGAAACCGTCGGCCACCGGATCGCCCCAGCGGGCGCGCCGGTCGATCGAGGTGTGGATGCCGCCGAAACTGGTCGAGGCGACCAGCAGGGCGCTGCGCTCGACGAGTGCG
Organism: Mycolicibacterium litorale; assembly: GCA_050205415.1. Taxonomy (GTDB): domain Bacteria; phylum Actinomycetota; class Actinomycetes; order Mycobacteriales; family Mycobacteriaceae; genus Mycobacterium; species Mycobacterium litorale_C. Next base: position 153,576 of record JBNMQY010000001.1, read on the forward strand.
TGCACGGCGGCGGCGTCGGCGAGCTCCAATGAGACCAGGCCGCCGTACCGCCGCATCTGCCGCGACGCCACCGGGTGGGCGGGGTCTTCCGGCAGGCCGGGATAGCGCACGCTGCGCACCGCGGGGTGCTTGCTCAGCAGCATCGCGACCGCGAGTGCGTTCTGGCACTGCCGTTCGAAGCGCAGCCCGGCACTGCCGAGGCTGCGCAGCACCAGCCAGGCCTCGAACGGACCGAGGATGGGGCCGGCATGCAGACGGTCACTCTCGAGGGCGGCCATCATGTCGGGCTGGCTTCCCGCCGCGTAACCGGCGACCAGGTCGCTGTGGCCGGAGAGCGCCTTGGTGGCACTGGCAACGACGAGGTCGGCGCCCAGCGACAACGGTTGCTGGCCGAGCGGGGTCGCCGTGGTGTTGTCGACGATCAGCGCCGCCCCGCGCCCGCGGCACGTCATCGCCAGCCGGTGCAGGTCCACCACGTCCAGCCCCGGATTCGCGGGGGTCTCGGCGAGGACGACGTCGGCGTCCGCAGCAGCCGCGCACATTTCGCCGGTAGTCGCCTCGATGACTGTGACACCTTGGGCCGCAAGGTATTCCGCGGCATAGCGGCGGACCTGGTAGTAGCCGTCGGCGGGCACCACCAGCCGCTTGCCGGGACCGGTCAGTACCCGCAGCGCCGAGGTGATGGCCGCCATCCCGGACCCGTAGGCCAGCGCGGTGGACGCCCCTTCGAGTTCGGCCAGCGCCGCCTCGAGCCGCCGCCAGGTCGGGTTCGAGCTGCGCCCGTAGGTGTCCAGCGGCTGCGCTTCGTCGGGTGAGAGATGGTAAGCAGAGACCGGCACCGGCGGCGTGGCCACGGGCTGTCCCGGAACAGCTTCGGCGCCAACGGCTTTGACGCTTCGGGTGGAATCGCCGTAGGTACCGTCCATGGGTTTCACTCCGGTTTTGTGCTGCGGCCCAGTAGCAGGACGACGGCTTCGTCGACGGACAGACCCTTGTGGCAGACGCGGTTGACCGCATCGGTGAGCGGCATCTCGACGTCGTAGCTGGCCGCCAGCGCCAACACCGACTGACATGAGGTCACGCCCTCGGCGACGTGCCCGCCCGCGGCCTGCAGCGCCGACTCCATGGTGCCGCCCCGGCCCAGCCTCTCACCGAACGTCCGGTTGCGCGACTGCACCGAGGTGCAGGTGGCCACGAGGTCGCCGACCCCGGCCAGACCGGCCAGCGTCACGGGTTTTGCGCCGAGGGCGATTCCCAGCCGCATGATCTCGGCCAGCCCGCGGGTGATGATCGCCGCGACCGTGTTCTCCCCCAGTCCCACGCCGACGGCCATCCCGCACGCCAGCGCGATGACGTTCTTGCAGGCACCGCCGATCTCGGCGCCGACCACGTCGGCATTGGTGTAGGGCCGCAGGTAGCCGGTGGCCAGCGCACGCTGCAGGGCGACCGCGCGCCCGCTGTCACTGCAGGCGACGACCGTCGCGGCCGGCTGTTCGTCGGCGATCTCATGGGCGAGGTTGGGTCCGGTCACCACCGCGACCCTGTCGGCGTCGGCGCCGGTCACCTGGACGATGACCTGGCTCATCCGCATGAGCGTCTCGAGTTCGATGCCCTTGGCCAGGCTCACCAGCGTGACGTCGTCACCGATGAGTCCCTTCCACTGCTCGAGGTTGGTCCGGAGGCTCTGCGCGGGTACCCCGAGCACGACCGTGCACGCACCGGCGAGGGCCTCTGCGGGGTCCGCCGTGGCGCGGATCGTCTTGGGCAGATCGACGTCGGCGAGGTACCCGCTGTTGCGGTGGGTGTCGTTGATCTCCGCGGCGATCTCGGGCCGGCGCGCCCACAAGGTCACCGTGTTACCCGCGTCGGCGAGGACTTTGGCCGTCGCCGTTCCCCATGCACCGGAACCCATCACCGCCGCCGTCACCACGCGTTCACCCTAGCGCGCAGTGCGTCGGGTCCTGCGCCGTCGGCTGATCGGCGGGGTGCTGGCAGGATGGCGACCATGCGCGGCTCGACGAGCAACGGCGCCACCCCGCCCGGCACGCAGGCGGACGTGGCGGCGGTCATCGCCGTCAAACGCCTGGCCGCCGCCAAGACCAGACTGGCGCCGATCTTCGCCCCGGACATCCGCGAGGGGGTGGTGCTCGCGATGCTCGTCGACACCATCACCGCGGCCACGGCGGTCGCGACCGTCGTCGTCGTCACGCCCGACCCCGTCGCCGCGGACGCCGCCCGCGCGCTCGGCGCCCGGGTGCTCGTCGACCCGACCCCGGCAGGGCACCCGAATCCGCTCAACAACGCGATCGGCTCCGCCGAGGCGATGCTGCGCCGGACGACCCCGAATGTGATTGCGCTGCAGGGTGACCTGCCGGCCCTGCAGTCGAGCGAGCTGGCTGACGCGATCGCCGCCGCGCGGGCCCACCCCCGCAGTTTCGTCGGCGACCGGCACGGCACCGGCACCTCGGCGCTGTTCGCGTTCGGCGCCGCGCTCGACCCCCGGTTCGGCCCGGATTCGGCAGAGCGGCACCGCCGTTCGGGTGCGATCGAACTCACCGGGGCGTGGCCGGGCCTGCGCTGCGACATCGACACCCCTGAGGACCTCGAGACGGCCCGCCGTCTGGGAGTCGGTCCGCGGACCGCGCGCGCCATCGGCGTCCGAAGGTGAACATCTCGCGTACGCGGTAGCAGCACGCCGCCGCCATAGGGAAGGATCGTTTCATGACCGAAGCCGAGGCCGGGATCCGCACGGAGAACAGCGAGCGTGCGTCGACCGACTCCACTCCCGAGGCACCGCCCGCCGCGACGTCACCGGCGATCGACAACGCGCTCCCCGAGGACAGATACCTCAACCGCGAGCTCAGCTGGCTCGATTTCAACGCACGGGTGCTGGCGTTGGCCGCCGACCCGTCGCTGCCGCTGCTCGAGCGGGCGAAGTTCCTCGCGATCTTCGCGTCCAACCTCGACGAGTTCTACATGGTGCGCGTCGCCGGTCTGAAACGGCGCGACGAGATGGGGTTGTCGGTTCGTTCGGCCGACGGGCTGTCACCGCGTGAGCAGTTGCGCAGGATCAGCGAGCGCACGCAGCAGATCGCCTCACGCCATGCGCGGGTGTTCCTCGACGGTGTGCGCCCGGCGCTGGCGGACGAGGGCATCGTCATCGTCACGTGGTCCGAACTCGACGAGACCGAACGCGCTCAGCTCTCGACGTACTTCCACGAGCAGGTCTTCCCGGTGCTCACGCCACTGGCGGTCGACCCGGCGCACCCGTTCCCGTTCGTCAGTGGCCTGTCGCTCAACCTCGCGATCACCGTCCGGCACCCCGACGACGGCGGACAGCACTTCGCCCGAATCAAGGTGCCCGACAACGTCGACCGGTTCGTCCGGCTCGGCGTGCGCGGCAACACCGGTGAAGTGGTGCGGTTCCTGCCGATGGAGGAACTGATCGCGGCGTTTCTGCCGGTGCTGTTCCCCGGCCTGGAGATCGTCGAGCACCACGCCTTCCGCATCACCCGCAACGCCGACTTCGAGGTCGAGGAGGACCGCGACGAAGACCTGCTGCAGGCGCTGGAACGCGAACTCGCCCGCCGGCGGTTCGGTTCGCCGGTGCGGCTGGAGGTCTCCGACGACATGACCGAAAGCATGCTCGAGCTGCTGCTGCGCGAACTCGACGTCGATCCGAGCGACGTGGTCGAGGTGCCGGGACTGCTCGACCTGTCGGCACTGTGGCAGATCTACGCCGTCGACCGGCCGGCGCTCAAGGACCGCCCGTTCGTACCCGCCACCCCAGCGGCTTTCGGTGAGCGCGAGACGCCCAAGAGCATCTTCTCGACCCTGCGCGACGGGGATGTGCTGGTGCACCACCCCTACGATTCGTTCTCCACGACGGTGCAGCGGTTCATCGAGCAGGCGGCGGCCGATCCGAATGTGCTTGCGATCAAACAGACCTTGTACCGCACCTCGGGCGACTCCCCGATCGTCAACGCGCTCATCGACGCCGCCGAGGCCGGCAAACAGGTGGTGGCACTCGTCGAGATCAAGGCCCGCTTCGACGAACAGGCCAACATCAAGTGGGCCCGCGCGCTGGAGCAGGCGGGTGTGCACGTGGTGTACGGGTTGATCGGGCTCAAGACGCACTGCAAGACCGCGCTCGTCGTGCGCCGGGAAGGGTCGATGATCCGGCGCTACTGCCACATCGGCACCGGCAACTACAACCCGAAGACCGCACGGCTCTACGAGGACGTCGGTCTGCTCACCGCCGCACCCGACATCGGCGCCGATCTGACCGATCTGTTCAATTCGCTGACCGGATACTCCCGTAAGGACGCCTACCGCAACCTGCTCGTGGCGCCCCACGGCGTCCGCAAGGGCATCATCGAACGCATCGAACGGGAGGTCGCCGCCGCCCGTGACGGCGTCGAGGGCCGGATTCGGTTGAAGGCCAACGCCTTGGTCGACGAACAGGTCATCGACGCGCTCTACCGGGCGTCGCAGGCCGGTGTCCGCGTCGAGGTGGTGGTGCGCGGTATCTGCGCCCTGCGGCCCGGTGCCACCGGGTTCTCCGACAACATCGTGGTGCGCTCGATCCTGGGCCGGTTCCTCGAGCACTCGCGGATCATCCACTTCCGTGCGATCGACGAATATTGGATCGGCAGCGCGGACATGATGCACCGCAACCTCGACCGGCGCGTCGAGGTGATGGCTCAGGTGAAGGACCCGCGGCTGACCGCGCAACTCAACGACGTCTTCGAGTCGGCACTGGATCCCGCGACGCGCTGCTGGGAGCTCGGCCCGGACGGGCACTGGACGGCGTCGCCGCAGGAGGGTGAGACGGTCCGCGACCACCAGGTGTCGCTCATGCATCGGCACCGCCACCCGTGACCGTCACGAGCGACCGGCGCCTCACCGGCCCGTACCGATCAGCAGGAGTTGAGGTGTCGAAGGTCAAATCGACGAATACCGTTGGGGCGCCGCCGAAGACGGTCCTGGCCGCCGGTGCGGTGCTGTGGCGGGCCGGCGAGGACGGGTCGGCGCCCGAGGTCGCGCTGATCCATCGCCCCCGCTACGACGACTGGTCGCTGCCCAAGGGCAAGGTCGACCCCGGGGAGACCGAACCGGTGACCGCCGTGCGCGAGGTGCTCGAGGAGACCGGCTACCGGTGCATCCTGGGCCGGCGGCTGGCGTCGGTCAGCTACCCGGTCGAGCAGGACCTCAAGAAGGTCCGCTACTGGGCCGCCCGCACCGTCGACGGGAGCTTCGCCCCCAACGACGAAGTCGACGAACTGATCTGGCTGCCCGTGCGGGAGGCGATCGCCAGGCTGGGCTATCCCCACGACCGGAAGGTGCTGCGCCGGTTCGCCAAGCTGCCACCGAACACCCAGACGGTGCTCGTCGTGCGGCATGCGACCGCGGGAAGCAAGTCGCGGTATCGCGGCGACGACCGCAAACGGCCGCTGGACAAGCACGGCCGCGCACAGGCGGAGTCGTTGGTCGGTCAACTGCTCGCGTTCGGGGCCGACCGGCTCTACGCGGCGGACCGGACGCGCTGCGAGCAGACGGTCGAGCCGCTGGCCGACGAACTCGGCCAACCCGTGCATTCGGAGCCGGCGCTGACCGAAGAGGCCTACGCCGATGACAAGAAGGCGGCGCGGCGGCGGATGCTGGAGATCGCGGCCGAGGCGGGCGCGGCGGGACACACGCCCGTGATCTGCTCGCAGGGCAAGGTGATTCCGGACCTGATCGAGTGGTGGTGCGACCGCGACGGGGTCCGGCCGGACAAGTCCCGCAACCGCAAGGGCAGTACCTGGGTGATGTCGCTGGCAGGGGGCCGGCTGGTCGCCGCCGACCACATGGGCAGCCCGCTCGGCAAGAAGTAGACGCGACAACCGCCGCGGGCCGTGAGGACCCGCGGCGGTCGGCGTGCTATCCGAGGGTTACTTGCGGCCCTTCTTGGCCGGCGCCTTGCGGGCCGGAGCCTTGCTGGCCGTCTTCTTGGCGGCGGTGGCCTTCTTGGCGGGCGCCTTGGCCGCGGCCTTCTTGGCCGGAGCCTTGGTCGCGGCCTTCTTGGCCGGAGCCGTCTTCTTCGCCGCAGCAGTCGACTTCTTCGCCGGCGCCGACTTCTTGGCGGCAGCCGTCGTCGTCTTCTTCGCGGCAGTCGTCTTCTTGGCGGGTGCCGTCTTCTTCGCCGCGGCGGTCGTCTTCTTGGCCGGTGCGGTCTTCTTGGCGGCGGCCGTCGTCTTCTTGGCGGCGGTCTTCTTCGCCGGTGCCTTCTTCGCGGCGCGCTTGGCCGGTGCAGCTGCCACACCGCGCTTGACGGCGGGGCCCTCGGCGGCGAGCTTCTGCGAGCCGGACACGATCGCCTTGAACTGTGCGCCGGGCCGGAACGCCGGCACCGAGGTCGGCTTCACCTTCACCGTCTCGCCCGTGCGCGGGTTGCGTGCCACACGCGCCGCGCGCCGACGCTGTTCGAAGACGCCGAAACCGGTGATGGTCACGCTGTCACCCTTGTGCACCGCGCGCACGATGGTGTCGACGACGTTCTCGACCGCGGCGGTGGCTTGCCGACGGTCGGTGCCCATTTTGGTTGTCAGTGCGTCGATAAGCTCCGCTTTGTTCATGCAAACCTCCGAAACCAGTGGTCCTACTTGGACCGACTAGTGGACACGGTAAACCCACTGACCACTGATTTCCAAGAGCCACGCGCAGTTTCGGCGGCTGCTGGCGAACTTTTCGGCAATCCGGTTGGGTCCCTTGACGTCCTGTCGGGGTACCGCGGAAGGGCTGCCAATGCGGCGATTTCGGGCCTCGGGCCGCCCCCGGTCAGGCCGGCAGGGTGCGCGGTTTCCAGCTCGGCCGACGTTGCTCGTAGGCCTCGATTTCACCGAGTTTCCGCAGCGTAAGGCCTATATCGTCCAGCCCCTCGAGTAGTCGCCACGCGGTGTAATCGTCAATCGTGAACGGCACCACGACCGTTCCGGCGATGATGGTCCGATCTTGAAGATTGACAGTGATTTCCAGCCCGGGATTCTGCTCGATCAGCTTCCACAGAAGTTCGACATCATTTTGGTTCACCTCGGCGGCCAACAGCCCCGCCTTGCCCGCATTGCCGCGGAAGATGTCGGCGAAGCGCGACGAGATGACGACCCGGAAGCCGTAGTCCATCAGCGCCCACACCGCGTGCTCGCGGGAGGAGCCGGTACCGAAATCCGGTCCGGCGACCAGAACCGAACCTCTGTCGAACGGCGGCAGATTGAGGACGAACGAGGGGTCGTTGCGCCAGGCGGCGAACAGACCGTCCTCGAAACCTGTTCTAGTGACGCGCTTCAGATAGACCGCCGGGATGATCTGATCGGTGTCGACATTGGACCGGCGCAGCGGCACGCCGATCCCGGTGTGAGTGCGAAAGGCTTCCATCGCGAGTTCTCCTTCAGCGAGCGGGGACGGCGGACAGGTCGGCGGGGGACGACAGCGTGCCGCGAATGGCGGTGGCGGCCGCCACGGCCGGCGAGACCAGATGCGTTCGCCCGCCTTTGCCCTGGCGTCCCTCGAAGTTGCGGTTGGACGTCGAGGCGCACCGTTGCCCCGGCGAGAGTTGATCCGGGTTCATGCCCAGGCACATCGAGCAGCCCGCCTGCCGCCATTCGGCGCCGGCCTCGATGAAGATCCGGTCGAGCCCTTCGGATTCGGCCTGGGCGCGGACCCGCATCGAACCGGGCACCACGAGCATCCGGACGCCGTCGGCGACGCTGCGGCCGCGCAGGACGTCGGCCACCACACGCAGATCCTCGATGCGGCCGTTCGTGCACGATCCGACGAACACGGTGTCGACCGAGACGTCGCGCATCGCCGTCCCGGCCTCAAGGCCCATGTAGGTCAACGCCTTTTCCGCGGCCTGACGCTCCCCCTCGTCGACGATCAACTCGGGGTCGGGCACCGCACCCGACAGCGGCACACCCTGGCCGGGGTTGGTGCCCCACGTGACGAACGGGCTCAGCTCGGCGGCGTCGAGGTAGACCTCGGTGTCGAATTCGGCGCCCGGATCGGTGCGCAGCTGCCGCCACGCCTCCACTGCCGCATCCCAGTCCGCGCCGGTCGGTGCGTGCGGGCGGCCGCGCAGGAACTCGAAGGTGGTGTCGTCGGGAGCCACCATGCCCGCCCGCGCACCGGCCTCGATGCTCATGTTGCAGATCGTCATCCGGCCTTCCATCGACAGCGATTCGATGGCGCTGCCGCGGTATTCGATGACGTGGCCCTGTCCGCCGCCGGTGCCGATCTTGGCGATGACGGCGAGGATGATGTCCTTCGCGCTGACGCCGGGCGGGAGCTCACCGTCGACGTTGACCGCCATCGTCCTGAACGGCCGCAGCGGCAGCGTCTGCGTGGCCAGCACGTGCTCCACCTCGGAGGTGCCGATTCCCATCGCCAGCGCGCCGAACGCACCGTGGGTCGAGGTGTGGCTGTCCCCACACACCACCGTCATACCGGGCTGCGTCAGACCGAGCTGGGGGCCGATGATGTGCACGATGCCCTGTTCCGCGTCGCCCATCGGGTGCAACCGGACGCCGAATTCGGCGCAGTTGCGCCGCAATGTCTCGACCTGGGTGCGCGACACCGGGTCGGCGATCGGCTTGTCGATGTCGACCGTCGGCACGTTGTGATCCTCGGTCGCGATGGTGAGATCCGGGCGGCGCACCGGCCGATTCGCCAGCCGCAGACCGTCGAACGCCTGCGGGCTGGTGACCTCGTGCACGAGATGAAGGTCGATGTAGATCAGATCCGGTTCACGCGAAGCACCTTCCCCGGAGCCGAGGGCGACGACGTGGTCGGCCCACACCTTCTCTGCCAGGGTGCGCGGTTTGGCGGGCTGTGCCATTACCTTCTCGATTCTTCAGGATCCACGGCCTGCGACGGAGCGCTAGCCATCTCACATTGCGGGACGTTAGTATCTCCCTGTGAGACAGGATAGCGGTATCGGCGTGCTCGACAAAGCGGTGGGCGTACTGCACACGGTGGCGGAGTCACCCTGTGCCCTCGCCGAACTCTGCGAGCGCACCGGACTGCCGAGGGCGACGGCCCATCGACTGGCCGCAGGTCTGGAAACCCACCGGCTGCTGGCCCGCGACGCCGACGGCCGCTGGCGGTTGGGTCCTGCCGTGACCGAACTGGCCGGGCAGGTCAACGATCCGCTGCTGGCGGCCGGAGCGGTCATCCTGCCGCGGCTGCGCGAGATCACCGGGGAGAGCGTGCAGTTGTACCGGCGTGAGGGCACCGCGCGGATCTGCATCGCGGCGCTGGAACCGCCCGCGGGACTGCGGGATACCGTGCCCGTCGGCACCCGCCTGCCGATGACGGCCGGATCGGGCGCGAAGGTGTTGCTCGCCTTCGCCGACACCGCCACCCAGCAGGCGGTGCTGCCCGACGCCATGTTCACCGAGCGCACGTTGGCGGAGGTGCGCAAGCGGGGCTGGGCCCAGAGTGCGGCCGAACGCGAGCCCGGAGTGGCGAGCGTCTCGGCGCCGGTACGCGACGGCAGAGGCGCGGTGGTGGCGGCGATCTCGGTCTCGGGCCCGATCGACCGGATGGGTCGCCGCCCGGGTGCGCGGTGGGCCGCCGATCTGCTCGCCGCCGCCGACGCACTCGCCCGCCGGCTCTGACCCGATCGAGATCGACATCACGGCGGTCGACACCCCCGCCGCGACGACCGTGATGTAGATCTCGCGGGGCCCAAGTGCCTTGAAACGCCGACGGCGCCCGACTCCGGTGAGTCGGGCGCCGCGGTCTGGTACCCCCGATGGGATTCGAACCCACGCTACCGCCGTGAGAGGGCGGCGTCCTAGGCCGCTAGACGACGGGGGCTAGAACTTTCGGTTGGTCAGCATAGCTCAGGCGAACATCGCCGACCTAATCGCCTGCAGAGCCGGTGGACTCTTCGCGCAGACGTGCTTCGCAGCTGGGGTACCAGGACTCGAACCTAGAATGGCTGAACCAGAATCAGCTGTGTTGCCAATTACACCATACCCCATTGGCTGCCCATAACCGCTGGTCATGAGCGTTTTCGGAGCGCTTGCGCGGGTGGGATCGCCCCCGCCAATCGTTCCGGCGCCGACGTGCACACTACCAAAGATTTCGGAGTGCTTTCGCCACGCGCCCCCTCAGGCCTCTCCCGACGCTCCAGCCGCGGCCGCCGCGTGCTCGCGACCGGCCCGCAGCCGGGCCAGGCTGCGGTCGCGTCCGAGCAACTCCAGCGATTCGAACAGCGGCGGACTGACCGAGGCGCCGGTGGCGGCGACCCGGATCGGCCCGAACGCCTTGCGCGGTTTGAGCTCCAGGTCCTCCAGCAGCGCCTTCTTGAGCGCCTCCTCGATCGCGGGCGTCGTCCACTCCCCGACCGTCTCGAGTCCGGCCAGCGCGGCGTCGAGCACCCGTACGGCATCGACTTTGAGTTCCTTGGCCGCCGACTTCTCGTCGAGGACGAACGACCCGTCGTCGAGGAACTTGAGCAGACCCCAGGCGTCCCCGAGGACGACGATGCGGGTCTGCACCAGCCGCGCGGCCTCGGCGAAGCGGGCGTCGTCGAGAGCGGTGTCGTGGCCGTGGGTGGCGAGATAGGCCTTCAGACGGGCGGCGAAGTCGTCCTCGGCCAACAACCGGATGTGTTCGGCGTTGAGCGCATCGGCCTTCTTCTGGTCGAACCGCGCGGGATTGGAGTTCACGTCGACCACGTCGAACGCGGCCACCATCTCCTCGAGGCTGAACACGTCACGGTCGTCGGCGATGCCCCAGCCGAGCAACGCGAGGTAGTTGAGCAAGCCCTCGGGGATGAACCCGCGGTCCCGGTGCAGGAACAGATTCGACTGCGGATCGCGTTTGGACAGCTTCTTGTTGCCGTCCCCCAGGACGCTCGGCAGGTGCGCGAACTCCGGCACCGCCTCGGCCACCCCGATGCGCATGAGCGCCTCGTACAGGGCGATCTGGCGGGGCGTGGACGGCAGCAGATCTTCACCACGGAGCACGTGGGTGATCTTCATCAGCGCATCGTCGACCGGGTTCACCAGCGTGTAGAGCGGTTCGCCGTTGCCGCGGGTGAGCGCGAAGTCGGGAATGGTCCCGGCGCCGAAGGTGGTTTCGCCGCGCACCAGGTCGCGCCAGGTGATGTCGTGATCCGGCATGCGCAGCCGGATCACCGGGTTACGCCCCTCGGCGCGGTAGGCGGCACGCTGCTCATCGGTGAGGTCGCGGTCGAAGTTGTCGTATCCCAGCTTGGGATTGCGGCCCGCGGCGAGGTGGCGCGCCTCGACCTCCTCGGCGGTGGAGAACGCCTCGTAGGCCTCCCCCGCGTCGACCAGCCGGGCGATCACGTCGCGGTAGAGGTCGCGCCGCTGTGACTGCCGGTACGGCGCGTACGGCCCGCCGACCTCGGGTCCCTCGTCGTAGTCCAGTCCGAGCCAGCTCAGCGCGTCGAGGATCGCGAGGTAGCTCTCCTCGCTGTCGCGCGCGGAATCGGTGTCCTCGATGCGGAACACGAACGTCCCGCCGGTGTGCCGCGCGTAGGCCCAGTTGAACAGCGCGGTGCGGATCAGACCGACGTGCGGGGTTCCCGTGGGGGACGGACAGAAACGGACCCGGACGTTCATCACTTCTTCTTTCGCACAACGGGATTGGTGAGCGTGCCGATGTTCTCGACGGTGATCGAGACGGTGTCGCCGTCCTCGATCGGGGACACCCCTTCCGGGGTTCCGGTGAGGATCAGGTCTCCGGGCAGCAGGGTCATCACCGCCGAGATCCACTCCACGATCGCGCCGACGTCGTGCAGCATCAGCGACGTACGGGTGTGCTGGCGGGTCTCACCGTTGACCTCCGTGCGCAATTCGAGGTCCGACGGGTCGACGTCGGTGACGATCCACGGGCCCACCGGGCAGAAGGTGTCGTGCCCCTTGGCGCGGGTCCACTGACCGTCCTGCTGCTGCTGATCGCGTGCCGAGACGTCGTTGGCGATCGTGTATCCGAGGATGTTCTCGGCCGCCCGCGCGGCGGGTACGTCCTTGCACGGCCGCCCGATCACGATCGCCAGCTCACCCTCGAAATGCACGGGATTGGCGTTGGCAGGCAACTGGATCGGGATGTTGGGCCCGATGATGGAGGTGTTGGGCTTGAGGAAGATCACCGGATCGGGGAAGTGACCGCCGCCCATCTCCTCGATGTGGGCGGCGTAGTTCTTGCCGATGCACACCACCTTGCTGGCGAGGATGGGCGCGAGCAGCCGTACATCGGCCAGCGGCCAGGACCTCCCGGTGAACGTCGGCGTCCCGAAGGGGTGCTCCGCGATCTCCCTGACCACCGCGGCGGGGTCGTCGGGAGCACCCTCGACGCTGACGAAGGCGACCCCGTCGGGGCTGGCGATTCGACCAAGGCGCATGCCTGCAGCCTAGTGTCAGCCGCCGGCGCCCCCGGCAAGCGCCGTCCGCAGGAACGGGGTGGAGTCGGGCAGCGATGCGAGCACCGTCCCGCTGTGGTCCTGATCCTCGTAGACCCGCAGGGTCACGTCCTGGCGGTTGGCGGTCAACTGGTCGTAGAGGCTGAGCGTGGAGGTCGGCGGCACGTCGCGGTCGCGCAGACCGACACCGAGGAACAGCGGCCGGTCGTAGCCGCTGACCGGGATGCCCAGGTACTCGTCGAGCGCCTCGGCCGCGCCGGGCAGCGATACCAGCGGCGCACGGAAGAACTCCGCGGGCGTGCGGCCGGCGAGTGCCTCGCCGAGCGCGGATGTGCACAGTGTCTCGGCCAGATCGGCCGCCTCCCGCCCCTGCGGGCTGAGCACGCTGTCGACGTCGAGATCGGGCCTGGCCTCACGGAAACCCGCGAGGATGTAGGCCGCGTAACTGTTGGCGGCCGGGCCGAGGCCGGGCGGCAACACCATGTCCGGCGCGGCGCGCTTGACGACTTCTTCGATGTTGGCCGGCGTTCCGGTGGCCACCGCCCCCCGGTACTCCAGGCCGCTCCCCCGGCTGAACTCGGTGGCCCAGCGCGCACTGCTGACCGCCGCGCCACCGCCTTGGGACTGTCCGACGATCGCCCACCGCGGCGACAGCGGCAGCCCGAAATCGTGTGCCGCCACCACCGAATCGACCACCGCACGGGCAGTGGCCACGCTGTTGAGGTAGCTCATCAGTCCGGGGGTGCCCAGGCCGGTGTAGTCGGTGGCCACGATGGCGTAGCCCTCGTCGAGCCAATGCGTCAGGTACTCGTCGTCGCGGGTGCTCCGCGGCAGCGCGGAGGGCGTGCAGTCGTCGCCGAGGCCGACGGTGCCGTGCGCCCAGGCGATGACCGGCCAGCCGCCCGGGGGCTGCTCACCGTGCGGCACGAACACCGCCGCCGTGCTCACAGCCGGCGCGTCGTGCTGATCGCGGGTGGCATACAGGATGCGGTAGGCCGCACCCGCGCCGCGCAGCGACAGTTCGGGGGCCAGCGGCACCTCGCGGATCAGGGTGCCGGGGGCCGGGATGGCGCCGGTGTGGTCACGGGCATCGAGCCCCGACCAGTTCGGTACCGCGGCCGATGCCGGCGCGATCGGTGCCGACGTGACCAGACCGCCGGCCAGCAGAACCGCTGCGGCAACAGATCTCCACCTCACGCAGCCACCGTACGCACGTGACCGTGTATCTCATATGTTGAGACAGCAGTTCAAACATATGAGACGTTCGTGTCACGATGGAAGCCATGACCGCTCCGGTGATCGGCACGCTGCGCCGCTGGTCGATGTTGGTGCTCGGCGTGACCGCCACGATGTGCGCCAACGTCTTCATCTACGGTGCGGCGTTCCTCATCCCCACCCTGCACACAGAGCGCGGGCTCGATCTCGCACTGGCCGGCCTGATGTCGTCGATGCCGAGTTTCGGCATGGTGGTCACCCTGATCGCGTGGGGCTATGTCGTCGACCGTGTCGGTGAGCGTTTCGTCCTGACCGTCAGCTCAGCGCTCACGGCCGTCGCCACATTCGCCGCGGCGGCCGTCGATTCCCTTCCTGCCGTCGGCGCACTGCTGTTCGTCGGCGGGATGGCGGCCGCCGGCAGCAACTCCGCCAGTGGCCGCCTGGTGGTGGGCTGGTTCCCGCCCCGGCAGCGCGGCCTGGTGATGGGGATCCGGCAGGCCTCGGTGCCGTTGGGAGTCGGCTTGGGCGCGTTGGTGATTCCCCTCGTCGCGCAGAACCACGGCGTCGCGGCGGCGCTGCTGTTCCCGGCGGTGGTGTGTGCGCTGGCCGCGGTGCTCTGCCTGCTGGGTGTGCTGGATCCGCCGCGACCGCCGCGCGCCGAGGCTGCAGCCGAGGACCTCGCCAACCCCTATCGGGGCGCCGGGGTGCTGTGGCGGATTCATGCGGTATCGGTGCTGCTCGTGGTGCCGCAGGCGGTGGTGTGGACGTTCACGCTGGTGTGGCTGATGTCCGAGCGGGGCTGGTCGGCGGCGTCCGCGGGCGCCCTGGTGACCCTGGCCCAGGTTCTCGGGGCCGGCGGCCGGATCGGGGCCGGCTATCTGTCCGACCGGGTCGGCGACAGGCTGCGGCCGATCCGCTGGATCGCCTGTGCGGCAACCGCGGTCCTGGCGTTGGTGGCGCTCAGCGACGCGTTCGGATCACCGGTCAGCGTGGCCCTGATGGTGGTCGCCTCGGTGATCACGGTCTCCGACAACGGTTTGGCGTTCACCGCCATCGCCGAGATCGCCGGACCGTTCTGGAGCGGACGGGCGCTGGGTGCGCAGAACACCAGCCAGCACTTGGCCTCTGCCGCCTCCGCCCCGGTCTTCGGCGGGCTGATCGGGGCTTTCGGCTATCCGGTGGCGTTCGCGGCGCTGGCGGTGCTGCCGCTGCTGGCCCTGCCACTGGTGCCGGTCGGACCCGGCGTCAGTCCTCCTCGAGATTGACCGCGCACGCCGTCAAGGCCTGTGCCAGTTGACGCTTCGCATTGGCGGACAACCCACTCAGCATCGAGGCCTCGACTCCCGCCACCGCGGTGTGCGCCGTGGCGAGCCGCCGGCGTCCGGCAGCGGTGAGAGCGAGGGGCCGCGCCCGACCGGCGCTGCGCGCATCCCCCTCGCCGACCAGACCCGCCGACCGCAGGCCGGACAACAGATCCTGGAACGACTGACGGGTCACGAAACACAACCGGGCGAGCTCCGACGCCGAGGCGTCGGGATGATCTGCCAGCGCGCGCAGCGCCGCGTACTGGGCCATCGACAAGCCGGTCGGCCGCAGTGCCGCATCACAGCGCCGCCTCAACGACTGCTGTACCCGCTTGACCAGATATCCGACCATCGCCTCGGCGTCCGACCCACCCATGACAGGAACCTTACAACCCTGGTAGCTTGGTCAGGAACCTGACAAGGAGCCGAGATGACACGCATCGACGAAAACAGTCCCTTCGCCACCCTCATCAACGTCTTCACCGTCGAACCGCAGAACGCGACGGCACTGATCGATCTGCTCAACCAGGCGACTGAGGAGGTGATGCGCTTCCAGGACGGTTTCCGCTCGGCGAACATCCACCTCAGCACCGATCGGACCCGCGTGGTCAACTACGCACAGTGGGACAGCGCGGAGGCCTATCGGCGGATGCTCGCCGACCCGGTCGCGCGCGAACACATGGCCTCGGCAGCCGAATTGGCGGTCGGCTTCGACCCGCACCTCTATACCGTCGAGGCCGTTCACGCGGTGGGTTAAGTTGACGGCGTGACACGCCTGCTGCTGCACCACGCAACGTTGATCGACGGAACGGGCGCCGCACCGCTCGCCGACGCCGCGGTGCTGATCGACGACGGCCGAATCCACTGGGCCGGAACGCTTTCGGATGCACCGACGGATGACGCGGTCCGCATCGACGTCGGGGGCAACACCATCTGCCCCGGATTCTTCGACTGCCATGTGCATTTCAGCCTTCCCGGCGGCGGCGCCACTCCGCTCGACCGGGCGCTGCACCCGCCGTCATACCACTATTTCCAGTTGATCGAGCGGTTGCGGGCCACCCTGCACAACGGGGTGACCACCGCACGCGACCTCATGGGCATCGACGCCGGGGTCCGGGATGCGGTGGCGCACGGCCTCGTCGAGGGGCCACGCCTGCTGGTGGCGATCAACATGCTGAGTCAGACCTGCGGCCACGCCGACTTCCACCTGCCCTCCGGCCTCGACCTGACACCGATGATCGGCGGCTCACTGGTCGACACCGTCGACGAGGCGCGGCGGCGCACCCGTCAGCTGATCGCCGCGGGAGCCGACGTCCTCAAGGTCGCCTCGAGCGGCGGGGTGTCCTCCCCCAGCGATCAACCCGAATGGCTCGGCATGCGCCGCGAACTCATCGCGGCGGTGGTCGAGGAGGCAGCGGCGTACGGCCACAAACGGGTGGCCGCACACGCCATCGGGCATGCCGGGATCGAAGCGGCCGTCGAGGCGGGGGTGACCAGCATCGAGCACGGCTACCAACTCGACGACGCGCTGCGTCAGCGGATGGTCGACGCCGGCATCTTCCTGGTGCCCACCCTGCTGGAGACCATGGCCGATGTGACCGCGTCACCGTCCGGGCAGGCCAAGAGCGCGCGCTGGCATGCGCTCGCGCACGAGTCGATCGCCGCATCGGCGGCCGCCGGGGTGAAGATCGCCGTCGGCACCGACGCGGGACTGGGCCCCGGGCACGGGACGAACCTGCGGGAACTCGGGTTGCTGGTGCGCTTCGGCGGCCTCACCCCGATGCAGGCGATCGTGGCGGGCACGTCGACATCGGCCCAGTTGTGCGGACTGTCAGACGAACTGGGCACCGTGGCGGCGGGCAAGGTGGCCGATCTGGTGGTGGTGCGGGGCGATCCGCTCGCCGACATCGACGGGCTCGGTGAACCGCAGAACATCCTGCTGGTGCTCAAAGAGGGCCGTGTGGCGGTCGACCGTGGCGGATTCGTGCCTGTCGCGGGGGCAGCAGCAGCAGCGCCGCCGCCAGAAAGCACAACGCCCCGATGAAGGTGCCGAGATTGGCCAGCAGCGCGTCCTCGGTGACGCCGGTTCGCGTCACGAACGCCCCGACCGCGGATACGCCGAACGCCACGCATCCGGCCATGTTGATCCACTGCGCCTGCCAGTCCCGCGACCTGGGCGCCAGATCACCGGCGGTCACAGTCACCGCGGCGATCCCCAGCGCCCCACTGACCAGGAACGCCGCCGAACCGGTCGCATCGGGCGCCCACACCAGGCGACGCTGCTCGGTGACCGCGTGCGCCCACACCGCCGCGCCGGTGCTGACGTTGAACAGCAGCGTGCCCATGAATTGCGTTGCCGCCGAGAGGTATTCCAGACGGGAACCGGTCCTGGAGCGGGACAGCTGCAGCCATGCGGCGCTGGTGAAGAAGAACGAACCCGCAAAGCACAGGACGTTGGCGGCACCGGCCCCCGCCATCGTGGAGAAGCCCGGCAGCGTGGCGAGCGCGAACAGCGAGGAGCCGATCGCGAACAGCCGGCACTGCCGCGCCAGCGTCACCTACAGCAGGCCGACGATCCGGTCACCGATGGCACCGGTGCCCAACTTCTCGTCGCCGCGGCCGGCCAGATGCGCTTCCACCGCTTTGTCGACCCGGGCAGCGGCGTCGGTTTCGCCGACGTGCGCCAGCAGCAACGCCACCGACATGATCGCCGCGGTCGGATCCGCGATGCCCTGACCCGCGATGTCCGGGGCACTGCCGTGCACCGGTTCGAACATCGAGGGATGGGTGCGCGTCGCATCGATGTTGCCGCTGGCCGCCAGACCGATACCGCCACACACCGCGGCGGCGAGGTCGGTGACGATGTCACCGAACAGGTTGTCGGTGACGATCACGTCGAACCGGCCGGGATCGGTGACGATGTGGATCATCGCGGCGTCGACGTGCTGATAGGCGACCTCGACGTCGGGGTACTCGGCGCCCACCTCCTGCACGGTGCGCCACCACAGCGCACCGGCGAACGTCAGCACGTTGTTCTTGTGCACGAGCGTCAGGTGCTTGCGGCGCTGTTGGGCGCGGCGGAACGCGTCCTCGACCACCCGGCGCACCCCGAATGCGGTGTTGAGACTGACCTCGGTGGCCACCTCGTGGGGGGTGCCGACGCGGATCGCGCCGCCGGTGCCGGTGTAGGGCCCCTCGGTGCCCTCCCGCACCACGACGAAGTCGATGTCCGGATTGCCGGCCAGTGGGCCGGTCACCCCGGAGTACAGCTTCGCCGGCCGCAGGTTGATGTGGTGGTCGAGCGCGAACCGGATGCGCAGCAGCAGACCACGTTCGAGGACACCGCTGGCCACCGACGGATCGCCGATCGCGCCGAGCAGGATGGCGTCGTGCGCCTTGATCTCCTCGAGCACGGAGTCGGGCAGGATCTCTCCGGTCGCGTGGTAGCGGCGCGCGCCCAGGTCGTAGCTCGTCTTCTCGACGTTCGGCAGAACGGCGTCGAGGACCTTGACGGCCTCCCCGATGACCTCCGGTCCGATCCCGTCTCCGGCGATGATCGCCAAATTCATGCTCACGACAGATCAACCACTTCCAGTGTCTTGGCGTCGACGGCGTCGGCGATGGCGGTCCGCAGGTCGGCGGGCACGTCCCGGTCGAGGCGCAGCAGGATCGTCGCGCCCGGCCCCTCGGCGTCCTCGCTGAGCTGAGCGGCGTGGATGTTGACTCCCGCCGTGCCGAGCAGTGTGCCGATCTTGCCGAGCGCGCCCGGCTGATCGATGTAGTTGACGATGAGGTTGACGCCCTCGGCACGCAGATCGAAGTTGCGCCCGTTGATCTGGACGACCTTCTCCACCTGCTGTGGGCCCGACAGCGTGCCGGCCACGTTGGTCACGGAACCGTCGGCGGCCACCGCGCGGACGTCGACGACGCTGCGGTGGTTCGGGCTCTCCGAGGCGGTGGCCAGTTCGGACTGGACCCCGCGTTCGGCGGCCAGTCCCGGCGCATTGACGAAGGTGACCTGTTGGTCGGTCACCGTCGAGAACAGTCCGCGAAGCGCCGAAAGCCGAAGGATGTCAACCTCTTCGGAGGCCAACTCACCGCACACCCGCACCGACAGCGTGGTCGTCGGCTCGGTGGCCAGCGTTCCGGCCAGCAGGCCGAGCTTGCGCACCAGGTCGAGCCACGGCGCGACCTCCTCCCCGACCACTCCGCCGCCGACGTTGACCGCGTCGGGTACGAACTCGCCGGCCAGGGCCAGCCGGACGCTCGCCGCGACGTCAGTGCCCGCCCGGTCCTGCGCCTCGGCGGTCGAGGCGCCCAGGTGCGGTGTGACGACCACCTGCGGCAGCTCGAACAGCGGGCTGTCGGTGCAGGGTTCGGTGGCGAACACGTCGAGGCCGGCGGCGCGGACGTGACCGCTGGTGATGGCGTCGGCCAGGGCCTGCTCGTCGATCAGCCCGCCGCGCGCGGCGTTGACGATGATCACGCCCTTCTTGGTCTTGGCCAGCGCGTCCTTTCCTATCAGGCCCGCGGTCTCCGGCGTCTTGGGCAGGTGCACGGAGATGAAGTCGGCGCGCGCCAGCAGATCGTCGAGGGCGAGCAGTTCGATGCCGAGTTGGGCCGCGCGCGCCTGCGAGACGTAGGGGTCGTAGGCCACGACATGGGTGCCGAACGCCGCCAGCCGTGCCGCCACCAGCTGGCCGATCCGGCCGAGCCCCACGACGCCGACGGTCTTGCCGTAGATCTCGGTGCCGTTGAACGACGAGCGCTTCCAGGTGCGCTCCCGCAGGGTGGCGTCGGCGGCGGGGATCTGCCGCGCGGCGGACAGCAGCAGCGCGAGTGCGTGTTCAGCGGCGCTGTGGATGTTCGAGGTCGGCGCGTTGACCACCAGCACACCGCGGGCGGTGGCGGCGTCCACGTCGACGTTGTCCAGACCGACACCCGCGCGGGCGACGATCTTGAGTTTGGGCGCGGCGGCGAGGACTTCGGCGTCGACGGTGGTGGCCGAGCGCACCAGCAGGGCGTCGGCGTCGGGGACGGCGGCGAGCAGTTTCTCGCGGTCCGGACCATCGACCCAGCGGACTTCGACCTGGTCACCGAGGGCGGCGACGGTGCTCTCCGCGAGCTTGTCGGCAATCAGTACAACGGGGAGACTCACCCGGTCAGCCTAAAGGTCGGTAGTTTTCAACCAGCGGGCAGGATACGGGCAGGTGCGCGACGCGGGGAGGTCATCGGAGTGGACGTCACGGTCGTCGGCAGCGGTCCGAACGGCTTGGCCGCCGCGGTCATCTGCGCGCGTGCGGGACTGTCGGTGCGGGTGGTGGAGGCGCAGCCGACGGCAGGCGGCGGAGCGCGCAGCGCCGCGGACCCCGAATTCCCCGACGTGTTGCACGACGTGTGCTCGGCGGTGCATCCACTCGGTGTGGCGTCGCCGTTCTTCTCCGAATTCGACCTGGCCGCCCGCGGCGTCGAGCTGATCGCGCCGGACGTGTCCTACGCCAATCCGCTGCCCGGTCGACCGGCCGCGGTGGCGTACCGGTCGCTGGACCGCACGTGCGCCGAACTGGACCACGGCGGATCGTGGCGGCGGCTGTTCGGTCCCCTGGTCGAGCACGTCGACGGAGTGCTGGGCTTCTTCCTCGGCGACAAACGCTCGCTGCCGCCGGATCTGCCGACGACGGTGCGCACCGGGCTGCGGGTGCTCGCCCAGGGCAGCAGGCTGTGGGGGTCGTTGCGGGGCGAGGACGCGCGGGCGTTGTTCACCGGCGTCGGCGTGCACGCCATCAAGACCATGCCGTCGCCGGTGAACAGCGGGGCCGGACTGATGCTCGGCACGGTCGCGCACACCGCAGGCTGGCCGGTCCCCGTCGGTGGCACGCAGAAGATCCCCGACGCACTGATCGCCGATCTCGAGGCGCACGGCGGCGAACTGGTGCTCGGCGAACCCGTCTCCGCACCGCCGGCCGGGGTCACCATCTACGACACCGCGCCGACCGCGCTGCTCGAGATCTACGGTGACGCCGTTCCCGCGCGCTACGCCAAGGCACTGCGCCGCTACCGGTACGGGCCCGGTGTCTGCAAGGTGGATTTCGTGCTGGCCGGGGAGATCCCCTGGCGCGACCCGCGTGTCCGCGACGCCGTCACCGTGCACATGGGCGGCAGCCGGGCCCAGATGGCGCTCGCCGAACGGGAGGTGGCCGCGGGCCGGCACGCCGAGTGGCCGATGACGCTGTCGTCGCTGCCGCACCTGGCCGATCCGTCGCGCATCGATGCCCAGGGCCGCCGCCCGCTGTGGACCTACGCGCATGTGCCGTCGGGTTCGCAGGCCGACCTCACCGAGACCGTGACCGCGATGTTCGAGCGCGCCGCACCGGGTTTCCGGGATCTGGTCGTCGCCGCCCGGTGCGTTCCGGCGGCGCAGATGCCCTCGCACAACGCGAACTACGTCGGCGGCGACATCATCGTCGGCGGCGCGACCCTGTTCGCCGCGATGGTGGGGCCGACGTGGCGCCTGGACCCGTGGACCACGCCGATCCCCAAGGCATATCTGTGTTCGTCGGCGACGCCACCCGGTACCGGCGTACACGGCATGGCCGGCTATTACGCGGCGCGCACGATGCTGCGCCGCGAATTCGGCATCGAGAAGATGCCCTCACTCGCCCCCTGAACACGACTTCGGCGCGCTAACCGACGCTGGTCGTCGATTAGCGCGCCGAATTCGCGGGAATTTAGGCGGTTTCGGTGATCGGGCGATCGACCCAGCTCATCAGGTCGCGCAGCTTCTTACCGGTGACCTCGATCGGGTGCTCGGCGTTCTTCTTGCGCAGCGCCTCGAGTTCCTTGTTGCCGCCCTCGACGTTGGCCACCAGACGCTTGACGAACGTGCCGTCCTGGATGTCCTTGAGGATGGCGCGCATCCGCTCCTTGGTGTCGGCGTCGATGACCCGCGGACCCGACAGGTAGCCACCGAATTCGGCGGTGTCGGACACCGAGTAGTTCATCCGCGCGATGCCGCCCTCGTACATCAGGTCGACGATGAGCTTGAGCTCGTGCAGCACCTCGAAGTAGGCCATCTCGGGGGCGTAACCCGCCTCGACCATGACGTCGAAACCGGCCTTGACCAGTTCCTCGGTGCCACCGCACAGCACGGCCTGCTCGCCGAACAGGTCGGTCTCGGTCTCTTCCTTGAAGTCGGTCTTGATGACGCCGGCGCGCGCGCCGCCGATCGCCGCGGCGTAAGACAGGCACAGCGCCTGACCCTCACCCTTGGGATCCTGGTCGACGGCGATCAGGCAGGGCACACCCTTGCCGTCGACGAACTGACGGCGCACCAGGTGGCCGGGGCCCTTGGGGGCGACCATGCCGATGGTGACGTTGGCCGGCGGCTTGATCAGGCCGAAGTGGATGTTGAGGCCGTGGCCGAACAGCAGCGCGTCACCGTCGTTGAGGTTGGGCTCGATGTCGTTCTTGAAGATCTCGGCCTGTGCGGTGTCGGGCGCCAGCAGCATGATCACGTCGGCCCACTTGGCGACCTCGGCCGGGGTGTCGACCTCGAGCCCCTGCTCGCTGACCTTCTCGCGCGACTTCGACCCCTCCTTGAGGCCGACCTTCACCTCGACGCCGGAGTCGCGCAGGCTCAGCGAGTGCGCGTGCCCCTGGCTGCCGTAGCCGATGACGGCGACCTTACGTCCCTGGATGATGGACAGGTCGGCATCATCGTCGTAGAACATCTCAACTGCCACTGGTAATTTCCTTCTCTGACTTGCGGTTTGGGATCTACTTCGCGGCGCCGATGCCGCGCGGACCGCGCGACAGTGACACCACACCGGACTGCACGATCTCACGGATGCCGTACGGCTCGAGCACCCGGAGCAACGCGTCGAGCTTCTCCTGCGTACCGGTGGCCTCCACGGTCAACGATTCGGTCGACACGTCGACGACCTTTGCGCGGAACAGGTTCACCGCTTCGATGACCTGACCGCGGGTGGCCGCATCCGCGCGCACCTTGATGAGCGCGAGTTCGCGGGCCACCGAGTTGACCTCGTCCTGTTCGACGATCTTGATCACGTTGATCAGCTTGTTGAGCTGTTTGGTGACCTGTTCCAGCGGCGCCTCGTCGGCGCTGACGACGATCGTCATCCGCGACATGTCCTTCTGTTCCGTCGCGCCGACGGCCAGGGACTGGATGTTGAAGCCGCGCCGGGAGAACAGCGCCGCGACGCGGGCGAGGACACCGGGTTTGTCCTCGACGAGCACCGACAGGGTGTGGGTGCGAACGTTCTCCGCCATCAGGCATGCCCCTCGTCGTTGTCGTCGAACAGCGGCCGGATATCGCGCGCGGCCATGATCTCGTCGTTGCTGGTACCGGCCGCCACCATCGGCCACACCTGCGCGTCGGCGCCGACGGTGAAGTCGATGACCACGGGGCGGTCGTTGATGGCCTGCGCCTGTTTGATGACCTCGATGACGTCTTCGGCGCGCTCACAACGCAATCCGACACAACCCAGGGCTTCGGCGAGTTTGACGAAGTCCGGGATGCGGCGGGAGTGCGTGGCCAGATCCGTTTGGCTGTACCGCTCTTCGTAGAACAGTGTCTGCCACTGGCGGACCATGCCGAGGTTGCCGTTGTTGATGACGGCCACCTTGATCGGGATGCCCTCGATCGCACAGGTCGCCAGTTCCTGGTTCGTCATCTGGAAGCAGCCGTCGCCGTCGATCGCCCACACCTCGGTGTCCGGGCGACCCATCTTGGCGCCCATCGCCGCGGGCACGGCGAAGCCCATGGTGCCCAGCCCGCCGGAGTTCAGCCACGTCTTGGGCTTCTCGTAGGAGATGAACTGCGCCGCCCACATCTGGTGCTGGCCGACGCCGGCCACGTAGATGGCGTCCGGACCGGCCAGTTTGCCCAGCGACTCGATGACGTACTCCGGCGACAGGCTGCCGTCGCTCTGCGGGCCGTAGCTCAGCGGGTACGTCGACTGCACCTCCCGCAGATACGACCACCAGTTGTCGATCGAGAGGTTTCCGCCGTCGCGCCGCAGCACATCGATGAGCTCTGTGATGACGGCCTTCACATCGCCCACGATCGGCACGTCCGCGTGGCGGTTCTTACCGATCTCGGCCGGGTCGATGTCGGCGTGGATGACCTTGGCCTCGGGGGCGAACGAGTCCAGCTTGCCGGTCACGCGGTCGTCGAACCGGGTGCCCAGCGCGATGAGCAGGTCGCTGCGCTGCAGCGCGGCCACCGCCGAGACGGTGCCGTGCATACCGGGCATCCCCAGGTTCTGCGGATGGCTGTCGGGGAACGCGCCGCGCGCCATCAGCGTGGTGACCACCGGGATGCCGGTCAGCTCGGCGAGGTCCAGCAGCTGCTCGCTGGCTTCGCCGCGGATGACGCCGCCGCCGACGTAGAGCACCGGTTTGCGGGCGGCGGCGATCAGCTTCGCGGCCTCGCGGATCTGCCGGTTGTGCGGTTTGGTGTTCGGCTTGTACCCGGGCAGATCGATCTGCGGCGGCCAGCTGAACGTGCATTCGCCCTGCAGGATGTCCTTCGGGATGTCGACGAGCACCGCGCCGGGCCGCCCGGTCGAGGCGATGTGGAACGCCTCGGCCAGCGCACGCGGGATGTCGTCGCCGTTGCGCACCAGGAAATTGTGCTTGGTGATCGGCATGGTGATGCCGGAGATGTCGGCTTCCTGGAACGCGTCGGTGCCGATCAGGCCTCGCCCGACCTGACCCGTGATCGCCACGACGGGGATGGAGTCCATCTGCGCGTCGGCCAGCGGCGTCACCAGGTTGGTGGCGCCGGGACCCGAGGTGGCCATCATGACGCCGACCTTGCCCGTCGCGTGTGCGTAGCCGCTGGCGGCGTGGCCGGCGCCCTGTTCGTGACGGACCAGCACGTGGCGCAGCTTGCGCGAATCGAACAGTGGGTCGTAGACCGGAAGGACCGCACCGCCGGGAATCCCGAAGATCGTGTCGACGTCCAGTTCCTCGAGCGAGCGGATCACCGCCTGGGCTCCGGTCATCTGTTCCGGGGCCAGCGTGCGGGGCCGGGCCGTCTTCGGGGTGGTCGACTGGACGGCCGACACGGCCTGCTCGCTCTCAGGCGGTGTCGCGGGCCGGTGCGGTGGTCGCGTGGTCGGTGCGCTCACGGTGTCCTCTTGTCGTTTTTCCTGGTGGAGTGGACGCGTTCTCGGGCAAGAAAAAACCCCCGACAGCGGGGCCGCTGTTCGAGGGTGGCGCGTCGATGCTGGTGGCTATGCCCGGCAGAGGGCCAGCGCGGCATCAACGCGCCAACCAATTACTACGAGCATCCCCGGGGTGTGCATGACACTCGACGGTAGCCTCCGCACTGGTCAATGGTCAAATTGCCGTCCGCGGTCGCGGCGGCGGTCGCGGACGGTGCCAGAATTGGTGAGGTGAGCTCTTCTGACGCGACGGCCCCCACCGCACCGGTTGTCATCCGGATCCCGCGCACGGCGCATCTCGCGGTCGGCTTCTTCACGCTCGGCCTGATGTCGATCGTGCTGGCCAATCCGCGCTGGTTCGCTCCGCTGCTGGTGATCCCGGTGCTGGCCTCGCTGCTCATCATGCGCCTGCGCACCGTCGCCGACCGCGACACGGTCACCGCCCGCACGCTGCTGGGCAGCCAGACGGTGGCCTGGGACGACATCGAGGGTCTGCGGTTCAGCAAGGCGAACTGGGCCCGCGCGGCGCGCAAAGACGGCTCCGAGGTGCGGTTGCCGGCGGTGACGTTCGCCACGCTGCCGCAGTTGACGGCGGCCAGCGGCGGGCGGGTCCCCAACCCCTACCTCTGACGGCTCCGCGCGATCCCGCACGCACCGGCGAGAAGGGACCGGCGTATCGCTACGCCAGCGGATTGGCGCCGTTGAGCAGCACCCACATGGCGACGCCCAGCCCGATGCCGAACAGCAGCGCGACGAACGACCCGACGAACGGACGGCGGGCCCAGCCGCGGCCGGCATCGAATCCGTAGCGTCCCGGACCGGTCAGGATCAGCGCGGCGGCGATCACGATCAGCGTCACCTGGAATTCGAAGCCGCCGGGCAGGAAGAAGGGGAATCCTTCGGACTGACTCGCCACACCGGCCAGCAGGGAGTTGATCAGGTAGGCCAGCGCGACCGCGGCCGCGATCGGCGTGAACAACCCGAGGACGAGCAGTACGCCGGCGCCGATCTGGGCGACTGCGCCGACGTAGGTGAGGATGTTCGCGTGCTGGTAGCCGACCTCGGTCAGCGAATCCTGGAACCCGCCGAGACCCGGACCGCCCCACCAGCCGAACGCCTTCTGCAGGCCGTGCCCGACGAGCAGGACGCCCAGGCCGACGCGCAGCAGCATCAGACCGAGGTCCTGTGTGCCGCGTCTGCCCGCCGCCCTGACCTGGTCGTCCGTGGCGCCGATCTCGGTCGGCTCCGCACCGAACGGCATCATCGGGTGGCTGGGGGCCGGCTGCACGTAGGGCAGCGGTTCCGGGTCGTTCATCAAGTTGAACACCGGAGGGGCCGGGGCACCCTTGTCCGCGTCGTAACGCGGGATCGCGGTGGTCTCGAAATCACCGCCGTAGGTCGACGACGGCAGGTCGTCTTCGGGGTCGACCAGGCTTGCCGAGGTCGGCCGGGCCGGATCGTCGGGCCGTTGCCAGGTGCGCGCGTCCTGGGGGTGACTGGTCACGCCTGCCAGAGTAAGTGCTGATCACCGCGGAATCGTGTATTTACCACGGCGCTTCTGCCGTTGTCTTGCCGGTGTGCGGCGCCACCGGCGTGGCGCGTCCGCGCGAAGAATCCGTAACCTGGCCAGCATGAGAACGCGCCGGCCGCTCACGGGGGTGGCAGCTCTGCTGTGCGTCACGGCGCTGTTCGGATCGGCCTGTGCGCGTTTCGACGCAGCGCAGTCGCAGCCGTTCACCACCGAACCCGAGCTGCGGCCGGGGCCCACGTCGTCCGAGCCGCCGCCCCCTCCCCTGCCGGCCAAACCGTTTCCCAAGGCCTGTCCTGCCCCGGGTGTGATGCAGGGCTGCCTGGAGAGCACCAGTGGGTTGATCATGCTGCCGGACAGCCAGTCCGCGCTCGTCGCCGAACGCACCACCGGCGCGGTCAAAGAGGTGTCGGTTCGCGCAGAGCCCAAGGTCAAGACGACGATCCCGGTCGACCCGTCCGGCGACGGGGGGCTGATGGACATCGTGCTGTCGCCCACCTACAGCCAGGACAGGCTGATGTACGCCTACGTCAGCACCCCGTCGGACAACCGGGTGGTGCGCATCGCCGACGGCGACGTGCCCAAGCCGATCCTGACCGGCATCCCGAAGGGTGCCACCGGCAACACCGGTGCGCTGATCTTCACCAGCCCGACCACGCTGCTGGTGCAGACCGGTGACGCGGGCAACGCGGGCGCGGCGGCCGATCCGGCCTCGCAGGCCGGCAAGCTGCTGCGCATCGAGCAGCCCACCACGGTCGACCAGGCGCCGACCACCACCGCGATGAGCGGGCTGGGGCCGGGCGGCGGCATGTGCATCGACCCTTCCGACGGCGCGCTCTACGTCACCGACCGCACGCCGACCGCCGACCGGCTGCAGAAGATGACGAAGGATTCGAAGATCTCGACGGTGTGGACGTGGCCCGACCGGCCGGGTGTCGCCGGGTGCGCGGCGCTGGACGGCACGGTGCTGGTCAATCTCGTCAACACCAAACAGACCGTCGCGGTACGCCAGGCCCCCGACACCGGTGCGGTGACCGGTCAGCCCGAGGTGATCCGTCAGGACACCCGCGGGCACGCGTGGGCGCTGGCGCTGTCGGCGGACGGGAACGTGTGGGGTGCGACGGTGAACAAGACCGCGGGCGACGCCGAGCGCCTCGACGATGTCGTGTTCCCGCTCTTCCCGCAGGGCGGCGGGTTCCCCCGCAGCAACGCCGACAACACCTGATCCGCGATCGCCCGCGCACCGTACGGTGCCGACGATAATGTGATTCTCGTCGACGGAGAACGCATTACCGGTGGGAGGCCACGGTGACGGGTGGTTGTGCGGGCAGAGTCGCCCTGGTGACCGGCAGCAGCCGGGGCCTCGGCGCGGCGATCGCGACACGGTTGGCCGCGGAAGGGGCGACCGTCGTCCTGACGGCGCGGACCATGGACCCGGATCCGAAATACCAGGGATCGCTGCGGCAGACGCGCGACGAGATTCACGCCGCGGGCGGCTCCGCGGTGGCTGTCGCGGCCGATCTGTCGCAGCCCGAGGAGCGGGAGCGGCTGTTCTCCGAGGCCGTCGACAGCGTCGGCGCACCCGACATCCTGGTCAACAACGCGGCGGTGACGTTCCTGCGGCCACTCGACACCTTCCCCGAAAAACGGGCACGGCTGATGCTGGAGATGCATCTGCTCGCCCCGCTGCACCTCAGCCAGCTGGCGATCCCCGCCATGCGCGAGCGCGGCCGCGGCTGGATCCTCAACGTGACGTCGGTGGCCGGTGACCTGCCGCCCGGTCCCCCGTTCTCCGATTTCGACCGCACCGCCGGCTTCGGCATCTACGGGACGGCGAAGGCGGCGCTCAACCGGTTGACGAAAAGCCTTGCCGCCGAACTGTTCGACGATCACATCGCGGTCAACGCGGCCGCGCCGACCAATCCGGTGGCCACCCCAGGCGCCGGCACACTGGACCTGGCCAAGACCGACACCGAGGACATCTCGCTGATCACCGAGACCGCGTTCCGGCTGTGCACCGGCGATCCGGCGACGCTGACCGGGCGGATCGCCCAGACCCAGTCGTTCCTCGGGGAGGCCGGTCGGCTGCGTGGCTGACCTCGACCTCGACGCCCTGCGGACGCGGTTGGCCGCGGCAGGCCTCAGCGACGTGCACCCGCTCGCGGGCGGGGCGTCGAGCCTGACCTTCCGGGCGTCGTCGGGCGCCCGTCCCGTGGTGGTGAAGGTGGCGCCGCCCGGACACGCTCCGGTCGGACACCGCGACGTCCTGCGGCAGGCACGGATCATCGAGGCGCTCGCGGCGACGGACGTGCCGGTGCCCCAGGTGCTGGCCGACGACCACGGCGCACCGCCCGAGGTGCCCCCGCTGTTCGTGATGTCGATGGCCGAGGGCGAGTCGTTCGAGCCACTGTTCGACGAGGGCGCACCGCTGAAAGGCGAGGTGCCCGAACGGTTTCGGAATGCCGCGCGGGTGCTGGCCGCGTTACACCGGGTGGCACCGGCCGACCTGGGGCTCGCCGGGGAGCCGGTCCGGGACGCTGCCGCCGAGATCGACCGCTGGTCGGCCGCCCTGCAGACGGTCGACCCGGTGTTGGTGCCGGGCTGGCGGGATGTCCGCGATGCATTACGCCGCACCGCACCGGCGCCCATGCATCCGGGTGTGGTGCATGGCGATTTCCGCCTGGGCAACGTCATCGCCGCCGGGGCCGAGATCACGGCGGTGATCGACTGGGAGATCTGGTCGCTGGGCGATCCGCGGATCGACGTCGGGTGGTTCCTGGTCAACGCCGATCCGCACACTTACCGCCGGCCGACCCCGTACGTCGAGATGGTGCCGCCGGTCGCGGAGTTGGCGACCTGGTACACCGACGCTCTCGGCGCGGCCGTTCCGGAGCTGACGTGGTTCATGGCGCTGGCGTGTTTCAAATCGGCGGCGACCTGGTCGCTGATCGTCAAACACAACCGCAGGCGGTCAAGTCCCCGTACCGAACTCGAGGCGATGGCCCCGGTGCTGCCCCACCTGCTGGCGCGGGCGACGGAACTCCTCGGCTAATACTCGCGCGGGATACCTGCCAGCCGGTCGGCGAACTTGGCCTCGGCCTGTGCGCGCAGCCGCAGCAGATGTTCCGACGGGAAGGTGTCCGGGGCGGGTTTCACGTCGGCGAGCAGCAACCGGGCCAACGTGACCTTGTGCACCTCCGTCGGCCCGTCGGCCAGTCCGAGCACGAACGATTCGGTGAGGTACTGCACGAACGGCATCTCGTGGGACGTGCCGAGCGAACCGTGGATCTGCAGGGCCCGTGCCGAGACGTCGTGCAGCACCTTCTGCATCATCGCCTTGACCGCCGAGATGTCGGCGCGCACGGCCTTGTAGTCGTTGTACTGGTCGATCTTCCACGCGGTCTGCAAGGTCAACAGCCGGAAGGCCTCGATCTCCATCCACGAGTCGGCGACCATCTCCTGCACCATCTGTTTGTCGGAGAGCATGCCGCCCTGGGTGTAGCGCGACACCGCGCGCTCGGTGATCATGTCGAAGATCCGCCGCACCAGCCCGACGGTGCGCATCGCATGGTGGATGCGGCCGCCGCCGAGGCGGGTCTGCGCCACCACGAAGGCGCCGCCGCGCGGCCCCAGCATGTGATCGGCCGGCACCCGCACGTTCTCGTAGCGCACGTATCCTTCGCGCCCGCCGCCCCCGAGCGGCTGATAGCCGAGCCCGACGTCGCGCAGCACGTTGACACCGGGTGTGCCGCCGGGCACGACGAACATCGAATACCGTTGATAGGGCGGTGCATCCGGGTCTGTCATCGCCATCACGATGATGAACGACGCCATCGACGCGAACGACGAGTACCACTTCTCGCCGTTGATCACCCAGTGGTCACCGTCCTGGACGGCGGTGGTGGTGAACACCTTCGGATCCGCCCCGCCGTGCGGTTCGGTCATCGAGAAACACGAGACGATCCGGTTGTCCAGCAACGGTTCGAGATAGCGTTCCTTGAGTTCGGGTGTGCCGTAGTGGGCGAGGATCTCGCTGTTGCCCGAGTCCGGCGCCTGGGAGCCGAACACGATCGGCGCGCACTCCGAGCGGCCCAGGATCTCGTTGAGCAGGGCCAGTTTCACCTGGCCGTAGCCGGGGCCGCCGAGGTGCGGCCCGAGATGGGTGGCCCACAGTCCGCGATCCTTGACGATCTGCTGCAGTGGAGGGATCAGCGCCTGGCGCACCGGATCGTTCAGGTCGTGCGATTCCTTGACGATCAGGTCGATGGGTTCGCATTCGGTGCGGACGAACTCGTCGACCCACGCCAATTGCTCCGCCCATTCGGGGTCGGTCGAGAAATCCCAGGCCATCGACGGCTCCTCCTACTTCGCTGTCCACTTCTGCCGGCGCGCGGCGGCGTCGTCGGTCGCGTGGGACAGCACCTGATTGCGGTTCTCCAGTTCCAGTGCGGCGTCGAGGCACGCGGCGTCGGTGTTGACCTGCAGGGCACGCTTGGTCAACTCCACGCCCAGTGGCGCCAGGCCGGCGACATGCCCGGCCAGTTCCACCGCGCGCGGCAGCAGGTGCTCAGGCTCGACGATCTGGCTGACCAGCCCGCGGCGGTCGGCTTCCTCGGCGGCCACGGTGCGTCCGGTGAGCATCCAGTCGGCGGCCACGCTCGTGCCGACGATGCGCGGCAGGTGGTAGCTCATGCCCATCTCGGCGCCCGACAGTCCCAGCAGGATCGCGGCGTTGCCGAAAGTGGCGGCGGCCGAGCAGATTCGGATGTCGGCGGCCAGGCACAGCGCCAACCCGGCGCCGACGCACGGACCGTTGACCGCGGTGATGACCGGCTGAGGCACGGCGCGAACCGCCTGCGGCAGCGCGGCCATCGCCTCCTGGAAGCGCATCCGGTCGATGGCGGGGTCAGCGGCGTCGAGCATGTCGGCGCCGAAGTCGCGCACGTCGATCCCGGAGCAGAATCCGCGGCCGGCCCCGGTGAGCACGACGGCGCGCACGGAACGGTCGGTCGCCAGCGCGCCCAGTGTGGACAGCAGTTCGTCGCGCATCACCTGGTTGATCGCGTTGAGCCGGTCGGGGCGGTTGAGCCGCAGCACGGCGACACCGTCGGCCGGGGTGTCGAGTTCGATGGCCTGCAGCATGCCGGTCAGATCCGTTCGATGATCGTGGCGGTGCCCATTCCCCCACCGGTGCACATGGTGACCAGGCCGGTGGCGAGGTCCTGGCGCTCGAGTTCGTCGAGCACGGTGCCGATCAGCATCGCCCCGGTGGCGCCGATCGGGTGGCCGAGCGCGATGGCGCCACCGTTGACGTTGACCCGTTCCGGGTCGAGGTCGAGGTCGCGAATCGTCTTGAGCGGCACGGCGGCGAACGCTTCGTTGACCTCCCACAGGTCGATGTCGGCGGTGCGCATCCCCGCCTTGGCCAGGCAGCGCTGTGCGGCCGGGCCGGGAGCGGTCAGCATGATGATCGGCTCGCTGCCGATCGCCGCGGTGGCCCGGATTCGTGCTCGCGGTGAAAGACCCTGCGCGCGGGCCCATTCCGGCGAGGCGATCACCGCCGCCGCGGCGCCGTCGACCACTCCCGACGAGTTGCCTGCATGGTGCACATGGTCGATGCGCTCCACCTTCGGGTAGCGGTCCAGGCAGATCTCGTCGAAGGTCCGAGGCTCCCCCTCGACGCGGGCCGCCCCCATCGCGGCGAACGCCGGGGGCAGAGCGGCGAGCTTCTCCACCGTCGTCCCGGGCCTCGGGTGCTCGTCGCGGTCGAGCAGCGTCGCACCCTCGGCGTCGGTCACCGCGATGACCGACCGTCCGAAGCGTCCTTCGGCCATGGCACGCTCCGCACGCCGCTGACTCTCGGCGGCGAAGGTGTCGACGTCCTCGCGCGTGAATCCCTCCAGCGACGCGATCAGATCGGCCGAGATACCCTGCGGGACAGTGGGAAACAGTGCGCGGAACGCCGGATTCGCGCCGTCGATGGTGGGAATCCCGACACCGACGTCCCAGCGCGACATCGATTCCACCCCACCGGCGACCACCACGTCCTGCGCGCCGCTCGCCACACCGGCGGCGGCGACCGTGACGGCCTGCTGCCCGGACCCGCAGAAGCGGTTGAGCGTCATCCCGGGCACCGTCTGCGGCCAGCCGGCGAGCAGCAGTGCCAGTCGCGCGATGTCGTCACCGTGCTCACCCGCCAGCAGTCCGTTGCCCGCCACGACGTCGTCGACCTCACCAGGATCGAATCCGCCGCGCGTCGTCAGCGCCCGCAGACACTGGGCGAACAACTCCTGCGGGTGCACCCCGTGCAGGCCGCCACCGGGACGGCCGCGCCCCCGAGGCGTGCGCACCGCGTCGAGAATCCAGGCGTCCGTCATCGGGCAGCTCCCCTCGTCGCGAGCTCGGCGGCAAGGCGGAAACGCCTTCGCGTGTGACGAGAAGGCTATTCTCCGAAAACCCGCGGGGCAATAACGGCGCGCCCCTAAGCTGAGCGAGTGCCCAGCGATGCGTCGGCGCCGACGGTCCAGCCCGCTGCCTTCCTGCGCACCACCCTGCCGCTCGACCTGTCCGGATTGGCGGCCCTCGACAGCGGCCGCTACCACTCCATCTGGCTGCCTGACCACATGGTGAGCTTCTGGCCCGATTCGATCTGGACACCGGAGTTCACCGACCTCGCCACGGTGTCCCCGTCGCCGCACCGCCACCTCGACGGAATGGCGGTGGCCGCCGCGGCTGCGGTCTTGACCGAGCACACCCCGCTGGCCACCGCCGTCGTCGACACCGTCCGGCGTCATCCCGCATCTCTGGCCCAGAGCGCGCTGACCATCGACCACCTGTCCGGCGGCCGGTTCATCCTCGGGCTCGGCAGCGGCGAAAGTGAGAACATCGTCCCCTACGGTTTCGACTTCGCCCGCCCCGTCAGCCGGTTCGAGGAGGCCCTGCGGGTCATCCGGTTGCTGTGGGACTCCGACGGCCCGGTCGACTTCACCGGCCGGTTCTATCGCCTGCACGGGGCCCGGCTGGACGCCGAACCATACGGCGGCCGCGTTCCCCCGATCTGGATCGGCGCCAGTGGGCCGCGCATGCTCGACATCGTCGGGCGTTACGCCGACGGCTGGTGGCCGGCCGGTGCGTGGACACCCGAGCATTACGCCGACATGCTCGCCGCCATCCGCGACGCGGCAGAGCGGGCCGGCCGAGATCCGATGGCGATCACCCCGTGCTTCATCCAGGTGTGCCTCATCGGCGAGGACGACGACGCGCTGGCCGAAATCCTGCGGGCGCCGCTGGTGAAAGCGTTCCTGCTGCAGGTCTCCGCACAGACGTTACGGACCTTCGGGCATGCGCATCCGATGGGCGAGGACTGGCGGGGATTCCACGACATCGACCCCGCGACGCTGACCCGCGAACGGATCACCGAGTTCCTCGATCGAGTACGGCCCGAGGCGATCCTCGCCGTCCTGCCGCACGGCACGCCCGCCCAGGTCGCCCGGACCGTCAAGGATTACGTCGACGCGGGGCTGCGGGTGCCCAAGATCATGGACTACGGCGCGATGGCCGGCCTCGGCCATGCGGCGGTGTCGGCCGACAACGTGCGCGAGACCGAGGACGAACTGATGCGACTGTGTGGGGTGCTGGTATGACGTTGGCCGCCGAAGACCTACTGGCCCGCGCCGAAACCGCCACCGGGTTGCGCGACTACGGCGATCCGACCCTGCGCGAACGATTCGGTCTCGCCGTCGACCACCTCAACGCACTCGGCATGGACGCCGAGGGTGAGCGACGCGCCGCCGAGGTGTGCCTCTGGCTGTTGACGTCCCGGTTGGAGTTCTTCGCCGATCGCGACCGCCATCCGGTCGCCGCCGAGGTGATCGACCGGCCGATGTTCGTCACCGGCGAACCCCGTTCGGGCACAACGCTCATGCATGCGCTGATGTCGGTGGACCCCGATGCGCGCGCCCTGCGGTTCTGGGAGGTGATGTACCCGTCACCACCCCCGGGTCTCGCCGGCCCCGACGACCCTCGCCGCGCCCGCGCGGATGCGGACTGGCGGGAGATCAACACGAAGCTGCCGAAGTGGCTGCACAGCCACCCCTACAACGACATGCTCGGCGACGGGTTACCCGAGGATGAGCGCACCTGGGCGTTCGACTTCCGGGTCATGACGCCGACGGCGTGGTGGCGGGTGCCGATGCAGACCGTCGTCGGTGGCCTGCCGACCGATCCGGCCGCGCAGTACCGCATCCACAAGGCGATGCTGCAGCAGTGCCAGTACGGCCGTCCACGAAAGTATTGGGTCCTCAAGGGCTTCCACGGCTTCCGGCTGACGGAGTTCTTCGCCGCGTACCCGGACGCCTCGCTGATGTGGCTGCACCGCGACCCGGTCCAGGTCGCCGCCTCGCGCACGATGATGATGGCCGACATCCTCGACGGCATCGTCGGACCGATCGATCTCGCGGCAGCAGCCAAGATGCACCTCGAGCTCACCCGCACGAGCATCGCCAACACCATGAGCCATCCCCTGGTCGACGACCCCCGCATCCACCACGTCCGCTACACCGACTTCGTCGCCGATCCCGTTGCGACCGTGCGCCATCACTACGCGTTCTGCGGGCGCACGCTGACCGACGGCGCGGAGACCGCGATGCGCCGGTATCTCGCCCACAACCGCGGCGACCGGTACGGCAAGTTCCGCTATTCCACATCACTGCTGACCGACATCGGTGAGGACATCGACGCCCTCAACGAGGAGTTCCGGCCCTTCCGCGAGAGGTTCGGCGTGGCGATCGAGAAGCGGGACTGAGTTCGATGTCGGAACGGCTGTCGGTCCACAGCGTGACGTTCTACGGCGATTCCCTCGCCGAACTGCACGGCCATTGGGATGCACTGGGGCTGAAGCATCTGAGCATCCTCGACTCACAGCTCCTCGACCCGCAGCTGGCGCCGATGCTGGACCGGTACGGCTACCGGGTCGAGGCCGTTTACCACTTGTTCGGGGGCGGGCGGATCGAATCCGATTGTGCGACAGCGCGCGAAGCACTGACGCAGGTGGTCGACGCGGCCTCCGACGCAGGGGCCCGGATGGTGTACATGCTGACCGGTGGTCGCGGGCCGTTGTCCTGGCAGGCGGCTGCCGAACAGTTCTGCGCGGCCGTGGCGCCCTGCGTGCAACACGCGAGGGCACGAGGCGTCGCGTTGGCGATCGAGAACGCGTCGAGCCTCTACGCCGACATCCACATCGCCCACTCGCTGCGCGACACCATCGCACTCGCCGAGATGGCGGACGTCGGGATCTGCATCGACCTGTTCCACTGCTGGGCCGAAGCCGAACTGCCCGACCTGGTGCAACGCGCGCTACCCCGCACCGAGTTGGTCCAGCTGAGCGACTACGTGCTGGGTGACCGTGCCCTGCCGGCGCGCGCCGTCCCAGGGGACGGCGCGATTCCCGTCGAACCGTTCGTCGCCCAGGTGCTCGCCGGCGGGTATGGGCACGGATTCGACCTGGAACTCATCGGGCCACGGATCGACGACGAGGGCCGCACCGCCGCGGCGCGGCGCGCCTGCGACACCGTCGCCGCACTGCTCGACCGGCTCGGTGCGTGATGGCTTTCGGTGACGGTGCCGACGACGCCGCGCTGTACGAGGCGTGGTCGACGTTCTGCGACCAGCTGAAAGCCGCCGGCGCGCAGGCGTTCAAGGACCACAACGCCACCTCGGGGCGGCAGCGCGCCGACGCCGTGCGTTTCCTCACCCAGAACCTGGGGCAGGCGTTCGACCTCGCGCTGGAGACCGCCGACACCCGCTACCCCGTCGTCCACGCCTTCTGCACGCCGCTGCGCAAGCTGGGCGGTGACTGCGCGGACTTCACCTACCACCAGGCCTGGATCGACGGCACGCACACCTACCGCATCACCGGAAATCGGGGCACCGCACCGTTCTTCAACATCACCGTCCAGGGACCGCGCGGGTCGGGCCCCGCCGTGCTGCACGAGCCGTTCGGCGACGTCCCGGAGGCGAATGTGTTCGGCCATCAGCTGGCATCGAGTCCCGACGGCGACTTCGAGCTGTACGTCGGCGGCCCCGAGCGCGGCCCGAACTGGCTGCCCACGACACCGGGTTCCCGAAAGCTGTTCATCCGCCAGGGTTTCGACCGATGGGACGAACAGCCCGCCGCGCTGCGCATCGAACGCGTCGACATGACCTCACCACGGCCGCTGCCGACCCCCGCCGACATGGTCGCCGCGATCGGCTGGGCCGGCGAGTTCGTCACCGGCGTGATGGGCGACTGGCCGGAGTACCCGTTCACCCACGGTGGCGTCGACGCCGCGCACCCGAACCGGTTCCCGGCCGCCGACGCCGCCGCCGGCGACGACAAGCGGGGCCGCGCGGCGGCGAACATGTACTGGGAACTGGACGCCGACGAGGCGCTGGTGATCGAGTTCGACGCCCACGACGGCCTGTGGACGCTCACCAACATGGGCGTGTTCTTCAACAGCATGGACTACCTGTACCGCCCGGTGAGCTACACCCCGAGCAGGACCATCGTCGACCGGGACGGGCGGATCCGGGTGGTGCTGGCCCACGACGACCCCGGCTGCCACAACTGGCTCGACACCCAGGGATTCGCCCGCGGAAACGTGACCTACCGCCATCTGCTGGCCGGGCAGCCCGCCGCGCTGCGGACCCGAGTGGTTTCGCGCGCGGACCTCATCGCCGCATTACCGCCGGACACGGTGACCGTCACGCCGCAGCAGCGCACCGCGCAGATGTGGGAGCGGTTCAACGGGATCCGGCGGCGTCACCGGATGTGAGTGCCGTCAGTTGCAGGCCGCGAGAACGAGTTCGCGGACCCGCGCCGCGTCCGCCTGACCCTTGGTCGCCTTCATGACCGCACCGACGATCGCGCCGGCGGCCTGCACCTTGCCGCCGCGGATCTTCTCGACGATGCCCGGGTTGGCGGCCAGCGCCTCGTCCACCGCGGCCTGCAGTGCCGAATCATCGCGCACGACTTCGAGTCCACGGTCGGCCATCACCTGCGCGGGCTCCCCCTCGCCGGCGAGCACACCTTCGACCACCTGGCGGGCCAACTTGTTCGACAGCTTGCCGCTGTCGACGAGGTCGACCACCTCGGCCACCTGTGCGGGCGTAATGGGCAGCGCGTCGAGTTCCACGCCACTTTCGTTGGCCTTCTGCACCAGGAAGTTCCCCCACCAGGCGCGGGCCGCTTCGCTGGAAGCGCCGTGCTCGACGGTCGCGGCGACCAGGTCGATCGCCCCGTTGTTGACCAGGTCGCGCATCACCTCGTCGGAGATGCCCCACTCCTGCTGAACCCGCTTGCGCGCCAACCACGGAAGCTCGGGCAGGCTCTCGCGCAGCCGCTCGACGAGGTCGGCGTCCGGCGCGACCGGTTCGAGGTCCGGTTCGGGGAAGTACCGGTAATCCTCCGCGGTCTCCTTGCTACGCCCGGGCGAGGTGTACCCGTCCTCGTGGAAGTGCCGGGTCTCCTGGGTGACGGTGCCGCCGGCGGTGAGCACCGCCGCCTGACGGCGCATCTCGTAGCGCACCGCCACCTCGACGCTCTTGAGCGAGTTGACGTTCTTCGTCTCGGTGCGCGTGCCGAACTCCGCCTGCCCGATCGGCCTGAGCGATACGTTCGCGTCGCAGCGCATCGACCCCTGGTCCATCCGCACGTCGGAGACCCCGAGCGCGCGCAGCAGGTCACGCAGCGCGGTGACGTAGGCACGGGCGATCTCCGGGGCCCGCGCACCGGCGCCCTCGATCGGCCGGGTGACGATCTCGATCAGCGGCACGCCGGCACGGTTGAAGTCGGCCAGCGAGTTCGTCGCCCCGGCGATGCGGCCGGTGTCGCTGCCCAGGTGGGTGAGCTTGCCGGTGTCCTCCTCCATGTGCGCGCGTTCGATCTCCACGCGCCAGGTGGTGCCGTCGTCGAGCGGTACGTCGAGGTAGCCGTTGATCGCGATCGGCTCGTCGTACTGCGAGATCTGATAGTTCTTCGGCTGGTCCGGGTAGAAGTAGTTCTTGCGGGCGAACCGGCACCACGGCACGATCTCGCAGTTGAGCGCCAGCCCGATGCGGATCGCGGACTCGACGGCCTGCTGGTTGAGCACCGGCAGGGACCCCGGCAGACCGAGGCAGACGGGGCACACCTGGGTGTTGGGCTCGGCGCCGAACGCGTTGGCGCAGCCGCAGAACATCTTGGTCGCCGTCGACAGCTCGACGTGGACCTCCATGCCCATCACCGGATCGAAGCGCGCCACCACCTCGTCGTAGTCGAGCAGTTCTGCCACCGAAGTCGCCGTCATGCCGTCGATCCTAGTTGCGGCCGTCTCGACCCTGTTCCGGCGACCGCGGCCACACCGCACCCGACGGCGTGACGAAGGCCGCACAAAACAGCGAACTCCGCTGGTCGCAGTGATTACGAAGCCCGTCTAAAGTCATGCCCAAGATCAGAATCGGGGTAGTTGATGAAGCTCAATCGAGGCTGTAGGTGGATGGCGGCGGCGGTCGGATCGACGGTGCTGTTGGGCGGAACGCCCTTGGCCCCGGTCGCGGCCGCCCAACCGGCGGACCAGGTCGCGGCCGCCGAACCGTGTCCCGACGTCGAGGTCATCTTCGCCCGCGGCACCACCGAGGCGCCCGGAGTGGGCTGGGTCGGCCAGGCCTTCGTCGACGCACTGCGCAACGAGCTGGGCGGCAAATCGGTCCGTGTCTATCCGGTGGCCTACCCGGCGAGCCCGGACTGGCCGCGGGCCGCCGACGGTGTCATCGACACCAGCAACCGCGTCCGCGACATCGTCAACACCTGCCCCGACTCCAAGATGGTCCTGGGCGGCTATTCGCAGGGCGCGGCGGTCATGGGTTATGTGACGGCCGACCAGATCCCGCCCGGCTACATCCCGCCGGCCGGCATCACCGGGCCGATGGCTCCCGAGATCTCCGACCACGTCGCCGCCGTCGTCCTGTTCGGGCAGCCGTCGACGCGGTTCCTCGGCGCGATCAGCGCACCGCCGATCACGATCGGCTCGCTGTACACGGACAAGACGCTGAACCAGTGCATCCCCGACGATCCGATCTGCACCGACAACGGCGGAAACCTGTTCGCGCACAGTCAGTACGGCGCCAACGGCATGATCGATCAGGCCGCCGGCTACGCCGCCGACCGGCTGGCCTGACCCGTCAGCCGAAGAACTCGGCGGCGTCGTCGTAGCGGGACTGCGGCACCAGTTTGAGCTGACGCGTCGCGTCGGCCAGCGACACCCGGCCGATCTCCTGCCCGCGCAGCGCCACCATCATCCCGTACTCACCGGCATGTGCGGCGTCGGCGGCGTTGACACCGAACCGGGTCGCGAGCACCCGGTCGTACGGAGTGGGCGTGCCGCCGCGCTGCACGTGCCCGAGTACCGTGACGCGCACATCGCGGTTGACGCGCTTCTCGACCTCGATCGCCAACTGCTGAGCGACGCCGGTGAACTTCTCGTGGCCGAATTCATCGGTGCCGCCCTGACGTAGCTGCATGGTGCCCTCCGCGGGCTTGGCCCCTTCGGCGACGACACAGATGAAGTGCGAATCCCCGCGGACGAACCGCTGTTTGACCAGCCGGCACACCTCTTCGACGTCGAAGGGCTGTTCGGGGATCAGCGTCATGTGCGCACCCGACGCCAGGCCGGCGTTGAGCGCGATCCAGCCGGCGTGGCGGCCCATCACCTCGACCAGCATGACGCGCTGATGCGATTCGGCGGTGGAGTGCAGCCGGTCGATGGCCTCGCTCGCCACCGTCAGCGCGGTGTCGTGGCCGAAAGTGACGTCGGTGCAGTCGATGTCGTTGTCGATCGTCTTCGGCACGCCGACCACCGGGACGTTCTCCTCGGACAGCCAGTGCGCGGCGGTCAGCGTGCCCTCCCCGCCGATCGGGATGAGCACGTCGATGCCGTTGTCGTCGAGCGTCTGCTTGATCTGGTCCAGCCCGGCGTGCAGCTTCTCCGGATGCACGCGGGCGGTCCCGAGCATCGTGCCGCCCTTGGCGAGCAGCCGGTCGTTGCGGTCGTCGTTGCGCAACTGGATCCGCCGGTTCTCCAGCAGCCCGCGCCAGCCGTCCTGGAACCCCACGACCGACGAGCCGTAGCGCACGTCGCAGGTGCGGACCACCGCCCGGATCACGGCGTTCAAGCCGGGACAGTCACCACCGCCGGTGAGAACTCCGATGCGCATAGCCCCATTCTTCCTTTAGCCGCCGCCGAGCGCACGGTTGTTCACCGCTGCACTCGGTCGATGCGTACGACAACCGTGCAGTCGGCGCCTACAGCGCGCCGGGCAACGGACCGCGGGCGGCCTCGTAGGCGGCGCCCACCCGGTACAGCCGGTCGTCGGCCAGCGCCGGCGCCATGATCTGCAGGCCCACCGGCAGGTTGTCGTCCGGCGACAGCCCCGACGGCACCGACATCCCGCAGTGCCCGGCCAGGTTCAGCGGCAGCGTGCACAGGTCGAACAGGTACATGGCCAGCGGATCGTCGACCTTCTCCCCCAGCGGGAACGCAGTCGTCGGCGTGGCGGGTGACACCAGCACGTCGACGTTCTCGTACGCCCTGTCGAGGTCGCCGGCGATCAGGGTGCGGACCTTCTGTGCCTGGTTGTAGTAGGCGTCGTAGTAGCCCGCCGACAGCGCATAGGTTCCGATCATGATGCGGCGCTTGACTTCTGGTCCGAAGCCGGCGGCGCGGGTCAGCGCCATCACCTCCTCGGCGCTGTGCGTGCCGTCGTCGCCCACGCGCAGGCCGAACCGCATCGCGTCGAAACGCGCCAGGTTCGACGACACCTCCGAGGGCAGGATCAGGTAGTAGGCGGCCAGCGAGTGGTCGAAGTTCGGGCAGTCGACCTCGACGACGTCGGCGCCTAGTGCGGTGAGCTGTTCGACCGCGGCGGTGAACGACGACAGCACACCGGGCTGGTATCCCTCGCCGCGCAGCTGTTTGACCACCCCGACGCGCACACCGCGCAGATCACCGGAGGCACCGGCCTGGGCGGCGGCCACGACATCGGGCACCTCGGCGGGCACCGAGGTGGAATCCCGCGGATCGTGCCCGGCGATCACCTGGTGCAGCAGCGCGGTGTCGAGCACCGTGCGCGCACACGGCCCGCCCTGGTCCAGCGACGACGCACAGGCGATCAGCCCGTAGCGCGAGACGGTGCCGTAGGTCGGTTTCACTCCGACCGTGGCGGTCAGGGCCGCGGGCTGGCGGATCGAGCCACCGGTGTCGGTGCCGATCGCCAACGGCGCCTGGTACGCCGCGAGCGCCGCCGCACTGCCGCCACCGGACCCGCCCGGGACCCGCTCGACATCCCACGGGTTGCGGGTCGGGCCGTAGGCGGAGTTCTCGGTCGAACTGCCCATGGCGAATTCGTCCATGTTGGTCTTGCCGAGGATCGGCATGCCCGCCGCCCGCAACCGCACGGTGACGGTGGCGTCGTACGGTGCCCGCCAGCCCTCGAGGATCTTCGACCCGCAGGTCGTGGGCATGTCGGTGGTGGTGAAGACGTCCTTGAGCGCGATCGGCACCCCGGCCAGCGGCGACGGCAGACGTTCACCCGCGGCGACCGCCGAGTCGATGCGGGCGGCTTCGCCCAGCGCCTCGTCGGCGGCCACGTGCAGGAAGGCGTGGAACCGGTCGTCGGTGGCGGCGATCTGGTCCAGGCATGCCTGGGTGAGCTCCGTGGCTGAGATCTCCTTGGCGGCGATGCGGCCGGCCAGCGTGGCGGCGTTCTCGCGGATCAGCTCGCTCATTCGGCCTCTCCCAGGATTCGCGGAACGGCGAAGCGTCCGTCGACGGCCTCCGGCGCGGCGTCGAGCGCCTGCTCCTGCGTGAGGCCGGGCACCACCACGTCGGGGCGGGTGACGTTGACGTCGGTCAGCGGATTGCCGGTCGGTTTCACACCGGTGACGTCGACGGACTGGATCGCGCTGACATGGTCCAGGATGGCGTCCAACTGGCCGGCGTAGCTGTCGAGTTCATCCTCGCTCAGCGCCAGGCGGGCCAGTCGGGCCAGGTGGGCCACCTCGTCTCGGGAGATCTGGGACACGACCAAGCAGCCTAGTCGGGGTGGCCGCGGCGCGGATCGGCGGCGCTGAGCAGGGCGCCTTTTGCGCCGCTTTCGCGAGTCGCTTCGGGCGGCCGTCCGTGCGACAGTGGTCGCCGTGCCTTCCTATCTGCTGCGAGTTCAGGTCGAGGACCGGCCCGGCCGGCTCGGCTCGCTGGCGGTGGCGCTCGGCTCGGTGGGTGCCGACATCCTGTCGCTCGACGTGGTCGAACGGGTCGCCGGTTACGCGATCGACGACCTCGTCGTCGACCTGCCCGCCGGGACGATGCCCGACCGGGTGATCACCGCCGCCGAGAGCCTCAACGGCGTCTATGTGGACACGATCCGCCCCCACACCGGCCTGCTGGAGGCGCACCGCGAACTCGAGCTGATCGACCACATCGCGGCCGCTCCCAAGGCGGCGAAGCTGCAGGTACTCGTCGACGAGGCGCCGCGGGTGCTGCGGGTGGGCTGGTGCACGGTGGCAAGGCTCGGCGAGTCCGGACTGGAGCGGATCGTCGGTAGCCACGGCGCACCGGAGACCCAGGCCGAGTCCGCGCCCTGGCTGCCGCTGGCGCACGCC
Organism: Mycolicibacterium litorale; assembly: GCA_050205415.1. GTDB lineage: Bacteria > Actinomycetota > Actinomycetes > Mycobacteriales > Mycobacteriaceae > Mycobacterium > Mycobacterium litorale_C. The sequence continues at coordinate 196,921 of JBNMQY010000001.1, forward strand.
GAAGCACTGGACGCCACCGCGGACTGGGTGCCGCAGGTGTGGCGCGACATGGACACCACGCTGGCGGCCGCCCCGCTGGGCGAGCCCCGCACCGCGGTGGTGCTGGGCCGGCCCGGCGGACCGGCCTTCCGGCCGTCGGAGGTCGCGCGGCTGGGCTATCTCGCCGGGATCGTGACGACGATCCTGCGCTGAGCGTCAGCCGCTCGCCGGCACCGGGTAGCGGTCGTTGACGTCGGCGTTGCTGTCCTTGCGCGCGCAGTGGGCGCAGCAGAAGATCGCGTCTTCGGTCTCGATTCCGTGGCCGAGGATCCGGCATCCGCAGTGGGCGCATTCGGGCGCCAGCTGCATCGCCGCGCACTCGATGCTGTCGAACGTCGCACTGCGTCCGTCGGCCCACGTCACGGTGAACGCTTTGTCGTAGTGGTTGCCGCAGGTATCGCAGGTCGCCATGGAACCCTCCTTCGTTTTCGTCACGATCGGGGTTCCCACGCCGCGGCCCGCCAAACCCGTCGCGTCGTTTCGCCCCTGCGCGCCACGGGTATTGGAATCAGCGGCGCCCAGCCCACTGCGCCGGCCCGTACCCACCGACATGCGGAGGTTCCCTCGCGTGGCTCAGAAGCCGATCACCACCGGTCAGGACGTCGTCGACTACCTCGAGGCGCAACACGAAGCGATCCGGCAGTTGTTCGTCGAAACCCTCGACGCTGCCGATGCCGACACCAAACGGGAGAAGTTCACCCGGCTGCGGACCATGCTGGCCGTCCACGAGACGGCCGAGGAGATGATGGTGCACCCCCGGGTGCGTCGCAAGGTCGAGAACGCCGGCGCGGTCGTCGACGCCCGGCTGGCCGAAGAACACGATTCCAAGGTCGCGCTGTCCGAACTCGAGAAGCTCGACATCGACACCGCCGACTTCACCAAGGGACTCATCCACCTCCAGGCGGCCGTGCTCGAGCACGCCGAGAAGGAGGAAGCCGAGGAGTTCCCGCTGCTGACAGAGCATCTCGATGCCGAGGAGCTGCAACGCCTCGCCGTCGCCGTTCAGGTCGCCGAGCGCATCGCGCCGACGCATCCGCACGCCGGAGTCGAATCCGCGACGGCGAACTTCGCGCTCGGACCGTTCGCCTCACTGATCGACCGGGCGCGCGACGCGCTGCGCGGCGCCGCCTAGCGGCCCCGCCCCGAATTCCCGACCAGCCCTCCGGGCGGCGGCTGTTACCGTCGTTCGAGACCGACGATGCCGCCGTCCGGAAGGGTCCTGCGTGGGAACGCTGCTCATCGTGCTGGCCATCGCGCTGTTCGCCGGCGCCGTCATCGCCCTGGTGCTGGCGTTTCAGCGCTCGAAGAAGCCCAAACCGGCCGCGGCGCGCACCGATCCGCTGCGGTTCTCGATGCCGCAGGAGTTCGGGCCCCGCCAGCTCGGGCCCGGTGCGATCGTCAGCTACGGCGGAGTCGATTACGTGGTGCGCGGGTCGGTGACGCTGCGCCAGGGTCCGTTCGTCTGGTGGGAGCATCTGCTCGAAGGCGGCGCCGAACCGCTGTGGTTCAGCGTCGAAGAGGACGAGGGGCGCCTCGAACTCGCGATGTGGACCCGCCGCCCGGATCTGCAGCTGCAGCCCGGCGGCCCGCACGTGGTCGACGGCGTCGGGTTCGTCGAGACCGAACACGGTTCCGCCTCCTACACGACGGAGGGCACCACCGGGCTGCCCGCGGGCGGCGACATGGAGTTCGTCGACTACGCCGACAAGGCCGAGGCCACCTTCCTGGGGTTCGAGCGCTGGGCGCCGTCGATGCCGTGGGAGGTCTCGATCGGCCGCACTGTGTCACCCGGCGAGCTCACCGTCTACCCGGCTCCTCCGGCCGGCTCCTAGAGGCAGCGCGTTGCCGCTCCACGAGTTGGCCGTGGCGCCCGCCGACGTCGACGGTGCGGCGCTCGGGCTGGCCCTCAACACCCCGGGCCCGGAACCCCTGGCCACCATCCGGCTGGCGCACCCACGTGGCGGCACGCTCGTCCTGGGTGTGCTCGGCGCCTCCCACCTCGTCACCGTCGAACATCCCGGAGGCCGGTTCAGCGAGGAGGTGTCGTGTTCGGCCCACGCCCACGGCCGCGCCCTCCCCGACCGTCACGATGCCCCCGGATACCGGATCGAGACCACGACGACCCTTTGCGGCGCAACGGAATTCGCCGAGCTGGCGGAGCGGCTGCAGCAGCGCTGCCTGACCGAAGGCCACAGCCTCGGTGGCCGGTTCCCCGGTGACGACGCCGCGCTGACCGTCCTCTGTGCGCAGCCCGACGGGGCCGGGTGGCAGTGGCAGACCTGGCACCTGTACCCCGCCGCGGACGGTGGCACCGCGGTGTCCACGACCAGCCGGTGGCGCCCGTGACACGCACCGGTTTGTTCACCCTGTCCGGCGTGCTCGCCATTGTCGGCGTGGTCTGCCTGCTGCTCGGAATGTCGTTGATGGGCGGCGACATCCGCGACCACGTCGCCTCCAACTACGCGCGGTACGCCGGTGACACCGACGGCACGGACTACACGTGCGACGGGACGCCGAGCGCGGTGGCCGACGCACTGGCCGCCGAGGTTCCGCCCGAGGCGCGGATGACCGACCGTGGGTCGACATACCTGCGCTACGACGACGAGATCGTCATCGTCGGCCCCGACGGCACCCGCCCCTGCACCATCCGCGTCGAGGATCTCGGCGCCCGCTACAACTCGGGCGGGTTCATCTTCCTCGGACCCGGCTTCTATCCCGGCGCACCGTCCGGTGGGTCTGGCGGCAGCCCGGGCGGTCCCGGCGGTTCGAAGTGACACCCCCCACGAAGGAGAATCCGATGTACCACCTGGCTGTCGAGTTCGGCACCATCAGCGGTGAGAGCCTCGCGCAGAACGTGGTGGCCGCGATCCTGTACTTCGTGGTCGGGGCGCTGGTCCTGGCCGGTGGGTTCGGTTTGATGGACCTGCTGACCCCCGGTAGTCTGCGCCGGTTGGTGTTCGTCGAGTACCGGCCGAACGCCGTGGCCGTCGCCTCGGGGATGTACGCCGCGCTGGCCATCGTCGTCGTCAGCGCGATCATCGCCAGCTCCAACGAGCTCGGCCAGGGACTCGTCGACGCCGCCGTGTACGGCATCGTCGGGGTGCTGCTGCAGGGCGTGGCGCTGGTCGTGCTCGAAGTCGCCGTGCCGGGGCGCTTCCGGGACCTCATCGAGGCCGAACGCCTGCACCCGTCGGCGATCGCGACGGCTGTCGTGCTGCTGGCGGTGGGAGGGGTGAACGCCGCCGCGCTGTCATGACGACGACGCAATCCCCCGCCCCGGCAACCGACCGGCCCAGCACCCGCTGGCGGGCGCTGCTGCTGGCGGCCGTCGCCGCCTGCGCCGCCTGCGGTCTGGTGTACGAACTCGCGCTGCTGACCCTGTCGTCGAGCCTGCACGGCGGCGGCATCGTGGCCACCTCGCTGATCGTCGCGGGCTACGTCGCCGCTCTGGGCGCGGGTGCACTGGCGGTCAAACCGCTGCTCGGGCACGCCGCGATCACCTTCGTCGCGGTCGAGACGCTGCTCGGGGTGATCGGCGGGCTGTCCGCCGCGGCGCTGTACGTCACGTTCGCGTTCATCGGCGGGTCGACGTGGGTGCTGGTCGTCGGCACGGCGCTGATCGGCGGGCTGGTGGGCGCCGAGGTGCCGCTGCTGATGACGCTGCTGCAACGCGGGCGCACCGCCGGTGCCGCCGACAGCGGCCGCGTGCTGGCGAACCTGAACGCGGCCGACTATTTCGGGGCGCTCGTCGGCGGTCTGCTCTGGCCGTTCCTGCTACTTCCCCAGCTCGGCATGATCCGCGGTGCCGCCGCCACCGGCATCATCAACCTGGTTGCGGCGGCCGTCGTCGCGGTGTTCCTATTGCGCCACATCGTGTCCGGCAGGCAACTGGCCGTCGCGCTGGGCGTGCTGACCGCCGCGCTGGTCCTGCTGGTCACGCTGCTGGTGCGCGCCGACGGCATCGAGACCACCACGCGCCAGCGGCTGTACACGGACCCGATCGTGGCGTTCGCGCGCTCGCCATATCAGGAGATCGTCGTGACCAGGCGCGGCGACGACATGCGGCTGTATCTCGACGGGGGCCTGCAGTTCTCCACCCGCGACGAGTTCCGCTACACCGAAAGCCTGGTCTACCCGGCGCTCGGCCAGGGAGCGCGCTCGGCGCTGATCCTGGGCGGTGGCGACGGGCTGGCCGCACGGGAATTATTACGCCAGAACCACATTCGCGACATCACCCAGGTGGAGCTGGACCCGGCGGTGATCAGCCTGGCCCGCACCACGCTGCACGAGGCGAATCGGGGCGCCCTCGATGACCCGCGGGTCAGCGTCGTGGTCGGCGATGCGATGACGTGGCTGCGTACGGCGGACCGCCGGTTCGACGCGGTGATCGTGGACCTGCCCGACCCGGACAACCCGGTGCTGGGCCGGCTGTACTCGACGGAGTACTACACGCTGGTCACCCGGGCGCTGGCGCCGGGCGGGCTGATGGTGGTGCAGGCCGGCAGCCCGTACTCGACGCCGACGGCGTACTGGCGCACCGTCTCGACGATCGAGTCGGCGGGCTTCGCGGTCACCCCGTACCACGTGCACGTACCCACGTTCGGCGACTGGGGCTTCGCGCTGGCCCGCCACGGTGCGACACCACCGGTGCCCAGGGTGCCGGAAGGCGTTGCGCCGCTTAGGTTTCTGAACCAGGAGGTGCTCGACGCCGCGACGGTGTTCTCCGCCGACGTCGCGCGGCAGCACCTGGAGCCGTCGACGCTGGAGCATCCCCGCATCGTCGAGGACATCCGCAAGGGCTACCGCTAGTCGCCCGGCTCCTCGGGCCCGTTCTCCAGCAGGCGGCGGAACCCGTCCTCGTCGAGGACCGGCACGCCGAGTTCGATCGCCTTGTCGTACTTCGATCCCGGTGCATCCCCCGCCACCACGTAGGCGGTTTTCTTCGACACCGATCCGGCGGCCTTACCGCCGCGGGCGATGATCGCCTCCTTCGCCTCGTCGCGGGAGAACCCGGTGAGCGATCCGGTCACGACGATCGACAGACCCTCCAGCGTGCGGGCGATGCTGGCGTCGCGTTCGTCGGCCATCCGCACGCCGGCGGCGCGCCACTTCTCGACGATCGCGCAGTGCCAGTCGACGGTGAACCACTCCTTGACCGCGGCGGCGATCGTCGGGCCGACCCCCTCGACCGCCGCCAGCTGTTCCTCCGACGCCTCGATGATCGCGTCGAGGCTGCCGAACTCGGTGGCCAGCGCACGTGCCGCGGTCGGGCCGACGTGGCGGATGGACAGCGCGACCAGCACCCGCCACAGCGGCTGCGCCTTGGCCTTGCCGAGGTTGGCGAGCAGCCGCCTGCCGTTGGCCGACACGACGCCCTTCTGCGTGGTGAACAGCGACGTGCGCAGCAGGTCGTCCTCGGTCAGCGTGAACAGGTCGCCCTCATCGGTGATGACGCCGGCCTGCAGCAGCGCGATACCCGCCTCGTACCCGAGACCCTCGATGTCGAAGGCGCCGCGGCCCGCGACGTGGAACACCCGTTCCCGCAACTGCGCGGGGCAGGTGCGCGAGTTGGGACAGCGGATGTCGGCGTCGCCCTCCTTGGCCGGGGCCAGTTCGGTGCCGCATTCGGGGCAGTGCGTCGGCATCACGAACTCGCGCTCGGAGCCGTCGCGCAGATCGACGACCGGGCCGAGGACCTCGGGGATGACGTCGCCGGCCTTGCGGATCACCACCGTGTCCCCGATGAGCACGCCTTTGCGCTTGACCTCCGACGCGTTGTGCAGCGTCGCCAGCCCGACCGTGGATCCGGCCACCTTCACCGGCTCCATGTAGGCGAACGGGGTGACGCGGCCGGTGCGGCCCACGTTGACCCGGATGTCGAGCAGCTTGGTCTGCGCCTCCTCGGGCGGATATTTGTAGGCCACCGCCCACCGCGGCGCGCGCGACGTCGCGCCGAGGCGGCGCTGCAGCGCCACGTCGTCGACCTTGACGACAAGCCCGTCGATTTCGTGTTCGACGTCGTGGCGGTGTTCGCCCCAGTACGCGATCCGCTCGGTCACCGCGTCGAGGCCCTGCACCCGGGCGGTGTGCGTGGAGACCGGCAGCCCCCACTCCTTGAGCGCGCGGTAGGCGTCGTGCAGCGAGGTGAACGGAAACCCCGCAGGCCCTTCGATACGGCCGAGGCCGTGGCAGATCATCCGCAGCCGGCGGCGTGCGGTGACCGCGGGGTTCTTCTGGCGCAGCGAACCGGCGGCACTGTTGCGGGGGTTGGCGAACGGCGCCTTGCCCTCGGCGACCAGCCCGGCGTTGAGCTCCTCGAAGTCGGCGACCCGGAAGAACACCTCACCGCGCACCTCGAGCACCTTCGGCACCGGGAATTCGTCAGACGGGGTGAGCCGCTCGGGGATGTCCTCGATGGTGCGGGCGTTGAGCGTGACGTCCTCCCCGGTGCGGCCGTCACCGCGGGTGGCCGCCCGTTCGAGCCGGCCGTCGCGGTAGACCAGCGCGAGCGCCACACCGTCGATCTTGAGCTCGCACAGGTAATGCGCGTCGGCACCGATCTCGGCCTTGAGGCGGCCGGCCCACGCGGCCAGTTCCTCGGGGTCGAAGACGTTGTCCAGGCTCAGCATCCGTTCGAGATGCTCGGCCGGGGTGAAGTCGGTGGCGAATCCGGCACCGCCCACCAGCTGGGTCGGCGAATCGGGTGTGCGCAGCTCGGGATGCTCGTCCTCGAGGGCCTGCAGCCGGCGCAGCAACGTATCGAATTCCGCGTCGGTGATGATCGGCGCATCGCGCACGTAGTACCGGAACTGGTGCTCGCGCACTTCGTCGGCCAGTTCCTGCCACGCGCGGCGCAGGTCGGCATCCGGTGCGTCCTCGGCCTGTTCGGCCAGCGCCGCCTCGGCGTCTTTCGAGCTCACCCCCGAAGGCTATCGAAGCGGTCCGACAGCCATGCCCGACCGCCACGAAAAGTCGGTCGCGGTCGCTCCTCGTGTCGAGTGATCACCGCTCACTGTCATCGGCGCCGCAACTGCGCGAATGTTAGCCTGCACTGTGACCGTGGACGCGAGTGACACGAACGCGCTGAGGGGTGTAATGGCCGTTCCCAATGACGCCACCTACGCCAGAATTCTCAAGGCTGCCAAAGTCGTCGGGGCAACCCAGGGCCTCAGCATGCGCATGGAAGACGTCGCCGCGGAAGCCGACCTCAACCGGCGCACCCTGTTCCGCTATTTCGGTGCGCGAGAGCCGCTCATCAAGGCCGCGTTCGAGTCCGCACTCGCCGAGTACGCACGACGGATTCCGGTTCCGACAGCCGACGACGAACCGCACGAGTGGCTCACCCGCGCCCTGATCGAAGTCAACGTGATGAACGCCCGGATCGGCCGCCTCTGGTGGGACCTCGCGACTCGGCACAGCGAGGGGTCGCACGAGGAAGCCGACGACATCTACGATCCGCAGGCGTGCGCGGCCATCGTCGAGACCTTCGCCCAGAACGCGTGGACGAAATTCGGCGGCAACGGCACTGTCCCCGCCAATCTCGTCGTGGCGTGCGCGATGTACACCAGCGTCTTCGTCACCCACACCCTGCAGAACGACTACGGGCTGAGCCCCACCGAAGCGGCCACCCGCAACGCGCACACCTTGAGCCTGCTGTTCCGAGGCGGCGTTGCGGCACAGCGTGATTCGGACTTCACCCAGACGTTCGGCGACCCGATCACCACGTGACCACAGGGCACGGCGCCTGGTCAGGCATCCGGCTTCATCCGCGTGCGTCCGCACCGTTGATGATCGAGAACGTGGCCAGTGCCGCCAGGTCTCTCTGCGCGGTTGCGCGGTCGGCGACGTCGTGCAACTCCCATCCATACCGCCGTAGCCGGAGGATGAACGATTCGGTGATCAGATAGACCTCTTGACCCTTGTCGAGTGCGGTGGCGCCGTGAAAGGTCAGGTGTTCGACTTCATCGACGATCTTGCGCCTGCCGTTGTTGAGGTCCAGGAGGAAGCACACCCGCTTCGCTCGATCGAGGATGTCGAGGAAGCCGCCGACCCCGGTGACCCGGCCACCGAACTTGGAGACGTTGACGTCGCCCGCCGAGGTGATCTCGCCGACACCCATGAACGCGATGTCGACTCCTCCCCCGTTGTAGAAGTCGAACTGGTGAGCATGGCTGATGATCGCGCTCGGATTGTATGCTGCGCCGAAGTCCAACCCGCCCAGCGGAATACCGCCGTACACCCCTGACTCGACGGTCATCGTCACCTTGTCGAGCAGTCCCGCCTCGAACAGCGCCGGCCCCACCGAGTCACCCGGTATGCCCGTTCCCGCGTTGATCACGTCTCCCGGGTGCACGAGGCTGACGGCGCGACGTCCGATCGCGAGGCGGACCGGGTCCACCGGCGTGGCCGAGACGCCCGCGGCGAGCTGCTGCGCAGTCGCCGAACCGGTCACCAGTCGCGGGTCGTATGCCGTCATATCGGTCTGGCGGTGGAATCGCCCGACGTCGGTGCACGGCACGACGTAATCGACGAGGGCACCCGGCACCGTGACATCACGGGCGTCGATCGCACCCAGGGGAACGATCTCTTCCGCCTGGACGATGACCAGCCCCCCGGAGTTACGGGTCGCCTGCGCCACCGACAACGTATCCAGCCCGGCCGCCTCCTTCTCCTGCGAGACATTGCCGGCCACGTCGACCCGGCTCCCGCGGATGATCCCGATATCGGGCGTGATCGCCTTGTACAGCAGGTATTCCTGTTGCCCGACGCTGACCAACCCGACGTATTCGTCCGATTCGATGTTCCGAAAGGCCAACTCGTTGACTCGGCCGCCGTCCAGGCGCGGATCGACGAAGGTGTTCAACCCCACGGTCGACAGCATTCCGGGCCGCCGGGCGGCCGCCGCCCGATACAGCGCGGCGAGTTGCCCCTGGGGAAGACAGACCCCCTCCACCTCGTTGTCGACGATGAGCTGGCTCAGTTTCGGCGTCCGTCCCCAGTGGGCGCCGACAACGCGCTTGAGCAGTCCGGGATAGGCGAACCGGGTGATACCGGCAAGCTTGTTGGACTGGCCCGATGTGTGTACGAGGGTGATGCCCACCGGCGAATGGGAGGTGAGAAACCGCTCCTCGATCGCGGCGTACACCTCGTCGGCCACACCCATCATGCCGAAGCCGTCACCGGCGACGGTCACCCCGTCCGTGATCAGCATGGCTGCTTCGGCAGCGGTGATGGTCCGGGGCCGCGGCCCCGGGATCTCTCGTTGGCTGACACGGCTGCTCTTCATGGAACGGTGCTCCTGGACTGTCATCTACCGACCCACTTCGGTTCCCGCTTCTCGACGAAGGCCGCAGCGCCCTCTCGAGCGTCTTCCGAAGCGGTCACGTGATCGGTGATGGGCCGTTGGATGTCGAAGGCGAACTCCGACGGCCAGTCGCTCGACGAGGTGATGATCCGCTTCGTCTCCCGTACGGCAAGCGGCCCGTTCGCCGCGATCGATTCGGCCATCGCGCGCGCATGGGCGAGAGACGTTCCCGGCTCGACCAATTCGTTGACCAAGCCCAGGTCGTATGCGCGCTCAGCGGTGAGGAACCCACCCCGCAGTGCCAATTCCATGGCGACGTTCCGAGGAATCCGCTGCGGCAAGCGGATCAGGCCGCCACCGGCAGCGGTCAAACCCCGTTTCACCTCCGGAAGTCCGAACCTGCCGTCGCGCGCGGCCACCACCAGATCGCACGCCAGCACCATCTCGAATCCGCCCGCCAGTGCGCCGCCTTCGACCGCGGCGATCAGCGGCTTGGCCGGAGGCGCCTCCGTCAGACCGCCGAATCCCCGGCCGTCGATGTGCGGCACCTCGCCCGCCGCGAACTTCTTCAGGTCCATTCCTGCGGAGAACCAGCCGCCCTCACCGCAGAGGATCCCGACCCGAAGTGCCGGGTCCTGGTCCAGTTCGGCCAGACTCGCAGCGATCCCCCGGGATACCGCGATATCTATCGCGTTGCGCGCCTGTGGCCTGTTGATCGTCACGATCAGGACAGCGCCGTGTCTCTCGATGCGCACCGAATCGGTCATGTTCTCGTCCACTCCGTTGTGTTGGCGTGTGTCTCAGCTGAACTGATCGACATCGAGCTGGCGGTCGCGTGCGTCCTTGGTGAAGTAGGCGCAGAAGAACCCGAGAAGCGACGTGCATATCAGCATGAGCGAAACCGGGTAGGCGGCGCCGTCGGTCGCTGCGACCATGGCCGTCGCGGCGAAGGGAATCGCTCCCACCAGAATGCTCGGCAATTGGTATGCCAGCGAGATCCCCGAGTACCGCACCGAGGTGTCGAACATCTCGGAGAAGAAGGAGGACTGCACTGCATAGATGACGCCGTTACCGCACAGGTAGGTGACCAGGACGCCCAGGAACATCAACGGCACGGAGTTCATGTTGAGCAGCCAGAAGAACGGGAATGCCATCACCACGCCTACGAACGCGCCGATCATCACCAATTGGCGCCGGCCCACCCGGTCCGATAGCGCACCGACCAGGAAGAAGGTCACGACGCTGCCCGCGCCTGCCAATGTCGTTGCCAGCAACACACTTCCGCGGGGCAGCTCGGTGTAGGTCGTCGCGTACGCGACCAGGAAGGTCAACACGATGTAGCCGTACGCACCCTCGGCCAGCTTCACGCCCATCGCGAGGAACAACGGTTTGCGATAATCGCGCACAAGCGTTTTCAACGGTCGCTCCATGGCGGTCTGCTCGGCGCGGCTGCTCTCGGCCGCCTCCTTCGCGGCGAGGAACGCCGGCGTCTCGGCGAGCTGCAACCGGATGAAGGCACCGACGACGACCAGCAAAGCGCTTGCGATGAACGGCACCCGCCAGCCCCAGCTGAACAGCGCGTCGTCGGGCAGCAGGGAGACGACCGTGAACACCCCGGTCGCCAACACGACACCGATGCCGTTGCCCACCTGGGGCAGGCTGCCGTACAGACCGCGTTTACCCGGCGGGGCGTACTCGACGGCGACAAGGGAGGCACCTCCCCATTCACCACCGACACCGAAGCCCTGGATCAGCCGGAGCAGCACCAGCAGAATCGGCGCCCAGATCCCGATCGCCGTGTAGGTCGGCAGGAATCCGATCAGCATGGTCGACAATCCGGTGATCATCAGGGTGGTCACGAGGACGCCCTTCCGGCCGAACTTGTCGCCGAGATGTCCGAAGACCATGCCACCCAGCGGCCGGGCGACGAATCCCACGCCGAACACGGCGAAGGACGCAAGCGTGCCGGTGATCGGGTCTTCGCCGGGAAAGAACAGCCGACCGAAGACCAAGGCGGAAGCGGTACCGAAAATGAAGTAGTCGTACCACTCGATCGTGGTGCCGACCAGGCTGGCGAGGCCCGCCCGCCTCGCCAGTGCCACCGTCGATGCCGGCGGCGAAATGGTGCTTTCGCTAGTCATTGCTCGATTGCCCTCCAACATTTCGAGGCGGCCGGATCCGGCATCCCGTTCCCATTGCGCTTCAGTCTTTTCGTGCTTTTTCAGTGATTGCGCGCTCGCGGCGCGCGGCTCGGTACGGGGCCGGACGTCGCGCGGCACCGTATGCAGGTTCGACACCGCGCCGGATCACCGACGGACGAAAGATGCGGTGATCCGGACGCAGGGTCTATTCAGCGGAGTTGTCTTACTTCCCGGTGTAATTGGGCTCGCGCTTCTCGAGGAATGCCGCCGCTGCCTCCACCGCATCGTCGGTGTAGCCGCAGAACACGTGTCGATCGGCTTCCACCTCGAGCGCTTCCAGGAAGTTGGCGTGCTCTTCGGTGAGGTTCTTCTTGATCAGCTTCATCGCGATCGGCGGCTTGGCGGCCAGCGCCTCGGCTTCGGCGAGAACTCGCGGCATGAAGGTCTCGTGGCTCTCCACCCAGGAGACCAGGCCGATCCGGAGCGCGTCCTCGGGGGTGAGCTTCTGGTTGAGGAGGTAGAGCTCCTTCGCGCGCGCCTCACCGAGCAAACGCACCAGCGACCAGGTGCCGCCGAAATCGCCGGAGAGTCCGGCGTCGATGAAGGCGGTGCGGAACACCGACTTCGTCGAGGCGAATCGCAGATCGCACGCCGCGGCGACCGACAGGCCGGCACCGGCGCACGCGCCGTTGATCGCCGCTATCGTGACCTTCTCGCTGGTGCGCAGGTACTGGGACACTCGCATGAAGTTCCGAAGCTTGCTCACCGACGTCTCATGCGGGATGTCGACTGTCTTGAACTCCCCCGCCGCGAACTCGTCGAGGTCTCCGCCCACGCTGAACGACTTGCCATTTCCGGTCAGCACGATGACCCGGATCTCCGGGTCCGAAGCAGCCTGCTCGAGCTTCTCGAGCAGGTCGTAGAGCATCTCATCGGTGAACGAGTTCCGCTTCTCCGGCTGGTTCAAGGAGACGATTCCCACGCCACCCTTCGCTTCGAAGATCACCGGCGCTGTCTGTTCAGTCATCACTCGTCCATTTCTCAGAAGTAGCTCATATCCAGTCATGTCACTCATGAGTGACATGTGGGCTATAGTTGCATCAGCGCAACGAAGTGTCAACAGTCACACGGGATCTGGACAGTGTGGCTGCCGCAGGACACCCGCGTGGCTACTCGCAATCCGACTTCGACGGAGTGGACATGGCACCAACCGAATGGATGTTCAAGGGCTACAACGGAAGTCGGTTCGCATGCGAGTGGAGTGTCGCAGGTCCCCGCTATGTCGTGGTGATATCGCACGGCTACGGCGAGCACATCGGCAGATACACCGACCTCAGCCGTGACCTCAACCGCTCCGGTGCGGTGGTGATCGGCGCCGATCACGCCGGGCACGGCCGCAGCGCTGGAACCCGCGTGTCGATAGACGACCTGGACGACGTCGCACACGACCTGTCGCAACTGATCACACACGCGCGAGGTCGCTATCGCGATCTGCCCGTCACCTTGATAGGTCATTCCCTCGGCGGACTGGTCGCCACGCGATACGCCCAGATCCATCCGGGGGGTGTGGACCGGTTGGTGCTGTCCAGTCCGGTACTCGGGCGCTGGCGACCCGTCGAACGACTCCTCCAGATGGACGCGCTCCCGGACGCGCCGCTGCCGGCCGAGCTACTGTCGCGGGATCCTGAGGTGGGACGGTCTTATGCCGCCGACCCGCTGGTGTGGCATGGCGGGTTTCACCGGCACACCCTGCAGGCCATCGGTACCGCACTGGAGCGCTCCAACGGCGGCCCGAAGCTCGACCACATCCCTGTTCTGTGGGTGCACGGCACAGATGACCGACTGGTGCCGCTCGACGGCACCCGGGTGGGGTTCGACAACGTCTTCGGTGCCGATGTGATCGCGCATCACTTCGACGGCGCCCGGCATGAGCTGTTCAACGAGGTGAATCGCCAAGAGGTCGTCGCTAGGGTCGTCGACTTCGTGACCGCTGCCGAGGACTCCGTCGCCCGCCGGTGACAGGCGATAGCCTGGCGTTGTGCCGCATCCGATCATGTTCCGCGACGACGATCCCGGCCTCGCCGAGGTGCGGGAGATCGCGCTCGGCTTCCCGCAGGCCCAGGAGAAGGTCTCGCACGGCAGGCCGGGATTCTTCGTGTCGAAGATGTTCGCGATGTACGGCGGCAGCACCAAGGAGAGCGGGTCGATGGCCACCGTCCCGCACTGCGTGATGGTCAAGGTCGACGAGTCCGACCGCGCCGCGCTGCAGGCCGACGGGAGATTCTTCGTCCCCGCCTACCTGGGGCCCTCGGGCTGGTTGGGGCTCGATTTCGACAGGGCCGAGGTGGACTGGACCGAGGTGCGCGAACTCGTCGACGCCTCCTACCGGCTGATCGCGCCACGCCGATTGGTCGACCAACTCGACGGAGTGTGACCGCGCGAGGGCCCGCTCGTGGTTCGATCGGGACACCATGAGTTTCGCCAGCCCCTACCCCGCAGTCCAGATCCCGACGAGCAGCGTCTACGACTATCTGTTCAGCGACGTCAGCGACACCGACAAGGCCCGCGTCGCGCTGATCGACGCCCGATCCGGTGACCAGCTGACCTACGGCGAGATGCTCGCCCGCATCGACGCCTTCGCCGGTGCACTCGCCGAGCGCGGCGTCGGTGTGGGCGACGTGGTCGGACTGCTCGCGCCCAACAGCTCGGCGTTCGCGATCGCCTTCCACGGCATCCTGCGCGCCGGCGCGACGGCCACCACGATCAACGCGCTGTTCATCGCCAAGGACATCGCCAAGCAGCTGACCGACTCGCAGGCCACCATGCTCGTCACCGTCACGCCGCTGCTGGCCCAGGCGGCCGAGGGCGCTGCCGCCGTCGGGCTCGCCGACGACCGCGTGATCGTGCTCGACGGACCGGGCGTGGCCGCCGACGGGCACCCCAACGCCGCCGATCTGCTCGGTCCAGGGTTCGCGCCGCCAGAGGTGAGCTTCGACCCGGCGACACATCTGGCGGTGCTGCCGTACAGCTCGGGGACGACGGGCAACCCCAAAGGGGTCATGCTCACCCACCGCAACCTGGTCGCCAACGTCGCGCAGATCCGGCCCGTCCAGGGGATGACGGCCGACGACCGAATCCTCGCGGTGCTGCCGTTCTTCCACATCTACGGGATGACCGTGCTGCTCAACGCCGCACTCCACGCCCGCGCGGCGTTGGTGATCATGCCGAGATTCGACCTCACCGAGTTCCTCGCCGACATCGCCCAACACAGGTGCACGTACGCCTTCATCGCCCCGCCGGTGGCCGTGGCGCTGGCCAAGCATCCGCTGATCGACGAGTACGACCTGTCCTCGCTGCGGGGCATCATGTCCGGGGCCGCCCCGCTCGACGCGGATCTCGGTCACGCGGTCGCCGACCGGCTGGGCTGTGCGGTGGTGCAGGGCTACGGGATGAGTGAACTCAGCCCGGTCAGCCACGTCACCCCCTTCGACGGGGGCCTGGAATTCGTCGGCACCGTGGCACCGCTGGCGTCGAGCGGGTGGACCGTGCCGAACTCCGAGAGCCGGATCCTCGACCCGGAGACCGGCGCCGAGATCGACGTTCCTGCAACCGGTATGAGCGCCACCGGCGAGCTGTGGTTCCGCGGCCCCAACGTGATGGCCGGTTATCTGAACAACGAGAAGGCCACCCGCGAGACCATCGACGAGGACGGCTGGTTGCACACCGGCGACCTCGCCCAGGTCGACGAGCACGGCTGCGTCTACATCGTCGACCGGCTCAAGGAGCTGATCAAGTACAAGGGCTACCAGGTGCCGCCGGCCGAGTTGGAGGCGGTGCTGCTTTCGCACGATGCGATCGCCGATGCGGCAGTGATCGGCGTGGTCGACGCCGAATCCGGTGAAGAGATCCCGAAGGCCTTCGTGGTGCGCCAGCCCGACGCGACACTGACCGAGGCCGAGGTGATGGAGTTCGTCGCCGGTCAGGTCGCGCCGTACAAGAAGGTGCGCAAGGTCGAGTTCATCGAGGCGATCCCGAAGTCGGCGTCGGGCAAGATCCTGCGGAAAGATCTGCGCCGCTAGGGCGTTGACCCTGCGTCCACGGCGTTGCCCTCTCTCACTTTTGCGCCATGGGCGCAGAGTCAGATGGCGTCGGGGTCCTCGGCGAACGCGTCGGCGGTCTTCTGGGTGAGTTCGACGGCGATGCGCGCCCACTCCGGGGTGGCGCCGGCCAGCCCGCATGCCGGGGTGACGCCGATGCGTTCGCGCAGCACGGCGCGCGGGAAGCCGAGCCGGTCGGTCAGCGACACCGCGCCGGCCGCCACCTGTTCGACCGACGGCCGCGCCGACGGTGCAGCCCCCGGGACCACGCCGAGCAGCACGGTGCGCCCGGATTCGACGAACTCGCCGATTCCGTCGAGGTCTTCGGCGGTGAGCGTGCCGGTGTCCACTGACACCGCATGAATCGTGCTGCGCTGAAACAGTTTCCACGGTAAGCCCACGGCGCAGCTGTGCAGCGCCACCTCGCCGCCGACGCGGTCGACGCATTCGTCGAGCAGTTGGGTTGCCACCGCTTCGTCGACAGGGTGCACGGGGGTGAGGCTGGTGACGCCGGTGAGCCGGCCGGCCAGCGCGGCGGGCAGCAGTGGTTCGTCGAACTGCACGACGACGGGTGTGTCGAGCCGGCGGGCGACCTCGGCGCGGTGGACGGCCACCCCTTCGGCCAGGGAGCCCGCCAGGTCGCGGACGGCGCCGCGGTCGGTCAGCGCGCGGTGGCCGCCTGCGAGTTCGAGTTCGGCGGCCAGCGTGATGGGGCCGGGCGCCTGCACCTTGACGGTGCGCCCCGACCCGCGCAGACCGGCCTTCTCCCAGGACTCCTCCAGCGCGTCGATGTCCTCGTCGAGCAGGCTCTTGGCGCGGCGGACCGCCGAGCTGCGGCCACCCGCGATGCGGTAGCCGCGGGGCACGATGTCGATACCGATGTCGACCAGCAGCGCACCGGCCCGCCCGACCATGTCGGCACCGACGCCCCGCGACGGGAGTTCGACCAGGTGAGGGAGGGTGTGCAGTTCGCCGACCACCACTTCGGCGGCTTGCCGTGGGTTGGCGCCGGGCCAGGATCCGATACCGGTCGCGGCGGCGTAGACAGTCACCCGGTGCAGGGTATTCGACGCGGTTAGGCTCGTCGTCAGGAAGGGGAGGGCGATGACCGCACGGACGCTGCTGGCGTGTGGCGCGGCAGTGCTCACGACCGCGTGCGTGTCAGTCGTCGGCGGCACCGCGGTCCGGCCGGTCCCGGGTCTCGACGACGACTCGCGCTCCCCCGTCGATGTCGACGCCGTCCTGCTCGAGACGGCGCAAATGCAGGCGATCACCGGGGCGGGCGAAGACCTGACCATCATCCCGAGCATGGACGGCAAGATCCCGGTCGACATCGAACCGCTGATGGAGCAAATGCCCGCACAGTGCGCGTGGCTGTTCGCCGAGACGCAGACGTTCGGCGACGAGGTCGAGGAATTCCACAAGACGACGTTCCAGAATCCGCCCGACGGCGGCCTGATCTCGCAGGGTGCCGCCGGTTACCGGGATGCGCCGACCGCGCGGCGGGCGTTCGACGGGCTCGTCGGGCTCGTCGATGGTTGTGGGACAAGCGATTACGGACCGGCGTACATCGGCGACTGGGAGACGACGGATGGTGCGGTGTCGACGCGCCCCGGCGACTGCGGGCGGGACTACCGGCTGAAGTCTGCGGTCCTGGTGGAGGTGACGTTCTGCGAATTCACCGAATCCGTGCCCGACATCGTGATGACGAACATCCTTGCGAGGGTGCCGGGATAGCGAGGCGTCGCGGGCTCAGCTTGATGCCGTGTTCAGTGCGCTGAGAAGCATATTCAACAATTCGTCGCCCCTGTTGGTCGTGCCCTGAGCACCACGCGCAAGAGCTTCCCGAACATGCGATTCCTTGCGCGAGCCTGCGTAAATGAAGAAGGGCATGCGGTACCCCCTGCGCCGGATAGCTTCCAGCAGCGTGTATCCGGCCCGAGAGTCAGGCGGCCTCCCCATGTCACTGATGACTGCATCGAACCTCTGGCGGCTCAGTTCGCTCAAGGCACCCTCTGTCGAGGTGGCCAAGACAAACTCGATGTCGTAAGCGGCCATGGATTTCCGCTCGATGATGTTGTTGTCGGGGCTGTCATCCACCCACAACACCAGCTTGCGAGCGTCACGTGTTACCTCGCGCGCCTCATTGAAGGCTTGGCCGAAGTGGTGCACTTCGGCGTCGATCGCCGAACTCTCGACTTCGGCGACGCGCATCGGCTGCGCACCGGTGCGATCCATGGCCGCGGCGACGCCGGAGGCAAGTTCGAGGAGAATCGCGCGATTTGTTGGGTCGTTGGACTGGCCTTGTGTCTGCTGACGGTAATCGAACCGCTGACGGCTGGCGATCAACGTGGCAAGGGCATCCGTATGCAATAGTTCCGGACGTTCAAGGACGGGAGCCGTGATGAAGTAGATGGGCAGGATCAAGTCGTTACGGCCAAGCAGAGCTTCGTGGTGGCGAAAGCGTTCCAGTTCCTCACTGCAGGGAAGGCTGGTGAAATAAAGCGGCGTCAGTACGGGCATGAAGAATCGGGAGCCGGCGATTGCCTCCGAGAGCTTCTGGTTCCAGTCTTCTCCCAACGCGATTCCGTCAACGTCCTGGAAGATCCGGAAGCTGCGGTCGCCAGTGACGACTTGGACCCCGAGCTCGAGGTGTTTCCTCAGTGCTGTGATGCCGCCACCGAAGAATTCGTCGTCGGGCCGGGTGTAACTGAGGAACGCCGCGAAGCTCACCACTTGCTCCAATGCCCCGGGGTTGGTTCCGCGCCAACCGGTCCACCCTCGCGGAGTTTACGCGGATCCGATCAGGGAGAAGCGATCTTCGCCGTTGCGACACGTGCGCCACTGCGCCATCCCGGATCCCCGCACCACAGCGATTCTCGCGCCCAATGAGGAGCGCGCCGCGAGTCGGTGCGGAAACGGCGCACACGGTACCGCACCCTGGGCTGCACCCAGACTTGCGTAACGCCACGGCGAAGATCACCGCTCAGGATCGCCACCATGTTACGGAAACAGGCCCCGAGCCCGCCGGAAAGGATAGACAGGACGAAATGCGCTATCGCCGGCGCTATCTGATAGCACCGGCGATATCGGATTTCGACGAGCATTGCCGCCTGAAAAACCGGCGGCGCCCGACTAGCGCCCGTCCGCCCCGCTGATCGTCGCGCTGGCCAGCACCTCGTCGCCCTCGGGATCGGGGCGGTAGATCACCATCGTCTGCCCCGGCGCCACACCACGCAGCGGCGCCCGCAGCTCCACCGACAGCACGCCCGAATCGAAAGACGCCACCGCATCGGCCAGCCCACCGTGGGCCCGCACCTGCACCTGACACTCCACCGGAGCGGTGAAGGCCGTCCCGGAGGTGAAGACCGGGCTCTCCCCGCGCAACCGCCACACGTCGAGATCCTCGACACCGCCGACGCGCACCGTCCCGCTCTCCGCGTCGATCGCGGTGACGTACCGCGGCTGTCCGTCGGGGCCGGGACCGGCGATGCCCAGCCCCTTGCGCTGTCCGATCGTGAACCCGTGTACGCCTTCGTGTTCGGCGAGCACCGCCCCACCGGCGTCGACCACCGCACCGCGGCGCACCCCGATCCGCGCACCGAGGAACGCCCGGGTGTCGCCGGAGGGGATGAAGCAGATGTCATGGCTGTCCGGCTTGTCCGCCACGGCCAGCCCCCGCTCGGCGGCCTCCTCGCGGATCCGCGCCTTCGGCGTGTCACCGATCGGGAACACCGCATGCCGCAACTGCTCGGCGGTCAGCACCCCGAGCACGTAGGACTGATCCTTGTCGTGGTCCACCGCGCGCCGCAGGCGGCCGTCGGCCAGTCGCGCGTAATGACCGGTGGCCAGCGCATCGAACCCGAGTGCCAGCGCGCGCCCGGCCAGCGCGGAGAACTTGATCTTCTCGTTGCACCGCACGCACGGGTTCGGCGTCTCACCGCGCTCATAGGACGCGACGAAATCGTCGATCACGTCCTCTTTGAACTTGTCCGCGAAATCCCAGACGTAGAAGGGGATGTCGAGCACGTCGGCGACCCGACGGGCATCGCCCGCGTCCTCCTTCGAACAACACCCGCGCGACCCGCTGCGCAGCGTGCCCGGCGTCGCCGACAGCGCCAGATGCACCCCGACCACGTCATGGCCGGCGTCGACCATCCGCGCCGCGGCGACCGACGAGTCGACGCCGCCGCTCATCGCAACGAGTACCCGCATCAGTCGACGACCCCCGATGCCGCGAGCGCCGCCTGCCGCGCCCGCTCGACCGCGGCGGGCAGCGCCTCCAGGGCCGCGTCGACGTCCGCCTCCGTACTCGTGTGACCGAGCGACAGCCGCAACGACCCCCGGGCACTGGCCGGGTCGGCGCCCATCGCGATCAGCACATGCGACGGCTGCGCCACCCCGGCGGTACACGCCGAGCCGGTCGAACACTCGATCCCCTTGGCGTCCAACAACATCAGCAGTGAATCGCCTTCACAACCGCGGAACGTGAAATGGGCGTTGCCCGGCAGACGGCCCACACGGGCGCCGTTGACATACGTGTCGTCGATCGCGGCCAGCACTCCGGCGATCAACCGGTCACGCAGCGCGGACACCCGGGCGCGGTAGCCCTCCAGCCCGTCCACCGCGATCCGCGCGGCCGCCGCCATCGCGACCGCCCCGGCGACGTCGGCGGTGCCGGACCGGACGTCACGCTCCTGACCACCGCCGTGCAGCAGCGGCACACAGGCGGTGTCACGCCGTAGCAGCAGCGCACCGATACCCGTCGGGCCGCCGAACTTGTGCGCGGTCACGCTCATCGCCGACAGCCCGCTCGCCGCGAAGTCCACCGGAACCTGGCCGACGGCCTGCACCGCGTCGCTGTGCATGGGAACGCCGAACTCCGCCGCCACCGCGGCCAGCTCGGCGATCGGCTGGACGGTGCCCACCTCGTTGTTGGCCCACATGATCGACACCAGCGCCACGTCGTCGCATGCCTCAAGCACGTCACGCAGGTCACCCGGCGCCACCGAGCCGTCGGGCGCCACGGGCAGCCACGTCACCTCGGCGCCCTCGTGGTCCACGAGCCACTCCACCGCGTCGAGGACGGCGTGGTGCTCGATCGGCGTGGTCACGATGCGGCGACGCCGCGGGTCGGCGTCACGACGGGCCCAGAAGATGCCCTTCACCGCGAGGTTGTCGCTCTCGGTGCCGCCGGCGCAGAAGATGATCTCCGAGGGACGGGCACCGAGCAGGCCGGCCAGCGTCTCGCGGGCCTCCTCCATCCGCCGGCGCGCCAGTCGGCCCGCACCGTGCAGGGAGGACGCGTTACCGACGGTGGTCAGCACAGCCGTCATCGCCTCGATGGCAGCGGGGTGCATCGGGGTGGTCGCGGCGTGGTCGAGGTAGACCGACTTCTGCGAGGTCATGGCCCGTCCAGGATAGCCGCCGGCCGGGGCGTCCCCCGGATCGCCGGGTCAGGCGGCCAGCGCGTGGGCGGCAGCGGGTGCCGCGCCGCGGACCGCCGTCTCACAGCGGGCCGCCAGGTCGCGGCGGCCCTCCCCCGGCAGCTGCAGCGATTCCACCCCGATGTGGCAGACGGTGCGGCGCGCAGAGATCACCCGGCGAACCGACGCCAGCAGGGAGTCGTCGCCGACGAACGCGGGCACCGTGGACATCCGCCCGTCCGAGTGCCGGTAGGTCAGGCGCAGCGGCTGCACCGGCCTGCGGGCGTCCACGGCGGCCTGGAACATCGCCGGACGGAACCGGCCGTAGCCCAGCCCGCACCAGGTGGTGCCCTCCGGGAACGCGACGACGGTGTGGCCGGCACGCAGTCGGGCGGTCACCTCGTCCACGACCGCGGGAAGGCGGCGCAGGCTCCCGCGGTCGATCGGGATGACCTTCATCAACCGGACGACGGGACCCAGCGCGGGCCAGTCGACCAGATCGGCGCGCGCGACGAACGACCCGGGCAGCACCGCGCCGATCGTGAAGATGTCCAGCCACGAGACGTGGCCGCTGACGACGAGCACACCGCGCAGGTTGCGGATGGGGCCGCCGGACACCGCGATCCGCACCCCGAAGCTGCGCAGGATCAGCCGGCAGTACACGCGCTGCACATGCCACCGGCCGGGTACCGGCACCGCCAGCAGCCACACGAACGAGAACAGCGACACGGCCGCGCAGATTCGCATCGTCGTGCGGATCGCGACCCACCACCGGCGCCCCGGCCGGTCGGCGCCGGCGTGGACGCAGCTGGTGTCACAGGTGGCGCGCTGCAGCCAGGCGTGCTCGCGGGTCAGCGTCATGACGCCGCCTCGTTCACGATCTCCCCGGCCGCCGCGGCCGACCTCAGCCGGCGCAGGTAGCGGATGTCGGCCTGCCGCTTGTCGAGCAGTGCCGGGAAGTCCCCGACACCGAAATCCGGGTCGTGGGCGGGTTCTCCGCACACCTGCGCGCCCAGCCGCAGATAACCCCGCATCAGTGGGGGCACGGTCACCCGGCCCGGCGGCGCGATGTCGTCGAGGCCTCGGCCGTCGACGACGACCGGCCGGTACGGCCGCACGGTGTGACGCTCGGGTGCGGCGTGGCGGCGGCGGACGAAGTCGCGCACACCGCGCAGCTGGGTGCCCGCGGGTTCACCGGCCTCCCCGGCGACCGGGACCGAGACGCACCCGGTGACGTAGTCGTAGTCGCAGCGGTCGAGGTAGGCCAGGATGCCGGCCCACATGAGCAGCACCACACCGCCGTTGCGGTGGTCGTGGCGGACGACGGCGCGGCCCATCTCGACCATCGACGGCCGTAGCGGGTCGAGCGCCCGAACGTCGAATTCGGTGGCGGTGTAGAGGCCGCCCGCGGCGATCGCCCCCGGCGGCGGCAGCATCCGGTAGCAACCGACCAGCTCCCCGGACGTCTCTTCGCGCACCAGCAGGTGGTCGCAGAACTCGTCGAAACGGTCGGCGTCCCGGCCGTCGGGCGATCCGGTCAGCGCGAAACCGGGTTCGGAGGTGAACACGTCGTGCCGCAACCGCTGGGCGGCGGCGATCAGGTCGGGGTCGGTCGACAGCAGCAGCGAATACCGAGGCGTGTTCGCCGCCCTCGGGTGATCGGCGGCGATGAGTACGGAAGCAGTGCTCATAGCCAGCACCGTCGCTGAACCGTTCAGCGCGACGGCAAGCACCGCGTGACGTGTCCGTGCACGCTCGGTGACGAGTTGGCCGAGTCCGTCTCGACCACCCGAACGAAGAACCCCGGCACCTCGCGGGTGCCGGGGTTCTCGTCGGAACGTTGTGGGCTGTCAGCCCTTGCGCGCCTTGACCGCCTCGGTGAGCTGCGGGGTGACCTTGAACAGGTCGCCGACGATGCCGAGGTCGGAGATCTCGAAGATCGGGGCCTCTTCGTCCTTGTTCACCGCGATGATCGTCTTCGACGTCTGCATACCGGCGCGGTGCTGGATCGCACCGGAGATGCCGAGCGCGATGTACAGCTGCGGCGAGACGGTCTTACCGGTCTGGCCGACCTGGAACTGACCCGGGTAGTAACCCGAGTCGACCGCCGCACGCGAAGCACCGACCGCACCGCCGAGCGCGTCGGCGAGCTCCTCGACGATCCCGAAGTTCTCCGCGCTGCCGACACCACGGCCACCGGCGACGACGACGGTCGCCTCGGTGAGCTCCGGGCGGTCGCCGGCCACGGCGGGCTCCCGCTTGGTGATCTTCGTCGCGGTCTCGGCCTGAGCCGGCACCTCGACGTTGACGACCTCGCCCGCGCCGTCGGCCGGCTCGGCGTCGATCGCACCCGCGCGCACGGTGATCACCGGGGTGTCACCGGTGACCTCGGCGTCCACGGTGTAGGCGCCACCGAAGATCGAGTGGGTGCCCTTGCCGCCCTCCTTGACCGCGATGACGTCGGTCAGCACACCCGACCCGATGCGGGCCGCGAGCCGGCCGGCGATCTCCTTGCCGTCCGCGGAGGCGGCCAGCAGCACGCCTGCGGGGCTGTTCTCCTCGGCCAGCGCGGCGAGGACGTCGACCTGCGGGGTGACGAGGTAGTTCTCCGCGTCGTCCGATTCGGCGACGTAGATCTTGGCGGCGCCGGCGGCCTTGAGGCCGTCGACCAGCGGCTCGGCGGTGCCCGGCTTGCCCACCACGACGGCGGAGGGCTCACCCAGCGCGCGGGCGGCGGTGATCAGTTCGCTGGTGACCTTCTTCAGTGCACCTTCGGCGTGCTCGACGAGCACGAGTACTTCAGCCATTGGTTTGTCTCTCGTTTCTCAAGTACGGAAGGAAGTTTTTGCTAGATGATCTTCTGAGCGACCAGGTACTCGGCGACCTTGGTGCCGCCTTCGCCTTCGTCGGTGACCTTCTCGCCCGCGGTCTTCGGCGGCTTCGGCGTCGAGGACAGCACCTTGGAGCCGGCGTTGGCGACCCCGACCTCGTCGGACTCCACACCGATCTCGGCGAGCGTGAGCGTGGTGACTTCCTTCTTCTTGGCGGCCATGATGCCCTTGAAGGACGGGAAGCGCGGCTCGTTGATCTTCTCGTTCACGCTGACCACGGCGGGCAGCGACGCCTCGAGGGTGAACACACCGTCGTCGGTCTCGCGCTCACCGGTGACCTTGCCGTTCTCCACGGTGACCTTGCGCATGTGCGTCAGCTGGGGCAGGCCCAGGTACTCGGCGATGATGGCCGGCACCGCGCCGCCCGCACCGTCGGTGGCCTCGTTGCCCGCGATCACCAGCTCGGTGCCCTCGATGGCGCCGAGCGCGCGGGCCAGCGCCCACCCGGTCTGCACCATGTCGGATCCGTGCATGCCCTCGTCGACGAGGTGCACAGCCTTGTCCGCACCCATCGACAGCGCCTTGCGGATCGCCTCGGTGGCGCGCTCCGGGCCGGCGGTCAGCACGGTGACGGTGCCCTCGACACCGTTGGCGGCTTCCTTCTCCTTGATGAGCAGTGCCTCTTCGACGGCCCGTTCGTTGATCTCGTCGAGCACGGCGTCGGCGGCTTCCCGGTCCAACGTCCAGTCGCCCTCGGAGAGCTTGCGCTCGGACCAGGTGTCAGGGACCTGTTTGATCAGGACCACGATGTTCGTCATGAGATGGTTCGTCCTCCTCGATGAGGCCGGCCGTCGGTCGGCCCGTTACCACGTTTGGTGAAGCTGGCACCATGTTACTCGTCAGTAACTTTAGGCGGTTTGCAGGAACACCATAGCTGGTCGATGTTCATCTGCCCGCCTCACCTACACCACCTACCACCGCGAACCCGTGGCCAACTGTTCGCGAACCGGCCACGATCCCGCAGCCTGGGTTAGCCTGCCTGCGATGAGCGCATTCGTTAGCGGGCCGCGTGGGGGCGGCGACGAAACTCTCCCCCTCACCGGCGAGCGCACGATCCCCGGCCTGGCGGAGGAGAACTACTGGTTCCGCCGCCACGAGGTCGTCTACGCCCGCCTCGCCGAGCGGTGCGCCGGACGTGACGTGCTCGAGGCCGGATGCGGTGAGGGCTACGGCGCCGATCTGATCGCCGGGGTCGCGCGCCGGGTGATCGGACTGGACTACGACGAGGCCACCGTCGCGCACGTGCGCGCCCGCTATCCGCGTGTCGAGATCCAGCACGGCAACCTCGCGGCGCTGCCGCTGCCCGACGCCTCGGTCGACGTGGTGGTGAACTTCCAGGTCATCGAACACCTCTGGGACCAACCGCAATTCGTGACCGAATGCCTGCGGGTGCTGCGGCCGGGCGGACTGCTGCTGATGTCGACCCCCAACCGGATCACCTTCTCCCCCGGCCGCGACACCCCGGTCAACCCGTTCCACACCCGCGAGCTCAACGCGGCCGAACTGACCGAGCTGCTCACCGACGCCGGCTTCGCGATGGAGGCCATGCTCGGCGTCTTTCACGGCCCGCGCCTGCGCGAACTCGACGCCCGGCACGGCGGTTCCATCATCGACGCGCAGATCGCCAGGGCTGTGGCCGACGCACCGTGGCCGCAGGACCTGCTCGACGACGTGGCCGCCGTGCGCACCGACGACTTCGAGCTGACCGAAGCGGGCGGACGAGACAGCCCGGATATCAATGACAGCCTCGACCTGGTGGCGATCGCGGTGCGGCCGTGAGCGACGACGCGCCCCCCGGCCGGGTACCGGGGCTGTTCAGCCTCGTCCTGCACACGCACCTGCCGTGGCTGGCCCATCACGGCCGCTGGCCCGTCGGCGAGGAGTGGCTCTACCAGTCGTGGTCGGCGTCCTATCTGCCGCTGCTGCGGGTGCTGCGCACGCTGGCCGCCGAGGGCCGCAGTCACCTGCTCACGCTCGGCATGACACCCGTCGTGACCGCGCAGCTCGACGACCCCTACTGCCTGGCCGGGATGCACAGCTGGCTGGCGAATTGGCAGCTGCGCGCCCTGGAGGCCGCCACGTTGCGCACCTCGTCGGACACCACGCCCGCCTGCACGCCGGAGGCACTGCGGGCCTTCGGCGCGCGGGAGCTGCGCGAGGCCGACCGCGCGCTCGACGAGTTCGCCACACTGTGGCGCCACGGCGGCAGTCCGCTGTTGCGGGAGCTCATCGACGCCGAGACGGTGGAACTGCTCGGCGGCCCGCTCGCGCATCCGTTCCAGCCGCTGCTCAACCCGCGGCTGCGGGAGTTCGCGCTGCGCGAGGGACTCGCCGACGCCGGACAACGCTTCGCCCACACCCCGCGGGGCATCTGGGCGCCGGAATGCGCGTACGCGCCGGGTATGGAGACCGACTACGCCGCGGCCGGCGTCGGCCACTTCATGGTCGACGGCCCGTCGCTGCACGGCGACACCGCGCTGGGCCGCCCCGTCGGGGATTCGGGCGTCGTCGCGTTCGGACGGGACCTGCGGGTCAGCTACCGCGTGTGGTCGCCCAAGTCCGGCTACCCCGGCCACGCCGCCTACCGCGACTTCCACACCTACGACCACGTCACCGGCCTGAAACCCGCGCGGGTCACCGGCCGGGGTGTGCCGTCGTCGGCCAAGGCGCCCTACGATCCGGACCGCGCCGATGCCGCCGTCAACGCCCACGTCGCCGACTTCGTGCAGGTGGTCCGGCGCCGGCTGATCGAGGAGAGCGAGCGGATCGGCCGGCCCGCGCACGTCGTCGCCGCCTTCGACACCGAACTGTTCGGTCACTGGTGGTACGAGGGCCCGGAGTGGCTCGCCCGCGTACTGCGGGCATTGCCCGAGGCCGGCGTGCGGGTCGGCACGCTCAGCGACGCCGTCGACGACGAATTCCTCGGCGCCCCTGTGGATCTGCCACCGAGTTCCTGGGGTTCGGGCAAGGACTGGCAGGTGTGGGCGGGTGAGCAGGTCGCCGACTTCGTCCAGCTCAACGCCGAAGTGGTCGACACCGCGCTGAGCACCGTGGACAAGGCCCTCACCCAGCACGCGTCCGTGGGCGCACCGACACCGCGTGACACCGTCGCGGACCAGATCCTGCGCGAAACCCTGCTGACGGTGTCCAGTGACTGGCCGTTCATGGTGAGCAAGGACTCCGCCGCCGACTACGCGCGCTACCGCGCCCACCTGCACGCCCACGCCACCCGGGAGATCGCCGACGCGCTGGCCGCCGGACGCCGCGAACAGGCCCAGCGCCTCGCCGACGGCTGGAACCGCGCCGACGGTCTGTTCGGTGCGCTCGACGCCAGACGGCTGCCACGGTGACCCACCGCACCGCGAGCGTGCGTGTCTGCTTCGCGACACGCCGCCCGACAGCACCACTTCGCGCACGCTCGCGCAGGATCGAGCGCGCATGAAGATCCTGCTGGTGTCGTGGGAGTACCCGCCGGTGGTCATCGGCGGGCTCGGCCGGCATGTGCACCACCTCGCCACGGCGCTCGCCGCCGCCGGCCACGAGGTCGTCGTGCTCAGCCGCAGGCCCGCCGACACCGACCCCAGCACGCATCCCACCACCGACGAAGTGAGCGAAGGCGTCCGGGTGGTGGCCGCCGCCCACGACCCGCACGAGTTCGCGTTCGGTACCGACATGATGGCCTGGACCCTGGCGATGGGCCACGCCATGATCCGGGCCGGCCTGGCCGTCAAGGACCACGGCCGGCCGTGGCGCCCCGACGTCGTGCACGCCCACGACTGGCTGGTCGCGCATCCGGCGATCACGCTGGCCGAATTCTTCGACGTGCCACTGGTGTCGACCATCCACGCCACCGAGGCCGGCAGGCATTCGGGCTGGGTGTCCGGTCCGATCAGCCGCCAGGTGCACGCGGTCGAATCCTGGCTGGTGCGCGAATCCGATTCGCTCATCACGTGTTCGGCGTCGATGCGCGAGGAGATCACCGAACTCTTCGGACCCGGGTTGCCCGACATCCGTGTCATCCGCAACGGGATCGACGCCGGCCGTTGGCCGTTCGCGCGGCGTCGCCCCCGGACCGGCCCGGCCCACCTGCTCTACCTCGGCCGCCTCGAATACGAGAAAGGGGTGCACGACCTGATCGCCGCGCTCCCGCGGATCCGCCGCACCCATCCCGGTACAACACTCACCGTCGCCGGCGACGGCACGCAACAGGAGTGGTTGCTCGAGCAGACGCGGAAACACAAGGTGCGCAAGGCGGTGTCGTTCGTCGGTCGACTGGACCATGACGGGCTCGTCGACATGCTGCACTCCGCGGACGCCGCAGTGCTGCCCAGCCACTACGAACCGTTCGGCATCGTGGCGCTGGAGGCCGCCGCGACGGGCACGCCACTGGTCACGTCCACGGCGGGCGGCCTCGGCGAGGCGGTGATCGACGGGCAGACCGGAGTCTCGTTCCCGCCGCGCGACGTCGCCGCCCTCGCCGCGGCCGTGCGTGTGGTGCTCGACGATCCCGCGGCCGCCCAGCAGCGCGCTGTCGCCGCGCGAGACCGGCTCACCTCGGATTTCGACTGGGACACCGTGGCCGCCGAGACCGCACAGGTCTACCTCGCCGCGAAACGCCGTGAGCGCGAACCACATCGGCGGATGCCGATCGTCGAGCGCGCGCTGCCCGACCGGTCGTGAGCTAGCGCGCGGCCTTCTTGCGCTCGATGTCGGCCAGCGCCGCGGCCAGTTCCGCCCGCTGCGCCGCCGAGGTCTCCCACGCCAGCTTGCGGTTCTTGACGACCTTGGCCGGTGCGCCCACCGCGATGGAGAAGTCCGGGATCTCGCCCTTGACCACCGCGTGCGCGGCCAGCACGCATCCGCGGCCGACGGTCGTGCCGCGCAGCACGGTCACCTTCGCCGCGACCCAGGTGTCCGGGCCGATACGCACCGGGCTCTTGACGATGCCCTGGTCCTTGATCGGCATCTCGATGTTGTCCATCTTGTGGTCGAAATCGCAGACGTAGCACCAGTCGGCCATCAGCACCGAGTCGCCGAGTTCGATGTCGAGGTAGGTGTTGATGACGTTGTCGCGGCCCAGCACCACCTTGTCGCCGATGCGCAGCGAACCCTCGTGCGCGCGGATCGTGTTCTTGTCGCCGATGTGCACCCAGCGGCCGATCTCCAACTGCGCCAACTCGGGCGTGGCCTGGATCTCCACGTTCTTGCCGAGGAACACCATGCCCCGGGTGATCACATGCGGGTTGGCGAGTTTGAACTTCAGCAGCCGCCAGTACCGGACCAGGTACCACGGCGTGTAGGCGCGGTTGGCCAGCACCCATTTGAGCGAGGCGAGCGTCAGGAACTGGGCCTGGCGCGGGTCACGCAGTCGCGAGCCCCGCCAACGCTTGTGCAGCGGAGCGCCCCACATCGTCGTCATGGCCGCAAAGCCTACGCGAGCGCACAGCACCGCCCGGGTTACCCTCACGTGGGCCCGTCAGCGACCGTGAAAGGACACCGTGATCCGGCGATTCCTCGTGCTGGTGGTTTCAGCGCTGCTGGTGGGTGTGTCATCCGGGTGCGCCGACACGTCGTCGTGGGTCGAGGCGCGCGCGGCATCGGGGTGGCCGGCTCAGTACGGTGACGCCGCGAACAGCAGTTTCGTCGATGCCGACGGGTCCGAGGCGTTGAGGTTGGAGTGGAGCCGATCGGTCAAGGGCGATCTGGGCGCCGCGGTGGCGCTCGGCGCCGACGGTGAGCTGGCGGCCAACGCCCAGAGTCCGGCGGGGTGCTCGCTGATGGTGTGGGAGGCCGACAACGACGCCCGCCAGCGGTGGTGTTCGCGCCTCGTGCAGGGCGGCGGCTCGTCCAGCCCGTTGTTCGACGGGTTCGGCAACCTCTATGTCGGCCAACCGGGCGCGATCCTGTCGTATCCCCTGACGCAGTGGATCCGCTGGCGCCGCCTCGTCATCGGCATGCCGACCACCCCGCGGATCATGGCGCCCGGCCAGCTGCTGGTGGTGACCCATCTCGGTCAGGTGCTCGTCTTCGACGCACACCGGGGCACCGTGGTGGGCACACCGCTCGACCTGGTCACCGGCGTCGACCCGACCGACTCCCAGCGCGGGCTCGCCGACTGCGGGCAGTCGCGCCCAGGGTGTCCGGTCGCCGCGGCCCCGGCCTTCTCGGCCGCGGGCAACATCGTGGTGCTCAACCTGTGGGAGCCGGGCGCGGACGAACCGGTCCTGGTCGGTCTGCGCTACCGGCCCGGTCATACCCCGCTGCTGTCGCGCGAATGGACCAGCGATGCGGTGGAGAAGGGTCCGCTGGCCAGTCCGGTGCTGTCCGCCGACGGTGCGACGGTGTACGTCAACGGCCGCGACGAACGGTTGTGGGCGCTCGACACCTCCGACGGCGCCGCCAAGTGGTCCGTCCCCCTCGACTACCTGCCGCAGACTCCGCCCTCGGTGTCGCCGGACGGGATGATCGTCGCCGGCGGCGGCCCCGGGTCGAAGCTGACCGCGATCCGCGACGAAGGCGACCGCGGCGACGTGGTGTGGACCCGCGAGGACGTCGTCCCGCTGACCACGTCGAGCCGCGCCGGCCGGCTCGGTCACGCCGTCGCCGAAGCGCCGGAACGCGGCCAGGATCTGGTGGTCTTCGACATCGCGGACGGCCGTACCGTCAACAGCTATCCCCTGCCCGAGGCGACGGGATGGCCGGTCGGGGTGTCGCTGGGACCCGGTGGACGTGTCGTCGCCGCCACCAGCGACGGACAGGTCTACGGTTTCGCACCGGAATAACTGCGGCCGTGAGCATCTGCTCTCGGTGTCTTACCTGGCCGTGACGCCGTTTTAACAGATTTCCTACGGCATGCGTGACACTATGCCGTGGAGCCGCTCCCCCGGGTGGCTCTCGACATCGACATTGTTCTAGGGGTGCACGACTTGTCCGAATTCCTCGAGACCGTCAACGGCTATGTGTGGAGCAACGCCCTGGTCTACCTGTGCCTCGGCGCGGGCATCTACTTCTCGATCCGGTCCCGGTTCGTGCAGGTGCGCCAGGTGCCCGAGATGGTGCGGTTGATGCTGCACGGCGAGCGGTCGCCGTCCGGGGTGTCGTCGTTCCAGGCGCTGACGATGTCGCTGGCCGGCCGCGTCGGCACCGGCAACATCGCCGGGGTGGCGACGGCGATCGCGTTCGGCGGCCCCGGCGCCCTGTTCTGGATGTGGGCGGTCGCGTTCCTCGGCGCCTCCACCTCGTTCGTCGAATGCACGCTCGGACAGATCTACAAGACCCGAGATCCCCTCACCGGCGAATACCGCGGCGGCCCCGCCTACTACCTGAGCCGGGCGCTCTCGCACACCCGCGCAGCCGGGGCGTTCAAGGTGTACGGCGCCGTGTTCGCGGCGGTCACCGTGCTGGCCTGCGGGCTGCTGTTGCCGAGCGTGCAGTCGAACTCGATGGCGTCGGCGATGACCTCGGCATGGGGCTGGTCCAAGTGGTGGGTCGCGGTCGGAACGGTCATCGTGCTGGCGTTCGTCATCATCGGCGGCGTGAAGCGGATCGCGGCGTTCGCCTCGATCGTGGTGCCGTTCATGGCGGTCGTCTACATCGTGATCGCAATGATCATCGTCCTGCTCAACGCCGGTGAGATCCCGGAGATCCTGCGGATGATCTTCGCCAGCGCGTTCGGTCTCGATTCGGCGTTCGGCGCGATCATCGGCTCGGCGGTGATGTGGGGCGTCAAGCGCGGCATCTACTCCAACGAGGCCGGCCAGGGCACCGGCCCCCACGCCGCGGCCGCGGCGGAGGTGTCCCACCCCGCCAAACAGGGTCTGGTGCAGGCGTTCGCGGTGTACGTCGACACGTTGTTCGTGTGCTCGGCGACCGGATTCCTGATCCTGTCCACCGGCGCCTACCGGGTGTTCGAGGGCGAGAGCGAATCGGGGGCGGTGCTCGCCGACGGCGGCACCCTGCCCGCCGATGCCGAAGTGGGACCGGTGTACGCCCAGGTCGGTTTCGACACGCTGTGGAGCGGTGCGGGCGCCTCGTTCGTCGCGATCTCGCTGGCGTTCTTCTGTTTCACCACCCTGGTCGCCTACTACTACATGGCCGAGACGAACCTGCGGTTCCTGCTCGGCAAGGCATCGACGGCCGAGATCCCGCTGATCCGGAGCACCCTCGGCGGAAGCGCCACGATGCTGCTGCAGGCGCTGATCCTGGTATCGGTGGTGATCGGCGCGGTGTCGACGGCCACCGAGGCCTGGGTGCTCGGCGACATCGGCGTCGGCCTGATGGCGTGGCTCAACATCGTCGGCATCATCATCCTGCAGCAACCGGCGTACAAGGCGCTGTGGGACTACGAGAAGCAGAAGAAGGCCGGCCTGGACCCGGTCTTCGATCCCATCCCGCTGCAGATCCCCAACGCCCGGTTCTGGGAGTCGTACACCCGGACGGACACGGCCCGGGACTCGTCGCGGGTCTAGATCGCCAGGACCGGGGCGAGCACCGCACGCGGGACCGACGCCTGCGTCGCGCCCGCCGCTTCGGGAAGCAGTTCACCCTGCCCGAAGAAGAAGATCACCGCATCGTCGGTGATGGCGAAGTTCTGGTAGCTCTGCGGGTCGAGCCCGTCGGCAGGCAGCACGGGCTGGTCGATCCCCGTCTTGGCCTGCAACTCGCGCTGCACCGCGGGGTACACCAGATCCAGCGGCCGGCTGTCGGGGCGGAACAGCGTGTCGAACGTGATCGGCGCTCGGCTGCCGAGGTCGTAGCTGAACGCCTTGAACCACGTCTGCGGGTGCGCCCCACCGACGTTCTGATACACCTCCAGCACGAGGCTCTGCGTCCCGCGCGGGGCGAGCCCGGAGTGGTATGCGGTGCCCTTGGCGTCGAGCACGTACGGCAGCCCCCGCGAACCCGGCATCTCCGAGACGTTGACGAACCCGTCGCGGGTCTGCCGCAGGTACGCCGACACCGCCTGCTCATCGGGGTAGCCGGCCGGGAAGCTGAAATCCACGGTGTACGTAGGAGTCGACGTGTGCACCTGGCAGGACTGCTCGGCGTTCAGGGCGCCCCCGAGATCGGCGCAGGCGGTCTGCGCCGACGCCACCCCGCTGCCGGTCCAACCGGTCAGCACGGCGGCGGTCAGCAGCGCCGCGACGGAAGAAGCTCGTCTCATTCCCGTCAGGGTACGTGCCGGGTCAACGTGACGGCCGACATATGAAGGCTGTTGCCCGGCTTGCGGTCCCACTGCCCAGCCGGGTGATGACGACCGACAACGCGGTACTGCCGCGCGTCTTGAGCCGGCGGCGCAGCGCATCCGGGTCGGCGTCGACCCCGCGGACCAGGATCTCGAGTGCACCGGCATCGTGCGCCGCGAGCGCCTGCCGGAGCCGCTTCTCCTGGTAGGAGATCTGTTCGAGCACTTCGAATCCGCGCACGCCGTCGGGTAACCGGTCGCCGGACAGATAGGCGATATCAGGGTCGAGTTGCCAGAGGCCGTGCCGCGTCGCATAGTGGCGGACCAGCCCCGCCCGCACGACCGCGCCGTCCGGGTCGACGATCCACCGCCC
This sequence comes from Mycolicibacterium litorale, assembly GCA_050205415.1. GTDB lineage: Bacteria > Actinomycetota > Actinomycetes > Mycobacteriales > Mycobacteriaceae > Mycobacterium > Mycobacterium litorale_C. The sequence continues at coordinate 230,376 of JBNMQY010000001.1, forward strand.
CGCCGGCGCGACCCGGCAGTCGTCGGGGTCGGCGTCGGTGAGATCTTCGTCCCGGTCGAGCACGCTGGCCCGTCGGGTCACACCCGGCGACGTCAGCCCGGGCGACCACAGGCACGCCTCGCGCACACTCCCGGCGTGGGAGGTGATCTCGATCTCGCCGGCGAAGCCGAGACGCCGCACGGCGCTGAAATCCACTCCGGGGGCGCATTTCACGACGACATCGCGACCGGCATACGTGTCGAGGACGGCGTCCAGCGGCGGGGTGTATGCGCGCGGGTCGAAGGTGCGTCTCCCACCGCTCCTGCGCGCCGGGTCGAGCAGCACGACGAGATCGCGGGTCACCGGCCGCAGCGCATCGGCACGCACGAGGGGCACACCGCCGGAAGCCGTGTCGAGGTTGTGTCGGGCCATCGCCAAGCGCACCGGATCGAGGTCACTGCCCACCACGAAGGCGGCCCGGCCGGCCAGTGCGGCGAGTTCGGTGCCGATCGAGCACGTCGCATCGTGCACCCGCCTGCCAGCCAACCGGCGCGCCCGGTGCGCGGCGACGGCGCCCGCGGTCGCCTGCTGCAGCGCCTCGTCGGTGAACAGCCAATCGGCGGTGCCGGGCAGTTTGTCGGCGGCCTTGCGGCGCAACCGCACCGTCTCGACGAGGACACCCGCCCGGTCGGCGAAACGTGCTCGTGCCGAGGCGATGTCGGCGACCAGACTGGCCCGGGTCAGCGGCAGCGCCGCGACCTCGTCCAGTGCCACGCGACCCTCGTCGCCGCCGAGGTAGGCGACGGATTCGAGGTCGAACGTCAGGACGGCTTGACCCCGGTGATCATCACGTTGTAGAACCAGCCCTTCGGCACCACCCGGCGCCACACGTTGGCGTCCACCCAGCTCAGCGTCGTCCAGCTGTTGAAGGCGAATTTCGCCCAGCCCCAACCCAATCGGCCCGGAGGCACGGCCGCCTCGAACGTCCGCACCGGCCAGCCCAGCATGGCAGCGGTGAATTCCTCACTGGCCGTGCGCACTTCGACCGCACCCGCCGAGCGGGCCATCTTCTCGAGGTCGGCCGGGTCGAAGGTGTGCAGATCGACGACCGCCTCCAGCGCCGCCGCGCGCGACGATTCGTCGAGTTCGGTCTGCGACCTGCGCCAATCCGAGAGCATCGGCAGCTTCGTGACGTTCGTGGCGATCCGCCACGTCAGGGTCGACAATTCCCGGGCGTAGCGGTTGCCGACCGTCGTCGGCTCGCCGGCGAACACGAACCGGCCGCCCGGTTTGAGCACCCGGATCACCTCGCGCAGCGACAGTTCGACGTCGGGGATGTGGTGCAGCACCGCGTGCCCGACCACCAGATCGAAGGTGTCGTCCTCGTACGGGATGCCTTCGGCGTCGGCGACGCGGCCGTCGATGTCGAGCCCCAGCGACTGGCCGTTGCGGGTGGCCACCTTCACCATGCCCGGCGACAGGTCGGTGACCGATCCACGCCGGGCCACTCCCGCCTGGATGAGGTTCAGCAGGAAGAAACCGGTGCCGCAGCCCAGCTCGAGCGCCCGGTCGTACGGAAGTTCACGCTGCACGTCCTCCGGCACGGCGGCGTCGAACCGGCCCCGGGCGTAGTCGACGCAGCGCTGGTCGTAGGAGATCGACCACTTCTCGTCGTAGGTCTCGGCTTCCCAGTCGTGGTAGAGCACCTGGGCGAGCTTCGAGTCGTTCATCGCGGCCTCGACCTGTTCGGCGGTCGCGTGCGGGTTGGACGCGGGCAGGTCGGTGGACGTGTGGTCGATACTCGTCATGGCTGGCAGCCTAACCGGCGAAGCTGGCCTTGGCGGCAGCCAGCACCTCAGGGGGGTGCTCGCTGAACCGTCGCGCCCAGGCCACAGCCGCGTCGTAGACGCCGTCGGGTGCCGCCAGTTCGTCGACCAATCCGAGCGTGTGGGCCTCCTCGGCGCCGACGAAGCGCCCGGAGAACACCAGGTCTTTGGCGTGACTGAGGCCGACCGCCCGCGCCAGCCGCGCGGTGGCGTCCGGACCCGGTGCGAGTCCGGCGAGGATCTCGGTCGACCCCACCTTGACGTTGTCGCCGCTGATCCGCCAGTCGGCGGCCAGGGCCAGCGTCAGGCCACTTCCGAGGGCATAGCCGGTCACCGCGGCGACGGTCGGCTTCGGGATCGCCGCCACCGCGGCGACGGCCCGGCGGGCCACCTCGGCGGCGGCCGCGGTCTCTTCCGGGTTGAGGGTGCGCAACGCGGGGACGTCGTCGCCGGCGGAGAAGATCTCATGGCCGCCGAAGAGGATGACCGCGGTGACATCGTCACGGCCGGCGAGCTCTTCTGCCGCGGCGGTCAGTTCGCGGTACACCTGACGGGTCAGCGCGTTGGTCGGCGGACGCGACAGCAGCAGGGTGGCGATCCCCGGCTGTTCGTCGCCCGTGTGCACGCCGACGAATTCCCTCACGGCGTCACGGCGCCCGGTGGTTGCGGGCCGCGTTGTAGCGGTCGCTGTCGAAGAATTCGATCTCCCAGTTGCCGTTGTGGACGGCGAGGGTCGGTTGGATAGCCTCGATACGGCGTTCGACGGCCAGTACCTCGGCCACGGTCCGGCCGGCCAGCGCGTCGAGTTGCGTCCAGGTCGGCGGCAGCAGGAACGACCGGCCGTCGGCGAAGTCGCGCAGCGCCTCCTCGGGGGTGATCCAGCCGGCCTGATCGGTCTCGGTGTTCTCCCCGTCGGCGCGTTGACCGGCGGGCAGCGCCCCGACGAAGAAGTAGGTGTCGTAGCGGCGGGTGCGTTCCTCCTCGGGCGTCACCCAGTTCGCCCACGGGCGCAGCAGGTCGGCCCGCAGCACCAGTTTCTCGGTGCGCAGGAAGTCGGCGAACGACAGCGACCGGTCGATCAGCGCCTGCCGCGCCTCGCGGTACACCGACGCGTCGTCGACGAGGACGTCGGGATCGTCGGCGGCGCCGGCGAACAGCACGCCGCACTCCTCGAACGTCTCCCGGGCGGCCGCACACACCAGCGCCTCGGCCAGGTCCTCGTCGACGCCGAGGCGGTCGGCCCACCACTGTGGGCCGGGACCGGCCCACGCGATGTCGGCGTTGCGGTCCCGGTCGTCGACACCCCCGCCGGGGAACACCATCACCCCGGCGACGAACTCCATCCCGGCGTGCCGGCGCATCAGGAACACCTTGATCCCCTCGGGCGTATCCCGGATCAGCATCACGGTGGCGGCCGGTCGCGGGACGAGCGGCGCGGGAGTCGACGTCTGCGCGGATTCGGTCATGGGCGTCTCCTGTGGGCGGCACGGGTCCGGGTACGACGGGCGAAGTAGCGGCCGTCGATCACCTCGAGGGCGATCTGCTGGCCGAACGCCTTGGACAGGTTCTCGGAGGTCAGCACGTCGGTCAGCAGGCCCGAGTCGACGACCTTGCCCTCCGACAGGATCAGGCAGTGGCTGAATCCCTGCGGTATCTCCTCGACATGGTGGGTGACGAGCACCATCGCGGGGGCGTCCGGGTCGGCGGCGAGGTCGGCCAGGCGGGCGACGAGTTCTTCTCGACCGCCCAGGTCGAGGCCGGCGGCCGGTTCGTCGAGCAGCAGCAGCTCCGGGTCGGTCATCAGCGAACGCGCGATCAGCACCCGTTTGCGCTCCCCCTCGGACAGCGTGTCGTAGATACGTTCGGCCAGGTGTTCGGCGCCGACGCTCTCCAGCATGTCGACGGCCTGCTCGTAGTCGACGTCGTCGTAACGTTCGCGCCACCGGCCCAGGACGGCGTAACCGGCCGACACGACCAGGTCGCGCACCACCTCACCGGGCGGGATCCGTTGCGACAGAGCCGAACTGGACAACCCGACCCGTGCCCGCAGTTCCGACATGTCGGTGCGGCCGAGCCGTTCACCCAGGACGTAGGCCGTACCGGACGACGGATACTCCATCGCGGCGGCGATCCGCAGCAGCGACGTCTTGCCCGCGCCGTTGGGCCCGATCACCACCCAACGCTCGTCGAGTTCGACCGCCCACGTCAGTGGGCCGACCAGCGTCCGGCCGCCGCGGCGAAGGCTGACCTTCGCGAAGTCGATCAGCAGGTCTTCATCGGTGGCACCGTCGGCTGCGTCTTCTTCGGGCACCCGACCATCGTGCCGTACCCCGCGGGTACCGCAACCTGCGGGTCGGCGGGTCGCACGCGCGGTTCGCCGACGGTCGCCCATCCGCTGGCGGCCAGCACCCGGGCCGGCGTGAGCCGGATGAACAGTTGCACCAGCGGCCCGATCCCGAAGGCGTAGACCACCGTGCCGATCCCGACCGTCCCGCCCAGCAGCCACCCGGCGGTGAGCACGCCGGCCTCGATCGCGGTGCGGATCAGGCGCACCGACCGGCCGGTCCGCCGCACCAGCCCGGTCATCAGTCCGTCGCGGGGCCCCGGTCCCATCCCCGCGCCGACGTAGAGCACGGTCGCCAGCGCGTTCAGCACCACCGCACCGAGCATCCAGACCACCTGTACCGGTGCAGCCGACGGCGTCGGCAGCACCGCCAGACTCGCGTCGACGGTCACCGCGATCACCACCACGTTGGCCACCGTGCCGACGCCGGGCCGGTTCCGCAGCGGGATCCACGCGAGCAGGACCGCCACCCCGACCACGGCCGAGGCCGTCCCGATCGTCATCCCGGTGTGGCGGGCGAGCCCCTGATGGAAGACGTCCCACGGGTCGAGGCCCAGCCCGGCGCGCACCATGAGCGCCATGGAGAACCCGTAGAGGGCAAGCCCGACGAGCAGTACCGCGACCCGCGCGGCTGTCCGCCGCACTACGAGTGGTCCGGGAAACGGATCCGGATGGCGTCCAGTTCGCTGCGTGTCCGCCGCAGATCGGCGTCCAGTTCCGGGCTGGCGAACTCCCCTGGCCGGAATGCGAAGAGAGCAGACAGTCCAGATCCGAGTCGAGAAATCCAGTTTGTTGTCATGTGGCCATTTTGCCGCCGTTTGGCTTGCCGCCCAATAGCCAGTTGGCGCATACTGGCCACAATGACACTGGAGATGCCGGCCAGAGCTCTCGATGTCGAGCGACTGGCACGCGAACTGGGGAACTGGCGCACGGCCAGTTCGAGTGGTCCGGTCTATCAAGGGCTGGCCGACGGGATCCGCATGCTCATCATCGACGGCCGGTTGCCGGTCGGTGCCCGTCTGCCGAGTGAACGCGCGCTGGCCGATTCGCTGCGGGTGTCGCGTACGACGGTCACCGCCGCCTACGCCCAGCTGCGCGACGACGGCTACCTGCTCGCGCGCCGCGGCGCCCGCAGCACCACGGCGCTGCCGGTCACACCGGGCGCACCCACCTCGCCCGCCGCCCCCCGCGGTGCGGTCAACCTGGCCAACGCCGCGCTGGCCGCACCCGCTCCCGCGGTGCTCGCCGCGCTGACCTCCGCGACCCAGCAGATGACGCCCTATCTGCACGGCATCGGCATCGAGCTCACCGGGGTGCCGTCGCTGCGCCGCGCGATCGCCGAAAGGTATTGCGAGCGCGGGCTTCCCACTGACCCTGACGACATCATGATCACCACCGGGGCGCTGCACGCCATCGGGCTGATCCTCGCCACCTACACCCAGCCCGGTGACCGCGTCCTCGTCGAGCAGCCGACCTACCACGGGGCGCTCGCGGCGATCACCACCGCCGGCGCGCGTCCGGTGCCGGTGGCCATCGCCGAGGACGGCTGGGACCTCGGGGCGCTGCACAACGCGATCCGTCAGCTCGCACCCAGCCTCGCTTACGTGGTGCCCGACAACCACAATCCGACCGGGCTCACGATGCCGCAGGCCCAGCGCGAGGAACTGGCCGCGCTGATCGCCGACACCCGCACCCGCACCATCGTCGACGAGACGATGACCGAGGTGTGGCTGGACGATCCCGTCCCGCCGCCGGTCGCCACCGCGATGACGCGGCGACCCGACCTGCTGCTGACCACCGGGTCGATGTCCAAATCGTTCTGGGGCGGCCTGCGCATCGGATGGATCCGCGCCGACCGCGCCACACTGGCCTCGATCGCCGCGCTGCGACCCTCGATCGACATGGGCACCCCGATCCTCGAACAGCTCGCCGCCGCGGAGCTGATCCGGATCGCCGACGAGGTGCTTCCCGACCGGCGCGACATCCTGCGCACGCGTCGCGCGCTGATGCTGTCACTGCTCGACGAGCACCTCCCGGACTGGCAGCCCTGCCCGAGCGGCGGCGGACTCGCCCTGTGGGTCCGGCTGCCCGCGCCGATGAGCTCCGCCCTGTCGGCGGCGGCGTCGCGGATGGGGCTCGACGTGCCGCCGGGTCCCCGATTCGGGGTCGACGGCTCGCTGGAGCGGTTCATCCGGATCCCCTATACCCTGCCGCCGGATCAGATGACCGAGGCCGTCGAACTGCTCGCCCGGGCCTGGCATGCGGTCACCGGCGCGACGGGGATCGCGCAGCGTTCCGTCGTGGTGTAGGGGTCAGTCCTCGGGGATCTCGACGCGGCGCAGCAGACCGTCGACGGCGTCGGCGGCCTCGATCTCTCCACGCGTCACGCCGAGGATGAACAGCACGGTGTCCAGGTACGGATGGCTCAGGGAGGCGTCGGCGACCTCACGCAGCGCGGGTTTGGCGTTGAACGCGACCCCCAGACCGGCGGCCGACAGCATGTCGATGTCGTTGGCGCCGTCACCGACCGCGACCGTCTGCTCCATGGGCACCCCGGCCTGCTGCGCGAAGTTGCGCAGCGCCTTGGCCTTGCCCGGGCGGTCGATCACCTCGCCGACGACGCGACCCGTCAGCTTGCCGTCGACGATCTCGAGCTCGTTGGCCGCGACGAAATCCATCATCAGCTCGTGTGCGAGCGGTTCGATGACCTGCCGGAAGCCACCCGAGACGATGCCGCAGTGGAATCCGAGCCGGCGCAGCGTGCGCAGCGTCGTGCGCGCCCCCGCGGTGAGTTCGATCTGATCGGCGACGTCGTCGAGGACCGAGGCGGGCAGCCCGGCCAGCGTCGCGACGCGCCGGTGCAGGGATTCGGCGAAGTCCAGCTCCCCGCGCATGGCGGCCTCGGTCACCTCGGCGACCGCAGCCTCCGCCCCCGCACGCGCGGCCAGCATCTCGATCACCTCGCCCTGGATCAGGGTCGAGTCGACATCGAACACGATGAGCCGCTTGGCGCGCCGGGAGAGGCTGTAGTCCTCCAGCGCGATGTCGACGCCCTCGTCGACGGCCACCTTCGCCAGTGCCTTCTGCAACTGCCCGTACGCCCCGCCCGCCGGGACCGACACCCGCAGTTCCAGGCCGGTGACCGGATAGTCGGAGACACCGCGGATGGTGTCGATGTTCACGCCGAGCGCGGCGACCTCGCGGGCCACCACCCCGAACGACTCGGCGGTGATCGGGCGGCCGAGCACGACGATCGTGTGGGTCGACGGCTCCCGCATGACCGGGGTGTCGGCGCTGCGCTCGATCGTCACGTCGAGCCCGACGTCGTGGATCGCCTCCTCGACGTCGGCGCGCAGCCCGTCCCCGTCGGCGACCTCAGGTGTCGCCGCCACCAGCACGCCCAGCGTGAGGCGGCCGCGGACCACCACCTGTTCGACGTTGAGCAGTTCGACGTGGTGCCGGGACAGCACTTCGAACAGTGCCGACGTCACACCGGGCTGGTCGAGCCCGGTGACGGTGATCAACAGCGATGAGCGTTCGCGCGAAGAGCCGACAGCTGAGGCCACCTTTCGGCCGTTCACCCCCGGATTCCGCAGCAGCCCATCAGCTGGACGCGTCGATCGGCTTGGGCTCGTCGGCATGGTGTTCGCGGCCGACGTGGGCCTCGGCCCGCATCCGCTCGACCATGTGCGGATAGTGCAGCTCGAACGCCGGGCGCTCCGACCGGATGCGGGGCAGCTCGGTGAAGTTGTGCCGCGGCGGCGGGCAGCTGGTGGCCCACTCGAGCGAGTTGCCGTAACCCCACGGGTCGTCGACCGTGACGGGTTCGCCGTAGCGCCAGCTGCGGAAGATGTTCCACAGGAACGGCAGCGTCGAGATGCCGAGGATGAAGGCGCCGATGGTCGACACGATGTTCAGCGTGGTGAACCCGTCCGACGCCAGGTAGTCGGCGTAACGCCGCGGCATGCCCTCGTCGCCGAGCCAGTGCTGCACCAGGAACGTGGTGTGGAATCCGATGAACGTCAGCCAGAAGTGCAGCTTGCCCAGCCGCTCGTCGAGCAGGCGGCCCGTCATCTTCGGGAACCAGAAGTAGATGCCGGCGTACGTGGCGAACACGATGGTGCCGAACAGCACGTAGTGGAAGTGCGCGATGACGAAGTAGCTGTCGGTCACGTGGAAGTCCAGCGGCGGGCTGGCCAGCAGCACACCCGACAGACCACCGAGGAGGAACGTCAGCAGGAAGCCCACCGAGAACAGCATCGGTGTCTCGAACGTCAACTGGCCTTTCCACATCGTGCCGATCCAGTTGAAGAACTTGATACCGGTCGGCACGGCGATGAGGAACGTCATGAACGAGAAGAACGGCAGCAGCACCGCGCCGGTGGCGTACATGTGGTGCGCCCACACCGCGACCGACAGCGCGGCGATCGCGATGGTCGCGTAGATCAGCGTGGTGTAACCGAAGATCGGCTTCCGGGAGAACACCGGGAAGATCTCGCTGACGATGCCGAAGAACGGCAGCGCGATGATGTACACCTCGGGATGACCGAAGAACCAGAACAGGTGCTGCCACAGGAGCACGCCGCCGTTGGCCGGGTCGTAGATGTGCGCGCCGAGGTGGCGGTCGGCGGCCAGGCCGAACAGTGCGGCGGTCAGCAGCGGGAAGGCCAGCAGCACCAGGATCGACGTCACCAGGATGTTCCAGGTGAAGATCGGCATCCGGAACATCGTCATGCCGGGGGCACGCATGCAGACCACGGTGGTGATCATGTTGACACCGCCGAGGATGGTGCCCAGACCACCGACGGCCAGACCCATGATCCACAGGTCACCGCCCGCACCGGGCGAGTGGATCGCGTCGGTCAGCGGCGAGTAGGCGGTCCAGCCGAAGTCCGCGGCGCCACCGGGGGTGATGAACCCGGCGAGCGCGATCAGCGCACCGAACAGGAACAGCCAGAACGAGAACGCGTTGAGCCGCGGGAACGCCACGTCGGGGGCGCCGATCTGCAGCGGCAGCACCAGGTTGGCGAACCCGAACACGATCGGGGTGGCGTAGAACAGCAGCATCACCGTGCCGTGCATGGTGAACAGCTGGTTGTACTGCTCGTTGGACAGGAACTGCAGTCCGGGGACCGCGAGCTCGGTGCGCATGAACAGCGCCATCAGCCCGCCGATCAAGAAGAACGCGAAGCAGGCGATGCAGTACATGATGCCGATCAGCTTGTGATCGGTGGTCGTGATGACCTTGTAGAACAGGTTGCCCTTGGGACCGAGGCGCTCCGGGAACGGACGACGTGCCTCGAGTTCTCCGATCGGGGGCGCTTCGGCTACCAAGAGGTCCTCCAAAAGTTCTGCGGCGATTCCCCGCCTTGCTGCCCCGAATCCTATCGCTCGACGCGGCCGGGGTCAGCCTGGGTCCTACAAACCGTCGTAATTGCCTGTCGGGGGCCGGTCGCCTCGGCGCGGGCGACGGCCGCGACCAGGATGTTACCGTCGGGCCCGTGCTGATCCGCCGACCGCAGAACAGGGTGTCGACAACGGTGCGGACCACGCTTTCGGCCACGCTCGTCGCGGCTCTCGCGACCGCCCTGGCGGGGTGCGGATCGAGCGGCGGGGACACCGCCGCGTCGGCGCCCATGGCGTCGGTGATCACCAGCACCACCGCCGTGGCGGGCGCCGGTGTGCTCGGCAACGACCGCAGGCCGGACGAGTCGTGCGCCCCGGAACCGGCCGCCGTGGATCCGGGCCCACCGCAGCGGGAGGTGCGCCACGCCGCCGGTGAGACCCGCGTCGCGGCGGATCCGCAGCGCATCGCCGTGCTGTCGGGCGACCAACTCGACGCGCTGTGCGCGCTGGGCCTGCAGTCGCGGATCGTCGCCGCCGCACTACCCGACGGTCAGGACCAGCAGCCGTCCTACCTCGGCGCGGTGATCCACGACGTCGCCCCGGCCGGAACGCGCTCGGCCCCCGACCTCGACGCGATCCGCGCGGCGGCGCCCGATCTGATCCTCGGCTCACAGGCCCTCACACCGGAGCTGTACGGCGACCTCGGGCAGATCGCGCCGACGGTGTTCACCGGTCCCCCGGGCGCCGACTGGCAGGCGAACCTGCGCACCGTCGGCGCGGCCACCGGCCGGTTCGGCGCCGCGGGTGGACTGCTGGACGGCTTCGCCGACGCCGCCCGCCGGACCGGAGCGGACAACGACGCCGGCCACTGGCAGGTCTCGGTGGTCCAGCTGACCGACGACACCGTGCGGGTCTTCGGTGCCGACAACTTCGCGGGCAGCGTGCTGACCGAGGTGGGCCTCGACCGTCCGGCCGCCCAGCGCTTCACCGACCGGCCCTACGTGGAGATCGGCACCGACGGGTCACCGGACTATTCGATCGCCGACGCCGACATCGTGTACGTCTCGTTCGCTTCGGCCGGTGCGCGCGACCGTGCACCGAAAGTCCTCGACAGCGACGCCTGGCGGGCACTGTCGGCCGCACAGGACGACCGGGTCTACATCGTGAACAACGAGGTGTGGCAGACCGGTCAGGGCATCGTGGCCGCCCGCGGCGTCCTGCTGGACCTGCGCTGGGTCAACGCGCCGATCAACTAGTGGTGCCCTGCAACGCCTGCTGCCCGAACTGCCCGAGCGCCAGCGACCCCTCGGGCAGCACCAGCTCACCGCTGTCGAGGCGGCGCCGCAGATAGGCGAAGGACTGCGCGGTCTGGGCGAACAGGTGCTCGCCGGCCGTCAGCGGCGGCCGCGGCCGGTCGTCGCGGGGGGCGAACTGCGGCAGCGGCTTCACCTCGGTGTGGTAGTCGACATTGAAGAACAGCGGGAACGAGTACCGCTCCTCTTTCACCTTGCGCACCCGATGGCTGGTGGCGACGAATGCGCCGTTGGTCCACAGTTCCAGCATGTCGCCGACGTTGACGACGAACGTCCCTGGCACCGGCGGCACGTCGATCCACTCGCCGGCCCCGTTGAGCACCTCCAGGCCGGGTGCGGTGGGCTTGAGCAGTGTGAAGCACTCGTAGTCGGTGTGCGCGCCGATGCCCATGCGGTCCTCGGCGTCCGGGTCGTACGGGTAGTGGATGAGGCGCAGTTGGCTCGGCGTCTTCGTCGCATGCCGGGAGAACACGTCCGGGTCCTCCCCGAGTGCGATCGCGAACGCCCGCAACAGCCGCTGCCCCACCTCGATCACCGCGGTGTAGTAGGCGGTGACGGCGTCGGCGAAGCCGGGCAGGTCCGGCCAGGTGTTCGGGCCGAGCATGGGGTTGCCGGCCAGGTAGTCGGGGTCGTCGGCCGGCAGGTCCAGCGCGGTGTCGAACGCCTCCTTGAGGTCGGGTCTGGTCTCGTCCCGGACCCCTTCCTCACCGACCGGAACGTAGCCGCGATGGCATCGGGACAGGCCGATGTAGCTGCGCATCTTCTCCTCGAGCGGCAGCGCGAAGAACTCCTTGGTCGCGGCCAGCATCCGGTCGAACAGCGACTCGTCGATGCCCGACCCACTGATGTAGAAGAAGCCGACGTCGCGTGCCGCGGCGCCGAGGTCGGCCGCCACCCGTTGCTGTTCGGCGGGGTCGGCCGACGACAGACCGCTGATGTCGACGACCGGTACGGAGGTGAATGACGTTGCGCCGCTCACAGTTCCACTTCTCCTTCGCTTCGTTGGACATCCCAGCGCACGCCGTTGGCGCGAAGATGAGGTCCGGACATCCCGATGCCCAGCGCATTCCACCGGCTGTCGCCGACCGCACCGACCAGCACGGAATCTCCGCAGGCCCAGCCGAACCGCCCGCCGACCCGCAGCAACAGCCCGCTCCCGCCGGCCGACGGCGTAGCCGGCGTGAGCCACATCGCCCAGCACGGCCCGACCGGACCGCCGTCGCGCTCCCAGTGTTCGACGTAGTCCGCGTACACCCCGCGCTCGACCAGCGTGTCGCCGTCCCAGTGCACGGCCCCCACGTCGGGGAACTCGCTGAGTGGCGCCACGTCGAAGTCGCGGCGCCACTCGAAGGTGTCGCCACGCTGGGTGAGCACGCCGGCGAACCCGCGGGAGTCGACATAGGCCGAGATCCCCTGCAGCCACACCACGTCCGTGCCGGTGTCGCGGGATCCGTCCGCCTCGACGAGCAGCGTGCGCCGCCACAGGCCCGTGCAGTCGTCCATCAGCACCGCGGTCACGGGACCGCACCGAATCGTTCGTGGAAGTGCTGGGTGAGCTCCGGCCACACGTGCGGGTCGTGGCCGGGGATGAGCGGGAATCCCTTGTCCGCGGCCAACTTCTTGAGCCGGCGGATCGGTTCGATCGTCTCCTCCGGTTCGACGTCGATGAACCCGCCGATCGCCCGCTCGTGCTCGATGTTCTCGGTCAGGTCGGCGGCGTCGAACGCGAACACGAAACCCCCTCCCCCAACCGAGGAGTCGAGCTCGACGACGAAACTCTGGTGCCCGGGGGTGTGGCCGTAGGTCGGCACCGCGGTGATCCCGGGCGCGATCTCGGCTTCCCCGTCGGCCAGCCGCCAGTCGATGCGCGGATCGTCGAAGTCGATGCGGAAGATCGCGTGCTGCTCGGGTTCCGGATGATTCGACAGCCCGTACTCCAGCTCACGGCGCTGGGCGTGTACCGGCACCCGGCCGGCGAACAGCTTCAGTCCGCCGGCGTGGTCGACGTGCAGGTGGCTGACCGCCACCGTGTGGATCTCGTCGATGTCCACCCCGACCTCGGCCAGCCGCTGTTCGATCGGCTCGCCGGGGCCGGGTAGCACCGGGCGGTACTCGACCGCCGGATAGAACCGCTTGGACAGGTACGGATCCCGGATCAACGCGGTGTTGAACCCGGTGTCGAGCAGCACCCACCCGCCGTCGGTCTGCAGCAGTACACCCGGCACCGGTTCGCGCAACTGCTCGGTCGACGGCGCGCCGTGCACACTCACCGATTTCGGCAGGTCCTCCCACCCGAGCGTGAGCAGGAGGATGCGCCGCACGCCGCTCGGACCGACCAGTGTCGCCATCAACCCACCGACAGTTCGAACAGTCGAAGCGAGTTCGGGTTCGTCACCACATGCGCCTGCTCGACACCCTTGAGCCACGGCTGGGCGACCATGAAGTCGTTGACGTCGGCGATGTTGAGCCAGCACCCGGTGTCGCCCGCGGCATCGGCGGCCTCCGAAAACGCTTGTGGGTCACCGGTTTGCAGCCCACGGGCCAGTGCGCTGGTGACCGGCGGCGCCGAGCAGCCCAGGTAGTTCAGGCCACCGTCGGCGTCCCAGGAGATGTGACCCCACGTGTAGGGCGACGGCGCGTCCGGCCATGCGGTGCCGGTCAGGATGTCCGGCGCGTTGGGGGCGTCGTTGCCGATCCAGCCGTAGATCTCCGAGGTCGGGTAGCTCTGCACCTTCGCGTTGAGCCCGGCAGCAGCCAACTGGGTCTGGATCAGATTGTTGATCAGCTGGTTGTCGGGGTTCGACGAGTCGTATCCGATCGTGACGGCCTTCTGATCGGCGGGCAGGCCGGCCACGATGCCCGTCAGCAGCGACGGATCGTGTGTGACGTTCTGCCGGGCCAGTTCCGGGGCGATCATGTTCGGCGGATACAGCTGTTCGGCCTTCTTGCCGCGCCCGAAGTAGGTCTGTTTCACCAGAGCGTCGACGTCGATGGCGGCCAACAGCGCGGCGCGGTTCTTCGGATCGGTCAGCATGCCGCGGCGCGGGTTGAGGTAGAGGTAGTTCGACATCATGGTCGGCAACGAGTAGTTCGCGTACTTGTCGTTGTTCAGGTACGACTCCACCGCCGATGACGGCAGGTCGTGCATGATCGCGGCGATCTGCCCGTTGTCGAACTGCAGCTGCTGCGCGGACACGTCGGTGATGACCGGGATCTCGACCTGCTCGAAATACGGCTTCTCTCCCCAGTATTCGGGGTATGCGGCCAACGCGTAGCGGGACCCCACCTCGGCGGCGGTCAGCGTGTACGGCCCGGTGCCGAGGTCGTGGGTGGTCAGGTACGTCTGGGCGTTGTCGCCGCCGGCGTTGGCCTGCAGACCGGTCGGGCTGAGCATGCGCGGGCCGTACGGACATGCCAGGTAGTCGAGGAACGCCGCGTTCGGCGACTTCAGGGTGATCGTGACGTCGTGATCACCCTGGGTGGTGATCGATTCGACGTCCTTCACCATGTAGGCCGGCCCCTGGTCGACGGCCAGCCGACGGTCGAAGGACGCCTTGACCGCCGCTGAGGTGAACGGCGTCCCGTCGTGGAACGTGACGCCCTCGCGCAGCTTGAACGTGAACACGCGGTGGTCGGGCGACTCGGTCCACTCCGTGGCGAGCAGCGGTTCGATCTCCGGTTTGTCGGTGCCGCCCTTGTACTGCAGCAGCCCCTCGTACACGTTGGTGGTCAGCAGCAGCCCCTGGCCGGCGTAGAAGATGTCGGGATCCGGCGGCTGCCCGGGGTCCTGCAGGAACGACACGTGCAGCACCTTGTCGGTGGGTGCGGCGTTGGGCGCTCCGCCACCGGAATCCGACCCGCCGCAGGCGCTCAAGGTCAGGGCGGTGACCGCGGCCATCGCGGCGACGGTGGCGAGGCGACGGATCATCGGGCGGCTCCTTCGAGGACGAGTGTCTGCGCGGGTGCGAGTGCGGCGAATGCGGCGAGGATCTCCTCGGTCGTGCGCAGCGCCCCGGTCTGCAGGTACTCCATCGCGTCGAGCGCCGCGTCGTGGCGGTACTGCGACGAGCCGCCGACGCAGTCGGACACCACGCGCACGTAGTAATCCCGTTGATGGGCGTCGGCGAACGTGTAGTGCACGCACACATCGGTCAGCCCGCCGATGAGGATCAGCGTGGACGCCTTCAGACCGCGCAGCACGATCTCGAATTCGGTGCCGATGAACCCGGAGTAGCGCCGTTTGACGATGTGGAATTCGCGGTCGTCGCGGTCGGGCAGCGGGCGCAGTGAGGGTTCGAGGTCGGTGCCGGGGCGGCCGGCGACGCAGTGCACCCCTTCGGTGCCGTCGAGCTCCCGGCCGAAGTCGACGCCGCTGGGCCGGTGCACCTCCTGGAAGAACACGACGGGGATGTCGGCGGCCCGCGCCGCGGCCACGAGTTGCTCTGCGCGCGCGACACGTTCGGCGTGCCCGGGCATGTGGTCGATGCCCACCTCGTCGGCCGGCATCCCTCCGCCCTGCTGGATGTCGACGACCACGAGCACGGGGTTGCCCACGATGAGTGGTTGTTGGGGCACTTATCCTCCTCTGACGGTGATACGGGGGTCGGCGGCCGCCTGTAGGAGGTCCACCATGGTGTTGATGAAGACGTAGAGCGCGCCGAGCATGAGCGTCACCCCGGCGATGGCGGGGAAATCGGCGACCGGGATGCTCTGGGCGATGTACTGGCCGATACCCGGCCAGCCGAACACCTGCTCGACCACGAGCACACCGGAGAACATCAGGCCGATCTGCAGACCGGTCATCGACAGCGCCGCGCCGACGGAGTTGCGCAGCACGTGGCCGACCATGATGCGGCCCTCCGAGAGACCCTTGGCGCGTGCGGTTCTCGCGTAGTCGCTGTCGACGTCACCGAGCAGGCTCGACCGCAGGACCCGGCCGATCGCGACGGCGGGGCCGATCGCGATGACCACCGCGGGTAGCAGCAGGTGGTGCAGTGCGTCGGCGACGACGTCGAACCGGGCGTGCAGCAGTCCATCGACGGTGAGCAGGCCGGTGGGACTCGACGGCGCGTCGGTGATTCCGGTGCGGCCGTTGGCCGGAACCCAGCCGAGCTGCTGGTAGAAGACGATCAGGCCGAGGATGCCGAGCAGGAACATCGGCGCGGACGATCCGGTGAACAGTACCGCCCGCAGCACCGCCGACCCGCGCCACTTCAGCGTGGTGCTGAACGCGAGCAGAGCGGCGAGCACCAGTGCGATGGCGATGCCGAACAGCGCGAGTTCGAGTGTCGCGGGCAGGAAGTCACCGAGATCGGACGCCACCGGATGGCGGGTGCGGTACGACGTGCCGAGATCGCCGGTCACCGCACCGGTCAGGTAGTTCCAGAACTGCACGAGCATGGGTTCGTTGAGGCCCAGCGCCTCCCGGCGGGCGGCGACCGCCTCCTGGGAGGCCTGGGCGCCCAGCTGCGCTTTGACCGGGTCCAGCGGGGAGATGTGCGCGAGCACGAACATCACACCGGTCAGCGCGACGAGGATCGCGAGCATGGCGGCGATCCGGGTGGTCACGAAAGTCCGCATCAGACACTCCTGCTCTTCGCGCAAGCGCTCATCTGCACCTTCTGCTCTTCGCGCAAGCGCTCATCGCGGATCCCTACTTCGTCTTCATCAGATTGCGCAGGCTGTCGCCGGCGACGTTGCCGACCACCGCGAGGACCAGCACCCCGAGTCCGGGCATCACCGGAATCCACCACTGCTGCAGGAAGTAGCTGAGATTGCGGGCCGAATCCGCCCCGAGTTCCGGTGCGGGCGCCGACTGGCCGAGCCCGAGGAACGACAGCGCGGCCAGGGTGAGGATCAGCGTGCCGATGTCGAGGCTGGCCGCGACCACCGCGTTGGGCACCGCGCCGGGCAGCAGGTGACGGCGGGCCAGCCGGACGGGACCGACTCCGGCGAGTTTCGCCGCCTCGATGTGCGGCCGGGCGGCGAGCTGCGCGACCTCACCCCGGACCAGCCGGGCGTAGAACGGCCACCACACGATCGACACCGCGATCAGGGTGTGCAGGAACCCCGGCCCGAGCGCGGCGACCACGGCAATCGCGAGGACCGGTGCGGGCAGCGACAGGAAGGCGTCGGTGATCCGCATCAGCGTCGCGTCGATCCAGCCGCCGGCCGTCCCCGCGATCAATCCGATCAGGCCGCCGATGAGCAGGCCGATGGCCACCACGGCCAGCGCGGCGAACCAGCTCGAGCGTGCCCCGTAGAGCACCCGGGACAGGATGTCGCGGCCGACGCTGTCGGTGCCGAGCAGGAAACCGTCCACACCGGGCGCCTGCAGCGGCATCCCGACCGGCAGCAGCGGATCGTAGGGCGACAGCACCGGGACGGCGACCGCGATCAGGGTGACGACGATGATGAGCGAGAAGCCGATCCAGTTCACCACCGCCGACCGCGATTCCGGCAGCGCCAACATCCGGCGTCGCGTGCGCACCATGGCGGGTGCGGGCAGTGCCACCGCCATCAGCCG
This sequence comes from Mycolicibacterium litorale, assembly GCA_050205415.1. Classification (GTDB taxonomy): domain Bacteria; phylum Actinomycetota; class Actinomycetes; order Mycobacteriales; family Mycobacteriaceae; genus Mycobacterium; species Mycobacterium litorale_C. Next base: position 247,710 of record JBNMQY010000001.1, read on the forward strand.
GCCTTCCGCTCGATGCAGGCGACCTGGTGGGGGTTGCCGGGGAAACCCTCGAGCCGGACGTCGAGTCCGGTGTCGTCGCAGGCGTCGATCGCCAAGGGGCACCGCGGGTGGAAGGCGCAACCGGTGGGCGGTGACAGCGGGCTCGCCGGCTCACCCGCCAGCGACCGCGGTTCATGACCCAGGTCGGGGATCGAGTCGACGAGAGCCTGGGTGTAGGGGTGTGCGGGCCGGCCGATCACCCGCTCGGCGGGCCCTATCTCGACGATCCGTCCCAGGTACATGACCGCGATCCGGTCGGCGACGACGCGGGCCACGGACAGATCGTGGGTCACGAACACCACGGACATGTCCAGGCTGCGCCGCAGGTCGCCGATCAGATTGAGCACCGACGCCGCCAGCGACACGTCGAGCGCGCTCGTCGGTTCGTCACACAGCAGCACCTCGGGGGGCACCACCGTAGCGCGGGCCAGCGAAACACGTTGTCGCTGACCACCGGACAGCTGACCGGCCCGCGACTTCGCGATGTCGGCGGGCAGCCCGACCCGCTCCAGCACCTCGGCGACCCGGTCGCGGCGCCGCGACCGCGAGAGCCCCGTCCGACGAAGGCGCTCACCGATCAGCTCACCGACCGACAGCCACGGGGTCAGCGACGCCCCCGCATCCTGGAAGACCATCTGCGGACGCTGCTCTCCCCCGAGCTCCACCGACCCCGACGACGGCGGCTCCAGCCCCGCGATGACGCGTAGCAGGGTGGACTTGCCCGAGCCGCTCTCGCCGACCAGTGCGATCGACTCCCCGTGCCCGACACGCAGTGAAACGCCCCGCAGGGCATGCAGTTTGCCGTCCCCGTCGGCCGACCGGTCGAGCCACCGCCGCGCCACCGTGAAGGTCTTGGTGACATCGCGCAGGACCACCGAAGGTGGCATCTCGGCCCGCTCCGTGGGGACGGGGAATCGTTCCCCGGCGTTGGTGGCGGCAGCACCCAGCCGCTCGGCGACCTCGGGGAACGGGCGGATGCACGCGCTGACCCGTTGCGGAGCCACCGCGATCGGATCCGGTGGCGCCGCGTCGCATTCCTCGGAGGCCAGCGCGCAGCGCGGCGAGAACGCACATCCGGGCAGCGGGGTCACCGCGCTCGGCACCGCCCCGGCGAGAGCGGCCAGCGGGCGGTCCCGCGCGGTGTCGAGTGTGAGCCGTGAGCGCAACAATCCGTGCGTGTACGGGTGGGCCGGGGTGGCCAGCACCTGCGCGCTCGGGCCGATCTCGGCGATCCGGCCGGCGTAGAGCACGGCGATGCGGTCGGAGATCTGGGCGGCCACGCCGAGGTCGTGAGTGATGAGCACGATGCTGCAACCGATCTCGTCGCGCAGGCGCCGCAGCAGGCGTAGCACCTGGGCCTGCACGGTGACGTCGAGCGCGGTGGTCGGTTCGTCGGCGACGATGAGGTCAGGGTCGCCGGCGATGGCGATCGCGATCATCACCCGTTGCCGCAGCCCGCCGGACAGTTCGTGCGGAAACGCCCGCATCCGCCGGGCCGGGTCCGGGATCCCGACGGCGGTCAGCAGGCGCAGCGCCTCCTCGTCGCTGCCCGCCGCCTCGGCCACCTGCTTGCCGATGCGCATGGTGGGGTTCAGCGACGTCATCGGATCCTGGAACACCGCGCCGAGGTCGAGGCGGCGGACTTTGCGCAGCGCCTTCGCATCCCCGCGGACCATGTCCGACCCGGCCACGCGGACGGTCCCGGTGGTGGTGGCGTTTCCGGGCAGCAGGCCGAGCAGGCTGAACCCGAGAACGCTTTTGCCGGAACCGGATTCACCGACGAGGCCGAGGATCTCACCGGGTGCGATCGCCAGCGAGACCCCGCGCAGGGCATGGATCGACCGGCCGTTGCGGCGGAATGTCACCCGGAGGTCACCGACGGTGGCGACCGGATCCGGCGTCGACGGTACCGCGGCCGGTGCGTCGGCTTCGGAGACAGCGCTGCGCATAGGTACGCCCAATCGAAACGCTCCTGCGGCTGGGGTCGAAGGGGGCCGAGTGGCCGGTTCGACGCGGCGATGGAGCGGCACACCGGTGAACCGCCCGCCTGTCACTTGACAGTTTTCACGGGCCACCGACCCGGTGGGTGTCGCGCGCGTAACCAATTGGCGGCACACGTAACTGATGGGTGTCGCGCGTTTCTGTCGTGTGACAGAAACGGGTGGGTGTACCGATTCACCGGTTCGTGGTCCACGATGGAACCATGCCGCTCACCCGGGCCGGTCGTCCGCGCCTGAACACAGCGCGACGTCCGGGCATGACCGCCCGCGACGAAATCCTCGACGCCGCAGGCGAACTGTTCACCACACTGGGCTACGCGAGCACCTCGACGCGGCACATCGCGGAATCAGTCGGCATCCGGCAGGCCTCGATGTACCACTATTTCAAGACCAAGGACGACATCCTCTGCGCGCTGTTGAGCCAGACGGTCGGCCCCACCCTGGCGTTCATCCCCAGCCTGCTCGGCGCGCAGCCGGCGATGACGGCCGCCGAACATCTGCACGCGCTGGCCGCCTTCGACGGTGACCAGCTGCTCAGCGGCCGGTGGAACCTCGGCGCCCTGTACCTGTTGCCCGAGTTGCGCGACGCGCGGCTGGAACCGTTCTGGTCCGACCGCGAACGGCTGCGGTTGCACTACCTCGCGCTCAGCCGCGAGGTCGTCGAACAGACCGGTGTCCACGAGGCGGCGGCGGATCTGCCGTTCCGGCTGGTCGAATCCCTGGTCAACATGTGGTCGGTGCCGCGGGGCCCGCAGCGTGAGGAGTTGCCGGTCCACGTGGCCGACGCCTGCCTGCGAGTGCTCGGGATTCCCGACGACGGCGCCACCGCCGCCGTGCGAGCCCGCAGCAGCGACGTGGTCCGCGACTACACGCGCTCGCTCAGCGCGCTGCCGGTGACCCCGCTGAGGTAGCGCCGCCAGTCGCCGTAGGACGAGATGTCCTCCCCGGTCCGCCACGCGTCGAGCGCGCAGCCGAATCCGACGACCTCGGTGCCGTCGGACAGCGCGACCCGGCCCAGCATCATCGGCGCGGGCAGCGCGGCGAGGAAATCCCCGAGCATCGCGGTGCCGACCAACCACAGCTCACCACCGATCGCGGTACCTTCTCCGGCGCCCACCCGCACCAGACCCGGTTTGGGCGGCGTGGTGTCCAGGCGCGCCATCCGATAGAGCGGGGCGGTGACGGCGGGCCCGAGCCAGCGCGCCCCGCGCTGTTCGAGCTGCCACGCCAGCGGCTGCCCGCGCAGATGCGCGCCCACCACCAGGAGCGGGACGGCGGACAGGCCCGCGCGGGCCGGCCACGGCGCCTGCGAGACAGCGGCTTTCGCGGACTCGGGGGCCGCGACGTGGCGCGCGATGTCGAGGGCCACCGCGTCGGCGCCGGCGCGGGCGACCACGGAGACCCCGAACTGGGCGCCGTCGGCGATCCCGGACGGTACGGCGACCGCGCACATGTCCATCAGATTGCAGAAATTGGTGTACGTGCCCAGCCGCGAGTTGACGCCGATCGGGTCGGCCTCGACCTCGGCGATCGTCGGGTGTTCGGTGGTCGTCGGGATCAGCAGCGCATCGCAGTCACCGAGTTCGGCCATCGCCACGGCGGTGAGCTCGGCGAGCCGTACCCGGTCGCGCAGCAACCGCGTCGCGGGTACCGCACCGGCCGCGGAGATGATCGCACCGACGGTGGGATCGACCTCGCCGCGGTGCGCGTCGACGAATTCCCCGACGGCTTCGTGGCGTTCGGCGACCAGGCCGCCGTCGTAGAGCAGTCGCGCCGCTTCGAGGAACGGGGTCAGGTCGATCTCGCGGACCGTCACCCCACGGCGCTCGAGCCGCGCCCTGGCGTCGCCGAACGCACGCCGCCACGCGGGGGTCAGACCGGGCAGTTCGCGCGGTACCGCGACCAGCGGCTCCGCCGTCGCGGCGAGCGGGGCGTCGGGCGGGAACGGCCGAGCCCGCGTCACCTCGTCCGGGCCGCCCATCACGCCCATCGCGGTGTCGGCGGTGTCGATGTCGCGGGCGAAGACGGTGACGCAGTCGTAGGACCGGCAGGCCGGGATCACACCGTCGGTGGGCACCACACCGTAGGTGGGTTTGATCCCGACGATGCCCTGTAGCGCTGCCGGCACGCGCCCGGACCCGGCGGTGTCGGTGCCGATGGCCACGTCGGCGATACCGAGGGCCACCGCCACCGCCGACCCCGAACTCGATCCGCCCGAGATGTATTCGGGCCTGCGGGCGTCGCGCACGGCGCCGTGCGGGCTGCGGGTGCCGACCAGTCCGGTGGCGAACTGGTCGAGGTTGGTCACCCCGACGAGGACCGCACCGGCCGCGCGCAGCCGCGCCACCACCGGGGCGTCCACGGCGGCGGCCCCGGACGCATAGCCCGGACACGCCGCGGTGGTGGGTAGGCCGGCGACGTCGACGTTGTTCTTCACCGCGGCCGTCAGCCCGGCCAGCGGGAGGTCGGCTCCCGCGGCGACGGCCGCGTCGACCGCCTCGGCGTCGGCCAGCGCGTCGGCCAACGGCCGCAGGGCGATCCAGACTTCGGGGCGTGCCACGGCGTCGATGGTGGCGTAGGCGGCGCGTACGCGGTCGACGGCACTCACGCCGGGATCCCCGAGGCGTCGCGGTCGCCGCCGAGAACGATCAGCGGCGTGCCGGGTTCGACCTGGTTGCCCGCCTCGACGAGCACGTGGGTCACCACACCGTCTGCCGGTGCGGTCACGACCGTCTCCATCTTCATCGCCTCCAGTGCCAGCAGAGCCTGCCCGGTGCTCACCCGTTCCCCCACGGACACATCGACTTTCCACACATTCGACGAGAACGGTGCGTCCACCCGCTGGGCGTCGTCGTCGAGGACCAGATCGGCGTTGTCCGCGGCGGCCCGCGACTGCGCGCGCTCGGCGCGGTCGAACTCCCCTGCCGCCGCCCAGGCCGCACGCTCCGCGGAGAAGGCGGCGCTCTGGCGGGCGCGGAACTCGGCGATGGAGTCGGCGTGGCGCGCGAGGAAGCGCTCGTGGTCCGCCAGGGAGAAAGTGCCGTCGGTGATCTCGACGGTGCCGCGACCCGCGGCGAGGTCGGCGCGCAGGTCGAGCAGCTCCTCGGCCGACACGGGATACCAGGAGATCCGGTCGAAGAACCGCAGCAGCCACGGACTGCCGGCTTCGAACGGCGCGGTGTGGCGGTAGGTGCTCCACACCTGTGTGGTCCGGCCGACGAACTGGTACCCGCCCGGCCCCTCCATCCCGTAGATGCACAGGTACGCGCCGCCGATCCCGACGGAGTTCTCCGCGGTCCAGGTGCGTGCCGGGTTGTACTTGGTGGTGACGAGGCGGTGCCGCGGATCGAGTGGAGTCGCCACGGGCGCACCGAGATAGACGTCCCCGAGGCCGAGTGTCAGGTACTCGGCGGCGAACACGATGTCGGCGACGTCGTCCTGCGAATCCAGCCCGTTGACCCGCCGGATGAACTCGATGTTCGACGGGCACCACGGGGCGTCGTCACGGACCCCCGACATGTACCGGGCGATGGCCTCGCGGGTCGCGGGGTCGTCCCAGCTCAGCGGCAACCGCACCGCCCGGCTCGGCACGACGAGCTCGGAGGTGGCGGGCAGCTCGTCCTCGATCTCGGTCAGCAGGCCGAGCAGCCGGTCGACCGGCATCTGCTGCGGGTCGACGTGCACCTGCAGCGACCGGATGCCCGGGGTGAGGTCGACGATCCCGGCCACGCGGGCCTCGGCGAGCCGGGTGTGCAGGGCGTGCACCCGAGCCCGCAGCGCCAGGTCGAGCACCATGTCGCCGTACTCGATCAGCACGTTGTCGTCCCCGCTGCGGCGGTAGGTGACGCCGGGCTGTCCGTCGCGCCGGGACAGCACGCCGTCGTCGCCGTCACCGCCGGTAGTGACGAGCGTCGGCGCGCCGACGTGGGCCCGGGCCGGCGCCTCGGCGGCGCGGACGGGCACGAATCGCACGGTGTCGCCGGGGCGCAGTTGCCCGAGCTTCCACCGGTCGGCGGCGACCACGGTGACCGGGCAGACGAAGCCGCCGAGGCTGGGGCCGTCCGGTCCGAGGAGGATCGGGGTGTCGCCGGTGAAGTCCAGCGCGCCAACGGAATACGGGGTGTCGTGGATGTTCGACGGGTGCAGCCCGGCCTCGCCGCCGTCGTTGCGCGCCCACTGGGGTTTGGGTCCTTCCAGGCGGACCCCGGTGCGCGCGGAGTTGAAGTGCACGCGGTAATCCGCGGCGAACAGGGTGTCGATGTCGTCGCGGGTGAAGAACTCCGGCGCACCGTGCGGGCCTTCGGTGACCGCCAGCTGCCACTGTGACGAGAGAGCCGGGCGGATCTCGGGGGCGACCGGCCCGCCCCTGACGGCGGTGTCGGACGGCGGCCGCGCCGCCCGCAGCACGTCACCGACCACGAGCGGCCGGCCGCCGTGACCGCCGAACCGCCCGAGGGTGAACGTCGAGGCGCTGCCCAGGTAGGCCGGGATGTCGAAGCCACCCGCGACGAGGACGTAGGTCCGCAGACCCGTCGCCTCGGCCGCGCCGATGTCCAGCAGTCCCCCGGCCGGGACCTCGACCGGCTCCCACATCGGCACCGGCAGGCCGTCGACGGTGACGCGGCACTCGGCGCCCGTGACGCACACGGCGGTGGCGTGGCTGGCGCGCAGCGCCGGTCCGGAGGCGGTGCATTCGAGTCCCGCCGCGCCGTCGGGGTTGCCGAGTGCGCGGTTGCCGAGCCGGAACGACAGATCGTCCATCGGCCCGCTCGGCGGAACCCCGATGTGCCACAACCCGATCCGGCCCGGCAGATCCTGGACGGTGGTCAGCAGGCCGGCCCGCTCGACGGTGATCCGCGGCCGCGGGTCGGTCACCTCGGCCAGCGTCGCGGTGCTGTGGCGGGCGGCGCGGACGGCGGGGTGGGTCAGCGCCGCGCGCAGCGCGCCGATGTTGGTCTCGATCCCGTGCAGCGCGGTGTGATCCAGTGCGGCACCCAGCTCCTCGAACGCCGCGTCGCGGCCGTCACCGGTGGCGATCACCTTGGCCAGCAGCGGATCGTAGAACGACGACACCTCGGTGCCGTCGTCGACCCAGGTGTCCACCCGCACGTCGGCGGGAAACGTCACGGCGGTCAGCGTTCCGGTGCTCGGCCGGTGATCACGGGACGGGTCCTCGGCATACACCCGCGCCTCGACGGCGTGGCCGCGCACGGGCACCGCGCCGCTCGCCAGATGAGGTGCCAGCATGCCGGTTTCGCCGCTGCCGAGCCGGAACATCCACGCGGCGAGGTCGATCCCGGTGACGGCCTCGGTCACCGGATGCTCGACCTGCAGACGGGCGTTCACCTCGAGAAACGACGCCTGTTCGTGGACCGGGTCGTAGACGAACTCGACGGTGCCCGCGGACCGGTAGGCCACCGAGGCGGCCAGCGCACGCGACGATTCGTGCAGCAGGGTGCGCACGGCATCGGGAAGGGCCGGCGCCGGCGCCTCCTCGATCACCTTCTGGTTGCGCCGCTGCAGCGAGCAGTCCCGGTCACCGAGCGAGACGACGTTGCCGGTGCCGTCGCCGAAGATCTGCACCTCGACGTGGCGGGCGGATTCGACGAACCGTTCGACGAACACCCCCGCCGCCCCGAAGCTGCGCGCCGCGAGCCGCGCGACGCGGTCGAAGGCGGCGCGGAGTTCGACGGGGTTGCGGCACACCTGCATCCCGATACCGCCCCCACCGCCGGTCGCCTTGAGCATGACCGGATAGCCGATGGTCTCGGCCGCGTCGAGAGCGGCGCCGGCGTCGGCGAGCAGATCCGACCCGGCGAAGACGGGGACTCCGGCGGCGGTCGCCGCGGCGCGGGCGGTGTGCTTGGTGCCGAACACCCGCAGCTGATCGGGGGTGGGACCCACGAAGACCAGCCCCGCGCCCTCCACCGCGGCAGCGAAATCTCCGTCCTCCGAGAGGAATCCGTAGCCGGGATGGATCATGTCGGCGCCGCCGGCCCGCGCCGCGTCGAGGATGGCGTCGGCGCGCAGGTAGCTGTCGGCGGGTGCGGACGGTCCGAGCCGCACGGCATGGTCGGCGAGCCGCACGTGCGGGGCGCCGCGGTCGGCGTCGGAGAAGACCGCCACGGTGCGCAGCCCGACCTGCCGCGCGGCGCGCACCAGGCGGACGGCGATCTCGCCCCGGTTGGCGATCAGCGCGGTGTTCACGGGCGTGTCACGATCATCCGGACCGGCGTGGGATCGAAGGCGTTGCAGGGGTTGTTGATCTGCGGGCAGTTCGAGACGAGGACGAGCGTGTCGATCTCGGCACGCAGCGCGACCCGCTTACCGGGTCCGGACAGCCCGTCCACGATGCCGAGCGCTCCGTCGGGGTCGACCGGCACGTTCATGAACCAGTTGATGTTGCTGGCCAGATCGCGCGCACCGAGCCCCCAGCGGGCGCCCTCGATCAGGAAGTTCTCCATGCAGCCGTGCTGGGCGCGGGTGTGCTGCCCGTAGCGCAGCGTGTTGGATTCCTTCGAGCACGCACCACCCAGGGTGTCGTGGACGCCCACCTCGTCGGCGACGACGGTCATCAGCGCCGCCCCGGTGTCGGCGCGCAGCACCGAACCGGTGGTCAGTGCGATACGGCCCTGGCGCGCAATGGTTTCCGGAGCGGAGTAGCGGACGGCGGTGTCGGCGGCCGAGTAGAGCAGGCAGTCGACGGCCTGGTTGCCCGCGAGGTCCACGATGGTCAGGACGTCCCCGGCGGCGACGACCGCCGACCAGGGTGCGCGGGCGGCGACGGTCTCGTCGAGCACGGTGTGGCCGGGAACGAGGGCCTCGATCGTGGTCACAGCACTCCTCGGGCGATGAGATCGGCGTCGGTGTTGGCGATGGCCTGCCGGTGTTCCGGTCCCAGCTCCCCGACCAGCTCGCCGGCGGCCAACAGGTCGAGATCGCTGGCCGCGGGCCAGGCGTGCAGCTGTAGCGGTGAACAGGTGAACTGCGGGCGGGGGTCGAGCGGATGGGCGGTGTTGGCGATCGAGACGATCGCGTCGACGTGCAGCAGCAGGTCGACGGCCCCGCCCGCGCCTGCCGACCCGTGCCACTGCAGGACACCGTCGCCGTCGGCACGCACCGATTTGAAGAACGACACCGACGGCACCAGATCCCGTTGGCGCAGACCGTTTTTCAGCGCGGCGAGCAACAGCAGCTCACGACCGGCCGGGGACGGCGACTCCGGTGCGGCGGCGCCGTACTTCGCCTCGTTGCTCGCGCGCGTCGTCGTGCCGGCCAGCGCGTCGTGGTGGCCGGAGGTGTCGCCGACGACGGTGGCGAGCACCCGGCCGAAACCGCTCAACAGCGGGTGGCCCGGCCCGAGGTACGCCTGCCACGGCACCTTGACGGTGTCGGCGACGTTGAGCCGCTCATGCGTGGCGTCGGCGCGGTGGAGCAGCAGGTGCGCACAGGCGTCGCCGTCCACGTCGGTCATGCGGATGCGCGTGCCGCGGGCCAGCACCGCCGTGGTGTAGCCGCCGGGCGCGACGGTCTCCGACCACACGAGGCTTTGCGCCGGTACGCCGTCGGGCGCGGTGGGACTACTGGACGCGGGGACGTGGCGCATGTGGTCGGCGGTGCGGCCGTGCTGGGCGCGCGCGTGCGCGCGGGCACCGGCGGTGGTGGCGGTCGACGTGCGGAGATCGCTGGTCAATGGTGCTCCCGGGGCTCGCGGGGCCGGCGTCGACGGCGGCATTTCTGTCACTTGACAGTTTTCGCGTCGACGGACCGGCCGTGGTTGCCGCGACGTAACCGATGAGCCGAGGGGCGTTAAGAACGCGGTGCGGATGTGTCCGATGTGTGACGGCTTTCGGCTCACCGGCCCGGTCGGCTACCCTTCGCCGGTGTTTCACGTGCTGACGCTGACCTATCTGCAACCGCTCGACGTCATCGACCAGACCCGGCCCGCCCATCTCGAATGGCTGGCGGCCCAGGTCGAGGCCGGCCGGGTCCTGCTGGCCGGGCGAGTGGAGAGCCAGACCGGCGCGGTGGTCGTCACCGGCGACCTGAGTGCCGAGGAGGCCGACGCGCTCGCCGCGGCCGACCCCTACACGCAGGCCGGAGTGGTGTCCTACGCACGCACGTCGTTCAACGCCGGGTTCCGCGCACCGGGCCTCTAGGACGGGACTCACACCTCGATCGGGAATCGATCGGCCCCCACCATCCGTTTCCGCACCGGGAACGCCGCAGTGCCGCGGCCGAATTGTCGATTACGAACAAAGAGGACTGAATGGGTACCACTGTTTCCGCGTACGCCGCGACGTCGGCGACCGAACCGCTCACCGAGACCACGATCACCCGCCGCGAGGTCGGACCGCACGACGTCGCATTCGACATCCACTTCGCGGGCATCTGCCATTCGGACATCCACACCGTCAAGGCGGAGTGGGGGCAGCCGAACTACCCCGTCGTCCCGGGCCACGAGATCGCGGGCGTGGTGACCGAGGTCGGCGCCGAGGTGACCAAGTACAAGGTCGGCGACCGGGTGGGCGTCGGCTGTTTCGTCGACTCCTGCCGCGAGTGTGAGAGCTGCAAGGAAGGTCTCGAGCAGTACTGCACCGGCACCGGTCAGGTCGGCACGTACAACGCCGTCGGCCGCGACGGCCAGCCCACGATGGGCGGCTACAGCGGCGCGATCGTCGTCGACGAGAACTACGTGCTGCGCATCCCCGACAGCATCCCGCTCGACGCGGCGGCGCCGTTGCTGTGCGCGGGGATCACGCTGTACTCCCCACTGCGGCACTGGGACGCGGGCCCCGGCAAGAGCGTGGCGGTCATCGGCCTGGGTGGCCTCGGCCACATGGGCGTGAAGCTCGCCAAGGCGATGGGCGCGAAGGTGACCGTGCTGAGCCAGTCGCTGAAGAAGATGGAGGACGGGCTGCGCCTGGGCGCCGACGAGTACTACGCGACCAGCGATCCCGACAGCTTCACCGCACTGGCGGGAAGCTTCGACCTCATCCTGAACACGGTGTCGGCGAATCTGGATCTCGGCAAGTTCCTCGGCCTGCTCAAGCGCGACGGCACGCTGGTGGAACTCGGCGCCCCCGAGAAGCCGCTGCAGGTGCCCTTCTTCCCGCTGGGCGGCATGCGGCGCAGCCTGGCCGGTTCGTTGATCGGTGGTATCGCCGAAACCCAGGAGATGCTGGACTTCTGCGCCGAGCACGACGTCCTCCCGGAGATCGAGGTGATCACGCCTGATTACATCAACGAGGCGTACGAGCGGGTGCTGGCGAGCGACGTGCGCTACCGCTTCGTCATCGACACCGCGAGCCTGCGCAACTGAGCGCCGACGCAAGCGGCCGGACTGCGGGAACTCCCGCAATCCGGCCGCTTGTCGTTTCGGCTCAGACGCCCAGTGTGCGCTGGATGTCGCCCTTCATCGCGTTGAGCTGCGAACCCCAGTAACCCCACCCGTGGGTGCCGTTGGCTGGGAAGTTGAAGGTCGCGTTGCTGCCACCGGCGGCCAGGTACTGGCGCTGGAAGTTGCGGTTGCTGTCGAGGGTGATCGCCTCGAGCAGCTGGCCCGGGATGTCACCGCCGCCGCCCAGGTCACCGGGGCGTCCGGTACCGCAGTACACCCAGATGCGGGTGCCGTTGGCGACCAGCCTGCCGACGTTGACGGTCGGGTCGTTGCGCTTCCACGCCGGGCCGCCGCCGGGTCCCCACATCGCGTTGGCGTTGAAGCCGCCGGAGTCGCGCATCGCGAAGCCGACGAGCGTCGGCCAGATGCCGTCGGACAGGTTGAGATAACCCGACAGGGAGGCCGCGTAGCTGAACTGGCCCGGATGGTAGGCCGCGAGGATCAGCGCCGAGCTGCCCGACATCGACAGGCCGACGACGGCGTTACCGGTGGGCGAGATGCCCTTGTTGGCGGCCAGGTACGCCGGCAGTTCGGAGGTGAGGAACGTCTCCCACTGGTAGGTGTAGGTCTGGCCGTTGCCGACGGCCGGGCCCTGCCAGTTGGTGTAGAAGCTCGACATCCCGCCGACCGGCATGACGACCGACAGCCCGGATTCGAAGTAGTTCTCGAACGCCGCGGTCTCGATGTCCCAACCGCTGTTGTCGTCGCGGGCGCGCAGCCCGTCGAGCAAGTAGACGGCCTTGGCGCCGCCGCCCTGGAACTTCACCGGGATGTCGCGGCCCATCGCGGCCGACGGCACCATCAGCGTCTCGACCGGCAGACCCGGCCGTGAGTACGCGCCGGCCGTTGCCGCCCCGCCGGCAGCGGCGACCAGACCCGGCAGCAGGACCGCTGCCAGGGCGCCGGCCAGCAGCCGGCGCCGCACACTGTGCATGAATCTCATCTGTTGTTGCCATCCTCTTGAGGTCCGCCGCACGGGCGGGTATTCCGTTGGGAAGGTGTGCGGACCGGTCGAAACCGCCCGGTTCCGGGTGCCGCTGCTTGGCACCCCCGCATTCGCAGACGGTTCACCGCAGGGCGGTACCGCCACCTTGTACGTCGCGGGATGATGCCCCGGCGTTACGCCGCTGAAACGTGCCTGCTGGCCGGGCGGACGTCGCCGATCACCTGGCTCAGGTCCGCGGGGGCGGTGGGGGCGGCGGGGCGCCGACCGGCGGCGGGATCTTCGGATAGCTGCGGGTGCCGCTCGGCGCGGTCGAGCTGGGGGCCGCCGCACTGGCCGCACCGACCGGGACGGGGCGGCCGGGTGAGGGATCCCAGTTGGTGTCGACCAGACGTTTCTGCACCAGGACCGCCAGGCCGAGCACGATGCCGCCGATCAGCAGCATCGATACCATGCCCCATACCGTGCCGAGTTTCGCGGCGTTGCCCAGAAGGATGCCGTACCAACCGAAGTCGGTGTCACCGAAGGTGGTGTTCTCCGCTCCGAACGAACCGAGGACGCGCACCAGCAGCGCCGGCAGGAACGTGATCAGCAGGCCGTTGACGAAACCGCCCGCGATGGCCCCGCGCCTGCCGCCGGTGGCGTTGCCGTACACCCCCGCTGCACCACCGGTGAAGAAATGCGGCACCAGGCCGGGCAGCACCAGCACCCACCCGAACGTCGGCCCCAGCCACAACGACAGCACCGCCAATCCGAGCAGGCCGGCGACAAAGCTCGAGACGAATCCGATGAGCACCGCGTTCTGCGCGTACGGGAACACGATCGGCGCATCGAGGGCAGGCACCGCGCCCGGCACCACCCGCTCGGCGATTCCCTGGAACGCCGGTACCAGCTCACCGAGGATGGTGCGCACACCGAACAGGATCACCGCCACGGCCACGCCGAAGCTGAGTCCCTCGGTGACACCCATCATCAGGTAGTTGCCGACATCCACGGCGGCACCGGCGCCGGTGTCGTCGGCGTATGCGGTGAATGCGGTGTCCTGGCCGACTTTGGCCAGATAGATCAGCGACACGGCCAGATACATCAGCACCATCGACAACGCGGTGGCGACCATCGAATCACGGAGGAAGCGCAGTGATTCGGGCAGCTTGAGGTCTTCGGTGGATTGGCTCTTCTTCCCGCCGACGAACCGGCCGGTGAGACCGGAGGCAATGTAGCCCAGCGTGCCGAAGTGCCCGATGGCGATACTGTCGTCGCCGGTGATCCGCTTGGTCCACGGCTGGGCGAGCGCAGGCAACGACACCATCACCACGCCCAGCAGGAAGCCACCGAGGACGATCACGACCGGGGTGTCGAGTCCCGCAGTAGCCAGCACGATGGTCAACAGCGTCGCCATGAACAGCGTGTGGTGGCCGGTGAGGAACACGTAGTGCAGCGGCGTGAACCGGGCGAGCACCAGGCTGACGGCGAACCCCAAGATCATCAGCCAGGCCACCTGGGCTCCGTATTCCTGCTGCGCGATACCGACGATCGCCTCGTTGGTCGGTACCACGCCCTGGGCGCCCGCGGCGCCCTGGATCATCACTCCCAGCGGCGCCAGGGAGCTGACCACCAGTCCCGCCCCGGCGTTGACCAACAGAAAACCCAGGGTGGCCTTGAGTGCACCGCCGATCACCTGTCCGGAGGACTTCCGCAGGGCGATCAATCCCACTGCGGTGATGATGCCGATCAGGAAAGCCGGGACCGCGAGAATCTCATTGACCAGGAACTCGGCGACACTGACCAGCCAGTTCATCGGATCTCCTAGACGTCGTACGAATCGCGCAGGGCGCTGTCGACCTCGTCGGTGGAAGTGAAGTTGTCGATCACCTTGACCGGCACCCCTACGTCACCGAGGGTGCGGGCGATCTCACCGGAGGTCAGGATCAGGTCAGCGCTCTTGGCCTTACCCTTCGCCGAGATGGTGTCGGTGGCTTCGACCGTGATGAACGGCGCCCATCCCCAGGTCTGCAGCACCTGTTCGAGCGTGTTCTTCAGGAACAAGCTGGTGCCCAAGCCGTTTCCACACACCGTCAGGATCAGGTTGCTGGTCTTCGCGGGCGTCGATGCAGCCGTAGCCGACCGCGACCCGCCGAGCACGCCCATGACTTCCGCCGGGGTCGTCGCGGAGTCCAGTGCCGCACGCCGTGCCGGATCTCCGAGCACTTTCGCCAGCTGCGCCATCGCGGCGGTATGCGCGCCGGCGTCGGTCGCGGCCAGCGCCACCACGAGGGTCACCGGATCGTTTGTCTTGTGGCCGAACTCGACGGGGTGGGCCAGGCGCACCCACGACATGCCGGTGCGGTGCACCGCTGATGACGACCGGGCGTGGGCGAATGCGAAACCAGGGGCCACCACGATGTAGGGACCCTTGTCCTCGACGTTCGCAATCATCGAGTCGGTGTATGCGGAATCGGCGATCCCCGCCTCTTCCAGCAGCCGACCGGCCATCTTGATCGCCGCCCGCCAGCTGTCCGCGGACTCGTCGAGGGCAACGCGTTCCTGGGACAGCAGATCGACCAGTTCGGCCATGCCCCCACCCTAGACTCGTGCCGGCGCCGTTTGCTGGCGAAGCCGGTGACCGCGGCGCTCGCACTGCAGTGTTCAACGGCCTCCGTCGGCGCGAGGGACCCGATCGCTCAGACGGCCGAGCCGGCTCGGGGTAGGTTCACCCGCAGCGCCTCGTGCTCGTCGAGTATGCGGCGCAGCGCGGCATCCATCGGGCGCGCGGAGGCCAGGTCGTGGCCGAACTGGCTGTCCACGACGACCACCGCGCCCTCACGCAGTTGGGCTGTCTCGACCTGATCGACGAACGGATCGAACAACGCCGGTGGGGTCGCCAGGTAGTACAGCGCCCGACGCGCCTCGTCCAGCTCCACGGCATAGATCAAACCGTGCTGGGTGATGACGAACAGTTCCGTGGCGATCCAGGCGTTGGGGACCTCGGCCTGGCCCCACGCCATCGCACCGTGCCGGGTCTGCTCCAGCGGATCCTGGATGTTGTCGGTCAACGTGAACATTCGTCGGACGGGTCCCCCACTCGAGCGTGGGCACGTGTCGATCCCCGGTCTGAAGTACCGCGCGAAGACCTCACCGAAGAAGTCGTATGGTTGCTCGCTCATCGCGGCCCCCTTGTTTCGACGTCACCCCAATTGTGCGCGCCGAATCGCCGGTTGGCCACGAGTCCCGCGCTCCGCGACGGCACGTCTGGATCAGCAACCCTGATCCCGCCGCGGAAGTCCGTCGTGCCGCGCCCGCAGCTAGAAGTCCCAGTCCTCGTCTTCGGTGACGACGGCCTTGCCGATCACATAGCTGCTGCCCGAGCCGGAGAAGAAGTCGTGGTTCTCGTCCGCGTTCGGGCTGAGCGCCGACAGGATCGCGGGGTTGACGTCGGTCTCGTCGCGCGGGAACAGCGCTTCGTAGCCGAGGTTCATCAGCGCCTTGTTGGCGTTGTAGCGCAGAAACTTCTTGACGTCCTCGGTCAGCCCGACGCTGTCGTAGAGGTCCTGGGTGTACTCGACCTCGTTGTCGTAGAGCTCGAAGAGCAGCTCGTAGGTGTAGTCCTTGAGTTCGGTCTGCTTCGCCGGATCCTGCATCGCCAGCCCGCGCTGGTACTTGTAGCCGATGTAGTAGCCGTGCACGGCCTCGTCGCGGATGATCAGCCGGATCATGTCGGCGGTGTTGGTGAGCTTGGCGCGGCTGCTCCAGTACATCGGCAGGTAGAAGCCCGAGTAGAACAGGAAGCTCTCCAGCAGCGTGGACGCGACCTTGCGCTTGAGCGGCTCGTCACCCTTGTAGTACTGCATGACGATCTCGGCCTTGCGCTGCAGGTTCGCGTTCTCCTCGGACCAGCGGAACGCGTCGTCGATCTCGGCCGTCGAGCACAACGTCGAGAAGATGTTGGAGTAGCTGCGCGCGTGCACCGACTCCATGAACGCGATGTTGGTGTACACCGCCTCCTCGTGGGGGGTCAGCGCGTCGGGGATCAGGCTGACCGCGCCGACGGTGCCCTGGATGGTGTCGAGCAGCGTCAGGCCGGTGAACACCCGCATCGTGAGCTGCTTCTCGTGGTCGGTCAGCGTGTTCCACGACGGGATGTCGTTGGACACCGGCACCTTCTCCGGCAGCCAGAAGTTGCCCGTCAGCCGGTCCCACACCTCGGCGTCCTTGTCGTCCTGCAGACGGTTCCAGTTGATCGCCGAGACGCGGTCAATCAGCTTCATGCCATCAGTCACCAGAACCCCATTCACCAGGTGTTTTCGCCGGATCGCCGCAGTGCCCCGCAGCTACTGCCGACACTACTCGTAGTAGCCGACACCTCGCGCCAACCCCACATGTTGGGTCTGCGGCGTGTCGTGGCGTCAGGCGACGTGCTCGTTGCGCCGCACCCCTTCGTGCAGCGGCAGGTCCGGGTCGATGACGATCCCGAGCAGCTCGCAGGTGCCGTTGATCGACCCGATCATGATGGTCGTCAGGTGCGCGACGAACTCCTCCGAGGGCATCCGCCGCGGACTGTCCTGTTCGGCGCCCAGCCACCAATCGGTCGCCGACGCGATCGAACCGAACGCGGCGTACGCGGCGAGTTCGAGCGCGGCGGCGTCGAGTTCGATCTCTCCGAGCTCGTTGTCGAACATGTTGGCCATCGCGACCGTGATCTCGCGGCTCTCGTTCAGCGCCCGCATGGTCGATTCGCTCTGCTCGGCGAAGCGCCCCTGGATCAGGAACCGGATCACGTTGGGGTGTTCGTCGACCAGCCGCACGTACTGCTCGACCGCGCGCCGGATCACCTCGCGGCCCGAGTCCACCGACAGGTTGATCGACGGGAAGATCGCCGTCCAGAGCATGTCGCGCAGCCGCTGACCGATGGCCTGGAACAGGTCGGACTTGTCGGTGAAGTGCCGGTAGATCTTGGGCTTGGCGGTGCCTGCCTCCTCGGCGATCTCGCGGAGGCTGACCTCGGGGCCCTGCCGGTCGATGGCCCGGAATGCGGCGTCGACGATCTCGGCGCGCACCTTCTTGCGGTGCTCGCGCCAACGCTCGCTGCGCGCGTCCACTTTGCCGCCCGACTCTTCGCCGCTGCGGGTCCTCGACCCTCGTCGCACCCGCCCACTGTACTCGCTCGGGTGTCGCTGACCTGCTCAGAACCTCCGCCCGCACACCGTTTCCGCCTGGTCGGCCGGGCTTTCTCCCATGCAGCCACGGGCGCACGTCTTGGGTACTATCTGTCGCGACACCCCATAGACGAGACGAGATTCATGACACAGCGTTACGACCTGGTGATCGCCGGTGGCGGCCCTTCGGGCTCGGCCGCGGCGTGGCAGGCCGCGCAGACCGGCGCCAAGGTGGTCGTCCTGGACAAGGCCGTGTTCCCGCGCGACAAGCCGTGCGGCGACGGCCTGACCGCCCGCGCGGTGAGCTACCTGCAGAAGATGGGCCTGGCCGACGAGGTCGCCACCTTCCACCGGGTCAACCGGGTGACGGTGTACAGCCCCAGCCAATGGGAGCTGTCGTTCCCGAAGCGGCCGGGCATGCCGGATCACGGCCACACGGTCAGCCGCACCCACCTCGACACCGTGCTGCTCAAGCACGCCGAGTCGGCCGGTGCGGAGGTGCGTCAGGGCGCCGAGGTCGCGGGCCCCGAACTGGACGCCAACGGCCGCGTCATCGGCGTGGTGCTCAAGGGTGGCGAGAAGGTCTACGGCGATGCGGTGATCGCCGCCGACGGCGCCTACTCACCCATCAAGCGGGCGCTGAAGATCGACTCGCAGTACAACGGCTACTCGGCGATCGCGATCCGCTCGGAGATGCACGCCAACCGGCCGGACTCCGACAGCCTCGACATCTATCTCAAGCTGCAGTTCCAGGGCGATCAGCTGCCGGGCTACGGCTGGGTGTTCCCGATGGGCGACGGGATCTTCAACATCGGGCTGGGTTACGTCAACAGCTACAAGAACTGGCAGTCGATCAACGCCACGCAGTTCCTCGGCGAGTTCCTGCGGACGCTGCCGCACGACTGGGATCTGCCGCCGATCGAGGAGCTGAAGAAGAACAAGAGCGTGCGGGCGTGGCGATTGCCGATGGGCTTCACCGCGTGGCCGCCGTGGCGTCCGGGTGTGCTGTTCACCGGCGACTCGCTGGGCGCGGGTAAGCCGGCATCGGGTGCCGGGATCTCCAAGGCACTCGAATCGGGGCTGGCCGCAGGTGAGTGCGCGATCGCCGCGCTCACCAACGGCGGACCCGACGATTTCACGAACTACGCCCAGCGCATGGAAGCCGCGTGGGGCCGGGAGTACAAGCGCGGCCGCTACTTCCACAAGCTCGCCGGTATCCCCGCGGTCGCCAACAACGGCATCAAGTTGATCGACAACGCGTTCTTCCGCGACCGGATGCTCAAGGCGCTGTACAAGAAAGAGCAAGGCCCGCAGCACAAGTACTGAGGTTTCGGTGCGTCGAGTGCACGGTTGTTGACGCCGCTACTCGCGGTTCGCGTACAACAACCGTGCGCTCGGCGTCCGAACTCGTCGGTCCCTCAGAGGCTGCTGCTGAATCCTGCGATGCCCCTGCGAGCGGCCTCCTGCACGTCGGCCAGCCGGTCGACATCGGCCAGCGCTGCCCGCAGCGACGTCCGTGCCGCGGCATCGGCGTATCCATGCAGATCATCGCGGCCCTGACCGTTGGCATGGAATCGGTACTGGCTGCCCTCGTTCAGGCTCAGTGCCGTCCGCGCGAACTCCTCCGGCGACACGTCGACGAACTCCCCGGCCACGATTCCCTTTTCGATGATGCTGCGGAGCCGCACCGACAACTCGTCGTAGTCACCCTGGAAGTCGGCGAACACGTCCGGCTGCTTCTTCGCCGCTTCCTCCAGATCGTAGAAGTTCAGCGGCGCCGTGCACATCTGCACCACATCCTGGTACAGGACGATGTAAAGCCGCACCGCGGCTGACTCGTCGCGCGGTGACAGCACGCGGGCCGCTTCCAACGACACCCGGTTCTGGTTCATGATCCCGCGCAGGATCTCGTCCTTGGACCTGAACCAGTAATACAGCGATGACTGTCCCAAGCCCGCCCGCTCCGCGATCGCGTCCATGCGGGTGGATCCGAAACCTCTCGCCGCGAACAGTTCCGCGGCTGCCTTCAGGATGTCCCCGCGTGGGTCGTCCGCGACGATGCCGCTACGTCGCGGACGCCCCCCTTGCGACGGCGCTCTAGCCATACGGCAATCGTAGGCCATGGGACCACTGGCCAGTAGTCACCGACATCTCCGGAGTCCTTAGCACTCTTGATCTTTCAGCACCACGCGAAGCGATGGAGGCCTTCGCGCGGTGCTTCGGACGTGTCCGGCTCAATCAGTCGTGGCGAACAGCGCTTCGTAATCCGCCGGCTCCTTGTCGATGATGCCGTATTCGACGACCGCCGCGCCGTAATCGCGCAACGCCTCGACGTCATCCTCGGTGGGGAATTTCGGGAAGTTCACCTGGTCGATGATTCCCGCGTCGATGCCCATCTCCGCGACAGCCACCTCGCCCACCCGATCGCGATTCCCTTGTGCGAACGTGTTGATCTCGTCCATGGCATCACGGAACGCCTTCACCGTCTCCGGGTTCGACTCGGCGAAATCCTGCGACGTCGAATAGTATCCGCCCACCTGATCCGGGAAGGACTGGATGCCGGGGGCGATGATCTGCTTCCACCCCTTGTTCAGCCCCGGCGTTCGGTGTGGCTCCGACACCCAGATCGCATCGACGTCGCCTCGTGCGAGCGCCTCACCCATGTCCGGGAACGGCAGCTGCGTCCAGGTCAGACTCTCGTGATTGACGCCGAGGCTGTCGAGTGCGCGGCGGATGTGGACCTCGCCGATGTTCTGCAGGGTGTTGACGGCGATGTTCGCGCCTTCCAGGTCCTTTGGCTCTTTGATCGGACCGTCCGGCAGCACCAGTACGCCGTGGTCGTCCTGCTGGGGTTCGCAACACGGCGCCCACGCCGGCTGCACGAGACGCAAGGGCAGTCCCTGATCGATCGCGGCCAGCTGGCTCACCGTGTTCGAGTAACCGAACTGGTTCTCCCCACTGAGCACGGACGGGATCACCGCGGCGCCACCGTCGGCGAAGTTGACCTGCACGTCGAGGCCGTGCTTTTCGAAGATGCCCTCCTCGATACCGACGAACAGCGGTGCGCTCAGGATCGCGGGAATCGTCCCCACGTTGACCTTGACGAGTCCCCCGTCGGTCGTCGCGGGTTCGGCGCTCCCTCCTCCACCGCCGCCGCATGCCGTCAGTGCCGCGGCGGCCGTGGCGACGGCCCCCCATCGTGCTAGGCGTGAAAGTTGCTTGAACACTGCGCTTCTCCGATCTACTGGGTGTCAAATGACGGCGAGGGCCGCGTCGTCGCGGACCATCTCGCGAATCCGGCTGAACACGTGGGCGCGCAGATGCGCGAATTCGGGCAGCGATTTCGTCTCGATCTGATCGCGACGATTCGGCAGGTCGATGTCGACGACCTCGGCAACGCAGCTCGGTGAGCGGGTCACGATCGCCACCCTGTTGCTCAGATACACCGACTCGTCGACGTCATGCGTCACGAAAAGGACGGTGGTGCCGGTCTCGTCGCGCACCCGCAGCAAGAGATCCTCGAGATCGGCACGGGTCTGCGCGTCGACCGACGCGAACGGCTCGTCCATGATGAGGACCGCCGGGCGATATGCGATGGCCCGCGCGATCGCGACCCGCTGCTGCATGCCGCCGGACAGCTGAAACGGCTTCTTGTGCGCGGCATCGGCCAGTCCCACCTCCTCCAGCGCCTGCGCGACCCGCACCCGGCGCTCAGCCGCACCGAGCCCCTTCTTCATCAGTGGCAGCTCGACGTTCTTGGCTACGGTGATCCACGGGAACAACGAACGCGCATAGTCCTGGAACACCACCGCGAAGTTGGCCGGCGGACCGTCGACGCGCTGCCCGTTGAAGGTCACCGAACCGCTTGTCGGTTCGTCCAGTCCGGCGACGCACCGCAACAGCGTCGTCTTACCCGCGCCGGACGGACCGACGATGCTGAACAGCTCCCCTTCGGCCACGCTGAAGGACATGTCGGCGACAGCGGTGAAGCCGCCGCCTTTGACGGGGTAGGTCTTTTCGAGGCTTGAGACGATGAGCATCGATCACTGCCTTTCACATATGTCGGTGGGGGGATTAGTCGGTTCAGCGGGTGTCGGAGCGCCGCGGGTCGCACCACCGCAACAGCCGGCGCTCGGCCAGGGAGTAGAGGAATGTCATGAGGAACCCGAGGATCCCCAGGAGCAGGATGCCCGACCACATCGTCAGCAGCTGGAAGGTCGCTTGCGCCTGAGTGATGACGAACCCCAAACCTGTTTGTGCGCCGACCATTTCACTTGTGACCATGAGAATCAGGCTGAGCGGGATGGCGATTCGCACACCGACGAGCACGCGCGGCAGCACGGCCGGGAGGACGACGTACAGCTGGCGTCGCAGGCCGGTGATGTGGAATGCGCGCACCGAGGCGATCATCGTGGTGTCCAACCGGCGGGCCCCGTCGGCGGTACTGAGCAGAACCGGCCAGACACAGCCCAGCGCGATGAGGAAGACCTTCATCTCCGGGCTCACGCCGAAGAGCATCATCGCGAAAGGGATGAGCGCTGTGCTGGGGATTGCGCGGGCGAACTCCAGGGTCGGCGACACCATGCGCTCGACGAGCGGTAGTTGACCGATCACCAGGCCGACCACGATCCCGACGGCCACCGCGATCCCCAGCCCCGCGCTCAGTGTCGTCAGACTTGCGCGGATATTGGCCAGTCCCTCCGGTGTCATCCAGTACTCCCGCGCTTCGGCGACGATCGCCGACAGCGCAGGAAAGTACGCGTTGTCGCTGCTGGCGGAGGCGAGGAACCATGCCGCCAACGCGCCGACCGCGCCGACGGCACCCAACGCCGTGCGGCCCCGACCGCTGGACCACGCTGCGGTCATTGTGCTCATCGGTTCTCCCCCAGGCCCTGCGCCGACAGCACCCGGTTCTCGAGCCGGCGCATCAGCGCGTTCAACACGATCCCGGCCAGGCCACTGACCGCGATGTAGGCGTACATGCGCGCCGGGTTTCCGGCGGACCGCGACATCGTGATCTCGTACCCGAGACCGGGCATCTGGATGATGATCTCGGCGGTCACGACGAGGATGAGCGTCGTCGAGGTCGCCAACCGGATCGCGGTGGTGAGGTACGGCAGCATGCTCGGCAGCTGGATCCAGCGGATCTTCTGCCATGCCGTGAGGTGGTAGGACCGTGCCGTCTCCAGCGCCACCGGATGCGCCGCCCGAACCCCGGCGATCGCGGGCACCAGGACCTGCCAGAAGGCCGCGAAAACCGCCAGGAACAGGGCACTTTGCGATCCGGTGCCGATGGTGAGGACCACCAGCGGGATCAGCGCGACGGACGGCACCGGACGCAGGAATTCGATGACCGGCCTGAGCAGCGCTTCGAGCGGGACGAGCAAGCCGAGCAGTATCCCCGCCACGGTGCCGAGGACCACCGCGATGGCCAGCGCAAGCAGCCAGGTGCTCATCGTGGCCCACAACGCCGAACCCAGCGCCGAACCGTTCAGCTCGGCCACGAATGCGGCGACGATCTCGCTCGCGGGCGGAAAGTAGCCGGCCGGCAGCACACCACTGCGCGTGAGGATCTCCTGCAGACCGATCAGGACGGCGACGAAGCCCACGGCGAGAACACGCCCGTCCACGGTGAGAGACGGGACGCGTCGCAGCCGCGGGACCGACAAAGCGGTGACGGCGGTCATGATTCGAATTCCAGGTACCGGTTGATCTGCAGATTGCCCTGTCCGGATCGGTACTCCTTACGCGTGCGCTCGTAATCGAAGTGCAGTCGCGAGTAATCGACCATCTTGTTGGCGACCGGGATGCGCTCCTGTTCGAACACCGCCAGCGCCACACGCACGTCGCCGTGAGCGGTGAGCAACCGGGCCAGCGTCTGCCCGTCGATCAACGCCTGGTTCGCCCCCTGCGCCATCCCCGGGTACATCGGGTGGGCTGCATCGCCGATCAGCGCGACTCGCCCGTCCACCCACTGCCGCAGGTGCTCACGGTAGTGCCCGATCTCACGGCCGATGATGCTGTCGGGTTCGCTGTTGGCGATGATCTGCGGCACAGGGGTGTTGACCCACGTGTCGTAGACGCCGCGGAACTCGTCGAAGGTGGAAAGACCGCCGATGGAGCCGTACCAGTAGGCGTGCGTGGAATCGATAGGGATCCACCCGAAATGGCCCTCGGCACCGTACACGTCGGCCTGCACGTCGGCCGGGACGCCGGCCCGAGCGGTCTCGAAGACCCCGCGCCAGCGGACGATGCCCTCGTCGGTGAACCGCGGAACGTGGCCGAGCATGGCGTTCCGGATCCGCGACCCGATGCCGTCGGCCCCGAGCAGCACATCGCCCACGGCGCTCCGGCCGTCCTCGAAGTGCACGGTGACGTTCTCGTCGGTCTGCGCGTATCCCACTGCCGTGGTGTTGAACTCGATCTCGTTCGGGTCGAGCGCCGCGGCGAGCATGGCGTTCAGCCGGCGCCGTCGCGCGCCGGTGATCGGGGCGCCCAGCTCCTCGGGCCAGTGGCTCACGTCGATGTCGGAGGTGAGCGTGCCGTCGCTGTCCAGCGCCCACCACCGCTCCATCTCGGCGGCGAACGACCGGAACTCTTCGCCCAGCCCGAGCCCGTGGATGACCCTCACCCCGTTGGGCCAGATGTTGAGTCCGACTCCGGCGGTTCGCAGTTCGCTGTCGCTCTCGAAGATCTGGACGGTCCAGCCTTCTTGTTTGAGGTGCAGGGCCGAGGAGAGTCCAGCGACTCCACCGCCACAGATCAATGCTGTCGGCACGGCTGTCCTCCTTCCGAGACACTGTGTGGTGTAGACGATCTCGTACCCTCCACGGCGGCGCCACTCAGCCGCTCGAGCGCCCTGATCAGGGCGCTGTGGTCGAGACCCCCGTCGCCGGCGGACCGCAGCGCCTGCACGAGCTGGGTGATGACGCCGGTGAGCGGCACAGCGATCCGCGCCTGTTCCGCGGCCGCCAACGCGATCTTGAGGTCCTTGTGGTGCAGGTCGACCCGGAAGCCGGGAGCGAAATCGCGGGCGAGCATCTTCGGTGCCTTCATCTCGAGCACCTTGCTGGCGGCGAGACCACCGCCGAGCACCGCGAGCGCTGCCTCGACGTCGACCCCCGTGCGCTGCAGCAGCGTCACCGCCTCGGCCACCAGGGCGATGTTGCCCGCCACGAGCATCTGATTGGCCGCCTTGACGAGTTGGCCCGCACCGACAGGACCCACGTGCACCAGGGATGCCGCCACGGCGGTGAGGACCTCGCCGGCTCGACGCACCGACTCGTCGTCACCGCCCATCATCACCGCGAGGGTTCCGGCCTTGGCCCCGGCATCCCCGCCGCTGACCGGTGCGTCCACGAACGCGATGTCACGGTCGGCCAGACGTGCTCCGATCGCGACCGCCGCGTCCGGGGAGATCGTGCTGCAGTCGATGACGAGCGAGCCCGGCCGCAGCGTCGTGACGACGCCCTCCGTGCCGAACAGCACCTCGTCGACCTCGGGCGAGTCGGGCAGCATGGTGATCACGACGTCCGCCTTCTCCCCCACGTGCGCAGGGCTGGTGCCGCCCACCGCTCCACGGGATTCCAGCGCTTGGACTTTGGCATGCGAGCGGTTGAAGACCACCACGTCGTGGCCGGCGGCCACGAGGTGTCCGGCCATCGGTTCGCCCATCACACCGAGCCCGATGAATCCAAGGTCCATGACGGCCTCCTCAGTAGCCCAGTGACAGGTCGACGACATTGCGGAACTCGCGACCCGCGACAAGCCGCTGGAGGTTGTCGACGAAGACGTCCACCTGCCGGTCGCCGAGCAGCTGCGACGCGTGCGAGTCGTGCGGGAAGACCATGGCGCCCGGTGCTTTCCACAGCGGATCGTCGGCCGGCAGCGGCTCGGTGACATGACAGTCGATGAGAGCCCCGGACAGATGTCCTCGCTCCAATGCATCGGTGAGGGCGTCGGCGTCGTGGATCGCGCCGCGAGCGACGTTGGCCACCCACCCGCCTGGCTTCATCGCCGCCAGCGCCTCCGCGTCGACCAGGCCGCGCGTGGCCGGCGTGAGGGGCGCCGCGATCACCAGGTAGTCGGATCGGGACAGCACAGCGAGCAGCTGCTCGGTGGCGACCGTTTCGTCGAAGCCTTCGACCGCCTGACCGCGACGGTTGACGCCGATCGTGCGGATACCGAGCACCCGCGCGATTGTCGCCGTCCTGGATCCGATGTTGCCGGTTCCGAGCACCGTCATGGTCGAGCCCTCGAGCTCGCGGGCCGGGAGTTCCTTCCACTCCCGCGCCGCCTGGTACTCCCAGCGCTGCCGAAGCATCTTGGCGTGGGCCAGAATTCCCGCGATCACGGTCTCGGCGATGGCGTTCGCCGCCACCCCGGAGGCGTTCGCCAGCACCACACCCTCGGGCATGATCCCGACGAGGTGCTCGGCGCCCGCGCTCATCGACTGCAGCAACTTCAGATCCGGATTGAACAGCTGCTCGAGTCCGGGCATCTTCAGGATGCCCTGCTCGATCTCGATCTCCTTTTTGGAGCCGCTGGTCTCGACCATGATCGCGTGCGGCGGACGCTGAGGAGCCTTACCGGCGTTCAGCTCCGAGACCGGAATGTGTTCCAGCCACACATCTTCGGCGACCGCCGTGATCTGGTCCCTCTGTTCGGGGGTCAGCCAGATCCCCTCGTCCGGGTCCTCGGCGTTCTGCACTGCCTTCGGCAGACCGGCGACTACGACATTGAGTGACACTCGTCTGGTTCTCCTGCTCTCGATCGGTGCGCGTTTCCACGCGTGGTCATGGCGTATCGACGAGTTCGCGCAGACATGCGTCGACCTCGTCCTGTTCGTCGGCGCGGATCCCGGGCCGCCCGGCGATGTGTCCCAGCGGCGAGGCCATCGGTCTGATCTCCCCGTTGCGCAGCCAGGCGGCTTCCAGCGCGTTCTCGGCGACGGTGAAGTAGGTGTCGGTCACCGACGGCATGAGGATCGTGCGTGCCGTGATGCGGCCGAGCCGTTCGCCGAGGGCGTCGAGGCTGCCCCCGCCGTCGGCGGCCCGCCACATCCGCATCGCGGCGATCAGATCTCCGGGGTGCATGTTCTGGTGGTCCTTGCCCCATCGGTCGAGCACATCGCCGGGGTCGGCGTATCCGAACTCGCGGTACAACTCCTCGGCGAAGAACTGTTCGCAGTAGGCCCACCCGGCATAGACACGGCCGAAGGTATCGAGCCGCTCCGCCGCTGCCGGGTCGTCGGCTTCGACAGTCCGGCCGCCTGTGGTCAGCGTGGCGCTGACCGAGTCGAGGAAGACCTGGTTGATCGGCGAGCATCGGGCCGCCGAACACAGGGCGAACACCGCGGACACGCGGTCGGGGTAGGTGGCGGCGAACTCCAGTGACTGCATACCGCCCAGCGACCATCCGGCGACGAGTCGCAGTGACCGCACGCCCAGGTGGTCGAGGACGAGCTTCGCCGCTCGCACACAGTCACCGATGCGCACCTCGGGGAACTGCGTATCCGTCGTCGACGGTGACGACGAGATCCCCCCACCGAGATGGTTGACGATGATCACGAAATGCTCACCGGGGTCCAGCGGCCGGCCGGACCCGATCCACGCCCGGTAGCTGTCGTCGTCACCGGTGTAGTAGGTGAACAACAGCACGGCGTTGTCGCCGGAGGGCGACAGGGATCCGTACGTTCGGTAACTGATCTGCGCGTCGAGCAGCACCGCACCCGATTCCAGCGAAAGTTCCGTTACTCGAAGCTGTTTGCGTCCGTCGGTCCGGTCGGCCGTCGTCATCTTCAGCGTTTCCTCGTGCTCGTCGCTCAGAAGAACTTGAGGTAGCGGTCCCTCTCCCAGTCGGTGACCGCGGTGGTGTATGACGTCCACTCGCTGCGCTTGTAGTCGATGAACGACTGCCAGAGCTTGTCCCCGCACACCTGCTTGGTGAACGGATCGGCCTCGAACGCGTCCACCGCCTCTTCGAGGGTCCGCGGCAGCAGCGCCACACCGCGGTTCTGGTACTCGACGGGGTCGACCTCGTAGAGGTTCTCGGTGTGGAAGTGTTCCAGCTCCAGCCGTTCGCGCACCCCTTCCAGGCCGGCGGCGAGTAGCATGGCCGCCGCGAGATGGGGGTTCGCCGCGGAATCCACTGCGCGGCATTCGATCCGGCCGCCGCCGAGCGGGATGCGCAACATGTTGGTGCGGTTGTTGTTTCCACAGCTGGCGAAGATGGGCGCCCAGGTCGAACCCGACATACTGCCCTGCCGCACCAGACGCTTGTAGCTGTTGACCGTCGGCGCGATGACCGCGCAGATGGCCGCGGCGTGCCGGACGATCCCGGCCGCGAAGTGGTAGCCGATCTCGCTCAGGCCGGCGTCGCGCGGGTCGTCGGCGGACTCGAAGATGTTCAGCCCGCTGTCCAGACCCGCTAGCGACATGTTGAAGTGCGCGCCCGAGCCGGTGCGGTCGGCGAACGGCTTCGGCATGAAGGAGACGTACGCTCCGTGCTTGCGAGCGACCTCGTTGGCCATCAGCCGGAAGAACGCGACGCGGTCGGCCATCGACAGTCCGTCGGCGTACGCGAAGTCGATCTCGAACTGTCCCTGCGCGTCTTCATGGTCGAACGAGTAGACGTCCCAGCCGAGTTCGTTCATGTAGTCGACGAGCTCGTGCAGCCAGCCCAGGTTGTCCAGCAGTGTGGGTACCGCGTAGCACGGCTTGTCCAGCGTGTCGCGCTCGCTCAAGCTGATCGGTCCGGCCGGTCCGTCCTCCAGGACGAAGAACTCGGTCTCGACGCCCAGGTTGAACTGGTATCCCATGTCTTCGGCCGCCTTCATCTGACGGCCCAGGATGTTTCGGGTCGACGCCTCGAACGGCTCACCGCCGACAAAGAGATCGGAAAGGAACAGGGCGACGTCCTTGCGCCACGGCAAGACGAAACCCCGGTCCAGGTCAGGGTGCGCGGAGAGTTCCTCGTCGCTGACGTCCTGCGGCAAACCGTCGAGGGCGGCACCGGTGAACAGCTCCGAGCCCTGCGACATCTGGACGAAATGGTCGATCGGCACCATCTTTCCCTTGATGTTGCCGTGCAAGTCGGTGTATCCGGCGATGCTGAACCGGACTCCGTCCTCTTTCAGTTGCTTGGCCATGACCTCGACCTCAGCTACGTCCCGCGCCATGCGTCGAACCCCTCATCCCTAGTTTCGATCAGTTATCGAAACCCTAGGAACGCGTTATTTCTCGGGCGTGGCGCGTGTGTTAAAAGAGGATTTCCAAGCATTTCCAAGGCCGGCCGGCGCCGAGTGCACGGTTGTTGACACCGCTACTCGCGGTTCGCGTACGACAACCGTGCGCTCGGCGCTAACCGAACAGCTGACCGACCTTGAGCAGCAGCTGGTAGACGCCGTAACCGAAGGGCACCGCGACCCACACCCACGCCAGGGCGATGTAGGGCTTGGGAACGGTCGGCGTGTAATCGTGCAGTTCGACGGGCGACTCGCTCACCGGTGGACCTCCTCTGCGACAGCTGTGGTCGGATCAGGTTCGGGCTCATGCCATTTCGACGAGACCGGCCGGATCAGTTCGTTGCACACCAGGGCGATCACCAGCAGGACGATCATGATGGTGAACGACAGCGTGTAGAGCGCGGGGCCGTCTTTACCCGCGGCGGCCTGATGGTCGGCGATCGAGTTGACGATGATGGGCCCGAGAATGCCCGCCGCCGACCACGCCGTCAGCAGCCGGCCGTGGATGGCACCCACCTGGAACGTGCCGAAAAGGTCACGTAGATAAGCGGGTACGGTCGCGAAGCCCGCGCCGTAGAACGACAGGATCACGATGGTCGCGACCAGGAAGACGATCTTGTTGGAGTTCGACATCAACGTGATCGTCAGATAGAGCAGCGCGCCGACGCCGAGGTAGAGCCGATAGGCGTTCTTGCGGCCGATCACGTCCGACAGACTCGACCACCCGATGCGCCCGAGCATGTTGCCCAGCGACAGCATCGCCACGTAGCCGGCGGCCGCGGCGGCCAATGCGCCCGCCGCCGCTCCGGCCGTTCCGAAGTAGTCCTGATAGATCGGCGAGGCCTTCTCCAGGATGCCGATGCCCGCGGTCACGTTGAAGCACAGGACCACCCACAGCAGCCAGAACTGCGGGGTCTTGATCGCGTTGTTCGCCGACACCTGCCCACCGGTGACGATCGAGTTCTCCTGCACGGGCGGTGGCGTCCAGCCCTGCGGCTTCCAGTCCGGCCGCGGCACCCTGATCAGCAGCCAGCCCAGCGACATGAACACCGCGTACACCACGCCGTGGACGAGGAACGTCTTGGCGATTCCCGCCGTCTCGGTGCCGAAGGCGCTGAGCATCGCCGTCGACCACGGCGACGCGATGAGCGCACCGCCGCCGAAGCCCATGATCGCCAGACCCGTGGCCATACCCGGCTTGTCGGGGAACCATTTGATCAGCGTGGACACCGGCGAGATGTAGCCGATCCCCCAGCCGATGCCGCCGATCACGCCGTAGCCGAGCAGCACCAGCCAGTACTGGCCCAGGGCGAGGCCGGCGGCGCCGACCAGCCACCCACCGCAGAAGCAGCACATGGCCGCGAACATCGCCATCCGCGGACCGTTGCGGTCCACCCAGGTGCCGAAGATCGCCGCGGACAGGCCGAGCACGACGATGCCGATCGTGAACGGCAGCGCGCTGAGCGTGCCGGAGATGTCGAGAGCCCCTTCGAGTGGCTTCTTGAAGACGCTCCACGAGTAGGCGGCTCCGACGGACAGGTGGATGGACAGCGCGGCGGGCGGAACCAACCACCGACTCCAGCCGGGCGGGGCGACGATGCGTTCGCGACTGAAGAAGGACGCTCGCGTCGCCGATGCCATGGGCTCAGACCTTCCGTTCGAACGTGCGCGGACCGGGCGTCAGCGCGCCCGCTGTGATCGGGCACACAGGCCGCTGGATTCCCGCCAGACGATAATGGAAACGAGAAATTGTTTGAAACGTTTCAGGGAATTCGGTGGTGGAATCACCGCTCTACCCTGGGCGCCATGTCCGGATCCGGCGCCGACGCCGCGCACCGCCTCGCCTCCCTGGGGACAGTGCCGATGGCGCCGGGCCTGTCCGACGACGAGGTGACCCGCATCGAGTCGTCGTTCGGATTCACATTCGCCGACGATCACCGGGACTTCCTCACGACCGCACTGCCGGTGGGTGAGGGGTGGCCGAACTGGCGGGAGGGCCATCGACAGCTCGACCGACAATTGCGGCTGCCGGCGGACGGCATCCTGTTCGCGGTGGAGTGGAAGCAGTTCTGGGACGGCGGCTGGGGGAAGCGTCCCACCCGGATGAAGGACGCCTTGCGCAGTGCGGTGTACCAGTTGGCGCGCGTGCCGCGGATGGTCCCGGTGTACTCGCATTGCTATCTACCTGCCGAGACCCCTTCTGGGCATCCCGTGCTGTCGATCTACCAGGCCGACATCCGCGTCGTCGCTGACAGCCTGCTCGACTACGTCAACAGGCTGTCCGACGGGCCCGCTGCTCCACCGGCCGCCCTCCCGACGGTGGGTTTCTGGTCTGATCACGTCAGCTGAGGGTGCGAACCTGGGCGCCGACACTACGGTTGATGACTCGAATCGCCCTACATCCGTCAACAACCGTAGTCTCGGCGCGCAGTACGTCAGCGTCGACCGCGCGCGGCCCGACCCGGTTTGCGGGCGCTCTTACCCGCCGCGGCACGAGCGGCCTGCTTGGCGAGGGTCTTCTCCCGGGCGGTGCGTTTCGGCGCCGGCTCGGGCTGCCCCCGCGAGGAGCCCGGTTTGCGGCCACGCACGATCCCGATGAACTCCTCGAGCGGCGTCGACTGCGGCCCCTCCGGGAAAGCCAGCGCGACGGGGCAGGTGGGCGCGTCGGTGATCGGGCGGTAGGTGAGGTCCTTGCGGTGATACAGCCGCGCCAGCGACTGGGGCACGATGAGCGCGCCGAGCCCCGCGGCAACGAGTTCTATTGCGTCCGGGGTGGTTTCGGGCCGGTGCTCGACCGGTGAGCCGGGGGCGCCGGCCCAGGAGACGACGTCGTCGAGTGGGCGCAGCACCGGCTCACCGTCGAGGTCGGCGGCAGTGAGCGTGTCGGCGGCGGTGAGGACGTGATCGGTCGGCACCACGGCGACCGTCGTCTCCTCGTAGAGAGGGATGACGGCCAGCCCGGAAGTGTCGGACGGCAGTCGGAGCAACGCCACGTCGACGGTGCCGGCCCGCACGGCGTCGGCCGCGTCGGCCGCGGCGACGGTGCACAGCTGCAGTGGGACCTCGGGGTGGCGTTCGGCCCAGATCCGAGCCCACTTCGCGGGCGTCCCACCGGGGACGTAGCCGAGGGTGAGCGAAGGCAGCGAGGACGAAGCCACCGCCTCAGGCTACCGCCGGGCCGCATCGATAAACTCGGGCCATGAGCAGGCCGAACGCGCAGTCCATGAAGCCCGCCACGGCAGCGAAGAAGCTGGACGTGTATCTGCCCGCGACGCCGGCCGAATTCCAGGAGAACGCGATCACCCGCGACGAGCTCGCCGCGCTGCAGGCGGATCCGCCGCAGTGGCTCAAGGACCTCCGCAAGAACGGACCACACCCGAAGAACCTCGTGGCCGCCAAGCTGGGTGTCTCGATCGCCGGCCTCGCGCGGGGCGGCGTCACCGAAGCGCTCACCACCGAGCAGATCGAGGCGCTGCTCGAAGAGAAGCCGGAGTGGCTGATCGCCGAACGCGAGAGCTACCAGGAGGTGCTGCGCGAGGAGCGGCGCCTCAAGGCGCTGCGTGCGGACCAGGCACGCAAGGGCTGACTGAAGGGCTAGCGGAAGAACATATCGCTGAGGCGGCAGCGGTGAGCAGGGCTGCGCGGACTGCGGGGCCGATCCACGGGACAGCACCACCTTGGGCGAGCACACTCAACCATCACGTGTTTCGTCTTACCGGCCGGTTCCGGTGCGCGTAGCGCCCTTATGGCGTTCTGGTGCACACGATCGGTGTCACCACTCGTCGTCGTCCTCAACCGGCGGGCGCGGCTTGCGCATCACCAACACCGCCCAGACCACGCCACCGATCAACGCTGCGACGACCGCCAAGAAAACCAGCTGCCCCACCATGTAAGACATCGTCATTCCCCCTCCGAGCCGTCCGGCGCGAAAACTCGCCGAGACCGTTCGAGGCGACCGTTCCGACTCATCGCTGCGGAGCCAGGAAGTCGGCGACCTGATTGTTCACGGCGGCAACCTACTCGTCGATCCGTTCCCGGGACCAAGTCTCAAAGCCCCCGAACGCCCGCATGACCGAAAGCTCCGCAGCTTCCGATCACGCAGGGAATTGTGGCAGCTTCAGCAGCGCCGCGTAGGCATCCGACCGAATCTGTTCAAACAGCATGCCATTGAGTCGACCTCATCGCGCAGTGGACAACCGGCAGCCCGAGCTTCTCCCACCGAACCGTCCGACGATGGCGGATCGCGCGTGACCACACGAGGGACATCGCCGTCGTCCGTGAGCACCTCGAACCGGAATGAGAGACCACATCCGGCTGCGGCGGGCGTCCTCCCCCAGCGCATTCTCTGTTTCAGAGATCGACCGGATGTGGCATGAGAAGCGAGTTCGAGTCGAACTGCAACCTAGCTACGTGAGCGTCACAGCATGCAGCTGACGCAACCCTCGACTTCGGTTCCTTCCAACGCCATCTGGCGCAGGCGGATGTAGTACAGGGTCTTGATGCCCTTGCGCCACGCGTAGATCTGCGCCTTGTTGACGTCGCGCGTCGTCGCGGTGTCCTTGAAGAACAGCGTCAGGCTCAGCCCCTGGTCGACATGCTGGGTCGCCGCGGCGTACGTGTCGATGATCTTCTCGTAGCCGATCTCGTACGCGTCCTGGTAGTACTCCAGGTTGTCGTTCGTCAGGTATGGCGCCGGGTAGTAGACGCGGCCGATCTTGCCTTCCTTGCGGATCTCGATCTTGCTCGCCACCGGGTGGATCGAGCTGGTCGAGTGGTTGATGTAGGAGATCGACCCCGTCGGCGGCACCGCCTGCAGGTTCTGGTTGTAGATGCCGTGCTGCTGCACCGACTCCTTCAACCGCTTCCAGTCGTCCTGGTTCGGAATGCGGATGCCGGCATCGGCGAACAGCTGCCGCACCCGCTCGGTCTTGGGTTGCCAGGACTGCTCGGTGTACTTGTCGAAGAACTCGCCCGACGCGTACTTGGAGCGCTCGAACCCCTTGAAATGCGTACCGCGTTCGATCGCAATGCGATTCGACGCCCGCAGCGCGTGGTAGAGCACGGTGTAGAAGTAGATGTTGGTGAAGTCCACCCCTTCTTCGGAGCCGTAGAAGATCCGCTCCCGGGCTAGGTAGCCGTGCAGGTTCATCTGCCCGAGGCCGATCGCGTGGGAGTCGTTGTTGCCCTTCTCGATCGACGGCACCGACGTGATCGACGTCTGGTCGCTCACCGCGGTCAGGCCGCGAATGGCCACCTCGATGGTCTGCGCGAAGTCCGGCGAATCCATCGCCTTGGCGATGTTGAGCGAACCCAGGTTGCAGGAGATGTCCTTGCCGATCTTCGAGTAGGACAGATCGTCGTTGAACTCCGACGGCGTGGAGACCTGCAGGATCTCCGAGCACAGGTTCGAGTGGGTGATCTTGCCGTCGATCGGGTTCGACCGGTTCACCGTGTCCTCGAACATGATGTAGGGGTAACCCGACTCGAACTGCAACTCGGCGAGCGTCTGGAAGAACTCGCGCGCCTTGATCTTCGTCTTGCGGATCCGCGAGTCGTCGAGCATCTCGTAGTACTTCTCGGTCACCGAGATGTCGGCGAACGGCACGCCGTACACCCGCTCCACGTCGTACGGCGAGAACAGGTACATGTCCTCGTTCTTCTTCGCCAATTCGAACGTGATGTCCGGGATCACGACGCCCAGCGAGAGCGTCTTGATGCGGATCTTCTCGTCGGCGTTCTCGCGTTTGGTGTCGAGGAAACGGTAGATGTCGGGATGGTGGGCGTGCAGGTACACCGCGCCGGCACCCTGGCGGGCACCCAGTTGGTTGGCGTAGGAGAACGAATCCTCGAGCAGCTTCATGATCGGGATGACGCCCGAGCTCTGGTTCTCGATGTTCTTGATCGGGGCGCCGTGCTCACGGATATTGGTGAGCAGCAACGCAACTCCGCCGCCGCGCTTGGACAGCTGCAGTGCGGAGTTGATGGAGCGCCCGATGGACTCCATGTTGTCTTCGATGCGAAGGAGGAAGCACGACACCGGCTCCCCGCGCTGCTTCTTACCCGAGTTGAGGAACGTCGGCGTCGCCGGCTGGAAGCGGCCGTCGATGATTTCGTCGACCAGCTTCTCGGCGAGCGTGGTGTCACCGGCGGCCAGCGTCAGCGCCACCATCACCACGCGGTCCTCGAAGCGCTCGAGGTAACGCTTCCCGTCGAAGGTCTTGAGCGTGTAGGAGGTGTAGTACTTGAACGCGCCGAGGAAGGTCGGGAAGCGGAACTTCTTGGCGTACGCGCGGTCGAGCAGCGACTTGACGAAGTTGCGCGAGTACTGGTCGAGCACCTCGCGCTCGTAGTACTCCTTCTCGATCAGGTAGTCGAGCTTCTCGTCCTGACTGTGGAAGAACACCGTGTTCTGGTTGACGTGCTGCAGGAAGTACTCCCGGGCCGCCTGCACATCCTTGTCGAACTGGATCTTGCCGTCTTTGTCGTACAGGTTGAGCATCGCGTTGAGCGCGTGGTAGTCCGTCTCACCCGGCAGCGCGTGAACGCCGACGGTTTCGGGCTCTGCAGCGGTCACGGTTGGAGGCACGGTTGTTCCTTCCAGAAGTCAGCGAGACCCGCGCGGACGGCGAAGACGTCGTCCGTCGTTCCCATCAGTTCGAAACGGTAGAGATACGGGACGCCGCACTTGCGGGACACCACGTCGCCCGCGTAGCCGAACTCAGCGCCGAAGTTGGTGTTGCCCGCGGCGATGACGCCGCGGATCAACGACCGGTTGTGCTCGTCGTTGAGGAATGCGATGACCTGCTTGGGGACGTAGCCCCCGGCGTCGGGGTCGGGCCCGTTCGCGTGGCCGCCGCCGTAGGTGGGCAGCACCAGCACGTAGGGCTCGTCGACCTGAATGCGGTCGCGCAACGGGATGCGGACGGCGGGCAGCCCCAGCTTCTCGACGAAGCGGTGCGTGTTCTCCGAAACGCTGGAGAAGTACACGATGTTGCCCATTGTTCGACCTCCGCAGTACCCGCGTACCCCGTCAGGCGGTGGCGACCACCGCGCCGGCGAGCGCCTTGATCCGGTCCGGACGGAAGCCCGACCAGTGGTCGTTGCCCGCCACCACGACCGGAGCCTGCAGGTAACCCAGCGCCATGACGTAGTCACGCGCCTCGCTGTCGAGGGTGATGTCGACGACCTCGTACGCGATGCCCTGCTTGTCCAGCGCCTTGTAGGTGGCGTTGCACTGCACGCATGCGGGCTTGGTGTACACGGTGACCGGAGTGAGGGCGGGCTGCGACATCGGCGGTACGGCTCCTTACGCGAACGGCGGTAGTGAAATCAAATCCGGCTGGCAACTGGTTCGGCACGTCGTGCCGCTGTAGTGTTCAGCGACCCGCAGGCTCCGGAAATTCCTGGGTCGACCAGGGCGCGTTCCCCGGGACCGGATAGCCGGCCCCACCGGATTCTGCGCTCCGGCCGGCCGTCCGAACTCTGGGGCCTGTCGGTGAGCAAGACACTACACCTAGTGGCCGACATCGCGAACAGATACAAGATGTTCTGAATGACATTTTTGGAATTCCCAGGTCGTAAGCCCCTGTCACCGGTTTTGCCCGGCGTGTCGCCACGCCGGACGAAGGATGTGTCGCTGTATGTGGCCAGGTCTACCACCAGGCACCGACAAACCTCGCGACCCGGACGGCGCCCGCACGCGGTCAGCAAACTCGGAGCGATCACCGGCCGGCCGTGCGCCCACCGCGCACAGAGCTCACCCGACGTTGGCGACGAGCTTCTCGACGGCGGCACGCAGGGCCGCCGTGACCTCGGCGTTCTCTCGGGGATGCCGACCGTCCAGCGATGCGGCGGGCACCGACAGCTCGAGATCGTCGATCACCCGGGGGCCGAAGAGACCGAAGGACTTGCGGGTCTCGTCATGCGCCCACTTGCCGCCGTAGCGACCCAGCGCGGCCCCCACCACCGCGAGCGGCTTGTCCTTCAGCGCGCTCTCGCCCCACGGCCGGGACAGCCAGTCGATCGCGTTCTTGAGCACTCCCGGGATGCTGCCGTTGTACTCGGGCGTGATCACCAGGGCGGCGTCGGCCGCACCGGCCGCAGCCCGCAACGCGCGCACCGGCTCGGGCGCCGCCTCGTCGTCGATGTCCTCGTTGTAGAACGGCAGCTCCCCGAGGCGGTCGAACACCGTCAGGGCGACTCCCTCCGGGGCCGACTCGACAGCCAGTTCGGCGAGTTGGCGGTTCACGGACGCCTTACGCAGGCTGCCCACGAAGACGATGACGTTGAGCTCCGACATGTCCTGTTCCTCTCACTGAATGGATCGACGTTCGATCATCCTAACCGGACCGCGGTCCGTTTGATTCCCCCGGTTAAGGTCGAAGCTGTGAGCGCCCCCGACCGGTTCGCCCCGCTCCCGGTGACCGACGCGCCGCAGGAGCGTGGCGACGCCGCGCGCAACCGCACGTTGCTCCTCGACGCCGCGCGCAGGCTCATCGCCGAACGGGGCGCCGGGGCTGTCAGCACCGATGACATCGCCGCGGCCGCCGGAGTCGGCAAAGGCACGCTGTTCCGTCGCTTCGGCAGCCGGGCCGGGCTGATGATGGTCCTCCTCGACGAGGACGAGAAGGCCCAGCAGGAGGCCTTCATGTTCGGACCACCGCCGCTGGGGCCCGACGCTCCCCCACTGGACCGGCTGGTCGCGTACGGACGCGCCCGGCTGCGCTTCGTCCACGAGCACCACGCCCTGCTGTCGGATGCCGCGCGTGATCCGCAGATGCGGTTCAGCGAGCCGGCCGCCCTGCACCACGCTCATGTCCGGATGCTGCTGGAGGCGGCCGGCACCACGGGCGACCTCGATGCGCAGACCGCCGCGCTGACCGCCCTGCTCGACGCCTACTACGTCGAACACCGCCTCGCCGACGGCGCGACACTCGACGACCTCGGCGATGCATGGGAAGGCGTGGCCACCAAACTCTGCGGGCGGTGACCGTGCCGCGCTGGATCCTGCATGTCGACCTCGACCAATTCCTCGCCTCGGTCGAACTGCGCCGACATCCCGAACTCGAGGGGCTGCCCGTCATCGTCGGCGGCAGCGGGGACCCGACCGAACCCCGCAAGGTGGTCACCTGCGCCTCGTATCAGGCGCGGGAGTACGGGGTGCATGCCGGGATGCCGCTGCGCGCGGCGGCACGGCGCTGCCCGGACGCGACCTTCCTGCCGTCGGATACCGCCGCCTACGACGAGGCGTCCGATCAGGTGATGGGGTTGTTGCGCGATCTCGGCCACCCGGTGGAGGTGTGGGGTTGGGACGAGGCCTACCTCGGCGCCGACGTCGACGATCCGTTCGCGCTCGCCGACCGGATCCGGGAGGTGATCGCCGCCACCGGCCTGTCCTGTTCGGTCGGCATCAGCGACAACAAACAGCGCGCCAAGGTCGCCACCGGATTCGGGAAGCCGGCGGGGGTCTTCCAACTCACCGACGACAACTGGATGGCCGTGATGGGTGACCGCCCGGTCGACGCGCTCTGGGGTGTGGGCCCCAAGACGGCGAAGAAGCTCTCCGCCATGGGCATCACGACGGTGGCCGATCTGGCCGGCACCGACGCCATGGTCCTGACATCGGCGTTCGGGCCGACGACGGGGTTGTGGATCCTGTTGCTCGCCAAGGGCGGTGGCGACAGCGAGGTCAGCTCGCAGCCGTGGGTGCCGCGTTCGCGCAGCCACGTGGTCACCTTCCCGCAGGATCTCACCGACCGGGCCGACATGGAGTCGGCGGTGGCGCGGTTGGCCGAGCAGACGCTCGCCGAGGTCGTCGACGCCGGCCGGGTCGTCACCCGCGTCGCGGTGACGGTGCGCACCAGCACCTTCTACACCCGCACGAAGATCCGGAAACTGCCCGCCGCGAGCACGGACGCGGACCTCGTCACGGCCACCGCGCTCGACGTGCTGGCGCTGTTCGACCTCGACCGGCCGATCCGGCTGCTCGGGGTCCGCCTCGAGCTGGCCATGCCGGAACCGGTTGTCGGGGCGAACCCATAGCGTGGAGGCCATGCTCTCGACCGTCGCCATCCGCGGCTACCGCTCACTGCGCGATGTGGTGCTGCCGCTGCGCCGGCTGACCGTGGTGACCGGCCCCAACGGCAGCGGCAAGTCCTCGCTGTACCGGGCACTCGGGCTGCTCGCCGACTGCGGCCGCGGTGAGGTGATCGGTTCGCTGGCGCGCGAGGGCGGGCTGCAGTCCGTGCTGTGGGCGGGCCCCGAGCAGACCGCGGGCGCCCGCCGCACCGGCAGGACGGAAGGCACCGTGCGCACGCGGCCGGTCTCCCTCGAACTCGGTTATGCCGCGGACGATCTGGGCTACCTCGTGGACCTCGGCCTGCCCCAGCACGCCGGTCCGGGCTCGCTGTTCGCCCGCGATCCCCAGATCAAACGCGAGGCGGTGTTCGCCGGAAAGGTGTTGCGTCCCAACGCCACACTCGTGCGCCGGGGCGGGCCGCACGCCGAGGCCAGTGCCGAATCCGGACGCGGCTTCGACGAACTGACCCGGGCGCTGCCGTCGTATCGCAGCGTGCTCGCCGAATACACCGGCGCGCTGCCCGAACTCGCCGCGGTACGCGACCGGCTGCGCAACTGGCGCTTCTACGACGGATTCCGGGTGGACGCGGCGGCGCCCGCGCGGCGCCCCCAGGTGGGGACGCGCACGCCGGTGCTGTCCGCCGACGGCAGCGATCTGGCCGCCGCCGCACAGACGGTCATCGAAGCCGGGTTCGACGATTTCGCCCGTGCGGTCGCCGACGCCTTCGACGGCGCGACCGTCGAGATCGCGGTCCACGACGGGCTCTTCGACCTGCAGCTGCGCCAGCCGGGGATGCTGCGGCCGTTGCGGTGTGCCGAATTGTCCGACGGGACACTGCGATTCCTGCTGTGGGCGGCGGCACTGCTCAGTCCGGAGCCGCCGTCGTTGATGGTGCTCAACGAGCCGGAGACCTCCCTGCACCCCGACCTCGTCCGCCCGTTGGCCGGACTCGTCACCGCAGCGGCAAGACAGACCCAGGTGGTCGTCGTCACGCACTCCCCCGCGATGATCGAACTGCTGGGCGCTGTCCCGCTGGACGAGGACGGCGACGCGGTCAGGTTGGCGCTGTACAAGGAGTTCGGCGAGACCCGCGTCGACGGCCAGAACCTGCTGAGCACCCCGCCGTGGGACTGGGGCACCCGCTGATCGTCATCGCCGCGCGGGGCGCAGCGCTCGGGAGAAGATCACGTTGACCTGTCGCATCGCGACGCTGTAGGGCCACCACATCGTGCGTTTGAACAGATAGAAGGCGCGGATGTCCGGTGAGGTGTAGATCAGGTAGCGGTTGCGGCGCACCCCGGCGAGGATGCGCTCGGCGGCACGCTCGGGCGACACGGCGTGGCCGGTGAAGCGGTTGGTCCACTTCTGCACGTTCGGGTCTTCGCGGTCCACGCCGGCGATCTGAACCGTCTGCACCAGAGGGGTTTTCACCGCGCCGGGCACCACCACCGACACCCCGATGCGATGACGCGCGAGGTCGAAGCGCAGCACTTCCGACAGGCCGCGCAGACCGTACTTGCTGGCGCTGTAGGCGGCGTGCCACGGCAGGGCGACGAGTCCGGCCGCCGACGACACGTTGACCAGGTGACCGCCCCGGCGCGCCTCGATCATCGGCGGGACGAACGTCTCGATGACATGGATGGGGCCCATCAGATTGATGTCGACCATCGACTTCCAGTGCTGATGGGTCAGCCGGTCGACGGTGCCCCACGCCGAGACACCGGCGATGTTCATCACGATGTCCATCGCGGGATGGTCGCGGTGGATGTCGGCGGCGAACTGCACGACGGCGTCGTAGTCGGAGATGTCGAGTGCCCGGTGCACGGCGACCGTGCCGCCGAGTGCGCGGGCGTCGGCGACGGTGGTCTCCAGTCCGTCGGCGTCCCGGTCGGTGAGGAAGAGTTCGGCGCCGTCACGGGCCAGCCGCAGGGCGGTGGCCCGCCCGATCCCGCTGGCGGCGCCGGTGAGCAGACATCGTTTACCGGAGAATCCGCCGCCCTGCGTCATGGCCGTGACCCTACCTGCAGGGCCCCGGTATCAGCGGTCCCGCAGGTCCGAGCCGCCCCACAGCGCGTAGAGCCACAACCGCTCGACCACTTCGACAGCGCGTGCCGGGTCGTCGCCGCGGCCGACGAACGCGCTGTCGTGGGTCAGGGTCATCGAGGTGGTCGCCGTCAGCATCCGCACCAGCGCGGGCAGGTCGTCGGTGATCGGCCGGGCACCGTCGTCCTGACGCACCAGCCCGACGATCTTGTCGATCACGGTGTCCTCGAAGTCGTTCATGATCTCGCGGATCTGGGCGTCGGTGCTCTGCGCCAGCTTGCACGCCCGCATGATGGGGTCGTTGCTGGCGAACACCGCGGCGGCGTAGCCGACCATGCGTTTGGCGAAGTCCGAGGGTGACTCGCCGGCCTCGCGCGGGGCGAAGTCGTGGGTCATCTGGTCGAGTTCGGCCATCGCGTCGGCGACGATCACGGCGAGGACGGCGTACTTGGAGTCGAAGTAGAAGTAGAACCCCGAACGCGCGACGCCGGCGCGTTCGCTGATCGTGCTGACCGACAGGTCGGCGAACGCCCGTTCCTGCAGGAGCGCGCGGACCGCGGCGACGATCGCATCGCGTTGCCGGTCGCCGCGGCTGCGGCGGACCTCAGGCGTGGCGGAATCGGCGGTCATGGCATTCAACCTTGGCACCGCGGCACGCCAGAACAAAACTTGACATGCGTCAAGTGTCCCGGTCAGGATGATCACAGGTGATGTCCACCACAGCGTTGTGACGAGCAGGAGCGTAGATGGCGACCATCAGCACCCCGGAATACCTTCTCGACCAGGCCAAGCGGCGCCTGACTCCGACGTTGAACACGATTCCGGGGATGGGCCTGGTGGAGAAGCGGCTGCGCACCAGGGAGTGGAAGCAGTTCGTGCTGGCCGAACCGCCTCCCGGCAGCGGCCTCAAGCCGGTGATGGGCGACTCCGGCCTGCCGGTGCTCGGCCACATGATCGAGACCTTCCGCGGCGGCCCGGACTATCTGCTGCAGGTGTACAAGACCTACGGCCCCCTGCACTACGCGTACTCCCCCGCCCTGCCGTCGGTCGTCGCACTGGGACCCGACGCCACGCAGGCGGTGTTCTCCAACCGCAACAAGGACTTCTCGCAGAAGGGCTGGCATCCGGTGATCGGGCCCTTCTTCAACCGGGGCCTGATGATGCTCGACTTCGACGAGCACATGTACCACCGTCGCATCATGCAGGAGGCGTTCACCCGCAGCCGGCTCACCGGATACGTCGAGCACATCGACCGCGTCGCCTCGCAGGTGATCGCCCACGACTGGGTCGAGAACGATCCGCGCTTCCTGTTCTATCCGGCGGTCAAGGAACTCACCCTCGACATCGCCTCGGTGGTGTTCATGGGCCACGAGCCGGGGACCGACAAGGAACTGGTCACCAAGGTCAACGACGCGTTCACGATGACCACGCGGGCCGGCGGCGCGATCATCCGCACCGGGCTCCCGCCGTTCAAGTGGTGGCGCGGGCTGCAGGCCCGCAAGGTGCTCGACACCTATTTCGAGCAGCGGGTCAAGGAGAAGCGCGACTCGCAGGGCACCGACATGCTCACGGTGTTGTGCCACACCGCCGACGAGGACGGCAACACCTTCTCCGACCAGGACATCGTCAACCACATGATCTTCCTGATGATGGCCGCGCACGACACGTCGACGTCCACGCTCACCACGATGGCCTACCACCTGTCGCGCAACCCCGAGTGGCAGGAGCGCTGCCGCGAGGAGTCCGAACGGCTCGGCGACGGCCCGCTCGACATCGAGGCGCTCGAGAAGCTCGAAACCCTCGACCTGGTGATGAACGAATCACTGCGCCTGGTCACCCCGCTGCCGTTCAACGTCCGCCAGACCGTCCGCGACACCGAACTGCTCGGTCACTTCATCCCGGCCGACACCAACGTCGTCACGTGGCCGTCGGTGAACCATCACCTGCCGGAGCTGTGGATCGATCCGGAGAAGTTCGATCCGGCCCGGTTCACCGAACCGCGCAACGAGCACAAGCAGCACCGCTACGCGTTCGCACCGTTCGGCGGCGGTGCGCACAAGTGCATCGGCATGGTGTTCGGACAGCTCGAGATCAAGACCGTGATGCACCGGCTGCTGCGCCGCTACCGGCTGGAGCCGCCGCGCCC
Source organism: Mycolicibacterium litorale (assembly GCA_050205415.1). GTDB lineage: Bacteria > Actinomycetota > Actinomycetes > Mycobacteriales > Mycobacteriaceae > Mycobacterium > Mycobacterium litorale_C. The sequence continues at coordinate 290,757 of JBNMQY010000001.1, forward strand.
CGGGTACGTCTCGCGGCTGGACTACGGCGGCATGCCGGTGCCGATGGACGGAATGCCGCTCGTCCTGCGCCCGCTGCGCTGACGGTCAGGCGGCCAGCAGCCGGTTCGCGCACGCGATGACGGCCTTGAGCGCCGACTGCGTCGCATCCTCGGCGACGCCCATCGCCCATTCGGTGTGGGTACCGTCAGACCCCCGGATGAACGTCGCGGTGTCCGCGCCGGCGGGGATCTGGTGGAAGGCGACCGTCTCGACGGCGATGCCCTGCTCGTAGAGCATCGCGGTGAGCGCCGCGACGGGCCCGCACGCGGCCGCCGTCGCCGTGCTGATCCGGTCCCCGACCGCCAGCGTGGCCTGGTAGGTGCGTGACTGCGGGCCCAGCCGGCCCGCCGGGCGTTCGGTGTCGGTGCACATCCACTGGCCGAGCCGCAGCGGACCCGTGGTCGGTGCGTATTCGTCGAGGAAAGCTTGCCAGGTCATCTCGTCGGCCTCCTTACGCAGACCGCGCGGCGGCGGGGCGTGCAGCACGGACGCGAACGTCGGCTGACCGGGCCCCGGATGCGGTCCGGTTTCGCTGGCGGTGGACGTCAGGGCAGGTGTTGGCGATGTGGTGATCATGTGCCGGTCTTCTCGTGAGGGAGGTGACCGACGGTGTAGCAACGACCCACAGCGAGGGGTCGGTCGAGATCAGACCCCGCTGCGGGTTGCTACTACGAGTCGCCTTGGCACGCGGCCGATGCTAGACCTCGCCTCGGCGGCGGCGCAAGCAGGTTCTCGCCCCGATCGGGCCCGCGGGCCCGGCACTAGTGTCGACGCAATGGGTTGGCCCGACTTCGCTCTGCTGCTCGCCGCAGGCGTCCTCGGCGGCCTCACCGGCAGCATCGCCGGCCTGGCGTCCGTGGCCACCTATCCGGCGCTGTTGCTCGCCGGTCTGCCGCCGGTGGCCGCCAACGTCACCAACACCGTGTCGCTGGTGTTCAACGGCATCGGTTCGGTGCTGGGCTCGCGGCCGGAGTTGCGCGGGCAGGGCCCGTGGCTGCTGCGCATCGTCCCCGCCGCGGCCCTGGGCGGGGTGGCGGGTGCAGTGCTGCTGTTGTCGACGCCCGCTGAGGGCTTCGAGAAGCTGGTGCCGGTGCTGCTGGGCGGTTCGGCGGTCGTGATCCTGCTGCCCCGCCGCACGACCCCGGCCCATCCGGAACGCCGCCCGCACGCCGGGCTGTGGGAGTCCGCGGCGATCCTGGCGATCTGCGTCTACGGCGGCTACTTCGGTGCGGCGGCCGGGGTGCTGCTGCTGGCGCTGCTGCTCACCACCGGCAGCGATACGCTCGCGCACGCCAACGCGGGCAAGAACGTGGTGCTCGGAGTCGCGAATTCGACTGCCGCCGTGGTGTTCGCGGTGGCCGCGCCGGTGCACTGGTTGGCGGTCGTCCCGCTGGGCGCCGGTTGTCTGCTGGGCTCACGCCTGGGTCCGGTGGTGGTCCGCCACGCGCCGGCGGGCCCACTTCGGCTCCTCATCGGACTCGCGGGCCTCGCCCTGGCGGTCCAGCTCGGACTCGACGCCTACCGCTGAGCGGTCACATGAAGGGGTCGTCGCCCTTGGCGACGCGGATGCCGAGGTCGATCAGGCCGGTCGCCGAACTGTGCAGCCGCTCTCCGGCGTCGCGGGTCGCCCGGCCGGCGAGGAACCGTGACCAGGTGCCCTCGATCACGATGGCGAGTTTGAAGCACGCCATGGCCAGATACCACGACAGCGCGCTCGTCTGCCGCCCACCCGCGCCCACGTACGCGTCGAGCAGCTCGCGCCTGCCGGCCAGCCCGCCGAGCGCGGCCAGCTCCTTTCCGGCGTCGATCGGATTCGGCTCGTGCGGCCAGCAGATCAGCATCCAGCCGAGGTCCAGCAGTGGATCACCGACGGTGCACATCTCCCAGTCGATGAACGCGGCCAGCTCGGGCGTCTCCCGGCGCAGCAGCACATTGTTCAGGTGGGCGTCGCCGTGCATGATGCCCGGCTCACCGTCCGCAGGCCGGTTGCTCTCCAGCCACTCGGCCAGCTCCGCCACCCCGGTCAACGACTCGGGCGCGTAGTGGTCGTGGCGGTAGCTCTCGAGCAACCGGAGGAACTGCGGAACCTGGCGGGCCAGAAACGATCCGGGGCGTCTGATGGCGGCGAGTTCACTGCCCTGCCACGGCACGTTGCCCAGCTGAGCGAGGCTCGCCGCGTAGGACAGCCCGACGCGGTGGCGCATGGCGGGGTCGCGTCGATAGGCCTCTGCGACCTCGTTGCCGGGATTGAACCCGTCGACCTCCTCCATGAGGTAGAAGACGACGCCCAGCACGTCGAGGTCCTCACAGCCGGCGATGAACCCGGGATGGGGTACGGGGCTGCCGGCCAGGGTGCGCAGTACCGCGATCTCTCGCTGCATCGTCTTGTCACTGGTCGGGCGCGGGTGCACCGGCGGGCGGCGCAGCACCATCGGCCTGCCGTCGATGTGCAGCCGCACCACGACGTTCTGGGTGCCACCGGTCAACGGCGCGACGTCGGTGACCGTCGAGCCGAGGCCCTCCCGGTCCGCCCACCGCACCAGGGCGGCCACGTCCGAGTCGGTCAGGGTGGGTAGCTGCGCGGCGTCGGGCATGCCGACATGGTGTCAGGCCTTGCGCGCGCTCAACAGCAGATACTCCCACTCCATTCGCGACGACCCGTCCATCAGCTCGTCGCCGAGGCGGGCGATGTCGCTGTCGAGCTGCGCGGCCCGCTCCGCGTCGTCGCCGACATTGCGGTACGCCGCGATGGTCGGGCCGTACACGGCCTTGAAGTAGTCACGGAACTGCGCGCCGTCGGCGAAGTGCGTCACCGGCAGCGTGCGGCGCTGCGCGACGATGTCGGTGACCCGGTCACCCATCAGTTCCCGTACGTGCTCTTCGCGTCCCCACAGCGGGGGTGGCTGCGCGCCCGGCGGCGGGGCCGGCATGTACGGCTTCATGGTGGCGAACAACTGCCCGATGTGGCCCTCGGGGGTCCAGTTGATCAGCGCGATGGTGCCGCCCGGGCGGCAGACCCGCAGCATCTCGTCCGCAGCGCGCTGGTGATACGGCGCGAACATCACCCCGATACACGACATGACGACGTCGAATTCGTTGTCCGCGAAGGGCAGAGCGTGCGCGTCGGCCTCCTTCCACTCGAGTTCGACGCCCAGCTGTTCGGCCTCGGCGCGGCCGTGCTCGAGCAGTTCGGGGGTGAGATCGCTGGCGGTGACGGCGGCACCCTGGCGAGCCGCGGGGATAGCGGCGTTGCCCGTGCCGGCGGCGACATCGAGCACCCGGTCCCCCGCTGCGATCCCGGCGGCCTCGACCAGGACCGGGCCCAGCGGTGCGACGAGTTCCGCCGCCAATCTGGGGTAGTCGCCGGATGCCCACATGGACCGGTGCCTGGCGGCCAGCTGCCCGTCGTCGACCGTGGCGGTGTCGCTGTTCATGATGGCGTCCTCCTTGTCGGGTGCTCACATCGTGACCCCGTGCCGACGGCGATTCCAGTTCCAGATCTGTACTGGCGACCCGATGTGCGCGACGATGTCGGTGCGGTGAGCGAGGAGGTGCGCCCGATGTCGGGATACGGCCAGTTCTGCCCCGTGGCCAAGGCCATGGAACTTCTCGATGAACGGTGGACGCTGCTCGTCGTCCGCGAATTGCTGCTCGGTAGTACACATTTCAACGAGTTGCGGCGTGGCGTGCCGAAGATGTCGCCGGCGCTGCTGTCGAAGCGGCTCAAGTCGCTGACCCGCGCGGGAGTCGTGGAGCGCTGTGAGATCGACGGGCGCACAGGATATTCGCTCACCGCTCGCGGCCGGGAGCTGGCCGCCGTGGTGGAGGCGCTGGGCACCTGGGGGGTGCGCTGGATCGGCGAGCTGGGCGACGAGGATCTCGACCCCCATCTGCTCATGTGGGACATGCGCCGCACCATCCCGGTCGCCGAGTGGCCGGATGTCCGCACCACGCTGGCGTTCCGCCTCGACGGTGTGGACGCGCGCGCGGCGCGCTGGTGGCTGGTGGTCGCCGACGGACGCGCCGACGTCTGCGACTTCGACCCCGGTTTCGACGTGGCCGCCACTGTGCAGACCAGTCTGCGCACCCTGACCGCGGTGTGGCGGGGCGACATCACCTGGCAGCACGCGTTGCTCGACGGCAGTGTCGCGGTGTCCGGACCGGCCGAGGCCCGCCGCGCGGTGCCGGCCTGGATCGGCCAGGGGTCGCTGGCCGCGGTGCCGCGCCCGGCCTGAAAGGTCGCGGACGCGAGGCGATCCCCTACGACCCGGCCTGCCCCACGTAGCGTCCGAGTTGGGCGCGCGAACGGATGCCCAGCTTGGCGTACACCCGGGACAGGTTGGCCTCCACTGTTTTCGGACTGATGAACATCGCCATCGCGATGTTGCGATTGGTCAGACCGCTCGCGGCGAGCTCCGCCACCCGCTGTTCGGACGGCGTGAGCACCGCGGCGCGACGCGGACCGACGTTGGCTCGGCCCAGTTCCGCGCGCACCCGGTCGGCCCACAGTGGTGTGCCCAACCGCTCGAATGTGTGCAGCGCGCCCCGCAACGTGGCCGCCGCCGAATCCTTGAGCCGCTGACGGCGTTGCAGCTGCCCCAACAGCAGCTGGGTGCGCGCCCGCTCGAAGGGCATCGGCAAGCGCTCGTGCTCGACCATCGCCCGCTGCGCGGCGTCCACTGCGGCCGGGACGTCGCCGCGGGCGGCCGCCACCAGTGCCCGGCAGCGTCCCCCGATCGCCAGCATCCACGGGCGGTCGAGCCGGCGGCCGTTGCGTTCGAGCGCCGCCACGAGCGGTTCGGCCGACTCGGTCCGGCCGCTGTTGACCATGGCTTCGACGGCGTCGGGCACGAACGACGCCGCGATGATCTCGCACGCATCCGGCGCCGCCGCCAGTTTGACCAGCATCGGTTGGAGCACGCGCAGAGCGGCGTCGTAGTTGCCCAGGGAGACCTCGAGGAAACCCAGTGCGGTCACCGGCCACTCCCCCAGCCTGTCCGAGCCGCACCGCAGCGACGCGGCCTGTGCTGAGGCGGCGGCGGTGCGCGCCTCTTCCTCCCGGCCGAGATACGCGGCCAGCAACGCGCGGTTCGTCAGTGCCACCGACAGCGATACGTCACCGCCCAATTGGAGGGCCAGCTCGACCGAATCCTCGATGACCAGTGCGGCATCGGAGTATTCGCCGCGCCAGATCTCGGTGAGCGCGGCGTGGTAGGCGACGAACATGAGATCGCCCTCGTCGCCGTGTTCGATACAGCGTTTCCGTAGCGCGGTCAGCCCCTCGTGGGCCTGGTCGAGTTCCCCCAACACCGACCTGAGGACGGCATGGTGGGCACTCGGTCGTAACGCCATCGGAATGTTCGCCAGGGGGTCCTCCAGTTCGAGCGCGCGGTGCAGCCCCGCCTCGTCGACACCTTGGCCCTGCAGGAAGGTGACCATGGCGCGCATGCTCAGCGCCTGACTGAGAAGCGCTGCGACGCCGAGCTTTTCGGCGTGCAGCACCGCCTCGTCCGCACGTTGGCGCGCTGCGTCGACGTGACCGGCGTTGAACATGGCGAACGCCAGGGTGACCAGCATCGGCACCAGCACCTCGGGATGACCGGCGGCCTCGGGCACCGCATGCTGCAGCAGGTCGGCGGCCTCCGGGAAACTGTCGTCGAGCAGGCGGACGTAGCCGAGCAGGCTGGCCGCCTCCGCCCGCATGACACCCGGACCCAGGTCTGCCATCGCTCGTTCGAGCAGCGCCTGCGCGCGGGCGGGGTCACCCGCGTTGAAGTGGTGCCGCGCCGACATGATCCGGCGGTCCGGGGTGTCCCCGCCGAGACCGATCGCCAGGTCGACCAGTTCACCGGCGGCGGCGGGCGCCCCGCGCATCCGCGCGGTGTGGGCGGCCTCGTCGAGGGCGGCAAGGGTGGCCGGGTCGCCGGTCACCGCGCCGAGCGCGAGATGCCTGGCCTTGAGTTCGGGTTCGTCGACGATGCCGGCCAGACGCCGGTGCGTCGCCCGCCGCCGCGCCGACGCCACCCCCGTGTAGACCGCCCTGCTCAGCAGCGGATGGGTGAAGCGGACGTGATGGCCATCCAGACCCACGATGCCCTTGGCTTCGGCCACCTCGAGGATCCGCGTGGTGTCGTCGACGGCCCTGTCGCAGGTTCGGGCGAGCAGTTCCACCGTCGGTCGGGCGACACAGGCGGCGGCCAGCAACACCTGGTGCACGTCGGTGTCCAGTGCGCCGACCCGCTTGCCGACGACTTCGGCGAGGGTCCCCGACAACGGCACGTCGGACAGCGTCGCGGAGTCGCCGAGGGAGCGCGCCAGTTCGAGGGCGTACAACGGGTTGCCGTCGGCGAGTTCATGGATACGCACCATCATCGGCCGCGGGTAGGTCCGGCCGAGGCGTTGGGCCAGTATCGTGTGCAACGCGCCCACGCTGAACGGCTGCAACGGAATTCGTCGCATATCGCCGGGCCCCGGCATCCGCACCGGCGGGCCCTGGCCGCCGCCCGCCGAGTCAGTGCGAACAGTGCAGAGCAGGCCGACCGCTCCGGACAGCCGCGGACAGGCGAAACCGAGCGCAGCGGCGCTCGAGCTGTCGAGCCACTGCAGATCGTCGATGGCGATCACCACAGGCGATTCCACCGCGAGAGTCTCGATCACCGACAGGAAGCCCGCCGCCACCGCGCGGGGGTCGCCGGCGATCTCCGGGGCGTCGAGCAGCAGGGCGCCGTACAGACCCCTGCGTTGCGGTGCGGGCAACGTCGCGAACACCGACACGTCGACATCGCGCAGGAGGTCGGCGAGCGAGGCGTACGCCAGCACCGACTCGGTGGCCGATGCGCGGGCGGTCAGCACCCGCAGGCCCCGGCGGCGCGCCTGCTGGACCGCCGACGACCACACGGTGGTCTTCCCGATGCCCGCGTCACCTTCGAACATCAGCGCCGACGGCCGCGCCCTCAGGGCGTCGAGGAACTCGGCAACGGCCGACGACTCCGCGGCGCGCAACGCATCAGCGGACTCGGGCACCACATCAGGGTGGCAGCAATCTCCCGCGTCGGCAGCGCATGGCCGGCGCGACTCGGGCATGGTTGGTCGCGCTCACCGCGACCAACCACACCGAAATCACTACTTCGGGGCGAACCGCTGCCCGGCGTCGAGCCGGATGCACTGCCCGTTGAGCATGGCGTTCTCGACGATGGCGACGGCGAGTTTCGCGTACTCGTCGGGACGGCCGAGTCGCTTGGGGAACGCCGCGTCCTTGGTCAGCTGGGCGGCGAATTCGTCGGGGATGCCCTCGGTCAGGCCGGTGGCGAACAGGCTCGGGGCGATCGCGAGCACCCGGATGCCCAGGCTGCCCAGATCACGCGCCATGGTCAGGCACATCCCGGCGATCGCGGCCTTCGACGCGGTGTAGGCGACCTGGCCGATCTGCCCCTCGAAGGCGGCGATCGACGAGGTGTTGATGATGACGCCGCGCTCGTCGTCCTCGGGCTCGTTCTTGCTCATGTGCTCGGCGGCGAGCCTGCTGATGTTGAACGTGCCGACGGTATTGAGGTCCTGGACCTGCCGGAAGACGTCGAGATCGTGCGGCCCGTTCTTGGTCAGCGTCCGCATGGCGGACCCGCCGCCCGCGGTGGTGACGGCCACGTGCAGCCCACCGAGCGCCTCCACGGCCTGGTTCAGCACCTGCTCGGTGCCTGCGAAATCCATGACGTCGACGGGATAGAACGTCGCGCCGAGTTCGTCGGCCACCTCCTGGCCCTTGGACTGCGGCCGGTCGAGCACCGCGACACTGGCGCCGCGCTTGGTCAGCGCCTCCGCGGTGGCACGGCCGAAGCCGGACGCACCGCCGACGATGACGGCCTTCTTGCCCTCGATCTCCATCTAGCTTCCTTTCCACTTTCCGGTCGGACTGTAAAGGAACCTAGCCGACGTCAGCGTTCGGTAAGCCTTTCGGGTGCGGGACTGACTACGTTGGCCTTCATGGCCGGCCTTCCGCGCAGCACCCGCGCGTGGTGTGGAATCGCCGCCGCGGCCGTTGCGCTCGGTGTCACCGAGTTGGTGGCGGTGCCGTTCGGGCCGGAGGCCGACGCTCGCACCGCTGTCGGTTCGGCGGTCATCGACGCCACGTCCGGTCCGGTCAAGGAGTGGGCGATCACGACGTTCGGGATGGCCGACAAGCTCGTGCTTTCTCTGCTGGTGCTGGCCGTGATCGCCGTTCTCGCCGCGGTGAGCGCCGCACTGCAGACACGGCGTTTCCCGGTGGGCAGCGCGGTGATCGTGGCGGGCGGGGTCCTGGGGTGTGCGGCGGTGCTGTCGCGCGCGGGTGCCGATGCGGCGGACGTCATCCCGACCCTCGCGGGCACCGCGTGTGGGGTGGCGGCGCTGCAGTTCTTGCTGTCGGGACGGCTCACCGACGCCACCGACACCGTCGGCGCAGACGTCGACCGCGGCAGGCGACTCTCGCTGGCCGCGCTGGGCGTCCTCGGCGCCGGCGCTGTCGCGGGAGCGGCGGGAGCGGCGTTGTCGCGCCGCGCCGCCTCGGTCACCGGTGACCGCACGGCGTTTGCGTTACCGCGCGTCGACGTGCCCGCACCGCCGATCCCGCAGGCGGTGCAACCCGATGGTGTGGCGCTGCCGTCGTTCATCACCCCCGCCGCGGACTTCTACCGCATCGACACGGCGCTGAGCGTGCCGCAACTGGCCCGCGACCAGTGGCGGTTGCGCGTTCACGGCATGGTCGACCGCGAGATCACCTTCGGCTTCGCCGATCTCGAGCGCTTCGAGGTCGTCGATAAGGTCGTGACCTTGACATGTGTGTCCAACCCGGTGGGCGGCGATCTGATCTCGACCGCCACCTGGACCGGGTACCGGGTGCGAGACCTCTTGGCGCAGGCCGGTATTCACCCCGACGCCGATATGGTGCTGTCGACGTCGCACGACGGCTGGACCGCGGGCACTCCGGTCGAGGTCCTCACCGATGCGCGTGATGCGCTGCTGGCGGTTGGGATGAACGGCGAACCGCTGCCCACCGAACACGGTTACCCGGCACGGCTCGTGGTGCCCGGCCTCTACGGGTACGTGTCGGCCACCAAATGGGTCGTCGACCTGGAACTCACCCGCTTCGACCGGGCGCAGGCGTACTGGACGAAGCTGGGCTGGTCGGAGCGGGGGCCGGTCAAGACCGAGTCGCGGATCGACGTGCCGCGCAGCGGTGCCGACGTCGCGCCGGGACCGGTCACCTTCGGCGGGGTGGCCTGGGCGCAGGACCGCGGGGTGCGTGCCGTCGAGGTCCGCATCGACCCGCCCGGCGGTGAGGGCGACTGGCGGCCCGCCCGGCTGGGTGCGGGTTATTCGAACGACACCTGGCGGTTGTGGAGCGTCGACTGGCAGGCGCGGGAACCGGGCCTGCACACGATCACCGTGCGGGCGACCGACAACACCGGCGCGGTGCAGACATCCGACCGCGCCGACCCGGTGCCCGACGGTGCGACGGGCTGGCACAGCGTGACGTTCAACGTCACGTGACCACTCACCCCGTTTCCGCGAGCGTGCGCGTCTGCACCCGACACGCCGCCGTTCTTCCGACACTTTGCGCACCGTCGCCGGGCCGCGAGCACGACGAAAATCTGTGGCTCGCCGGGCGCCCCGCGCGCTACCGTCGACGGCCGTGACCACGCCTGCCGACCGATGGCGCCACCTGCTCAGGGGCGAGCTTCTCACCGCACGCAAGCAGCGCGACACCGTCCGCGTCGCGGCGCTGCGGTCGGCCCTCGCCGCCGTGGACAACGCCGAGACGCCCGACGACGCACACGCCCCCGCCGGCAATGGTCCGATCGCGGGCAGCGTGGCGGGACTCGGTGCCGCCGAAGTGGCGCGACGGACCCTGTCCGACGAACACATCCGCGCGCTGATCACCGCGGAGGTCGACGAACGGGTCAGCGCGGCCGACGCCGCCGACGCCGGTGGTTTCCACGAGCACGCCGCACTCCTGCGCAGCGAGGCCGAGGTGCTGACCGGCCTGCTGAGCGATGTCGGACCGGCGTGACATCCTCGGGGTGTGCTGCTCGTCGATGTCGCCACCGCGTCGGCTGACGTCGGCGCCACGTCGTCGCGGCTGGCCAAGACCGCCAGGATCGCCGAACTGCTGAGCCGCGCGGGCACCGAACAGGACGCCCGCCTGATCGCGGTAACCGTCGCATGGCTGTCCGGTGAGCTGCCGCAACGCCAGATCGGGGTGGGCTGGGCGGCACTGCGCTCCCTGCCCGCACCGGCCGCCACACCGACTTTGACCGTGCCCGCGGTCGACGCGGCGTTCTCCGAGATCGGGGCGGTCTCGGGTAAGGGGTCGCAGGCCCGCCGGGCGGGTCTTATCGCCGATCTGTTCGCCGCGGCCACCGACGTCGAGCAGACGTTCTTGCGCCGCCTGCTGACCGGGGAACTGCGGCAGGGCGCCCTGATCGGCGTGATGGCCGACGCGGTCGCCAAGGCGGCCGGCGTTCCCGCCACCGGGGTGCGGCGTGCGGCGATGCTGGCCGGCGACCTGCCCGCGGTCGCGGCCGCGGCGCTCACCGGCGGCGACGCGGCGCTCGCACAGTTCGCCCTGCGGGTCGGCCAACCCGTGGGACCCATGCTCGCCCAGACCGCCGCCGGTGTCGGCGAGGCGCTCGAAAAGCTGGGTGGGACGGCGGTGTTCGAGGCGAAACTCGACGGCGCCCGCGTCCAGATCCACCGCAGCGGGTCGGCGGTCTCGGTCTACACCCGCTCACTCGACGATGTCACCGACCGGCTGCCGGAGGTGGTCGACGCGGCGCTCGCCCTGCCCGTCACCGACCTGATCGCCGACGCCGAGGCGATCGCGCTGCGCCCCGACGGCCGTCCGCACCGATTCCAGGTCACGGCGTCGCGGTTCGGGCGGGCGGCGTCGCGCGCCACGCAACCGCTGTCGGTGTTCGTCTTCGACCTGCTGCACGTCGACGGCACCGATCTGCTCGACCTCCCCACGCTCGACCGCGTCCGGGTGCTCGACGAGCTCGTGCCGAAAGCGCAGCGCGTCGACCGCCTCGTCACCGGCGACACCGCCGCCGCGCAGCGCTTCCTCGACGCCACGCTGGCGGCCGGTCACGAAGGGGTGACGGCCAAGTCCCCGGCGTCGCCGTACGAGGCGGGACGCCGCGGCGCGGGCTGGTTGAAGGTCAAACCCGTCCACACCCTCGATCTCGTCGTCCTCGCCGTGGAGTGGGGCAACGGCAGGCGCACCGGCAAGCTGTCCAACATCCACCTCGGCGCCCGTGACCCCGCGACCGGCGGCTTCGTGATGCTGGGCAAGACGTTCAAGGGGATGACCGACGCGATGCTCGACTGGCAGACCGCACGGTTCCTCGACTTGGCCGACGGTCCGACGGACGGTTACGTCGTGAAGGTGCGGCCCGAGCAGGTCGTCGAGATCGCGTTCGACGGGGTGCAGGGGTCGACCCGCTATCCGGGCGGAATGGCTCTGCGGTTCGCGCGCGTCCTTCGTTATCGTGACGACAAGTCACCGGCGGAGGCCGACACCGTCGACACCGTCCGCGCATTCTACGAACGCGCTTGACCGCACGAAAGCCGGGATTCGGCGGACCGTCGATTCGGTCGATGCGAGGATCGACCACAGGCATCTGACACTGTCACGCCATCGAGGGAGAGAACGTGGCCACACCTACCGCCGCACCATCAGAGCGCTTCGAGGAGACCGTCGGCGACGTCACCTACGTCCGCACGGACAAAGACCTGCCGCCGGTGGCGATCATCGACCGGTCCCCGATCACGACCCGGCACAGGATCGTGTTCGGCCTCATCGCGCTGATCGGGGCGATCGCCTGGGCGGTGATCGCGTTCTTCCGCGGTGAAACCGTCAACGCCGTCTGGTTCGTGATCGCCGCCATCTGCACCTACGTGGTGGCCTTCCGGTTCTACGCGCGGCTGATCGAGATGAAGATCGTCAAACCGCGTGACGACCACGCCACGCCCGCAGAGCTTTTCGAGAACGCCACCGACTATGTGCCGACGGACCGGCGCGTGCTGTTCGGTCACCACTTCGCCGCCATCGCCGGTGCCGGGCCGCTCGTGGGTCCGGTGCTCGCCATGCAGATGGGTTTCCTGCCCGGCACCATCTGGATCATCATCGGCGCGGTCTTCGCCGGATGCGTGCAGGACTACCTGGTGCTGTCCATCTCGACCCGCCGCCGCGGCCGGTCGCTGGGACAGATGGCCCGCGACGAGCTGGGCGCCGTCGGCGGCGCCGCGGCGATCGTCGGCGTGCTGGTGATCATGGTCATCCTGCTCGCCGTGCTGGCCCTGGTCGTCGTCCAGGCGCTGGCACAGAGCCCGTGGGGCGTGTTCTCCATCGCGATGACGATCCCGATCGCGATCTTCATGGGCATCTACCTGCGTTTCCTACGGCCGGGCCGGGTGTCGGAGGTGTCGGCGATCGGCGTCGTCCTGCTGCTGCTGGCCGTCGCCTCCGGCAACTGGGTGGCCCACACCTCGTGGGGCGCATCGTGGTTCGACCTGTCGCCGGTGACGTTGAGCTGGTGCATCATCATCTACGGCTTGGCGGCGTCGGTGTTGCCGGTGTGGTTCCTGCTGGCCCCGCGCGACTACCTGTCGACGTTCATGAAGGTCGGCACCATCGGCCTGCTGGCGGTCGGCATCCTCATCGCCCGCCCGGTGATGGAGGCACCCGCGATCTCGCAGTTCGCCACCAGCGGTACGGGTCCGGTCTTCGCCGGTTCGCTGTTCCCGTTCCTGTTCATCACGATCGCCTGCGGTGCGCTGTCGGGTTTCCATTCGCTGATCTCCTCGGGCACCACGCCCAAACTGCTGGAGAAGGAAGGGCAGATGCGGCTGATCGGCTACGGCGGCATGCTGACCGAGTCGTTCGTGGCCATCATGGCGCTCATCACCGCGGCGATCCTGAACCAGCACCTGTACTTCACGCTCAACGCACCCACCGCGCAGACCGGCGGCACGGCCGCGACCGCGGCGGAGTACGTCAACGGGCTGGGGCTCTCGGGCGCGCCGATCACGCCGGAGCAGATCGATCAGGCCGCCGAGAGCGTCGGTGAGGAGTCGATCGTGTCGCGCACCGGCGGCGCCCCCACCTTGGCGTTCGGCATGTCCGAAGTGCTCAGCAGCGTGTTCGGCGGCGATGCGCTGAAGGCGTTCTGGTACCACTTCGCGATCATGTTCGAGGCGCTGTTCATCCTCACGACCGTCGATGCCGGCACCCGCGTGGCGCGGTTCATGCTGTCGGACGGCGTCTCGAATCTCGGTGGGCCACTGCGCAAGCTGAAGGATCCGAGCTGGCGCGTGGGCGCCTGGATCTGCAGTCTGATCGTGGTGGCCGCGTGGGGCAGCATCCTGCTGATGGGGGTCACCGATCCGCTCGGCGGCATCAACACGCTGTTCCCGCTGTTCGGTATCGCCAACCAGTTGCTCGCGGCCATCGCCCTGACCGTGGTGACCGTGGTCGTGCTGAAGAAGGGCTACTACAGGTGGGCGTGGGTGCCCGGAGTTCCGCTGCTGTGGGATCTGGTCATCACGTTGACCGCGTCGTGGCAGAAGATCTTCTCCGGCGACCCCAAGGTCGGTTACTGGACGCAGCACTTCCAGTACAAGGCGGCACTCGCGCGGGGTGACGAGTCGTTCGGCGCGGCCAAGAATCCCGACCAGATCAGCGACGTCATCCGCAACACCTTCATCCAGGGCACGCTGTCGATCGTGTTCGCGGTGCTGGTGCTGATCGTCTTCGCCGCGGGCGTGATCATGGCGATACGCGCGGTCCGGGGCACCGCGCCGCCGACCACCGAGGACGAGCCGCTGCCGTCGCGCATCTTCGGGCCCTCCGGGCTGCACACCACCGCACGGGAGAAGGAGGTGCAGAAGCAGTGGGACGCGTTACCGGCATCGCACGCCAGATCCGTTGGTACATCGCATCATTGATGGGAGACAACCACTACCGCCGCTACCTCGAGCACCGGCGGCGCACCCACCCCGGGCAGCCGGTGCTCAGCGAACGGGAGTACTGGCGCATGCGGCATGCCGCCGCCGACGCCAACCCCGGCGCACGGTGTTGCTGACCTGGTGTTGCTGACCTACGCCACGGTGTATCTGATCGGCAGGTGCTTGAGTCCACCGACGAAGGTGGTCGCGACGTGTTCTGGCCGGCCTGCGAGTTCGACCGATCGCAACCGGGGCACCAGCTCGTTGAAGAAGCTGTTGACCTCCATGCGGGCCAGCGCCGCACCGAGACAGAAGTGCACGCCGTAGCCGAACGCGATGTGGCGGTTGGGATCGCGTCCGACGTCGAAGGTGAACGGCGCGTCGAACACCTCCTCGTCGCGGTTGGCCGACGGGTAGGACAGCAGCACCGACTCCCCCGCCTTGACGGGGACGCCACGGATCTCGGTGTCGGCCTGCGCGGTGCGCATGAACTCCTTGACGGGGGTGACCCAGCGGATCATCTCCTCGGCGGCGAGCGGCATGAGGGCCGGGTCGTCCCGCAGCCGCTGCAACTGGCCGGGATGCTCGATCAGCGCGTGCAGACCGCCCGAGATGGTGGCACTGGTGGTGTCGTGGCCGGCGGTCGCGACGATCACGTAGTAGGACACCGTGTCGATGTCGGACAGCGGCTCACCGTCGATCGTGGCGTTGGCGATGGCCGACGCCAGATCCTCCGTGGGGTGCGCGCGGCGCGACGCGGTCAGCTCGTTGAAGTACCCGAACATCTCGAGCAGCACACCGAGCTGTTCCTCTTTGGTCGCGCCCTGGCTGAATTCCACGTCGTCGTTGCCGAACAGCTCCTGGGTGTAGCGCAGCATGCGGGGGAAGTCGGATTCGGGCACCCCGAGCAGCGACATGATCACGTACAGCGGGAAGTTCACGGCGACCTCTTGGACGAAGTCGCACTCCGGTCCGATCGCGATCATGTGGTCGACGTAGCGCCTGGCGAGCTCGTCGATCCGGATCTTCATCGCCCGCATGGCTTTCGGGCGGAACCAGTCCGCCCCGATGGCACGGACCACGCGGTGGCGCGGGTCGTCGAGATGGATCAGTGTGCTGATACCAGACCCCTCCTGCAGGGCGTCGGACTCCGCGGTCATCAGCACAGGTCGCGGTGAGTTGGTGAACAGATTGTTGGCCCGTTCGATGGCCATGATGTCGGCGTGTTTGGTGATCGCCCAGAACGGGCGGTAACCGTCGACGTCCACCCAGGACACCGGCGCGTGCGCGCGCAGATGGGTCAGCGCCGCGTGCAGTGCCGGTTCGTCGGTGTAGGACATGGGGTCGACGAACACCCTGGCGGCCTCGTCGATGATCGGGGCGCTCACGGGCGACTCCTTCCTGCCGCGGCCGGCAGGCCGCGCAACTCACATATGACCTCGGCGACGGCCTCGTCGGGCAGACCCGGCGGGAAGGCAGGCAGCACCCGGTCGATGGCGCCGGCGCATCGTTCGCGCAGTGCCGCCGCGACCGTGTCCAGCGGCGCGACGACGGCGAACGCCGCCAGCACGTCGTCGTCGATCAGCGAGCCCATGGCGTCCCATTCGCCCAGCCGCGACAGCCGGTGCAGTTCGGTGTGCAGATCGCCCCAGCCGTGGAGGTCGAGGACCTTGCGGTAGGCGGGGGTCGACCCGTAGAACGCGAGCTGCTTGCGGATGGCGACGGCGGCCGCGGCCATGTCCTCGGCGGTCTGGCCGGTCACCACGAACACCGGGCAGGACAGCTGGAAGTCGTTGCGGTTCCTGCCGGTTCGCGCCATACCCGCCAGCAGGGCGGGTGTGGTGACCTCGTCGAGGTAGCGCTTGGTGGTGAACGCGTGGGCCAGCAGCCCGTCGGCGACCTCACCGCACATCCTGGTCATCGCCTCACCGACCGCGGCGATGAAGATCTTGGGCACTCCGTGCGCGTGCGGTTCGGGCACGAACATCGGCGTCATGATCGTGTGGGTGTAGAAGTCGCCCTCGAACCGCAGCGGTGTGCCGTCGTGCCAGGACGACCAGATCTCGTGCAGCGCGGTGACGAACTCGCGCATGCGCCGTACCGGCTGGCTCCACGACATCGAGAAGCGCTTCTCGATGTGCGGCCGGATCTGCGTGCCGAGACCGAGGTTGAACCGGCCAGCCGAATAGGACTGCAGATCCCAGCCGATGTTGGCCACGGTCATCGGGTTTCGCGCGAACGCCACCGCGATGCTGGTGCCGATCTCGAGCCGCGTCGTGTGCTCCGCCGCCAGCAGCAGGGGCAGGAACGGATCGTGGTTGATCTCCCCGGTCCAGCAGCCGCCGTAGCCGTGGTCTTCCGCGGCGGCCGCCACCGCGGGCACACGAGCGAGTTGACTGGGGATGCCTCGGTCGATCACGAGGCCGGGCACTGCGCCGTCACCCATGCGTGATGACGCTACAGTAAGCAATTCAGTAAGGTCAACGACCGTGAGTGAGGACCGGCGCATGACGGACGCACAGGATTGGAAGGAGACACTCGAGGATCTCGAGCGTCGCCGGGCGCATGCGTACGGTATGGGCGGCCCCGAGCGGGTGGCCAAGCACCACGCGAAGGGCAAACTCGACGCCCGGGCCCGCATCGCCCGCCTGCTGGACGCGGACACGTTCTGCGAGTTCGGCACGTTGGTGGGCGGCGACATCGCGGCCGACGGGCTCGTCGCGGGCTCCGGCCGTGTCGAGGGCAGACCGGTGATGGTCGGCGCCGAGGATTTCACCACGCTCGCGGGCAGTATCGGCCCAGGCGGCAACGCCAAACGCTACCGACTCGCAGAGTTGGCGCTGCGCAACAGGATTCCGATGGTCATGCTGCTGGAGGGCGCGGGCTTCCGGCCCAGCGGCGAACACTACGGGCGCACCCCGACCGACCTGATCGTGCAGGCGCAGTGCTCGGGCAAGGTGCCGACGGTGTCGGCGGTACTGGGGCCCTCCGCCGGACACGGTGCCTTGGTGGCGCCGGTCTGCGACTTCACCATCATGAGCGCGTCCGGAGCGATCTTCACCGCCGGCCCGCCGGTCGTCAAAGAGTCCACCGGGGAGGACATCTCGAAAGAGGATCTCGGCGGTCCCGGCGTCGCGCTGGCCAGCGGGGTCGTCCACAACTACGCCGACGACGACGAGACGGTGATCGACGACATCCGCCGATACCTGTCCTACTTCCCGTCCAGTGCGTGGTCCTATCCCCCGACGCGGCTCGCCGACGACACCGCCGACCCGCGCCCCACCCCCGAACTGCTCGACATCGTCTCCCGCGACAACCGCCACATCTACGACATGCGCACGGTGCTCGACGTGGTCTTCGACCGGCCGGACTGGTTCGAGGTGCAGCCCCGTTTCGGCCGGGCCATCATCTGCGCGCTGGCGCATCTCGGCGGCTTCCCGGTCGCGGTGGTCGCGAACCAGCCGCAGGTGATGGCCGGCTCCATCGACGCCGATGCCGCCGACAAGGCCGCCCACTTCATCACGGTCGCCGACTCGTTCCACCTGCCCATCGTGTTCCTCGCCGACAATCCGGGCATGCTCCCGGGCAGCCGGTCCGAACGCAGCGGTGTGTTGCGCAGCGGCGCCAGGATGTTCGCCGCTCAGACCGCCGCCTCGACCCTCAAGCTGCACGTCACGCTGCGCAAGGCGTTCGGCTTCGGTTCGATGGCCATGTCGCTGTTGGGTTTCGACAACCAGGTGGCGACCTTCGCCTATCCGGGCGCCACCATGGGCGCGATGAGCGCCGCGGCGATGAGCCGGGCGACGCACGCCGGCGAGGACTACACCGAGGTCCTCAAGACGATGGAGTTGGAGGCGAGCTACCGCTCGGCCGGCCACCTCGGATTCGACGAGCTCATCTCGCCGGTCGAGACCCGCGACCGGTTGCTCGCGGCGCTGCAGCACGGGGTCTTCAGCAGGCAGCAGGTCGCCGAACCGGTGAGCCGCACCATGATCATGCCGTGAGTGGTGAGTTCGGCGCGTCTACGTGCGCTCACCGCATGTAAGCGCGCCGAAATCGCGTCAGGTGCGGCGGTACTCCTCGACGATCGGGGCGAGTTCGTCGGGCGTCGCCCCGTGCATGATCAACGCGTCGGCGCCGTAGTCGAACTCCTTGCGGATGCGCTCGACGCACTGCTGCGCCGAGCCCGTCGCCGCAGGCGCCAGCCACTCGTCGGGCAGAAGCGTCGCGATGTGTTCGATCTGCGCGGCGGTGGCCTTGTGGTCGATCCCGCCGGGGATCGACGTCACCACCTCGTCCTCCCGGAACCGTTGCAGCACAGCCGGATCCCAGTCATTGGTCTTCACCAGCAGGTCACCGTAACCCTGCAGATAGGTCGCGAGCCGGGCCACGGTCTTCTTCAGCCGCAACTCCTCGGGCAGGTGATCGCCGACCGTGGCGAAACACGACCACACCCGGACGCTGTCGGGATCGCGGCCGGCCTGCTCAGCGGCCTCCTTCACGGTCTTCACGCACCGCTGCAGCGTCTCCGGCGTGAAGTAGGTGTGCAGGATGACGTCGTCGAACGCGCGACCGCCGAGTGCCAGTGTCTGCGGCCCGAAGGCGACGAGCGCGAGCCGGATGTCCTCCTTGAAGTCCGGGTCGAGGAACAGCACCGGATACTTGCCGAGCGGTCCGTCGTGGTTGAAGATCAGCTCGCCCTGCCAGAGGCGGCGCATGACGTGGGCGAAGTCCTCCATCTGCGCGGTGGTGACGGCGGGGATGCCGAACGCACCGTAAATGGCGCCGATACCGCGGCCGATGCCGAGCGTGAAGCGCCCCCCGGACAGACGGTGCATGGTCGTCGCCCACGATCCCGTGATCAGCGGGTGGCGGGTGTTGTGATTCGTTGCGGCGGTGGCGATCCGCATCCTGCTGGTCACCGCGCACGCCGCGCCCACCAGGGAGGAGGCCTCCTTGACGTTCCAGCGCTCGGAGATGAACGCGGTGCCGAAGCCGAGCTCCTCACCGCGGCGCGCCTCGTCCATCAGCGTCGCGGGTCCGTCACCGCCCGCACCTGCCAGCAGGTAGTAACCGAGCTCGTCGAGAGTGCTCTCCGTCAATGCCAGACCCCTTGTTTGTAGCCGCAGTTCCAGACCTCGGTGATCCTGCCATCCACGACGCGGAACACCTCCATACTGCTGATCGTCGTCACGGTGCCGTCTTTGAGGGTCATCGGGGACTGGTAGACGATGGTGACGTGTTCACCGTCGTCGCCGGCGACCACCAGATTCAGCTCGAAGCGCACCGCCGCGAACATCGCCCAGTGGTCGACGATCCGCTGCACCGCCTGCTCATGGGTGAGCGTGACCGACTCCCCCACGTCATGGCGGATGACGTTGTCCCCCACCAGCTCCTCGGCCAGCGCGAAGTCCCGCTCGTTCCACACCTGGAGGTTGTACAGCTCGACGACCTCCCGCGCCGTGCGGGTCACGCGAACACCGCCCGTTCCGCCGCGTTCATCCCACTTTGAACCCTTGGTAACCGGCGGCGGCGATCTCGTCGCAGCGCCTGCGGTACTCGGGCAGCCCGGCGGTGTAGCCCATGTACATGCGCTTCTTGCCGGGCACGTTCCCGCCGTTGTACCAGGAACTGCACGACGGGTGCACCAGCACGGTCGGCGCCACGAGGGCGGTGGTGTGTTCGATCCACTCCGTCTGCGCGCCGGGCAGGGCTTCGATCGTGCGGTGACCGCGGGCCCGCAGAAACTGCAGACAGTCCGCGATCCAGTCCACGTGCTGTTCGAGGGCCGCTACGAAATTGGTGGCCGCGCTGGGACTTCCGGGACCCTGGACGGTGAACAGGTTGGGGAATCCGGCGACCTGCAGCCCGAGGTAGGACACCGGCCCGTCCGCGGCCCACACGTCCCGCAGCAGCACCCCGTCGCGGCCGCGGACGTCGATACGGCTCAGCGCTCCGGTCATGGCGTCGAAGCCGGTGGCGTAGACGATCACGTCGAGTTCGTGATGGCCCTGCTCGGTGTCGATGCCCGTGGGCGTGACCGACCGGATACCACCGCGGCGCAGATCGACCAGCGTGACGTTGTCGCGGTTGAACGTCTCGTAGTATCCCTGGTCGATGATCGGCCGTTTACAGGCGAACGGGTGGGTGGGGACCAGCGCGGCCGCCGTCTGTGGGTCGCGGACGATCCGGGCCACGGCCTCGCCGTAGAGTTCGGCGGCCATCCGGTTGGCCTCGATGTCGAAGAAGATGTCGCCCCAGTTGAGGGCGCCCATGATCCCGTGCTCCTCGACCGCGCGCCGGCGCTCTTCGGCGGTCGCCTCCTTCAACGGCGGTCGGATCAGCATGTCGAGCAGAACGGAGAACGCGCTGAGCCGGGCGGCGCCCACGGGATGCGCACGCTGCGCGGCCCGGATCTCCGTGTACCGGGCCTTGAGGTCCTCGAGCTCACCGGGTTCGAACGGGCGGACCCGCCAGGGCAGCGTGTAGGCCGGGGACCGTTGGAAGACGACGAGCTGCTCGGCCTCCCTGGCCACCACGGGAATCAGCTGCACACCCGTGGAACCGGTCCCGATCACCCCGACCCGCCGACCGGTGAGGTCGACGCCGTCACGCGGCCAGCGACTGGTCAACAGCGACGTCCCGCTGAAGGTGGCCATGCCGGCGATATCGGGTTCGAGCGGGACCGAGAGGATGCCGGTGGCGGCGATGACGAAGGGCGCCGCATACCTGTCACCGGCCACCGTCTCGAGCATCCACTCCGCCGCGACCTCGTCGAACGTCATGGCCACGATCTCGGTGTCGAAGTCGATGTCGCGGCGCAGGTCCAGCCGGTCGGCGACGAAATTCAGGTACGCCTCGATCTCGGGCTGGGCCGGCATGGTCTCGGTCCACACCCACTCCTGCTGGATTTCCTCCGAGAAGCTGTAGGAGTACTCGATGCTCTCGATGTCGCAACGCGCCCCGGGGTACCGGTTGAACAGCCAGGTGCCGCCGACGCCGTCGGCCTTCTCCACCACCCGGGCGCGCACGCCGAGTTCGCGCAGCCGGTGCAGGGCGTAGAGACCGGAGAACCCGGCACCGACGACGAGCACGTCGTAGCGCTTCGGTTCGGTCACAGCGCCACCACCTGTTCGTTGCGGTCGCGGCGCTCGAGGTAGAACCGGGCGGCGCGGCCGATCGCGTCGGCGGTGGGGCCAGGGTGCCAGCCGAGATCGCGCGTTGCCTTGCCGTGATCGGCGGGCGAGGTCAGCGCGATCAACCGCGCCGCGGCCGGATTGATCGGGAAATCGGTGCCCAACAACCGGTTCGACATCCCGGCAGCTGCGGCGAGGAGGTGGACCAGCGCCATCGGGACGCCGAACCGCGGCGGCGTCACCCCCGCCGCCTCCGCGGCGATGGTGAACATCTCGCGCTGAGACATGTAGCGCTCGGAGACGATGTACCGCTCCCCGACCCGGCCGTGTTCGGCGGCCAGCACCAACGCGGCTGCGGCGTCGTCGATGTCCACGACCTCGGCTCCGACCCCGCGGATATAGCAGGGCATCTTGCCGAACGCGGCGAGTGCGACCAGCGCACCCTGTTTGGGCTGCCAGTCGGGCGGGCCGTACGGATTGGACACGCACATCGCCACGGCGGGCAGACCGCGTTCGCGGGCGTAGCGCAGCACAAGGTCCTCGGCCTGACGGCGGGATTCGATGTAGGGGCCGCCCTCACCGCTCCAGTTGAACGGCGTGTCCTCGTTCACCGACTCGCCGTCGGCGCCGACGGCGATGGTCCCGATCGTGCTCAAGAACACGAACCGCCGCAGGTCCGCTTGTACGGCGATGTCGAGCACCCCACGCAAACCCTCGACGTTGGTCCGGAACAGCGGCGCGGGATCGGCCAGATGCGCCCTGGTGTCGACCACGCAGTAGAAGACGACGTCGCGGTCGGCCATCGCCGCCGCGACCGCCTCGGTGTCGAAGATGTCGCCGTAACGCCGCTCGACGTCGAGGCCGTCGATTCCCCTGGTGGAGCTGCTGCGGCGCAACAGGACTCGCACATCGTCACCGTGGGCCACCAGGCGCCGAACCACCGCGGCACCCACGTTTCCGCTGGCGCCGAGCACCAGCGCCCTCCTGCGCGCCGGGGCGCCGTCCATCGCCGATCCCATCCGTCGAATGGCGTTCTGCTTCGTCGGCGGGGATGTTACTGTAACTCTTACAGTAGTTGGCCGAGAACGAGGAAAATCCGATCGATGGGCGAGAATTCCCGGTGAGGTACACCCTGGAGTACCCGAGCGAATTACCCAGCGCGCCCGACGATTTCTTGCATCCGGATGTGCTCCGCGCCGTGGCCACCGCAGCGGAGGCCGCCGGCTTCTCCGCGATCGCGCTCAGCGAGCATCCGGCGCCGTCGCGCAAGTGGCGCCGCAGCGGTGGCCACAACACGCTGGACCCCATCGCGGCACTGAGCTTCATGGCGGCAGTCACCACCCGCATCAGACTGATGACGAATCTCTACGTCCTGCCGTACCGCAACCCGTACCTGTCCGCCAAAGCGTTGACCAGCCTCGATCTGATCTCCGGCGGCAGGTTGACCGCGGGCGTGGGTGCCGGCTACCTGCGGTCGGAGTTCGCTGCCGTCGGTGTGGACTTCGCCGACCGGGCCCGGCTGTTCGACGAGGCGCTGGACGCGCTGTGGTCGATCTGGATGGACCCGGAGACTCCGGTCAGCGGCGCGGATTTCGCCGCTCCCTCGACCGTGTGGCTGCAGAAGCCCAGGCAGCGGCCCCACCCGCCGATCTGGATCGGCGGCAACAGTGCCGCTGCGCTGCGCCGCGTCGTCGAATACGGCTCCGGGTGGATGCCGATCATCGCACCTCGCCGGATGGCGTCGACGATCCTCACACCGGCCATCGAGGACGTCGGCCAGCTCGGCACCGCGCTCGCCCGGCTGCGGCGGCGGTTCGCGGAGGAGGAGCGGGACCCGGCGTCGCTGGACGTTCAGGTGGTCTGCCCACCCTTCGGGTTCGACGACGAGACGTCACTGCGGCTCGCACGTCGCGCCCTCGACGAGTTCGCCGCGGTCGGGGCCACCTGGGCCGTCGTGCACGTCGACGGCTCCAGCCCAGAAGCGGCGATCGAGTTCATCAGGGCATTCGGCGAGCAGGTCATCACAGAGGGAGTGGGTGCGGCATGAGAGTTCCGTTCACCTGGAAGGTCACCGGCTGGTTCATGGTCGGCTGGTCCGCGGAGTTCGTCACCGGCGAGACCAAGGCGCTGCACTACTTCGGCGACGACCTGGTGGCCTACCGCGACGAGGCGAACACCCTGCATGTCCTCGAGGCGCACTGCAAACACCTTGGTGCTCATCTGGGCCACGGCGGCAAAGTGGTCGGCGACTGCGTGGAGTGCCCGTTCCACGGGTGGCGTTGGGGCCCGCAGGGCGACAACACCTACATCCCCTACCAGCCGGACCGGCCGAACCGTGCGTTGAAGCTGAGGGTGTACCCGGTCGTCGAGCAGTACGGCTGCGTGTTCGTCTGGCATCATCCGGACGGCGCGGAACCGCAGTGGCCGCTGCCGGACCTCTTCAAGAAGTTCCCCCAGTTCCCCACCGACCCGGACGCGTATTACCGGCCATATCCCGAGTTCTCGAGCCGCGCCGAGAACGAGCCGGTGCACCCGCAGATCGTCGCCGAGAACGGCCCGGACAGTTCGCACTTCCGTTATGTCCACGGCGCCTCGGTGACGCCGGTCTGCCTCAACTGGGAGGTCGTCGGCGAAGAGTGGCGCTTCCTCACCGGATGGCCCGACGCCCGCAGCGACGACCCGGACAAGATGGCGCTGCTCATCCACAGCCACTTCTCCGGGCTGGGGTTCGCCGTGAGCGTCTTCGAGGGTTCGTCGAACCATCGGCTGATCTTCGCGTGCACCCCGGTCGACGACGGGCTCTCCGACATGTTCTATTCGATCTGGTGGCCCAAGGTCGACGGCGAGACCTCCGACGTCCCGCCGGAGGATGTCCGCGCCCGGGTGGAGAGGCAGTTCCTGCGCACGGTCTGGGAGGACCTCGACATCTGGCGCTACCAGCGCTATGTCGAGCGGCCGCCGCTGGCCAAGATCGACGCGAAACCCTATATGGCCATGCGGGATTGGGCCAAGCAGTTCTACAACGTGCCCGCCCGGGTATGACGCCACGCTTGGCTGAGCTGGTGGGGCCGGGGCACACCGCACTGGTCACCCAGGAGTTGCAGGGCGCGGTCGTCGGCCCCGACGCCGGCCTGGCCGCACTGGCCGACGAGTCCCGCCGGGCGGCGCTGCCGAACATCGCCCGACTGCTGCCGGTCGCGCGCACCGCGGGAGTGAGGGTGGTGCACTGTCTGGTGCAGCGACGGTCCGACGGCCTGGGCTCCAACCACAACGCCAAGTTGTTCGCGGTCGGCCGCAGCGGCGTCGCCATCGAACCGGGCAGCCCGGGCGCCACCCTGCTGCCCGAATTCGGCCCGGAGCCATCCGATCTGGTGCTCACGCGGTGGCACGGTCTCGGTCCGATGGGCGGCACCGACCTCGACGCGATCCTGCGCAACCTCGGTGTCACGACGATCATCGCCGTCGGCGTATCCCTGAACGTGGCGATCCCGAACCTGGTGATGGACGCGGTCAATGCGGCCTACCGTGTCGTCGTGCCGCGCGATGCGGTCGCCGGGATCCCTTCCGAGTACGGCGACGCCGTCATCGACAACACGCTGTCGCTGCTGGCGACGATCACCACCACCGACGATCTGATCCGGACCTGGACGCGGGAGGCCTGATGCAGTTCACCATGCCGGAAGTGGCCGACGCCGTCGCGGCGGTGTTACCCGACCGCGAATTAGTGGTTCAGGGCACGCAGCGCCACACTTACACGGACACCGTCGCACGGTCGAATCGGCTTGCGTCGTATCTGCATACGGCAGGGCTGGGGTGTCACACCGAACGCTCGGAGCTGCGAGGTCACGAGACCGGCCAGGACCTGCTCGGCATCTACGCGCACAACGGCAGCGCCTACGTCGAGGGTCTCCTCGGCGCCTTCCGCTCGCGGGTCGCCCCGTTCAACGTGAACTACCGCTATGTCCGCGACGAGCTGCGCTACCTGCTCGACGATTCCGGCGCCACCGCGCTGCTCTATCACGCGACGTTCGCGCCGCGCGTGGCCGAGGTGCTGCCCGACCTGCCCCGCCTGCGCACCCTGATTCAGATCCCCGACGATTCCGGTAACGGACTCCTGCCTGGCGCCGTCGACTACGAGTCGATCGTCGCGTCCGGGACGTCCACCCCGCCGCCGGTGCAACCCTCCCCCGACGACCTCTACGTCCTCTACACCGGCGGCACCACCGGGATGCCGAAGGGCGTCCTGTGGCGCCAGCACGACATCTTCATGACCGCCTTCGGCGGCCGCTCACTCTACGGCGGCGACACCGTCACCTCCCTCGACGACGTCGCGCAGCGCGCAGCGGCCAACCCGGGCACCACACTGCTGATCCTGCCCCCGTTGATGCACGGCGCAGCCCAGTGGGCGGTGATGACCGCGCTGACGACGGGTCAGACGGTGGTGTTCACGTCGGTCGTCGACCGCCTCGACCCGGACGACGCTGTGCGCACGATCGAACGCGAGAAGGCCGCCGTGGTGACGGTCGTCGGCGATGCGATGGTCCGCCCGCTTGCCGATGCCCTCGAAAAAGCCCTCGCGACAGGGCAACCCGACGTGTCGTCGCTGGCGGTCGTCGCCAACGGCGGCGCGATGCTCACCCCGACCGTCAAACAACGTGTCGTCGAACTGCTGCCCAACGCCGTGGTGGTCGACGGAGTCGGCTCCTCCGAGACCGGCGCCCAGATGACCCACATGTCGATGACCGGCGCCGTCGCCACGGGTACCTTCAACCCCGGTCCGGACACCTGTGTGCTCGCCGAGGACCTCGGCACGGTTCTGCCGCCCGGTCACGACGGGATCGGCTGGCTCGCCCAGCGCGGCTATGTCCCGTTGGGCTACAAGGGCGACGCCGCCAAGACCGCGAAGACGTTCCCCGTCGTCGACGGCGTGCGGTACGCGGTGCCCGGTGACCGCGCCCGCCACCTCGACGGCGGTGCGATCGAACTGCTCGGCCGTGATTCGGTGACCATCAACTCCGGCGGCGAGAAGATCTTCGCCGAAGAGGTGGAGGCGGCGCTGGCGTCCCATCCCGCTGTGGAGGACGTGCTGGTCGCAGGCCGGCCCAGCGAACGCTGGGGCCAGGAGGTGGTCGCGGTGGTCGCTCTCGCCGAAGGCGCCGCGGCCGACGCCGACGATCTGATCGCCCACGCCGCCAACAGCATTGCGCGCTACAAACTGCCCAAGGCGGTGGTGTTCCGCCCGGCCGTCCAGCGCAGCCCGGCCGGCAAGGCCGACTACCGCTGGGCCCGCGACCAGGCGGTCAACGGCTAGGGCAGTACGCGCACCGGGACGTTCTGCCAGCCGGCGACGTTCTGCATGTTGACCCGCC
Organism: Mycolicibacterium litorale; assembly: GCA_050205415.1. GTDB lineage: Bacteria > Actinomycetota > Actinomycetes > Mycobacteriales > Mycobacteriaceae > Mycobacterium > Mycobacterium litorale_C. The sequence continues at coordinate 317,282 of JBNMQY010000001.1, forward strand.
GGCACCGCTCGAACGCGACCTCGTAGCGCGGCATGAATTCCGCCATCTTCTCCAATGCGATCGCGCTCTCCATGCGCGCCAGCGCGGCGCCGAGACAGCTGTGGATGCCGTAGCCGAAGCCGAGGTTCTGCGCCTCCGTCCGGTCCCTGTCGATGTCGAAGGTGTCCGGATCCGTCCACGCCTCGGCGTCCCGGTTCGCCGACCCGCCGATCAGGAAGACCGGCTTACCGGCCGGGATCGTCACGCCGTGCAGCGTCACGTCGGTGCGCGAACAGCGGACGTTGTACTGAGCCGGCGCTTCGTAGCGCAGCAACTCCTCGACCGCGGCGGGGACCTTGTCGCGATCGTCGAGCAGTGCGCGCCACTGGTCCGGGTTGCGGGCGAACACCACGGCGGCGTTGCCGATCAGCTTGGTCACGGTCTCCGCACCGGCACCGCCCAACAGCATGGCGAACTGGGTGATCTCGATGTTGTCCAGCGGGCCGTGCTCACCGTTCTCGCGCTCGATCTCCGCGGTGATCAACCTGCTCAGCAGATCGTCGCCCAGGTCGTGTCTGCGCTCCTTGGTCAACCGGTAGAGGAAGATGGCCATCTCGGTGCCGGCCTGGATTCCGCGTTCGCCCATCTCGACCTCGCCGGGTTCACGGTGCAGGAAATCGTCGACCCAGATCCGCATCTGCTGGCGGTGCTCCGCGGGCACACCGATCATCCGGCTGATGATCTCGATCGGGAACAGCGCCGAGAAATCCTGCACCATGTCGAATCCGGCGGGATCGACGGCGGCCAGGCAGTCGTCGATCACCTCCTCGACCATCGGCCGCAGCGACTGGATGGCACGGGGGGTGAACACCTTGTTGAGCAGGCTGCGCATGTGCCGGTGCTCCGGTGGGTCCATCATGATGATCGACTTGTGCGGTGGCGGGTCCTCGTTGCGCACCATCGCGAGATCCACGCCGCGCGCCGACGAGTACGTCGCGAAATCCTTGAAGGCGGCCGCCACGTCCGCGTGGCGGCTCAACGCGTAGAAGTCGTACTGCTCGCTGTAATAGACCGGGGCCTCTTCCCGCATCCGCCGGTACGTCTCATAGGGCCCGTTGAAGAACTCCTCGGAGAACGGATCGAAAACCAGTGTGGACAGGGTCATGTCATCCCCTTCGATGTCCGGCCGAGCCGGTGGCGGGTGCGGGCGCGAGCCCGCCGCAGGGCGAGGTCGGCGCCCACGCGCATCGGTCCGGTGAACGGCATCGCCGCCCGTCCGGTGATGCTGAACGGCAGATCGCTGCCCACCACCGAGCGGTGGTGGCTGAACGTGTCGAAACCGGCCTTGCCGTGGTAGGCGCCCATCCCGCTGCGTCCCACCCCGCCGAACGGTGCGGCCGACGGGATCATCTGCGCGGCGAAGTCGTTGCGCGCGACACCACCACTGCGGGTCGAGCGCACGAAGGTGCGGAAGTCGGCGTCGTCGGGTCCGTACCAGTACGCCACCAGCGGTGCCGGCCGCCGGTTGATGTAGTCGACCGCCTCGGCCGGCCGCCGGTATCCCCGGACCACGAGCACCGGGCCGAAGATCTCCTCCTCGGCCAGCCGCATGTCGTCGGTGACGCCGCGAACGACCGTCGGCGCGATCTTGCGGCTCACCGCGTCGGGAAGCGACTCCCCTGCCGGACAGACGGTGTCGACCTGTGCGCCCTTGGCCCGCGCATCCTCGACGAGTCCCACCACTCGCGTGAAGTTCGCGGCGTTGACCGATGCGCAGTAGTCGGGATTGCCGGCGATGGTGGGGAACATCGCGCGCCACGTGCTCTTCACGGTCTCGACGAAGCTCTCCACCTGGCGGTCCGGGACGAAGACGTAGTCGGGGCACACGCACACCTGGCCGCCGTTGACCAGCCGACCCTGCGCGATTCGGGCCGCGGCGCGCCGGATCTCGGCGGCGGGTGACACGACGACCGGGTTCTTCCCGCCGAGTTCGAGGGTGACCGGGACGAGGTTCTCGGCGGCCGCCCGCTGCACCCGCGCACCGACCGCCGGGGAGCCGGTGAAGAACAGGTGGTCGAACGGCAGGCTCGCGAACTCCGCGGCCACGTCGACGTCGCCGGTGACCACGGCGAGGTCGTCGGCGTCGAAGTACCGCGGCGCCAGGTCCTGCATCAAATCCGCTGTCCGCGCGGTGATCTCGGACATCTTGATCATCACCCGATTGCCTGCCGCGAACGCGGCGGCCGCGGGCAGCACCACGAGGTTCACCGGGAAGTTCCACGGCCCGATGACACCGACCACACCGAGTGGCGACGGTTCGACCTCCGCGCGCAGGCCGACCCACCGGGCCGCACGCAACAGCGCGGCCGGCTTCATCCACCTCGCCAGTTCGCCGCGGGTGTGCTCGATGACCGAGATCATGCCCAGGATCTCGGCGAACAGCGCCGCGGATTTCGACCGGGACCCGTAATCCGCCGCGGTCGCCTCGACGAGGGCGTCGGTGTTGTCGAGCACCAGGGCGAGCAGCCGGTCGATCCGGTTGCGCCGCACCGCAGCCGACGGCGGCCCCTCGGCGAGGAACGCCTCCCGCTGCCGGTCGAGGATGGCGCGCAGCCCGACCGCGCCGATCCCGCTGTCATCCATCCACCGACCCCCGTTGTTCATGGTTACTGTAATAGTTACAGTAGATCAGTGCAGGTCTCCAGGGACGATCTTCTCCGAGACCCCTATCCGCTCTTCGCGGCGAAGCGCCGCGAGGCGGGGGTGTTCCGGGGCACCGTCATGGACTACTCGCGGACACCGGAATCGCTCCGCCCCGAACACGAGTTCAGCGCGGTGTCGTTCGACGCGGTGAACCGGGTGTTCCGGGACGGCGCCCGATTCACCTCCGCGTTCTACGACACCACGATCGGGCTGTTCATCGGTCCGTCCATTCTGGCCATGTCGGGCCGCAGACACCGCGAACACCGCAACCTGGTGTCGGCCGCGTTCAAGTCGAAGTCGCTGCTGCGGTGGGAGCCTGAGATCGTCCGGCCCGTCGTCAACGGGCTGATCGACGAGTTCGCCGACGCCGGGGAGGTCGATCTGGTCCGGCAGTTCACGTTCGAGTTCCCGACGCGCGTCATCTCCCGGCTGTTGGGACTGCCCGAGGCCGACCTGCCGACGTTCCGCCGGTGGGCGGTGCAGTTGATCAGCTACGTGGTGGACTACCGGCGCGCGTTCGAGGCCTCGGCCGCGCTGGAACAGTACTTCCTCACCCAGATCGAACAGCGCCGGTCGCACCCGACCGACGACATCATCGGCGATCTGGTCACCGCCGAGATCGACGGCGAGAAACTCTCCGACGAAGCGATCTACTCGTTCCTACGCCTGCTGCTGCCCGCCGGCCTGGAGACCACCTACCGGTCGTCCGGCAACCTCCTGTACCTGTTGTTGACCCATCCCGAGCAGATGCGGGCCGTCGACGCCGACCGCGACCTCGTCACCGCGGCCATCGAAGAGGGGTTGCGCTACGAGACGCCGCTGACCACGGTCCAACGGTGCGCCACCGAGGACACCGAACTCGACGGCGTCGAGATCCCGGCCGGAGCGGTGGTCAACGCCTGCATCGGTGCGGCGAACCGCGACGAGAACCGTTGGGAGCGCGCCGAACAGTTCGACATCTTCCGTCCACGGGTCCCGCACATCTCGTTCGCGGCGGGTGAGCACACCTGCATGGGTCTGCATCTGGCGCGGCTGGAGACCCGGGTGGCGCTGGAGTGCCTGCTCGACCGGCTGACCGACATCGAGCTGGTCACCGCCGACGACCCGCACATCCACGGCCAGCCGTTCCGGTCCCCGACCGCGCTGCCGGTGCGGTTCCGCCCCACCGCCTGACCGGCGTCACGCCCTCGGGATGCGATGAGCGATCGTCTTGGTCTCCAGGTACTGCTCGAAACCCTCGATCCCGCACTGCCGCCCGACACCGCTGTTCTTGTACCCGCCGAACGGTGCATCGGCGCCGTAGAACATGCCGCCGTTGACCCCGATGGACCCGGTGCGCACACGGTGGGCCACGCCCATGCCACGTTCCAGCGATGACGACAGCACCGCCCCGGCAAGGCCGTAGGCGCTGTCGTTGGCGATCCGGACGGCTTCGTCGTCGTCGGCGAACGGGAGTACCACCAACACCGGACCGAAGATCTCCTCCTGCGCGATCGCGGCGCCGGCGTCGACGCCGGTGATCAGCGTCGGCGCCACGAAGTGACCGCCGGCCAGATGTTCGGGCAGCCCCTCGACCAGGCCGCCGCCGGTGACGATCTCGGCGCCGTCGCGGCGGGCCTGCTCGCAGGCGTCGAGCACTTTGCGCTGCTGACGTGCGCTGATCAGCGGGCCGACGAACGTCGACGGGGAGGCCGGATCACCGACCGGTACGGCCTCGAAGGCCGCCGCGATGTCTGCCACCGCCTGCGCGAACAGCGACTCGTGGATGATCAGCCGCGTGGTCATCGCACACGCCTGTCCGGCGTGGGCGAGCACACCGACGGCGCCGGGCAGGATGCGTGCCGGATTCGCGTCGTCGAGCACGATCAGCGCCGACTTCCCGCCGAGTTCGAGGAAGGTCCGCTTCATGGTGTCGGCGCTCTGGCGCATCAAGTGCTTGCCGACGGCGGTGGATCCGGTGAACGACACCATGTCGACTCGCGGATCGCTGCCCAGTAGCGCGGCCACCTCGTTGGACGGTGTCGGGACGATGTTCACCACACCGGGTGGGATGTCGGTGCGCTCGGCGATCAGCCGGCCGAGCCGGGTGGCGTTCCAGGGGGTGTGCGGGTCCGGTTTGAGCACGACCGTGTTGCCGGTGGCCAGCGCGGGGCCGAGCTTGTTGAGGATGACCTCGACCGGATAGTTCGACGGGGTGATGGCCGCGACCACGCCGACCGGCTCCTTGACGACGGTGCGGACATTGCGTTCGCCGAACAGGCCACCACCGGACAGCTCTCGGGCCCAGGCGAATTCGTCGATGAGCGCAGCGGGATAGCGCAGTGCCTCGGCCAGCGGCCAGTCGAGTTGGGCGTCGCGCGTCGACATCACCGGGCACCCGACCTCGGCGACCAGTTCCTCCCGCAGCTCCTCGCGTTCGGCCTCGATGGCGTCCTGGAGTTGGTGCAGGCAGCGCACCCGCACTGCGCGGTTCGTCGACCAGTCCGAGGTGTCGAACGCGCGACGCGCTGCCGCGATCGCCCGGTCCATGTCCTCCGCGGTGCCCGCCGCGGTGGTGCCCAGCACCCGCCCCGTCGCAGGGCTGACGTTGTCGAACCGGCCGCCCGCCGCGGCCTCGGTCAGCGCCTCGTCGATCAGCATGCGGGGTTCGGCCCGCCGCGCCGCGCGCGCACCGACGTCGACACTGGTCTCGGTGCGGTCCTCGAGGACGTCGCTCACCCCGGCCTCCTATAGGATCGCAAGCGTTGGCGGCAACTGTAACCATTACCGTAACGCAACCCGCAGCCGCCGTCCGCGCCATCGATCGCAAAGGAGCCGCCCGTGATCAAGGTGATGGAGGGTGTCCGCGTCCTCGAGGTCGCACAGTTCACGTTCGTTCCCGCGGCGGGTGCCATTCTCGCCGACTGGGGTGCCGACGTCATCAAGGTGGAGCATCCGGTGCGCGGCGACACCCAGCGCGGGTTCATCAACATGGGCGGGTTCCAGCTCGACCCGAACCGGCACCCGCTGATCGAACACCCCAACCGCGGGAAGCGCAGCGTCGGCATCGACGTGTCGACACCCGACGGCCAGGAGGTCCTCTACGAGATCGCCAGGACCGCCGACGTCTTCCTCACCAACTACCTGCCCGCCCAGCGGCAGAAGAACCGCTTCGACGTCGAACACATCCGGGCGGTCAACCCGGACATCATCTACGCCCGCGGCAGCGCCTACGGCGACAAGGGACCCGAACGTGACGTCGGCGGTTTCGACGGCACCGCGTTCTGGACGCGCAGCGGGGTGGGCCATGCGCTCACCCCCGAGGAGCTCGGTGGTGCACTGTCGCAGGGCATCCCGGCCTTCGGCGACTCGATCGGCGGGATGAACATCGCCGGCGGCATCTCGGCGGCACTGTTCCACCGCGAGCGCACCGGCGAGGCCGTCGAACTCGACGTCTCGCTGCTGAGCACCGCGTGGTGGGCGGCCGGCGCCAGCGTGACCCAGGGCATGGAGACCGGCGAGACGATGCGCTCACTCATGCCCGACTCCGTCGGCCCCACGGTCAACCCGTTCTTGGGTAACTACCTGACCTCCGACGGCGGCACCATCAACCTGTGCATCGTCAGCCCGACGGGCTACATCCGGGACGCCTTCGAACACCTCGGCCTGGCCGAACTCGCCGACGACCCCCGGTTCAGCGACGTCCTGCCACTCATCGAGAACGCCGCGGCCGCAGCGGAACTCATCGCCGAGTCGATCCGCAGCAAGCCGTTCGAGTACTGGCGTCAACACCTCAAGACGATGAAGGGTCAGTGGGCGCCGTTCCAGAGCCTCGTCGACCTCGGCAGCGACGACCAGGCCGTCGCCAACGACATGATCGCCGAGGTCGAGGCCGGCGACGGCGGTGCGCCGTTCAAGGTGGTGCGCGGTCCGGTGCAGTTCAACCACGAACCCCTGGAGACCACCCGCGCCCCCCAGGCCTCGGAGCACACCGAGGTCGTGCTGATGGAACTCGGCCTGGACTGGGACCGCATCGAGGCACTCAAGGACAAGGGCGCCATCGCCTGACCTGACTTCTCACCCTGCGCCGCGAGCGTGCGTGTCTGCTCCGCGACACGCCGCGCTCGGGCAGCACTTTGCGCACGCTCGCACTTACCGTAAGTATTACAGTTGCGATACCATCAACCGCATGAACGACGTCGCCATCATCGGTGTGGGACTGCATCCGTTCGGCCGGTTCGAGGGCAAATCCGCGATGCAGATGGGTGTCGACGCCATCTTCGCCGCGGTGGCCGACGCGGGCGTGGCCTGGTCGGACGTCCAGTTCGCCACCGGCGGCAGCTGGACGGTCGCCAACCCCGACGCGATCGTCGGCATGGTCGGGCTGACGGGCATTCCGTTCACCAATGTGTTCAACGCCTGCGCGACCGCCGCGAGCGCGCTCAAGGCCTGCGCCGACGGAATCCGGCTGGGCGACTATGACATCGGCATCGCGATAGGGCTCGACAAGCATCCGCGCGGTGCGTTCACCGAAGACCCGGCGCTGGTCGGGATGCCGTCGTGGTACGCCGAGAACGGCCAGTACCTGACCACGCAGTTCTTCGGGATGAAGGCCAACCGCTATCTGCACGATCACCAGATCTCACAGGCGACGCTGGCGAAGGTGGCCGCCAAGAACTTCCGCAACGGCGCGCTCAACCCGAACGCGTTCCGGCGCAAACCGATGTCCGAGGAACAGATCCTCGACTCGGCCATGCTGAACTACCCGCTCACGCAATACATGTTCTGCGCGCCCGACGAGGGCGCTGCCGCGGTGGTGATGTGCCGCGCCGACATCGCGCACCGCTACACCGCCAAGCCGGTGTATCTGCGTGCGGTGGAGGTCCGCACCCGGCGCTACGGCGCCTACGAGGTCAACACCACGTTCGCGCCCGTCGAGGAGGATGTGGCGCCCACGGTGTATGCAGCCAAGGCGGCGTTCGAGAAGGCCGGTGTGACCCCCGACGACGTCGACGTCGTGCAGTTGCAGGACACCGACGCCGGAGCCGAGATCATCCACATGGCCGAATGCGGGTTCTGCGCCGACGGCGAGCAGGAGAAGCTGCTGGCCGACGGCGCCACCGAGATCGGTGGCCGGCTGCCGGTCAACACCGACGGCGGCTTGATCGCCAACGGTGAACCCATCGGTGCGTCGGGGCTGCGCCAGATCCACGAACTGGTGCGGCAGTTGCGGGGCGAGGCCGGCGACCGGCAGGTGCCCGGCGCGCCGCGGGTCGGGTTCGCCCAGCTCTACGGCGCCCCGGGCACGGCGGCGGCGACGGTGGTGACGACATGACTGCGCGAGCAGACGCCAAAACCCCCACAGAGGGGTATTTCTGGGGGTTTTCACGTCTGCTCACCGGAGAGGGCCCGGCAGCATGACACAGTTCACCGCGGCGCCGATCTTCGACGCCGACCAGCACATGTACGAGACCCCGGACGCGCTGACCAAGTACCTGCCCGAAAAGTACGCGCGCGCCGTGCAATACGCGCAGTTCGGCAAGCAGACCCGGATCGTCATCAACAACCGGGTCACCGACTTCATCCCGAACCCGACCTTCGAGCGGGTCGCCGCACCCGGCGCGCACGAGAAGTTCTTCGCGGGTGAGAACACCGAGGGTCTCACCCTGCGGGAGATGCAGGGCCCGGCGATCCCGGCCCCCGCGGCCACCCGCAACCCGCACGACCGGGTCGCCGAACTCGACCGGCAGGGCGTCGTCGAGGCGTTGAACTATCCGACCCTGGCCAGCCTGGTCGAACACTCCTCCGCCGACGATCCGGAGCTCACGCTCGCGATCATCCACGCGCTCAACCAATGGATGCTCGAGCACTGGACCTACGCCTTCGAGGACCGGGTGTTCTCCACCCCGATCATCAACCTGTCCGAGGTGGACGGCGCCCAGCGCGAGCTGGAGTACATCCTGGCGGGCGGCGCCCGGGTCGCGCTCGTCAAACCCGGGCCCGTCAAGGGTATCCGCGGCTGGCGCTCCCCCGCGCTACCCGAATTCGATCCGTTCTGGCGCGACGTCGAGGCCGCCGGGCTGCCGATCGTGTTGCACGCCAGCTATCCCCCGCTCGACGACTACGTCGCCAGGTGGGAGCCGCCGCACACCCAGAACTTCATGGCGCAGAGCGCCTTCCGCTGGATGGTGCTGGGCCACCGCGAGATCGCCGACATGATCACCAGCCTCATCTGCCACGGCACCTTGACCCGCTTCCCGCGTCTGCGCATCGCCAGCGTCGAGAACGGCAGCTCCTGGATCCGTCCGCTGTTCGACGACTTCGCCGACCTGTACCGCAAGATGCCGCAGAACTTCCCCGAACACCCGCACGAGGTGTTCCGGCGCAACATCTGGGTCAGCCCGTTCTGGGAGGGCTGCGTGGCCGACGTGGTGGAGACCGTCGGCTGGGACCGCGTCCTGTTCGGGTCGGACTACCCCCATCCCGAGGGGCTGACCGAACCGAAGGGTTTCTGGCGCTACGCCGAAGCCATGGACGAACGCCGCACCTATGACTTCATGGGGGACAACGCCCGGCGGTTCATGGGCCTACCCGTCGCGAACCCCGATCCCTCCGCGCGAGCAGACGCGAAAACCCCCGAAATAGCGCGAAAGTAGGGGCTTTCGCGTCTGCTCGCCCTACTGAGAGGCCGCGTATTTCGGCTTGCCCAGTCCGAGCGCGTACTGGGCGATCATGTTGCGGAACACCTCGAGGGTGCCGCCGTAGATGCCCACCAGGGGCGCGAAGCGGTAGACGTATTCGGCACCACCGTCGTCGGCCGCGCCGTCGGTCCCCAGCGGCAGTGCCGAGGCCGCGCCGAGGATGTCCATCAGATCCGGCGAGATGTCGCGCATCGTCTGCGCGATCGCGACGCGGCCGAAGATGCTCGGGGCGCTCAACGCGGCCTCCATCCGAGCGGCGCTGCGCCCCAGCCGGTATGCCACCGACTGATCATCGAGCAGGCGGCGCCCGCCGGGGCCGGATGCACCGGCCCGGCCGGCCGCGCGGTCGAGCGCATCGGCCATGAACCCGGCCTGGTGCATCATGATCGACACGTCGGCCAGCCCGTCCTCGGCCGCGGCCACCGCACCGTGTTCGGCGTTGAGCGGTTCGCGCAGCACGGTCCACCCGCCGTTGACCTCCCCGAGGCGGTAGCGGTCGTCGACTCGCACATCGCTGTAGTAGACGATGTTGGTGCGGTCGCCGTCGACGGTGCGGATGCCCTGGATCTCGATACCCGGCGTGTCGAGCGGGACCAGGAACATCGTCAGGCTCTGGTGTTTGGGCGCCGACGGATCGGTGTTCGTTATGAGGAAGACATACTGGCAGTTGTGCGCACCGGTGGTGAACATCTTGGCGCCGTTGATGATCCACGACGATCCATCCGCTTCGCGCACCGCCCGCGTCTTGCACGTCGCGATGTCCGAGCCGCCTTCGGGTTCGGTGTAGCCCAGGCACATCCGGACGTGTCCGCTGAACACCCGCGGCAGCACCTCGTCGCGTACCTCTGGGGTGGCGAACTTGTCCACCGAGCGCGCCACCATCGACGTGGTGCCCCAGGTCACCCACGGCACGTGGAAGCGGCGCTTCTCCTGTTCCCAGATGCGTCGACGCACCCGGCTGAAGCCGCCGTCGGCCTCCGACTTCCACTCGCGTTCGAGATATCCGGCCTCGCCGAGCGCCAGATGGACGCCCTCGTCGAAGTTGTCGCCGGTCTCGCGGTCACGCCGTTTCACCTCCTCGGTGACCAGCCCGCGCAGCAACGCCTGCACGTCGTCGCGGAACCGCCGGTCCTCGTCGGAAAGCTCGACCCGGGAGAAGTCCATCTAGCTGCTCCGTCCTGCGCTGCTCTCACGTTCGGCGACGATCCTGGCGATCTGCTGGGCGACCAGGCCGGGATCGCCCCCGGCCAGCGGCCAGCCGCGGGCCCGCACCAGATACGCCGTCGCGGCAGCTTCCGCCGACACGCCCAGCCCGCCCTGCACGTGCACGGCCATGGTGGCGGCCTTGGCGGCTTCCTCGGCCATGAACACGAACGCCGAGGGCGCCAGTTCCGGTCGCTCGTCGGGTTCGTTGTCGCAGAACCAGGCGGCCCGCCTGGCCAGGTTGCGGCCGCCCTGCACGACGATCGCGATGTTGGCCAAGGGATGCGAGATGCCCTGAAGCGTCGAGATCGGCACACCGAGCGTGTAACGGGTCTTGGCGAATTCGGCGGCGATGGTCATCGTCTCCTCGACCAGACCGACGAGTGCGGCCGCGGTGAGCAGTCGCCACTCCGTCAGCGCGCGATCGTAGGCGGCCAGCGCATCCGCGCCACCCCCCAGCACCGTGCGAGTGTCGGCCGCGGCCGGATCCACCCACGCCATCGGGAGTTTGCCGATGTTGTCCACGCGCGCCGGTCGGGTGCCGAAGCCGAGACGCACCACTTCGTCGCCGTCGCGCACGACGATGTGATCGGCGATCGATCCGTTGGCGATGAGCCGCGCACCCGGGGCTGGGTCGAGGCGCAGATCGAGGGCCGCGATCCGCTCCCCTTCGACCGTCCCGGCGTCCAGGCCGCCGAGCGCGGCGAGCAGACGGGCTGCCACCACGTGGTCGATCCACGGCACCGGGGCCAGGCTGCGGCCGATCTCCTCGGCCACCAGCGTCAGATCGACCAGCGTGGCACCGTCACCGCCCGCCGCCTCCGGCAGCGCCATGGTCGTGGCGCCCATTGCGCACAGGCGTTCCCACAGACTCTTGTCGAACCCGGACGCCTCTGCGGCGCGGACGGTTTCGATCAGGCAGTGCGTCTTGAAGAACTGTCGGTAGGCGCTCTGCAGGTCGACGTGGTCCTCCGTGAGGCTGTAGTCGAGCCTGCGCAGTTCGTAGCGGTCCATCACAGCTCCTGTTCGGAGAAGAAGAAGTCCTGGGCATTGGTGTGCAGGTACTTCTGCAGCACATCGGCCGGCAGATCGAGTGCGTTCGCCTCGGGCACCACTCGGCTCATCCGCAGCACCGGCCAGTCCGAACCGAAGATCACCTTGTCGGATCCGCGGGTGCGCATGTAGTGCAACAGACTGTCGGGCAACCGCTTCGGCGACCACGCCGACGTCATCAGCCGCAGGTTGCGGTATTTGATCAGCAACCGGATCGCGACGTCCCACCATGGGTCGGCGCCGTGGATCATGCACAGTTTGAGTTCGGGGAATCGCACACAAACCCGATCGAGGTGGATCGGGTTCTGCACCTCACCCGGAATCGGCGGGCCCGGGATACCGGTGTTGACGCACAGCGGCAGGCCCAGTTCGGCGCATTTGGTGTAGAGCGGGTAGTAGACGGCATCGCTGGGCGGGTACTGTCCGTCACCCCAGAAGCTCGGCCCGACCACGGCATAGACGACCGGCAGATCGCGTGCGACGGCGGCCAGGTCGCGCAGGGCGGGGATGGGGCGCAGCAGGTTGACCCCACCCATCGCCAGCGCGAACCGGTCCGGCCGGGCTTCGACGAATTTCCTTGCGGTGGTGGAGGGTTTGACCAGGTTGTCCATCAGGACGGCCTTCGACACACCCTGCTCGTCCATCTCGTCGAGCAGTTCGGAGAGGTCGACCGGCGCGAACATGGACTGCGGTCCCTTGAAGTAGTCGTCGCGCACTTTCAGCATCCACGACGGCTGCTCCTCGGTCTCCCCGAAGTGGACGTTCACCAGGCAATCGATGGTCACGCCGGGCTCACCTCCCGCACCGCCGCGCGCTTGGCCCAGCGGTAGTCGGCCTTGCCGTTGCCCAGCCGCCGCACCTGCTCGACCACGATGAACTCCTTGGGGACCTTGAATCCGGCGAGGTGCGCCGCACAGTGGGCGTGCAGCGGCTCGGATGCGAGCTCGGTTGCGGCGTCGGCCGTGGCGACGAGCGCGACGACCTCCTCGCCCCAGCGCGCACTGGGCCGGCCGACCACGAGCGCGTCGGCGATCCCCGGATAGGCGCGCACCACCTCTTCGACCTCCTCGACGAACACCTTCTCCCCGCCGGTGTTGACGACGAGTGAGTCGCGGCCGAACAGCCGCAGCGTCCCGTCGTCGGCCAGGGCACCGCGATCTCCGGAGATGACCACCCGCGTGCCGTCCACGTCGGGGAACGTTCTGCGGGTGGCTTCCGGATCGTCGAAGTAGCCCAACGGGATTCGACCGGCGCGGGCGACCCAGCCGAGTTCCTGCTCCCCCGGATGCAGGAACCGGCTGTAGTCCTCGGCGAGCACGAGCGCCCCGTCGCGCAGTTCGAAGGTGTCCTTGGTGTCGCCGCGCTGGCTGCGGCCGAAACCGACGTTTCCGGTCTCGGACGATCCGTACCCGTTGACCAGGGTGATCCCCGGCAGCAACTCCAGCAGCGCCTGCTGGTGTCGCGGATTGGTCGCGGCGCCCCCGGTGGCGACGGCGAACAGCGACGACAGGTCGTAGGACTGGCGTTGCAGCTCTTCGACGAGCGGTCCGGCGTAGGCATCACCGACCATGGTCATCAGGCCGACCTTCTCCCGCTCGGCGGTCTGCCACACCGTCTTCGGGTCGAAGGCGGTGCGATTGTCGTAGAGCACCACGGTCTGACCGCTGAGCACGCCGGCGAAGGCGGTCCACATGCCGGCCGCGTGCATCAGCGGTGACACCGCGAACCACGGCGGCCCGGCGTGGCGGACCTTCTCCGCGATCTCGGCGGTGTCGGCATGGTCGGCGCCGTTCATCGACACGACGTAGGTGTCGCACTGCCGCCAGAGCACCCCCTTGGGGCGGCCGGTGGTGCCGCCCGTGCACATCATCACGAGATCGTCGGGCGACGGCGAGATGTCCTGTGGTGCAGCTCCTTCGGTGAGGGCCTCGGCCAAGGTGACCGCGGACGGCAGGTCCGGCCCGGCGCTCCCGTCGTCGACCGAGATCCACAGCGCCCCCGCCGGGAGCACGTCGGCGAACTTGGCCCCCAGGGACCGGTGGTAGATGACCGCCGACGGCTTCACGTACTCGAGGAGTTCGTGCACTTCGCGCGGCGTGTAGTGGAAGTTCACGTTGACCGGAACGGTGCGGGCCTTCAGGCAACCGATCACCATGTCCGGATAGAGGTCGTTGTACATGATCAGCGCGACCCGGTCCTGACCGCACTCCCAGTTCGTCAGCGTGGGTCGCTCACGGTGCGCGCCCAGCCCGCGCCCGGCGAGGAAGCCGGCCAGCCGGCGGCTGCGGTCCGCGGTGTCGGCGAAGGTGCTGCGGCGTTGCCCGCACACCGTCATGAGGCGGTCGGGGATGACGTCGGCGATGGCGTCGAGCACCCCGCCGATCGTCCACTCGGCCATCTCAGCGCGCCGCGACGTCGACGCCGACCAGGTCCAAGGCGTTGTCGCGCATCACTTTCCGGGTGTCCTCGGCGCTGAACTCGGGGAACTGCGGAATGTCGGCAGTGAAGGTCATCGGGTCGGCGAGACCTTCGCCGTGCGGCCAGTCCGAGCCGAACAGGATCCGGTCCACCCCGATGGTCTCGGCGAGCAGTTTCACGTCGTCCTCGTAGTACGGCGCGATCCACACGTTGTTCTTGAGCTGTTCTACCGGGTCCTCCTTGTAGTGGTACGGCGCGGTGTTGGCGGATTTCTTCAGCCGCTTGATCAGCCGGTAGACGAAGTAGGAGCCGTTCTCGATGCTGGCCACCTTGAGTTTCGGATGCCGGGTGAACACCTGGTGGACGATCATCGAGGCCATCGCGTCGTGGATCGCGCGGTCGTCGAGCAACACCTGGTCGAGCGGATCCTTCTTGCCGAACCCCTCGAACGTCGCCTTACCGCCCCACAGGGCCGCGATCGCGAGGTAACCACTGTCGGAGAGGTGGAAGATCACCGGAACGCCGGCTTCGGCCAGCCGCGCCCACACCGGATCGTGCACGGGATCGCCCAGTGACCGCGGTTTGACCAGCCCGGGGACCGGCGCCGGCCGTACGCACACGATCCTGGCGCCGCGGTTCAGCACGAAGTCGACCTCGTCGACGGCCTTGTCCGGATCGGCCAGCGAGATGATCGGCGCCGACAGGAACCGGTGGTCGGGACGGTCGAAACCCCAGTCCTCGTCGAGCCACAGGTTGAACGCGTGCACCGAGGCCATCGTCGCCTCGATGTCGTGTTTGAGTCCCTCCTCGACGCCGCAGGCGAAGGTCGGGAGCATGAAGACGGTTTCGAGGTTCTGCTTGTCGAGGATCTTCACCCGGGCGTCGCGGTTCTGGTACTCGGGGTGATCACCCAGCCGGTCCACCTTCATCAACGAGGCCGGGTCCACGCCGTCGGGGATCTCGCCGCGGAACAGCAGGTCCAGACATCCCGGTTCGATGATCGGGTCGAACGTCGGGTTGGGGATGAAGTGGTTGACGACACCGCCCATCACCGCCAGGGTGCGCTTACCGTCCTGCACCATCTGCACGCCGCGGCGCCGGAACTCCTTCGGCAGGTGGCGGGTGAACGCATCGATCGGTTCGTAGTAGTGGTTGTCGACGTCGATCGCCCTGTAGTCGAGTGTCATCAGAGTCCCTCCTGCAATACCGGAAAGTGCGGCGGCCGCTTCTCCAGGAAGCTCACGATTCCCTCGACGACGTCGGGGCGGAGCAGGGATTCACCCATCAGCTTCTCCGCCCTGGCGCTGGCGTCGACGACATCGCGTTCAGCGTCGCCGTAGGTCTGCGCCTTGATGATCGCCAGCGAGGTCGGCGAGCAGTGCGCGGCGATGTCCTGCGCGTACTCCATGGCGCGGGTCATGAGCTGATCCGGTGCGACGACCTCGTTGACCAGACCGAGACGTGCCGCTTCGTCCGCATAGAACGTGCGACCGCTGAGCAGCAGGTCCATCGCCGCGCCGAACCCCACGAGCCGCGGCAGGATCCAGGAGATCCCGTACTCGGCGATCAGGCCGCGGCGGGCGAACGCGGTCGCGAACTTCGCGCCGTCGGCGGCGAACCGGACGTCGCACATCAGCGCGTGTGTCAGGCCGATGCCGACACAGGCGCCGTTGATCGCCGCGATGACCGGTTTGCGGAGTGTGGTGAGGAAGTGCGGGTGCCGTTCGCCGACGATCTGGCTGACGTCGGGTGCCTGCCCGTTGCCCAGCGTGTTCCCGACGGTGGGCATCGAGCCGAGGTGCGCTCCCGCGCAGAATCCGCGGCCGTTGCCGGTGAGTACGATCGCGCGGACCGCGGGATCGGCTTCGGCGCGATCCATCGCCGCGTAGAACCCGGCCGAGATGTCACCGCCCCAGGCGTTGAGACGTTCCGGCCGGTTCAGCGTGACGACGGCGACCCCGGTCGGGGCGACCTCGTAGAGGACTGCCTCTGAACCGGCATCGGTCCCAGGGTCGTCGGAGGGCACCGCATCAGCTCCTCGTCCGCACGAATCACGCTCGGTAGGTTACTCATACTGTATACCTATCGGTAGCGCGTTCCGCAAGAACGCCGGGAGTAGTGTTCCGGCAGGTCAATGACGTTGTGGGTCAGGTAAAGTCGCTGCCGCCGTCGACGTTGACGTTCGCCCCTGTCATGTAGGAGTTGCGGCGCGAGGCGAGGAAGGCCGCGACCGGGCCGATCTCCGAGGGCAGGCCGGCCCGCGGCAGGTGCGCGGGATGCCCGAAGTGTTCGGTGATGGCGTCCATCAACCGGTACGGGTCGCTGCCGTCCACGCCGACGGACTCCGCCCATCCGGTGAGCGCCTCGGAGGCGATACTGCCCGGCGACACGACGTTGACGAGGATCTCGTCCGCGGCCAACGACAGCGACAGGTTCTTCGACACGCTGGTCACCATCGCCTTCGCCGCTGTGTACGCAGGCAGCGCGGCGCTCTGCCGCTGGGTCGACTGGGCGGAGAAGTTGACGATGCGGGCCCAGGATGCGTTGCGTAACAAGGGAAGTGCCGTGCGTACGCACCGCACCATGCCCAGCACACCGTCCTCGACGGCGGTCCGCCACTGATCGTCGCGCAGCGATTCGAAACCGCCGCGGACGTCGGGTCCCACGGTGTTGACGAGGATGTTGAGGGCATCGCCCCACCGCTGCGCCACCTCGGCGAACACCCGGTCGACCTGATCGGCGTCGCGGATGTCGGCGACGATGGCCACCGCGTCGGGACTGCCGCACTCGGTCAGTTCGGCCGCGGCGCGGGCCAGCACCTCCGGCGTCCGCCCGACCACCGCCACCTTGGCCCCGTCCTCGGCCAGGCAGCGGGCGGTGGCCAGACCCATCCCGCGGCCCCCGCCGACCACCACCGCGGTGGCGCCGGCCAGTCCGAGGTCCATCGGATCAGGTACCGGTCCAATTCGGCGCCCGCTTCTCCGCGAACGCGATCGCACCTTCCTTGGCGTCGTTGGACGAGAACACCGGGATGATGAGTTCCATTTGCTTGGACCACATCTCGGATTCGCTCCACTCGGCGGAGCGGACCAGGATCTCCTTGGTCACCGCGACTGCGAGCGGGCCGTTGGCGGTGATGCGTTCGGCGAGCTCGACGGCGCCCGCCAGCGCCTGCCCCGGTTCGGTGACCTTGTTGACGAAACCCCACGCCGCACCCTGTTCGGCGGTGAAGCTCTCACCGGTCAGCGCCAGTTCGAGCGCCTTCTGATACGGGATACGCCGCGGCAGCCGCAGCAGTCCGCCGCCCGCGGCTACGAGTCCGCGCTTGACCTCGGGGATGCCGAATTTCGCCGCACTCGACGCAACCACGAGATCGGTCGCCAGCACGACTTCGGTACCACCCGCGAGGGCATATCCCTCGACGGCGGAGATCAACGGCTTGCGGGGCGGCCGCTCGGTGAACCCGATACCGCGGCCGGGGATGTCCACCCGCTCCCCCGCCGCGAAGGCCTTGAGGTCCATGCCGGCGCAGAAGTTGCCGCCCGCACCGGTCAGCACCGCGACGGAAAGGCTTGTGTCCCCGTCGAGTTCGTCGACCGCATCCGCAAGCCCCTGGCTGACCGCGAAGTTGACCGCGTTGCGGGCCTCCGGCCGGTTGATGGTGATGATCAGGGTGCGCCCCTGGCGCTCCAACAGAACCTCGTCTGACACCCGCTCGCCTTTCGCTGCCCGACTATCGCCAGAAAAGCGTACTATATGGCTTACTGTTGAGGGACGGCGGTTTCCGATGGGCTTCGGCGAACGCTCGATAGTCGGCAGACCGGTAAGGTCGACGGCAACGACCGGCCCGCGGCTCGGGGTGTGGAGCCGCAGATCACACTGCCACGGCCGGTAGATTCCCGGACCCGGTGTCCGAACGTCGATGGAGGTACCCGCTGTGGCCAGACAAGCGACCGCGCAGAAGCGTCAGCGCCGCGAGCGCGGGTCCATCAATCCCGAGGACATCATCAAGGGCGCCTTCGAACTCGCCGAGGAGGTGTCGATCGACAACCTCAGCATGCCGCTGCTGGGCAAGCATCTCGGCGTCGGCGTCACGAGCATCTACTGGTACTTCCGCAAGAAGGACGACCTCCTCAACGCGATGACCGACCGGGCGTTGCGCCAGATTGCGTTCGAGTCACCGTATGTGGACGCCGCGAACTGGCGGGAGTCTCTGCACAACCATGCGCACAACATGCGCAAGACGTTCATGACCAGTCCCATCCTCTGTGACCTCGTGCTGATCCGGGGGGCGCTGTCCGCCAAGGCGCTGCGGTTGGGACTCGAGCAGATGGAGACCGCGGTGGCCGGGCTGGTCGAGGCGGGCCTGTCGCCGGAGGATGCGTTCGACACCTACTCCGCGGTGTCGATGCATGTCCGGGGGTCGGTGGTCCTCGCCCGGCTCTACGAGAAGACCCGCTCCCTGGAAGGTCCCGACTTCGCCGCCGCGGAGGCTGCCACCATCGACGCCGAAACGATGCCGCTGATGGCCGAACTCAGCGCCAAAGGCCACCACCTCGGGGTGCCCAACAAGATGAACTTCGAGTACGGGCTGAACTGCATTCTCGACCACGCCGCCCGGCTCATCGACGAGGGCAAGCCGGCACGGAAAGCGGTCGCGCGACGCAAGCGCTAGGCGTAGCTCAGCCCTCGGCTACACCTCGACGACGACCGCGCCGCCCTGCCCGCCGCCGGCGCACATCGCCGCGACGCCGACCCCGCCGCCACGCCGCTGCAGTTCGTAGACCAGCGTGGTCACCATGCGCGCACCGGACGCCGCGATGGGATGGCCGAGGCTGCAGCCACTCCCCGAGAAGTTGACCTTCTCCTCGTCGAGGCCGTATTCCCGGCAGGCGGCGATGGGCACCGAGGCGAACGCCTCGTTGATCTCCCACAGCGCGACATCGCCCGGGGTGAGCCCCGCCCGGTCCAGCACCTTGCCGATGACCTTGACCGCACCGAGCCCGGTGTCGCGCGGCGCCACGCCCGCCGACGCCCAGGCCCGCACCTTCGCCAGCACCGTCAGACCCTCGGCCTCGGCGTAACCACGCTCGACGAGCACCGTGGCGGCGGCCGCGTCGTTGGTGCCGCTGCTGTTGCCCGCGGTGATCGAGAACCCTTCGATCTCGGGATGCAGCACCTTGAGCCCGGCCAGTTTCTCCACCGTGGTGTCGCGGCGCGGATGCTCGTCGACGCTGAAGTCGACCACCGTGCCGTCGGGCTGCTCGATCTTCAGCGGGACGATCTCGTCGAGGAACTTGCCGGCATCCATCGCGGCCACGGCACGCTGGTGCGAGCGGGCCGCCCACGCGTCCATCTCCTCGCGGGTGATGCCCGCGGCCTGCGCGGTGTTCCACCCCACGGTGATGGACATGTCGCGGGTCGGCGCGTCCGGTGTCTCGACGTGGGTCGGCGGCATCCAGCGCTCCTCGAACTTCAGCTCGGGGCCGGGGATACGCCAGTTCACCAGCGGCGTCATCGACAGTGACTGCACGCCCCCGGCGACGAGGACCCGCTCCATCCCGGAGCCGATCTGCGCCGCGGCGTTGCCGATCGCGGTGAGGCTACCCGCGCAGTGCCGGTTGACCGACTGACCGGGCACATGCTGCAGACCCGTGGCGTCAGCGGCGTAGCGCGCGAGATCACCGCCGCCGTAATGGGATTCGGCGAAAATGATGTCGTCGATCGCGTTCGGGTCGACACCGGAGCGCCGGATGACCTCGGGCAGCACCGTGGTGATCAGCGTCTCCGGCGGGGTGTTGACCAGGGTGCCCTTGAAGGACCGCCCGATCGCGGTGCGAACGGCGCCGACGATGACGGGTGTGGACATGTTCTCGACCTCGGTGTGTCAGGCCGCCGCGGCGGCGGGTGCGAACTGGCGGCGTTTACAGAAACGGTAGCAGTTGTAAGGCGCCCGGACCACCGCCAGGGGTCATTCGAGCTCGGGTTCGGGCACGTGGAAGTGCTCGTCACGCAGCCGGAACGCCTCCCTGGTCCCCTGCTGGGCACGGGTTTTGACGAAGTTGAACTCACCGGGGGCGAACTGCAGGTTGGTGCCGTACGCGTGGAACAGGTAACTGGCCACCTCCTCCCCCTGGTAGGCCTGGCTCTGCTCGACGAGGCGGAAGGCCTCCTTGGCGATCACCACGCCGTCGGCGGGCATCTTCGCCGCCTTCTCCGCCCAGAACCGCGCCCGGGCGGGCACGGCGCCCGGGGCGCAGGTCTCGGTGAACACGCCGAGGTGTTCGACGTCGCCCGCCTCGATGATGTCGCCGGTCAGCAGCAGCCGGCGCGCCAGCACGGGTCCCAACCGGTGGAAGAACATGTGCAGGCTGCCGAGTGCCGGGCCCAGGAACCGGGTCGCCGGCATGCCGATCTTCGTGTCGCGACCGATCACGGAGATGTCGGTCATCAGGGCCATCTCGAACCCGCCGCCGAGGGCGTATCCGCCGATCTCGCCGACGGTGACCTTCGGGAAGCCCAGCAGATTGTGGTAGAAGCCGAACGACTTCCGGTCCACGGTGAGCCGCCTGCGTTGGCTGGGCCTGCTCTTGGCGGGCGCTTCCGCACGGCCGTACCAGCCGTAGGCGTTGTTCATGTCGGCGCCGGTGCTGAACACCCCGTCGGCGCCGCGTAGCAGCACGACGGTCAGATCGTCGTCCTCGGCGACGGTGTCGAGGTGGCGTGCCAGCGCGTCGCGCATCGCGGCGTCGTAGGAGTTGCGCTGCGCGGGGTTGTTGAGCGTGATCGTCGCGATGCGCTTGTCGCGGTCGGCTTCGAACAACACCCGGTCGTCGGGATCCGTCATCGCTGTCGCCCTTTCGTGGTCACGAACGCCGCCGTCACCCGTGCCGCCGCCCGTAGCGGGATCCGTCGAGCCGGCTCGGTGGCGAGGCCACCGTGTCGATGTCCCCGGTGCACAACACCTCGCCGTCGAGCAGCAGCCGCGCCGAAGACGTCAGTCCGCCCTCGGTCTCGGTGCGCGTGATGTCGAAAGCCAGCTCGGTCAGCACCGGGGTCGGCCGCCGGTAGCGCACGGTCAGCGAGCGCGTCTTACCCGCCAGCCCGACCGCACAGCTCTGATGCTGGGTGACGCAGTCGAAGAAGACGCCGAGGAAGCCACCGTGCACCAGCCCGGGCGGCCCCTCGAAGGCCAGCGCGAACGTGACTGAACCCGAGGCACTCTCGGCACCGATGTGGTGGAAACGGTACTCCGGGAAACAGGGATTGAAGGCGCCGACGTCGAAAGCATGCTGCAGGTAGACGCGCCGCTGCTCTTCGCCGTCGCCGATGCGGGGGGCGCTGTCCGGCGGGGCGGCCGCCGACAACTGCGCCTCCCAGTCGGCGAATCGGGTGAGCATCTCGTCCACCGCGGGATGCGGCCCCTCCTGCACGAGGAGCAGGTCGGTCATCCGCCGCATGGCCGCGGCCGCGGCCACGGTCTGGGGCAGCGGATCCTCCCCGTACCGGCGATCGACGTTCACGGACATCGTCGGTGGTGCTCCCCTGTTCGGTCGAGATCGATTTCGCCAAGTCGTGCGAGATCGCAATCGTGTCGCCTACTGTAGGGCTAACCGTAACGACAGGAAAGGGCGGGCGCACCGGTGGGTCAAGAGGGCGGCGTGACCGTACCGGACGGGTCGGTGACCGTACACCGCGACGGCGGCGTTCTCGTGCTGACGCTGGATCGGCCGCAGCGCCGCAACTCCTTGAGCCACAGCATGATCGACGAGCTCGTCACCGCCCTGACCGCTGCGGCGACCGATGACGGGCTGCGCGTGGTGCACATCCGCGGAGCGGGTGAGGACTTCTGCACCGGTGCGGACTGGGTGGCGACGAACGCGTCGGGGCAGCGGCCACGCACCGGTGATCTGGTGCGCCGGGTCCCCCACGGCGCGAACCGGGCGGTCGAGCTGGTGCACACCCTGCACCTGCCGGTGATCTGCAGCGTGCGGGGCTGGGCGGTGGGTCTGGGTTGCAATCTGGCGCTCGCCGCCGACTTCACCGTCGCGGGCGCCGAGGCGATCTTCTGGGAACCGTTCGCAGACCGGGGTTTCGCACCGGATTCGGGGGCGACCTGGCTGCTGCCCCGCCTGGTCGGGCTGGCGCGGGCCAAGCGGATGCTGCTGCTGGGTGAGAAGGTCAGCGGCGCGGCGGCCGCCGAATGGGGGCTGATCCACGACAGCGTGCCGGAAAAGGACCTCGACGCCGCCGCCACCGACCTGGTGGCGCGGTTGGCCGCCGGACCCACCATCGCGATCGGCCTGGCCAAGCAGGCGCTCCACCAGGCGTTGCACACACCCCTGAGCCAGGCCATGACACACGAACTGTTCAACGTCGAGCTGTCCTGCCGGACAGCCGATTTCAAGGAAGGACTGGCCGCCTTCCGGGACAGGCGCAGCCCGGACTTCCAAGGCCGATGACTCCCGACCACCCCACCGAGGAGCCGCGATGACCGACTATTCGTACGACACCATCACCTACGAGGTCGACGGACACACCGCCACCATCACGATGAACCGGCCGGAGGCGCTCAACGCGCTCAGCCCGCACATGATCACCGAATTACGCGCGGCCTACGACGAGGCGGAGAACGACGACAACGTCTGGCTGGTGATCGTCACGGCCACCGGACGGGCCTTCTGCACCGGCGCCGACGTCAAGGAGATCCCCGAGGACGGCAAGGTCCTCAACGAACGCCCCTTCCTGTCCACCTACGAACAGTGGGAGGCCCCGCAGGAGGGGACGCCGCCGTTCCGGCGGATGGCCAAACCGGTGCTGGCCGCGATCAACGGCATCTGTTGCGGCGCGGGGCTGGACTGGGTCACCACCGGTGACATCGTGATCGCCTCGGAGCGTGCGACGTTCTTCGATCCGCACGTCAGCATCGGACTGGTCTCCGGGCGGGAGGTCGTGCGCCTGGCCCGGGTGCTGCCGCGGTCGGTCGCGCTACGCATGGCGATCGTCGGCAAGCACGAGCGGATGAGCGCGCAGCGCGCGTACGAACTGGGAATGATCAGCGAAGTCGTCGAACACGACCGGCTCCTCGAACGCGCCCACGAGATCGCCGGACTCGTCACCCGCAACGCTCCGTTGGCCGTGCGCGGCACCCGGCTGGCCATCCTCAAGGGCCTCGACCTGCCCCTGCACGAAGCCGAGATCCTCGGCGAGGCCTTCCGCGAACGCAACCTGCACACCGAGGACTCACTGGAGGGCCCCAAGGCCTTCGTCGAGAAGCGCGCTCCCGAGTGGAAGTGCCGATGACCTTCGAGACCATCACACTCGACGTCGACGCCGCCGACCGCGTCGCGACCATCACGCTCAACCGCCCGGATCGGCTGAATGCGTTCAACCGCACCATGTGTGAAGAGATGGCCGAGGCGTGGCGCATCGTCAAGGCAGACGACACCGTCCACGCGGTGGTGTTGCGCGCCGCCGGGGACCGGGCTTTCAGCGCCGGGCTCGACGTCAAGTCTCCCTACGGCCAACCCGACAACGTGTGGAACCACGAAGACCCCGGGGAGTTCCTGAGCCCGAAGTGGCAGAAGATGTGGAAGCCGGTGGTGTGCGCGGTCCAGGGCATGTGCACCGCGGGTGCGTTCTACTTCGTCAACGAGGCCGACGTGGTGATCTGCTCGACCGAGGCGACGTTCTTCGACTCCCACGTCAGCGCCGGACTGGTGTGCGCCCTGGAACCGATCGGGCTGATGCGCCGGGTCGGATTGGGTGACACGCTGCGCATCGCGCTGATGGGCAACGACGAGCGGGTATGCGCCGAGACCGCGCTGCGCATCGGCCTGGTCACGGAAGTCATCGCCCCAGAGCAGCTTTGGGCCCGGGCCCACGAGATCGCCGCGATCATCGCCGCCAAGCCGCCGTCGGCTACGCAGGGCACGGTGAAGGCCATCTGGGAATCCCTGGACCGGCCGTACCGGGCGGCGTTGGAGCAGGGACTGATCTACACGCGCCTGGGCAACCCGCTCGGGCAGGCCGAACTCGCCGAGCGGTCGACGCCGGCGCACCCCGAGCCGAAGATCCGGTGATGTCCGCCCACCGGCTGAGCCGGCGCATCGCCCATGTGCTCGACCTGCGACCGGAGGCCGACGCCGTCGAGTACGACGGACGGTGGTCGTCGTGGGCACAGCTCGGCGACGCGGCGCGCCGGGTCGCCGAGCTCACCACCCGGTACGGCGGTGACACACCGCAGGTCGGCATCCTGCTCCGCAACCGGCCGCCACAGCTGGCCGCACTGCTTGGCGTGCTGCTCGCCGGCGGCACCGTGGTGGTGATCAACCCGTCCCGCGGGGACGACCGCACTCGCGCCGACATCGCCGACCTGGCCCTGCCGGTCCTGATCGGTGACCGCGACGACCTGGACGCGCTGGTCACGCCCGCGCCCACGACCACGCTGCTGTGTCTGCGCACACTGGCCGAGGACGCCGTCGTCGACGTCGCCGCGCGGGGGGCCGTGCCGCGACCGCGGCCCGGCGTCGCGGTGCGGATGCTCACCAGCGGCACCACCGGACCGCCCAAGCGCATCGACCTGACCTACGACATGCTGGCGCACAGCGTCGTCGGGTCCGAGCCCGCAGAACCCCGGCACGGCATCGCGATCGTCAACGCGCCCCTCGTGCACATCGGTGGGGTGTTCCGGGTGTTGCAGTGCATCGCCGAGGCCCGCTCGTTCGCCCTGCTGGAGCGCTTCGAATTGCGCGCTTGGGCCGACGCGGTGCGGAGACACCGTCCCCGCGCGGTGTCGCTGGTGCCTGCCGCGCTGCGGACGGTGCTGCACTCCGACCTCACCCGCGCCGATCTGTCCAGCATCCGCGCGGTCACTTCGGGCACCGCCCCGTTGTCCGCCGACGACGCCGACGCGTTCACCGAGAAGTTCGGAATCCCGGTGCTGACGTCTTATGCGGCAACCGAATTCGGCGGCGGAGTGGCCGGCTGGACGCTGGCCGACCACCAGCGCCACTGGCGTGCCAAACGCGGCAGCGTGGGACGCGCCAGCGGCGGCGCCCGGCTGCGCGTGGTCGACGAGGACGGTACGCCGCTGGGCCCCGACGAACCGGGCCTGCTCGAGGTGATACCCGGCCAGCTCGGACCCGGCGCCGGCTGGCTGCGCACCACCGACCTGGCGCGTATCGACGCCGACGGCTTCCTGTGGATCCTCGGCCGCGCCGATCAGGCCATCATCCGCGGCGGGTTCAAGGTGATGCCCGACGACGTCCGCACCGCACTCGAAGCGCATCCGGCGGTGCGCGGCGCCACCGTGATCGGGCTACCCGACGAGCGCCTCGGTGAGACACCGGTCGCCATGGTGGAGCTGCGCGACGGCGCCACCGCCAAAGCCGACGAGCTCACCGGATTCCTGCGGGCGCGCCTGGCACGCTACGAGGTACCGACCGAGATCGCGATCGTCGGCGCCATCCCGCGTACCCCGTCGGGCAAGGCCGATCTGGGCGCGGTGCGACGGTTCTTCGCCACGGCCCCCGTCGACCATGGCTGAACCTCGTACCGTCGCCTCGGTGTTGCGGCACTGGGCCGCGCGCCGACCGGAGCACCCGATGCTCATCTGCGACGACGAGCGCCTCGACTACGGCGAGGCCGAGCACCGGTCGGAATGTCTGGCGCGGGGTCTGCTGGACCTGGGCGCCGGCAAGGGCACCCACGTGGGGTTGCTGTACCCGAACGGCCCCGACTTCGTGGTCGGGATGCTCGCCACGGCCCGCATCGGTGCAGTGGTGGTACCGTTCAGCACCTTCGCCACCGCTCGCGAAATCGCAGAACAGCTACGTCACAGCGACACCGAGATCCTGTTGGCCACGGCGGTTTTCCGCTCCCACGACTACTCGTCCCGACTGCGCGACGTCCTCGGCGCGTTCACCGGCGACCGCGTGCGGTCGAGCGCCGTCCCGCATCTGCGCCACGTCTTCGTCGACCGGTATCCCGACGGCACCGTCGACGACGCTCTGCTGACGGCGGTCGAGGACGACGTCGACGGCAGCGACCCGTTGACGATCGTCTACACCTCCGGATCGACCGGCGCCCCCAAGGGTGTGGTGCACACGCACGCCGCATTGATCGACCATCAGCGCAACCTGAACGCGATCCGCGGGCTGGGCGCCGACGACCGGCTGTTCTGCAACTCCCCGTTCTGCTGGATCGGCGGGATCGCGTTCTCGGTGCTGGCCACCCTGGTCGCCGGGGCGACGCTGGTGTGCTCCAACGCCGAGGATCCGGCCGTCACGCTCGATCTGCTGGAGGCGGCCCGGCCGACCGTCACCAACGGCTACGTCGCCGGGATCGCCGCGCTGGCCGCCCATCCCAGCCTGCCGCGGCGCGATCTGTCGTCCCTGCGGCGGGGCAACCTCTACCCGATCATGGCGCCCGCCGCCCGGCCAGCCGACCCGGAGCTGCGCCACCGCATGCTCGGCATGACCGAGACGGGCAGCGTCCTATTGCTGCATCCCGACGAGTCCGATCAGCCCGAACATCGTCGCGGGTCGTTCGGCCGCCCGGCGCCGGGATTCGACACCATGGTCGTCGACCCGGACAGCGGCAGCCCCGCCGGACCCGGTGAGGTTGGGGAACTGTGCGTGCGCGGACCGTATGTGATGCAGCGGTACTACAAGCACAGCCGCGAGCAGTGTTTCGATCCCGACGGCTGGTTCCACACCGGAGACCTGGTACGTACCGACGCCGAGGGGCTCTACTACTTCCTCGGCCGCCGCGGTGCGATGATCAAGACCGCAGGCGCCAACGTCACTCCCACCGAGGTGGAGCACGCGATCACCCGGATCACCGGTGCACCGGCGCATGTCGTCGGCCTGCCCGACCCCGAGCGCGGACAGGTCGTCGCCGCAGTGGTGATCGTCGACGACCCGACCGAGTTCGACGCCGCCGCGCTGCGCACCGCACTGCGAGATAAGCTGTCGGCGTACAAGATTCCTGTCCACGTCGCGGCGCTCACCCGTGCCGAGCTGCCGACGATGCCCAGCGGCAAGGTGGACGTGACCCGGCTGGCGAAGGTGTTCGATGCCCGGCACTGAGTTCACCGTCGACGCATGTCTGCGCCGCAACGCCCGTGCCCACCCGGACAAGGACGCCGTCGTCGACCCGGACTCCCGGATCAGTCACGGCGACCTCGACTCGAGCACCCGCGCGCTGGCCGCCACGCTGGTCGACGCCGGTGTCGGCAAGGGCACCCGCGTCGGTCTGGTGATGCCCAACAGCGTGCAGTGGGTGCGGATCGCGTTGGCGCTCACCCGTGTCGGTGCCGCACTCGTCCCGTTGAGCACGCTGCTCACGCCGCGCGAACTGGTGGCGCAGCTGCGCACCGCTTCGGTACAGGTGCTCGTCAGCGTCGAGGAGTTCCGCGGCCACCGCTACCTCGACGGCCTGCGGGCCGAAGCCGGATTACCGAGCTCGGCGGCACGCCTGCACTGCCCGGAACTTCCTGCCCTGCGCAGGGTGTGGACGCCCGAACAGCTCGCGGCGCTCTCCGGGGGCGTTCCGCAGGAGCTTGTGGACGCTCTCACCGCCGCGGTGACGCCCAGCGACACCCTGGCCGTCATGTTCACCTCCGGCAGCAGCGGCCCGCCGAAGGGGGTGGTGCACTCCCACGGCAACGCCCTCGGCGCCGTTGCCGCGGGCCTGTACGCGCGCTGCATCGACGCCGACACCCGGCTGTACCTGCCGATGCCGTTCTTCTGGGTGGGCGGCTTCGGCAGCGGTGTGCTCTCCGCCCTGGTGGCCGGGGCGACGCTGGTCACCGAGCAGATCCCGTATGCGGAGTCGACACTGCGACTGCTGGAAGCCGAACGCGTCACGCTGTTCCGTGGGTGGCCCGATCAGGCCGAGGCCCTCGCGCGGCACCGGGATTCGGCAGGGGCGGATCTGTCGTCGCTGCGGCCGGGCAGCCTCGAGGCACTGCTGCCGCCCCGTCAACGGGGCCGGCCCGGTGCGCGGGCGAAACTGTTCGGCATGACCGAGGCGTTCGGGCCGTACTGCGGCTACCGGGCCGACGTCGACATGCCCGAAACCGCCTGGGGCAGCTGCGGTAAACCGTTCCCCGGCATCGACGTTCGGATCGCCGACCCCGACACCGGTGCGCCGGTGACCGCCGGTCACATCGGTGAGATCCAGATCCGCGGCCCGCATGTCATGCGCGGGATCTGCCGGCGCGGCCGCGAGGACGTGTTCAGCGCCGACGGGTACTACCCCACCGGCGACCTCGGCCACCTCGACGGCGACGGGTTCCTGTTCTACCACGGCCGCTCCGACGACATGTTCAAGGTCAGTGGCGCCACCGTGTACCCGAGCGAGGTGGAGGCGGCGCTGCGCACCCTCGACGGGGTGACCGGCGCCTTCGTCACCAACGTGCCCCACGGCGGCGTCGAGCAGGTGGGTGCGGCGGTGGTGTGCGGTACCGCGACGACGGCCGATGCGCTGCGCGCCGAGGCGAAGAGGGTGCTCAGCGCGTTCAAGGTGCCGACCGTGTGGCTGCTGCTCGACTCCGACGACGACATACCCCGCAAGGCCACCGGCAAGGTCGACGTGCGCGCGCTCCGGGATCTGCTGGCACATTCCTCCCGCGAGCAGACCTAGACTGCTCGCGCGGTTACCGGACCACGCCGCGGGACTTGAGGTGCTCGATGAGCGGTGCGGCACCGGCGGCGAGATGCTCCGACATCGCGGCCCGCGCGCGATCCGCGTCGTGAGCCCCCAACGCGGCGAGTAGCTCGCGGTGGTGACGCACCGACTCGTCGGGCCAGCTCTCGATGGTGGGGAACACCGATTCCGGGGCATACCGGGTGATCAACGACATCATCTGGGCCAGCTTCGGCGAATCGGCGGCGACGTTGATCGCCCGGTGGAACTCGTGGTTGAGCCGGACCGCGCCTTCCCCGTCGTTGCGCGCGTAGGCCTCTTCGAGAGCGTCCTGGATGGCGGTGAGTTCCCGCAACTGGTCGTCGGTGATGTTGTGCGCTGCGCGGGCCGCCAGTTCGCCGCCGACATATGCCTGGACGTTCGACACGTCGGCGATGTCGCGTCCGGTGACCGGCAGCACCACGAAACCGCGCCTTGGCTGCTGTGCGAGAAGACCTTCGGCGCGCAGCGCGAACAGCGCCTCGCGCACCGGCGTGACGCTGACGCCGAGCTCACCGGCCAACTGCTCGAGCCGGATGTACCCGCCGGCCGGATAGGTCCCGTCGAAGATCCGCCGGCGGACGAACCGCGCGATGTCCTCGGACAGTTGAGGCCGCGCTGCGAAATCGGGGGCGGTCACGTCAGATCCGGTAGTCGGCGAGCAGCCGCTTGCTGATGATGTTCTTCTGGATCTCGCTCGTGCCCTCGCCGATCAGCAGGAACGGCGCGTCGCGCATCAACCGCTCGATCTCGTACTCCTTCGAGTAGCCGTATCCGCCGTGGATGCGGAAACTCTGCTGGGTCACCTCGGCGCAGAACTCGCTGGCGAGGTATTTCGCCATCCCCGCCGCGACGTCGTTGCGCTCACCGGAGTCCTTCAGCCGTGCGGCGTTGACCATCATCAGATGTGCCGCTTCGACTTTCGTCGCCATCTCCGCCAACTGGAAGGCGATCGCCTGATGTTCGGCGATCGGCTTGCCGAACGTCTCGCGCTGCTGGGCGTAGCGGACCGCGAGCTCGAATGCCCGCAGCCCCACCCCGCAGGCCCTGGCCGACACGTTGACCCGACCGACCTCGACCCCGTCCATCATCTGGGCGAATCCCCGGCCGGGCGTCTCGCCGAGGATGTCCTCGGCCGCGGCGCGGTATCCGTCGAAGATCAGCTCCGTGGTGTCGATGCCCTTGTATCCCAGCTTGTCCAGCTTGCCCGGGATGGTCAGACCGGGCGCGACCTCGCCGAAACCCGTTGGCTTCTCGATCAGGAACGCGGTCAGGTTGCGGTGCGGTTTCTCGGCACCCTCGTCGGTGCGGACCAGCGCGGCGACCAAGGTGGAACTGCCGCCGTTGGTCAGCCACATCTTCTGGCCGTCGATGACGTACCCGCCGGAGTCGTCACGCCGGGCCCGGGTCCGGATGGCCGCGACATCGGAGCCCAGTTCGGGTTCCGACATGGAGAACGCACCCCTGGTCTCACCGGTGGCCATGCGCGGCAGGAAGCGCTGCTTCTGCGCATCGGTGCCGTGCTGGCGGATCATGTACGCGACGATGAAGTGGGTGTTGATGACCCCGGAGACGCTCATCCAGCCGCGGGCCAGTTCCTCGACGCACAGCGCGTAGGTGAGCAGGGATTCGCCGAGACCGCCGTATTCCTCGGGGATCATCAGCCCGAACAGGCCCATGTCGCGCATCGCGTCGACGATGGCCTGCGGATAGGTGTCGGCGTGTTCGAGTTCCTGCGCGTTGGGGATGATCTCCTTGTCCACGAATTGCCGGACGGTGGAGACGATCTCGGTCTGGAACTCCGTCAGGCCCAGGGTCTGTGCCAGCCGGGTCACTGTGTCACCCGCTCGAACACCGCGGCGAGACCCTGCCCACCGCCGATGCACATCGTCTCCAGGCCGTAGCGGCCGTCGCGGCGGTTCAGCTCACGCGCCAGCGTGGCGAGCATCCGTCCGCCGGTGGCGCCGACCGGATGCCCCAGCGAGATGCCGGATCCGTGAACGTTGGTGCGTTCCCTGTCGGCGTCGGTGAACTTCCACTCCCGCATCACGGCGAGCGCCTGGGCGGCGAACGCCTCGTTGAGCTCGATGAGGTCCATGTCCGCGAGAGTGAGTCCGGCCCTGCCAAGGGCGACCTCGGTGGCCGGGACGGGGCCGATGCCCATCACGCCGGGAGCCACGCCGGCGACACCCCACGACACCATGCGCACGAGCGGGCGCAGGCCGAGTTCGGCGGCCTTCTCCGGGGTGGTCACGATGCACATCGAGGCGGCGTCGTTCTGGCCGCTGGAGTTGCCCGCCGTCACGGTGGCGTCCGGATCCGATTTCCCCAGAACCGGTTTGAGCCTGGCCAGCGATTCGACCGAGGTGTCGGCACGCGGGTGCTCGTCGGTGTCGATCATCTCCTCCCCCGACCGGGTCCTGACGGTGACGGGGATGATGGTCTCGGCGAGCAGGCCGTCCTTCTGCGCCGTGACCGCCCGGCGGTGGGACTCGACGGCGAGTTCGTCCTGCTCCTCACGCGTGATCCCGTACTCGCGACGCAGGTTCTCGGCGGTCTCCAGCATGCCGCCGGGCACCGGGTGGTTCTTGCCGCCTGCGGTGGTGCGACCTCGCGCCAGCGCGTCGTGCACGGTGATGCCGCCCCTGGCCCCGCCCCATCGCATATCGGTGGAATGGAACACCACGTTGCTCATCGATTCGGCGCCGCCGGCGACGACGAGATCGTTGTTGCCGCTGGCCACCTGCAGGGTGGCCTGGATGACGGCCTGCAGTCCCGAGCCGCAGCGGCGGTCGATCTGCATGCCGGGCACGGTCACCGGCAGTCCCGCGTCGAGCGCGATCACCCGTCCGATGGCGGGGGCCTCCATGCTCGGATAGCAGTGGCCGACGACGACGTCCTCGACGGCCTCCGGTGCGACGCCGGTGCGGGCCAGCAGCCCTTGCAGCGCCGACACCCCGAGCTCGACGGCGGTCAGGGACTTGAACATCCCGTTGTACCGACCGATCGGGGTGCGGACGGGTTCGCAGATGACGGTGTCGCGCATCAGATGTGCCGTCCGCCGGTCACTTCGAGCACGATGCCGGTCATGTAGGACGACAGGTCAGAGGCGAGGAAGAGCGCCACCTTGGCCACCTCGTCCGGCTCGCCGGCCCGGCCCATCGGCACCTCGGCGAGTTTCTGGTCCCAGATGTGCTGTGGCATCGCCTCGGTCATCGCCGACCGGATGAGGCCGGGCTGGATCGCGTTGACCCGCACACCGAGATGCGCGAGTTCCTTCGCGGCCGCCTTCGTCATCCCGACGATGCCGGCCTTGGCCGCGGAGTAGTTCGTCTGTCCGATCAGTCCGACCTTGCCGGAGATCGAGGACATGTTGACGATCGCTCCGCGCTTGTTCTCACGCATGACGGCCGCCGCCGCTTTCAATCCGTTCCAGGTGCCCTTCAGGTGGACGGCGATGACCTGATCGAACTGCTCCTCGGTCATCTTGCGCAGGGTGGCGTCGCGGGTGATGCCCGCGTTGTTCACCATGACGTCGAGGCCACCGAACCGCTCCACCGCGGCCGCCACGAGCGCATCCACTTCGTCGGCCCTGGTCACGTCGCACCGCACCGCGGTGGCCACGTCGGGTCCGCCGAGCCGCTTGGCCGCGGCCTCGGTGGCTTCCAGGTCGAGGTCGCCGAGGACCACCCGCGCCCCCTCGGACACGAAGCGCTCCGCGATCGCGAAGCCCAGTCCCTGCGCACCGCCTGTCACGACCGCGGTCTGTCCGGACAACAACGCCACTCGATCACCTACCTGACTCGTCGGGGGCCTCCCAGGGGCCGGTCTGCACGTATCGTATTTCATATACGATATTGGCTGCCAGCCCCCAGAGGCCGTACCACTCGACTGGAGGTCGTCGATGAGCGAGGTCAGTGACGAGGATTTCCGCGAGATCCTCGCGCAGACACGGCATTTCGTCCGTACCGCGGTCGTCCCGCGAGAATCCGAGATCCTCGCCGAGGACAAGGTGCCCGACGATCTGCGCGAGCAGGCCAAGAAGATGGGCCTGTTCGGGTACGCCATCCCCCAGGACTGGGGTGGCCTCGGGCTGGACCTGACGCAGGACGTCGAACTGGCCATGGAGTTCGGCTACACCTCGCTGGCGCTGCGCTCGATGTTCGGCACCAACAACGGCATCGCCGGGCAGGTGCTGGTGGGCTTCGGCACCGACGAGCAGAAGCAGCAGTGGCTCGGTGGCATCGCCTCGGGTGACGTCGTCGCCTCCTTCGCACTGACCGAACCGGGCGCCGGGTCCAATCCCGCCGGCCTGCGCACCAAGGCGGTCCGCGACGGTGGTGACCACTGGGTGATCAGCGGCCAGAAGCGCTTCATCACCAACGCGCCGACCGCGAATCTGTTCGTGGTGTTCGCGCGCACCCGGCCCGCCGACGACCAGGGCGCGGGAATCGCGGTGTTCCTCGTGCCCGCCGACGCCGACGGGGTCGAGGTCGGCGTCAAAGACGCCAAGATGGGCCAGGAGGGCGCCTGGACCGCCGACGTCAGCTTCACCGATGTCCGGGTCCCCGGGTCCGCGCTCATCGGCGGCAGCGAGGACATCGGATACCGCGCGGCGCTCACGTCGCTGGCGCGCGGACGGGTGCACATCGCCGCGCTGGCCGTCGGCGCCGCGCAGCGCGCACTCGACGAATCGGTCGCCTATGCCGCCACCGCGACGCAGGGCGGTCAGCCGATCGGCGGTTTCCAACTCGTCCAGGCGATGCTGGCCGATCAGCAGACCGGGGTGATGGCGGGCCGCGCCCTGGTCCGCGACGCCGCACGCCAGTGGGTCACCGGGGAGGACCGGCGGATCGCACCGTCGGCGGCCAAGGTGTTCTGCACCGAGATGGCCGGGCAGGTCGCCGATCTGGCGGTACAGATACACGGAGGAAGTGGATACATGCGCGAAGTGCCCGTCGAGCGGATCTACCGCGACGTCCGGCTGCTGCGGCTCTACGAGGGCACCAGTGAGATACAACGTCTGATCATCGGCGGCGGACTGGTGAAGGCCGCGCAGCGGGCGGCGAAGTCATGACCGGCCGGCTCACCGGCAAGGTCGCGTTCATCACCGGCGCCGCGCGCGGACAGGGCCGTTCGCACGCGGTGCGGCTGGCCGCCGAGGGCGCCGACATCATCGCCGTCGACATCGCGGGCAAGCTCCCCGACTGCGTGCCCTACGACCATGCGAGCCCGGAGGACCTCGCAGAGACCGTCTCCCTGGTCGAGGCGACCGGCCGCAAAATCCTGTCCTCGGTCGTCGACACCCGCGACCACGACGCCCTGCGCGAGACCGTCGACGCCGGCGTCGCCGAACTGGGCCGCCTCGACGTCATCGTCGCCAACGCGGGCATCACCGCACCGCAGGCGTGGGACACCATCACCCCGGCGGACTTCCGCGACGTCACCGACGTCAACATCACGGGCACGTGGAACACCGTGATGGCGGGCGCCCAGCACATCGTCGACGGCGGCGCCGGCGGTTCGATCGTCCTGATCAGTTCGGCCGCCGGCTTGAAGATGCAGCCGT
Organism: Mycolicibacterium litorale; assembly: GCA_050205415.1. Classification (GTDB taxonomy): domain Bacteria; phylum Actinomycetota; class Actinomycetes; order Mycobacteriales; family Mycobacteriaceae; genus Mycobacterium; species Mycobacterium litorale_C. Next base: position 351,578 of record JBNMQY010000001.1, read on the forward strand.
TCATGGTGCACTACACGGCCAGCAAGCACGCCGTGACCGGGATGGCGCGCGCGTTCGCCGCCGAACTGGGCAAGCACCGGATCCGCGTCAACAGTCTGCATCCCGGCGCCGTGGCGACCCCGATGGGAACCGGCGACATGGTGGACGGGCTGATGCGCGCCGACGCCACCAATCCCGGGCTGATGAACATGGTCACCCCGTTCATCCAGGACATCGCTCAGCCCGAGGACATCTCGGATGCGGTGGCATGGCTGGCCAGCGACGACTCGCGGTTCGTCACCGCCGCGGCGATCGCGGTGGACTGCGGCTCTACCCAGTTCTGACCGGCCGCTCGGCGAACACCCGCTCGAGGAACGCCACCTGGTCGGCCGCGGCGGTATCGCACCACTCGTGTCCGGGCCAGACGTCGAAGTGGTCGCACGGATAGTGATGCACCTGCGCCCGGGCCTGGACCGCGGTCCTGACGACGGACTCGGCGGGCACGAACCGGTCGAAGTCGGCGATCTGGACGAGCAGCGGCACCCGGATCCGCTTGGCGGACGGCGCCGTTCGCACCTTGACGAGCTCCAGACCGATGGCGGCGTCGACCTCGTTGCGCCATGTCGGTCCGGCGATCGACAGATAGCTCTCGTAGGCGCCGGCCAGCGCGAGCGCGCCGGGCTGCCCCGGTTCGGAGGCCAGCGGCATGAGCGACGGTGCCTGCCCGAACGCGACCGAGATCCGGCTCTTGAGGCCGGTCAGCGTCCAACGCAGCGCGGAGCGGACGTCGCGGTGCGCCACCGCCGCCCTGCTCGCGGCCAGTCCGCTGGTCAGCGGCGTCATCGCGATGACGGCGGCGACATCCGCCCGGGCGGCCGCCACCCGGATCACGTGACTTCCGGAGAACGACGAACCCCACAGCACCACCCGCACGGGGTCCACCCCGGGCAACCGCTGCGCCGCCACCACCGCGGCATGGAAGTCCTGCAATTGGCGGTTGACCGAAACACTCTGGCGCGGTTGCCCGTCCGATGCTCCGAAACCGCGGTAGTCGAATGTCAGGACATCGGCCCCCGCGGCGCAGAACCGCTCGGCGAAGGGACCCAGCCCCGAATCCATGGTCCCGCCGAAACCGTGTGCCATGACCACGACCGGCCGCCCGTACGGACCGGACAGGCGGTCGGATCCGCCGCGGTAGTGCCGACCCGCGCAGCGGGTGTCCATCGAGGTGAAGGACAGCTCGTCAAACGTGGCGGTCATCGCGTTTCCTCCGATTCGGTGATGCCGTAGATCGAACTCAGCCAGACGGCCGCGGCACCCTGCCGCAACTGTTCGGCCGGCAGCGGTCCGCCGACGGTCAGGCGTTCCAGCATGCGGTCGTTGAACTCGAGCAGCACCGACGCCAGCACCCGCGGATCGACACCGTCGGGCGCGAGCCCGGCGGACCGCTCGGTGCGGATCAGAGCCGCGATCGAGTCGACGAACGACTCCCTCGCGTCGTCCCAGATCGACCGCACCGCGGGACTGGAGCCGCGTACCTCGAGCATCGCCCGGAACAGGTGCCGGTGCCGTTCACACATGCCGAACAGGCCACTGAGCATCGCGTGGACGCGGTACCGGGGCGCGCCCGGGCCGTTGGTGAGCGCCCGGTTGACCGCGTACGTCTCGTCGAGCATGCGCTCCATCAACGCCGCGACGGCGGCGGCCTTGTTCTCGAAGTAGAAGTAGAAGGCCGACCGCGAAACCCCCGCCTGCTGCGCCACTTCGGCGATGTTCACCGTCTCCACGCCCGACTGGCGCAACCACTGGTCGAGCGCGTCGAGGATGGCGTCCCGGCGCAGATCTCCGCGGTGGGCGGGGCGCCGATCCGTCACCGGACGCATGGTCAGCCGGACACTTTCGCGAACCGCGGTCGCCGACGCCGTGACCGCTCGAATCCGGCGGGCAGTTCGCGGGTGCGGATGTCGTGTTCGTAGATGAAGTAGTCGACCTGTTGGGTGTGGCGAGGGCGATCGGTGCAGTGGCCGGCATGCAGCCGCTGGTCGGAATCGATCACCCGCTCCATCTCGGCGCGCTCCGGCGGTGCGTAGCGACCGACCGCATAGGCCGCCAGGAGCCGCGACTGGCATTCGACGAACGGGAACAACGTCGGCACCGACTGGGCGAAGCCGATGAACACGACATCGTCGATGCCGGGCAGGAACATCCGCTTGTACAGCCGGATCTGGTTGTCCGGGGCGCTGATGAAAGCCGGATCGAAGAAGGGGAACGTGATGTTGTAGCCGGTGGCGTAGACGATGACGTCGAAGGCGTCGCTGCTGCCGTCCTCGAAATGGACGGTCTCCCCGTCCAATCTGCTGACGTTGGGCTTCGGGGTGACGTCTCCTGAGCCGAGGCGCAGGGGTAGTTCGACCGACTGAGTGGGATGGGCCTCGAAGAGCTTGTGGTTGGCCGGCGGCAGGCCGTAGCTCGTCGGGTCGGTACCGAGCATCGGCGCGACGAGCTGTAAAGCCTTGCGCTGCCACGACAGCGGGAGGTAGGGCGTGGTGCGGAACAACTGATCCCCCGGCCGGCCGGCGATGTACTTCGGCACGATCCACGCACTCGACCGGGTCGACAGCGTGACCCGGTTCTGCAGGGCGCGCGCCGACAATTCCACGGTGATGTCCGCGGCGCTGTTGCCCAGCCCCACGACCAGGATCCGCTTACCCGCCGATTCCAGCGGGGTGTGCGGATCGACGTAGTGGTGCGAGTGGATGCTCTGCCCGGTGAAGCTGCCGGGGAATTGCGGCCACCGAGGGTCCCAGTGGTGGCCGTTGGCGACCACGAGCAGGTCGAACCGCCGCCGTTCGCCCGCCTGGTCCTCGATGTCCCAGCCTCCGCCGGGCACCCGCTCCGCATGCACCACACCGTTGTTGAACTCGATGTCGTCGAGGAGTCCGAACGCGTCGGCGTAGGCGTCCAGATAGGCCTTGATCTCGCTGTGGTGGGGAAACGACGGGTAGTGCTCGGGCATCGGGAAGTCCTTGAAGGACAACCGGTGCTTCGAGGTGTCGATATGGAGCGAGCGGTAGGCACTGCTGTGCCCGTTGGGATTTCCGAACGCCCAGTTGCCGCCGATCCGGTCGGAACTCTCGAACGTCGTGTGGTCGACGCCGTAGTCCTTGAGCATCTTGGCCGCGGTCAGACCGCTGATACCCGCACCGATGATCGCCGTGCGCGGAGATTCATGGGCCACTGGCACTCCTCATCGTGTGACAAGGAGCACACTAACCACGGCCGGCGACACGCGTCAACGGCGTCTGACAGTTGTCAGGAGCTCAGCCGATGAAGCGGACGATCGACTCGGCGACGGCGGCCGGCTTGTCAGCGCCTTCGATCTCGACGGTGATGGTGGTGACGGCCTGAACCGCACCGTCGAGGCGATCCACCTTGCTGATCTCAGCGCGAGCGCGCAGCCGGGCACCCACCTTGACCGGGTTGATGAACCGAACCTTGTTGTACCCGTAGTTGATCGCCATCGCGATGTTGTCGACCGTGTAGAGCTGGTGGCTGAAATGCGGCAGCAGCGACAGCGTCAGCAACCCGTGGGCGATGGTGCCGCCGAACGGACCGTCGGCCGCCTTCTGCGGATCGACGTGGATCCACTGGTGATCGTCTGTGGCGTCCGCGAACAGGTTGACCCGGTCCTGGGTGATCTCGAGCCATTCGGTGGGCCCCAGCGAGCTGCCCTCGGCTGCCGCGAACTCGTCCAGTCCGTTGAAGGTCTTCACGGGTGTCTCCTCTCCGGGGCGCCGACGCGCCACACGTCGCACCCTACGGTTCGCCGCCCCCGCCGACGACGCTGGGCGCTCCCGCAGGCCGTCAACTCCCGGCATAATGCGCATACCCAATTTGCCACAATGGCGACTGAATCCGCGCATCGGGCGTTGTATCACCATTGTTGAAACGAACGTTTCCAAATCCGGAAAAGGGCGAGCGCACCCCGTGCCCGTCCGGTCGAATCGACACCGTCGCGAATACAACGTCGCGGCACCTGGTGGCCATTTCGGTGCAACTGCGGGAACGGAAGCGTACCCGCAGGATTCTCGGGGGCGCGGTGAGCAATCCCGAACTATTGCCCTGCGCAACCATCGTCGCAATAACGACAGCGGCGCGACAGCAGCGATTACGTCAACGAACGAGCCCGAAATGTGCCGGAAACAATCGGTGGCGCCGACTCCGGCATCGGGGCGCCCTCGGCGTCACCGAGCAACCTGGCCGCAGCCTGAGGACGGAAAGCGGGACACCCGTCCGGACACCTCGCGTGTGCGGCGGATTCGGCCGCCGCCGACCGCTTGCTGCGCCGCCGCGGGCACCGAACCCACGCGCCGACGGCCAGTTCTGGCAAACTCGCGGCGGCCCGCGGCGAAGCCGCCGGTTCGCGCGACGCCGATCATCGCCCGCCAACCCGTGAGTGAGCCTGGACATGGCACGCGACCAGCGAATCAGGGCCGCCGACGGGCATCGCGGCGAACCCGCCGGCCGGCCGCGGCGCTGGGCCACCCGGACCCCACCCGACTCGATCTGCGCGCCGCGGTAACAGCGGCCGACGCCCCGCGGTGACGACTCTCACAACCCGACTCGACCGGCAAACACCGAGAAACCGCCGAGTGCGGTCCGACGCCGACTCAATCGCGTTCAGTGCAATCGCAAAGTTCGCCGGATACGACGGAGGGACAGACAACCTGCGAAAACGGGTAATAGACCGATTGCCATAACTGTAGTTGCGGGCACAAACCGCCGGTCGGCGGATGCGCTCATAACGCAATACTGGACAAGATTTTCTCGCTAGCTGGAATAGAACCCACCTTGGGCGGGATACTCAAGTCCGCGTATTCGCAACACCGCGTGATGCGCACTACGACCAGCCGTCACCACACCCCTGCGGCGGCTGCCTTAAGGACGGATACCTATGACTGCTGCCCAGCTAGACACCCTCACCACCGCACTCCCGGAACTGGACCGGAGCCTCAGCTGGTGGGACGCCGCAAGCCAGTGCACGATCGTCGTGGCGCATCCCTCCACAGAGCCCGAGCTGTGGGCCGATTATGTTCGCGGCGCACAGCTCAGCTACCAGAAGCACGGCGTCGAGCGCGCACTCGACACGACGGCGCTGGAACGCGGGGACGATACCGCGCTGTTCTGCGCCGGGCTCAACGAGGCGGGACAGGTCGTCGGCGGTGTGCGGGCCAAAGGTCCGTACACCGCGGTGGACCAGTGCCATGCGGTGGTCGAGTGGAGCGGCCAGCCCGGGTTGGACGCGGTACGGAAAATGGTCGGCGATCGCCTTCCGTTCGGTGTGGTGGAAATCAAATCGGCATGGGTCAGCGACGACCCCGAACAGAGCCGCGCACTCACCGACGTACTGGCGCGGGTTCCGCTGCATTCCATGGTGTTGCTGGATGTGCAATTCGCCGTCGCGACGGCCGCCGCTTATGTGCTGAATCGCTGGTTGTCGTCCGGCGGCGTCCTGGCCGGGAAGATTCCCGCGACGCCATATCCCGACGCGCGTTACCAGACCAAGATGATGTGGTGGGATCGGCGCACCTTCGCCAATCACGCCGATGCCAAGCAGGTTTCGACGTTCTTCGCCGAGACCCGGCAGGTGACGGCCCAGCTGAACCGCACCGGCGAGCTCGCGGCCGCGGCTGCGACGGTCTGATGACACGGTTCTCGGCCGATCCGAACCACTACACCGCCACACTGCTCACCGAGGAGGACGACAGCGACACGCTTGCGACACTGCGGGCCGATACCGCCGTCGAGTTCGTCGACCGGTCCGCGCAACTGCGGGAAGCGCTGACCGAACTGCGACCACCCGTGGCCGCCGAGCTGACCGACGAACCGATGCGGTGGGCGTACTACCCGTGGCGTCGGACGGTCGTCGGCGTGCTCGGGCCCCGCGCCCACCGCAGGCTCCGGCTCGACCGCAACCGGAACCTGATCACCGACGACGAACAACAGCGGCTCGGTCGATTACGCGTCGGCGTCGTGGGGCTCAGTGTCGGCCATGCCGTTGCCCATACCCTTGCCGCACAAGGGGTTTGCGGTGAACTACGGCTCGCCGACTTCGACGAGCTCGAGGTGTCGAACCTCAACCGCGTACCGGCCGGCCTGCTGGATGTCGGCGTCAACAAGGCGGTGGTCGCGGCCCGGCGTATCGCCGAACTCGACCCCTACCTGCCCGTGCAGGTGATGTCCGAGGGCGTCACGCGGCAGACGATCGAGACGTTCCTCGACGGACTCGACGTCGTGGTCGAGGAGTGCGACTCCCTCGACGTGAAGGTCCTGGTGCGCGAGCACGCGCGCGTCCGGGGCATCCCGGTGCTGATGGCGACCAGCGATCGTGGACTGCTCGACATCGAGAGGTTCGACCTCGATCCGTCGCGGCCCCTGCTGCACGGATTGCTCGGCGACGTCGACTCGGCCGCCCTGTCCGGCCTGACCAGCAAGGACAAGGTGCCCTACGTCCTGCGCATCCTCGATGCCGCGGCACTGTCGCCGCGGATGGCCGCATCGCTCGTGGAAGTGGGCACGAGCCTGACGACCTGGCCGCAACTCGCCGGTGAGGTCGCGCTGGGAGCCACCGCCGTCACCGAAGCGGTGCGCCGGATCGGCCTCGGCGAGCCGTTGTCGTCGGGCCGGGTGCGGATCGACGCCGCCGCGCTGCTCGACCACGTCGAGGACCCGCTCGCCGCCGCGTCCGGCGACCACGTCGCCGACGACCCCGTACCCGACATCGAGGCGGAGTCGATCGCCGAGAAGGTGGCCGCCGCGGCCGTGCGGGCACCGTCCGGGGGCAATTCGCAGCCCTGGCGGATCGAGACGCGGCGCGACGCCGTACATCTGCGGGTGGCGCCGGAAGCCACCAGCGCGATGGACGTCGCGTACCGCGGCAGTGCGGTGGCCCTCGGTGCCGCCGTCTTCAACGCGCGGGTCGCCGCCGCCGCGCATCGCCGCGTCGGCGACCTGGATCTGGAGCGGGGCGACGAGAGCACCCCACTGCGCGCGGTCGTCCACCTCGGCGACGGCGACGACCCGCAGCTCGCCCGGCTCTACCCCGCGATGATGCGACGGGAGACCAACCGGCACCACGGGTCCGGCACACCGATCAGCGCCGCGCAGGTGCAGGCACTGACCGAGGCCGCGCAGCGAGAAGGAGGCCGTCTGGCGATGCTCACCGAAGCGAGCGACATCGCGCGTGCCGCCGAGATCCTGGCGGCGACCGACCGGATCAGGTACCTCACCCCGCGCCTGCATTCGGAGATGTTCTCCGAGCTGCGGTGGCCGGGGGATCCGGCGCCCGACACCGGCATCGACGTGCGCACGCTCGAGCTGGACGCGACGGATCTCGTCAAACTCGACATCCTGCGCCGGGGTGAGGTGATGGCGAATCTGGCCAGCTGGCAGGCCGGGGCGGCACTGGGAGACGACACCTACGACCGGCTGACCTCCAGCGCCGCACTGGGTGTGATCACGGTTCGGGGCCGGACGCTCGGCGATTACCTGCGCGGCGGTTCGGCGACCGAGGCCGTGTGGACCGCCGCCGAAGAGCACGGTGTGGCGACGCATCCGGTGTCGCCGGTCTTCCTGTACGCGCACGACGAGCGGGAACTCGCCGAGCTCTCACCGGCATTCGCCGAGGAACTCGGTGACCTGCAGCGCCGTTTCCGAGCACTCACCGGCACCGGCGCCGACGAGTACGAAGCGTTGGTTCTACGCTTCTCCATCGCGCCGCGACCCGCGATGCGTAGCCGGCGCCGCAGACTGAGTACCGCGGCGCGCGTATGAGACCGGGAACGGAGGCAACCGTGCCGAGAAACCTCGAGGTCCTCGTGACGTCGGTGGCGATCGACCTGATGGCGGTCACGGCGGCGACTTCGGCGGAAGTCAGTGAGCGCGTCCTCGGCGACCTGGTCACCCACTTCGGCGTGGACGTGAGTTTCCTGCGGCACCACGATCACCGCATCCACGCGTCGGAACTCATCGCCGAGTGGCCGCCCCGGCCGGATTCCGCGGGACCGGATCCACTCAGGGTCGTGTACTTCTCCGACAACGATCCGGTCTTCTCGAAGAGCGAACGGCTGTGTGAGCCCACCATTCTGCGGGCCGAGACGGCCCTCCCGCCCGGAATCGCCACCGTCGCCGAAGTGCCGCTGCGGTCCGGTGACGTCACCACCGGGATACTCGGATTCGTCCGATTCGGCGACCAGGAGTGGCATCAAGACGAACTCAACGCGCTCACCGCGATCGCCTCGCTGTTCGCGCAGGTGCAGGCGCGCATCGCCGCCGAGGACCGCCTGCGGTATCTGGCCGACCACGACGATCTGACCGGTCTGTACAACCGCCGGGCACTGCTCAACCACCTGGACAGTCGGCTGGCCGCCGGGGAGGCGGGCCCGGTGGCGGTGCTGTTCTTCGACCTCGACCGGCTCAAGGCGATCAACGACTATCTCGGCCACGTCGCCGGCGACTGGTTCATCCGGGTCCTCGCCGAACGCCTGCAGGACGGCGATGACGAGAAGTTCATCGCCCGCCTCGGCGGTGACGAGTTCGTGGTCGTCCCCGCCGCGCCGATGACCGTCGACGCCGCGGAGACGCTCGCTCACCGGCTCCAAGCCGCACTGCGCGAACGGGTTTCGATCGACGGTGAGATGCTGACGAGGACGATCAGCATCGGTGTCGCCGCCGGGAATCCCGGCCACGACTCGACATCGGACCTGCTGAGCCGCGCCGACCAGGCGGTGATGAGCGCCAAGAACGCCGGCGGCAACTGCATCGCGGTCTTCAGCGACCGGATGTCGCAGGAGATCGCCCTGCGCAACGACATCGAATTGCACCTGCAGAACGTCATCGACGGCGGGGCCCTGGTGTTGCACTATCTGCCGGAGGTCGACATCCGCACCGGTGACATCCTCGCCACCGAGGCGCTGGTGCGCTGGCAGCATCCGACGCGCGGACTGCTCTCCCCCGATCGGTTCATCGGTGTGGCGGAGTCCATCAACCTCGCCGGCGAGCTCGGTCGCTGGGTGCTGCGCAACGCCTGCGCCGAATTCGCCCGCTGGCGGGCCATGGGCGTGGGTAACCGAATCGTTCTGCGCGTCAATGTTTCTCCGGTGCAGCTGGTGACCGAGGGTTTCGTCGACTCGGTGGCGGAGGCCATGGCCGAGTTCGGCCTGGAACGAGGGTCGGTCTGCTTGGAGATCACCGAGAGTGTCGTGGTGCAGGACATCGACACCACCCGCGTCACCCTTGCGGGACTCAAGAAGGCGGGAGTCCGGGTCGCGATCGACGACTTCGGTACCGGATACAGCGTGCTGTCCCTGCTGAAGACGTTGCCCGTGGACACCCTCAAGATCGACAAGAGCTTTGTGCAGGACCTCGGCTCGAACGCAGGTGACCTGGCGATCGTGCGCGCGATCATCGCGCTGGCGGAGGCGTTCGGGCTCGAACTGGTGGCGGAGGGAGTCGAGACGGAGATCGGCGCCAAGACGCTGTTGCACCACGGCTGCCACCGCGCACAGGGCTTCCTGCTGTCGCGTCCGGTGCCCGGGGCGGAGATGGAGCGGTTACTGGCCGAAGGGCGGGTGCCCGTTCACTTCTCGTGAGCGGCGGGTCTCGGAGCGGTTGCGGCGCGATTCGCGCAGGCTCTTCGGCAGCTGCCGGTTACTGCCGGAACACGCGGCCGACGGCACCGATGCGGGAGGTGGAGCGGCCGCGAGCAGTTCGACACGTGCGAACCGGCTGCCGATCTCGCTGACCAGGGCGACCTCGGCCTCGTTCCCTCCGCGTACGTCGCCGGCGGTGGGGTGCGCGACCCGGGGCGCGAGCGTGATCCCGTGCCGGGCCCGGACGGCGTACGGACCGTCCGCGGTGTCGAACACCGCTCCGGTGACGACGCCTTCCTCGAACACGATCCGCTGCAGGACCGCATCGTCTCTCATGTCGATGCCGCGCATGCGGGCCTCACTGGTGAGCCATGTCGCCAGTGGCACCGCACCGCCCGCCTCGGGCAACGTCATCGTGCCGATCACCTTGACCTGCACCGGGCGGTTGTCGAGGGTGCGCATGGTGGTGGTGCGCCAGTCCGACACCCTGGTATGCAGGAGACCGAACGGAGACACCAGGCACTGCTCGGTCCACTTCCTCAACCGACCGCCGTAGAAGGGCGGGATGTTGCGACTGCGACGCTCCGCCGCGGTCAGTGAGCGTACCGCGCGCACGGGCACATCGCCCGTCGGCCGCGGCTGAGTCGAGAGCCCGTCGACCAACGCGGCGAAGTACTCGAGGGTGTCCTCGTCCGCGACGTGGTCCGCGGGCCAGCCGCGGTCCTGGTCGGCCGGGGTGACCACCAGGACCTCGACTGCGGCGTCCGCTGCCACCACCGCGCTGGCGAGTGCACCGACGACACCGCCCACACAGAGCACGTCGACTTCCTGATCCCACATGCGCGTTAAACACCTCGCCGTTGCTCGTGATGGGCCTGCCCGTCGGCCGGACGGCAGGTCGAGACACGTCGTTGTCGTGCTGAGTCACCCCGCGAATCGTTCCGATCCAGGCGACTGTCACTGGAACAGCGCCGCCGCTCAGTACGCGGACGCTGCGTGACCAAGGCGGGGAGGTGGGTCGCCACGGCCTGTGCGGGGATTCGAGGGGGTTTGCCAGAACAGGCCGTGGCAACCGGATGAAGGTACCATCGCGATCGGCGGAGCGAAAGCGCGGGCGGCGGGACGACCGCGACGCGCCGACTCCCCCGCATACGGCTCATTTGCCGCGGACGCGAGATACTGGAAGTCATCACTGGCCGTACTTTACATACCTTTTGGATGATTCGCACGGTCGGAGATAACCTGAAGTATGACGTCAGCCGCGGCGGATCCGCGGCCTGCATGACACCGCGGTGCGCGGCTGAGTGAAACGCGAGGGCGTGAGTGGCCGAGCAGGTCGACCGGAAGCCGGACGCGACGCGTGAGCAGATCGTCAGGGCGGCGGCGAAACAGTTCGCGGTCAAGCCCTACGGCCTGGTGAACCTCGACGACATCCTGCTCGACGCTGCCGTCACCAAAGGTGCGATGTACCACCACTTCCGGTCGAAGTACTCCCTGGCCTCGGCGATCGTCGAACGGTGGCTCGAATCGAACCTCCGCATCATCGACGACACCGTGGCGCTGCGGCGTTCCGGGATGGAGACGCTGGTGGACATCACCTTCGCCATCGCGGTGAAGGACATCGAGGATTTCGTCGCCCGGGCGGGCCTCAACCTGCTGGAGTCCGTCGGCCGCACCGACGGGCTGCGCCGACAGGCGTTCGACGCGTCGCGGACCGCATTGACACCGCTTGCCCGGCGCGCCATCGAAGACGGCGACGTCTCCCCCGACGTGGCGCCCGAGAACATCGCCCGCGTGCTGGTGTTCCTGTATCTGGGGGTCCGTCAGGCCAACGACCCCGGCGAGCCGGCCGCCTTCCTGAGTGACCTGCACAGCGCGTGGGCACTGGTGCTCCCCGGGCTCGCGGCGACCGAGCGGCTCGGGTACCTCACGACCTTCGTTCGTCGGCGCAGCGCTCTGGCGATCAAGAATGCCAGGCCCCTGCCCACCGATACGCTATGACCGCAACCGAAACGCCCCGTGGCACCCATCGTCGTCCGGAGGTGGACAGCAAGCCATGATTCGCCAGGCACGTTCTGAAGCGACCAGGCGCAGGATCATCGAAGCGGCGGTCGACATGTTCAGCGAACGTGGATATCCGGGAACCGGCCTCGGCGACATCATCGAGCGCGCCGAGATGACCAAGGGTGCGCTCTACTACCACTTCGACTCGAAGGAAGCGTTGGCCGCCGAGATCGTCGCAGAGGGCAGCGCCCGGCTGATGAACACGTTCGACGCGATCAGCGACTCGTCGTCCCCTGCGCTCGAGAGCATCATCCACGGCACGTTCCTCGTCGTCGATCAGCTCAGCACCGACAAGGTGGCCCGCGTCGGCATCGTCCTGATGCGGGTGTTCGCCGGGTTCAGCGAGTCGGCCGGCGGCACCTACGGCGGCTGGCTCTCCGCCATGGCCGCTGACGTCGCACGCGCCTGCGACGAAGGCGACGTCCGCGCCGACGTCGACGTCACTGCGGTCGCGGAGACGTTCGTGGGTTCGTTCATCGGAGGCAGCCTGCTCTCCGACGCCGCGTCGAACGGCGCGGATCTGCGCGAGCGAGTCACACGGCTGTTCGGGCTCGTCGTCCCGGCGATCGTCACCGACGAATCCCGCGAGTACTTCACCGAATTCCTGGCCCGCGAGGCACGTCAGCGGCCTTCCCCCGGCTGAGGCGGCTCAGACCTCCTCGGACCAGAGCCGCTCGGTGAGATCGGTGAACATCGCCAGCGCCACCGGATCGTCACCGCGCACCAACGCCGACTTGCTCATCCGCGCCCGCACGGTGGAACCGTCCCGGTGGGCGAGCTCCACGATCAGGTCGGCGTGAGCGCGCACCACCGTCACCGCGGAATCGTCGGCAGGCAGGCGGTGAAAGATCTGCGAGAAACGCGCCGCGGTCACTTCTTCGGGCCGGTACCCCACCATGTCGGCGAACGCCGCGTTGGCGAAGAGGATCGCGCCGTCCTCGTCGATGGCCAGAACCGGCACGGGGAACCGCTCGAGCAGCACCAACGCCGGCATGTCCCGCAGCAGCGCCATCGGAGATCGATCGTCCTGACCGTGGCGTCGCCGCTCCATCGAACGATTATCGCCTGCACCGCATTGTCACGTGCGGTTCGGGGCGACTGCCCGCTACTTGACTAACTAGGTTTACTCTGTGATGACGCACACTGCAGACGGGGGTGACCCATGGACTTGACCTGGTCGGATCGCGACTCCGCGTTCCGCGACGAGGTGCGCGCGTTTCTCGCCGAGAAGCTCACGCCCGAACTCCAGCGCGCCGGGCGCTTGATGACCAGCGTCTACGCCGACCACGACGCGAGCATGGCGTGGCAAGCGATCCTGCATGAGCGCGGCTGGGCGGCGCCCGCATGGCCGGTGGAGTACGGCGGCTGCGACTGGAGCCTCATCCAGCACTACATCTTCAGCCGCGAATCCACGCTCGCGGGCGCACCGTCGTTGTCTCCCATGGGAATCCGGATGGTCGCGCACGCGATCATCAAGTTCGGCACAGCCGCGCAGAAGGACTACTTCCTGCCCCGCATCCTCACCGGCGAGGTGTTCTTCTGCCAGGGCTACTCCGAACCGGAGGCCGGGTCCGACCTCGCCGCGCTGTCGATGGCGGCCGTGGACGACGGCGACGACCTGGTGTGCACCGGCAGCAAGATCTGGACCACCCACGCCGCCGAGGCGAACTGGATGTTCGCCCTGGTGCGCACCACCCGCGCCCCGAAGAAACAGCAGGGGATCACCTTCGTCCTCATCGACATGACGACCCCCGGGATCGAGATCCGGCCGCTCGTGATGACCTCGGGCGAGGAGGTGCAGAACCAGGTCTTCTTCGACGAGGTGCGGGTGCCGAAGAGCAACGTCATCGGCGAGATCGACGACGGCTGGACCGTCGCGAAGTACCTGCTGGAGTTCGAGCGCGGCGGCGGGTCGTCCGCACCGGCGCTGCAGGTGCTGGCCGAGGAGATCGCCACCGTGGCGGCCGACCAGCCGGGCCCCGACGGCGGCCGCCTCATCGACGACGCCGCGTTCGCGCACCGACTGGCCGATGCGCGCATCCGCACCGACGTCCTCGAGATCCTCGAGTACCGGGTACTGGCCACGGTCGCAGCCGGTAAGAACCCCGGATCGGCCTCGTCGATGCTCAAGGTCCTCGGCACCGAACTCAGCCAGGACCTCACCGAATTGGCGATGATCGCCGCGGGCCCACGCGCGCGCGCCTACCAGCCGCACGCCACCTGCCCGGGCGGCCCCGTCGCCGAGTACGAACCGCCGGCGGACGGATACGTCAGCGGCGAACCGTGGCAAGCGGTCGCCCCGTTGCGCTACTTCAACGACCGCGCCGGCTCGATTTACGCCGGCAGCAACGAAATCCAACGCAACATCCTCGCCAAGGCAGCATTGGGGCTCTGATGGACTTCTCGCTCACCAAGGAACAAGAACTCCTGCGCGACGGGCTGACGAAATTCCTGTCGACCCGCTACGAGCTCGAGAAGAGCCGTGCCGCAGCCAAGACGGGCACGGGCTGGCAGCCCGACATCTGGCGCGGCTTCGCCGAGGAGCTCGGCATCCTGGGCGCGACACTGCCCGAGGACGCCGGCGGAATCGGTGGCGGAGCGGTCGAGACGATGGTGATCGCCGAGGCGCTGGGCCACGCGCTGGTGGTGGAACCGTTCGTCGACACCGTGGTGGTCGCCGGTGGACTGCTCCACCGCGCCGGCGGCCCGGCCGCCACAGCCGTGCTCGAGAAGATCGTCGAGGGCACCGCACTCGTCGCCCTGGCGACGACCGAACCCACCTCCGGTGACAACTGGCGCGACGTGTCCACCACCGCCGACAAGGACGGCGACGGGTGGGTGTTGCGCGGCGAGAAGGTCGTCGTGACCGGCGCCCCGCTGGCCGGTTATCTGCTGGTCACCGCACGCACGTCGGGTGAGCGCGACGACGAGCGGGGCATCTCCCTCTTCCTCGTCGATCTGTCCGCGGCGCGCGAGGGACTGACCGTTCACGCCTACCGGACGATCGATGACCGACGCGCCGCGGACATCGCGTTCGACGGTGTGCGGGTACCGGCCGAGGCGCTGCTGGGCGAGGAGGGTCAGGCGTGGCCGTCGATCGCCCGGGCTCGGGACGAAGGGGCCGCGGCCGTCTGCGCCGAGGCGGTCGGGGCGATGCGCAAGGTGCTGGCGGACACCGTGGAGTACTGCAAGCAACGCCACCAATTCGGCACGCCCATCGGCGGTTTCCAGGTGCTGCAGCACCGCATGGTGGACATGCACATGCAGGTCGAACAATCCATCGCCGCGACGTACCTGGCGGTGCTCAACCTCGAGTCGGACGACGAGGTCCGCGCCCGGGCGGTATCGGCCGCCAAGGCGACGATCGGACGGGCGGCGCGGTTCGTCGGTCAGAACGCCGTCCAGCTTCACGGCGGCATGGGCATGACCGAGGAACTCGCCATCGGCCACTACTTCAAGCGCCTGACGGCGCTGCAGTCCGAGTTCGGCACCACCGACCACCACATCTCCCGGTACGCCCGGCTGACCCGTCCCTAGGCAACGCTCCGGCTTCGATCGGGTCACAGCAGCTCGGCACCGGCGGTGACCAGCTAGTCTGCAGACATGCCCAGCCGTAGTGTGACCCACGCCACGCGGCTGACCGATCTCCACGGCGGACGCTCGCCGATGTGCCGCCGGGTGTTCCGCGCGGCGGCAGCGCTGCTCGGCGAAGGCTGCGCCGGCGGGCTGTCGATGCCGGCGCTGGCGGCGCGGGCGCGGGTCGCCCCGGCGACGGTGATCGCCCACTTCCCCTCGGTGGATGCCGTGCTCGCCGAGCTCTACCTGCACCGGGTGTCGAACCTGCCGTTGGTCGTGGACCCCGACTCACCCGTCGCCGCCCGGGTGAGCGGCCAACTGCGGGCCGTCACCCTCGTGATGGCCGACGAGCCGACGCTGGCGGCCGCCTGCAGTCAGGCGCTATTACGCGCCGACGATCCCGCCGTCCTGAGCGCGCGGAACCGGATCGGCGCCGAGGTGCAACGCCGGATCGCCGCCGCTCTCGGTACCGGGGCGTGGCCGGAGGTGCAGGACACGCTCGAAACGGTGTTCTGGGGTGCGCTCCTGCAGGTGCAGTCGCGCGCAATCGACTACCGCGACATGGCGAATCGGCTCGACACCATGCTCTCGCTGATCCTGCCGGACGACGCCCGCTGAGCGCAGTACGGCTTCGCATACCTAATCCTGCTGTGGCGCAACGATCTCGAAGATCCGATCGCATCGGGCGCGGGTGGTGGCGATCAGGTCGGCATTCGGTTCGTCCACGGTGTCGACCCAGCGCCGCGCCTCGTCGTCGCTGCGCCCGCCGGCGATGTGGCGGGCGATGAGCCGGGCCCGGCGCACGGAACGCTCGCTGTCGAGGTAGTACAGCCGGGTGAGCAGTTCGGGCACACCGTCCCAGAGGCCGAGGTAGTTCCCCTCGGTCACCACGAGCCGCACGGTCGCGGGCACCACCCGGCCGGCCGCCACCGGTTCCTCGAGCGCCCGGTCGAAATCGGGGACGTAGACGTCTTGGGTTCCCTGCGCGGCGGCGATACGGGTGAGCGCCGCCCGGTATCCGTCCACGTCGAACGTGTCCGGTGCACCTTTCCGCTCGAACCGCCCCAGGCGCTTCAGCTGTGCGTTCGCCAGGTGGAACCCGTCCATCGGAACGTAGGCGGCGACGGGGCCGACGCGCTCGACCACCCGTAGCGCGAAAGTGGATTTCCCGGTGCCGGGCGGGCCGGCGATCCCGATCATCACCCGGTGCGGATCGTCGTCGAGCAACGATCGCACCTCCGCGGTGACCGCTGCCAACGCCTCCTGCGCGGTCACCAATGCCGGCCCGAGATCGCGCGGGTGGACTCGTAGGTGATCGTCGGAGTCCACCCACGCGACTATAGGGATCGGTTACCGGCGTCCGCCGCGATCGTCGCCGTACGGGTATTGCGACCCGCCGGGCATACCGGTGTGCCGACCGCCGTACGGATCGTCGTATCCGGTAGCCGGGCCGGACGGGTACGGGCCGGTGGGCTGCCCGGAGGGATACGAACCGCCCTGGGAACCCGGCCGGCCGGCGGGATCGCTCGGATATTGCGGCGCGCTCTGCCCGTACCCGGGTTGGCCGGCACTCGGCCATCCGCTTTCCTGCGTTCCCTGGGCGCCCTGTCCGTAGCCGGCCTGTGAGGCGCTGCCCATCGGAATCGCGGTCGTGGACTGATCACGGGTCGACAGCTGCTCGCGCACGTTGCGACTCTCGTTCTCGGCTCGGGACAGGTAGTCCTCCCAGCGCTGCTGCATCGGCTTGATGAGGCCACCACCGACACCGACGACGAGGATGCCGCCGATGGTGCCGAGGATCGCGACCAGCACCGGCAAGGTGACGGTCAGAGCGATCCCGACCTGGTTCAGCGCCGCGATGACGCCCAGTCCGATGATCGCGATACTCGCGATGTTGGCCAGCAGCCGGCCGTACGACAGGCCGCTCAAGGCGTTGGACACGATGTCGCGGACCGCCGCGGCGATCGCCGCGGCCACCACGATGATGATCACGGCGACCAGCAATTGCGGCAGGAACGCGATCACCGCGGCGATCAGATCGCTGATCGCGTTGGGTCCGAAGACGCCGAAGGCCAATTGCAGGACGACCAGCAGAAGGGCGTAGTAGATGATCTTGCTGACGATGGTCGAGGCGTCGTAACTGCTGCGCGCCAGGGCCTTCTTGACCCCTCCTCGTTCGACGGCCCGATCGAATCCGACTTTCTCGAGCACTTTGTCGATGGCCTTGGCGATCAGCTTCGCCAAGATCCACCCGATGATCAGGATGACGAGGAACGCGACCAGCTTCGGCGCGAAGTTCGCCACCGACCTCCACATATCTCGTAGGGCGTCTTCCATCGCTCAACTCCGTTGTTCGTGGCTCCCCGCAGCCGTTGGGTGTGATGCGTTCGGCGGTACCCGCCGACTCGACGAATAAACACGTGCGTCAATTGGGGCTGCACGCCGATCGCCCGCGCCGCCTGCGACGCATCGAAGCTGAACGTTTGCTGTGATCGCGCTGACGTGTCGCGGAACGTAACTGTTGTCGGATTGCTGAGCCGCTGCTAGTTTCTTCCCGTCAAAGCGGACTCTTCGCCATTCACCGCGCCGGCCGCCCGGCGATACAGCTAGGGGAACCATGAAGGCAATCAGTCGGGTGCTGATCGCGTTGGTTGCGGCCATCGCGGCTCTGTTCACGAGCACGGGCACCTCTCACGCAGGTCTGGACAATGAGCTCAGCCTGGTCGACGGCCAGGGCCGCACGCTGACGATTCAGCAGTGGGACACCTTCCTCAACGGTGTGTTCCCGCTGGACCGCAACCGGCTGACCCGTGAGTGGTTCCACTCGGGCCGCGCCAAGTACATCGTGGCCGGCGAGGGCGCCGACGACTTCGAGGGCTCGCTGGAGCTCGGCTACCAGATCGGCTTCCCCTGGTCGCTGGGTGTGGGCATCAACTTCAGCTACACCACCCCCAACATCGCGTTCGACGGCGAGGCCGTCGACGTCACGGAGGGCATCGGGGGGATCCTGCCCGCCGAGGGCATCGTGACCCCGCCGCTGTTCCCGGGCGTGTCGATCAGCGCCGACCTGGGCAACGGCCCCGGCATCCAGGAAGTCGCGACCTTCGCGGTCGACGTCTCCGGTGCGCAGGGCGAGGTCGCCGTCTCGAACGCCCACGGCACGGTGACCGGTGCGGCCGGCGGTGTGCTGCTGCGTCCGTACGCCCGGCTGATCGCGTCTTCCGGTGACAGCGTCACCACCTACGGCGCACCCTGGAACATGAACTGAGTCGAGTCGATCCGAATCGGGCCCCGCGAGTGATCTCGCGGGGCCCGGTTCGTTTGGTTTGCCAAGATCAACTTCGCGTTGCCCGCTCCATCGACCTGAAACTTAGCTGTGAGCGGGGTGTGAATCAGCTGGGTCAGCCGCCGACGTAGTCGGCGAGGTGCTTCCCGGTGAGAGTCTCACTTGCGGCGACGAGGTCGGCCGGCGTGCCCTCGAACACGATTCGACCACCGTCGTGCCCGGCTCCCGGTCCCAGGTCGATGATCCAGTCCGCGTGCGCCATCACCGCGCGGTGGTGTTCGATCACGATGACCGACTTCCCGGAATCGACCAGACGGTCGAGCAATGCCAGCAGCTGTTCCACATCGGCGAGGTGCAACCCCGAGGTCGGCTCGTCGAGGACGTAGACATCCTTCTTGTCGGCTCCGGTGTCCCCGAGCCGGGTGGCCAGTTTGAGGCGTTGACGCTCGCCACCGGACAGTGTGGTGAGCGGTTGCCCGAGCGCGAGATAGCCCAGGCCCACATCGGCGAGCCGGTCGAGGACCTTGTGCGCGGCGGGCGTGTGCGCGTCGCCCTCACCGAAGAAGGTGAGCGCGTCGGCGACCGACATCTCGAGCACGTCGGCGATGTTGCGGCCGCCGAGGGTGTACTCCAGCACCGACGCCTGAAAGCGCCTGCCCTCACACTGTTCACACGGCGACTCCACGGTCGCCATCACCCCGAGTTCGGTGTAGATGACACCGGCGCCTTTGCAGCCGGGACAGGCGCCTTCGGAGTTCGAACTGAACAGCGCCGGTTTCACACCGTTGGCCTTCGCGAACGCCTTGCGAATCGGATCGAGCAGACCGGTGTAGGTCGCGGGATTGCTCCGCCGCGAGCCGCGGATCGCACCCTGGTCGATCGAAACGACCTCGTCGCGACCGGCCACCGAGCCGTCGATGAGCGAACTCTTGCCCGACCCCGCGACACCGGTGAGCACGACCAGCACCCCGAGCGGGATGTCGACGTCGACGTCTCGCAGGTTGTTGGTCGTCGCACCGCGTATCGCCAGGTGCCCCGACGGTTGTCGCACAGCCTCTTTCACCGACGCCCGGTCGGCAAGATGGCGTCCGGTGAGGGTGCCGCTGCGCCGGAGCGCGGCCACCGTTCCCTCGAAGACCACTTCCCCACCCGCGGTGCCTGCGCCGGGGCCGAGGTCGACGACGTGGTCGGCGATGGCGACCGTCTCGGGCTTGTGCTCGACGACGAGCACGGTGTTGCCCTTGTCCCGCAATCGCAGCAGTAGCTCGTTCATGCGCTCGATGTCGTGTGGGTGCAGACCGATGGTCGGTTCGTCGAAGACGTAGGTGACGTCGGTGAGCGACGATCCGAGATGCCGGATCATCTTGGTGCGCTGCGCTTCTCCACCCGACAAAGTGCCCGCGGGCCGGTCGAGCGAGAGGTATCCCAGGCCGATCTCGGTGAACGAGTCGAGCAGGTGCTGCAGGCCCTCGAGCAGTGGACCGACAGCGGGCTCGTCCACGCCGCGGATCCATTCGGCGAGGTCGCTGATCTGCATCGCGCACACGTCGGCGATGCTGCACCCCTTGATCTTCGAGGACCGCGCCTCGGCGGTCAGGCGGGTGCCGTCGCATTCCGGGCAGGTCGCGAACGTCACCGCCCGCTCCACGAATGCGCGGATGTGCGGTTGCATCGCGTCGACGTCCTTGGACAGGTAGGACTTCTGAATGGTCGGTATCAGCCCGGCGTAGGTGAGGTTGACGCCGTCGACCTTGATCTTCGTCGCATCGCGGTACAGGAGATCGTTGAGTTCCTTCTTGGTGTATTTGCGAATCGGCTTGTCGGGGTCGAAATACCCGCAGCCGCGATAGATCCGGCCGTACCAGCCGTCCATGCTGTACCCGGGGACCGCCAGCGCGCCGTCGTTGAGCGATTTGGAGTCGTCGTAGAGTGCGGTCAGATCGATGTCGGAGACCGAGCCGCGGCCCTCGCAGCGGGGACACATACCGCCGGTGATCGAGAACTCCCGCCGCTCTTTGACGGTCCTGCCGCCCTTCTCGAACGTCACCGCCCCCGCACCGCTGACCGAGGCGACGTTGAACGAGAACGCCTGCGGCGAGCCGATGTGCGGTTTCCCGAGGCGGCTGAACAGGATCCTCAGCATGGCGTGCGCATCGGTCGCGGTGCCGACGGTGGAGCGCGGGTTGGCGCCCATGCGCTCCTGGTCGACGATGATCGCGGTCGTCAGATTTTCCAGGACGTCCACGTCGGGGCGGGCCATCGACGGCATGAAGCCCTGCACGAATGCGCTGTAGGTCTCGTTGATGAGGCGCTGCGATTCGGCGGCGATGGTCCCGAAGACCAAGGAGCTCTTACCCGATCCGGACACCCCGGTGAACACCGTCAGCCGGCGTTTGGGCAGTTCGACGTCGACGTTCTTGAGGTTGTTCTCCCGAGCGCCCACCACGCGGATGACGTCGTGGCTGTCGGCAGTGTGCTTGCTCGTCGTACCCGCCATGGTCTAGGGCAACTCCTGGATACGGATCATGGTGCCCGCGGGATCGCGGACAGCGCAGTCACGAACACCGTACGGCTGAACGGTCGGCTCTTGGACGATGTCGGCGTCACGGGACTGCAACCGCTCGAAGGTGGCGTCGAGATCTTTGGTCGCCAACACGACCATCGCGTACGTGCCTTTGGCCATCATCTCGGCGATGACGCTGCGCTCGTCGTCGGTCACCCCGGGATCGGCGGCCGGCGGGTGCAGGACGATCGACGTGCCGGGCTGATTCGGCGGGCCGACGGTGATCCAGCGCATCGTCCCGCCACCCACGTCGAGGCGGACCTCGAAGCCGAGGGTGTCGCGGTAGAACGCCAGCGACTCTTCCGGATCGACATGTGGGAGGAAGGTGTTGTGAATCGTGATGTCCATGGCATCACCGTAAGTGGGGTGCCACCGCGGAGGCTTCTCGATTCCTGACCGGTCTGGTCACCGTCTTCGTCACGCACGACGGCGGCTCGGCCGTGGTGTCCGCCTGCTGCCGGCGGTACGCGCTAGGCGCCACCCCGACGAGTTCGGTGAACCGGGTGCTGAAGGTACCCAGTGACGAACAGCCCACGGCGAAGCAGACTTCGGTGACGCTGAGGTCTCCGCGGCGCAACAGCGCCATCGCCCGCTCGATCCGGCGGGTCATCAGATAGCTGTAGGGCGATTCGCCGTAGGCGAGTTTGAACTGGCGGCTCAGGTGGCCGGCGGACATGTGGACATCGCGGGCCAGCGCCTCGACGTCGAGCGGCTGCGCGTAGTCCCGGTCGATCCGGTCACGGACCCTGCGGAGGCGCCTCAGGCTGTCCAGTCGCTGCGCATCAGGAGCCACCCGCGGAGTTTACGACGCCCCGCTGTCGGTGGGGTCGCTGTCGGAGTCGTCAGGGCCGGGCTCCGCAGACGTGGCGACCGCGTCATCGTCTTCGTCACCGTCGTTCGCGCCGGAGCCGGAGCCGGTGCCGTCCCGTTCGGGCTTCTGCGGCTCGCGCAGCCCGGATACCGACGGATGCGGCTTGGGGTCGTTGCGCTTGTACCCGGCGTCGACCACGGGACGCAGGACGTCGTCCACCTCGTCGAGGATGCCGCGGGGGACGCCGAGTTGACGTAGCGGCTGCGTCAACGGCAGATCCTCGGTGGGCACGAGGTACTCCGTCGTCTTCCCGCCGAGGGTGTTCGTCTTCCGGGTGATGTGGCTCTCCGGCACATCGCTGAGGTCCAGACCGTAGTGCGCGTGGAGGTAGACGCCACCCATCACGGCGTTCGCCGTCGAAAGCAGGTTCAACGGCCGGTCCGGGAAATCGGCGATCCCGTCGTACTCACGGGTGACGTACACCGTTTCGTAGGGCGTTTCGACCAGCGGCTCGGGGCGACTGACGCCCATGCCGGGGATCCGAACGCCCTCGGGCAACCAGTTGAGGATCCCACCGGCCGGGCGGGCCGGGTCGGCGATGTAGACGAAGCGCAACTCGTCCTGCCCGGGGCGCTGCGCAGCGGGTAAGGCCATCAGGCGCCGTTCCTCCTCGTGGAGCACGAGGCTGCCCTGCGAAACCCCGACGACGGATTTCTTGCCTCCGGTCGCCTGCACCGCCTCGCCGAGTGTGCGGGCGCCGATCGCGATCGATTCGTCCATCAGGACCGGTGAGGCCGGGTAACCGACGCCGACGAGGGTGTCGTCCCGGCCCGCGTACACGCCGTTCTGCAGCCACGTCATCGCTGAGTGCGTCGGCGTGCCGGGCCAACCGGTGCCGCCCACGTACAGGGCGGTGTCCCCGATGGCGGGGGCCGCGGTGGCGATCGCGATCGAGATGGCGGCGCATGCCACCTTAAGGGAGGCTTTCATGGCGGCACTTTAACCCCTTTAAGGGTGGCTCCAGCAACTGTTCTTTGCGCATAAAAAGACAGTTCAAACGAACTATTTGCGCTTGTAATCAGATCTGGCTTCGTCTTTAAGGGGGACGGCGCGCAGTCGGGTAGGCTCACCCGGTGTGGTGCTGCATTTCATGTCGCGAGGTGAGATCGCCGAGTATCTCGGCGTCAGCCTCGCGACGGTGAAGGGCTACGTCGACTTTCCCGAACCCGACGTCACCGTGGGCCGCAATCAGGGATGGGCCAGGGACACCGTGGACAAGTGGCTCGAGGGCCGGCGCCGCGCGAAGTGAGCTAGCTCGGCCACTGTTCGATGATGCGTCCGTCGCAGCGCAGCTGAACCGCGGTATGGCGCTGATCCGCCGCGGCCTTCAACCTGTCGGCGTACGCCTGACGGGCGTCCGCCTCGTCGACGGCGTCGAAGGTGGTGGACTGCAGATCCTCGGCCGACGGCTTCTCGATGCCCTGCTCTTCGGGCGCTACGACCACGACATCCCATTTCGCTGTCATGAGACCAGTATCCGGGAGGGCCGCCGGAGCCTCACAAACGAGAAGAACCCGCCCCGACAGATGGTCGGAGCGGGTTCCTCGATGGTGGAGCTAAGGGGACTCGAACCCCTGACCCCCACACTGCCAGTGTGGTGCGCTACCAGCTGCGCCATAGCCCCGTAATGCGTGCTCAACGAAGTTACACCACGAGGGGTGGCCGCTCAAAATCGCTGGTCACGGCACTTCGCCACCGGCCTCCGGTCCGATGGCCCGCGCGGGTGTGTGCGCACTCGGCGGCCGCGGCCGGGTTTCCGGTGCGAAGATCCACCCCACCGCCGCCACGCCCAGGATGATGCCGCTGACCAGGAACGCCCATCCGAACGACGTGTACTGCGCGATGAGGCCCACCAGCAGGGAGCCGCCGATCGAACCGAGATCGGCCATCATCTGGAACGTCGCGACCGCCGTCCCACCCCGCGACTTGTTGCCCACCACGTCGGCCACGGCGGCCTGCTGCGGCGAGACGAAGATGCCGGTGGCCGCGCCGGCCACGTAGGCCGCCGCCAGGAACACCGGCATTGACGTGGTGAAGCCCACCAGCGCCGTCGACACCGCCGCCAGCGTGAGCCCGGCGATGAGGAGCTTGCGCCGGCCTAGCCGGTCGGACAGGTATCCGCTGGGGATGACGACCGAGATGTTGCCGACCGCGAACGCCGTCAGCGCCAGACCGGCCGCGCCCGGCCCCCGCCCCAGCACCTCCACGACGAACAGCGGCACCAGCGCGATGCGCAGCCCGAACGACGCCCAGCCGGTGGCGAAGTTGGAGAACAGCGCCGCCCGGTACGCCCGGTGCCGGAACACCGCGCGGAACGACACCGGCTCCTGGACGTCCTCGTCCCGCTGTCCGACGACGGCGGAGTTGCGCAGGCTGACGAACACCACGGTCGCGGCCACCAGCAGGGCCGCCCCGTAGATCAGGAACGGCGCCGACAACCCGAAGCCGGCGGTGAGGCTGCCCAGGATGGGCCCACCCACCGAGCCGACCATGAACCCCGACGAGAACAATCCCGCGACGCGGCCACGCGCGTCGGCCGGCGAGATCCTGATCATCAGTCCCAGCGACGACACCGTGAACATCGCCGACCCGACTCCGCCCAGGGAACGGAAAAGCAACAACTGCCAATAGGTTTCGGCGAACGCACACGCGGCGGTCGACAAAGCGACGATGAGCAGGCCGCTGATGTAGACGCGCCGCTCCCCCAGCCGCTGGACGAGCAGGCCCGCGGGCGGCGCACCGACCAGACGCATCACGGCGAAAGCGGTGATGACGAACGTCGCCGCGCTGATGCTGACCCCGAAGTGCCGGGCGTACTGCGGCAGCACCGGAGCGACCACCCCGTACCCCAGCGCCACCACGACGTTGGCGGCGACCAGCACCCAGACTTCGCGCGGCAGCCGCTGTTTACCCGTCGAACAGTCGGCCTCCGCCGACGACGTCACGAGATGACCTTGTTGACCACTTCGCGCGCGGCGTCCTGTACCTCGGCGAGATGTTCGGGGCCCTTGAAGGATTCGGCATAGATCTTGTACACATCCTCGGTGCCCGACGGACGCGCGGCGAACCACGCGTTCTCGGTGGTGACCTTCAGCCCGCCCAGCGGCGCGTTGTTACCCGGTGCGGCGGTCAGTTTCGCGGTGATCGGCTCGCCGGCGAGTTCGGTGGCGGTGACCTGATCGGCCGACAGTTTGGCCAGCCGCGCCTTCTGCTCGCGGTCGGCAGGGGCATCGATACGCGCGTAGGTCGGGGCGCCGTACTTGTCGGCCAGTTCGGCGTACCGCTGCGACGGCGTCGATCCCGTCACCGCGAGGATCTCCGACGCCAGCAGCGCCAGGATGATGCCGTCCTTGTCGGTGGTCCAGACGCTGCCGTCGGTGCGCAGGAACGACGCCCCCGCACTCTCCTCGCCGCCGAATCCGATTGTCCCGCTCATCAACCCGTCGACGAACCACTTGAAGCCGACGGGCACCTCCTGAAGGGTGCGACCGAGCCCGGCCACCACCCGGTCGATGATCGACGAACTCACCGCGGTCTTGCCCACGGCGGTGCCCGCCGGCCAGTCGGGCCGGTGGGTGAACAGATAGTCGATCGCCACCGCGAGGTAGTGGTTGGGGTTCATCAGCCCACCGTCGGGTGTGACGATGCCGTGCCGGTCGGAGTCGGCGTCGTTACCGGTGGCGATCTGATAGTCACCGATCTTGTGGATCAGCGACGCCATGGCGTTGGGCGAACTGCAGTCCATCCGGATCTTGCCGTCGCCGTCGAGTGTCATGAACCGCCATGTCGCGTCGACCAACGGGTTGACCACGGTGAGGTTCAGGCCGTGCCGTTCGGCGATCGCACCCCAGTAGTCGACGCTCGCGCCGCCGAGTGGATCAGCGCCGATGCGCACCCCTTCGGCGCGGATCGCGTGGACGTCGACCACGCTGGGCAGATCCTCGACGTAGGCGTTGAGGTAGTCGTGACGCTGCGCGGTCTGTCGCGCCCGCGCCAGCGGTATCCGTTTGACCGCCCGCAACTCGTCGCGCAGGATCTCGTTCGCCCGTTTGGCGATCGCCCCGGTGGCGTCGGTGTCGGCGGGGCCGCCGTTGGGCGGGTTGTACTTGAAACCCCCGTCGCGCGGCGGATTGTGCGACGGGGTGACGACGATCCCGTCGGCGAGATCGGCATCGCGGCCACGGTTGAAGGTCAAGATGGCGTGGCTGACCGCCGGGGTGGGTGTGTAACGGTCGGCCGAATCGATCATCGCCACAACGTCGTTGGCGGCCAGCACCTCGAGCGCCGACGTCCACGCCGGCTCCGACAGTGCGTGGGTGTCGCGGCCGATGAACAACGGACCGGTGGTGCCCTGGGCGGCGCGGTACTCGACGATCGCCTGCGTGGTGGCCAGGATGTGCGCTTCGTTGAACGCGGCGTCCAGGCTCGACCCGCGGTGCCCGGAGGTACCGAACGTCACCTGCTGGGCGACGTCGTCGGGATCCGGTTGCACCGCGTAGTACGCCGTCACGACCGACGCGACGTCGATGAGGTCTTCGGGTTGCGCCGGCTGCCCGGCGCGGGGATTGGCCGCCATGATCTCGATTCTGCTCCCTTACAACGTGGCACTGCCCGACGGCTGGGGTATTCCCGCCATACTCTCGGTCATGCCCCGTTTCGACGGCCGGGAACTGACCGCGGTGTTCGTCGGTGGAGCGGTGGGCACACTGGCGCGGGCAGCCCTCGAGGAACTCGCCGCCCCGGACCCGGGGCACTGGCCGTGGCCGACGTTCACCGTCAACATCGTGGGCGCGTTCCTGCTCGGTTACTTCATCACCCGATTGCTCGAGCGGCTCCCGGTGTCGAGTTACCGGCGGCCGTTGCTGGGAACCGGCCTGTGCGGCGGTTTGACGACCTTCTCGACGATGCAGGTGGAAACCGTGCGGATGCTCGAACGCGGGCATGTCGCGCTGGCGGCCGGCTACACCGCCGCCAGCCTGGCGGCCGGGCTCGTCGCGGTCGTCGTCGCCACCGCCCTCGTGCGGCGGGCTCGGATCCGGCGATGACGGCGCTGGTGTGGGCCGGCGTGATGGTGCTCGGCGGCGCGGGCGCAGTGTGCCGGTTCCTCGTCGACCGCGCGGTGACCACGGCGCTGGGCCGGCCCTTCCCGTTCGGCACCCTGGTGGTCAACGTCAGCGGAGCCTTCGTCCTCGGCTTCGTGGGCGGACTGGTGCTCAGTCCCCACCTCGCGCTCCTGCTCGGGACCGGGTTCATCGGCTCCTACACGACTTTCTCGACGTGGATGCTGGAGACGCAGCGGCTTGCCGAAGAGCGCCGTGGGTGGCCGGCCGTCGCCAACATCGCGGTCAGCGTGCTCCTCGGCGTCGCGGCGGCGGCCTTGGGCCTCTGGCTGGGAGGCCGGCTGTGAGCGGCGCCCTCGCCAAGGTGACGGCGTATTTCGGGGAGCGGCAGCGCAGCGGTGACCCGTTGACCGCCGACGCGTTGCTCGACCTCTACGGCGCCACGTCGGTGGCGACCAGCATCGTGATCCGCGGCATCGCCGGGTTCGGGCCGCGGCACGAACTGCGCAGCGATGTCACTCTGACCGGATCGGAGGATCCGCCGATCGCGGTCGCCGCCGTCGACACCGCGGCGAAGATGCGTGAGCTGGCCACGCAGATCGTGGATCTCGTTCCGCGCGGGCTCGTCACACTCGAATCGCTGCAGCCGGCGGACGGACCGCTGCCGGCCGGCCCGTCGGCCAAGCTCACGGTCTACGTCCAGCGCGGGCACCGGATCTCGGGGGTGCTGGCCTACGTCGCGGTGTGCGACCTGCTGCGCCGGCACGGGTGCTACGCGGCGACCGCGTACCTCGGTGTGGACGGCACCGCGCACGGTCGCAGGCAGCGGGCCGCGTTCTTCGGCCGCAACGTCCAGGTGCCGGCCATGGTGCTCGCGACGGGCCCGCGCGGGTCCGTGGTGTCGGCGATCGCCGAACTGCGTGGGCTGCCCGGGCTGCAGATGCTGACCGTCGAGGCCGTCACCGTCTGCAAACTCGGCGGCGGACTGCTCGCGCTGCCCGCGGACCTCACCGGCGAAGACGGACCACGCCGCAAGCTGACGGTGCAGACGTGCGCATCGGAACTGCATGACGGCGTGCCGATCCACCGGGCGCTGATCGCCGGCCTCCGTGCCGTCCAGTTGACCGCGGGCGTGACGGTGCTCCGTGGGGTCTGGGGATTCCAGGACGGCTCGGCGGCGCTGGCCGACAGCGTGTTCCGCGTCGGCCGGCGTGTCCCGGTGACGACCATCGTGGTCGACACACCCGAGCGCATCGCGGCCGCGTTCCCGGTGGTCGACGAATTGACCGCCCGCCACGGCGTGGTCACCGTCGAGAGGGTTCCCGGGGCCGTGTCGATCGACGG
Source organism: Mycolicibacterium litorale (assembly GCA_050205415.1). Lineage (GTDB taxonomy): Bacteria > Actinomycetota > Actinomycetes > Mycobacteriales > Mycobacteriaceae > Mycobacterium > Mycobacterium litorale_C. The sequence goes on from JBNMQY010000001.1 coordinate 379,971, forward strand.
TGGCGTCCGCCGCGGCACGATGTGACCTTCGCCCGGCGCGACACGGTAAGCCTAGCCTTACCTGACCATCCCGTGTACCGTCCGTGCGCGTGCAAACGAGTAATCCTGAGTCCGTCAGCGCCGCCCTGACGGAGATCCTGCGCGATGACATGAACGTCGACATTCGCCGGGTGACCCGTGAGTCCCGACTGATCGACGACGTGGGACTCGACTCGGTCGCCTTCGCCGTCGGCATGGTCGCGATCGAAGACCGCCTCGGCGTCGCGCTGACCGAAGAAGACCTGCTGAGCTGCGATACGGTCGGTGACCTCGAGGCCGCCATCCTGTCCAAGGTGCCGAGTTCGCCGAGCAACCCGTGAACCCGCTGGCGTCAGCGCTGGCCGACGCGATGACGTCCAGCGGCCGCGATCTCGTCGTCCTCGACGACGGGGTGTGGCACCGCCACCCCTGGGCGGAAGTGCATCAGCGCGCGGAGAACGTCGCCACCCGTATCGGTGACGAGGGTGCGACCGTGGTGGTCCTCGTGGGAGAACCGACCGTCGAGTTCATCGCGGCGATCCCCGGCGTCCTGTACGCCGGTGCGGCGCTGTCGATCCTGCCCGGCCCCGTCCGCGGCGCCGAGCTCGCGCACTGGGCGCAGAACACGATGCAGCGCTGTCTGTCGATCGGCGCGGGTGCGGTGCTCAGCCACGGCGAGCATCTGGCCGCGCTGAGTGCGACCGAGCAGTCCCTGCCGGTGCTGGACGTGACCGAGCTCGCGCAGCGGCAACGGTCGGCGACCTTCACAGCGCCGCACTCCGGCGGCCGATTCGCGGTGCTGCAGGGCACGGCGGGCTCCACCGGTTCACCACGGACCGCGCAGCTGACCCACGATGCGGTCCTGGCCAATCTGCGTGGCCTGCAGACCCGCATCGACGTCTCCGGCGCAGACGTCGGCTGCTCGTGGTTGCCGCTCTACCACGACATGGGCCTGACCTTCCTGTTCACCTGCACCCTGAGCGGGATGGAGCTCTGGCAGGCGCCCACGTCCGCCTTCGCGACATCCCCGTTCAGCTGGGTGCAGTGGCTGACCGCGAGCGCGGCCACCATGACCGCGGCGCCCAACATGGCCTTCGGGCTGATCGGCAAGTACGGCAGCCGACTCGCCGACCTCGACCTGAGCCACCTGCGGTTCGCGCTCAACGGCGGTGAGCCGATCGACTGCGACGGCACCCGTCGGTTCGCCACCGAGATGGCGCGCTTCGGCTTCGACGCCGCCGCCCTGTCCCCCTCGTACGGCCTGGCCGAATCCAATTGCGCCGTCACGGTTCCGGTGCTCGGTTCCGGTCTGCAGGTCGACGAGGTGGAGGTCAGCACCGACACCGGGCGCTACCTGCGCAAGCATGCCGTCGTCGGCGAGGCCATCCCCGGTGTGCAGGTGCGGATCGCCCCGCTCGACGGATCGGCCGAGCAGGTGGACGGCCGGGATTTCGGCGAGATCGAGGTGCGCGGATCGTCGATGATGACCGGTTACCTCGGCGAGACGCCGCTGGCACCCGAATCATGGTTCCCCACCGGCGATCTCGGGTACTTCGTCGACAGCGGTCTGGTGGTGTGCGGCCGGGCGAAAGAGCTGATCACGGTCGCCGGGCGCAACATCTTCCCGTCGGAGGTGGAACGCGTCGCCGCCCAGGTGAAGGGCGTGCGCGAAGGCGCGGTCGTCGCCGTCGGGACCGACGCGAACGCCGTGCGGCCGGGGCTGGTCATCGCCGCCGAGTTCCGGGGGACCGACGAACCCGCCGCCCGCAGCGAACTCGTACAGCGCGTGGCGTCCGAATGCGGCGTCGTACCGTCGAACGTGGTGTTCCTCGAACCCGGTGCACTCCCGCGCACATCGTCGGGCAAGTTGCGCCGACTGGAGGTCAAACGAAGCATGGAGGAAGTGAGCCGGTGACACTCGCGGCCCAGACCACTGAGGAGTACCAGGAACTGCTCGGCCGGGTCTTCGACGACCAGGTGCGCTCCTGGACAGCCGAAGCCGAAGCGACAGAACGCTTCCCGCGCCAGCTCATCGAACATCTCGGCCGCGAGGGGGTGTTCACGCAGAAGTGGGGTGACGGTCAGCAGCCCGATGTGGCGAAGCTGATCGCGCTCGCCCTCGAACTCGGGCGGCTGGGCTCGGCCGGCATCGGGGTGGGGGTCAGCCTGCACGATTCGGCGATCGCCCTGCTGCGGCGCTTCGCCAAGAACGACTATCTGCGCACCATCTGCGAGCAGGCGATCCGCGGCGAGGCGGTGCTGTGCATCGGCGCCTCGGAGACCTCGGGCGGGTCGGACCTGCAGATCGTCGGCACCGAAGTGCGTTCCGCACGTGACGGTTTCGAGGTCCGCGGCATCAAGAAGTTCGTCTCGCTGTCCCCGATCGCCGACCACATCATGGTGGTGGCCCGCAACGTCGACCACGATCCGGCCAGCAGGCACGGCAACGTCGTCGTCATCGCCGTGCCGACCAGCCAGGTGCAGGTGCAGACGCCGTACAACAAGGTGGGCGCCGGCCCGCTGGACACGGCAGCGGTGCACATCGACACATGGGTGCCCGCCGACGCACTCGTCGCCAGGCCGGGAACGGGGCTCGCGGCGATCTCGTGGGGCCTGGCGCACGAACGGCTGTCGATCGCAGGCCAGGTCGCCGGCGCCAGCCAACGCGTCATCGGGATCACGTTGGCGCGCATGATGAAACGCCGCCAGTTCGGGCACACGCTGTACGAGCACCAGGCCCTGCGCATGCGCATGGCCGATCTGCAGGCGCGGGTCGACATGCTGCGCTACGCGCTGGCCGGTATCGCCGCGGGCGGCCGACTCGACCTGCGCGCCGCGGCCGCGATCAAGGTGAGCGCCGCGCGACTGGGCGAGGAGGTGGTGTCGGAGTGCATGCACATCTTCGGCGGCTCCGGCTACCTGACCGACGAGACACCGCTGGGACGGTGGTGGCGGGACATGAAGCTGGCTCGGGTGGGCGGCGGCACCGATGAGGTGTTGTGGGAACTCGTCGCCGCGGCGATGCGGCCGGATTACGACGCGTACGACGAGCTGATCCACTCCCCGACGGGCGACGAGTAGGCGCGGCCGCTAGCCGATCAAGCGGCGTCGCCCCCCGACAGTCAGTGGCGCATTCGCAGGGTCGCGCGATCTGCTTCGAGGAACCGACGGCGAAGGCGTCGTGCGATGCCGCAAGCACAAGCGATTGGTGCTCCCTGTCTGCTTCAGCAGGTCGGTCACTCCAGTGTCTTGACCACCGTTGCCGGCACGCCGGCCACCAGGGTTCGCGGGGGGACGTCGCGGGTGACGACGGCGCCGGCGCCGACGATGGAATCGTCGCCCACGGTCACACCCTGCATGACGAGTGCGGATGCACCGATCCAGACGTTTCGCCCAATAGTGATTGGTGCTGAGGTGATTCCGGATCGTCGCTCAGCGGGATCCGAAGGGTGCCCTGACGTGATCAGGCTGACGTTCGGGCCGAGCATGACGTCGTCTCCGATATCGATACCGCCGATATCGTTGAAGCGGCAGTTCTGGTTCACGAACACATTCCTGCCGACCCGGATATTGATGCCGTGGTCGGAGTAGACCGGCGGAATGAGGTGGAAGTTCTCATCGACCTCCTGCCCTGTCAGTCGGCTCCATCCCTCTCGAATGGCTGCCTGATCCGGATATCGGAGCACGCTCAGTTCGGCCGCGAGCCGAATTGCACGCTGCACTCTTTCTGCGAAGTCCATTGGCGTCCTCTCGGTGAACAACCCCCAGATGGGGCATGACAAGAAAACTGCAGGCGTCAACGGGGCACAAACAACCCCCACACCGGTGAGCCACAACCATCGGTTGTCCGTATAGCCTCATAAGGGTGGATGTGGAGGCCGTCCGGACGTTCGTTCTGGCTGCCGATGGAGGTCAGTTCCAGGCTGCAGCCGATGAGCTAGGAGTGACGCAGCAGGCTGTATCCAAACGCATTGCGGCACTTGAACGTAGCCTCGGCGCCTCGCTGTTCGTTCGGTCCGGCAAGGGAACCCGATTGAGCGTGGATGGACAGGCTTTCCTCCCACACGCACGCGAACTGGTCAAGGTCGCGATACGCGCTGTCGGCTCGGTCAAGCCGGCCAACAGAGCATTTCGCGTCGATGTCCTCAACCGCCGCACTGCTCCAGCCACCTCGTTGTACGCCTTCCATCGAACTCACCCGGACATCGATCTCGATGTGGTCACCCTCCCCGACGCGAACACCGAAGCTGCCCTGACCGCAGTCACAGAAGGCAGCGTCGATGCCACGTTCCGCGCCCTCAGCACCGCACGCGTCCAACAGATGCCGACGGGACTTCGAGCAGCGCGAGTCATAGACGATCGCCACCAACTTCTCACCGGACCCAGGCACCCTCTGGCGCAAGCGGACAGCGTGACCCTTGCGGAGCTCCGGGCACACCGAATCTGGATGCCAGGCATGCGTGCCGACACCGAATGGGGCGCCTACTATGACGAGTTCAGTCGGACGTTCGGGATCCGCATCGATACCATCGGGCCCAGCTTCGGTGTGGACGTCCTTCTCGATGAGCTCGCCACTTCCGCACATCTGTCCACACTGGTCGGCGAGGGATCCCGGTACCTGTGGCCCGAGTCCTACGACTTGCGCCGAATCCCGATCGTCGACCCAATTCCCGTCTACCCGCACTCGATCATCTGGCGCGACGACAACTCGCAACCCGCGCTGAGCGCCTTCCTCGCGTATCTACGCAACGCGAAGACCAACCTCTCCGCCGCCCAGACGTGGACGCCGGCTTGGGCTTAGCACGCGGACAGTGGTGCCGCGGAGCGCGGCTACTCCAGTGGCTGCCCGTCTTCGAATCGGAGGCCTTGATCCGGGGACCGACGTCGATGCGTCTGGCGGCCGCGGCGATGTAGCCGGATCCCGGCCGTGCGGACCATGGCGCAGTACCACCGGCACGCCTTCTGAGGCGGGTGCGCTGATTCGCGATGCGCTCGGCCGCCGGCGATCAGGCGTCGGCGGCCGGGGGCGCGTCCTGCGGGGTGCGCGGCAGCGCGTAGAGCGCCATCCGGCGGTTGGCCATATCGTGTTCGCCCAGGAACGTGCAGCCGGCGAACTCGCAGACCCGACGCGCGCCGGTGTTGCGGTGATCGGGATCGAACATGATGCGGCGGCAGCGCGGGTCGATCTCGAACACGCTCGCCACCACGCGCGGTAACAGCAGGGGCGCGAACCCCCGGTTGACGAACTTCAGATCGGCGATCGCCGCATGCATGCCGATGTCGTACGGATCCGCGGCGTACCGGGGCGCGATCGAGTCCTTGGCCGCCCGGTACAGCTCCACGTAGACGACATCGGTGCCCTTGAAACTGCCGATCAACGGGCGTGAGTACTCGCCGTCGAGCTGGGCCTGCAAGTGGCGGCGCCACCGCTCCGGCGGCCACGGGTACTCCCACGCCTCGACGAGGTGCGGCCGGTTCATCCACTCCGAGACCATCTCCGCGTCGCCGTCCGCGTCGGCCGGGCGCAGCGCGAACGGCTCGGCCAGCACGGGCAGCGGCGGGGCAGGCACCGCCCGCACCTCGTCGGAGACGGTGGTCAGTTCGCGGGGCAGGACCGGCTTGAGCGCCTCATCGATCTCGGTCATTTGAGCGACGAGCCTACCCGAGGCAGTGAGGGTAGGTTTACCTACGTCTCACGCGGCCAGGAGCGATACTCCGGCCACCACCAGCGCAATCACCTTGACCAGTTCCAGGCCGACGTACACGTAGTGCGCATGAGACCGTGGTCCGTCCGCGCCGGCCAGCACCGCGTCGGACCGGCGGCTGAGCCTCGGCCGCACCCCGACCACCTGAACGAGAAGGACCACGACCGCCACGGCCGCCGCGACAACGACATTCGCGGGCGGGCGGTGCACCACGAAAGACACCACCACCACGGCCGCGAGCACCGCTTCGCCGGCGTTGAGGGCACGGAAGACGAGCCGTCCGATCCCCAGACCGATCTGCAGCGTGACGCCCGGCGCGCGGAACTTCAACGGGGCTTCGAGGAACGAGATGGCCAGCACCATCCCCAACCACACGAAGAGCGCGGCGACCGCCACCGCCGAGGCTGCGTTCACCCGGTCAGCGTAAGCGACGGCGATCGCGCTTCATGGGATGGTGGAGACCATGATCGAGCGGGATCACGTCGAGGAGCTCATCCGCTGGCAGGACAGCGGCGCGGTGTGGACGGTCGTGTCCCGGACACCGGATCGGGTGACCGTCGCATTGCTCCGCTGCGACGGCGGCGAAGAGGTCGACAGGTTCGTCTCGTGCGACCCGGCGGTGCTGCGCTTCGTCGGTGACCGGGCGGACAGCACCGATGCGGAGCCGCGGTGATGCGGCTGGGTGGATTGGACTTCACCCCGATCGCCGATGCGCTCGACCTGGTGGCCGAGCCCGTGCGGCACGACGTGCAGCGTCACGGGCCGCAGGGGTTGTGGGCGAGTCCCATCGATCCCGGGTTCGCGGACACAGCCGAGTTCTGCGCGCACTACGGGATCGCGCTCAGCCGGTCGGCGAACTGCGTCGTGGTGGAAGCCAAACGCGCCGAACGGGTCTGGTACGCCGCGTGCCTGGTGTTGGCCACCACGCGCGCCGACGTGAACGGCGTGGTGCGTAAGCGGCTCGACGCCCGCAAGATCTCCTTCGCGCCGATGGACGTCGCGGTGTCGCGCAGCGGGATGGAGTTCGGCGGCATCACACCGCTGGGCCTGCCTGACGACTGGCCGGTCCTGATCGACGAGCAGGTCGTCGATCAGGCGCAGGTGGTCATCGGGAGCGGGGTGCGCGCCTCGAAGGTCCTGGCCGAGCCCGGCCGACTGACGTCCCTGCCGAACGCCGAGGTGCTGTCGATCGTCAAGGCCGACTAGCTAGTCGAACAGCCCGTCGAGGACTTTGCGTTCGAGGTCCTGCCAGCGGCGAACGTGCTCTCGCACCTCCGCCACCTCGTCCTCGCTGAGGTGTTGGGCGCCGTCCGGGGTGATCCGGCAGACGTCCATCGGTCCGCCGACGGTCGGTGAGCTCTCGTCGAGCGCGTCGAGTACCCGCAGTGCCGCCACCACGCCGTACTGGACCGGCCGCTCCGACATCCTGAAGTTGGCGAGCAGCGCGCGCGCCTGCTGGGCCATCGGCGCACCGCTGCCGACGGCGTGGAAGCCGGTCTCCTCGTAGTGCCCGATCAGCCCGTGCGGGTCGATGTCGACAATGAACGGTTGCCCGTCCGAATAGCCGGCCGCCAGCACATATGTCGCAGGTGTCGCGCCACTGTCCGGTTGGCCCGGCACTTTCTCGATGAAATTCTCGTAGTGGTGTTCGAGTACCGGCACCACCCGCGCCTGCAGGGCCCGTCCGACATCCCGGGCTTCGACGATGGTCTCGGGCTGCGCGTCGAACAGTCGCTCGAGGTCGTAGAGCACCGCCCGCGACCCACTACCGCCCCACGCCGCGTGCTTGCCGAGACCGTGCAGCTTCTGGGCGGGGTACGTCAGGCCGCGGGCTGGTTCGGTGATCTGCGAGTCGGCGGCGAGCACGATCCCGTCGACACAGCGCAGTGCGATGACGACCGTCATGAGGTGATGTTCTCAGGTCCGCCGGCGCACCCGGGCCCATATCGGACCGGCGGCGACGGTGGTGTAGGGCGTCTCGAGCGGGAATGCACCGTCGTCGGAGGCGATTTCATGATCGCGGACGAGGGTGGCGAGTGCGAGCGTGGCCTCGAGCATCGCGAAGTGCTGGCCGATACAGGCGCGGGGCCCGCCGGCGAACGGGATGAACTGCCAGCGGTCGCGATCCTTGGAGTTCTCGGGGCTGAACCGGTCCGGGTCGAACTCCAGCGGGCGGTCCCACAGCGCCGGATCGCGGTGCACCGCGTAGATCCCGATCCCGACCAGGCTGCCGGCTTCGACGCGATAGCCGTCCACTTCGATGTCGCGCAGCGCCAGTCTGCCGACACCCGCAGCGGGCGGGCACAACCGCAGCGACTCGTTGAGCACCTGCACCGTGTATCCGAGCCGGCCGACGTCGTCGGGGGTGGGCAGCCGGTCACCGAGCGCACGCGCCTCGGCCGCGACCCGGTCCTGGAATTGCGGGTGGTGTCCGAGCGCCCACAGTGCGTACGTCAGGAGCGTGGCGGTGGTGTCGTGTCCGGCCAGCATGAACACCAGAAGTTCGTTGCAGATGTCGTCGTCGGACAGCGAGAGACCGGTCTCGGGGTCGGACGCGTTGATCAGCGCGTGCACCAGGGGTGCGTCGCGGGTCGGGTCCGCACGGCAGGCCTGCAGGATGTCATGGGTCACCGCCTTCATGGTCGCCACCGCGGCGGTGGCGCGGCGGCGCTGCGGGGTCTGCAGCCAGCGCGGGGCGCGCACCGGTTTGAGTGCGCGGTCAGCGGCGTAGCCCGCGGCGACGGGCAGCGGGCCGGCGATCACGTCGGCCTTCTCGTCGAGGTCCAGCCCGAGGATCGACCGGCCCAGCGACCGCATCGTCAATCGGCGGCATTCCTCGTCCAGGTTCACCCGGGCTTCGGCGCCCCACCGCTGCCCGACCATCTCCGCCGCCCGCGACATGTGCCCCCCGAAGCCCCGCACGCTGGGCTTGGTGAAGACCGGTTGCAGCGCGCGGCGGCGCGGCACCCATGGATCGTTGAGAAGGACGAACAGGCTGTCTCCCCCGAGGTCGCGGACTTCGTCGTGGACACGGCACCGTTCGGCGGCCGCATGATTGCGTCCGAGGACGTCCCGGATGCCCGCCGGTGAGGTGACCACGACGATCTGCGGGATCATCCACTTCGGGCCGAGTTTGAGCCGGATCACCGGACCCGCAGCCTGCCGCAGCACTTCCTGTCCGGTGTGGAAATGACGCACCAGGGGCAACAACTGTCGATACGGCAGCGGGTTTTTCGGCGGCTGCGGCAGCGCCCTGAGGTCGAGATCAACGTCAGTCACAACCCGATCATCATGACGCGTGGACCCACGCGCGCGCGACCCGGGCGGATTCACCCCGGCTGCTGAAACGCCGCTCGACCCGCGGAAGCGGCTTGCTCACCCGCCAGCCGCCTCCTCCGCTCCCAGGGCCACGTCATGAGCGCCCACACGCCGAGGACGACCACGATCTCGATCAGCAGATACACCGGCCACGGACCGAGGAGGTCCAGCACCGAGGCGGTCGGCGGTTTTCCGTTGAGGTAGCCGTAATTGGTGCCCGCGACGAGGTTGAACACGAACGTGAACGCCACCCAGCCGAGCGTCACGAAGACGGCGAACCGGTAGTCCCGCCATCGCGGCCGCATCCCGCGGCCCCAGGTGAGGTAGATCGCGGCCCACACGACGAGCACGTGCAGGGTGAAGAACGTGACGAACAGATGGTGCGGAAAGTCCGGGGCACCTTCTCGCGGCGTCCCGATGTCCGGGGTGAGCAGGGCCTGTGAGCTGAGCAGAAGTCCCCAGTAGTAGGTCAGCGTGAAGGCCCAGTGCCGCTGCGTCCACAACGCGTAGGCGGCGGTCACCTCGGCGATGTCACACAGTTGCAGCGGCACCGACGTGGCGAGGTCCGGTCGGATCAGCTTGTAGACCAGCGCGGTCAGGAATGCCGCCATCAGCAGAACCGCGAGTGACCTGGCGACGAGGCGCGCCCGCGCCTCGCTCTGCCGGCGTCCGCGCCAGACCAGCAGGACAGCGCCGGCCGCGAAGATACTGAGCACCACCACGTGCGAGGGTCCGTAGGCGGTGAACTCGCGTCCGGCTGACATCAGCTCCATGGCACTCCCCTGTCGCGCACCTTCGATCATCCCAGGCGGCGCGGGCCGGCCGGCGGTACGCCTGTCAGCGCCTCACTCGCGCGCTGCACACCGGCCAGGCACCCCAGCCCTGACTCGCCCGGGTGACCTCGGCGATAGCGATCTGTTCTTCGCGGGTGGCCAGGTCGGCCCGCGGTGCGTACCGCAGCCCGCCGTAGGCCTCCCAGGTGCTCTGTTTGAACTGCACACCGCCGTAGAAGCCGTTGCCGGTGTTGATGGCCCAGTCGCCGCTCGATTCACATTTGGCGAGCGCGTCCCACGCGGTGTTGATCACCGGTGGCACCTGCGTGCCCGGCTTGGCGCCGACCCGTTGAACCTGTGGCCGTGCCGGATGCACGACGTCGCGCGCCACGACCTGTCGCGCCACCGGCCGGCCGTTGACCGTCGACACGGCGAAGGTGACGTCCTGGGTGCCGGGCGCTCCCGGGTCATCGACGACGCTACGGCTGATGTTGATCGACGGGTCGTGGATGCGCCGCAGCGGCGCCGGCAGGGGCAGACGCTCGGACACCCTGTGCACCCTGACGCGGGTGACCACGATCCGCATACCCTCGACGACCGGCGCCGACGCCGCGGGTGACGCCCTGTCCGCCTGCTGCAGCGGTGCTCCGGCGGCTTCGAGCAGTTGGCCTACGGTGGCCGCCGCCAGGCGGCGCTCGCTGACGGCGCCACCGTCGTTGATGTGCACCCGTTTGGGGCTGACCATCGCGAGCGCCATGCCGGATACCGGCACGGGACTGGCTGGAGACACCGACGCGGGTGCGAGGTCGGTCCTCGGGAGCTGTTTGATCGCCTCACCGACGGTCAGCGCCGTCGTCCAGATCCGCTCGCTCGGGCGCCCGTCGACCGAGACCTCGAGCGGCCGAGCGCGACGCAGCGCGATCGTGCCGGATGAACCGATGTGCTGATCGGCGCCCGGACTGACCTCGTCGTGGCCGCCGACGGTATAGCCGTTGTCCCGCAGCACATCGCCCACCCGCGACTTCATCGTCGATACCGTCATCGACACGTCGTCGACGGACAACGTCACGCGCTTGAGCACGGCGACGGTGTAACCACCGGCAAACATCAACGCCACCAGGACGGCGCCGACCAGCGCGCGCTGCACATTCGAGGTCGCGCGGACCGTCTTCCTGTCCGCCTCGTCCTCGGCGGTATCGGTGCGTTCGGCTTCGGCCAACAACGCCAGGACTTCTTCTGCCAGCGCGCCTCTCGTCGCCCCGCCCAGCGCGATCCGCCCCAACCGGACGACACCCGCGGCCTGACACATCACCATCGCCTGCACGAACAGCGGCGTCAGCACGGCCAGATGCCGCCGGCGAAATGCTGCGATCGCTCGGTGATCCGGGGCGTGGCCTGCCGCCAGCCACCGAAAACAGGCGTCGTCGGCGCACTTTCGTTGGATCAGCCGCGACGAGCAGACTCCGGTGGTGTAGCCGTACAACAGGAGGCTGACCAGCAGTCGCAGATCGTAGGGCGGTGTACTGCGGTCGTCGACGTAAGCGGCCCTGATACGAGCGAGATCCAGGTGCTCGTCGACCAATACGGCGATCAGCCGGGCCAGGTGTTCGGCCGACATCCCGTCATCCGGCGACGGCGAAAACGGCCGCTGGTTGCCAGCGGATCCGCGAAACGCCCTGTCCACCACGGTCACGGGATTCATCAGCCACCGATAATGCCCCCGACCCGGCGTTCCGTGGGTCACCCTCCTCGGCGTGTTGTGCGCCGAAACCGCAGGGCCGCCACCACGAGGGCACCGGTGAGGATCGAAACCGCCGAGCCCAGTACCCAATTGCCGAACCGTTGGAATGGTGTGGTCTGCGACGTCAGCGGGACGTCGACCACGATGGCGCCACGTTCGGCGGCGCCGTACCAGGCAAGTCGGCGACCCCGTGCGTCGAAAGCGGAGCTGACACCGGACAATCCGGCGTGCACCGCCGGATGGCCCACCTCCGCGGCGTGGACCGCGACCATGCCGGCCAGCTGTGGCTGCGCCCAACTGCCTTGGTACGTCGAGGTGGAACTCTGATACACCAGCAGTTGCGCGCCGCGCTGCACGAGCCGGCGGGGAAGGTCGGAGAACGTCGTCTCGAAGCTGATCAACGGCCCGATGGCAAGTCCTCGTCCGGTGTGCAGAACGGCCAGCCCGCCGCCGCGTCGCCGGTCCTCTGCCGCCGCCTTGGTGTGCCGGGTGACCCACCCCAGCAGCGGCCGCAGCGGCACGTATTCACCGAAAGGCACCAGCCGGGTCTTCGAGTACACGCCGCGCAATCCGTGCGGTCCGATCAGGACCGACGACTTGTAAATACCGCCGGTCGCATGTCGGGCGTCGACGTTGACGAGGACGTCCGCGCCGACCCGCCGGGACAGCTCCGCCAGGCGCCTCAGCGCCGCCGGCTCGCCGGTGACGTCGACTCCGACGCTGCTCTCACCCCACACGACCAGATCGACCCGCCGGCCACGCAGGTCTTCGGTCAACGCTTCGCCTGCGGCCTGACGGGTGGCGGAGTCCGCGATATCGCCCGGCTGGACCAGGGCGACGCGGACCGTCGGTCCGGCCGGTGGCGACGAGCCCAGCCAGAACCACGCGGGACCGAGTCCGGCACACGCCAGGGCGACCGCCACGGCGACTGCGCGGACGCGCACGCGCCGATGCAGGATCGCCGCGGCGAGCGCGGTGTTGACGGCCACGATCACAGAACTGGTGAGCCACACGCCGCCGAGTGAGGCCGAGGCGAGCATGGCCGGCTGGTTCCACTGTGTGGCGCCGAGCAGCGCCGAGGGACCGCCCAGGCCCGGCGAGGAGCGCACCGCTTCGGCCACGACCCATGCGCTCGGCAGGACCGCGATCGCCGCGAGAATTCTGCGTGTCGTGACATCTTGGCCCAGAAGCAGATACGCGGCCCAGCCCCACGGCAGCCACAGCGCGCCGAGCCCGACCGCCAACACGATCACCAGCGGTCCGGCGCTGGGCAGCAACCAGTACTGCGTAGCCAGGATGTAACCGGCCATCCCGCACCACGCCCGCAGCGCGGCGGCGCGCGCGCTCGGCGCCGCACGCACCGTCAGGAGCAGCGGGACGAGGCCGATCCACGCCAGCCACCACCACGACGGCGCGGGAAAGCACAGGGCGGGCACTGCGCCGAAGACCGACGCCGCCGCGAGACCCGGCCACGACGAGCTCACACCGCACACCGCCCAAGCCTCACCCGACGTGCGCGATCCCGCCGGAGTTCTGCGGGATGGCAGGCGCGCTACGGTGGTCGACCATGCGGGTGCTCACCGCTTCCAGGACGTTCGGCCACTCCGACTGCGAACGCATCGTCGACGCGGCGCTCGCCCAACCCGTCCTGGCGGTCACCAGCCTGGCCTACGTCGCCGCCGGAATCGCCGTGCTGTGCTGGGGCGTGAGGTGGCGGGCGCCGCTGGCATGGATCGCGGCAGTGACCCTCATGGCCGTCGGGGCCGGCAGCTTCGCCTACCACGGGCCCCAGCCGTCATGGGCAAAGCCCGCCCACGACGTGCCGATCATCGCCGTCGGGGTGGTCTACGCCGCGGTTCTCGCCCGCAGCCGGGGTGCGCGGTGGCGCACGGTCTGGGCACCGGCAGCCGGCCTCCTCGCGCTGGGTCTGGCGGCCTACGCCGCGGGCCGCACCGGATCGCCGCTGTGCCGGCCGGACAGCCTCTGGCAGTACCACGGCGCGTGGCACGTCCTGACCGCCGCTGCCGCCGCATGGGCCACCTTGGCGCTGGCGCCCGGTCCGTCCGACGAGTCGCCAACGCCGCCCGGCGCCGCCTCGTGAAAATCGCTCATCAGCGCAGTGGGAGCGTTACCGTCGAAGTGTCGTCACGGCCGAGCATCGGGAGGCGACATGGACCGCTATCACACAATTCTCGTCGGGACCGACGGCTCCGCCTCGTCGATGCGCGCGGTCGATCGCGCAGCCGAGGTGGCCGTGCAGGAGAACGCCCGACTGATCGTGGCGAGCGCACACTTCCCCGCTGTCGAGAAGGGCCACTGGTCGAGGCCGCCGTCACCTGACGGGGTGGCGGACCGCGCTGGTTCGGACACCCTCGGCAGGGAGGGCTACATGCTGCACGGAAGTGCTCCCACGTATGCCATCCTGCAGGAGGCCCGCGATCGGGCCAAAGCGGTTGGCGCACAGCGAATCGAGGAACGGGCTGTCGTCGGCCCGGCGGTGAATGCGCTGTTGAAGCTGACCGACGAGGTGAAGGCGGATCTGCTGGTGGTCGGCAACGTCGGGCTCAACACGGTGGCCGGTCGGCTTCTCGGCTCGGTGCCGGCCAGCGTGGCCCGGCGCGCCAGGGTCGACATCCTGATCGTCCACACGTCCGAGTAGCCGTCGGGACCATTCACGCCGACTCGCCCCGGGCCGGACGTCACCGTTGTTAGCATCGCGCCGTGCACGATCCGCCGAGGCCTACCGGTCGTGGCAGGCTGCGACCGGTCTCCCGGCGCGAGGCGCTCACCTACGCCGTTTCCGCGCCGGCTGTCCTCGCGTTCGGTCCGGCGACGTTCGGCGCTGCGCAGGCGTCGGCCGCCGACAGGAGGGTCATCGACTTCACGCATCGGTTGGTCCCGCCGGACCAGATCAAAGCGGCGGGCTTCGACGGGGCGCTCGTCTACGTGTCCGAGTTACGGCCGGGTGCGGACTTCGACTTCAAGCCGGTCACGCGGGGTTACGCGGACGCGCTGCGCGCTGCGGGCCTGCAGGTCGCCAGCTGTTACCAGTACGGCAAACCCGGCTGGCCGACGCCGTCGGACTTCACCCACGGGTACGACGGTGGCGTCGCGGACGCCCGGACGGCACTGCGGCTGCATTCGGCGGCCGGCGGGCCGGCATCGGCGCCGATCTTCTTCAGCATCGACGAGGACATCGACCACGACACCTGGACGAGCGTCGCCGCCGACTGGCTGCGCGGAATCAACTCGGTGCTCGGCGTGAAGCGCACCGGCGTCTACGGACACTCCGGGGTGTGTGCGTGGGCGATCGCAGACGGCGTGATCGGGCGCTCCACCGCGCCGGGTCACTGGTGGGCATGGCAGACACGGGCCTGGTCCGGTGGTGAGCGGGAGTCCAGGGCGGTGCTCTATCAGTCCGTGATCGTCACTGCGTCGGATCCGGGTGTCCGCCTCGGCGGCACCAACGTCGACGTGAACGAGGTCCTGGCAAGCGATTTCGGGCAGTGGGGACTCACCAGGGCGTGACGTCGGAGTTCATCGCGGCGCGTCGGGGTACAGACCGAGAGATCGGGCCGCCGCCGTGGCCACTTCCCCGCGCAGCGTCGAGATCGGCGGGTTGCCCCGCGGGTGAATCGCGTTCGCCAGGAGGACGACGTAGGTGTCCGAACCCGGGTCGATCCATATCGAGGTTCCGGTGAAACCGGTGTGGCCGAAGCTCCCGACGGGAAAGACCATGCCGCGCGGCTGGGAATGCGGGGTGTCGATATCCCACCCGAGCCCGCGCAGATTCTGGCCCCGGACCGCCGGATACTTCGGTGCGAGCAAGGGATGCCGCGTGTTGGGTGTCCGTCTCACGGCCTCCGCGGTGGTGTTGCGTGCTGCCTCGACCTGTTGAGGAGTGTGTCCGGGCTGCTGCGGTGCGGTCATCATCTCGAGCGTCTTCTTCCCGAGTGGAAAGGCGCTGGGGCGGTTCGCAAGCCGGTCCAGCAGCGCCTGGGCGAAGACACCGACATCGCGCGCGGTGGAGAACACCCCGGCATGCCCGGCCACGCCGCCCATGCGGCGCGTCGTCGTGTCGTGGACGGCGCCCCGCAGGAGTAGGTCGAAGTCGGGGTTCGTCTTCGGATCGCGTCGGCCTTCGTCGTCATGGGCCGTCGGCGCGATACGTGAGAGGAGACCGGTGCTCCACGTCCCTGCGGGACAGTGCACCGGTACGCCGTCACGACCGGGGCGAGCCCATCTCAGCGCGGCGCCTCTCATCGTGTGCGGCCCGCAGGCCTTCGCCGGCGGAAGAAAGTGCGTGTCCGACATCCCAAGTGGCGCAAGGATGTTACGTTCCGCAAAGACGTCTTGGGGCACGCCGGTGACGTTCTCGATCAGCGCGCCGAGCAGGATGAAATTGATGTCGGAGTAGCGGAACACTTCACCGGGCCCGGACTGCAGCGGTGCGGTGAGCGCACGGGTGACGCCTTCGTCCTTGTCGGCGCGCTGCAGTCCCCATGGATCGTCGAGGTTGACGTCGGGCGGCTCCCCCGAGAAGTGTGTGAGCAGCATCCGGACCGTCACCTTCGCCCGCAGTGGATCGTGCCCTGGATTGAAGGTGGGCAGGTATTTCTGCACGGCGTCGTCGAGCCCGATCCTGCCTTGTTCGTAGAGCTGCATGATCGCGGTCGCCGTGACCAGGGTTTTGGTCAAGGACGCCAGGTCGAAGATCGTGTCCTCGGTCATCGGCTCCGCTGGGGCCGGCGCGCCGTCCAGGCCGGGTTCGCCGGGGAGTTTGCGCGCGCCGTAGGCCTGGTGGAACACGGTCTCACCACCGTGCCCGACGAGCACCACGGCACCCGGCAGCCGGCGTGCCGCGATCGCGTCGTTGATCAACGCCGAAACCGCGGTGAAATCAGCGGTGACCGCCGGTCGCGGCGCCGGCACCGGGCTGGGAATCGCGACCGGCGCCGGGCGTGGTGCGGCCACCGCGCTCGGGGGCGGCGCGTCGTGCGCGACGGTGCCCACTGCCGCCTGCTCGGCCTCGCCGCAGGAGAGCACGACCACGAGCCCCAGTGAAACGACCGTCGCGGCAACGGCATTGCGCCGTGTGCCACGCCGGTCATGGCGACCGCGGGATCCGTGCCGGGTGCGGAATCTGACCGCCATGTCCGGACGGTACACCGGGGTGGGCGGGGCGCGGACGCGGACCGCGAGACGAAATAGTAGAAGGGCCGGTCTGTCGACCGGCCCTTCTGCATCTGGTTGTGGAGCTGCCGGGAATCGAACCCGGGTCCTACGGCATGTCCTCGAGGCTTCTCCGTGCGCAGTTCGCTATGTCTCTACTCGGATCTCCTGATCACGCGAACAAGTCAGGATGACGATCCCAGTCGCTGTTTGATGTCCCTTCAAGTCCCGCGACCGGACTTGAAGGTGGGTCCCTCTAGCTGACGCCAGGCTCCGGGTCGAGGGCGGTCCCGGGCTGACGGACTAGCTGTCGCTTAGGCAGCGAGAGCGTAGTCGCGCTGATTGGTATCGGCGCTTAATTGGTTGCAACGACGCTTACGGTGGTCTCTTGCCTGCACCGGCACGCTTCCCTTGATTCGATGCTCGAAGTCGAAACCGTTCAGCCCCCTGTGTAGTTGTCAAACTTCCCACCGACGAGCGGCGGGCACTTCATGCTACGCGAGTTCCAACGGATCGCTCCAGCCCTTTGTTCCTGCGGGTCCGTCACGGTCCGGAGACGGCCCCTTCGCGGGAGGCCGCCATGTTCTGACACACATCGCTCAGCGGCATCGCGCGCCCGAAGAGGTGGCCCTGGGCCAGTCGGCAACCCGCCGCCAGCAGCGTGTCGACCTGTTCGGGATACTCGATCCCCTCGGCGATCACCTCGAGACCCAGCGCATCACACAGTCCGATCACCGAGCGGTACAGCGCGAGGTCCCGGTCGGGTTCCCCGCCGGCGGCCAGACTGCGATCGAGTTTGACCACGTCCACCGGCAGCGTGTGCAGATAACTGAGCGAGTTGAAACCGGTACCGAAATCGTCGATGGCGACCTTCACGCCGAGCGCACTCAACCGCCTGATGGCCGCGGCGCCTTTGGACAGGTCGACGATCGGGACGGTCTCGGTGATCTCAAGCACCAGACGGCCCGGCTCCAGACCGTGCCGCTTCAGCGTCTGCGCCACCCGCTGTTCGAAGGACCGATTCCCCAACCGCGCCGCACCGATGTTGACGTGCAGCGCCAGATCCAACCCGGCCTCACGCACCTCCCGGCAGGCCAGTTCCAGCACCATGGCGTCGAGGTCGGCACCGAGTCCGGCGCCTTCGGCCACCGCCACGAAGGTCTCCGGCGGCATCTGCATCCCGTTCGGCGCCGTCCACCTCGCGAGGGCCTCCACGGCGACCGGTGAGGCGTGCGGCAGCCGCACCACCGGCTGATACGCGAGCGTGAAGCCCGCAGGCGCCCCACCGTCCGCCTGCCGCAGGGCACTGACGAAATCGACCGACGCACCGGAGGACGGCCGGTACACCACCGCGGTGTCCTTACCCAACCGCTTACCCGCGTACATGGAGATGTCGGCCTGCCGAAGCAGGTCATCGGAGGTCGGGGCCGGCTCGTCGGCCGACGGCCGGACCAGGCCCATACTCGCCCGCACGCGCACCGACGAGCCGTGCACCGCGAACGGATCCCGAAGCGCCACCCGGAGTTTGTCGGCGACCACCTCGGGCGCTTCGTGCTCGCCCTCGACGAGGATCGCGAACTCGTCGCCACCGATGCGGGCCAGGGTGTCGGACGGCCCGACACACTGGCGCAGCCGCTCGCCCACCGCACACAGCAATTCGTCGCCCGCGGCGTGGCCGAACTGGTCGTTGACCTCCTTGAAGTCGTCGATGTCGACGAAGATGAGCACGAACTTGCCCTCGCGCATCGCCTGGTCGAGCCGCTGGGCGAACAACAGCCGGTTGGGGAGGCCGGTGAGCGCGTCGTGGTGGACCTGATGCGCCAGCCGGCTCTGCGCCTCGAAGAGCTGCCGGGTCAACAGTCGCTGCGCGTGCATCGCCACCACCTGCCGTGCGGTGACCAACCCGATCATCACCAGGGCCGCGATGGTGACCGCCACGGGCATGCGCGCACCGATGAGCAGGTGGTACGACAGCAGCCCGATGATGAAGAGGAACCCGATGTACGGCAGGAACGTCTGCAACCAGTCCATGGCGTCGCGGCCGCGCCCGACGGCCGGCTGCGGCCGCAGTTCGACCAACGCGAACGCGATGATCAGCGGGCCGAGGGCGAATCCGACGCCGCCCCACAGGTCACCGTCGTCCTCGCCCACCGTGTGCAGGTAGGCGACCAGCCGATCCGACGTCGCGATCGTCAGGACGCCGCCGGCGAGCAGGAGGTAGTTCACGCGGTCCGGGCGGTCCCGCCGGTACGCCATCGCCATCAACGCAGCCACCACGACGACCAGCAGCTCGAGCAGCGAGTAGGCGACGACGACGGTCGTGTCGGCCGATCGGGGCGGCGCGGCGCCGGTCAGCCCGCCGAGGCCCGCGATGTAGGCGAGTATCGAGAACGCCACCGCGGCGACCAGACCGTCGAGCACCGCGACCACCCGCGAATGGCGCAGTGGGCCGTCGTGCCGGCCGTGCAGTCCGCCGCCGCCGCGAGCCAGGACGATCATCGCCATCAGCGACAACACCGGGGGCAGGAAGTAGGCGACGACGGCCACCAGCGGCGCACCCTGACTGTCGTGGCCTCCGCCGAGGAACCAGGTCACCTCGGCGACCAGCCAGCTCAACATCGCTGCCGCCACCAGCAGGCGCCACCACCGCGATACTCCGGTCGCCCGCCGCGCGACCACCACGGCGGCGATCAGCGCGAATCCACCGACCACCGCCTGCAGCACTGCCGCCAGCCACCGGGCGAGTTCGTCGCCGTAGGGCGCGAGCGCGTTGACGAACGCGAGAACCGCCACAACAGCGAATATCACGAGGCGCCACTGCGCACTCTTCGCCGACACAGATCCCCCGCCGTTTCGCGACTGATCAGCTCATGATGCCATGACACCGTCCGGCAGCACGGGCAGTGTCGGTGACCGGGGCAAACGCTGCGGCCGGCGTCCGTCGGGCTCGGCGTGGCGCCTAACCGGCCGCGATCATCGTGACGGCGCCCAGTGCCAGCAGCATCCCGAGCGCCTGCCAGCGCGTCACCCGCTCGCGCAGCACCACGATCGCCAGCAGCACCGTCGCCGCCGGATACAGCGCCATCAACACCCCCGCCAGCGACAGCAGCGAGGCATGCAGCGCGAGCAGCATCGCCACGTTGGCGCCGGTGTCGAGCACACCGGCCAGCAACGCCAGCTTCAGCGGCACGCCGCTCGGCGCCTTCAGCTGTCCGCTCACCGCCGCGATCGTCACCACCAGCACCGTCGCCGACATCCGTGCGAAGACCAGCGGCCACAGATTGGCCGCCGCGGGCGCCTGATCGATCAGCACGAAGTTCAGCCCGAACGCGAGCCCCGCCCCCACGGTCAGCCACGCCACCTTCGTGGTGAACCGGTGGACCCGGACGTCCTCGTCGGTTGCTTCGCGGCTCACCAGCACGACCGCCACCAGCGCCACCAGAATGCCGAGCGTGGCGACGACTCCCGGCCGCTCCCCCAGCGTCAGCCCGGCACCGACCGGCAGACCGGCGACGAGGATCGCGGTCAGCGGCGACACCACGGAGATCGGCCCGGATCCGAGCGCGGCGTAGAACCACCACACCCCGAACGCCTGCGACACCCCGCAGAGTCCACCCCAGAGGATCGCGCCGTGCGAGATCTCACCACCGACGACCACGGCCAGCACCGCGAGGAGGACCATCGCGACCGGATACGAGACGAGCACCACCCGTAGCGCGGCGACCCGACGGGAGGCGATTCCGCCGACGAAGTCGCTGACCCCGTAGCCGGCGGCGGACGCCAGCGCCAAGAGAAGTCCGGTCAGGGCATGCCTTTGGCGCGGCGGCCCAGTTCGCGGACGACCTCGCGTTCGGCGTCGCGACGCGCCAGATCCTGGCGTTTGTCGTGGGCCTGCTTACCGCGGGCCAGCGCCAACTCCACTTTGACCTTGCCGCCGGTGAAGTACAGCGACAGCGGCACCAGGGTCAGATTGCCGTCGCGGATCTTGCCGACCAGCTGATCGATCTGCTTGCGATGCAGCAGCAGCTTGCGGTTGCGCCGCGGTGCGTGATTCGTCCAGGTGCCGTGGTGATACTCCGGGATGTGCAGATTGCGCAGCCAGATCTCGCCGTCGTCGACGGTGGCGAACGCGTCGGCCAGGGACGCCTGCCCGTCGCGCAGGCTCTTGACCTCGGTGCCCATCAGCGCGATGCCGGCCTCGTAGGTGTCGAGGATCGTGTAGTTGTGCCGCGCCCTGCGGTTGGTGGCGACGATCTGGTTGTTGCGGTCCTTGACCGCCCCGGCCTTGCCGGACTTCTTGGCTGCCACGCCTACCTCCGTACGTACAGACGCAGCGTGACATACGAGGTGACACCGGCCATGGCCACACCGACGAACAGCAGGATCGGTGAGATGTAGAGGATGTCCGCGTAGTCGATCCTGGCGATCAGATTCGCTCGGTAGAACTGGTCGAGCGCGTTCTCCAGGAACGCCGCCCGCACCACGACCAGGCCGGCGATCGCGATGACGACACCCAGCAGGGCCGCCAGCATCGCCTCCAGGAGGAACGGCAACTGGGTGTACCAGCGGCTCGCCCCGACCAATCGCATGATGCCGATCTCGGTGCGGCGGGTGTAGGCCGCGACCTGCACCATGTTGGCGATCAGCAGCACCGCGCCGATGGCCTGGACCAGCGCGACGGCGAATGCGGCGTTACTGAGACCGTCGAGCACCGCGAACAGGCGGTCGACCAGGTCCTTCTGGTTCTGCACCCCCTGCACGCCGGGTTGTCCGACCATCGCCTGGTCGAACTCCTCGTGTCGTTCCGGATCGACCAGCTTCACCACGAACGAGGCCGGGAACGCGTCCTTGCCCGCGACATCCTTGTACTGCGGGAACTTCCGGATCGCGTCCTCGTAGGCGTCGTCGCGGTTGAGGAACACCACCGATTCGACGTCGTCACGGTCCTCCAGCTGCGTGCGCAGGCTCTGGCACGGATCGGCGTCACACGTCGGATCGCTCGCCGAGACCTCGGGGGTCAGGAAGACCTGGCTCTCCACCCGGTCGAGGTAGATGTCGCGCGAGTTGTCCGCCAGCCGCACGACCAGCATGCCGCCGCCGAACAGGCCGATGGAGATCGCGGTCGTCAGGATCATCGCGATCGTCATCGTGACGTTGCGACGAAGTCCGGTGACGACCTCGTTGATCAGAAACCCAAAGCGCACTTAGCGATCCATTCCGTAGACGCCGCGCTGCTCGTCGCGGACCAGGCGGCCCAGTTCGAGTTCGAGCACGCGCTGACGCATCGAGTCGACGATGTGATGGTCGTGGGTCGCCATCAGCACGGTCGTTCCCGTGCGGTTGATGCGCTCCAGCAGATCCATGATGTCCTTGCTCGTCTCCGGGTCCAGGTTGCCGGTCGGCTCGTCGGCCAGCAGCACCAGGGGCCGGTTGACGAAGGCCCGCGCGATGGCCACCCGTTGCTGTTCCCCGCCGGACAGTTCGGCGGGCAGACGGTTGGCCTTCCCGGACAGCCCGACCATCTCCAGCACCTCGGGTACCACCCGGTTGATCACCTCGGAGCGCTTCCCGATCACCTCGAGCGCGAAGGCGACGTTCTCGAACACCGTCTTCTGCTGCAGCAGCCGGAAGTCCTGGAACACGCACCCGAGTACCTGACGCAGGCTGGGGATGTGGCGACCCGACAGCTTGTTGACGTGGAACTTCGACACCCGGATGTCGCCCGACGTCGGCGTCTCCTCGGCGAGCAGCAGACGCATGAACGTCGACTTGCCCGAACCGGACGGCCCGATGAGGAACACGAACTCACCCTTGTCGATCTTGAGTGACACGTTGTCCAGGGCGGGTCGCGCCGAGGACTTGTACTGCTTGGTCACGTTGTCGAGGGTGATCATCACGGCTCGCCAGTGTAGCGGGGCGCCGCCCGGCGGCCGGTTACGGCAGTGGGAGGGGCAGGCCCGGTAACGGCTGCGGCCCGGGGGCCGGCGCCGGCGTCTCGGTGATGGTCTGCGGGGGCAGCAAACCCGGGCCGTCGGGGTCGAACACCGTCGTCGTGGGCGGCGTCGGCGTCGTGGGCGTCGGTGTCGGCGTGGTGGTCGTGGTCGTCTCGGTCGGGCTCGTGGTGGTCGGTGTGGGAGTCGTCGTCGTGGTGGTCCGCGGTGGCCGGGTTGTGGTCGTCTGCGGTACCTCCACCTGGGTCCGCGGCACCCAGGTGTAGTCGGGGTCGGGGACGAAGCCGGGCGGCACGACGACGGGTGCCGGTGCTGCGGGCTTCGGTTCCGGCTCGAAGGCCTGTTGCACCCAGAACAGCGCGATGAACAGGACGATCAGACCCACGGTCGAGGTGCGGACCCGGCCGCCGAACAGGTAGGCGGGCCATTCGCGGCCGGCGAGCTTGTCCTTGAGGGCGCGGGGGCGCAGGCTCAGTGGGCTCACCTCTTCTGCTCCGTCGGCCCTTGCGTCTCTTCCTCCGCGCCGCCCGCCGTCGCCGGGTGCACGATCGCGCCGACCATGGGCACGGCCCCGTCGCTGGGCGACGTGACACCGGCACGACGCAACGCCGCGATCACCAGTACCCGCAACTGGCGGCCGACCTCGAACTGCTTACCCGGCAGCGTGCGCGCCACCATCCGCAGGTTCACGGTGTCGAGGGCGATGCTTTCGACGCCCATCATCTGCGGCGCATCCAGCAGCAGATCGTGCAGTTTGCGATCGTCCATGGCCCGCTGGGCGACCTCGTGCAGCAGCTCGTTGACTTCGTTCAGGTCGGCCGACGTGGGCACCGGGATGTCGATCACGGCCCGCGCCCAGTCCTTCGACAGGTTGACGGTCTTGACGATCTGCCCGTTCGGGATCGTCAGCATCTCGCCCTCGGGCGAGCGCAGTTTCGTGACCCGCAGCGTGACGTCCTCGACGGTGCCCTCCGCGGGTGCGGCCACGCCGGTGACGGTCAGCGCGACCAGATCGCCGAAGCCGTACTGCTTCTCGGTGATGATGAAGAATCCGGCGAGCAGATCCTGGACCAGCCGCTGGGCGCCGAAACCCAGGGCCGCGCCGAGCACGGCGGCGGGTGCGACCAGCGAGCCGATCGGGATGGCGAGGGCGTCGGTGATCTCGACGCCCACCACGACGAACAGGATGGCGATCGACACCCAGGAGATGACCGACGCGACGGCCTGCCGGTGTTTGGCGCTCTCGGAGCGCACCAGCTGGTCGGACTCCTGGTACTCGGCGTCGATGCGCCGGGAGATCCGTTGCGCCAGCCAGTTGATGAACCGAGCACCGAGCAGCCCGCCGATCAGCAGCAGCGCGATCTCGAGCCCGCTGGTGAGAATCCACTCACCGATCTCGCCGCGCCAGAAGCCGGTCCAGCGGTCGGATATCGGTTGCGCCAACACAGTGCTGTTCGTCATCGGCAATCTGTCATCGGCTAGTCGTCGTCACGCCTGTTTCGCCAGCGGATCCCGGCTTCGAGGAACCCGTCGATGTCACCGTCGAGCACCGCCGCCGGGTTGCCGACCTCGTAGTCGGTGCGCAGATCCTTCACCATCTGGTACGGGTGCAGCACGTACGAACGCATCTGGTTGCCCCACGAGCTGCCGCCGTCGCCCTTGAGCGCATCCATCTCGGCGCGCTCCTCCTGCCGCTTGCGTTCCAGGAGTTTCGCCTGCAGCACCCGCATCGCCGAGACCTTGTTCTGCAGCTGGGACTTCTCGTTCTGGCAGGTCACCACGATCCCGGTCGGGATGTGGGTGAGGCGGACCGCCGAGTCGGTGGTGTTGACGGACTGACCGCCGGGCCCGCTGGACCGGTAGACGTCGACACGGACGTCGGCTTCCGGGATGTCGATGTGGTCGGTGGTCTCGGTGACCGGCAGCACCTCGACGTCGGCGAACGACGTCTGACGGCGGCCCTGGTTGTCGAACGGACTGATCCGGACGAGCCGGTGCGTGCCCTGTTCCACCGAAAGCGTGCCGTAGGCGAACGGGGCGTGCACCGCAAACGTGGCGCTCTTGATGCCGGCCTCTTCGGCGTAGGACGTGTCGAACACCTCGACCGGGTACTTGTGCTGTTCGGCCCAGCGGATGTACATCCGCATCAGCATCTCGGCCCAGTCCGCGGCGTCCACCCCACCCGCGCCGGACCGGATGGTGACGACGGCCTCGCGTTCGTCGTACTCACCGGACAGCAGTGTGCGGACTTCCATGGCCTCGATGTCGACCCGCAGCTTGGCCAGTTCGGCGTCGGCCTCGGCGACCTCGTCGGCTCCGCCTTCCTCGGCGGCCAGTTCGTAGAGCACGGGCAGGTCTTCGACCCGTTGGCGGAGTTCCTCGACGCGTCGCAGCTCACCCTGCGCATGGGACAGTTCGCTGGTGACCTTCTGGGCCCGGCTTTGGTCGTCCCACAGATTGGGGTCGGAGGCCTCGTGTTCGAGCTTTTCGATGCGGGCCCGCAGACCGTCGACGTCGAGCACTCGCTCCACCGTCGTGAGGGTGGCGTCGAGGGCGGCGATGTCGGCTTGACGGTCAGGATCCACGGGAACTCAGGGTACCGGCCGGTGCGGCGGCAGTCGCGAGCCCGCCCGCAGGATCGGTGAGTTCGTCGCGACTTGCCCTCGGCGCGGACCTGCCGCGTTTAGAGTCGGACAGGTAACCAGCGCGGCCGCGTCGCGACAGCCCCTTGCGCGTGGCCGGGCAGCGACAGAAGGCACCCTCATATGCCCCAGCAGCGCCCATTTCACGTGGCGATCGTCGGTTCCGGCCCGTCCGGCTACTTCGCCGCCTCCTCCCTGCTCAAATTCGCCGACAGCGACGACGCGGACCGGGACGTGCGCGTCGACATGCTCGAGATGCTGCCCACTCCGTGGGGTCTCGTGCGGTCCGGCGTGGCCCCCGACCATCCGAAGATCAAGTCCATCAGCGCACAGTTCGACAAGACCTCGGGTGATCCGCGGTTCCGCTTCTTCGGCAACATCGCGGTCGGTGAGCATGTCCGGCCCGACGAGTTGGCCGAGCGCTACGACGCGGTGGTGTATGCGGTCGGCGCGCAGTCCGACCGGTCGCTGAACATCCCGGGCGAGGAGCTGCCGGGCAGCGTGGCCGCGGTCGACTTCGTCGGTTGGTACAACGCCCACCC
Organism: Mycolicibacterium litorale; assembly: GCA_050205415.1. Lineage (GTDB taxonomy): Bacteria > Actinomycetota > Actinomycetes > Mycobacteriales > Mycobacteriaceae > Mycobacterium > Mycobacterium litorale_C. Next base: position 405,833 of record JBNMQY010000001.1, read on the forward strand.
GCACTTCGAACAGATGGGGCCGGATCTGTCGACCGGTCGGGCGATCGTGGTCGGCAACGGGAATGTGGCCCTCGACGTCGCCCGCATCCTCGTCACCGATCCGGACGCGCTCGCCAGTACCGACATCGCCGATCACGCGCTCGAGTCGCTGCACAAGCGCGGTGTCGAGGAGGTCGTGGTGATCGGCAGGCGCGGTCCGCTACAGGCCACGTTCACCACGCTGGAACTCCGCGAACTCGGTGACCTGGAAGGGCTCGGCGACGTCGACGTCATCGTCGACCCGGCCGATTTCGCCGACATCACCGACGAGGACCTGGAAGCGGCGGGCAAGACCGTCAAACAGAACGTCAAGGTGCTGCGCGGTTACGCCGAGCGTCCGCCGCGCGGAGCCCCGCGCCGGATCGTGTTCAGGTTCCGCACCTCGCCGATCGAGATCAAGGGCACCGACCACGTCGAGTCGATCGTGTTGGGGCGCAACGAACTCGTCGACGACAACGGCCGCGTGGTGGCCAAGGACACCGGTGAGCGGGAGGAGTTGCCCGCACAGCTGGTGGTACGCGCGGTCGGTTACCGCGGCGTGCCCACGCCGGGTCTGCCGTTCGACGAGCGCAGTGGGACGATCCCGCACACCGACGGCCGCATCGACGGAAGCCGCAACGAGTACGTGGTCGGCTGGATCAAACGCGGACCGTCCGGCGTGATCGGCAGCAACAAGAAGGACTCACAGGCGACGGTCGACACGGTGATCGCCGACCTGCACGCCGGCGCGCTGGCCGACTTCGGTGACGACCACTCCGATCGGCTGGTCGAGTGGCTGGTGTCGCGCCAGCCCAAGTTGGTCACCGACGACCACTGGAAGTTGATCGACGACTACGAACGGTCGGCCGGACAGACGGCGGGCCGGCCGCGGGTGAAACTGACCAGCGTGGCCGAACTGCTTCGCATCGGGCACGGCTGACGCGTCCCGCCTAATTCGACGGCGGCGGAGGCAGCGGCCCGTCGGGGGGCGCGGGCGCCTCGGGCGGTGCGAAGTTCCAGTTGTCCGGGTTCTTCGGGGAGTACACCACCGGGAACAACGCACCCATCGACGGCCAGTTGTTCACGTCGACGGCCATGCGTTGGTACACGACGTGCTCGTTGACCGTCGGGCCGTTGATGACCCCGGAGATCGTGACGAACTGCTCCCCCGTCACGTCGTTCGGGCGGGGGCTGACCCCGGTGACCAGCAGGGTGCCCTGCGCGAGTTCCCCGCGAGGCCCCCGGCTCCGCTTCATCCACGGCACGACGAGGAGCGCGATCGCACCGATCAACAACAGGAGCACGACGAATTCCCACACATGGCCATGGTAGGACTTGCAGACATGAGCACCGGTTCCTTCAGCGTGGCCGACGACCTCGCGTTGGCGTTGCGACTCGCCGACCACGCCGACGCCGTCACCGTCGACCGCTTCCGCGCACTGGACCTACGCGTCGAGACGAAGCCCGACCTCACCCCCGTCACCGACGCCGACCGCGGGGTGGAGGCCGACCTGCGCCGGCACCTGGCGAGTGAACGCGGCGACGATCCGATTCTGGGTGAAGAGTTCGGTGGTGCAACGACATTCAGCGGACGGCAGTGGGTGATCGACCCGATCGACGGCACCAAGAACTTCGTCCGCGGCGTTCCGGTGTGGGCGACGCTGATCTCGCTGCTGCACGACGGGGTGCCGGTCGTCGGCGTGGTCAGTGCGCCCGCGTTGCAACGTCGTTGGTGGGCCGCCGAGGGCCAGGGGGCGTTCGTCGCAGTGGCCGGCGAGTCGCCGCGTCCGCTCTCGGTGTCGAAGGTGGCGGAACTGGAGTCGGCGAGCCTGTCGTTCTCCAGCCTCTCCGGCTGGGCCAAACGGGGTCTGCGGGATCGGTTCATCGACCTCACCGATACGGTGTGGCGGGTCCGCGGTTTCGGTGACTTCTTCTCGTACTGCCTTCTGGCCGAGGGGGCCGTGGACATCGCGGCCGAACCCGAGGTGTCACTGTGGGACCTGGCCGCACTCGACATCCTGGTGCGCGAATCCGGCGGCAGGTTCACCAATCTCGACGGTACGGCGGGCCCGCACGGCGGCAGCGTCGTCGCCACCAACGGCCTGCTGCACGACGCGGCGCTGGCCGGCCTCTCGCGCTAGGACTTGCCCAGCCCCCTGGCCATGAACCCTCCGATCACCGAAACCGTTCTGCGCCGCGACATCAACCGGGTCTGCGCGAGCAGGAACATCCGGTTGGCGACACCGGGCACCACCAGATGTTTGCGCCCGACTGCCGAGATCACTTCGCGCACAACATCTTCCGGTTCAGCGATGGGGTACCGGGGGTAGCGGTCCAGTGCGTCGCCCTGGGTGTTCATCAGCCCGCCGACCATGACGAGCACGTCCACGCCGGTGCCGCGCATCTCGTACCAGAGCGCCTCGCCGAGCGCGATCTGGAACGCCTTGTTGGCCGAATAGGCTGCGGTATAGGGCGCCGAGGTCAGGCCCGCCCCCGAGGCGACGACGACGATCGCGCCCCGCCCCCGGGTGCGCATGTCGGTGCCGAAGCGGTGGATCAGATTCGTGTAGCCACGCGCGTTGATGTCGATCATGCGGCTGTGGGTCTCCAGTGGCATGTCGAGGATCGGCGGCGTCTCCGCCGGTGTGTACATGTGGTTGCACACCAACACGTCGACGTCGATGTCGGCGACGGCCTGCTCGATCGCCGGGTACGGCGCCGCCTCCCCGAGATCACAAGCCGCGGTGCGCACCTCCACACCGAAACGCGCGGCGAGCTCACCCGCCCGCGCACTCAGCTCGTCGTCGAGAACATCGGTCAGCACGAGGTTGAGGCCGGCGGCGGCGAGTTGTCCGGCGAACGCGAAGCCGAGACCCTCGGCGCGTGCGGCGCCGCTCACCAATGCCCAGCCGCCGGTGAAGTCGTCGATCGCGGACGCGCGCCGGTGCATCCACAAGATTCTGCCGGGGCCGGCCGCTCGGGTGTGAACTTCGTAACAGGCCTCCTCGACCTTACTCCGGAGTAAGATACGGTCATGGCGTACGCCCCGACCATGTGAGGCAGCTGGAAATGACCAACACACTGCCGTCAAAGAACGGCACCACAGCCCGTCCCAAGCGCTCCGGCAAGGAGAGCGCCGTGGGCCTGCAGCGGCACAAGCGGACAGCGACCGACATCGGGTTGGCGCTGATCACGCCCCTCGTCGGTCAGGAATTCCTCGACCGGTACAACCTGCGGGACCCGTTCAACCGCGGGTTGAAGTACGGCGTGAAGCAAGTGTTCTCGGCCGCCGGCGCCTCGACCCGCCAGTTCAAGCGGATCCAGGGCCTCGGCAAGGAACCCGCCCGTCTGAACGCCGCGCCGAAGGGGTCGGACTACTTCGACCTCACCCCCGACGACGACCAGAAGATGATCGTCGAGACCGTGAAGGAATTCGCCGAAGAGGTCCTGCGACCGGCGGCCCACGACGCCGACGCCGCGGCCGCTCACCCCGCGGACCTGATCGCCAAGGCCGCCGAACTCGGCATCACCGCGGTCAACATCCCCGAGGATTTCGACGGCATCGCCGAACACCGCTCGACGATCACCAACGCCCTGGTGGCCGAGGCGCTTGCGTACGGCGACATGGGGTTGGCGCTGCCGATCCTGGCTCCCGGCGGGGTGGCCGCGGCGCTCACCCACTGGGGCAGCGCCGACCAGCAGGCCACCTATCTGCGCGAATTCGCCGGCGACAAGGTTCCGCAAGCCTGCCTGGCGATCGCCGAACCGCGTCCTCTGTTCGACCCGACGGCACTGAAGACCACGGCCGTCCGCACGCCCGGCGGCTACCGGCTCACGGGCGTCAAATCGCTGGTCCCCGCCGCCGCAGACGCGGAGTTGTTCGTCATCGCCGCCCAACTCGACGGCAAACCGGCGATGTTCATCGTCGAATCCGCATCCGAAGGGCTGACGGTCACCCCCGACCCCAGCATGGGCGTCCGGGCGGCGGCACTGGGCCGGGTGGAACTCGACAACGTGGCCGTCCCGCTGGGCAACCGGCTCGGCGAGGACGGTGCGCGCGACGAGGACTACAGCGAGGCCATCGCACTGTCGCGGCTGGGCTGGGCGGCGCTGGCCGTCGGCACGTCGCACGCCGTGCTCGACTACGTGGTGCCCTACGTCAAGGAGCGTGAGGCGTTCGGCGAACCGATCGCGCACCGACAGGCGGTGGCGTTCATGTGCGCCAACATCGCGATCGAGCTCGACGGCCTGCGCCTCATCACGTGGCGCGGCGCATCGCGCGCCGAACAGGGTCTGCCGTTCGCCCGGGAGGCCGCGCTGGCCAAACGACTGGGCACGGACAAGGGCATGCAGATCGGCCTCGACGGCGTCCAGCTGCTCGGCGGCCACGGATACACCAAGGAACATCCCGTCGAACGCTGGTACCGCGATCTGCGCGTGATCGGTGTCGCCGAGGGCGTCGTCGTCCTCTAGGTCTTCTGAACAGGAACGGATCCCGTCATGGCAATCAACCTGGAACTGCCGAAGAAACTGCACGCGGTCATCGAGAAGGCGCATCAGGGTGCCGCCGAGATGCTGCGCCCGATCTCGCGCAAGTACGACCTGCGAGAGCACGACTATCCGGTCGAGCTGGACACCCTGGCCACCCTGTTCGAGGGCATCTCGGAGGCCAACACCATCTCGTTCGCGGGCGCTGAGGCGTTCCGCGACGCCGAGGGCGGCCCCAAGGGAAACGTCAACGGCGGCAACATGTCCGCGGTCCTCAACGTCACCGAGATCAGCTGGGGTGACGTGGGTCTGATGCTGTCGGTGCCCCGGCAGGGCCTGGGCAACGCGGCGATCTCGGGTGTCGCGACCGACGAACAGCTCGAACGCCTCGGCAAGGGGGTGTGGGCCGCGATGGCCATCACCGAGCCGGGCTTCGGATCGGACTCCGCGGCGGTCTCGACGACGGCGCGGCTCGAGGGCGACGAGTACGTGATCAACGGTGAGAAGATCTTCGTCACCGCCGGATCGCGCGCCAGCCACATCGTCGTGTGGGCGACGCTCGACAAGTCGCTGGGCCGCGCGGCGATCAAATCGTTCATCGTGCCGCGCGACCATCCCGGCGTGACGGTGGAGCGTCTCGAGGACAAGCTCGGCATCAAGGCCTCCGACACCGCGGTGATCCGCTTCGACAACGCCCGCATCCCGAAGGACAACCTCCTCGGCGATCCGGAGATCCACGTCGAAAAGGGTTTCGCCGGGGTCATGGAGACCTTCGACAACACCCGGCCCGTGGTGGCGGGCATGGCCGTCGGTATCGGACGCGCGGCGCTCGAGGAGCTCCGCAAGATCCTCACCGACGCCGGTGTCGAGATCTGCTACGACAAACCCGCCCACGCCCAGAGCGCGGCCGCCGCCGAATTCCTTCGCATGGAGGCCGACTGGGAGGCGGGTTACCTGCTGACCGTGCGCTCGGCATGGCAGGCCGACAACGCCATCCCCAACTCCAAGGAAGCGTCGATGGCCAAGGCCAAAGCCGCCCGCGTCGGCACCGACATCACCCTGAAGGTCGTCGAGATGGCCGGCACCGTCGGCTATTCCGAGGAGACGCTGCTGGAGAAGTGGGCGCGCGACAGCAAGATCCTCGACATCTTCGAGGGCACCCAGCAGATCCAGCAGCTGGTGGTGGCCCGCCGCCTGCTCGGCCTGACATCGGCACAGCTGAAGTAGCCGTTCACGTTTCGAGCAGCTGCTGGCCGACGTACCCCCCTTCCGGTGCGCCCGGCAGGATCGCGAACACCGCCGAGCCGACGGGCGTGATCCACGCGTTGAGCGCGTCCGCGTCGGACAGCCGCTGCTGAACGGGAACGAACTGGCGAGCCGGATCGCGCTGATAGGCGAGGAAGAGCAGACCGCTGTCGGAGAGTTCGCCCGTCGCCGGGGTGTCGTCGTAGTTGTAGGGCCGCCGCAGGAACCGCTCGCCGTCGGAGCGGTGCCGGGCCAGCGCGATGTGCGAGTTCTCGGGGATCACCGGAATCCCGTTGACCGCGGCGGTGAAATCGGGTTCGTCGGCCTCGCGCGATCCGGTCAGCGGTGCCCCGTTGCCGAGCCTGCGGCCGACGAACAGTTCCTTGGACTGCCGGTCCACCTCGTCCCAGGTGTCCATCTCGGCGCGGATCCGTCTCAGCACCATGATGGTGCCGCCCGCGAACCAGGGTTGATCCCCGCCCGGGTCCCACACGTGGTCGTCGAGTGCGGCGCCGTCGAGGTTGACCGTCCCGTCGATCTGACCCATCACATTGCGCATCGGCGCGCCCGCCAAGGCACTCGCCGGGTTGCGGTAGCCCCGCTGTACCCAGCGGACCGTCGTCATCGAGCGCACGTTCTTGGTGAGCACCCGGCTGGCATGGCTGAGGGTGAGCAGACTGTCGGCGCACAGCTGCAGCAGTAGATGCCCACCGCACCAGCGGTTTTCGAGGCGGTCGACGGCGAAGTGCGGAAGCGGCCGCAGCGCCGCCGGCCGGAACCGACCCAACCCGGCGGCGTCGAAGAGATCCGGACCGTAGCCCACCGTGACGGTGAGCCGAGCCGGGTCCGCGGCGAGTTCCGGTTCGGTGTCGGCGAGTGCGGGCAGCCCCTGGGTCAGCCGCGCCGCATCCTCGCTCCACAGCTTCATGACCGACCGCAGCGTGCCGCGGTCGGTGTGTTCCGGCCGCAGATCCAGTGCGATCAGCGTGGCGTAGGCCTGCGGGAGGGTGGCGACGCCGGCCTGGTGCACACCGTGGAAGGGCTCCGTGGTGACCGCGCCGTGCCCCGTTCCGCGGGCGCCCGCCGTCGCTGTCATCCCCACTCCGGCGATGCCCGCGGCGAGAGCTCCTGCTCCCAGCAGTGTGCGCCGGTTCATCCGCTCACCCATGTCCGCCGCCGTAATGCTCGTCGGCGCCGGGGAATTCGCGTACCTGCGCGGTGATCGCCAGTGTGGAGCCATCGTCGAGCGTCGCGGTGATCTCGATGTCCGAACCGGGCGTCAAGGGGCCCGTCAGATCCATCAGCATCAGGTGGTCGCCACCGGGTGTCAGTTCGGTGGTGGAGCGGGCGGGCAGGACGAGTCCGCCCGCTTTCTGCTGCATCGTCGCCGCGCCGCCGTCGCGGACGACTTCGTGCAGTTCGACGCGGGCGGCAACCGGTGTGGCGGCGGAGGTGATGCGCACCTCCCGGTCGGCCTCGTTGGTCAGGTGCGCGAACGCGGCGGTCATCCCGTCCCCGGCCGCCTTGACCCAGGCTTCGTGGACCCGCACCGCCGCGGCGTCGGTTGCGGGTTCGCCACTGCCGCAGCCGGCGACGAGGAGCACCGCGAGCAGCACACATCCGAGCGCCCTCATAGCGCACCGCCGAACACGTTGCGGCGCTGAGCAACTCCGATCGCACCGTCCACCAGGATGAACGCCAGCAGGCTCAGCCCGAGCACCGGCATGAACCAGCCGACCGCCACGGCCGCGACGGCCAGCCCGGCCACCGCCATCGGCGGCATCCCGCGCAACGCGCCGCGGGCCGGTGGCCGCCCGGCACCCGTCGGCCTGCGCCGCCACCACATGAGGTAGCCGCGCACGATGACCGTCACCAGGGCCACGGCCAGTGCCGCCAAGGCCAACTGGTTGACGAGCCCGAACAGCAGACCCATGTGGAGCTGGATCCCCCACGCGGCCAGTTTCGCCGCGAGCGGCCAGTCGGCGAACCACGACGTGTCGGTCACCCGGCCGGTGGTGCCGTCGATGGCGACGGCGTTGTTCGACAACACCCACGGTTCACGGGTCTGGGCGACCGTGAACGCGGTGTCGGCGTCGTCCGGGATCGACACCTCGACGTCGCCGCCGACTCCGGCGGCCTGCGCGGCGCGCAGCACCCGGTCCACCTCGTCCACGCGCGGCGCACCACCGCCCGGTTCCGGGTGGGTTCCGTGGTGGTCGTGGCTCGCCATCGCGGCCGGACCGCTCAGCGTCGTCGACACCGCGGGCGTGGTCCACGACAGTGCCGCACGCACTTCGGCGATGTTGTCACCGGCGTAGCGCGACCACGTCAGACCGGTCGCCGACAGGAACAGCAGACCACCGGCGATCCAGAGGCCGACCACACCGTGCCAGTTGAGGGTGCGGCTGCGGCCCCGGGCCTCCCGGTCGACGGTGAACAAGCGCGCGAAGGACGCCCGCCGTCGCACCACCCAGAGGCACACTCCGGCCAGGGCGATCACCCACAGCCACGAGGCGGCGAGCTCGCTGTAGACCCGCCCGGGTTCGCCGAGGTGCAGGTTGCGGTGCAGGTGGTCGATCCAGGTCCGGACCGGCAAGGCACCGCTGCTGCCGTAGACCGTGAGATCGCCGACCGGGTGCGCGGTCGCCGGATCGACGAACACCGCGCGACGCTCGGATTCGCCGAGCGACGGGTCGTCGAACAGGACGCGCGTCGTGTCACCGGGTTGTCCGGCCGGCCGCACCGCGGTGACGGTGAGATCGGGACGCACCGCCTGGGCGGCCCTGATCTGTTCGGCGACCGGACGTGACTCACCGGCGGGCTCGACGTACAGGTAGTCGCGGTAGACGAGCTGCTCGATCGACGGCGCGATCGCGTACAGCCCGCCGCTGACGGCGGCGATCAGGAGAAACGGGCCGACGAAGACGCCGGCGTAGAAGTGCAGTCGCCGCAGCAGCGCCGTGGGACCGGACGAGGACGTGACGGACGGGGAAACGGGTGGGTCGAGTTGACCGTCGGGAGTGGTGGTCATGCGTGAAGTGCTTTCCGCCGAAGGGGGCACGACATGTGGCGTGCCGCGGGACGTCAGCGCATGGCGCTGACGGGCTCACCTGCGCAGGGCACAGGCGTGAAGGGAGGTGGCAGCCGCGATCGTCGGTGCGATCACGGACTGCAGCGCGGTGCGGCCTCAGCCGCCGAACGACACCACCTGCGGCGGAGCACGCATACCCAAGCCGGAGCGGAGCAGAAGCTGTTGCACGACAACGGATGTCGTGTGATGACGGCGCCTCGGCGCCGAGGGGTGGCCACGGTGGACCAGCGTGAGCATGAGCCAGCACAGGACCGAGGCGCACACCCGGTACAGGTGGCCGACCAGACCGATGAGCAGGCCCAGCGCGACGGCAGCCAGCGCGTGGGCGAGCAGCATGGGCAGCGAGGGCACGACCTCGTGGCCGCCGCCGTGGTGCCCGGCGGTCACGGCAAGCACCACGTGGGTGAGCAGTTGTCCCGCCCCGACGGCCCCGACGAGCCCGGCGGCCCGCGCCCGGTCGTCGGCGCCGGCGAGCGCACCGACCGCCGCGCACACCAACGCGACGAGGACCAGGGTCGGCCCGGTGGGCACATGGCCGCCGGCCAACGCGTGCGCGGCCATGGCGAACAGTCCCGAGCACGCACCCACCAGCACGCCGCACAGGGCGCCGGCGCGGGAGGTCACCGTGCTCACCGCCCGGACTCTACCGCCCCGCTACTACAGCGGCTAGTAGAAGAGCTGGGTGATCGCTACCCGGGACGGTCTCGGCGGTGACTAGCGTGGGATCCCATGGACTCTTTTCAGGCGCTGGTGGCGCGGCAGTCGGGCGACGGGATCGACACGGCGGTCGAGACGCTGGACGAATCGGCACTGCCGCCCGGCGAGGTGACGATCCGGGTGCACTACTCGAGCGTGAATTTCAAGGACGCGCTGGCGGTGACGCCGAAAGGCGGTGTGGTGCGCGACTATCCGATCGTCCCGGGCATCGACCTGACCGGTAAGGTGGTGGCCTCGCAGAGCGACGAGTTCGCCGTCGGCGATCTGGTGCTGGCCCACGGTTACGACATCGGCACGGGTAAGCACGGCGGGTATGCGGAGTTCGCGCGGCTTCCCGCCGACCAGGTGGTGGCGCTGGGCGGGTTGAGTCCGCGCGAAGGCGCCGCGATCGGCACCGCGGGGTTCACCGCCGCGATGAGCGTGCAGGCGCTCGCCGACCGGGGCATCCGTCCCGGCGACGGTGACATCGTCGTCACCGGCGCCAGCGGAGGTGTCGGATCGGTCAGCGTCGATCTGCTGTCCGGCCTCGGCTACCGCGTCGTCGCATCGACCGGAAAGCCCGAGCAGGCCGACCTGCTGCGCGCGCTGGGCGCGGCAGAGGTGATCGGCCGGCTCCCCGAAGACCCGGACGCCAAACCGCGTCCGCTGGGCAAGGCACGCTGGGCCGGGGCCGTCGACTGTGTCGGCGGCGCCACGCTCGCCGACGTGCTCAGCACGCTGGCGTACGGCGGTGCGGTGGCGGCCAGCGGCCTGACGGGCGGCCCGGGCCTCAACACGACCGTGATGCCGTTCATCCTGCGAGGCGCCGCACTGCTCGGCATCGACTCGGTGCAGCTGCCGATCGGGCCGCGCCGTGAACTGTGGGCCGAGCTCGGCGGCGACCTCAAACCGAAACACCTCGCCGACCTCACCCACGACGTCGACGTCAAGGACGTCGTGGAGGTGATCGACGAGGTGCGCGCCGGCCGGTACTCCGGCCGGGCGGTGGTGCGGGTGGCCGGCGGCTTCTGACCGCCGGCCCTCGCGGCCTCAGCCCAGCAGCACGCGCTGCAGGTCGGGCTTCATCTGCTGGAGCTGCTGACCCCAGTACTGCCAGGTGTGCGTGCCGCCGGCCGGGAAGTTGAACACCCCGTTCTGCCCGCCGGCCGCGATGTAGCGCTCCTGGAAGGTGATGTTGGTGCGCAGCGTCAGGCTCTCCAGGAACTCCTGGGGCAGACCACCGCCGCCGAGCTCGCCCGGCTTGCCGCTGCCGCAGTAGATCCAGATCCGGGTGCCGTTGGCGACGATCTTGTCGATGTTGACCATCGGATCGTTGCGCAGCCACGCCTCGCTGCCACCCGGACCCCACATCGCCTCGGGCTTGTAGCCACCGGCGTCACCCATCGCCAGGCCGACCAGGAACGGCCACCAGCCCTCGGACAGGTTGAGGAAGCCCGACAGGGACGCCGCGTAGATGAACTGCTGCGGGTGGTAGATCGAGAGCACCAGTGAGGCCGAACCGGCCATCGACAGACCGACCGCGGCACTGCCCGTCGGCTTGACGTCCCGGTTGGCCGCCAGCCAGTTCGGCAGCTCCGAGGTCAGGAACGTCTCCCACTTGTAGGTCTGGCAGCCGGCCTTACCGCAGGCCGGCGCGTACCAGTCGGTGTAGAAGCTGGACTGCCCGCCGACCGGCATCACGACCGACAGACCGGAGTCGAGATACCACTCGAAGGCCTGGGTCTCGATGTCCCAGCCGCTGAAGTCGTCACGGGCACGCAACCCGTCGAGCAAGTAGACCGCAGGAGATCCGGGGCCACCACTTTGGAACTGGACCTTGATGTCGCGTCCCATCGCCGGTGAGGGGACCATCAGGTACTCAACCGGCAGTCCGGGCCGCGAGAACGCTCCCGCGAGTGCCGAGCCGCCGGTGAGGCCGATGATGCCGGGCAACAGCGCCGCCACGACGGCGGCCACCGCGAAGCGGCGTGCCCAATGGCCTCGAATCTTGTCAACGATCGTCATGAAGCAATCCATCCATCTTCCGGTTACCGCGTATCACGCCCACCCCAGCGGACACAGTCGCCATTGGCACCGCAGCACTTTCGGCACTGCGTTGTCCGCGCCCGCTCAACTGACCGGTGCGGCAGAGAGCGGACCGAGAGAATTCAGTTGTTGCGCACTGAGTAAAACATGGCCTTTTATCCGAGAAAACCCCATAAACCCGCAGGCAGTGCCTTCGCGGTGGAAAAACCTCAGGTGGAGCGGCGTTCCGGCAATGTCATCGCAATGGCTTCACCTGCGAATACGGCTGGTCTCGGGGACCATCCGAGGCCCCCTGACACCGGCACAGGCCGACTCTCCGCCGACGATTGGATACAGCAGGGTTGTGCGGTTGTGGCCGAGGAGGGCAGCCGCGCTGAAGTTGGACCACTGAAATGCCGATAGACGCTGCCCCTGGTCGCGCCGAGCCGATTTGTCGGTGGCCGAATGTATGTTCGAAGCATGTCGAGCAACGACCTGCAGGCCGCGGTGACCGCGCTGCGCGCCGCCTTCGACGAGGTGGCCGCCTGTGATGTCGACTTGCTGGACCAACCCGAACTCGTTGCAGCCCTTGATGAACTCGAAACCCTGTGGTGCCAACTGCCCACGGTCAACCGCCGCTTGCTCGCCCGCCTGCAGACCGAGGCCACACCACGCCAGATGGGCGCCAAATCCTGGAAAGAGGTACTGACGGTCCGGTGGCGCATCTCGGGTACCGAAGCCCACCGACGCCTCACCGAGGCCAGCCTGCTGGCGCCGCGTCAAGCAGTGACCGGCCCGTCGCTGCCGCCCCTGCTACCCGCCACCGCGACAGCCCAAGCCCGCGGGCTCATCAACAGCGAACACGTCGAGGTCATCCGCAAAGCCGTCGACAAACTGCCCGGGTTCGTCGACACCGCCACCCGCGAGCAATTCGAAGTCCACCTCGTCCGCACCGCCGTCGGTGTCGGCCCCAAAGAACTCAAAGACACCGCCGACCTCACCCTGTTCCTGCTCGACCAGGACGGACCCGAACCCGATGACCGCGAACGGGCCCGCAAGCGTGGCGTCAGCAAGCACAAACAGCGCGATGACGGAATGGTCGATCTGAGCGCAACGTTGACTCCCGAAGCATGGGCGGTGTGGGAGGTGATTTTTGCCAAGTACGCCGCGCCCGGCATGTGCAATCCCGACGATCCCGAACCCTGCACCTCAGGAACTCCGACACAAGCCCAGATCGACAACGACCACCGCACCCTCGCCCAGCGCCAACACGACGCGATGATCGCCGTGGGCCGCATCGCCCTGATGAGCGGCGAACTCGGACACCTCAACGGACTGCCGGTCTCGATCATCATCCGCACCACCCTGCAAGACCTGGAGTCACGCGCCGGGATCGGCACCACCGGCGGCGGCACCGTCGTGCCGATCGCCGACGTCATCCGGATGGCCGGCCACGCCCACCACTACCTCGCAGTGTTCGACGGCGCGACCGGATCAGCCCTGAACCTGTTCCGCACCAAACGCACCGCCTCCCCCGCCCAACGCATCATGCTGACCGCGCGCGACGGCGGATGCACCAAACCCGGCTGCACCATCGGCGCCTACGGCTGCCAAGCCCACCACGTCGATGACGACTGGGCAGCTGGCGGCAACACCAACGTCGACACCCTCGGCCTCGCCTGCGGACCCGACAACCGCAGCGTCGACCCCGACGACGGCTGGACCACCCGCATGAACGACCAGCACGAAGTCGAATGGATCCCACCACCACAACTCGACACCGGCCAAGCCCGGCTCAACCACTACCACCGACCCGAACGCCTCCTCGCCCCACCCGAGGACCCCGACATCGGCGGCGAACCCATCGCAGCGGCGGAGTCGGGTGGCGTCAACGACATCGGCGGCACGGAGCAGACGGCTGCCTCTGTGGCCGAAGAGCACCACGAGACCCACCCCACCGAGGACGCCACGACACCACTGGAAGATGTTGACGAGACCGTCCACTCGGAGCCGGGCGAGCAGATCCGGGCCGCCGACAACGCCGGTGAACCCGGCGGCCCCGCACCTCCGCAAGGCCGGGCGGCCTGAGCGCCCCAGATCGTCGACACCACACCCGCACTACGCCGCGCCAAAGTCGCCGCGCCAAAGTCGCCAAGTAATTGGTCCGTATTCGTACGTCGAGTCGCACTGAATCTCCATCAGTGGCAACGCGATACGGCGCACGCCGCCGACGAGGAACTGGGACGTCGCGTTCAAGGCGGGCGGTGCGGTTGGTTAGGACCATGCCGAGGAGTGCGACACCCGCACGGCACGCCGCTCACCGCGAGTGATTCGTCGACCTGGTGTTGCGGCACTGACTTCCATACCAAAAAGTACGGTAAGGTCCGGCCACATGAGCCCGGACTTCGTGACCCGGCTGGCTGAACGCGCCCATGAGGCCGAACAAATGCGCCGCCTTCCCCAGGCCACGGTCGACGACGTCGTCGCGTCGAAGATCACCGATCTGCTGGTGCCCGCCCGCTACGGCGGCCAAGAGGCGGCGTACCCGAGATCCTGCGGCCGGTACGCGAGATGGCGCACGGTTGCGCCTCGAGTGCGTGGACCATCGGGTTCTACATGCTGCACAACTGGATGCTGGCGTTGTTCGACGAACAGGCGCAGGCCGAGGCCTTCGCCGACCGGCCGTTCCTCGCACCCGCCCCGTTGGCGCCCACGGGCCGCGGCCGCCCCGACGGCGACGGGGTGCGGTTGAGCGGGCGCTGGTCCTGGGCGACCGGGGTGATGCACGGCAACTGGATCATGGTGGGGGCGCTGTGCGGACCCGACGATGCGATCTACCCGGCGCTCGCCCTGCTGCCGATCGCCGACGTCACCGTCGACGACGTCTGGCACACCGACGGGATGCGCGCCACCGGCTCCAACGACGTGGTGATCGAGGAGGCATTCGTGCCCGGTCACCGCCTCGTCCGCGTGGCCGACATCTACGCGGGGACCGCGCCCGGCGCGACACTGCACGACGCGGCGACCTATCGGTGGCCGATGGTGCCCGCCCTCGCGTTTCTTGCGGCGATGCCGGCGCTGGGCAGCGCCGAACGCGTCGTCGAGATCTACACCGAACGCCTCGGCGAGCGGGTGCTGGCGTACGAGGGGGTCAGGCAGAAGGACAAACCGCTGGCCCAGGCGCATCTCGGCGAGGCCGAGGTGCGCCTGCGGGCGTTGCGCGCGCTGCTCGACGACGCGGTCGGCGGCATCGAGCAGCGAGTCCGCAGCGGCGAGAAGGTGCCGCGAACGGTCCGCGCGCAGGCCCGGATGGCGGCGGCGCACATCGTGTACGAATCCCGGGCGGTGATCGGCATGTTGATGGCAGCGTCGGGAGCGAGCGCCCATTTCGTCACGAATCCCCTGCAGCGGGCCAAACGCGACGTCGATGTGCTCGCCGGTCACGTGATCTTCGATTACGACACAAGCCGGGAACTGGCGGGCACACTGGCGATCGGCGCACAGATCCCGCCGTTCGCGATGGTGTGAGACGGGCGACGAAGGAGGACGACATGACCGGCCTGCGCGATTCGGTGACCCATACCTTCCAGAAGCGCATCGCCAACCCGGTCATGCGACGGCTGCCGTTCCAGACGCTCCTGGAGACCACCGGCCGAAAGTCCGGTGAGCCCAGACGGACACCGTTGGGCGGCAAGCTGATCGGCGATCAGTTCTGGTTCGTCTCGGAATTCGGCGAGCGGTCCCAGTACATCCGTAACATCCGGGCCGATCCCCGCGTGCGGGTGCGGCTCAACGGTCGGTGGCACGACGGCGTCGCCCATCTGCTGCCCGACGACGATCCGCATGCCCGGTTGCGAGACCTCCCCCAGCTCAACAGCTTCGGTGTGCGCACCTTCGGTACGGATCTACTCACCGTGCGGGTGGACCTGACCGGCTGAGACGGGCGAGGTCGGCCAGGTGCCCCAGCGAATTGTCGAGATGGTCCTGGCCGAAGGGCGGGAACGAGATGTCCTCCCTGATGGATCCGGGCACAGCCGACCAGTCATAGGTCAGCGTCACCTCGGTGCGGGACGTTCCCAGCGGCACGAGATCGTATCGCCAGGTCCAGCCGCCGAATGCGATGTCGCTGCCGTTGCGTTGGCCCGGTTCCCAGGCGATGACGCGGGGCGGGTCGAAGGCGATCACTCTGTTCGCCACCTGGTAGTGGCCGTCCGGAGGTCTGTCGAAGTACATCGCCATCTCGAAGATCTGCCCCGTCGCGCTCAACGGGGCCGGATCCAGCGGCTCGCGCACCCAGCCGGTGCCGTCGATCGCGGCATGCGATGCGGGGTCGGCGAGCACCGCGAAGACGTCCTCCGCGGCGGCGTCCACGGTCGTTTTCGCAGTCATCACATCATTCGACATTCCGGTTCTCCTGTTTCGTGGTGTCGTGTGTGAAGTCGGACCACATGGACGGCGGGAAGTCATCGCCGAGGCGAGCGAAGCGAAGGAAGATCGAACCCCGCCGCACCCTTGTGCGGACCCCGAAACAAAAGTAACGTCAGTTTTAGTTTGTGACCGCTGTCCCACGAACAGTCACCGGAGACTTCGATGGAATCCTTCGTTCACCTGCGTAAAGGCAAGACACCGCGACGACCCCACGCCGATCTGGACGGCCAGAAAGACGACGAACTGGGTCGCGGCGGGTTCACCGGGCGGACCGCCAACATGTACCGGCGCAACGACCCGACCGCGTTCCGCACGGTCGGTCCGCTGCGTCCCCTCGACGTGCTGAGCGATCAACTCAAACCCGATGACGCCACGGACGCCGACGGGGCACCGCTGTTGATGTTCTCCAACCCCGATTGCCGGGTGCTGCTGTCCCGGCGCACCGAGGAGATGCCCTACTTCGCCCGCTACGTGGACGGCGATCTGCTGTCGTTCGTGCACACCGGTTCCGGCCTTTTCGAAACCGAGTTCGGACCGCTGCGCTACCGCGCCGGCGATTGGATCTACATCCCGAAGGCGTGCACCTTCCGGCAGATCCCCGACGCCGAGACCACGCTGCTGATGATCCAGTCCACCGACGAGTTCCGGGTGCCGCCGCCCGGCCCGCTCGGCAGGCACTTCCCCTTCGACCCGTCGCAGGCCGCCATTCCCGACCCGCAACCCATCGACGACGGCGTCGGCCCGCAGGTCGACGGCGAGTACGAGGTCCGGCTGTTCCATGAAGGCGGCCCGACATCGCTGTTCTACCAACACCATCCGCTCGACGTCGAGGGCTGGCGCGGCGACAACTTCGCGTTCACCTTCAACATCGCCGACTATCACGTCATCACTTCCGACAGCGTGCACCTGCCCGCCACCGCGCACCTGTTCATGCAGGCCACCGGCGTGTACGTGATGAACTTCCTGCCGAAACCGGCCGAGGGCGTGCCCGGCACCGAACGCACCCCGTGGTACCACCGCAACGTCGACTACGACGAGATCGCGTTCTTCCACGGCGGATCGCTGTACGGCATCCCGATGCCGCCGGGCCTGATCTCCCATGCGCCACAAGGGGTGCACCACGGCGCGCCCGAGAAGGCCCGCGAACGCGCCCGCCGGAAGTTCGACGAATTCGACCACGTGGACTGGCAGGTCATCGCCGTCGACACCCGCCGGCGCCTCGTGCCGTCGGCGGAGGTCCTCGCCAACGATCTGGGGCAGCATTCGTGACGACGGCGATCAGGTATGAATACGACCGCATCCCGTATCTCGTTGCTTATCAGAACACTTCGGCCGTACGCGACGTCTACGGCGGTGTCGCCGAACTCGTCGTCCTCGAGAGCCATCTGTTGCGGCCGCGCGACAAACCGAGCGACACCGTGCTGGTGTTCATGCACCCGATCGGCGGCGGCGCCTACCTGCCGATGATGAACGCGCTGGCCAAGGCCGGCCACCACGTCATCTACTGCAACAGCCGATTCCGCGGCACCGATTCGGCGCTGCTGATGGAGAAGGTCGTCGAGGACCTCGGCGAGGCGATCAAGGATGCCAAGAACCGGCTCGGCTACTCCAAGGTGGTGCTCGCCGGGTGGAGCGGCGGCGGGTCGCTGTCGGTGTTCTACCAGCAGCAGGCGCAGCATCCGACCGTCACCGCCAGCCCGTCCGGCGACGGGCCCGACCTGACGAAGCTCGGCCTGATCCCCGCGGACGGCATCATGTTGCTGGCCGCCCACATCAGCCGGCACGGCACGCTGACCGAATGGCTCGACGCGTCGATCCTCGACGAATCGGATCCGACGGTCCGTGACCCCGAACTCGATCTGTACAACCCGGACAATCCGAACCAGCCGCCCTACACACCGGAGTTCCTCGAGCGCTACCGCGCCGCGCAGATCGCCCGCAACCGGCGAATCACCGCCTGGGTCAAGGACAAACTGGCTGCGCTCCGATCGGCGGGCCGCTCCGATGACGAGTTCGCATTCGTTGTGCACGGCACCATGGCCGACCCGCGGTGGCTCGACCCGACCGTCGACCCCAACGACCGGGCGCCGGGCACCTGCTATCTCGGTGATCCGCAGGTGGTCAACATGAGCCCGGTCGGGTTGGCCCGGTTCTGCACGCTGCGCAGCTGGCTGTCGCAGTGGAGCTACGACGACGCGAACGGCGACGCGGTCAAGGCGGGCCCGGACATCGCGGTGCCCGCGCTGGTGATCGGCAACCTCGCCGACGACGCATGCACCCCGAGCCACACCCGCAGGCTGTTCGAGGCGATCGGCCATCCCGACAAGGAGATGCACGAGATCGCCGGCGCCAACCACTACTACTCCGGTCCCGACCAACGTGAGACCCTTCGGGAGGCGGTCGGGATCTGCACCGGCTGGCTGCACCGGCACGGGTTCTCACAGGAGGTTTGATGGCGGGCGCACTGGACGGTATCCGGGTCATCGAGATCGGCACGCTGATCTCCGGCCCCTTCGCCGGACGGTTACTCGGCGACATGGGCGCCGAGGTGCTCAAGATCGAGCCGCCGGGCTCCCCCGACCCGCTGCGGACCTGGGGTCAGGCCGAGCTCGACGGGCACCGCTTCTTCTGGACGGTGCACGCGCGCAACAAGAAGGCCATCACGTTGGACCTGCGCACCCCGCACGGGCGCGAGATCTTCCTCGACCTGGTCGAGCAGACCGACATCATCGTCGAGAACTTCCGCCCCGGCACGCTCGAACGCTGGGATCTCGGCTACGACGTCCTGCGCGGACGGAACAAGGGCATCATCCTGGTCCGCGTCTCCGGATACGGGCAGACGGGGCCCGACGCACACCGCGCTGGCTATGCGTCGGTCGCCGAGGCGGCCAGCGGGCTGCGCCACCTCAACGGTTTCCCGGGCGGTCCCCCGCCGCGGCTGGCGCTGTCGCTGGGCGACAGCCTGGCCGGCATGTTCGCCGCACAGGGTGCGCTCGCGGCGCTGTACCGGCGCACCGTCACCGGTGAAGGACAGATCGTCGACACCGCGCTGACCGAATCCTGCCTTGCCGTGCAGGAATCGACGATCCCCGACTACGACGTCGGCGGTGTGGTGCGCGGCCCGTCGGGCACCCGGCTGGAAGGGATCGCCCCGTCGAACATCTACCGCACCGCCGACGGCAGCTGGGTGGTGATCGCGGCCAACCAGGACACGGTCTTCCGTCGGCTGTGCGCGGCGATGGGACAACCCGAACTCGCGACCGACGACCGATTCCGCGATCACGTCGCACGGGGCCGCAATCAGGACGAACTCGACAAGATCATCGGCGACTGGGCGTCCGAACGTCACCCTGCCGAGATCATCGAGACGCTGTCGGCGGCCGGGGTCATCGCGGGCCCGATCAGCACCGTCGCCGAGGTCGTCGACGACCCACAGCTCAACGCGCGCGGCATGATCGCCGAACACTTCGACGAAAGAGTCGGACGCCCCGTTCTGGGGCCGGGCATCGTGCCGGTGCTCTCGGCGTCGCCGGGTGAGATCCGCAACGCCGGTCCGGCGCGCCCCGGGCAGCACAACGACGAGGTGTACACCGGACTTCTCGGCAAGACCGCCGAGGAACTGGCCGATCTGCGCGCCGAGGGGGTGCTGTGAGCGAACTTCCCACCAAGGTCGACATCCGTGAGGTCTCGCTGCGCGATGGTCTGCAGATCGAGCAGCCGATCCCGCTGGCGGCGAAGCTCGAGCTGCTCGACGCCGTCGTGGCGACGGGTGTCCGCGAGGTCGAGGCGACGGCGTTCGTGTCGCCGTCCAAGGTGCCGGCATTGGCCGATGCGGCCGAACTGGCCGCGGAACTGGGCAGATACGACGACGTCGAGTTCTCGGCGCTGGTGGCCAGCCCGAACGGCGCCAAGCGCGCCATCGCGTCCGGGCTACGCTCGATCGAGTACGTGGTGTCGGCGGCCGACGGGCACAGCCGGGCCAACGTGGGCCGATCCAGCGCGGATGCCGCCGCGCAGATCAGTGACATCGTCGCGATCGCCCACGACAGCGGCGCCAGCGTCGAAGTCATCGTCGCGACGGCGTGGGACTGCCCCTTCGACGGGCCGACCCCGCCCCAGCGTGTGCTCGAAATCGTGGATCAGGCAATGGCATTCGGGGCCGACCGGCTCGCCGTCGCCGACACCATCGGCACCGCCACCCCCAGGCGGGTCAGCGATCTCGTCGCGCTGGTGCGCCCCCGCATCGGCGAGCTGCCGCTGGGCGCGCATTTCCACAACACCCGCGGCGCCGGGCTGGCCAACGCATACGCCGCCGTGCAGAGCGGCATCACCCGGCTCGACGCCTCGGTCGGCGGGCTGGGCGGCTGCCCCTTCGCCCCGGGCGCCAGCGGCAACATCGCCACCGAAGATCTCGTCTACCTGTTGCGTGACAGCGGTATCGACACGGACGTGGACCTGCCGGCCGCCATCGCCGCCGCCGACGTCGCCCGCTCGGTCGTCGGCCACGACCTGCCCAGCGCGTTGCTGCGCGCCGGCGACCGGATCACCGGCTGAGCGGGTATGGCCCCGGAGGCGTCGACACTGAGCAGCAAGGGCCGCCAGACCCGCTACGCGATCGAGCAGGCGGCCCGGAAGTTGTTCGCCGAGCGCGGTTTTCACGGCACGACACTGGCGGACATCACCTCGGCGGCGGGTAAGTCGCCCGCGGTGTTCTACCGCTACTTCGACGACAAGGAAGATCTGCTCGCCGCGCTGGCGCAGTCGTTCCTGCACGACGTCGTCGCGCCGTCCGGTTCCAGTGTGCCGCTGCCCTCCTCCCCCGAGGACGGCGAGTTCTTCACCACCGTGGTCACCGGCTACTGGAACATCTTCAAACAGAACATCGGCATCATGATCGCCGTCGCGCAGCTCGCCGCCGCCCAGCAGCGGTTCGCCGACCTGCAGCACGAGTTCCGCCGGTTCGGGATGGACGTCATCGCGGCTTCGGTGCGGCACGCCCAGGAGCAGGGCTTCGGCACCGACCTCAACGCGGAGTACACGGCCGCCGCGATCGCGCTGCTCTTCGAGAACTTCACCGTCGTGATGGTGGGCAACTCCGGCCTCGGCTTGCAGATGAGCGACGCCGACGCGATCGCGACGCTGTCGACGATCTGGAAGAAGACGCTCTATGGCTTCTGAACCGACCCCGCCGAGCGCACGGTTGGTGTACACAAACCTCGAGTAGCCCCGTCCGCAACCGTGCAGTCGGCGTAAGGAGAGACATGGATTTCACCCTCCCGGACCACCTTCCGGGCGTGCTCGCGGAGATGGACGCGTTCATCGAATCCGAGATCAAACCGCTCGAACGCGAACACATGCAGTACTTCGACCGCCACCGCGAATACGCCCGCACCGACTGGGAGAACGGCGGAATCCCGCAGCGCGCGTGGGAGGATCTGCTCGACGAGATGCGCCGCCGCGCCGACGCCGCCGGCTGGCTGCGATACGGGTTGCCCTCGCAGTTCGGCGGACGCGACGGCTCCAACATCGACATGGCCGTGATCCGGGAGCATCTGGCGCACAAGGGTCTCGGTCTGCACAACGACCTGCAGGACGAGTCCTCGATCGTCGGCAACTTCCCGCAGGTGATCATGATGGACCGGTTCGGCACCGATGCGCAGAAGGCCGAGTGGATCGAGGCGATGATCACCGGCAAGCGGTCGATGGCGTTCGGGCTGACCGAACCGAACCACGGATCGGATGCCACCTGGTTGGAGACCCGGGCGGAGCGCGACGGGGACGGCTGGGTCGTCAACGGCAGGAAGCGCTGGAACACCGGCGTACACCGCGCCACCCACGACCTGATCTTCGCCCGCACCTCCGGTGAACCGGGTCAGGCCCGCGGCATCACCGCATTCCTCGTCCCCACCGACACACCGGGTTTCGAGGTGCCCTACTACTGGTGGACGTTCAACATGCCCACCGACCACGGGGAGGTGGTGCTCACCGACGTCCGCGTGCCCGACGACGCCGTCCTCGGCGAGGTGGATCGCGGCCTCGAGGTGGGCCAGACGTTCCTGCACGAGAACCGGATCCGGCAGGCCGCGAGCAGCCTCGGCGCAGCGCAGTACTGCATCGACCGCGCCGTCACCTACGCCGGGGAACGCACGGTGTTCGGCAAACCCCTTGCGATCAACCAGGCGGTGCAGTGGCCGCTGGTGGAGCTGCAGACCGAGGCGCAGATGGTGCGGCTGCTGGTGTACTACGCCGCCACGGAGCTGGACCGCAGCCACCACATGGAGGTCTCCGACAAGGTGTCGATGGCGAACTACCGCGCCAACCGGCTGGTGTGCGAGGCCGCCGACCGGGCCATGCAGGTGCACGGCGGCGTCGGCTACAGCCGCCACGAACCGTTCGAACACATCTACCGCCACCACCGGCGGTACCGGATCACAGAAGGGGCCGAGGAGATCCAGATCCGCCGGGTTGCCCAGCGGCTGTTCGGGTTCGGACGGAAGTGAAGACCGCACTCGAGGCGGTGCTGCATCCCGTGCTGGGTGAGGTGACGGTCGAGAACCTCACCACACTCACCGGTGGCGCGAGCCGGACGACGTGGGCCTTCGACGCCGTCGCCAGCAATGCCGGAGGCACCCGGCGCAAACTGATCCTGCGCACCGGTCCGCCCGACGAGGTGCACGCCGGGATGGAACTGGAGGCACGAGCTCAGCAGCGCGCGGCCGCCGTGGGCGCCCGGGTCCCGCACATCCTGACCGCCGACAACGACACTGCGGCGCTGGGCAATCCGTATCTGATCTGCGAGGCGATCGACGGCGAGACGATCGTGCGCCGCATCCACCGGTCACTCGACGACACCGGGCGCACCCGGTTGCTCACCCAGTGCGCCGAGGCGCTGGCAGCCATCCACCGCGCCGACCGGGACGGGATCGGGCTGACCGAAACCGACCAGCTCGCCGAGTGGCGCGACCGCCTCGACGAGATGGGCGACACCACCGCCACTTTCGAGTGGGCGTTCCGCTGGCTGGCGGCCCACCGGCCGCCCCCGTCACCGCACCGCTTGGTGCACGGCGATTTCCGCATGGGCAACCTCATCGTCGACGACGCGGGGCTCGCCGCGGTCCTGGACTGGGAGCTCGTGCACGTCGGCGAGATCTACGAGGACCTCGCCTGGTTCTGCATCCGCGCGTGGCGGTTCGGCGCGCCGGAGCGGCTCGGCGCGGGTGGGCTGGGCAGCGTGGAGGAGTTCCTCACGGCCTACGAAGCGGCCAGCGGCGAGGCGCTCGACCGGTCGGCGTTCCGCTGGTGGCTGACGGTCGCGACGCTGCGGTGGGGCGTGATCTGCCGCTACCAGGCCGAACGCCACCTCAGCGGGCAGACGCCGTCGGTGGAGCTGGCAGCAATCGGGCGCCGCGTGTGCGAGACCGAATGGGATCTGCTCGACCTGCTCGATGGCGGAGGACCACGATGACCGGACCACAGTGGCTGCACGGCAGACCGACCGCGGCCGAGCTGGTTGCCGCGGTGGCGGATTTCCTCGACGAGGAGGTGCGACCCGCGACCGAAGCGCCCATCAGTTTCCACGTCCGGGTGGCCGTGAACGTGCTGCGCACCGTCGAACGCGAACTCACCGACGCCACCGCCGGTGACGCCGTCACCGCTCTGGCCGGCCTCGGTTTCTCCGACGAACCACAGTTGGCGGCCGCGATCCGCGCCGGTGAGTTCGACGACCGGTCGGCCGAGCTGCTGCCCGCCCTGCGTGCCCTCGTCGGCCACCGGCTGGCGGTGGCGCATCCGGGTTATGACCGGGTGGACTGAGCGCGCGTCGCGCTCACTTGGCCCGCACGCGGGCGAGCCACGCGGGTTCCTCGACCCGCGCCCCGACCGGCAGTTCCAGCGCGTCGGCGTGCGCCGGGCTGACCACACCGCGGTAGGTGGTGGTGTCGAGCGATTCGACGACCCAGCCGTCGGTGAACGCGGTACGGATGTCGGCCTCGCTCACCTGCGGCCCGAAGCCCCGGCCGGCGTCGGAGAGCGCCAGGACATGGACGACCGCTCCGGGACGGCACACCGACCGCAGGCTCTCCACGTAGCGGATGCGGTCGGCGGGATCGAAGACGTGGAACAGCGCGCTGTCGATGACGGTGTCGAAGCGGGGGCCGCCGTGCAGGCGCGTGGCATCGGCCACCTCGAACCGGGCGGGCACCCCGCGGTCGGCCGCGTTGCGCTGCGCCAACTCGACCGCCAGGGCGGAGAAATCGATGCCCAGCACGTCGTGACCGCGCTCGGTGAGCAGGATGGTGTGCTCCCCGGCGCCACATCCCGCGTCGAGAACGGCACCGCGGATGGCGCCGCACCGCTCGAGTTCGACGATCGCGGGCTGGGGTTCGCCGATCACCCACGGGGCGGCCCCGCCGGCATAGATGTCGTCGAACAGGGACCGGGGTGGTGTCGTCTCGGGCATGTTCGCAGTGTCGTACCTGAAGCACACTTCAGGTCAAGGGCCGAAGGTGTGTCTGGCGCCGAACACCGGCGCATCGCGAGGGAGCAGGTAACCCGGCTTCGCGGCGACGACGGTGGCGATGGCGTTGACACACCGAGCCGCCGTCATCCGTACGGCATCGCCGAGCGTCGATCCGGAACCACCGGGTAGACCGAGTGGGATGTCGACACGCAGCGGCGGCTGTCCGTCGATCTCGATGCCGAAGCCTCCGAAGGCGCCGATTCGAGGCCAGTCGGGAGCCATATGGTCACCGACCCGGCTCACGTGGCTGGTGACGATTCGTTCGACTCCGCTGACGCATCCCGTCAGGGACCACCGCTTGGCGCCGACCGTGCCTGCGGCGATTCGGAGGCCACCATCTGACGTGAAGTCCTCGGTGGCGGTGTAGGACTCCATATGAGCCACGATCGCATCCAGTTCGATCCCGAGAGCGTCGGCGACCCGCCACAATGCGCAGCCCCAATTGGGGATCAACGTCTCGTCCGCGTCGTCCTCGCGCGGGGCCGCTCCGAAACCCATTGTCTCGAGGAGCGCAGTGCCGGTGTATGGGCCGAAGTCGATGACCTCGGTGGTCCGGATCTGGCCGATGTTCCCCACCGCGGAAGTGAGGGTCACCAACAGCTCGTCGTTCAGGAATCCCGGGTCGTAGCCAGTGAAATGCACTGTCGCGTTGCCGGCTTCGCCGGCCTCGGTCAAGAATCGGCGCAATACCTCACCGTGAGCAAGCTGGCGCCAGTGCATACCGCTCTGCAGCGGGCTGATGACGTTCAGCCCGTGCCGCAGCAGGCCACCGATCTCGTGCACCCACTCGGGCAGGCCCTTCTCGGATGCGGTCGGGTCCACCAGCGGATCCCGGGGCATGTACAGCACACAGTCGGCGTTCAGCGCCATGAGCGCGGACACGTCGGTGGTCGCCGCGACCGGCGGCCCGTCGGGCGCACCTGCGATCTCGGCGACGGACTTGCCTTCTCGGGCCTTGGTGTGGCAGCGCACCCCGACGATCTCCAGATCATGCGCGGCGAGCATGAAACGCAGCGCCTGGACGCCTGTTTCACCGGTACCCCACTGGATGACCCGATACCGGCCGCTCATGTCGCTCATGACCGGCCGGCAGCCGGGCCGCGCAGCATTGCCGTCAGCTGGCGCGAGACCTGGTAGCTGCTTTCCAGCGCACCCTCCATCCAGCCCCAGAACGGCCCGGTGGTGCCGTATTCCGTGCCGGCGAAAGCGATTAGGCCATGCGGCCTCCCCATGATCTCCGAGAACGTGCGACTCATGCCCGGTGGGCAGTACGCCTGTACGCCGCCCGTGAGTGGCTCGCCGTACCAGTCCTCACCGTCTACTGCCAGAACCGTCGCCTCAGGGATGAACTGCTGCACGGCGGCTTGCGCGAGAGATAGATCATTGGGCGCGAGCTCTTCGCGGTGCGAGAACCCGATCATGTGGGTCGTGCCGTCGGGCAGCACACGGGATTCGAACAGCGAGTTGAGCAATGAGCTCAGGCCACCGGCTCCCAAGAACCCGGCGGGTGCGCCCTCGACGATGAAGTGTTTCTTGACTCCGCGCACCGCGTGGTTGCTATTCAGGATCTCCGACTTGTCGGGATCCAGCGCGGGCTCGAATGCGATATTGCGCAATGTCCACGGTGGAACGGTGATCAGACAGGCCTTCGCCGTGCAGACCTCGCCCGATGTGCTGCGAACGTGCACCTCTCCGTCGGACTGCTCGACTCTGTCGACCACAACCGACATTCTGATCTTCGCCTGGCTATCCGCGGCGACGGCCTCGATGAGTTCACTCACGCCGTTGACGAATCCCGTACCGAAGACCCCGAAGAACGTCTCCAACGGGCTTCCGCCGCAACCAGCCACAGCCAGCAGTGGATGCAGAATCGAGGTCAGGTTGCTCTCGGCGGGCATCCAACCGCTCACCACCCCGGCAACGAAATCCTGTGTCTCGGCGGGCAGCTCCATGCGCGCGAAGTAGTCGTCGATCGACACGTCGAGATCCGCAATCGGCTGAACCGACAGCGGAAGGGCGGGACTCACGCGCCGGGAGTCCATGCTCATCTGGGTCACGGCGCGCTCCAAAGCCCACAACTGGCCGGCGGGTACAGGTAACCCCGTCCGAAGTTCATCACCGACGAAAAAGCGTGTGGTCTTCACCCTGGATTCGTTGGTGTACAGCGAGATCCCATAGCGCGCGATCTCCGCGCACATGTTGATCTCGCCCTGGACGTTGACATGCGCTCCGCCCGTCTCGATCAGCACGTCGGGGTGGCCGGCGAACGGCCGGGTGTAGAGGCGGCCGCCGATGCGGTCCCTGCCCTCGAGGACGGCTACGTTGAATCCGCTTCGGCCCAGATCACGTGCCGCGGTCAGACCGGCGATCCCCGCCCCGACGACGATCACATCGAACTCGGACATGACTTCTCCTGATTGTTTGGTGCCCCTACAGGACAGACGAATTCGGTATCCGGTTACTGGCGGCCGATCCGGGCGTAGACGTCCGGCCGCCGTTGCTTGAGCCTTACCGCCAAGGCGAATCCGGAGAGGATGAACAGCCAGATGGCCACGAGGATCACGACGCCCAGGGCTCCCGTCATGCCGCTGAGCAAGTCGAAGTTGAGCGTAGCGAAGACCAGCACCAGGATGAGCACCGCAGCGGCCAGGAACGTCGCCGCGGAGTGGACCTTTCGGCCACTCACCTTCCTGAACAGAAAGACACCGATCGCGAGGGAGACGACTGCCACCATGATGAGCATCCCGTAAGACAGGATTCCAGCGAGGTAACCGTACAGGTAGTCGTTGTCCATCATGGTGACTGCCAACACGATGAGCAGGACCAAGGCTGCCGACGACGCCACGATCGACGCCTTGTACGGGGAATCATGACGCGGATGCGTGGCGCTCAACTTCTCCGGCAGGATTCCGTCAGCCGCCAGGTTGAACACGTAGCGCGACAGGATGTTGTGGCCGGCGAGGCTACCGGCGACCGCACTCGTGAACAGCAACGTAACCGCGGCGATATAGGCGGGCTCACCGACGTACTCGCGGATGCTCTCCCCTGAGGCGCTGACGACATCCGCCCCTAGAACCGACATGATCGTCTCCGCGCCATAGGCATTGATCAGCGCGAAGGAGGCCGTGGCATAGAGAACCGTGATCAGCGCAACCACGCCGTAGGTGGCACGTGGGATAGTGCGGTCGGGGTCCTTGACCTCGTCCCGGAAGATCACGGTGGCCTCGAAGCCGCCGAAAAGACCCACGCCGAAGAGCACTGCGACCGCGAGCGAACCCGAGAAGATGTTCGCCGGTTCGAACGTGTCGAAGGATATGCCGTTCGCCCCACCTTGAGCGAATACCGCTATGCAATACGTAGCGACGAGAACCAGCTCCAAGCCCAGCAAGACCAACAACATCTTCGCGGATAAGTTGATGTTCAGGTAACCCAGAACGGCCACGAGCACAAAGATCAACGCGGATCCGACGGGCCACAGGATCTCAGGACCACCGAAGATCCCCGACACCATGTCGCTGAAGGCGATGCCCGAGAGAACGAGATTCGCCACCGTCGCAGCGAAGTAAGCGACTATCGAGGTGAACCCGTTCGCCAGACCAACTTCCTTGCCCAGGCCTGCAGTGGTGAACGCGTAGAAGCCGCCGGGACGTTTGAGCGTGTTGGACATCTTCATGAGGCCCGTCGCCACCAACAGAAGGAGCATCCCGACCCCGACGAACAGAACGGGCGTGCCCACGCCGTTGCCGAGCAGGATCATCACGGGCAGAAAGCTCATGAAGGCAAGCGCCGGAGCGTTGTACGCAAGGACGGTGAACGTGACGTCGAGGGCGTTCATCCGGCCGCGGAGGCGGCCTTCGGCTGGCGTGCGCCTCTCGAGACCTTCGCCAGTCGAGGGCGACTCAGTGATCACTGATTGGACTCCTTGCTCCTAGTCGTGATGATTGGCCTCGATCTTGGGGCGCATCGTCACACCTGACGTACTACGAAAGTTCATGCGTGGCAAAGGATCTAAAACGACAAGCATCCCCGTTCAGCCGTGGAAACTTTTGTGGCTGCAATCACAACAGGTTGTCGACAACCTACAATCGACCATCAGCGGCCGCAAGAGGGAAGTGAAAATTGGTGGGAGACACATCGGCATTGGTGGCATCTTGTTTACAATCTGTGCCGGCCCGAGCCGTCACCTATCGGAAATGCCGGAAGAAAGCGTCAACCCCCCCCCCCCCAGCTGACGCGTTCGAGCCGCAATGGACGGCACCGTGACCGTAAGGCCCTCCCCTCGGCAGAAAGCACCGCCATGGCGAAACTGAGCCCCGCGCTCGAGCAGGCAGCGCCGCTAGGGTCGACTACGCCGAGGGAAGCTGGATCCACGGCACGGACGGGGTGCCCTACCTCGATCTCACCGCCGGCATCGGCGTGACCGGCACGGGGCAGGCAGTGATGCACAAGCCGCTGCCGGACTCCGCGTTCTATGCCGATTCAGACCCGGATGGCACGAAACGGTCCGCCACCGTCGGCCGACCACGGCAGGGATGAAATTCTCGGCCGGTATTACCGGTACGGGATGGCGAGAAGGGGGCGCGGTCGGAGTTCGCACTCCGTGAGCTCGACGACCTCCTCAAGACGCGTACCGCATCGGAAGAGGACACCGCGGCGTTCTTGATGCCCGTACGCGGCGGGGCCCAGGCCGGCGTGGGGCGGGCCGGGCCTCATCAGCACAGCTCCGCAACACCCGACACCTGATCACCGCGACTCGCCGCACCGGAGTCGCCCCCCTGAGGGTGACCAACTGCGCAACGGTCTACGCGCAATCCAGCAGCGGCGGCCCCGGGGGCAACGTGGCATCAGCGCCGGCGAAACAGCCCACAGGTCATCCCGCCGATGGGAAGGTATCCCCCGTGACCGACTTGCGGCCGAGCCCGCTCGACGAGGTGGCCGACCGGCTCTTCGATGCCATCGAGCGTAGCGATACCGCCGCGATCGAGGCGCTGTGGGCGCCCGACGTGCTGGTGTGGCACTCCGGCGACCGGCGCGACAACGAGCGTGCCCGCGCGCTGCGGGTGATCTTCTGGTTTATCGGCCACACCAGCGACCGGCGCTACGAGGTCCTCGACCGGCGGCTGTTCGACGGCGGCTTCGTCCAGCAGCACATCCTGCACGCCACGGGCACCAATGGCAGCGCGATCGCGATGCGGGTGTGCATCGTGATCATCGTGCGCGCCGACGGCCTGATCAGCCGCATCGACGAGTACTTCGACCCGGCGGACATGGCGCCGCTGCTGGGCGACACGCCCGAGCCGGACGACGCGACAGGCAAAATCCGCGAGTAGGTCGGCGATGCACGCCCAGCAGCTAGCATCTGGCCCATGGCAGCCCCGCCCCCTTCGCTGCGGATCCTGGTGTACAGCGACAATCCGCAGACTCGGGAGGCGGTTCAGCTGGCGCTCGGAAGGCGGGTGCACCCGGAGTTGCCGGAGCTCAGCTACCTCGAGGTGGCTACCGCCCCGATGGTGATCGCACAGCTCGATGCAGGCGGTTTCGACCTGGCCATCCTGGACGGCGAAGCCACTCCCGCGGGTGGCATGGGGTTGGCCAAGCAGATCAAGGACGAGGTCGCCGGCGCCCCGCCGATCCTGGTGCTGACCGGCCGCCCGGACGACGCGTGGCTGGCATCCTGGTCGCGCGCGGACGCGGCCGTGCCCCATCCGATCGACCCGATCCGGCTGGGTGACGCCGTGGTCACGCTGCTGCGGCTGTCGGTGCAGTAGCCGAGCACCAAAAGCACTGCCCCCGTTCGCCGTTCGCGCATGACCGGCCGCGCCGGCGCCGTGCGCCGCATTGGTGACCGATACTAACCAAATCTGTGGCGCAGATCGCAAACATGGCTAGGCTGTGGGTTAGCTCACATCGACAGCCCGAGGAGCGTCTGGCCGGTATGGACCTCTACACGCCGATCCTGGTACTCGGCGCCATCGCAGCGGTGTTCGCGGTGGTGTCGGTGGTGATCGCCGGGGTGGTCGGGCCGACGCGCTTCAACCGGGCCAAACTCGAGGCCTACGAGTGCGGCATCGAACCGCTGGCGCCGACCGGCGCCAACGCGCAGGCGACCGGCCAGCGTTTCCCGATCAAGTACTACCTGACGGCGATGTTGTTCATCGTGTTCGACATCGAGATCGTCTTCCTCTACCCGTGGGCCGTGGCGTTCGACAGTCTCGGACTGTTCGCGCTGGTGGAGATGCTGCTGTTCATGCTCACCGTGTTCGTGGCCTACGCCTATGTCTGGCGGCGGGGAGGGCTCAATTGGGATTAGAGGAACGGTTGCCGGGCGGCATCCTGCTGTCGACGGTCGAGAAGGTCGCGGGCTATGTCCGCAGCGGTTCGCTGTGGCCCGCGACCTTCGGACTCGCGTGCTGTGCGATCGAGATGATGGCCACCGCCGGGCCGCGGTTCGACATCTCCCGATTCGGTATGGAGCGCTTCTCGGCGACCCCGCGGCAGGCCGATCTGATGATCGTCGCGGGTCGGGTCAGTCAGAAGATGGCCCCGGTGCTGCGGCAGATCTACGACCAGATGGCCGAACCCAAATGGGTGCTCGCAATGGGGGTGTGTGCCTCCTCCGGCGGCATGTTCAACAACTACGCGATCGTCCAGGGCGTCGACCACGTGGTCCCCGTCGACATCTATCTGCCCGGATGCCCG
The DNA here is from genome assembly GCA_050205415.1 of Mycolicibacterium litorale. Lineage (GTDB taxonomy): Bacteria > Actinomycetota > Actinomycetes > Mycobacteriales > Mycobacteriaceae > Mycobacterium > Mycobacterium litorale_C. The sequence continues at coordinate 437,041 of JBNMQY010000001.1, forward strand.
CCGCGCCCGGAGATGCTGCTCCACGCAATCATCAAGTTGCACGAGAAGATTCAGCAGATGCCGCTCGGCGTGAACCGGGACGAGGCCATCCGGGAGGCCGAGCAGGCCGCACTGGCGGTGCCGTCCACCATCGAATTGAAGGGTCTGCTGCGGTGACGGAGGCAGACAACGTGTCCCGCAACGGCGCCGGCGACCCCGAGATCATCGGCGTGCGCCGAGGGATGTTCGGCGCCAGGGATTCCGGTGACACCTCGGGTTACGGCAGGCTGGTCCGGCCGGTCGCGCTGCCGGGCGGTTCAGCGCGCCCGTACGGCGGATACTTCGACACGGTCGTCGACGCGCTCACCGAGGCGCTCGGCCGCGACGGGTACGACGCGTCCGTCGAGCGCGTCGTGGTGTACCGCGACGAACTGACGCTGGAGATCACGCGCGCGCAACTGCCCGTCGTCGCCAGGACCCTGCGTGACGACGCGGCCCTGCGGTTCGAACTGTGCCTGGGCGTCAGCGGCGTGCACTACCCCGGCGACACCGGGCGCGAACTGCACGCGGTCTATCCGCTGATGTCGATCACCCACAACCGGCGCATCCGACTGGAAGTGGCCGCACCGGACGACGATCCGCACATCCCGTCGCTGTTCGCGGTGTACCCCACCACCGACTGGCATGAGCGGGAGACCTACGACTTCTTCGGCATCGTCTTCGACGGCCACCCGTCGCTCACCCGGATCGAGATGCCCGACGACTGGGTCGGCCACCCGCAGCGCAAGGACTACCCGCTGGGCGGTATCCCCGTGGAGTACCACGGCGCACGGATCCCACCGCCCGACGAGCGGAGGGCGTACAACTGATGAGCACATCCAACGACCCGCCCGATGCGGGCGGTGACACCGTGGTCGTCGTCGGCGGCGAGGACTGGGAGCAGGTGGTGGCCGCGGCCGAACAGGCGCAGGCCGGTGAACGCATCGTCGTCAACATGGGCCCGCAACATCCCTCGACGCACGGGGTGCTGCGCCTGATCCTCGAGATCGAGGGCGAGACGATCACCGAAGCCCGTTGCGGCATCGGCTATCTGCACACCGGCATCGAGAAGAATCTCGAGTACCGGAACTGGACCCAGGGCGTCACGTTCGTCACCCGGATGGACTATCTGTCGCCGTTCTTCAACGAGACCGCCTACTGCCTCGGGGTGGAGAAGCTCCTCGACATCACCGACGCAATCCCCGAGCGCACCAACGTGATCCGCGTGATGCTGATGGAGCTCAACCGCATCTCATCGCATCTGGTCGCGCTGGCGACCGGAGGGATGGAACTCGGTGCGATGAGCGCCATGTTCTACGGCTTCCGGGAGCGCGAAGAGATCCTCTCGGTGTTCGAGATGATCACCGGACTGCGGATGAACCACGCCTACATCCGGCCCGGCGGGCTCGCGGCCGACCTCCCCGACGGCACCACTGCGCGCATCCGCGATCTGCTCGCATTGCTGCCCGGGCGGCTGCGTGATCTGGAGAACCTGCTCAACGAGAACTACATCTGGAAGGCCCGCACGCAGGGCATCGGCTACCTCGATCTGGCGGGGTGCATGGCGCTCGGCATCACCGGGCCGGTGCTGCGCTCGACCGGACTACCGCACGACCTGCGCCGGGCACAGCCCTACTGCGGTTACGAGAACTACGAATTCGACGTCATCACCGACGACGGTTGTGACGCCTACGGCCGCTACCTCATCCGGGTGAAGGAGATGCACGAATCGCTCAAGATCGTCGAGCAGTGCCTCGATCGGCTGAAGCCGGGACCGGTCATGATCGACGACAAGAAGCTGGCCTGGCCGGCCGACCTCGCCCTGGGCCCCGACGGGCTGGGCAACTCCCCCGCACACATCGCCCGCATCATGGGCCATTCGATGGAGGGGCTGATCCACCATTTCAAGCTGGTGACCGAGGGGATCCGGGTGCCCGCCGGGCAGGTGTACACGGCGGTCGAATCGCCCCGCGGCGAGCTCGGGGTGCACATGGTCTCCGACGGCGGCACGCGGCCCTACCGGGTGCACTACCGCGATCCGTCGTTCACGAATCTGCAAGCGGTGGCGGCGATGTGCGAGGGCGGGATGGTCGCCGACGCCATCTCGGCGGTCGCGTCGATCGATCCGGTGATGGGCGGGGTGGACAGGTGACCGTTTTCCTGAGCCTGGGGCAACGGCCCGAGGAACCCGGCCCGCCGATCACCGGTCCCGCGGCGTATCCGCCCGAGGTGGCGGCACGCCTTGCCGACGACGCGGCCCGCATCGTCGCCCGGTACCCGCAGGCCCGGTCGGCGCTGCTGCCGCTGCTGCACCTGGTGCAGTCCGAGGACGGCTGCCTCACCCCCGCGGGTATCGCTTTCTGTGCCGGCCGTCTCGGCTTGACCGATGCCGAGGTGACGGCGGTCGCGACGTTCTACTCCATGTACCGGCGCACGCCCACTGGCGATTACCTCGTCGGCGTCTGCACCAACACGCTCTGCGCGATCATGGGCGGCGACGAGATCCTCGACGCACTGCAGGACCAGCTCGGCGTCCACGCCGGGCAGACCACCGGGGACGGCCGGATCACGTTGGAACACATCGAATGCAACGCAGCCTGCGACTACGCCCCGGTCGTCATGGTGAACTGGGAGTTCTTCGACAACCAAACGCCCGCGTCGGCCCGTGATCTGGTCGACGCGCTGCGCGGCGGGACGCCGGTGACCCCCACGCGGGGTGCGCCGCTGTGCACGTTCCGGGAGACCTCTCGCACACTGGCCGGGCTGGCCGACCCGCGCGCCGTCACCAATCCCGGTGGCACGGGCGAGGCGACGCTCGCCGGTCTGCGCGTGGCCCGCGCCAATGGGATGGCCGCACCGGATGCTGACTCCACGAAAGAGTCTGCCAGCGAACCGGATCCGTCGATCACCGAAGCGGCGGACTCGACGCGGGACGAACCGGCGCCCGCACCGGAGTCGGCCGCGCCCCCGCCGGTGAACGGATCTCAACCGTGACCCCGCTGACGCCGGTGCTGAGTCGGTTCTGGGATGAACCCCAACCGTGGACGCTGGACACCTACCGCCGCCACGACGGATACCGCGCGCTGGAACAGGCGCTCGCGATGGATCCCGACGACGTCATCGCCACCGTGAAGGACTCGGGGCTGCGCGGCCGGGGCGGTGCGGGGTTCCCCACCGGCACGAAGTGGTCGTTCATCCCGCAAGGCGACGACGGGCCGGGCGCCAAACCGCACTACCTCGTCGTCAACGCCGACGAGTCGGAACCCGGGACGTGCAAGGACATCCCGCTGCTGATGACGACCCCGCACTTCCTCGTCGAGGGCGCGATCATCGCCGCGTACGCGATCCGCGCCCACCACGCGTTCATCTATGTGCGCGGTGAGGTGGTGCCGGTGCTGCGCCGCCTGCAGGCCGCGGTCGCCGAAGCGTACGAGGCCGGATACCTGGGCACCGACATCCGCGGCTCCGGGTTCGACCTGGACCTGATCGTGCACGCCGGCGCCGGCGCCTACATCTGCGGTGAGGAGACCGCGCTGCTCGACTCGCTGGAAGGCCGCCGCGGCCAGCCCCGCCTGAGGCCGCCGTTCCCCGCGGTGGCCGGTCTGTACGCGTCCCCGACCGTGGTGAACAACGTCGAGTCCATCGCCAGTGTGCCGCCGATTGTGCTCAACGGCATCGACTGGTTCCGGTCGATGGGTTCGGAGAAATCGCCCGGGTTCACGCTGTACTCGCTGTCCGGACACGTCACCCGCCCCGGTCAGTACGAGGCGCCGCTGGGGATCACACTGCGCGAACTGCTCGACTACGCCGGTGGTGTCCGGGCCGGGCACCAGCTGAAGTTCTGGACACCCGGAGGTTCCTCGACGCCGCTGCTCACCGGTGAACATCTCGAGGTGCCACTCGATTACGAGGGCATGGCGTCGGTGGGGTCGATGCTGGGCACCAAGGCCCTGCAGATCTTCGACGACACCACCTGCGTGGTGCGCGCCGTCCAGCGCTGGACGCAGTTCTATGCCCACGAATCGTGCGGTAAGTGCACACCGTGCCGCGAGGGCACCTACTGGCTGGCCCAGATCTACGCGCGCCTGGAGAGCGGTGCCGCCACCGAGGCCGACATCGACAAGCTGCTCGACATCTCCGACACCATCCTCGGAAAGTCGTTCTGCGCGTTGGGTGATGGGGCGGCGAGCCCGATCATCTCGTCGATCAAGTACTTCCGCGACGAGTACCTCGCCCACCTCGAGGACGGCTGCCCCTTCGATCCGCACGCCTCGACACTGATGGCCGACCAGGAGGTGGCGGTGTGACTTCCTTCGCGAGCAGACGTGAAAACCCCCAGAATGCGGCGAAAAAGGGGGTCTCCGCGTCTGCTCGCGCAGAGGAGCCGCCGGTGGAGATGGTCGAGCTCACCATCGACGGCACGGCGGTCAGCGTCCCCAAGGGCACGTTGGTGATCCGGGCCGCCGAGCTGATGGGCATCCAGATCCCCCGCTTCTGCGACCATCCGCTGCTCGACCCTGTCGGCGCGTGCCGGCAGTGCCTGGTCGAGGTGGAGGGCCAGCGCAAACCGATGGCGTCGTGCACCACGACGGTGAGCCCGGACATGGTGGTGCACACGCAGTTCAGCTCCGAAGCCGCCGACAAGGCCCAGCGCGGCGTCATGGAACTGCTGCTCATCAACCATCCGCTCGACTGTCCGGTCTGCGACAAGGGCGGCGAATGTCCGCTGCAGAACCAGGCCATGTCCAACGGCCGCGCCGAGACCCGGTTCACCGACGTCAAACGCACCTTCCCGAAGCCGATCAACATCAGCGCACAGGTGCTGCTGGACCGCGAACGGTGTGTGCTGTGCGCGCGGTGCACCCGCTTCTCCCAGCAGATCGCCGGTGACCCGTTCATCGAACTGCTGGAACGCGGTGCCCTGCAACAGGTCGGCATCGCCCCCGGTGAGCCGTTCCAGTCCTACTTCTCCGGCAACACGGTGCAGATCTGCCCGGTCGGTGCGCTCACCGGGACCGCGTACCGGTTCCGCGCCCGGCCGTTCGACCTGGTGTCGAGCCCGAGCGTCTGCGAGCACTGCGCCTCTGGGTGCGCGCAGCGCACCGACCACCGTCGCGGAAAGGTGCTGCGCCGCTTGGCCGGTGACGATCCGCAGGTCAACGAGGAGTGGAACTGCGACAAGGGCCGCTGGGCGTTCACCTACGCGACCGTCGGCGATCGGATCACCACACCGCAGGTTCGCGACGACGACGGCGCGCTGCGTCCGGCGTCCTGGTCGGAGGCGCTCGCCGTGGCCGCCGCCGGGCTCGCAGCCGCGGACCGCCGGGCCGGTGTGGTGGTCGGTGGCCGGTCCACCGTCGAAGACGCCTACGCCTACGCGAAATTCGCGCGCATGGTGCTCGACACCAACGACGTCGACTTCCGGGTGCGGCCGCACAGCGTCGAAGAGGCCGATTTCCTCGCGGCCCAGGTGGCGGCGCGGCCGATGGAGGTCACCTACGCGGATCTGGAGAACGCCCCCGCGGTCCTGCTGGCCGGGTTCGAACCCGAGGACGAATCGCCGATCGTGTTCCTGCGGCTGCGCAAGGCCGTGCGCAAGCGGGGGTTGCAGGTGCTGTCCCTCGCCCCGTTCGCCAGCCGCGGCGTGACCAAGCTGGCCGGCCGCCTCATCGCCGTCGCACCGGGCGGTGAAGCCGCCGCCCTCGACCGCCTGACCGACGAGCCGCTGCTGCGGCTGCCCGGTTCCGTCATCCTCGTCGGCGAACGGCTCGCCACCGCACCGGGCGCACTGACCGCGGCGGTCGGGCTCGCCGCGGCGACCGGTGCGCGGCTGGCCTGGATCCCGCGCCGCGCCGGGGAGCGCGGCGCCGTGGAGGCCGGGGCGCTGCCCACGCTGCTGCCCGGCGGCCGTCCGGTCACCGATGCCTCGGCGCGCGCCCAGCTGGCCGCGGCTTGGCACACCGATCGGCTGCCGGACACCCCGGGCCGCGACACCGCTGCGATCCTCGACGGGGCGCGATCCGGAGCGCTCGGCGCGCTGGTGCTCGGCGGTGTCGACGTCACCGACCTGCCCGACCCGGATGCCGCGCTCGCCGCGCTGGCGGCGGCGCCGTTCGTGGTCAGTCTCGAACTCCGCGAGAGCGACGTCACCCGCTGCGCCGACGTGGTGTTCCCGGTCGCGCCGGTCGCCGAGAAGGGCGGTGCGTTCCTCGACTGGGAGGGCAGGATGCGGCCCTTCGACCCGGCACTGCGCAGCAACGCCATCCCCGATCTGCGGGTATTGAACTTCCTGGCCGACGAGATGGGTGTCGATCTCGGCCTGCCGGACACCCGGGCCGGCGGGGAAGAACTGGCCCGGCTGGGCTGGTGGGACGGGCCCCGGCCACCGCTGCGCGCCGAGGCGACGGCGCCGCCGCAGCCCGGTCCCGGGCAGGCGGTGCTGACCGGCTGGCGGATGCTGTTGGACCTGGGCCGGATGCAGGACGGCGAACCGCATCTGGCGGCCACCGCACCCGCCGCCGTCGTCCGGTTGTCCGCGCCAACCGCCGCAGCGATCGGCGCCGCGCAAGGCGGCCCGGTGACCGTGAGCACCCCCCGCGGTCAGATCACGCTGCCCCTCGCCGTCACCGACATGCCCGACGGCGTCGTCTGGCTGCCGCTGAACTCCCCCGGTTCGCAGGTACACCGCCGGCTCGGGGTGAGCATCGGCGCGGTCGTGTCGATCGGACGGGCCGCCGAATGACCCACCCCGACCCCACCCTCTTCGGGCACGACCCCTGGTGGCTGATCCTCGCCAAGGCCGTCGGCATCTTCGCGTTCCTCGTGGTCACCGTGCTCGCCGCCATACTGATCGAGCGGAAGATATTGGGCCGCATGCAGATGCGGTTCGGCCCCAACCGGGTCGGGCCGAAGGGACTGCTGCAGTCGCTGGCCGACGGCATCAAGCTGGCGCTCAAGGAGGGCATCACCCCGGCCGGCGTCGACCGGCCGGTCTACCTACTGGCCCCGGTCATCTCGGTCATCCCGGCGTTCATGGCGTTCGCCGTCATCCCGATGGGTGGTGCGGTCTCGGTGTTCGGGCACCGCACCGCGCTGCAACTGACCGACCTCGCCGTCGCGGTGCTCTACATCCTGGCCGTCACCTCGGTCGGCGTGTACGGCATCGTGCTCGCAGGGTGGGCCTCCGGGTCGACGTATCCCCTTCTGGGCGGGCTGCGTTCGAGTGCGCAGGTGGTGTCCTACGAGATCGCGATGGCGCTGTCCTTCGCCACCGTCTTCCTCTACGCCGGCACCATGTCCACCTCGGGGATCGTCGCCGCCCAGGACCGGACCTGGTTCGTCTTCCTCCTGCTGCCGTCGTTCCTCGTGTACGTGATGTCGATGGTCGGCGAGACGAACCGGGCGCCCTTCGATCTCCCGGAAGCCGAAGGCGAGTTGGTCGGCGGATTCCACACCGAGTACTCGTCGCTGAAGTTCGCGATGTTCATGCTCGCCGAGTACGTCAACATGACGACGGTCTCGGCGCTGGCGACGACGATGTTCCTGGGCGGCTGGCACGCGCCGTGGCCGATCAACATGTGGGACGGCGCCAACAGCAGCTGGTGGCCCTTACTCTGGTTCACCGCGAAGGTGTGGGCGTTCCTGTTCCTCTACATCTGGTTGCGCGGCACGCTGCCGCGCCTGCGCTACGACCAGTTCATGGCGATCGGCTGGAAGCTGCTGATCCCGGTGTCGCTGGCCTGGATCATGGTCGTGGCCACCGCGCACACCCTGCGCAGCACCGGCTACGGCGGCTGGGCCAGCGGGGTGCTGATCGCCGGCACCGTCGCGACCTTCCTGCTCGCCGCAATCCTGTGGCGCACCATGCGATTCCGGCCCGAGCGCACCCGCGCCGACACCGCGGCCGGCGCCTCGTTCCCGGTGCCGCCGATACCCGACCGCCCGTCCGTCACGAGGGAGACCACGGATGCCTAAGCTGTGGGACGCCGTCGCCGGCTTCGCCGTCACGTTCGGCACGCTGTTCAAGAAACCGATCACCGAGGAGTATCCGGAGAAACCCGGTCCGGTGGCGCCCCGCTATCACGGCCGCCACCAGCTCAACCGGTATCCCGACGGCCTCGAGAAGTGCATCGGGTGCGAGCTGTGCGCGTGGGCGTGCCCCGCCGACGCCATCTATGTCGAGGGCGCCGACAACACCGCCGACGAACGCTATTCGCCGGGTGAACGATACGGCCGCGTCTATCAGATCAACTACCTGCGCTGCATCGGCTGCGGCCTCTGCATCGAGGCCTGCCCGACGCGCGCGCTGACGATGACCAACGACTACGAGATGGCCGACGACAACCGCGCGGACCTGATCTGGGGCAAGGACAAACTGCTGGCACCGCTGCGTGAGGGGATGCAGGCGCCGCCGCATCCCATGGCCGCCGGCGCCACCGACGACGACTACTACCTCGGCCGGGTGGGCCCGATCACCGAGGACGTCAGATGACCGCGGAGACCATCATGCTCGCGGCGGACGGTGCGGTGCGCACCTCCACCAGCGAGGCGGTCGTGTTCTGGATCGTCGGCGGCATCGCGCTGCTCGGCGCGATCGGCGTGGTGGCCGCACCCAAGGCGGTGTACTCGGCGATCTTCCTGGCGGGCACGATGATCGCGCTCGCCGTGCTCTACATCGCCCAGGAGGCGCTGTTCCTCGGCGTGGTGCAGGTGGTGGTCTACACCGGCGCGGTGATGATGCTGTTCCTGTTCGTCCTGATGCTCGTCGGAGTGGATTCCTCGGAGTCGCTGGTCGAGACGATCCGGGGCCAGCGCGTCGCCGCGATCATCGTCGGCATCGGATTCGGTGTGCTGCTGATCGCGGGCATCGGCACGGTATCGGTGGCGGGTTTCGCCGGCCTGCCCGACGCCAACAGCGGTGGCAACGTCGAGGGTCTGGCCGAGCTGATCTTCACGCGGTACCTGTGGGCGTTCGAACTCACCGGCGTGCTGCTGATCACCGCGGCACTCGGCGCGATGGTCCTCGCGCACCGGGAACGGTTCGAACATCGCAAGACCCAGCGGGAACTGTCCATCGAGCGGTTCCGCGACGGCGGCCACGCCACGCCGATGCCGAATCCCGGTGTGTACGCGAGACACAACGCGGTCGACATGCCGGGGCGGTTGCCGGACGGCAGCGGTGCGAAGTCGTCGGTCAGCACCATCCTGAACCCGCGTGCGGTACCGCCGTCGGGCGACGGAAGGAACGGCCACTCGTGAATCCCGACAACTACCTGTACCTGTCGGCACTGCTGTTCACCATCGGCGCGGCCGGAGTGCTGTTGCGGCGCAATGTGATCGTCGTGTTCATGTGCGTGGAGCTGATGCTCAACGCGGCGAACCTCGCGTTCGTCGCGTTCTCCCGGATGCACGGACACCTCGATGGCCAGGTGGTGGCGTTCTTCACGATGGTGGTCGCCGCATGTGAGGTGGTGATCGGGCTGGCCATCATCATGACCATCTACCGGGCCCGCCGGTCGGCCTCGGTCGATGACGCGAATCTGCTGAGGCACTGATGAGCGCTTGCGCGAAGAAGAGACTGCATTGAGGCGCCGATGACCGTGTGGCCGCTGATCGCGCTCCCGCTGGCCGGCGCCGTCGTCCTGTTGCTGGCCGGACGCCGATCCGACCGGTGGGGACACCTGTTGGGCACCGCCGCGGCGGTCGCGTCGTTCGTCGTGGGCGCCGTGCTGTTCGCGCAGATGCTGAGCCGTCCCGCCGAGGACCGTGCCGTGCACGAGACGCTGTTCTCGTGGGTGCCGGTCGGCGCCCTGCAGGTCGACTTCGGCCTGCAACTCGACCAGCTGTCGATGTGTTTCGTGCTGCTGATCACCGGCGTCGGCTCACTGATCCACGTGTACTCGATCGGCTACATGAAGGAGGACCCGGATCGCAGGCGCTTCTTCGCCTACCTCAACCTGTTCGTGGCCGCGATGCTGCTGCTCGTCCTCGCCGACAACTACCTCGGCCTCTACGTCGGCTGGGAGGGCGTCGGTCTGGCGTCGTACCTGTTGATCGGATTCTGGTCGCACAAACCGTCGGCGGCGACCGCCGCCAAGAAGGCCTTCATCGTCAACCGCGTCGGCGACATGGGATTGGCGATCGCCCTGATGGTCATGTTCGCCACCGTCGGATCGGTGTCGTTCGCCGGGGTGTTCGGCGCCGCAGCGCAACTCGGCGAGGGCACGCTCACCGCGATCGGTCTGCTGCTGCTGCTCGGCGCCTGCGGCAAGTCGGCACAGGTGCCCCTGCAGTCCTGGCTGGGTGATGCGATGGAGGGTCCGACGCCGGTGTCGGCGCTCATCCATGCCGCGACCATGGTCACCGCCGGGGTCTACCTGATCGTGCGGTCCGGCCCGGTGTTCGACCTGGCGCCCACGGCGCAACTGGCCGTCGTGATCGTCGGCACCGTGACGCTGCTCTTCGGCGCCGTCATCGGCTGCGCCAAGGACGACATCAAGAAGGCGCTGGCCGCCTCCACCATGAGCCAGATCGGGTACATGGTGCTGGCCGCCGGGCTCGGCCCGGCCGGGTACGCGTTCGCGATCATGCATCTGCTGACGCACGGCTTCTTCAAGGCGGGCCTGTTCCTCGGCGCCGGCTCGGTCATGCACGCCATGGGCGACGAAGTGAACATGCGCCGCTACGGCGGTCTTCGCAAAGCGCTGCCGATCACGTTCGCCACCTTCGGGCTCGGCTACCTGGCGATCATCGGAGTGCCGCCGCTGGCGGGGTTCTTCTCCAAGGACGGGATCATCGAGGCCGCGCTGAATGCCGGCGGCGTCAAGGGCTGGGTGCTCGGCGGGGCGGCGATCCTCGGGGCCGGCATCACCGCGTTCTACATGACGCGGGTGATGCTGATGACGTTCTTCGGTGAGAAGCGCTGGGCTGAATCCGGGGCGAGCGAAGCGACGAGGGGAAGGGCAGAGCTGCGACCCCACGAGGCGCCGGTCGTCATGACCGCACCGATGATCGTGCTGGCCGCCGGGTCGGTGGCGTCGGGCGGGCTGCTGGCGATCGGCGGCACGCTGTCGCACTGGCTGGAGCCGGTCGTCGGGACCCACGAGGAGGCGCATGCGGTGCCGGTGGTGGTGGCCACCGTCCTCATCCTGTCGGTCGTCGCCGTCGGCATCGCGATCGCCTACCGCATGTACGGCACCCGCCCGGTCCCCGACGAGGCTCCCGTGGGGTCGGCGCTGACCGTCGCCGCGCGCCGCGACCTCTACGGCGATGCCGTCAACGAAGGTGTGTTCATGCGGCCCGGCCAGGCCCTCACCGCGGCGGTGATCCGGATCGACGACACGGCCGTCGACGGTGCCGCGACCGGCCTCGCCGCAGTGGTGTCACGGGCCTCGGACGGAATGCGGCGCCTGCAGAACGGTTTCGCGCGGTCCTACGCGTTGGGCATGCTCGGCGGCGCGGCACTCGTCGTGGCGGCGATCCTGGCGGTGAACCTGTGGTGATCCCCTGGCTGAGCGTGTTGTGGGCGGCGCCGATCGTCGGCGCGGGCCTGGTCATGCTGATGCCCCGACGCGCCATCGCGAAGTGGGTGGCGTTGGCGGTGTCGCTGCTGGCGCTGGCGGTCACCGCGGTCGTCGCCGTCGGCTTCGATCCTGGCGGGGAGCAGTACCAGTTCGTCGAATCCCGCCGCTGGATACCGTCATTCGGGACCGGCTACATCCTGGGTGTCGACGGCATCGCCCTCGCCCTGATCGTGTTGACCGCGGTGCTGGTGCCGCTGCTCATCGTCGCCGGCTGGAACGACGCCGACCGGGCGCCGCAACGCCGGTCGGTGCACACCTATCTCGCGCTGACGCTGGCCGTCGAGGGCATGGTCTTCATGTCGCTGGTGGCCCTCGACATCCTGCTGTTCTACGTGTTCTTCGAAGCCATGCTGATCCCGATGTACTTCCTGATCGGAGGATTCGGAACGGGGCCATCGCAGGATCGTTCCAGGGCGGCGGTGAAGTTCCTGCTGTACAACCTGTTCGGTGGACTGATCATGCTGGCCGCGGTGATCGGCCTCTACGTCACCACCGCGGGCACCGACGCCTTCGACAGCGGCACCTTCGACTTCCGGGCCATCGTGGCCGCCGTCGCCGCCGGCGACTTCGTGGTGAACCCCGCGGTGCTCAACCTCATGTTCGCCGGGTTCATGTTCGCGTTCGCGGTGAAGGCCCCGCTGTGGCCGCTGCACCGCTGGCTACCCGACGCCGCGGTCGAGGCCACCCCGGCGAGTGCGGTGCTGATGATGGCGGTGATGGACAAGGTCGGCACCTTCGGCATGCTCCGCTACTGCCTGCAGTTGTTCCCCGACGCCGCAACACTGTTCCGGCCGCTGATCATCACACTCGCCGTGGTCGGCATCGTCTACGGCGCGGTCGTGGCGATCGGCCAGACCGATGTGATGCGGTTGATCGCCTACACCTCGATCTCCCACTTCGGGTTCATCATCCTCGGCATCTTCGTGATGACGAGCCAGGGCCAATCCGGTTCGGCGTTGTACATGGTCAACCACGGCATCTCCACCGCGGCACTGTTCCTCATCGCCGGCTTCCTCGTCTCCCGCCGTGGCTCGCGGCTCATCGCCGCCTACGGTGGGGTGCAGAAGGTGGCACCCGTGCTGGCCGGCACCTTCCTCGTCGCGGGACTGGCGACGCTCTCGCTCCCGGGGCTGGCACCGTTCATCAGCGAATTCCTGGTCCTCATCGGCACTTTCACCAGATACCCCGTACTGGCGGTGCTGGCAGCCACCGCCCTGGTGCTCTCCGCCGTCTACGTGCTGTGGATGTACCAGCGGATGATGACCGGCCCGGTCACCGAGGGCAACGAGCGGCTGCGCGACCTGGTCCCCCGCGAACTCGCCGTCGTGGCACCGCTGATCGTGTTGCTGCTGGTACTGGGGGTCTATCCGAAACCGGCGCTCGACGTCATCGATCCGGCGGTCGGGCACACGCTGACGACCATCGACCAGCCCGACCCTGCGCCGCGGTTCGCGGAGGGAGCCCACCCGTGATTCCCACCCCCACCGTCGAATACGGCCTGCTGTCGCCCATGCTCATCGTGGTGGGCGCCGCGATCGCCGGAGTGCTGATCGAGGCGTTCCTGCCCAGGCGCAGCCGCTACGCGGCGCAGGTCACCGTCGCCCTCGGCGCCACGGTCGCCGCGCTGGCCGCCGTCGTCATGCTGGACAGGCAACTGTCAGGAGAGGTCGGCCGGCCCGCGGTGATGGGGTCGGTGGTCATCGACCGGCCCGCACTGTTCCTGCAGGGCACCATCCTGCTGGTCACAGTCCTCGGGGTGCTGCTGATCGCCGAACGCCGGATCCCGGTAGGCGTCGAATCAGACGCACGCACAGCGGGACTGGATGCGTTCACCCCGCAGGCCTCGGCCGTGCCGGGCAGCGTGGCCGAGAAGGTGGCCACCCGCGCCGGGGCGGCGCAGACCGAGGTCTTCCCGCTGACCCTGTTCGCGGTCGCCGGCATGCTGCTGTTTCCGGCGGCCGACGATCTGCTCACCATGTTCATCGCGCTCGAGGTGCTCTCGCTGCCGCTGTACCTGCTGTGCGGGCTGGCCCGCCGCCGGCGCCTGCTGTCGCAAGAGGCCGCGCTCAAGTACTTCCTGCTCGGCGCGTTCTCGTCGGCGTTCTTCCTCTACGGCGCGGCGTTGCTCTACGGGTATGCGGGCACCCTCGACCTGCGCGGGATCGCCGCCGTCGTCGCCGATGAGACCGGCAAGACGTCGCTCGCACTGACCGGCGCGGGACTGATCCTGGTCGGGCTGCTGTTCAAGGTCGGTGCGGCGCCGTTCCACTCGTGGATCCCCGATGTCTATCAAGGCGCGCCGACCCCGGTCACCGCGTTCATGGCGGCGGCCACCAAGATCGCGGCGTTCGGGGCGCTGCTGCGGATCTTCTACGTGGCGCTGCCCGAACTGCGCGCCGATTGGCGGCCGGTGCTGTGGGCGGTCGCGATCCTCACCATGGTCGTCGGCACGGTGACGGCGGTGACGCAGACCGACGTCAAGCGGATGCTCGCGTACTCGGCCATCGCGCACTCCGGTTTCATCCTCACCGGCGTGATCGCCGAGAACCGGCCGGGCCTGTCGTCGGTGCTGTTCTACCTGTTCGCCTATGGGTTCTCCACCGTCGGCGCGTTCGCGGTGGTGGGCCTGGTCCGCGGCGCCGACGGCGACGAAGAGACGGCGATGGCCCGCTGGGCTGGGCTAGGTAGGCGTTATCCCCTTGTCGGGGCGGTGTTTTCGCTGTTCCTGCTCGCCTTCGCCGGTATCCCGCTGACCAGTGGCTTCGTCGGCAAGTTCGCGGTCTTCAAGGCGGCGGGCGAGGGCGGGGCGATACCGCTGGTGGTGGTGGGTGTGATCGCGAGCGCGGTCGCCGCGTACTTCTACGTGCGGGTGATCGTGTTGATGTTCTTCACCGAGCCGCCCGACGACCCCCCGCGGGTCGTCGCACCGAGCGGGCTGACCACCGCGGCGGTCACGGTGACCGCGGCGGTGACGCTGGCACTCGGCGCACTCCCCCAACCAATACTCGACCTGGCCGACAGCGCCGACCTGTTCCTGCGTTAGCGCCTGTTCGCCGAAACGAACACATGGGCGAGAAAGTGCGAGTAGATGCGGGCAAAACGTCGATCTCGGCGGATGTCAGGATGGCGGACATGACGTCACTCGTCCTGGTGGCCGACCAAGGCGCCGTCCGCCTGCTCACCATGAACCGGCCGGAAGCGCGAAATGCGCTGAGCCGCGACCTCATCCGTACGCTCTACACCGCCTTGTCGGACGCCGACGCCGACGAATCGGTGCGCGCGGTGGTGCTGACCGGTGCCGATCCGGCGTTCTGCGCCGGTGTCGACCTCAAGGAGGCCGCCCGCGACGGTTCGACGTACTTCGCCGAATTCCAGTCCCAGAGCTGCATCGCCCGGACAGCCGAGATGCGCACCCCGATCGTCGGCGCGGTCAACGGTGCGGTGTTCACCGGCGGGCTGGAGATGGCGCTGGGCTGCGACTTCCTGATCGCCTCGGAGCGGGCGGTGTTCGCCGACACCCACGCCCGCGTCGGCATCCTGCCCGGCGGCGGCATGACGGCGCGGCTGCCGCAAGTCGTCGGCGCCGCGATGGCACGCCGCCTGTCGATGACCGGTGAGGTCGTCGATGCCGAACGGGCGGAGCGGATCGGTCTTGTCACCGAGGTGGTGCCCCACGACCGGCTCCTCCCCCGCGCGCTCGAGCTGGCCGGTCAGATCGCCGAGGTGCCGGCGGCGACGATGGCCGGGCTCAAGCAGATCTACACGCGCGGCAGCAACCCCGTCATCTCCCCCGCTCTGGCCGCTGAACAGGATATCGCCGGGTCGCAGGCCCGCGACTTCGCTGGGCTCTCTTCGCGTTTCGACGAGGTGACTGCCCGCAACCGAGCCCAGATCGCGGCCGAGTAAGTCACGTCGACCACTCCGATTGTGCGGATTCATACGCGACATATCGGTTGCGGCGGATGGGGCCGCACACTCGACGGCCGCCGCTTCGGTCGGGCCGGCCGAGCTCGGGCGTCACCACGGGTAGATGGCGCCGGTGTCACCGAGAAACTGAGCCGTGGGGCCGTTGTCGTCGATCATGGCCATGGTCACTGCCACCTTGGCGCCGTCCGCCGGATCGCCGGCCCCTGGGGTGGGTAGCCCACCGTTGAGCTCGGTCGCCCGGTAGCCCGGACAGACGGCGTTCACCTTGATGCCGTGCGCACGGAACTCGTTGGCATACAGGACGGTCAACGCATTCAATGCGGCTTTGGACACTTGATAGGCGGCCTGGTTCAACTTCGTCAGCTCGAAGTTCGGGTCAGCCATTAGTGCGATCGATCCCATCCCACTCGAGACGTTGACGATCCGTGGTGAACGCGACATGCGGAGCAATGGCAGGAATGCGTTGGTGACGGTCACCGCCCCGAAGACGTTGGTTTCGAACGTACGCCGAAGATCTTCGACGGTCACCTTCGATGCGGGATCCAGCCCGCTGGTAATGGCAGCGTTGTTGACCAGGATATCCAACCGGCCGCGCTCCCGGCCCACCTGGCCGGCGGCCGCGAGCACCGATGCGGCATCGGTCACGTCGATCTGGACGAATCGGACGTCGAGTCCCCGCTCGGTCAGCATGTCGGATGCCGCGCGGCCACGGGCGGCATCTCGGGCAGCCAGGTAGACGTGTACTCCGTGCTGCGCGAGTTGGCCGACGACGTGGTAGCCGATTCCCTTGTTGCCGCCGGTGACGAGGGCGACTCTGGCAGTGGTGCTCATGAGCCCACGGTTGCGCGATTGGCGTCTCCGTGCCAGACACAAGTTGTGCCAGCCAAGGATCGGCGCGTGGCGGCATACTCGAAGTCATGGATCAACAGCCCATGGCGCGCTTCCTTCGCGACCGTCGGGCCCGGCTTCGTCCCGGCGATGTCGACCTGCCCTGTGACGGACCACGCCGGACCGCCGGCCTTCGGCGCGAAGAAGTCGCGGGATTGGCGCACATCTCCGCGTCCTATTACGCCCGGCTTGAACAAGCTCGCGCCTCCCGGCCGTCAGTCGAGGTGCTCAACAGCCTCAGCCAGGCGCTGAGATTGAGCGATGACGAACGCGCCCTGCTCTTCACCCTGTCTGGGCGCTCGCCGGAGGAAGACAATGCCCGGCCCCGACGCGACGTCGCACCGAGCGTTATCGATCTCATCCATCGCATGCCTCATACCGCCGCACTGGTCCTCGACGCGAAGTACGACATCCTCGCATGGAATCCGTTGGCGACAGCTATTTTTGGCGATCTGTCGGCCATTTCTGGGCAGGAGCGCAACCTCATCCGAGCCTTCTTCCTCGAGCCTGACCCCTCCCGACGCCATCACGGCGTCAGCGGAAGCGAGGACTTCGCGAGGTTCGCCGCCAGCCAGCTCCGCGCCGTGGCCGAGCGCTATCCGCGCGACCACGACGTACGTGCTCTGATCGACGAACTCTGCTCGGCCAGCTCGGAATTCAACGCGTTGTGGCGGCAGGTCGATGTTGTCGTGCCGCGCCACCAGATCAAGTCCGTGACTCATGCGGTGGTCGGACCGATCGACATGCACTGCAACTTGCTGATGATCCCGGATCGCGACCAGCTGATGATTCTCTTCACCGCCGAACCAGGGACGTCGTCGCACCGTGCGCTCTGCCTGTTGTCGGTCATCGGCGATCAGGACATGGGGTTCGTCGCCGTCGACGGTATGGACGTCGCGCACTCGGCGACCCTGTAGTCACCCCCGAGGCCGAACATATTAAGTCGCCATGCGTTTCGCCGGACCCTGCGGCGTTCCGCATGACGTCGGATGGCGGACCCGTGCCGACGCCGAGGAAGGTGATTCACCGATCCTGGGGACGTGGTGGATGGTCACCGCACAGACAGAGCGTGACGGGAGCACCGGGCCGCCTACGGAGAGCGGCCCGACGGGATGCTCAGCTTCAGCCCGGACATCGCTTCGTCGAAGTACTGATCGATTCCGCGGCGCCGCGTTTCGTGTCCGAGGTTCGTCGAGTTGACCGAGAACTTCACCCGTCCTGATGGGACGCGGATCACCATCGTCTTCGAGCGTCTGGGGTGATCGGCGGACGCAGGCCAAGGATGTGTTGGCGATCGCCGACTGATTCGACCCCCTACGCCGCCTGGGCGAACCACCGCCCGTTGCTTCTGGCGATGGTGATCGGGTGGTCGAAACAGGCGCTGATCGCCGAGGAGGTGAGCACGGTCTGCGCCGCCCCCTGCGCGATGATCCGGCCGTCGCGCAACAGCAGCGCGTGCGACGTGGTCGCCGGGATCTCCTCGATGTGGTGGGTGACGAGCACCGTGGCCAGCTGCGGATCGGAGCGGCGCAACCCGTCCATCGCGGCCAGGAGTTGCTCGCGCGCAGCCAGATCCAGACCGGTGGCGGGCTCGTCGAGGATGAGCAGATGCGGTTCGCCGATCAGCGCGCGGGCGATCAGGGTGCGGCCGCGTTCACCCTGCGACATCACCTGCCACTGCGCACCGGCGCGGTCGGCGAGCCCCAGGGAGGCGATCAGCTCGTCGGCGCGCCGGATCTGCTCGTCCGTCGGGGACCAGCGGGGCACGAACTCCGGGGTGTTCGTCAGACCGGTCAACACCACCTCGCGGGCGGTGAGCGGGGCGTCGACGCGGTGGCGGGGGTTCACGTGGCCGATGTGCGTGCGGAGCTCGCGCATGTCCACCCGGCCCAGCCGGTGGCCGAGCACCTCTACTGTTCCACTCGTGGGATGGGCGATCGCGCCGAACAGGCTGAGCAGCGTGCTCTTGCCCGCGCCGTTCGGACCGAGCACCACCCAGCTCTGACCGGCCTCGACGGTGACCGAGACGTCGGCGAGCAGGTGACGTCCGCCGCGGACGAAGCCGATGTCCTCAGCGCACAACACCGCCGTCATCGCCCACCCCGGACCAGGATGAATTCCACGGTCGGGCGGCCACCGAACTCCGGACGTCCGGCGGTCGTCTCCGCCACCTGGCGGCGGGCCTGCTCGTACACCGGCGTCTCGGGATCCAGCACCGACAGGTAACGCTCGTGGGCCGCCAACGATTCCACGGCGACGTCGACGAAGCCGTCGACCACTTCGCCGTGGGTGCCGTCCGGGCCGTTCTCGAATAGCCAGCGCGGCGGGTCGGCCAGCGCGTCGTAGGCGGCGGTGACGGCGGTCGCGAACTCGATGTGGTCGCGCTGGTTGGGCTGGCCCGGCGCCCATTCGGGTCCGCTGAAGATGGTGAGGACGACGTCGGGTGCCACCACCTCGATGGTGTCGGCGATCCGGGCGCGCAGCTCCGCGGTGTCGCGGATACGGCTGTCCGGGAACTCCCAGAACTCCACGAGGTCGACGCCGACGACGGCCGCCGCCCGGATCTGCTCCCGCTCGCGCGCGGGTCCGGCTTCGGCCGGCGGCAGACCCTCGATACCGGCCTCACCCCGGCTGGCCAGCGCGTAGTGGACGGTGCGGCCCGTCGACGTCCACTTCGCCACCGCCGCGCCGATGCCGTACTCGGGGTCGTCGGGGTGCGGAACCAGAACCAGCGCGGTGCGCCAGTCGGTCGGGAAGGGCTGCAGAGTCACCGTCCTATGCCACCACACCGCGGGTGACGATCGCGCTCGTCTGCTCGACCCACTCGTCGTCGAGGCTGCGGCCCCGCAGCAGCAGGCCGAGCATCGTGGCGCCGCCGATCACCTCGATGAGGCGGTCGGGGTCGACGTCGGCGTGGACCTCACCACGGGCCACTGCGTCGGCGAGACGGGTGCGCACGGCGCCGAACAGGTCGACGAAGCGCTCCATCACCCGCGCATTGAGCGCGGGGTCGGCGGCCACGTCGGCGATCAGGCCGGGCAGCGCGGCGCGCACCACCGGGGTGGTGAACGTGTCGCGCGCCGCGCCGATCATCGCCCGCACATCTGCGGCGATGTCACCTGCGGGCGTGGTGAGCGCGGTGGGCGCGGCGGGGAACGCCGCCTCGTGCACCAGCTCCGCCTTACTCGACCACCGCCGGTAGAGCGCGGTCTTGGTGGTTCCGGCGCGTTCGGCGACCGCGGCCATCGTCAGATTCGAATACCCGACCTCTGCAAGCAGATCCGCGGCCGCGCGCAGGATCGCGGCGTCGATGCGGGGATCACGTGGACGTCCCGCGGCCTGGACCTTGCCATCCGCAGGTGTGTCTGATTTCATATCGCTACTCATAGTATCGTAATTGCGATCAAAGGATGCTCGCATGGCACACGAACCGACGGTCGAGACCGACGTCAGCCGCCTCCAGCACTCCAGCCGGGACGTCGCCGCCCTGCCCGATGTCATGTCGCGCTGGCTGGCCACCCAGATCGCCGACGGGCACGCGCCCGAAGTACTCGTCGAAAGCGGTATCGACGCCAACGGGATGAGTTCGGAGACGATCGTGCTGACGGTCGCGCTCGACGGCGGGCCGCAGCGGTTCGTCGCCCGCGTCGCGCCCACCGTCGAGGACGTCCCGGTGTTCTCGGAGTACCGGATGGATCACCAGTTCGACGTGATCCGGTTGGTGGGTGAGAAGACCGACGTGCCGGTGCCGCCGGTGCGGTGGCTGGAACCGACCGGCGACGTGCTCGGCGCGCCGTTCTTCCTGATGGAGCACGTCGACGGAGTGGTGCCGCCCGACATCATGCCGTACACGTTCGGCGGGAACTGGCTCTACGACGCGCCTGCCGAACAGCAGCGGCTGCTCCAGGACAGCTCGGTCGAGGTGCTCGCCAAACTGCACTCGATCCCCGATCCCCACATCACGTTCGGATTCCTCGATCGGGGTGCCGGTGAGAATGCGCTGCGCCGAAACCTCAACTGGTTCAAGGACTGGTACGAGTTCGCCGCCGCCGACATCGGCCGCTCCGTGCTCATCGAGCGGGCCCTGGACTGGCTGGAGGCGCACTGGCCGGCCGACGTCGCCGCGACGGATCCCGTCCTGCTGTGGGGTGACAGCCGCGTCGGCAACGTCCTCTACCGCGATTTCCGCCCGGTGGCGGTACTGGACTGGGAGATGGCGACCATCGGCCCGCGTGAGATGGATGTGGCGTGGATGATTTTCTCCCACATGGTCTTCCAGGAACTCACCGGTCTGGCCGGCCTGGACGGCATGCCGCACTTCATGCGGGAGGAGGACGTGCGCGCCACCTACACCGAGCGCACCGGGGTCACGCTCGGCGACCTGCACTGGTTCTACGTCTACGCCGGCGTCATCTGGGCGTGCGTGTTCATGCGCACCAGCGCCCGGCGGGTGCGTTTCGGCGAGATAGAACCGCCCACCGACGTGGAATCGCTGTTCTACCACGGCGCGCTGCTGCGCCGCCTCATCGGAGAGGACTCGTGATGCTCGGCCCCATGGACGAATTCCCGGTACACCAGATCCCGCAGCCCATCGCGTGGCCGGGCTCGTCGGACCGCAACTTCTACGACCGCTCGTACTACAACGCCCACGACCGCACCGGCGACATCTTCCTCATCACCGGCATCGGCTACTACCCCAACCTCGGTGTGAAAGACGCGTTCGTGCTGGTGTCGCGGCGCGGCGGCGGTGAGCGTGGGCTGTTCGGCGATACGCACACCGCCGTGCACCTGTCCGACGGCATCGACCAGGACCGCCTCAACCAGCACGTCGGCGCCTACCGCGTCGAGGTCCGCGAACCGCTGCGGTCGGTGCGCATCGTGATGGACGAAACTGACGGCGTTGCAGTCGATCTCACGTGGGAGGGTCTGTTCGACGTCGTCCAGGAGCAGCCCCACATCCTGCGTACCGGCAACCGGGTCACGCTGAATGCGCAGCGGTTCGCTCAGGTCGGTACGTGGAGCGGCACGATCGCGCTCGACGGTGCGGAGATCGCCGTCGACCCCGAAACCTGGATCGGGTCGCGGGACCGGTCATGGGGCATCCGGCCGATCGGCGAAGCGGAACCGGCCGGGCGCCCGGCCGATCCGCCGTTCGAGGGGATGTGGTGGCTCTACGTGCCGATGGCCTTCGACGACTTCGCGATCGTGCTCATCATCCAGGATGAGCCGAACGGCTTCCGCTCGCTCAACGACTGCACCCGGGTGTGGCGCGACGGGCGGGTCGAGCAGCTGGGCTGGCCCCGCGTGAAGATCCACTACACGTCGGGCACCCGGATCCCCTACGGCGCCACCATCGAGGCCACCACGGGCGACGGCGCACCGATCGTCTTCGAGGTGGAGTCCAAGCTGCCGGTGCCGATCCACATCGGGGGCGGCTACGGTGGCGACTCCGACTGGCTGCACGGGGTGTGGAAGGGCGAGAAGTTCACCGAGCGGCTGGATTACGACATGAGTGATCCCTCGGTGTCCGGGCGGGCGATGTTCGGTGTGATCGACCACGTCGGGCGGGCGACATGTGCGGTCGACGGCCGCACGGTCGAGGGCTGGGGCCTGTTCGAACACGGTGCGCTGGGCCGCCACGACCCGTCGGGTTTCGCCGATTGGCTCACCCTGGCACCGTGACGGGCGCCTTCTCGGCGGCCGGCCGCAGCAGCAGTGCGAGCAGACCGACCAACGCGCAGGCCCCGAAAGCTGTTCGGGCACCCGCACTGTCGATGAGCGCGCCGACGGCCGGCGCGCCGAGCGCCTGTCCGACCGCGAGGGTGCAGAAACTCAACCCGACCCCGAACGCCGTCCGGTCCGGGTAGACGCGCACACTCCACAACAGGAGCAGGCCCGACATCGCCACGTACGCCGCGCCGAAGACGCCGGGTGCCGTCAGCGTGACCACGGGGTGGGCCGAACCGAGGGCCAGCGCCAGCGTCGCCGCGGCCATCGCGACCGTGGTGAGAATCCACGCCGGCCGCAGTCCGATCCGCTGCACGAGCGCACCGCCGAATGCTCCGGCGATACCCGCGGCACCGAGCACCGTCCAGGCCGCGGACGACTCGAACGGCCCCGCGCCGCCGACGGTGGTGATCACATCCCGGCCGAAGTTCCACACCGCGATGCTGCCGACGCCAGCGACCAACGATGCCGCGACCAACCCGGATACGCCCGGGCGCAGCGTCTTCTCGCGCGGGCCGGTGTCGCCGGACGCGCCGGCGGACGGCAGCGCGAAGGCCGTCCACACGGTGACCGCGGCGGTGATGATCGCGAACAGCGCCCACGCGATCCGCCAGTGGCCGAACAGCAGCAGCGAGACCGGACCCGATACGACGACGCCGATGCCCGTGCCCGCGTTGACGATCGTCTGCGCCCGGTCGGCCACCGCGCCCCGCATCAACTGTGCCACCGCGGCGGCAAGGGGTGGTGAGGCGATGCCGGTGCTGCACCCGCCGACCAGGACTCCGATCGCCAGGACCGGCGTCGACGGCGCCGCCGCGACGATCGAGATACCCACGGTGGCAACGACTCCCGCACCGATTGCGACCGGCCGGGGACCAATCCGTTCGGTCAGCACCATGCTGACGACGATCGCGGCGCAGTATCCGGCATAGCTGCCCGCGCCGATCAGGCCGAAGACCGTGGACGTCAGCCCGAAGGTGTCGGTGAACACCGGCGAGAACAACCCGTAGGCGAACCGGGCGAACCCGTAGCAGCAGCCGATCAGGCAGGCGCCCGCGCCGACCACAAAGTAGAACGATCGTTGCATTCTAGCTAGAGTGGCATGATGTCCGTCCGACGGCAACCCGCCCGCTCCCGCCTGCTGCGGGCCGCCGACGAGCTGTTCTACGGCCGGGGCATCGCGACCACGGGCGTGGACGCCGTGATCGAGAAAGCCGGTGTCGCGACCGGCTCGCTGTACAAGAACTTCCGCGGCAAGGACGACCTCGTCGCCGCCTACCTCGCCGATCGCGACCGCCGGTGGCGTGACCTGTGGGAGGCCTGCATCGAGGCCGAAACCGACCCCGAGGAGCGCGTGCTCGCCATCTTCACCGCGACCGAACTGTGGAGCGCGCAGACCTCCCTGGCACGCGGCTGCGCACACGTCGCGGCCGCCGTCCAGCTACCGCACGACCATCCCGGCCTGGCCGCGGTGGCCGCGCACAAACGCCACGCCGTCGCACGGTTGACCCGGGAAGTGGCCGCCGCGGGTGTCGCCGACGCGGACCGGACGGCGCGCGACATCGCGCTCGTCTACGACGGCATGCTCAGCGCACTGGCGGTCGGGGTGGAACCGGATCCGGTCGGGCGGGCCCGCCGGATCGCCCGGCTGCTGCTGGCCTCGCCCTGATCAGGCCCCCCGTCAGGCCGGCTGTGTCTGCGGCGCCGGTACCCGGCCGAACACCATCGACTCCTCGATCCGGTCGAAGCGGTGGTCGATCGCGTCGAGGACATAGTTGTGCCGCACATTCCACGGCCGGTGCGTCCCGGATTTCGGCAGTGCGTGCGGCGCCCGCTGGACGTAGCCCGCATTGATGTTCCACGCCGGCTTCTCGGCCATCGGCGTGTCACCGAGATGCGGATAGGCGTGCGTGTAGCCGTGGTCGTCCATGAACGCGATGAGCCGGGCGAACGCCCGCGCGGTCAGATCGGCGCGCAGCGTCCACGACGCGTTGATGTATCCCACGCACCACGCCAGGTTTGGCACGTCTTCGAGCATGTGCTCCTTGAAGACGAATCGGTCCTGCGGTTTCACCTCGGCGCCGTCGATGGAGAGCGCCACTCCGCCGAGCGCCTGCAATTGAAGTCCGGTGGCGGTGACGATGACGTCGGCGTCGATGCGCTCACCCGAGCGCAGCACGACGCCGCGTTCGTCGAACGTCTCGATGTGATCGGTGACGACCTCGGCCCTGCCGTCGGCGATCGCGGTGTACAGGTCGTCGTCGAGGCTCAGGCACATCCGCTGATCCCACGGGTCGTAGTGCGGGTTGAAGTGCACGTCGACCGGATAGCCCTCGGGCAGCGTCTTGGCGGCCTGACGGCGGATGAACCGGCGCACCAGCCCGGGCGCCTTCCGGGACAGCGCATAGGTGGAGACGATGAACGTCAGGTTGTAGAGGCGCACGAGGTGGAAGGCGATCCGCGCCGGGAACACCTTGCGGATGGCCTGCACCACCGGGTTGATCCGCGGTGAGGACAACACGTAGGTGGGCGAACGCTGCAGCATGGTGACGTGGCCGGCCTGGCGGGCCAGCGCCGGGATCATGCTGATCGCCGTCGCACCGCTCCCGATCACCACGATGTTCTTGCCCGTGTAGTCGAGCGATTCCGGCCAGTGCTGTGGATGCACGACCTCACCGGCGAACTTCTCGATGCCGGGAAACTCGGGGCGGTAGGGCTCGTCGTAGTTGTAATAACCGGTGCCGAAGAACAGGAACCTGCTGCGGTAGGTCCGCTGCCTGCCGTCCTGCTCGACGTGCACGGTCCAGGTGTCGGTGGCCGAATCCCAGTCCGCCGACAGCACGCGGGTGCCGAACCGGATGTGGGAGTCGATGCCGTGCTTACGCGCCGTCGCGGTGAGGTACTCGCGGATGTCGGCGCCGTCGGCGACGTTCTCCGGCCTGGTCCACCGTTCATACGGGAAGCTCAGCGTGAAGATGTCACTGTCGGAGCGGATCCCCGGGTAGCGGAACAGGTCCCACGTGCCGCCGATGCGCGACCGGCGCTCCAGGATCGCGTACGTCAGCCCCGGGTTCTTCTCCTGCAGCCGATAGGCCGCGCCTATGCCCGATATGCCGGCGCCGATGATCAGGACATCGGTGTGATCAGCAGCGACGCTGCCCATGGAACCTCCATTGGTCCGCTTACGTACCGACCCCAACCATAGGGCTCAGTCGCGCAGCGCGTGCACGATCTGAGCCAACGAATCCACGTCGATCGGCTGCGGCTGGTACAGGCAGATCCGGTCGGCAACGCCGGCCACCCGGTCGCGGATGTGTGTGGCGATCTCGGCCGGGGTGCCGCACGCCGCGATCGTGTGCAGCACCTCGTCCGGGATGAGCCTCGCCATCTCCTGCCAGCGGCCCTGCTTGGACATCGCGTGCAGCTCCCGCTGCAGATCCCCCCACCCGTGCAGGTCGAGCACCGGGCGGTAGGCCGGCGTCGAACCGTAGAACGCCAGCAACTGGCGGGTGGCGGCGTGGTCGGGGTTCTGGTCGGAGGCGACGGAGACGATGACCTCCGGCACGACCGCGAAATCCGCGGCGTCCCGGCCCGCGGCCGCCAGCCCGTCGGCGACCGCCGACATCGTCGACTCGTGCAGGAACCGCTTCGTGCCGAACGGCATCACCAGCAGTCCGTCCGCGTGCTCGGCGGCGGCCCTGGTCAGCCGCGGCCCGAGGGCGCCGACGTAGATCGGCGGCGGTCCGTAGGTGTTGCCGCGCGGGGTGAAGTTCGGCGTCATCAGCGTGTGCCGGTAGAACTCGCCCCGGAAATCCAACCGCTCCCCGGTCTCCCATGTCGTGAACAACGCCCGCAACGCACCGATCAGTTCGGTCATCCGCGCGACCGGACGGTCGAAGTCCGCGCCGAACCGTTTCTCGATCTGCGTGCGGATCTGGGTGCCCAACCCGAGGGTGAACCGTCCGCCGGACAGGATCTGGTGGTCGATCGCCTGATGGGCGAGGTGAATGGGGTTGCGCGGGAACGCGATCGCGACGTTGGTCATCAGATCCAGGCCGCCGACCGTGGCCGCCAGGGTCAGCGGGGTGAACACGTCGTGCGGACCCTCGAAGGTGAAGACGCCACTCGCACCTGCTTCGCGCAGCGCCTGCGCCCGGTCGATCGCATCTGTCGGGCCGAACAGCGCCGTCATCACCTGCACAACGTGAGAGCCTAGTCACATGAGCGCACCGGTCGAGGCCGATGTCGTCGTGGTGGGGGCGGGATTCGCGGGACTCACGGCGGCCCGCGAACTCACCCGTCATGGGTACGACGTCGTGGTGTTCGAGGGCCGCGACCGGTGCGCTCATGTGACTAGGCTCTCACGTTGTGC
>JBNMQY010000002.1:0-383638 GCA_050205415.1 Mycolicibacterium litorale
GCGGGCCAGTGAGCCGGGTTGGAGGTGTCGTCCGGTGCTGTCGGTGACGGTCACGTCGGGGGCGGGTCCGGTGATGGTGATGGTGCCGCGGTGGTGGAGCCGGTGGTGGTAGGGGCACAGCAGGACGAGGTTGTCGAGTTCGGTGGGTCCGCCGTCTTCCCAGTGCACGATGTGGTGGGCGTGCAGGCCGCGGGTGGCGTCGCAGCCGGGGACCGCGCAGGTGCGGTCGCGGTGTTCGAGGGCGCGGCGTAGGCGGCGGTTGATCAGTCGGGTGGTGCGGCCGGCGCCGAGGGGTTGGCCGTCGCGTTCGAACCACGCTTCGCAGGTGGCGTCGCAGGTCAGGTATTGGCGGTCGGCGTCGGACAGTAGTGGTCCGAGGTGTAGGGCGGCGATGCGTTGTTTGAGGTCGAGGTGGACGACGACGGTGGTGTGGTGGTCGTGGGGGCGGCGGGTGGCTTCGGCGTCCCAGCCGGCCTCGATGAGCCGCAGGAACGCGTCGCCGCGGGTGGGTATCGGCGGCCGGTTCGGTGAATCGTCGTGGCCGCGTTTCCACTCGTTGATGAGCGCGTCGTGGTGGGACTGCAGGGCCGCCTCGACCTTGGCTGCTTCGGCGTGTTCGAGCCGGATCCGCCAGTAGGTGTACTGGTCGTCGGAGGTGGTGGTGATCGAGCAGGGCGGTTCCGGCGCCGGCGGGGGCGCGGGTTCTGGTTCTGGTTCGGGTTCGGGGCGGGGTTGGAGTTTGAGCGCGGTGCGGAGTTGGTTGACCGAGGCGTTGGCGGCCAGTTCGGCGTAGTGCTCATCGGAGCCGGGGGCGGCCTTGTCGGCGATGACGCCGACTTGGTCCAGTGACAGTCGGCCTTCGCGCAGATCCTGCACGCAGCGGGGGAATTCGGCGATGCGGTGGGCGATGGTGGCGATGGTCTTGCCGTTTTGCGACGACGAGCCGGTTTTCCAGGCCATCAGCGCCGCGACCGAGCGGGCGCCGGTGATGCCGCACAGTCCGTCGTGCTCGATCTCGGCGGCGATCTCCACCAGGCGCCCGTCGATGGCATTGCGTTGACCGCACAACTCGCCCAATTCGTCGAACAACACCTCGAGACGATCAACAGGGCGCACCGCCACCGCGGCAGACGATGCGTTCGAGGCCATGACCCCATCCTGGCAGCAGGGTCCGACAGATCCGGCCCACGCGAAGTGGCACCTCAGCTGTCGAGCAGCGGCACGTCGAGGCGCTCGGCCAACGTCCCCCGGCTGATGCCGTAGGTGTCCCGGACGGCCACTCCGTCGGCGCTGATGTCGAACACCGCCAGATCGGTGTAGACGCGGGAGACGCACCCGACCCCAGTCAACGGACAGGTGCACGACGGAACCAACTTCGGCGTGCCGTCTTTGGTGAAGAGGGTCATCATCACGAACACCTGCTTCGCGCCGATGGCCAGGTCCATAGCGCCGCCGACCGCCGGGATGGCGTCGGAAGCGCCGGTATGCCAGTTGGCCAGATCGCCTGTACCCGACACCTGGAACGCACCGAGCACGCACACGTCGAGATGTCCGCCGCGCATCATCGCGAACGAGTCGGCGTGGTGAAAGTAGGACGCACCAGGAAGCTCGGTCACCGGGATCTTCCCGGCGTTGGTGAGATCGGGGTCGACGTCGTTTCCGGTCGCCGCAGGGCCCATGTTCAGCATCCCGTTCTCGGTGTGCAGGACGATCCCGGCGCCCGGCGGAAGGTGGTCGGCCACCGTGGTCGGTAGCCCGATTCCGAGATTGACGTAGGAGCCCGCCGGGATGTCACTGGCGACCAATGCTGCCATCTGCCTCCTGGTCAGTGGCCTCACACCGTCACCACCTTGTCGACGAAAATGCATGGGGTGACCACGGATTCAGGATCGAGCGCACCGGTCGCGACCACCTCGCTCACCTGAGCGACCGTGGTTGTCGCCGCGGTTGCCATCACGGGCCCGAAATTGCGAGCCGTCTTGCGGTACACCAGATTGCCCATGCGATCCGCCCGGTGCGCGCCGATCAGGGCGACGTCACCCGCCAGTGGATACTCCAAAACGTATGCCCGACCGTCGATCACCCGCTGCTCTTTGCCTGCCGCCAAGGGTGTGCCGACGGCCGTGGGGGTGTAGAAGCCACCGATACCGGCACCGGCGGCGCGCATTCTCTCGGCGAGGGTTCCTTGCGGCACGACTTCGAGTTCGATGTCGCCGGCTCGGTAGAGGCCGTCGAACACCCACGAATCGGACTGGCGGGGAAAGGAGCAGATCATTTTGCGGACGCGCCGGGTGGCCAGCAGTGCAGCCAAGCCGCTATCGCCGTTTCCCGCGTTGTTGGACACCACCGTGAGATCCGTCGCACCATGGTCGATCAGGGCATCGATGAGCTGAACAGGCAGGCCCGCCATGCCGAACCCCCCGATCAGCACGGTATCGCCGTCCTTGACGTCGGCCACCGCTACGGCCGCGGAGTCACAGATCCTGCACGTCACGCGCTTGCTCGTCCGAACCGGTTAGCGGGCGAGTTCGAAGACCGCGGCCAACCCCTGGCCGCCACCGATGCACATCGTCTCCAGGACGTAACGAGCCTTCCGGCGCTGGGCCTCGTAGGCGGCGGTGGCGAGGATGCGCGCGCCGGTGGCGCCGATCGGGTGCCCGAGCGAGATGCCCGAGCCGTTCGGGTTGACCCGGTCGTCGAGTGGATCGATCTTCCATTCGGACAGCACCGCCAGGACCTGAGCGGCGAACGCCTCGTTGAGTTCGATGAGGTCGATGTCGTCGAGGGTCAGCCCGGCCCGATCCAGCGCCGCAGCGGTAGCGGCCACCGGACCGATGCCCATGGTCTCGGGCCGGCATCCGGTGACCGCCCACGAACGCAGCACCAGAAGTGGTGTCAGACCGAGCATCTCGGCGTGGTCGACGGTGGTGACGATGCACATGGCGGCGCCGTCGTTCTGACCTGAGGCGTTGGCGGCGGTCACGGTGGCGTCCGCATCGAGTTTCGCCCTGACAGGCCGCATCTCCGAGATCTTGTCGATGTCGATGTCGGCGCGAGGATGCTCGTCGCGGTCGACGACGACGTCGGGTGCTCGGCGTTGTCCTGGCACGGTGACGGCCACGAGCTCGTCGGCGAAGCGGCCCGCCTCATGTGCCGCCACAGCACGCTGGTGGGACCGCACGGCGAGCGCGTCCTGATCCTCACGACTGATCTGATACTCGCGGCGGAGGTTCTCGGCCGTCTCGATCATGCCGCCGGCCAGGAAATGTCCAGAGCCACCGGCTGTTACACGAGCCCGGTCAAGACGGTCGACCAGCGACACGGTGCCCTGTCGCACGCCGCTGCGAAGACCCAGGGCGTAGTGCTCGACGTTGGACATCGATTCGGCCCCGCCCGCGATGATCAACTTCCCGGCGCCAGTGGCGACCTGGCCGGCCGCATACAGGACCGCCTGCAGACCGGATCCACACCGCCGATCGATCTGCAGACCAGGCACACCGGTGCCCAAACCGGCGTCCAGGGCGGCGACCCGGCCGATCGCCGGCGCCTCCCCGTTGGCGTAGCCGTTACCGAGGATCACATCGTCGATGTCGTCCGGGCCGAGGCCGGCGCGGCTGACCAGAGCCTTCAGGGCCGTCACCGCCAACTCCTGGGCAGTGAGCGCGGCGAGTGCGCCACCCATCCGGCCGACCGGGGTGCGAACAGGGCTGCAGATCACGACATCGGGCACACCCAGAACCGTAGAACTGACGGCCGATATCCTGAAATACCGAAATCGCCGGTATTGAGATGTAGAAGGTATCAATCGTGGAGTTACGACATCTGCGCTACTTTCAGGCCGTCGCCGAGGAACTGCACTTCGGCCGAGCCGCCGACCGGCTTCACATCGCGCAACCTCCGCTCTCCCAACAGATTCGGCAGCTCGAACAGGAACTCGGCGTGGCCCTGTTGATCCGCAACACCCGACGAGTCGAGCTGACGCCGGCCGGCCGCGCTTATCTCGAGCGGGTGAGCGGCATCCTCACGCAGCTCGAAGAAGCGGGCCACCAGGCCTCCCGCATCGACGCAGGTTTCGAAGGGCACCTGGCGATCGGCTGTGTCGGTTCGGCGACGTACTCGTTGCTGCCGCAGCTCGTCCGGTCACTGCGGGAAGAGGTTCCCCGACTCGAGATCAGCGTCCGCGGCGAGATGCTGGTGCCCGCTCAGGTCACGGCTCTGCTCGCCGGCGAGATCGACATCGCGCTCCTGCGCCCGCCGGTCGAGCACCCCGACATCGTGACCACGGCCCTGCGCGCCGACGGGCTGCTCGTCGCCGTGCCGAGTGGTCACCGGCTGTCGACCAGGAAACGACTCGAGATCGCCGATCTGCGCACCGAAGGCTTCATCGTGCACGCCGGTCAGGGCCGCTCCGTCATGGGCGGACTCGTCGCCGCACTGTGCAGTGCCGCCGGATTCGTACCGCACGTCTTACACGAGGTAGCCGAGACGTCGACGTTGGTGACCCTGGTGGCCGCAGGACTCGGCGTGGCGGTCGTGCCTGCGCCCACCGCCGAACTCGGCGTGAGTGGCGTCGATTACGTTGAGCTGCGGCCGAAATCGGCGAAGGTCGATCTGATCGCGGCCCACCGGCGCGACGCCGCGATGCCCGTCGTCGACGAAGTGATAGCGGTGCTGAAGCGATTGACGCTCAGGTGATGCCGACGACCGCCCGGTTGCCGAGCGGCGCCTGCAGTCCGACCGGCAGGCTGGCGAACACGCCGATCGCGATACACGCCCGGTCGACGGCCTCCGGCAGCGTGCCGTGCCGCAGCTTCACCGCGACGATGTCGGCCGTCTCCTGCACCTCGGCGTGCACACCGAAGCACTCGGGGGTACCGCTCGTGAAGCGCACGAGCAGTGCGCGGTCGTCGGGCAGCCGGCCCCACGACTCGATCGCCTGCGGGCGGGGATCGACGATCGCCGGGTTGTCGACGAACGTCGTGAAGCCGTCGGCCTGTGGACGTTCGGGTATCTGCGTGATGGTGGGCGGTGCGGGCTGGGCGGCGGCGGGGACCGCCGCGGCGAGGGCACCCGCGGACAGGACGACGGCAGTGGCGGTCCGGCGAACGATGCTCATCGGTCGACCCTAACGCGCGGGCTCTGTACCGAGGGACGGTTCGGCCAGCCCGGCCAGCGCAGCCGGCAGCGGTCCACAGTGCAGCACTCCGAGACGCTGCGTGGCGCGGGTGAGCGCCACGTAGAGCTCAGACGCCCCGCGCGGCCCGGTGAACAGGCGCTCCGGCTCCACCAGCAGCACCGCGTCGAATTCGAGGCCCTTGACCTCCGAGGCCGCCACCGCACCGGGCACGTCGGGCGGTCCGATCACCACGCTGGTGCCCTCGCAGCCGGCTTCCTCACGCACGAATTCGTCTACCGCGGAGCTCAATTCCCCTTCGGTGACCTGCCGGCGCCACGGCGGCACCCCGGTGGAGCGTACGGACTCCGGCGGCTGCACGTCGGGCGCGAATTCGCGAAGCACCGCGGCGGCCACGTCCATGATCTCCGCGGGGGTGCGGTAGTTGACCGACAGCGACCGGTAGACCCAGCGTCCCGGCACGTACGGATCGAGCATCGCCGCCCAGGACCGCGCCCCAGCGGGCGAGCGACGCTGCGCGAGATCCCCGACGACGGTGAACGACTTACTCGGACACCGCCGCATCAGCACCCGCCAATCCATCGCCGACAGCTCCTGCGCCTCGTCGACCACGACATGCCGATACGTCCACTCCCGGTCCGCCGCAGCCCGTTCCGCGAGGTCGCGGGTGTCGCGCTCGGTGAAGCGGTCCGCCAGCTCCTCACCGGCCAGCAGGTCCGTGGCGAGCAGCAGATCCTCGTCGTCCATCAGATCCTCGTGGGCGACCATGGATTCGAGCACGCCCTCGGCGTATTCGGCTTCGGCCTCCCGCGCCTTCTCGGCGGCGATGTCCTGGGCCGTGTCTCGGCCCAGCAGGTCGACCAGTTCGTCGAGCAGCGGCACGTCCGACACCGTCCAGGCGGCACCGTCGGCGCGCCACAGCTTCTCGTCGGCGCCCGCCGCCTGCAGGCGTTCCCGGGATTCGTAGAGTTCGGCCAGCAGTTGCTGCGGGGTGAGG
Source organism: Mycolicibacterium litorale (assembly GCA_050205415.1). Classification (GTDB taxonomy): domain Bacteria; phylum Actinomycetota; class Actinomycetes; order Mycobacteriales; family Mycobacteriaceae; genus Mycobacterium; species Mycobacterium litorale_C. Next base: position 6,132 of record JBNMQY010000002.1, read on the forward strand.
AACGGCCACAACTCGTCGAGCGCCGCCAGGTACTGCTCGCTGTCGGCGAGGTCTTCGAGGACATCGGCGCGCAGTTCCTCCCACGCACCCTTGTCCGAACGCGACAACCAGCCCCTGCCGATCCGGGAGACCGCGCGCTCGGTGAGGACCCATTCGACGGTCTCGCGAAACACCCTGCGCGCGTGGTTGTGTGGCAACCCGCTGCCGCGGGCCTCCTCGATCGCCCACTGCGCGGTCTCGGGGTCGATCTGCACGGTGACGTCCGGCAGTTCGATGACCATGGGCTGCTCGGGGACCCGTTCCCGGTCGGCGACGGCCGCGGCCAGCACGTCGAGGATGTCGAGTGAACCCTTCAGCTCGGCAGCGCTGTCCTCGGCGGTGACTGTGAGGCCCGGCACCAGATCACCGGTCGTCATGAATACCACGTTCGTCTCACCCAGCGACGGCAGCACCCGGCTGATGTGGTTCAGGAACGCCGGATTCGGACCGATGACCAGCACCCCGTGGCGTTCGATGCGGGCCCGCTGCGTGTAGAGCAGGTACGCGACGCGGTGCAGCGCCACCACGGTCTTCCCGGTGCCGGGCCCACCCTCGATCACCAGCACACCCTGGTGGTCGTGCCGGATGATCGCATCCTGTTCGGCCTGGATCGTCGCGACGATGTCGCGCATCCCCTCGCCGCGGGGTGCGTTGACCGCGGCGAGCAACGCCGACTCGCCGCCGTGCTCGTCCCCCTGAGGGCGGCCGAACACCTCGTCGGTGAAGTCGCGTACCTGCCTGCCGAGGGTGTGGAACTGGCGGCGCCGGTGCATCCCCTCCGGGTTGGCGGCTGTCGCGACGTAGAACGCCCGCGCCAGCGGTGCCCGCCAATCGAGCAGCAGCGGTTCGAAGTCGTTGTCCCGGTCGAAGATCCCGATCCGGCCGATGTAGAGCCGCTCACCGTCCTGGGTGTCGAGCCGGCCGAAGCACAGACCGTCGTCGGCCACGTCGAGGCGCTGACGCTCCTTGGCGAGCGCCCGCACCTCGGCGTCGCGTTCCACGAGCGCGCCGTCCCCGCGCAACGCCGCGGCGTACTTCTCCCTGGCGCGGGCGCGCTCCCCGTCGAGCCTGGTGTAGAGCTCCGCCACGTAGCGCTGCTCGGACCGCAGGTCGTCCTCGTACCCCGGCATGACCGCCTCACCACCCTCGATTCCGGCCGAAGCCAGCCATTTTGGGGGATGACCCCGGCCTTGCCGCAAGTCCCCACCCGCCCGATAGACTGGATGCGGCCCGCAACCGCCGGTGTGGTTACTTCTGCTGGGCGATCTGGATCAGATTTCCACAGGTGTCGTCGAGCACCGCGGTGGTCACCGGTCCCATGTCGACGGGTTCCTGGGTGAACCGCACCCCGAGGCCCGTCAGCCGCTCGTACTCCGCCGCGACATCGTCGACGGCGAACGACGTGAACGGGATACCGTCCGCCACCAGCGCCTCCTTGAACGGTTTCACCGCGGGATGGCCGTCGGGTTCGAGGACGAGTTCGGTGCCGTCGGGGTTCTCCGGAGACACCACGGTGATCCACCGGGCGGGACCCATCGGGATGTCGTTCTTCGGGAGGAAACCGAGTATCTCGGTGTAGAACCGCAGCGCCTTGTCCTGGTCGTCAACGAGCACGCTCGCCAGATTGATCTTCATCGGGTGTCCCCTTCTTCGTCAGCCACCGCTCGACGATCGGTCGGAGCGGTGCGGTGTTGAGGTAGTGGAACTTGTACCGGCCCTCGCGCCTGGTCTCGACCAGGCCCGCATCCTCGAGGACGTCGAGATGCTGCGAGATCGCCTGCCGCGACGAGCCGAGCCCGTGTTTCGTGGTCAGGCGCGCGCAGATCTCGAACAACGTCTGGCCGTTGCGGTCGGCCAGCTCGTCGAGGATCGTCCGGCGCGTGGGATCGGCCAGGGCCTTGAAGACGTCACCCACGCCGTCACGTTAGGCAAGTATCCACTTGCATGTCAATGGCGGTGGAAAGATTGCCCCGTGACGGTCTCCTCGCTCCACGACCCCGACTGGCGCGGCTTCGCCAGCGACAACTACGCCGGCGTGCATCCCGAAGTCCTCACCGCGCTCACCGCCGCCAACGGTGGCCACCAGGTCGCCTACGGGGAGGACCGGTACACCGCACGACTGCGCGACGTCGTCCGCGAACACTTCGGCGAGCGGGCCGAGGTCTTCCCCGTCTTCAACGGCACCGGCGCCAACGTCATCTCGCTGACCAGCGTGCTCCCGCGCTGGGGTGCGGTCATCGCGGCGGCCACCGCACACATCAACACCGACGAGGCCGGGGCGCCCGAACGGATGACCGGCATCAAACTGCTCACCGTCGGGGCGCCGGACGGCAAGCTCACCGCCGACCTGATCGGACGCGAGGCGTGGGGCTGGGGCAACGAGCACCGCGCCCAGCCGCTCGCCGTGAGCATCACGCAGACCACCGAACTCGGCACCCTTTACCGGCCCGACGAGGTGCGCGCGATCGCCGGCCTCGCCCACGGCCACGGGATGGCGGTCCACGTGGACGGATCGCGGCTGTGGAACGCCGCGGCCGCGCTCGGTGTGCCGTTCCGCGAGTTCACGACCGATGCCGGCGTCGACGTGCTCAGCCTCGGCGGCACCAAGAACGGCCTGCTCGGCGTGGAGGCCGTCGTCGTCCTCGATCCCGACCGCGCCACCGGGCTGAGCTATCTGCGCAAGCTGACGATGCAGCTGGCGAGCAAGATGCGGTTCGCCTCGGCGCAGCTGCTCGCCCTGTTCGACGACGGCCTCGGCGTGCGCAGCGCCGCGCACGCCAACGCGATGGCCGCGCGGCTGCGCACCGCACTCGAGGAGGGCATCGCCGACGGCACGCTGCCCGGCCTGGCCTTCACCCAGCCGACCGAGGCCAACGCGATCTTCGCGACGCTGCCGACCGATGCCGCCGACCGCATCCGCGACCGGGTGCGCTTCTACGACTGGGACCGGGCCCGCGGTGAAGTGCGGTGGATGACGGCATGGGACACCACGGAGGCCGACGTCGACGACTTCGTCGCCGTCGTCCGCGAGGAGTTGCAGCGCGGCTGAGCCGTACGGTGAGACGGTGACGATCACCTATGACGAGGCGCTGCGCGAGCGCATCCGCTCACATCTGGCGGCCCACGACCGCCGCAGCGTGACGGATCCGAGCAAGCGGCACGCGGCGGTCGCGGTGGTGCTCGTCGACTCGGAGCTCGGTGAGGACCGGGTGGACCCCGCGCCCGTCGACGACTGGATCGCGGGCCGGCCGATGCCGGAGGCAGGCCTCGACGGCCGCATGGTCGACGTCTCCGGCGGTGCGGCATTCCTGTTGTGCCGCAGAGCATCTCGGCTGTCCACCCATGCCGCGCAGTGGGCGCTGCCCGGCGGCAGGCTGGATCCGGGGGAGACCGTCGTCGAGGCCGCGCTGCGCGAACTCGACGAGGAGGTCGGTGTCGCGCTGCCGGAGTCAGCGGTCCTCGGCCTGCTCGACGACTATCCGACCCGCTCCGGCTACGTCATCACCCCGGTGGTCATCTGGGGCGGCGGCCGGCTGGACCTGCGGCCCGCCCCCGACGAGGTGGTGGCGGCGTACCGGGTGGGGCTGCACCAGCTGCAGCGCGACGATTCGCCGCGGTACGTCACGATCCCGGAGAGTCCACGCCCGGTCGTGCAGATCCCGCTGGGCAACGACCTGATCCACGCGCCGACGGGCGCGGTCCTGCTGCAGATGCGGTGGCTCGGCCTGGAAGGCCGCACCGACCCCGTCGACCACCTCGAACAGCCGGTGTTCGCCTGGCGGTAGCGGTCAGTCCATCCGGCCCGCGTCGACCAGACGCACTACCGCCGCGCCCTCCTCGTCGGATGCCTCGAGATCCACCTCCACCTCGAAGCCCCAGTCGTGGTCACCGGCCGGATCGTCGAGGATCTGGCGCACCCGCCACACCCCGGGCTGCCGGTCGAAGATCAGCAGTGCCGGGCCGCGGGCATCGGCGCCCGTGCCGACACCGTCGTGTTCGGCGAAGTACTCGTCACCGACGTCGGCCCACTCGTCCGAGCTCCATCCGGAGGCGCCGTCCAACTCGCCGAGGCCGGCCCAGTCGCGCCGGGCGAACAATTCGACGCGGCGGAACAGCGCATTGCGGACCATCGCGGTGAACGCGCGCTCGTTGCCGGTCAGCGGCCGCGGCCGTACCGGCACCGCTGGGATCTCTCGGGCAGCTCCAGCGTGCTGATCCGGACTGGTGAGCTGTTCCCACTCGTCGAGCAGGCTCGAGTCCACCTGTCGGACAAGCTCACCGAGCCACTCGACGATGTCGGTGACCTCATCGGTCCGCGCCGCGGCGGGCACCCCGGACCGCAGCGCCTTGTAGGCGTCGGACAGGTAGCGCAGCACCGCACCCTCGGACCGGGTGAGGCCGTAGACGCTGACATACTCGCGGAACGTGAACGCCCGCTCCCACATCTCACGCACCACCGACTTCGGCGAGAGCTGCCCGTCGGCGGCCCACGGGTTGGTCTGCAGGTACACCTCGTAGGTGTGCTCGAGAAGCTCCGCAAGGGGTTTGGGGTAGGTGACGTCGTCGAGCAGTTCGATCCGCTCGTCGTATTCGATGCCCTCGGCCTTCATCGCGGCCACCGCCTCGCCCCTGGCCTTCTTCAGCTGGGCGGCCAGGATCTGGCGGGGGTCTTCGAGCGTCGCCTCGATGACCGAGACGACGTCCAGCGCATAGGTTTCCGACTCCGTGTCCAGGACCTCGATGGCGGCCAGCGCGAACGTGGACAGCGGCTGGTTGAGTGCGAAATCGCGCGGCAGGTCGACCGTCAGGCGATACCGCCTGCCCTCGGGGGTGTCGACCCGCTCGATCACTCCGGCCTGCAGCAGCGAGCGGGCGATGCCGACCGCCTCGCGGATGAGCTGCAGCTGGCGTTTGCGCGGTTCGTGGTCGTCGGTGAGCAGCCGCCGCATCGCCTCGAACGGATCGCCTGATCCATCTCCCGTCGCTTCGCTCGCCCTGGCCACCACGTCCAGGATCATCGAGGTGAAAACCCGCATGTTGCTGTGCAACGGCTCCGGCGCCGCGTCCACGAGGCGGTTCATCGTGGACTCGCTCCACGGCACCATGCCCTCGGGTACCTTGCGGCGCACCAACTTCCGGCGTTTCTTGGGATCGTCGGCGACCTTGGCGAACTGTTTGAGGTTCTCCACCTCGTGGTCGGGTGCCTGCACGACGACGGTGCCCGCGGTGTCGTAGCCGGCGCGGCCCGCCCGCCCGGCGATCTGGTGGAACTCGCGGGCGTTGAGCAGCCGGGTACGGGTGCCGTCGTACTTCGACAGCGCCGAGAACACCACGGTGCGGATCGGCACGTTGATGCCGACGCCGAGGGTGTCGGTGCCGCAGATGACCTTCAACAGTCCGGCCTGGGCGAGTTGTTCGACGAGGCGCCGGTACTTGGGCAGCATGCCGGCGTGGTGCACGCCGATACCGTGGCGCACCAACCGGGACAGCGTGGCGCCGAACGCCGACGAGAAGCGGAAGCCGCCGATCAGTTCGGCGATCGCCGCCTTCTCGGCCTTGGTGCACACGTTGATGCTCATCAGCGCCTGCGCCCGCTCCAGCGCGGAGGCCTGGGTGAAGTGGACGACGTAGACCGGTGCCTGTCTGGTGTCGAGCAGGTCCGCGATCGTCTCGTGCATCGGTGTCGTCGCATACGAGTAGAACAGCGGGACGGGGCGTTCGGCGTGGGCGACGAGCGCCGTCGGCCTGCCGGTGCGACGGGTGAGGTCCTCACGCAGGAACGTGACGTCACCGAGGGTCGCCGACATCAGCAGGAACTGCGCGCGGGGCAGTTCCAGCAGCGGCACCTGCCAGGCCCAGCCGCGGTCGGGGTCGCCGTAGAAGTGGAACTCGTCCATCACCACCAGCCCCGCGTCGCTGTCGGGACCTTCGCGCAACGCGATGTTGGCGAGCACCTCCGCGGTGCAGGCGATGATCGGCGCCGCGGAATTGACCGCCGCGTCGCCGGTGAGCATGCCGACGTTCTCCGCGCCGAACAGTTCGCACAGCGCGAAGAACTTCTCGCTGACCAGAGCCTTGATCGGGGCGGTGTAATAGCTGCGCCGCCCGGCCGCCAGCGCCGCGTACTGCGCCCCGGTGGCGACCAGGGACTTCCCCGACCCGGTCGGGGTCGCGAGGATGACGTTGGCGCCGCTGACCAGTTCGATCAGCGCCTCCTCCTGGGCGGGGTACAGCGCGGTGCCGCTGGCCTCGGCCCACGCGGCGAACGCGGCGAACAGTTCGTCGGGGTCGGCGCCCTGGGCGCGCAACGGCGACAGATCACTCGGATCGTCGAGCAGCGGGACGGTCATCAGGGTCCAGCCTGCCTGACCCTGTTCCCGCGCCGTCAGGAGGCTTCGAGTCGCGCCCTGACGTCGGCGAGGCGCTGCCGCAGTTCACCTTCGTCGATGACCCCGCGGACGAGCAGTGAATGCGCCAGGGCGACGAGTTGGTTCTCGGGGTAGGGCAGACCGGCGTAGACCGTCGCGGACAGTTCGTCCTCTTCGTCGCGGCGCTCCTTGAAGGTCGGCACGCCGGCATCCTCGCACCTGCCGTGGTCGAGGGCGTCGCAGAGCCCGTCGAGGCTGGTCTTCCACGGCGGCACCGGATTCTCGACGCCGTACTTGGCGGCCATCTTCGGCCACACCTGCCCGCGTTCGACGATGCGGGACAGGGTTTCGATGGGCTGTTCGCTGGACACGGAGCGCTCAGTCGCCGACCGGGTGGACGGCCGGTCGGGTCTCGACGACGACGTTGGCGGTGACGCCCGGCTTGGGCAGCGCGACGCCGATGAGGCAGTCCCGCGTGATGATCTCGGTGAGCTGGTCCTCGGTCCAGCCGTCGGTGCCTTCGGGGCGCATGGGCATCACCATGTAGCGGTGCTTCTGGTTGGAGTCCTGGACCCGAACGTCGACGTCGTCGGGCAGGTAGAGCCCGAACTCGGCGAGCACCTGGCGCGGCCAGCGGACCATCCGCCTGCGGTAGTTGGGCGTGCGGTACCACTCCGGTGAGTTGCCGAGGATGGGCCGCGGATAGCAGGAGCACAGGGCGCACACGATGACGTGATGCAGGGTCGGGGTGTCGGCGAGGATCTCGAATGCCGTGAAATCGCTGGGGGTCCCGAACCCGGTCGGTTCCAGCCAGTCGACGCCGACTTCTTTGCTGGCGGTCATCGGTTCGCGCAGCGCGAGTTCCTTGAAGTCGGGATCCAGCCATGCCCGCGCGACGAGTCGCGCGGCCGGGGCGGGGCCGATGTGTTCGGCGTATTCGGTGAAGCGCCGGTGGTCCTCGGTGGTGAAGATGCCCTTCTCGATGCACAGTTCGCGCAACGCGATCTCGAGCACCTCGAAGTCGGTGATCTCGTCGACCATCGGTTTGACGGTCCGGTCGTGGTCGTGGTCGTGGGTCACGGTGCGGTCCTGTCGGTTTCAGCCGGCCGGTTCGAGCCAGCGCTCCGGTAGTTCGGTCTGCAGGGTGTCGGTCGCGGTGCCGGTGTAGCCGTGCCACAACTCGGATTGGTTGAACCGGACGATGTAGAACCACTCCGGGGTCACCTCGCGGTTCCACGTCTCGTCCTCGGCGGCCGGGCTCTCGTAGGAGACCTCGGCGATCACGCCGGTCGCGCCGCGGGCGTACTCGGGGGTGCGTGTGTAGAACATCACCGGCAGTTCGCGGACGCGCACCGCGTCGCCGACGGCGAACTTCGCCGGGGGAGCCTGTCCGGCGTACACCTGCGGATCCCCCTTGCCCACCGCGTCTCGGTGTTGTCTGTTGCGCGGTATGTCGGAGCCTTCGCCTTCGGATTTCGGCTGGGCTTCGGGCTTGCGGCCGTCGAGGCCGCCGGCGTAGCGCTCCTTGACCTCGGCCATGCGCTCGAACAGCTCGCTGAGCCCGATGTGGTGTTTCTCCACCAGCACCCGGGCCACCGCCAGCGCCCAGCGTCCGTAGTAGGGCAGACCGAGGTACTGGGCCCGCCCGACGTCGACGTTGCCGATCCTGCGCCGCTCCTCCGACAGCCAGATGCCCCGCCAGCCCAGCACCTCGCAGGTGACGTAGATGGCCTCTTCCCACGCTTCTTCCTGCTTGTTCAGGAATTCGTCCGGTGCGTCCGGTTCGCCGCCGACGTCGTGCACGGGTTTGAGATACGCCGTGATCCGTCCGTGGTCGAGCAGATCGGGCGTCGGTGCGTCGGGGAGCTCCGGATACGCCGACTTGAGGCGGGCGACGAGATCCAACTGGGTGGCGCGATCGGCGGCCGTGCTCATGGGCCATCCCCTCGTGGCGCGGATGCGGTTCCGGCGACGCGGGACGACCGGCGTACGACGGCCGACGCGTCATCTCCGATTGTCTGCCCAGGTGGCCGGCGTCGTGGCCGTTTGCCGAGATGGGCTGCAGTGCAACGGGTTAGCCTCGACGACGCCGATACCGGACGGCGCGAACCTGTGAACTCGAGTTGCCGACCGACAATTTTCCCGCAGAATGCTCTCCAGCTCGGAAAATTGGCAGATTGAAACGATCAAACATGCGACGAGGGCGATATGAGCAAGATCGGGAAGCTGTTGGTCGTAGCGGTGCTGGCGGCGTCCGGCGTGACGGCCTGCGGAGGCGGTGACAGCGGTGGCGGCTCGGGCGGCGGCGACATCAACGTGTCGATGACGTCGTTCCCGGACTACATCGACCCCCAGCTCTCCTACACGGTCGAGGGTTGGGAGGTCATGTACAACACCTACACACCGCTGCTCACCTACCGGCACGCCAAGGGGGAGGACGGCACCGAGGTGGTGCCCGGGCTGGCCCGGGACATGCCCGAGGTGTCGCCCGACGGCAAGACCTACAAGCTCACCCTGCGCTCCGGCATGAAGTACTCGGACGGCACGCCGATCAAGGCCTCCGATTTCACCTATGCGATCCAGCGCCTGTTCAAGGCCGATTCCGGTGGTTCGGTGTTCTACCTCCCGATCGTCGGCGCCGCCGAGTACGCCGACGACAAGGCCGACACCATCAGCGGCATCACGACCGACGACGCCACCGGCGCCATCACCATCACGCTCTCCGAGCCGAACGGCACGTTCGAGAAGATCCTGGGGCTGCCGTTCGCCGCACCGGTGCCGCCGTCCACCCCGCTCGACAGCGACGCGACCAACAATCCGCCCCCGGCCAGCGGACCGTTCATGATCACCAATGTGGAAGCGCCACAGACGATGACGCTCGAGCGCAATCCGCAGTTCCAGACCGTCAAGGACGCCGGCGCCGCGGAGGTCGCCGACGGGGCCGTCGACAAGATCACCATCACGCAGAACAAGGGCAACAGTGCGCAGGTGACCGGCGTCGAACAGAACACCATCGACTTCATGCACGACCCGCCCGACGCCGACCGGCTGGCCGAGGTGAAATCCAGGTTCTCCGATCGGTTCCGCATGGAGGAGTCGATCAACACCTATTACTTCTGGATGAACAACCAGGTGGCGCCGTTCAACGACCTGCGGGTGCGCCAGGCGGTCAACTACGCGATCGACCCCGAGGCGCTCAACCGGATCTTCGGCGGACGCCTACATCCGACGCAACAGATCCTGCCGCCGGACATGCCAGGCTACGAGGAGTACAAGCTGTACCCGGGCCCCGACATGAACCGGGCCAGACAGCTCATCGCCGAGGCGAATCCCGTCGACCGCGACATCACGGTGTGGACCAATGACGAACCCGACCGCAAACGCGTCGGCGAGTACTACCACGACGTGCTCGACCAGCTGGGCTTCAACGCCACCCTCAAGGTCATCGCCGGTGACGTGTACTTCACCACGATCGGCAATCAGTCCACTGCCGACCTCGACACCGGGTTCGGCAACTGGTTCCAGGACTTCCCGCACCCCGATGATTTCTTCCGCCCGCTGCTCAACGGGGCGAGCATCCTGCCGACTCACGGCAACAACTTCTCGAGGACCAACCTCCCGGAGTTGGACACCAAGATGAACGAGCTACTCACCCAAGAGCTCTCGGACGACGTCGAGAAGCAGTACGCCGCCCTGGACCGCGCGTACATGGAACAGGCGGTGTGGGCGCCGTACGGCAACGAGGAGTTCACCACGTTCCTGTCGGAGCGGATGGACTTCGACAGGAGCTATCGCCACCTGCTGTTCGGCCAGGACTTCGCCTCGTTCGCGCTGAAGTGACGACCGTGCCCGGCGGTGAGACGGAGGCGCTCACCGAGCCGCCGCGGCCGGCCGGCGTCCCGGCGGCCCGGATCCGTGGCCGCAGCCCGTGGTACCTGGCGTGGTTGCGGTTGCGGCGCAACAAGATGGCCCTGGCCTTCGGTGTCCTGTTCGTCCTCGTCGTGGTGTTCTGTCTGGCCGCCCCGCTGTGGGCCGCACACGTCGCGCACACCGGGCCCAACCAGAACCACATCACCGACACGGTGCTCGTCGACGGTGAACAGGTGAACGTCGTCTCACCCGACGGCACCCCGATCGGGCCCGGTCTGCGCGGCCAGTACCTGCTGGGCGCCGACCAGAACGGCCGCGACGTCATGGTCCGGCTGATGTACGGCGGCCGCACGTCGATCTACATCGGTGTCGCGGCAGCGCTGTACACGACGGTGCTCGCCGTCCTCGTCGGGCTGCTGTGCGGCTACTACCGGGGCTGGCTGGACACGGTGCTGTCGCGGGTGATGGACGTCGTGTGGGCCTTCCCGGTACTGCTGCTCGGCATCGCGCTGGGAACCGCACTCGCCGTCGGCGGTCTGAAGATCGGTCCGGCCCAGATCGCCGGTGACTCGCTGTGGATCCCGATCCTGATCATCGGATCGGTCTACGTGCCGTACATGGCGCGGCCCATCCGCGGCGAGATCCTGGCGTTGCGCGAGAAGGAGTTCGTCGAGGCGGCCGTCGCGCAGGGCAAGGGCCCGATCCGGATCATGTACACGGAGTTGCTGCCCAACGTGGCGTCGACGATCATCGTGTTCTTCACGCTCAACATCGCCAACAACATGCTGCTGGAGTCGGCGCTGTCGTTCCTGGGTGCCGGGGTCCGCGCCCCCAACGCGTCGTGGGGCACGATGATCGCCGACGGCTACCAGAACATCTACACCGCACCGCATCTGACGATCGTGCCCGGTCTGATGATCGTGCTGACGGTGCTGTCGCTCAACGTGTTCGGCGACGGGTTGCGCGACGCGCTCGACCCGCGGGCGAAGATCCGGATGGAGCACTAACCGATGGTGAGGTTCGTCGCCCGCCGCGTGATCGGGATGATCGCGGTGCTGTTCGCGATCTCGGTGGTGGTGTTCCTGATCTTCAACGTGATCCCGAACTCCGATCCGGCCGCCCGGATCGCCGGCAAGAACGCCAACCCCGAGCTCATCGCCCGCGTCAGCGCCGATCTCGGGCTGGACCAGCCCCTGCCGGTGCAGTACCTGACGATGATGAAGCAGATCTTCACCGGCGAGCTCACCTCCTACGCCAGCTCGCAGAACGTCGTCGAGCAGATCTGGAAGGGCGTGCCGGCGACCTTCTCCCTGTGCATCGGTGCCGCGGTGCTGTGGATGGTCCTCGCGGTCGCGTTCGGCTACCTCAGCGCGGTGCACGCCGGGAAGCTGACCGACCGCGCGCTGACGATCCTGTCGCTGGTCGGCATCTCGATGCCGGTCTTCTGGTTGGCCGCGATCCTGCTGTACTACCTCAGTTTCAAGGTCCAGCTGTTCCCGACCAGCGGCTATGTCCCGCTCAGCACGGATCCGCTCGACTGGGCGTATCACCTGATCCTGCCGTGGATCACGCTCGCCGTCCTCTACGTCGGCTTCTACAGTCGGGTGCTGCGCTCCAACATGCTCGACGCGATGAACGAGGACTACGTGCGCACCGCGCGCGCCAAGGGACTCAGCGAGCGGCAGGTGCGGACCCGGCATGTGCTGCGCAACTCCATGATCCCCGTCGTCACCCTCTTCGGGCTGGACTTCGGTGCGGTGGTCGGCGGCGGCGCGATCCTCACCGAGACGGTGTTCAACCTCAACGGCGTCGGTCTCTACGCCGGACAGGCGATCGGCGCCCTGGATCTGCCGCCACTGATGGGAGTGACCATGTTCGGGGCGTTCTTCATCGTGCTGTTCAACACGATCGTCGACACGCTGTACGCCGTCCTCGATCCACGAATCCGATTGGGAGAGGCGGCCCCGGCATGAATCCCATTCTCGCAGTGGACGATCTGCGGGTCGGCTTCGCCACCGAAGACGGGGTGGTGCGCGCTGTCGACGGCGTCTCGTTCGCGTTGGCGCCGGGCGAGATCCTCGCCATCGTCGGGGAATCCGGCTCGGGTAAGAGCGTGACCGCCCAGACGCTGATCGGCCTCACCCGCGCGCCCAACACCACCATCGAGGGTTCGGTGCGGTTCGGCGACCGGGAGATCAACGGTCTGCCCGACGACGACCTGCGCGACATCCGCGGCGAGCACATCGCGATGGTGTTCCAGGATCCGATGACGTCGCTGAACCCGGTGTACCGGGTGGGCGACCAGATGACCGAGATGATCCGGGCCCATCGCGACGTCTCCGAGAAGGACGCCCGCATCCGTGCCGTGGAACTGCTCGCGCTGGTGGGGATCCCCAGCCCCGAACGACGGGTCGACCAGTATCCGCACGAGTTCTCCGGCGGTATGCGTCAGCGCGTCATGATCGCCATGGCGTTGTCACTCGAACCCGAGGTGCTGATCGCCGACGAACCCACCACCGCACTCGACGTGACGGTGCAGGCGCAGATCCTGCGGCTCATCGACCGGTTCAACCGCGAACGCCAGTTGGCGGTCGTCCTCATCACCCACGATCTGGGTGTCGTCGCCGAGGTGGCCGACCGGGTGCTCGTCATGTACGCCGGACAGATCGTCGAGGACGGCACGCTCGACGACATCTTCTACAACCCGCAACATCCCTACACATGGGGTCTGCTCGGTTCCCTGGCGCGACTGGATCAGCCGCGGCCGCAGCGACTTCCGCAGATCGCCGGCCTGCCGCCGTCACTGCTCGACCCGCCGGCCGGCTGCCGCTTCGCCGCCCGCTGCCCGCATGCGTTCGACAGATGCACGCAGATGCCGTCGCTGGAACCCCGCTCCGCCGGCACGGGTGGACACCTGGACCGGTGCTGGCTCACCCCCGCTCAGAAGTCGGCGCTCCGTGGCGTCGACGGTCGAATCGGGCTGGGAAGCAGGTGATCTCGTGATTTACGGTGAGCCGTTGCTGGAGGTCACCGACCTGGTCAAACACTTCCCGATCCGATCGGGTGTGGTGTTCGACCGGGAGGTCGGGCGGGTGCGCGCGGTCGACGGGGTCAGCCTCACGCTGCATGCGGGGGAGACGCTGGGGCTGGTCGGCGAATCCGGTTGCGGTAAATCGACGCTGTGCCGCGCGATCCTGCAACTGACCACGCCGACATCCGGTTCGGTGCGCTTCGCCGGTGAGGAACTGGTGGGCCGCTCGCGACGGGCGCTGCGGCCCGTCCGCCGTCAGATCCAGATGATCTTCCAGGACCCGTTCGCCTCACTCAACCCGCGGCGGCGCGTCGGCCAGATCATCGGCGACCCGATCGAGCTGTACGGGCTGGCCAGCGGTGCGGCCGTGAAGCGCCGCGTGCAGGATCTGCTCGACCGGGTCGGTCTGCGGGCCGAACACTACAACCGGTTCCCGCACGAGTTCTCCGGCGGACAGCGTCAGCGCATCGGCATCGCGCGGGCGCTGGCGCTCGAGCCGAGGGTGATCATCGCCGACGAACCGGTGTCCGCGCTCGACGTCTCGGTGCAGGCCCAGATCGTGAACCTGCTGGAGGACCTGCAGGACGAACTCGGGCTGTCCTACCTGTTCGTCGCCCACGATCTCAGTGTGGTCCGCCACGTCTCCGACCGGGTCGCGGTCATGTACCTCGGCAAGATCGTGGAGAGCGCCGACGCCGCTGATCTGTACCGGGCACCGGTGCACCCGTACTCCGCGGCGCTGCTGTCCGCGGTGCCGATCCCCGATCCCCGGCGCAACGCCGAGCGCGAACGCATCGTGCTCGAGGGTGACGTGCCGAGCCCGAGCGACCCGCCGCCCGGCTGCCACTTCCACACCCGGTGTCCGTTCGCCACCGACGTGTGCACCGTCGACGAACCGGCCCTGCTCGAACACCGCACCGCGCACCTGGCCGCCTGCCACCATCCCCGCAACGTCGACGTGACCACCGCGCTGACACCGACGTGACCGAAGGCTGTCGCGTTCAGCGGGGAAAGCGTTATCGTCCCCGGATGAGCGAACGGGAGACGCTGTCGAATCCGTCCGGCCCGACCCGCGCCCCGACGAGCACCCGCCGGGCCGTCCTCAACACGATCAGGGGGTCGGCGGGAAACCTCGTCGAGTGGTACGACGTCTACGTCTACACCGTGTTCGCGACGTATTTCGAAGCGCAGTTCTTCGACCAGGACGACGAGAACTCGACCCTCTACATCTACGCGATCTTCGCCGTCACCTTCGTGATGCGGCCGGTCGGATCGTGGTTCTTCGGCCGGTTCGCCGACCGCCGCGGACGCAAGGCCGCGCTGATGGTGAGCATCACCGTGATGTCGTCGTGTTCGTTCCTCGTCGCGGTCATGCCCACCCGGGAGGTCATCGGCTACTGGGCGGCGGTGATCCTGATCGGGGCGCGGCTCCTGCAGGGGTTCGCCACCGGCGGCGAGTACGGCACGTCGGCGACCTACATGTCCGAAGCGGCGACCCCGCACCGGCGCGGTTTCCTGTCGTCGTTCCAGTACGTGACGCTGATCGGTGGCCACGTCCTCGCGCAGTTCACGCTGCTCATCGCGCTGGCCGTACTGGACGTCGAGGCGGTGACCGAATGGGGTTGGCGGATCGGCTTCTTCATCGGCGGTGTGGCGGCGCTGGTCGTGCTGTGGATGCGCCGCTCCATGGACGAGTCGCTGAGCGATGCGCATCTGGAGGCGATCCGCGAGGGTAAGGACCGTGAGGCCGGTTCGGTGCGGGCGCTGTTCACCACGCACTGGCGTGCGCTGCTGCTCTGCTTCCTCATCACCGCGGGCGGCACGGTGGCGTTCTACACCTACACGATCAACGCGCCGGCGATCGTGAAGTCCACCTTCGGATCCGACCAGGCCCTGACGGGTACCTGGATCAACCTTATGGGACTGATCTTCCTGATGCTGCTGCAGCCGCTGGGCGGGCTGCTCAGCGACCGGGTCGGACGCAAACCGCTGCTGGTGTCCTTCGCCGTCGGCGGAATCCTCTACACCTACGTGCTGTTGACGTTCCTGCCGCAGGCCACCTCGCCGCTGGTGGCGTTCGCGCTGACCGCCGTCGGCTACGTCATCCTGACCGGCTACACCTCGGTCAACGCGATCGTCAAGGCCGAGTTGTTCCCCGCCGACGTACGGGCGCTGGGCGTCGGATTGGGGTACGCGCTGGCCAATTCGGCGTTCGGTGGCACGGCGCCGGTGCTGTACCAGGCCGCCAAGTCCGGCGACCACATCGGCTGGTTCATCGTCTACGTGACGGTGGTGATCGGTGTCAGCCTCCTGGTCTACGTGTTCGGCCTGAGGAACAAGGCCATCACGGCGCTGGACCGGGAGCAGGGCAGCGCCTGGGACGTGCCCGCCGCGCCGGCCGCCCGCTGACCGTCACGCCGGTGTCATCGACACCAGGTGGTAGACCTTCACGCGCCCCGGCACTTTCGCGTGACACTGCGACAGCAGCGGTTCGGACCAGCCCTCCTCGAGGATCACCTCGAGCGGACCGGATTCCCCGCTGAGCACCACGCGGTGGCTGTCCTCGCCGCGTTCGACCGTCAGCGGGGCGAGGCTGGTGATGCGGTCGTCGCCGTACTTCTCCCGCGCGAAATGCTGCGCGGCCTGGACCGCGTGCGGCAGTGAGGTGCGACCACGCAGATACCGGTGGTCCAGCCGGCCGTCGAGGTACAGCCGCACCAGACCCGCCGCATCGGTGGAGTCCACTCGCCCGTAGCAGAGCCCTTCGGGCAGGATGAGCATGGTGGCCGCGAACCGGTCGCCGCCGAGATGAGAGCACTCCCAGGCGAATTCGGGATACGCGGCGGTGATGTCCGCGATGGCGCCGCGGCCGCGCACCGCACAGCACTGGTCGTGTCTGCCGTGGGCGCAGACCGCGACGACCGGATCGGCGGACCGGACGCCGTTAGAGCCGTCGAGCGCGAGGTCGAGGTAGCCGCGCGGACCGTCGACCTCACCCGCGTACAGGGCCTCCTCGCCGAGTCCTGAGCGGGCCACGAACCACCGCCAGCGCGGGGTGGCCGGCCTGCGGCCGTGGCGGCGGATGGCGGCGATGCGCATCCCCGCCGCCTCGACGCGTCGCACGATCGCGCGCCCGAGTTCGGGATCGATCACCGCCGGCGACTGCAGGAACGCCGAAGGGCCCCAGCCGCCGGACAATTCGAGCAGCACCCACGACGAACCCGCGGAGGCGGTGCCGTACATCGGGTCGCCGCGGCGCAGCGACTGGTCGCTGCACGGAGTGCGTTTCATGCGGTGGCCGGTGTCACGACCGCCTCACGCAGCAGCCTGCGGATGAGCACCGTCCCGTCGGCCCGGTCGAGTCCCGGCAGGCTGCCCGCATCGGCGACCAGCCCGCCGTGCAGGGCCAGCACGGCCTGCGCGCAGGAGAGCGGAAACGAGATGACGCGGTCGGGCAGCCGCAGCGCGATGCGGTCTCCGGAGGTGTCGACCGTGGCGACGAGTCCCCGGCGCCACCGCACCGGAATGCTGTCGGCATGGGTGGCCGCCTCCAGCGTGGCCAACGGCCGCACGGCCACCGGGCGGGTGCGCTCGGCGTGCCTGCGGCTCAGCTGCTGCGCAGCCGCACCGCTGAGCGCGGTCGCATCGTCACGCAGCGTCTCCACCAGTTGCGCCATCACCTTCGTCACCGACGCGATGATCTCATCCTGATGGGCCGGGTCGCCGCCCATCGGCAGCGACGCCCGGAAGTTCTCGTTGCCGGCCAGCGCGTCGACCACCGCGCGCGCCACGTCGACTCCGGTCACCGCGGACACCCCGACGGTGAGGTGGATCGACGTCGTGTCCAGCGCCTGCGCCGAATGCACCCAGCCGCGGGGCAGATACAGCGCATCGCCGGCCGAGAGCACGGTGTCGATCACCGGCTCCTGCGCGGCGCGTTCGGCGATTTCGGCCCGGTGTTGCGTCCACGGCTGCGACGGCAGCGGATGGGCGTGCACGGGTGCGTGGACGACCCAGCGCTTCTCGCCGGCCGTCTGCAGGACGAAGACGTCGTGGACGTCGTAGTGCGGGTCGAAACCGCGGTTGCCGGGCGGGGTGATGTAGGCGTTGGCCTGCACCGGATGTCCGATGTCGTCGACCATGCCGCGGACGAAGTCGATCACCGGCGGCCAGAGCCGGTGCAGACCCTGCAGCACGATGGTCGCCCCCGCGGCGAACTGGGCGAGGACCTTGGCCGAATCCACCTGATCGGGCATCTCCGCGCCGAATCCGGCCGGCCCGAGATAGCAGTCCTTGGCCAGGACGTCACCCTCTTTGGCCAGCCGGATGAACGGTGCGCGTACCCCGCGTTCGGCGATCAGCTCGTCGACCATCGCGGCCGAGAGCAGGTCGGCGAAATCGCGGGGTAGCGCACCGGAAGGGCTGAGCAGCGGTCTGCGACCCCAGTATTCGGTGGCGAACGACTGCGGGTCGGTCGCGATACAGCGGCTCAGCATCTCATCGGGTCACGCGGTGCCGTCGGCTCCGCCGTCGTGGCCTTCGGGGTTGGAGCCGCCGTCGGCCGTGCCTTCGCCACCGCTGGCGGTGCCGTCGGCTCCGCCGTCATGGCCTTCCGGATTCGAGCCGCCGTCAGCGGTGCCTTCGCCGCCGCCCGGTGTGGTTTCGATGTCGTCGTCGTCGAGCGCCATGGTGTTGCCTTTCTGTCGGGCAACCGCGTCGAATGCCGGCGCGCTTGCCACCGCAGGGTTGCCGCGCCCGGCACGAACGAAACGAGCAGCACGTTTTCGGCCCGACCCGAAATCCGGTGCCATTGGTACGGTAACCACCCGACAGTGAGGAGAACCGATGCTGATCGGCGTCACCGGCGGAACCGGCTACGTGGGAGCCCATTGCGTCCGTGCCCTACTGGCCGACGGCCACCGGGTGCGGTTGCTGGTGGGACCCGATGCCGAGGGGGCGCCGGTACTCGACCGCCTGGCCGAACTCGGCGATGTCGACGTGTTCTCCGGTGACATCCGCGACGCGGCGACGAGGTCGCGGCTGCTCGACGGATGCGACGCCGTTTTGCACGGCGCGGGGGTGGTGGGCACCGACAACCGGCGCAGCGCGCTGATGTGGGAGGTCAACGCCTACGCCACCGAGGCGCTGCTCACGCAGGCGGTGGCTGCCGGGCTCGACCCCGTCATCTCGGTGAGCAGTTACAGCGCGCTGTTCCCGCCGCCCGACGGGATCATCGGTCCGGACACGCCGACCTCGAACGGTCGCAGTGCCTACGCCAAGACCAAGGGCTACGCCGACCGCGTCGCGAGGCGTCTGCAGGCGCAGGGCGCACCCGTCGTTGTCACCTACCCGTCGAGTGTGGTGGGCCCGGCGTTCCACACCGCACCCGGCGTCACCGAACGTGGGTGGGCGCCGCTCGTGCGGTTCGGCGTGGCGCCCCGGCTGCGCGGCGGCATGCAGATGATCGACGTCCGCGACGTCGCCGCCGTCCACGCGGCGGCCATGACACCCGGCCGCGGACCGCACCGGTACATCTGTGGTGGCGAACTCGTCACGTTCGACGGGATGATCGACGCCCTGGAACGCGGCTCCGGCCGGCGCTTCCGTCGAATCCCGGTGAGCCAAGGCGTCTTTCGAGGGATGAGCAGGATCGGTGACACGCTGGCCGGCATCGTCCCGCTCGGCGACGGGCTGTCCTACGAGGCGGCGTTGCTGCTCACCGCGGCGACCCCGACCGACGATTCGGCCACCCGTGCCGACTTCGGGCTGACCTGGCGGTCTCCGGTGGACGCCATCATCTCGTCGTTCGCCGACCGCACACCGGCCTGAGTTCAGGCGCCCCGCTGGGTGGCCCCAGCGCGGCCGGCCAGGGACGGTGCGACCTGGGCGGTCAGCTGGCGGATCGCCGGAACCGCCGCGACCAGCGCCTCGACCGCGTCGGCGGGTAAAGCCGTCAGCGCGGCCGACACCGACCCCGCGATCGCGTTCTCGATCGCGTTCCGTTCCGCGAGCGCACGGGCCGTCGGTTCCAGCAGCGTGACGCGCCGGTCCCGGGCGTCGGCCCGTTTGTCGAGCAGTCCGCGGTCCATCAGTGCCCGGACCGCGGTGCTGACATTGGAAGACTGCATGTTGGTGACCGCCGCCACCTCCGACACACTGCGGCCCGGCTCGTCCATCACCGCGCGCAACACCGCGAGTTCGGAGGCCGGCAGCGGTTCGAGCCCCACCTGTGCCGGCCCGAACCGGGCGATCCGCCACGACAGATCGTGCAGGGCGATCGCCAGCTCTCGGTGGGCCGCAGTGTGTTCGCTCACATCCGCCATATCGCTATTTTGACACACATATTTATCGATACGTATTCTTTCATACATAGTGCCGGGCGCTCAGCCGTGCACGCCGGAAGGAATTGATGTCTCAGAAGGTCGCAGCCGTCGCGTCGGCTCCGTCAGCGGTGCTCATCGCCGTTCTCGCGCTGCTCAACGCGGTGACTCCGTTCTCCATCGACATGTACCTGTCGGCGTTCCCGGAGATGGCCAGCGACTTCGGCACCTCGCCGTCGACGATCCAGTTGTCCCTGACGACGTTCCTGGTCGGTCTGGCGGTCGGACAGCTGATCATCGGGACGCTCTCCGATCGCTACGGACGGCGCCGCCCCCTGATCATCGGCACCGTCGCGTGCGTCGCCGTCAGCGTGGCGTGCGCCCTGGCTCCGTCGATCGGACTGCTCATCGCCCTGCGGTTCGCGCAGGGGTTCTGCGGTGCGGCGGGTGTGGTGATCGCCCGCGCCGTCATCGCCGACCGGTCCCGCGGCGCCCGTGCGGCGCGGCTGTTCGCCGTGATGATGCTGATCGGCGTCCTGGCGCCGATCACCGCGCCCGTCCTCGGTGGTGTCATCGTCACCGGGCTGGGGTGGCGCGCCGTGTTCTTCGCGCTGGCGGTGCTCAACCTGCTGACGCTGCTCGGTGTGGTGCTGGCGGTCAAGGAGTCGCTGCCCGAAGAGCACCGCCGGCCGGGCGGGCTCAAGGCGCTGGTGGCCGGTGCCCGCGGGGTGGTGGGCAACCGTTACTACCTGGGCTACACGCTGGTCATGGCGTTCACGGCGGCAGCGATGTTCGGCTACATCGCGGCGTCGCCGTTCGTGGTCCAGAACATCCTCGGCTTCTCGCCCGCGGCCTATTCGGTGACGTTCGGATCGTGTGCGCTGGCGATCGGTGCGGGCAGCCTGATCTCCGCGCGCCTGGTGCGCGCCGTCGCGCCGCGCCGGGTGCTGATGGGCGGTGTCGTGGCGCTGCTGGTCGCGACCGCGCTGATGCTGCTCAACGTCACCGTCGGGCACGTGATCCCGTGGGCCACCATCGCTCTGATGGCCGTCTTCATGGGCAGCATCGGGTTCGTGTACGCCAACGCCACCGCGCTCGCCATCACCGAGGTGCCGCATGCGGCGGGCACCGGATCGGCCGTGCTGGGCTTCCTGCAGTACGGCATGGGAGCGGTCACCCCGCCCCTGGTCGGCCTGCTCGGCGAGGGCAGCGCCCTGCCCATGGCGGTGGTGATGTTCGGCGCCGCGACGCTGGCGGCACTGTCGATGTTCGTGCTCACCCGCGGCCACGTCCCGTTCGCCGACGACGAGGACGACGCCGTCGTCTCGGATCCGGTGCTCACCGCGTCAGCAGGTGGCACCACGAGTCGGTGAGCGTCTCGAGCAGGACTTCGCGCTCGACCTGCCAGCCCCGCCGGAACCACTGCCGCGACACGAATTCGAACTGACCGAAGGCCAGCAGGCATCGGGAGTGGCGGGTGTCGGCGTCGAACCGGCCGGCTTCGTCCAGGCCCGTACGCATCGCCTGCACCGTGCCGTCGAACCACCGGTCCAGTACCGCGGCGACCTCGGGCTCGCTGGCTTCCGCGCGGTGGGCGACGAGCATGTACGGCCGGATGACCGGCCACTGGTCGAATTTGCGACTCAGCCAGTCGCGCACCATCTCTCGCCGGCCCAGCTCGACGACCTTCGCCAGCGGCGGATCGTCGGCAGCGGTGAGGATGGCGTCGACGTCGTCGATCAGCTGACGCATCAGCTGCGCCTTGGAAGCGAAGTGCAGATAGAAGGTGGCACGGGTGGTGCCCGCCGCGGCGGCGATGTCGTCGATCGTCGTCGCCTGGTAGCCCTTCGTCGCGAACGACTCCAACCCGTGTTCGAGCAGCAGCTCGCGCGTCCGCTGCTTCTGGGCCTCGCGAAGCGTCGCCACCGCGTCAGACTACCCAGCGCGCCGCTGTGAGGAAGCGCACGAAACTAGACTCCACAACTATTCACTAGACAGCTTGTATAGTGAAAGTATCGCGCGCGCCGCTCTCGGTGCGCCCCCTTCTCCCCGACCCTTCCCAGGCCCGTGCTGACGCGGCGAAAGAGGACATCCATGGCGTATTTCGTAGGCATCGACATCGGCGGAACCTTCACCGACGCCGTCCTTCTCGACGAGTCCGGTACCGCGCGTCTGCTCAAGACCCCGACGACATTGCACGACCCGTCCGAAGGCGTGAACAACGCACTGGCCCTGGCCGAGAAGGAACTCGGCCTGGAAGCCGGCTCGATCCTGCGGCAGGTCGACTACTTCGGGCTCGGCACCACGGTCGCCACGAACGCGCTCATCGAGCGCAAGGGCGTCAAGACCGGCATCATCACCACCCGCGGTTTCCGTGACGCCATCCTCATGCAGCGGGCGACGGGCCACTGGGCCGGCCGGGAACTGCACGAGATCCGGCACGATTCACAGCGCACCCAGGTCGAACCCGTGGTGCCGCGGCCCCTGATCCGTGAGGTCACCGAACGTGTCGACTACAAGGGTGCGATCCTCGTCGCGCTCGACGAGGACGAGGTCCGCACCCAGGTGCAGGAACTGCTCGACGAGGGTGTCCAGGCGATCGCCGTCTGCCTGCTCTGGTCGTTCCGCGAACCGAGCCACGAACAGCGGATCGCCGCGATCGTCCGCGAGATGGCCCCCGAGGTCTACCTGACGATCTCCAGCGAGCTGGCGCCGGTGCTCGGCGAGTACGAACGCACCGCGACCACCGCGCTGAACGCCTACCTCGGCCCGGCCGTGCAGGGTTACATGACCAAGCTCGACGGTTCACTGCGCGATCGCGGCCTGAAGGGCTCGTTGCGCATCCTGGATTCCGGCGGCGGTGTCATCACCCCCGAAAGGGCCGGTGAGACAGCGGTTTCCATTCTGACCTCAGGACCGGCGGGCGGGGTGCTGGCCAGCGCGCAGCTCGCCCGTCGCATCGGCACCCCGAACGTACTGACCACCGACATGGGCGGCACCTCGTTCGACGTCGGCATGATCACCGACTACGAACCGGTCATCTCGCCGCAGCAGCAGGTCAACGGTTACCAGGTGCTCAAACCCGCCGTGAAGGTCACCGCCATCGGCGCCGGCGGCGGTTCCATCGCCCGCGTCGTCGGTGGTCAGCTGGTGGTCGGACCCACCAGCGCCGGTTCGGTTCCCGGTCCGGTCTGCTACCGGCGCGGTGGGACCGAACCGACGGTCACCGACGCCGACGTGGTGCTCGGCATCATCGATCCGACGTACTTCCTCGGCGGCTCCATGGGACTCGACAAGGAGGGCGCCGAACGCGCGGTGTACGACAAGATCGCCAAACCGCTCGGGCTATCGGTGCAGGAAGCCGCCCACGGCATCAAGTCGATCGCCGACCACCGGATGGCCGACCTGCTGGATACGCTGACCGTCGGACACGGCCACGACCCAAGGGATTTCGTCGTCTTCGCCTACGGCGGCGCGGGCGGCGCCCACTGCCATCAGTTCGGTGCCGAACTGGGCGCGCAGTCGATCCTGGTGCCCGCCACCGCAACCGTGCACTCGGCGTTCGGCGCGGCGATGAGCGATCTGCACGTCTCCGCCGAGATCTCCGACCCCATGCACTCGCCGACCTGGGACGGCGCCAAGGACGCGTTCTACCCCGACCGGCTGACCCGTCACTTCGAAGACCTCGAGGCCGAGGCCACGAAGGAACTGCTGGGCAGCGGTGCGGTCACCGACCGCATCGTCGTCCAGCGTTTCGCCGACGTGCGGTTCCGGATGCAGAGCAAGGGAATTGCGGTGCCGGTCGAACCCGGCACCCTCGACACCGCCGCGATCCTGCGCATGATGGACGCGTTCCAGACACAGTTCGTCGAGCTCTACGGTAGCGAGGCGCTGTTCCTCGGCGCCGGCGTCGAGATCGTCTCACTGCGCGTCCAGGCCAAGGGGGAACTCGACAAACCCCGCGTCACCCACGTCGTGAGCGCCAACGGCGAGGGCGGCGGCACCACGCCCGCATCGCGTCAGGTGTATCTCGGCCCCGACCGCGGGGTGACCCTCGCCGACGTCGCCCGCGGCACCGAACTGCGCCCGGGTGACCGGGTGCACGGACCCGCCGTCATCGAACATCCGGGCACCACGATATTCGTCGGCCCGCAGCAGACCGCCGTCATCGACGAGCTCGAGAACACCGTCATCCACACCAGCACGAAGGACGCCTGAGCCATGACCACACTCGCCGAGGTCGACGTCATCACCTACGAGGTCGTCCGCAACCGTCTCACCGCGATCGTCGCCCAGCAGTCGGCGGTGCTGAAGAACGTCTCCGGCTCACCGCTGGTCACCGAGGCCAACGACTGCAACACCGGTGTCTACCTCGCGACCGGTGAAGTGGTTGCGATGGGACCGCACAACCTCTTTCACTCCGGGTCGATGGAGACGGTGGTGAACCACATCATCGCCGACTGCACCGACACCGTCGGGATCGACGAAGGAGACGTGTTCATCACCAACGATCCGTACAAGGGTGCGCTGCACATGCCCGACGTCACGATGATCGAGCCGGTGTTCTACGACGGTGTCCGCATCGGCTGGGTCGGCACGTGCGCCCACGTACTCGACATCGGCGGGATGACCCCGTCGAGCTGGTCGCCGGCCGCGCGGGAGGTGTACCAGGAGGGCCTGATCCTGCCGCCCACCAAGATCATCTCCGGCGGTAAGACCCGGCACGACGTGTGGAATCTCATCCTCGCCGCATCCCGCCTGCCGGCGAATCTCGGACTCGACCTCAAGGCGATGATCGCGGCGAACAACCATGCCCGCCAAGGGATGCTGCGGCTGGTCGACCGCTACGGCGTCGACGTCGTCACCGCCGTGATGACGACGATGCTCGACCGCTCCGAAGCCCAGGTGCGGGAGCGGCTGCTGGCGATCCCGGACGGAACGACCCGCGCCCGAACGTATTTCGACCACAACGGCCACGAAGCGACGCTCGCGCGGGTCGAGGTGGAACTGCGCAAGGACGGCGACCGGCTGGTGTTCGACTACGGCCGCACCGCGCCGCAGCTGCCCGGATTCTTCAACTGCACGATGTCCGGACTGCGCGGCGGGGTGTTCTCGGCGATCCTGCCGGTGCTGGCCCACGACATCCCGTGGAACAGCGGCGTCATGCGGGCCATCGAGGTGACCGCTCCAGAAGGCTCCATCGTCAACGCCAAGCACCCCGCACCGTGCGGCGCCTCCACCACCGGTGCCACCACCATCGTGCAGAGCACGGCAGGCGGCGCGTTGTCCACACTGGTCAGCGCCCACGACGAATTGCGAAGCGAGGCAAGGGCGGTCACC
This sequence comes from Mycolicibacterium litorale, assembly GCA_050205415.1. Classification (GTDB taxonomy): domain Bacteria; phylum Actinomycetota; class Actinomycetes; order Mycobacteriales; family Mycobacteriaceae; genus Mycobacterium; species Mycobacterium litorale_C. The sequence goes on from JBNMQY010000002.1 coordinate 31,100, forward strand.
ACAGGCGGGTTGATGGTCTTCCACATCGCCGGACGCAACCAGTACGGCGAACCGTACGGCGGGGCGATGACCGAAGTGCTCGCCGGCGGTGCAGGGGCCAACGTGAACCGCAACGGCGTCGACTATCGCGGCCCCAACGAGATCCTCACCGGGCAGTTCAACAACGTCGAGGGGGAGGAGTCGGTGTTCCCGCTGCTCTACCTCAACCGTTCGGCCAACACCGACGGCGGAGGCGCGGGCCGCCACCACGGCGGGGTGTCGGTCAGTTCGTCGTTCGTCCTCCACGACACCGATGCGCTGCACGGCGTGATGGCCGGCCACAGCATGTCGATGCCCAACTCGCTCGGCATCCATGGTGGGTTGCCCGGGTCGACGCATCACGTCACGATCCACCGTGGCGACGGCCCCGTCGTCTACACCGGCTCACCCGGCGAGGTCCACCTCGCCGCAGGCGATGTCGTCGACTGGAGCTTCCACGGTGGCGGCGGCTGGGGCGACCCGCTCGACGCCGATCCCGACGAGGTGTTCGCCGACATCACGGCGGGCCGCATCTCGGTCGAGAGCGCTGAACGCCTCTACGGCGTGGTGCTCGCCGACGGCGCCGTCGACCACGAGGAGACCACCGCCCACCGCAACCGGGAGCGTGCCCGGCGCCGGTTGTGGGCGCAGGACAAGACGTTCGGCGTGCGACAGCTCGACATGATGGCCGGCGCCCGCAGGGTGGGGGATCGGCTCGTGCTGACCCACGACGGCGTGTCGACGGTCTTCGCGTGCGACTGCGGGAACGTACTCGCGCCCGCCGACGAGAACTGGAAGGACTACGCGGCCCATTCCCGGTTGAGCGATGCGGATCTCGGGCCGAAGGTCCGGTTGCATCCCGGTCTGCGCGCCGACGGGTACGCGTGCCCGGGATGCGGTGCGCTGCTGGCCGTGGAGATCCGCGCGCACGACGACGAGCCGCTGAGGGATTTGAAACTGGCCGGGCGAGACTGAACTGGCGCAGGCCCGCTCTCGCACTCTCGCTGCGTGAGCTCAGTCTCGCGGGCGGTGCATTCCGTACGGCACCGCCTTGAGCAGCGTCACCGGGATGGAGGCGCCGCTGGGCACCTCGTAGGTGCGCCGGTCACCCGGCCGGGCGCCGATCAGCGCTTCGCCCAGCGGCGAGTTCACCGAATACACCTCGAGATCGCCGTACTCGGCGCCGCGGACTCCGAGCAGGAACGTCTCCTCGTCACCGGTCTGGTCGAACCGGACCGTCAGCACCATGCCGGGTTCGGCGACACCGTCGTCCGGCGGATCCTCACCCACCACGGCGTTCAGCAGCAGGTCGTGGATCTGCTGGATGCGGGTCTGGCGCGCCCGTTGCACCGCGACGGTGTTCTCCTGGCTGTCGTCGGCGGCCTCGGTGGCGAGCAGGGTGCGCAACTCGGTCAGTTCGTCCTGCAGCCGGGCGTAGGCCACTGGTGTCATCCAGATGCGTTGTGCAGTAGTCATGTTCGTACTCCTCGATCTGTGGAGATGATCGTCGTCAGGGGCGGGTCTCACGCTCCGCCCCTGACGACTCGATGCGGGTCTGTGCTCAGCGCAGCGGGTCGACGGCCCGCAGCGCCTCGGGTTGTTTGCCGGTGGTGATGTGCTCGGCCAGCAGCCGACCGGTGACGGGGCCGTGCGCCAGCCCCCACATGCCGTGGCCGCCGGCGACATACACGCCGGGTGCGACGGCCCCGATCAGCGGACGCCCGTCGGGGGTGACCGGGCGGGGACCCACCCACTCCTGGGTGCGCTCGGCCCAGCGGACGCCGTCGAGCAGCGGTGCGGCCGAGGCGACGATCGCGTCGACGCGGGCGGGGATCAGCGGTTCGTCCGGGCCGCGGAACTCCATCGTGCCCGCGACGCGCAGCGCGCCCTGGTACGGCGTGCAGGCCACCCGCACCTCGGGCAGATAGACCGGTCCCGGGACCGGGCGGTCGACGGGCACCGTGAACGAGTAGCCGCGGCCGGCACGCACCGGTGTGCGCACCCAGCGGTCCGCCAGCGCCGACAGCCACGCACCGGTGGCGATCACGGCGGCGTCGGCGGTCAGCGGTGTCCCGGTGCGGGGATAGACCCGGACCCCGCAGCGGTCCGGCAGCACGTCGACGACGTCGGTCTGGCTGATCGTCGCACCCCGCGCCACGACCGCGTCCGCCAGCGCATGGGTGAACCGGCCCGGATCGATGAACCGCTGGCTCTCGACGCTGACCCCCACCATCACCGCCGGTGACGCCAGCGGTACCTGCTCGCCGAGCTGGGCGCGGGTGAGACGGCGGTATTCGACATCCTGTCCGGCGTCGCGCAACCCGCGGAGTTCGTCGACCAGGTGTTGGGCGTGCCGCTCGGAGGTGAACACCGCGGTGATCGCACCGTCGGTGGTCGGCACGTCGACCCCGTTGCCGGTCAGCACGTCGTACGCCTCGAGGCATTCGGCGTTGAACGGCAGGTTGGCGCTCACCGCACGATGCCACGACGAGTAGCGGCAGTTCGCCGCGAAGCGGGCCAGGAACGACCACAACCGGACGTCCGCGCGGGCGGGTATGTGCAGCGGGGCGGCCGGGTCGGCCAGCGACCGCAGCCCGTATCCCAGCACCGACGGCTGGTTGAGCGGGATGGTCAGCCCCGGCGACACCCACCCGGCGTTACCCCACGACGCACCGGCCGCGACCCCGTCGCGGTCGACGACCGTCACCTCGATCCCGCGTTCCTGCAGGAACCACGCAGTGGAGAGGCCGACGATGCCGGCACCCACCACGATCACCGATCGCGGTCCGCCGTCGAGACCGTCGCCGCCGAACATCACGTCACCTCCACTGGGACAGCACTGTCCCCACCGATGATGTCGAGTGCGCGGACGTCGACGGTTGCCCGCACAGGACAACGGGGCTACTGAGATTTGTCGGCTTCGGACAACGTGAAACCGTCGTCGTCGTCCGTGGCGGCGAGTTCGACGGTCATCGCCAACCGCTTGCGGGCATCGGTCAGGTCGAGCTCGGTCACCTCGGCCATCTTGCGCAGCCGGTAGCGCACCGTGTTCTCGTGCACCCCCAGGCGCTCGGCCGCCTCGTGCAGGTCACCCTGGGCGGCCAGCCACGCGCGCAGGGTGTCGACGTAGCGGGTCGCGTGGTGTTCGTCGTGGCGCCGCAGATCGGCCACCGGGCCGCGCTGCGGGGTGCGCCCGACACGCGCGGCGATCCGCAGCCGCCGCAGCACGATGTCGTCCCAGGACCCGTCGTACGCCGGCGCGTCACCGGCGCCGCCCTGCAGTTCGTGCAGTGCCAGGCACTCGTCGGCTTCGTCGCGCGCGGTGGGAAGCTCCAAAACCGTTGCGGTGCTGCTGATCCCGGCGAACAACGTGGCCCGCTCCGGTAACGCGGCCCGCAGGCTGTCGACCCAGCGCCGCGCGGGCTGCGCCGGCTCGCTCGGCAGCACCGTGTAGACGGTGGTGTCCGACAGCGTGCTGCGGCCGGGACGCGACCACCCGAAACCCATGGTGGCGCGTTCGAAGGCCAGCAGCAGGGCGGCGTGCCGTTCGTCGCCGAGGCGGGCGCGCAGCGCGATGACCCGCAGACCCGCGGGCGGCAGCGCCAGCTTGCTCACGACCGTCGGTGCGTCCACGGTGCCGTCGAGCAGCCCGATCACCAGATCGGACTCCACCTGCCGTTCCAGATCGGCGCTGGCACGTGAGCGCAGCAGGTGCAGCGCGACCATGCGGGCACCGTCGGCCAACGCCCGCAGCTGCTCACCGCGCAGCTCCTCGGCGCACGCCACCCACACCGAGCCGAGCAGCTCACGCCCGGCGCGGGCGGCGATCACCATCCGGCCGGCCATTCCCGCCTCGGGAGCGGGGGCGATGAACATCGGGTCGTCGGAGGTGGCCAGGTGTTTGGCGACGCCCCGCTCGGTGAACAGCGCGCGCAGCCGGTCGGGAGCCTGTCTGCCGAGGATGGTCTCGACCCGGGCCGTGTCGGCGTGCAGCTGCATCCGGGAATAGGCCAGCACCCGCCAGTGCCGGTCCTCGATCGTCACCGCACCGCCGATCGCGTCGGCCAGGCTGTCGGCCAGCGCGAACAGATCGGTGGGGCCGCGCCCGGACTCGGTTTCGCGCCCCTCCATCACCAGCCCGAACACCACCGCGGCCAACTCACTCCACGACACATCCGGATCGACGGTGAGGATCGCGATCGGCCCCGGTTCCGCCGAGGCGGTGCCGTGGTCGCTGTCATCGGCGCGCACCAGCACCACCACCGCACGGGCCGCGCGCGCCCACGCCAGCGCGGTCGCCACCGAATCGGCGCCGACCGCCAGCAGCACGTCGCCGACCACCTCGCGCTCCTCGTGGATGACCACGCTGCGCAGCTCGGTGGACCGCGGCACCGACGACGCCCGCAGGGCGACGCCGTAGCCGCCGAGCACATTGACGAGCCGGTCCAAAGTGACCACTCATGCTCCCCACGCCGACCGTTTGATCAGCCTAAACCGTCGCCTCGCAGCCGCGACACCAGTGGGAACGCCGAAAGTGCGGCCTACGTCGGCGCCGAACGTGCGGTGAATGCGACTTTTCGGCCGATTCTTCGCAGTGAGCGCACGTTCGGCATCAGGACGGCATCAGGACGGCATCAGCCGAACTCCAGCAGGGTGTACGCCCCGCGCATCTGCCTGGTCAGCTTCAACTGCCAGAAGGCGGGGAACAGCTTCCGGAACATCAGCCCACGGCCCTGCGGCATCGGCAGGTCGTGGACGGCGCGGATACCCGGAACCGTGTTGGCCAGATTCGCCAGTTGCGCCGGCGTCAGGCTGAACGGCATCGGCGGCACCCGGTAATGGCGGGACGCGCGCATCCCCTTGGGCGCGAGCATCTTCACCAACACCGGCGGCAGGTCGAAGATCATCTGGCCGCCCGGGAAACGCTTGGCGCACTCGCGGATCAGGCCCATCGACTCGTCGGGCTGCAGGTACATGAGCAGACCCTCTGCGGTGATGAAGACGCCGTTGGTGGAGTCCACCCGGTCCATCCACGAGAAGTCGAGCGCCGACTGCGCGAGGGTGGTGATCCGCTCCGACGGCGGCAGCAAGCGTTTGCGCAGTTCGATGATCGGTGGGAAATCGACTGTCACCCAGCGGAAGTCGAAGTCGGGGCGGGCCTTGCTGAGCCGCCAGAAGCTGGTCTGGAAGCCTTCGGCGAGCGCTACGACGGTGGCGCCCGGATGCGCGCTGAGGTACTGGATCGCGGCCCTGTCGAAAGCCAGTGAGCGCAGCGCCATCTCCTGGCCCTTGCGGCCGAACTTGTCGAAGTCGAAGTCGATCGCGTCGACGAGGCGGATCGCCATCGGATCGTCGATGATGGCGTCCGGGTGGCGGGCCTGATGGGCGCGGCCGTTCAGCGTCAGCAAGGCGGTCTCCGAGACGCCGCTCAAGGCGCCGGCGTCGACCTTTTCACCGTCTGCGTCATTCACCCGTACCAACGTACCCACACCGCGATCCGTAATACGGTCCAGGGATGAGTCGAATCTCGGTGATCACCGGCGGGGCGGGCGGTATGGGTGTGGCGACGGCGCGGATCGTCGGCCGCGACCACACGGTGGTGCTCTGCGACGTGCGCAAGGACCGGCTGGACGGCGCCGTCGCCGCCCTCACGGACGTCGGCATCACGCCCACGGCCGTCCACTGCGACGTGACCGACAGCGACGCCGTCGCGGCACTGTTCGACACCGCATCGAGCCTGGGGCCGATCGCTTCGGTGATCCACACCGCGGGTGTCAGCCCGAGCATGGGCGACGCCGAATACGTCATGCGGACCAACGCGCTCGGCACGCTCAATGTCGACGAGGCGTTCTACCGGACCGCGGGCGAGGGCGCCGCGATCGTCAACGTGGCGTCGATGGCCGCGCACATGCTGCCCGAGGAGCTGATCCCCACCGGACAGTTCCCCCGCGCGCTCACCGACCAGAAGGCGTTCCTGGCCGACATGCTGTCGGCCTGCGACATCGCTCCCGAGGAGGCGCGGTCCGGACTCGCCTATGCGTTGAGCAAGAGCTTCGTCCGGTGGTACAGCACGTCGCAGGCGGAACGGTTCAATGCGCGCGGACTGCGCATCCTGTCGGTCTCGCCGGGATCGACCGACACCGAGATGGGCCGGTTGGAGGAGCAGGCGGGCGCCGGTGCGATGGTCGCCGACTTCGCGGTACCACGCTGGGGCACAGCGGAGGAGATGGCCGAACTGCTGGCGTTCTGCGCGAGCGACCGGGCCGCCTACCTCACCGGCACCGACATCCTCAACGACGGCGGCGTCGTGGCCTCGATGCGGGAACGCGCGCGGGTGGCCGCCGAGAAGGGCTGACCGCCTGGAACACGAAACGAGGGGCACCCGTTCGGGTGCCCCTCGCTGGTGGTCGCGTGTCAGCGGACGGTGACGTAGACGACGCGGTCGTCGTTGTCGTACCGGACCGAGACGATGTTCGACTCGTCGAGCGGCTTGACCATGCCCTGATGGTTGACCCGAACCGAGTACCCGCGGTCGTCGAGCGAGCTGATCGCGTCGGCGGCGCTACCCGGCCCGGCCGGAGCGGCCTGCGCGGGAGCGGCGAATCCGAGGAATCCTGCCATTAGTCCGCCCGCAACGATGCCGGCGAATCCGAACTTCTCCATGGAACTGCTTCTTTCTGCCTCTTGCGTTTCTTCGTGGTCCGGATTGGTAAACCCGCAGGTCAGGATTTTGATTCCGGTGGAACGCAAGACTGGTCGGACGGCACTTTCCGTGCATCGATGCGACATGCATCACTTCGCATATGGGACAGCTGAATTTCGCTCTGGGCGAACGCGAGTACTACTGATCGCGGGTGCGGCGGGCACGCGCGCGGCGTTTGCCCTCGTGCATCGCGGCCACCCGGGCGACCGGGATGGTGCGGCCGTGTTCGATCAGGTCGTCGGGTAACCGCTGCGGCGCCGGCATCGCCTCGGCCCACGGATCGCGCCCGCCGAGCGCGTCGAGCGCGGTGTGCACGGTGAAATCCGTCGGCGTCACGGCGGACAACTCGGACCAGTCGACGGGAAACGACACCGGAGTGCCCGCGCGCAGCCGGGGACTGTAGGCGGCGGCGACGGTCGCACCGCCCGCGCGGGTGGAGTCGACGAACACCTTGCCGTGCCGGTCCTCGACGATGAACGCCGTCGTCGCCACCGTGGGGTCGAGCGCCTCGGCGCGCGCCGCCAGGGCCCGCGTCGCGGCGGCGACGTCCTCGACCGGCGCAGCGTTGTCGACCGGAACGAACACGTGCAGGCCTTTCGCCCCACTGGTCTTGACCGCACCGGCCAGCCCGCTGTCGGCGAGCGCCTGACGGACCAGGTGCGCGACCTCGACCACCGCGGCGAAATCCGTCTCGGTCGGCGGGTCGAGGTCGAGGACCAGATGCGTGGGCCGGTAGATGTCGTCGGCCAGCCCGAGCGTCGGGTGGTATTCGACCGCACGCTGATTCGCCAGCCACAGCAGGGTGCGCCGGTCGTCGCACAGCGGGTACCGCACCTCGCGGTGCGAACTCTCCGCCCAGATCGGCACCGTCTTCACCCAGTCCGGGGTGTACTTCGGGGCGTTCTTCTGCATGAAGGGCGCCTGGCCGCGCAGGACCCGCAGCACAGTGAGGGGACGCCCGGCCAGCCCGGGCAGGATCCGGTCGGCGACGGCGTCGAGATAGTCGACCAGATCGCGTTTGGTCGCCCCGGCGTCCGGGCTCAGCGGTTGGTCGAGGTTGGTCAGATCGACCCCGGCGCGGCTCTCCCCGGCGCTCACCCGTCCGACTCTAGGCGCGCCGGGCCGTCCTGCGCCGGAGGCTTGCGGTGGCGCCACCGCCGGTAGCCGCGATGGGCGGCGAAGGCGCCGACGACGGCGGTGACACACCAGATGCCGATCGCGGTGTAGGCCAGCGGTGAGGACAGGTCGCCGATCGAGGCGCCCAGCGCGGTGTAGACGAACGCGCGGGGGACCGATCCGATGAACGCGCCCACGGCCATCTGCCACAGCGGCACGCCGAAGGCGCCGAACGCGTACGACGCCAGCGCGTCGGAGATGCCGGGGATGAAGCGCTGGCCCACCACCGCCCAGAGCCCGCGCCGCTGGATCTGTGCGTCGAGGGCGTCAGCGCGTTCGGCCCCCAGGAGCGCGCGGGCGCTGTCGCGTCCGGCCCGCCTCCCGATCAGGCTGGCGATCACCGCCGTGCCTACCGTCGACCCCAGCGTGACGAACGTCCCCAGCACCGGGCCGAACAGGAATCCGCTCCCGCCGGCCAGCAGCGGACCCGGCACGAACAGCGCGCCGAGAGTCGCCGACACCACGACATACGCCAGCGGTGCGGCCGGTCCGGTGGCGGCCACCGCACCGCGGACGGCGTCCACGTCGATCACCCGCTCCACGCCGACCAGATAGAACAGCCCGAACACGAACAGCGCGAAGACGGCCAGCCGCGCGATGTGGCGCCGCCGCGAGACCGGTGCGGGGTTGGTTTCGGTCATGTCGACGTGATCCTGCCGCAGCCGCGTCGTACAGGTAGCGTCGGGCCATGCGCGGGACGGACGACGCACAGAGTCTGTTCGCCCGCGCGGGTGGGGTCCGCGGGCTCGTCTCGACCGCGTTGCCGGTCGCGACCTTCGCCCCCACCTCCGCACTCTTCGGACTGGTTCCCGCCATCGTCGCGGCGCTCTCCGCCGCGGCGGTGATCCTCGTGTGGCGGCTGCTGCGCGGGGAATCCCTGCGCCCCGCGGTGCTGGGCTTCGCCGCGGTGGCGTTGTGCGCGGCCGTCGCCTGGATCACGGGCCGCAGCAAGGACTTCTACCTGCCCGGCATCTGGATGTACCTGGGCCTGGCCGTGGTGTTCACCCTGTCGGTGGTGGTCCGCAGGCCGGCCGTCGGCGTGATGTGGGCGTGGTTCACCCGGCGGGACGCGTCGTGGCGTCACGTCCGCCGGGTGCGCCTCATCTTCGACGGCGCGACGCTGATGATGGCAGTGGTGTCCTGGACGCGGTTCCTGGTGCAGTACCACCTCTACGACACCGACCGCGAGGGTTTGCTGGCGGTCGCACGCCTGGCGATGGGCTGGCCGGTGTTCGTGGTGACGACGACGGTGATCTACCTCGCGATCCGCGCGGCGGGCCGGGCCATGACTGTCTCGGGGACCTAACGAATTCGTTGTGTCTCGGTGTCGGCTCTCGCACTCGCCGGCCGGACGTGGTCGAGTGGACGGTGATGCCCACCTCCAGCACGCTCCTCCGTTGGTCCGTCGCCGCTGCGGCCGGCTCGGCGCTGGTGGCGTTCGGCGCGACGCCGGCCGCCGCCGCACCCGCCTCCGACTCGCAGGGCTTCATCGACTCCACCGCGCGGTGCGCGGCACCGGCCACCGCGGTGGCCTACGGCAGAACCGACAGCTCACGCGTCGCGGTGTGCAAATCCCCCGACGGGCAGTACCAGTACCGCGGGGTGCGGGTGCGCGACGGCGCCCGGTTGATCACCGAGGCGACGGCCGAAGACGGTGAGTTCGTCGCCGAGAACGAGGCCGCCACCTACACGGTGACCGCGCGGGCGCTGACGGTCACGATCGGCGACGACGTCGTCCGCGAGGAGACGATGATCGAGTTCCACGGCCCGGCCGCCTCGGCCGCGCCCGCCGCACCGGCCGCACCCACCACGCCGACGCCGACCAAACCGCTCGGACCACCGCTGCCCGCCGAGGTCGGCGGCAGCGGCAGCTAGACCCGGAGCCCGTCAGACACTGAGCCGCCGGTAGCGCTGCAGGCGGCGCAGTCCCGCCGTCGGCACCGGACCGTCGAACGGGCGCAGCGCCGCGTCCACCCGCGCGCGGACCTCGTCGACGTCGAAGCCGGTGCCGATCGCCACCAGCGAGTTGCCCGCACCCGCGGTCCCGGCGGCGACGTGCACGGACGGGCCGACGACGTGCACGACATAGCGGCGCACCCGGTCGCGGTAGCGCACGGCGACGCTGCCCTTGAGCCGGTACACCCCGGTCGGCGGGTTCTCGAGCAGATCGAACAACGCACCCGGATCGATGCAGCCGGTGCTGGTCCCCGTCACCGACACGGCGTGCACATGGTGGTGCGGCGCGTCGTCCGCGTCCGGTTCGAGGAGCAGTTCCCGGAACGACAGCTGGCCGGGGTCGGCGTCCGCCTCGGCGACGTCGTAGAGCAGCGCGGGATCGACCCGGCCGCCGACGGCGCCGACGATGTGGGCCTCCGGATGGCGTTCGCGCACACGGCTTTCGATCCGCTCGAGGGCGGCGGCACGTTCGTCGTCCGGGATCTGGTCGAGTTTGTTGACCACCACCAGCGATGCCGCCGCGTAGCGGGCGGGCGGCGCACCACCGCGGTCGACGGTGTCGAAGTGCATCGCGGCGTCGATGACGTCGACGACACCGCCGGGCCGCACCCGGTCCACCCCGCTGAAGCGGATGATCTTCGACACCGCGACGGGGTCGGCGAGCCCGCTGGCCTCCACGATGATCGCGTCGAGGCCGAGCTTCGGGTCGGCGAGCTTCTCCAGCGCGGCGTCGAGACCCCCCTCGTCCGGCAGGCAGCAGATGCATCCCCCGGCGATCGATGCCGGCTCGTCGACCTGACCCGTCACCAGCGCGGCGTCGACGTTGAGTTCACCGAAGTCGTTGATGACCACCCCGACCCGCGCATCGGGCGCCCGCAGCACATGGTTGAGCAGGCTGGTCTTACCGGCACCGAGGTAGCCGGTCAACGCGATGACCGGGATAGCCGCCACCGAACTCCTTCCCACACGTTTCGCCGGAGTGACGATGCTCGCGGAAGTCTATGCGTCGGCGCTGACACCGGTATTAGCATCGGTCTCCGGGTCGGGGAGCTGAGGCGACCGTGGGGGTGGGATGAACGTCATCGCGACGTGGAGAGCGGTGCGCCGGCTGGCGCAGGGGACCGGTGCGGTGCTGGCACTGGCCGGCGGGGCGATGGTGGGCGGCGCGCCGGCGGCGTCGGCACAACCCTGCCCGGACGTCGAGGTGATCTTCGCGCGCGGCACCGCCGAGGCGCCCGGAGTCGGCGGCACGGGTCAGGCGTTCGTGGATTCGCTGCGCAGCCAGATCGGCTGGCGCACCCTGGGCGTGTACCCGGTGAACTATCCGGCCAGCAACGACTTCACCAGCCCGGACTTCCCGCGGACGGTCGTCGACGGTATCCGCGATGCGTCCAACCGGGTGCAGGTGATGTCGGTGATCTGCCCCAACACCCGTCTCGTACTGGGCGGCTTCTCGCAGGGGGCGATGGTGTCGGGGTTCGTGACCGGTGACGTGGTGCCGCAGGGGGTGACACCCGCGCCGATGCCGCCGGCGCTGGCACCGGACGTGGCGGACAACGTCGCGGCGGTGGTGCTGCTCGGCAAGCCGTCGGGTCCCTTCCTGCAGAAGTACGCGATGCCGCCGGTGGTGACCGGCCCGCTGTACGCCACCAGGACCATCGAGCTGTGCGCGGCCGGTGACCCGGTGTGCGGTCCCGGCGGCAGCACGACCGCGCACGGCTCGTATCCGTTCAACGGGATGGTTCAGCAGGGCGCGGGGTTCGCGGTCACGCATCTGTGAGCGATGCGGACTCTCGTTCGCGTGTGCTGAGCCGCTCCCGTTGCGGCACCACAACGTATTTCGGGTCCTTGGTGGATTCGACACCGGCCTCGAACACCCCGAAGCGTTGCAGGGCGCTCCCGGCGAGCAGGGCGGCCCCCGACAGTGCGAGCACCGTCCGGTTCCGGCCGACGACCGCACCCGCCGCACCGCCGACCGTCAGGATCTCCGACCACTGCCGCAGCCGGTGCGCCCTGCCCGTGGTGTAGGCCTCGCCGACGAACCCGATGCGGCGCTCCATCGTCCGTGACGCCGCCACCTCGAGTGCGGCGCCCGCGACGGCCATCCGTCGCGCCGGCCCCGACTCCGTCATCGGCGCCAGCAGCATGCCGAGCCCGCCGCCGCTGGCCGCCGCCGATCCGGTGAACACGAACGGCAGATACGTGCGCGCCTCGTTCCACGCCGGAACCGCGGTGTGCGACAACAGGACCGCGGTGTACGACGCGACACCGGGTGCGACCGCCGCGGCCTCCAGGCCAGCGGGCCGCGCCGCCCATCCGAGCAACCGCCCCGCCCACGTGCGCCGCAGCCGCGCGGGCATCAGCTCGGCGACCGCGGCCACCCCGGCTCCCGGTCCGTAGGCGCCGAGAATCCACGTGCCGATGCTCATCGGCGAACTCGGTTTGGCCACCCGCAGCATGTGGTGGAACCGCTCGGGCCGGCCGAGGTCGGCGATCAGGAAGTACATGCTCGCCAGGAGACTCGCCAGCGCCCCGATGCGCGACGCCTTGCGCAGTGCGGGCCTCCCCGTCAGGTCCGCGCCGGCCCCCAGCATCGCCGAGCCCGCCGACAACCCGCCGGCGAACAGGTACGCCGCGATCATCCAGTTCCACACCGGCGTCTTGAGGATCTGCCGGCCGTAGTAGGACCGGAATTCCGCACGCGGAACGGCCAACTGCTCCTTCATGAGCGCCCGACAAAGGCCGACACCGCGATGCCGACCAACGCCGACGCCGCCATCCCCGCGTACCGCCACATCGCGCCGGCATCCCGCGTGGGCACCACCGGATCCGGCGGCAGCCCATACACTTCCGGCTCGTCGAGCAGCAGGAAGAACGCACCGTCGCCGCCCACCCCGTCGTTCGGGTCGTGGCCGTAGAGCCGGGCCTCGGTCGCCCCGCGCTCGTGCAGCTGCTCGACCCGCAGCGCCGCCCGCTCCCGCAGCTCGTCGAGCGGGCCGAACTGGATCGAATCCGTCGGGCACGCCTTGGCGCACGCCGGCTCGAGGCCGTCGTGCAACCGGTCGTAGCACAGCGTGCACTTCCAGGCCCGGCCGTCGCCCTCGCGCCGCTCGATCACACCGTACGGGCAGCCCGAGACGCAATAGCCGCAGCCGTTGCAGATGTCCTGCTGCACAACCACCGTCGAGAACTCGGTGCGGAACAGCGCCCCGGTGGGGCACACGTCGAGGCAGCCCGCGTGCGTGCAGTGCTTGCACACGTCCGACGACATCAGCCACCGGAAGTCGGGTCGCTCGCCGACCATGTCGATGCCCGCACCGCCGACGTCGGGCATGCCGAGGTCGACGGTCTCCCGCTGTGGCGCGGGCTGTTCGACGAACGCGACGTGCCGCCACGAATTCGCGCCCAGGCTTCCGGTGTTGTCGAACGACATGCCCAGCAGGTTGAACCCGTCCCCCTCTCCTGAGACGGGCACTTCGTTCCACTCCTTGCAGGCGACCTCGCAGGCCTTGCACCCGATGCAGACCGCGGTGTCGGTGAAGAAGCCGACCCGCTGCGGGTGTTCCGAATAGCCGGCATCGCCGGCCGGATCGGCCAGTGGACCGTAGAAGCTGTTGTCATTCATCGTGTTTCCTCGGTGTGGTCGGTCGACGGCTCCGTGGTGTCGAGGTCGGTTCCGGTGTCGACGGTGATGCCCGCCCGCTGCCGGTACATCGCCACGTACTCCAGCAGCGCGGGCCCGCGCGGCCGCCGGCCGGGCTGGATGTCGCAGGTGGCGACCTTGCTCTCCTGGATGAACACGTTCGGGTCCGCCACCACGCCGAGCAGATCGTTGACCACGTCACCGTCGACCAGGCCGCGGTTGCCCCAGTGGTAGGGCATCCAGATCTGGTGCACCACATGGTCGTCGATACGCAACGGCCGCAGCCGGTCGGTGACGAACACCCGGGCGTCCACCGCCGCGCGGCTGGTGACGACATGTGCCCACTCCATGTGGGTCAGTCCGCGTTCGGCCGCCAACTGCGGGGAGACCTCCACGAACAGCGCCGGCTGCAGCTCCGACAGATAGGGAAGCTGCCGGCTCATCCCGCCCGCGGTGTGGTGTTCGGTCAGCCGGGCCGCGGTGAACACGTACGGGAACACCTCCCCGTGCGGCTCCGGTGGCGACGGGTTCGACGGATTATCCGCTCGCCCATACACTTTGCGCGCCGGATTGCCCTGCTGGGCGTAGAGCGGGTTGCGCACCGGCGACTCGTGCGGTTCGTAGTGCGTCGGCAGTGGACCGTCGGCCACGCCGTTCGGCGCGAACAGCCAGCCCTTACCGTCGGCCTGCATGATGAACGGGTCGTCACCGTGCAGTGCCGCCACTCCGACGGCATCCGGGCCGGGCCGGTAGTCCGGCGGCTTGTTCTTCTCGAAATCCGGGACGTCGTAGCCGGTCCACTCCTGTTTCTCGGCGTCCCACCAGATGAGCTTCTTGCGCTCACTCCACGGCCGGCCCTGCGGATCCGCCGACGCGCGGTTGTAGAGGACGCGGCGGTTCATCGGCCACGTCCAGCCCCACTCGTTGTCGTAGGGCCCCTGTTCGGTGTGCGGTTTACGGCGCGCCGCCTGGTTGACCTCGTCGGCGTACACACCGCTGTAGATCCAGCAGCCGCACATGGTGCTGCCGTCGGCCTTGAGCGACATGTAGTTGTCCACTGCGCGCCCGGTCGTCAGGTCGACGCCGCTGATCCGTCGCAGGACGTCCTCACCGGACGGCTCGTCCCCGTCCATCGCGTAGTCCCAGGACAATTCGAGCAGCGGCCGGTCGCGCTCGTCGGTCGACCCGGCCAGCTTCTCCCGCAGAATGCGGCCCAGATGGTAGAAGAACCACAGCTCCGAACGGGCGTCGCCCGGCGGCTCGACGGCCTTCTCCCGCCACTGCAGCATCCGCTGCGTCTGGGTGAACGTGCCCGCCTTCTCCACGTGCGAGGCGGCGGGGAACAGGAACACCTCGGTGCGGCAGGTCTCGGGGGTGATCTCACCCGTCTCGACCTCCGGGCCGTCCTTCCAGAACGTGGCGCTCTCGATCTCGACGAGGTCGCGCACCACCAGCCAGTCCAGGTTGGCCATGCCGAGGCGCTGCAGCCGGCCGTGCGCCGAACCCACCGCCGGGTTCTGGCCGAGCAGGAAGTAGCCGAACACCTTTCCGTCGACCATGTCCATCACGGTGCGGTAGGTGCCGTGGTCGCCGCTGATGCGTGGCAGGTAGTCGAAGCAGAAGTCGTTGTCGGCGGTCGCGCGTTCGCCCCAGTACTCCTTGAGCAGCGACACCATGTACGCATCGGCGTTGTGCCAGAAGCCTTTCTGGTTACGGCTCTTGACGTCGTCGATGTAGTCGGCCAACGTCTCGTGGCCGGCCTTCGGCATGGCGAGGTAGCCGGGCAGCAGGTTGAACAGCGTCGGCACGTCGGTGGAGCCCTGGATGCTGGCGTGCCCGCGCAGGGCGAAGACGCCGCCACCGGGGCGCCCGATGTTGCCCAGCAACAACTGGATGATCGAGCCCGCCCGGATGAACTGTGCGCCCAGCGTGTGCTGGGTCCAACCGACGCTGTACACCAGCGCCGCTGTCCGCTCACGTCCGGAGTTCTCCGTCCACTTGCGGGCGACCTCGAGGAACTGGTCGGCCGGGACACCGCACACCCGCTCGACCATCTCCGGGGTGTAGCGGGCGTAGTGCCGCTTGAGGATCTGGTAGACGCAGCGCGGATCCTGCAGCGTCTCGTCGCGCGGGATCTCGGTGGCGCCGCCCTCGATCGGCGGCCCACCGGAGCCGGACTGTTCGGCCGCGCTGCGCTCCTTGGCGCCTGCGCCGCCGCCCTCGGGGTCGGTCGACTGGTACTGCCACGTCGACGGGTCGTACGAGGCGGTGGCGTCGTCGTATCCGCTGAACAGCCCGTCGAGATCCTCTGCGTCGCAGAAGCGTTCGTCGACGAGGAACGACGCGTTGGTGTAGGCGGTGACGTACTCCCGGAAGTCGAGGCCGTTGGACAGGATGTAGTTGATCACCCCGCCGAGGAAGGCGATGTCGCTACCGGCGCGCAGCGAGACGTGCCGGTCGGCCAGTGCGCTCGTCCGGGTGAACCGCGGGTCGATGTGGACGATCTGGGTGCCGCGGGACTTCGCCTCGACGACCCACTGGAATCCGACCGGATGGGCCTCGGCCATGTTGGACCCCATGATGACGATGAAGTCCGAGTTGGCGAGATCCTGCTGGTAGTCCGTCGCCCCGCCGCGACCGAAGGAGGCTCCCAGACCGGGAACCGTGGCGCTGTGTCAAATACGCGCCTGGTTCTCGATCTGCAACGCCCCCAGTGCGGTGAACAGCTTCTTGATCAGGTAGTTCTCTTCGTTGTCGAGTGTCGCCCCGCCCAGGCTGGCCACGCCCATGGTGCGGCGCAGCGTGTTGCGGTCGGCGTCGAACCGCTGCCAACCCTTCTCACGCGCGTCGAGCAGGCGGTCGGCGACCATGTCCATCGCGGTGTCGAGGTCGAGGTCCTGCCACTCGGTCGCATACGGTGGCCGGTACTTGATCTTCGTCAGCCGCTGTGGGCCGGTGACCAACTGTTTGCTCGCGGAACCCTTGGGGCACAGGCGGCCTCGTGAGATCGGGCTGTCCGGATTGCCCTCGATCTGGACGACCTTCTCGTCCTTGACGTACACCTTCTGCGCGCAACCCACCGCGCAGAACGGGCACACGGAGTGGGCGACGTGGTCGGCCTCGGCCGTGCGGGGTGTCAGGGTCAGTGAGCGCTTCGACTGCGCGGCCTTCCCGCGGCCCAGCGCGTCCTCGCCGGTGAGCTGCCGGTACACCGGCCACGACTCGATCAGCTTCCTGAAATCCACGCCGTCCTCCTACCCACTCCTTCCCAATCCAACCACGCGGTGTCGTACGTACGGCTGAATCCCCGCGCATATCGAATTCGGACCGGGGGAGCGGCGTTAGCGTCTCGTGCCATGAGAATTCAGTTGCTCCGGACCGCTGCGGTCGCGGCCTGCCTGTCCGCCGCGGTCGTCGGCGGGCTGCCGTCGGCGACTGCTCAAGGGGAACCGGTACTCGGTACGCCGATGGATCAGTACTCGGAAGGCTTCGGGACGGCGAGGCCGGCGACGATCACGCAGAACAGTATGTGCGCGAACCTCGTGCACAACATCGTGTGGGACAGCTGGGGCGGGCCCGTCGCGCACGGCGCGGGGGTGCAGTGCCAATCCGCGGGCGCCGCGTCCCGTGGTGAGCCCGTGGAACCGGTGTCGCTGACCGCGTCGGACCTCGGCCCCTGCGGCGGCATCCTCTCCTACCGCACGCTGCAGTACGACTCGAACGAGCCCTTCCCGATCTGCCCCCGGGGTTGAGGGGCGTCAGCGGCGGTCACCGTGTCGCGCTGATGGGGCCTGCGTCGATCTTGTGCCCCTCATTCACCGGAACTTCTCGCCGCACGTGGCGCAGTGGAATTCGCCCGTCTTGTTCGCTTTCTCCCCGGCCTTCGCGGTCATCAGGCGTTGCGTCCGGTGAGCGCATCGCGCAGCCGGTCGACCAGCCCGGCGCCCGGGGCGAGGATCCTGTTGGCCGGGGGACGGTCGGGCGCCAACGGGTGCGGCCGCGTGGGGGCCATGCTCTTGGCCCGTTGGAACTTCTCGCTGAGTTCGTGCAACTGCTCGGGCGGGCAGGCGTCCCGCAGTGCGGCGAGCAGGTCTTCCTCCTCGTCCTTGATGTGGTGACGGATGTCGGCGATCAGCTTTCGGACGAGGTCGTCGTACCCGGAGCCCTCGGTCCCGGCCTTCTCGATCGCCTTCATGGTCTCCTCGGCCTCGCTGTGCTCCTCGATCTCGTGTTCGGCGATCTCGTCGCCGTTCGGGATCACGCTGCGGGCGGTCGGGTACACGTACTCCTCTTCGGCGACGGCGTGCCGCACGATGCCCGCGATCACGTGGTCGACGAGATCCGGCTGGGTCCTGGGATCGCCGCCGGACTCGATCTCGGTGAAGATGCTTTCGAACTCTCGGTGGTCGGCGATGATGTCGTCGACGATGTTGCCACGCGTGTCGGCCATGTCTGCTCCTTCGTACAGGCGTGCGACGTACCCGAACCCGTGGCGGCCAAACGCGTGATCGCGCCTCGGTCAGACGAAGTCGAACAGCGGCGGGATGACCACGACGGCCACCGCCGCCCACACACCGAAGACCGGCAGGTACCGCGTCTGCCAGCGTTCGGCGGCGGTGAACGGGCGGCGGCCACGCAGGAACCCGAACAGGAGGCGCGCCGACCACGCCAGATTGACCAGCAGCACCAGGTTCAGCCCGAGCGCGGTCACCTTGTTCGGCGTGAAACCGAACTCCGCGATCCTGGTGAGCATGGCGACCAGCATCAGCAGGTCGACCGCGAGGGCGCTGAGCACCAGGACGAGCTGGAGGCGGTCGAACAGATCGGGTGGGGCGTGCGGGTCGCGGGCCGAGATCGCATACAGGACCAGTCCGAGGACCAGCACCAGGATGAGGTCCATCAGGATCAACAGGTTCCGGTCGACGGCGACCACACTGCCCGCCGTCGCGAACGCCCCGAGCAGCACCAGCAGCATGACGATCGTCAGCGGGGTGAACACCCGGGTGAGGACGGGGGCGATGTTCTCGACCACGTTCTGCTTCGCCTCCACCAGCCAGGCGGCGACGACGATGGCACCGGCCGCACCGAACGGGAGCACCCACGCTTCGATCGCCCACTCGACGTCGCTGCCCAGCGCCTGGAACGCGCCCGCGGTCAGGGCGATCAGGACGCCGCCGCCGAACCCCAACAGCGCGAGGTAGACGACCCATTCGCCGGTGAACCGGATGAAGTCCATGCGACGGCGGTCGGATCGCCACCGGCCGCCGACATAGGCCAGGCCCACCACGAACCACAGCGCGATAGGAGTGTGGATCGCGGCGATCACCTCGGTCGCTCCGTCCGGGCGGAACGGATAGGCGTTCACCGCGATCGCCGCCAGGGCGAACGGCGCCGCCAGCACCGCGACACCGCGCGCCGACATCCGGCGTTTCCATGCGAAATAGCCGGTGAGGAACGGCAATGCGATCACACCCGCATTGCGGGCGAACATGTGTTCATCCAGCACGGCGCCACCCGTCTTGACCGCGATGGCGGCGCCGACGGCGAGCGCGAGCACGACCCACAACTCGCGGCTGTGGTCGACGACCCCATCGGCCGCAGCGGGCATCAGCACGAGCTGTTTCCACAATCGCTCGGAGTGCTCCTGGGCGAACTCGCGGGAGATGCCGCCCATGTCGCCCATGCGTTTGACCGCGACGAGGAAGGCCTCGTCGCTGCTGAGCCCCGCTGCGGCGAGGTCCGAGATCTGGCTGCGCAGATGGTCTTCCATCTCGTCGGCGTCGGCTGTCGAGATCGACTGATGACGCTCGACGTAGCCGCGCCATTGACCGATCTGCGCTTCCAGGGCGTCGACGTCCATCACGCCCAACCCTCCGCGACGGGTGGTTGCGCGTTGCGCCACACCTGATTCAGTGCGTCGACCGCAACGGTCCACTGACTTTGCCTCTCGGCCAGCATGTCTCGGCCCGCATCGGTGATCGCGTAGTGCTTGCGCCGCCGCCCGGTGTCCGAGACGCCCCACGACGCCGACACGTAACCCAGCCGCTCCAGTCGATGCAGCAGCGGATAGAGCATGCCGTCGGTCCACTGCATCTGTCCGCCCGACAGGTCGTGGACGCGCTTGATGATGGCGTACCCGTAGGACTCGCCCTCGGCGAGGATGCCGAGCACCAGCGGGGTCGCCGTCGCCGCGACCAGATCCTTGTCGATATACATAGCACCGCTACCCTAGCAGCTCTAGGTATGCGGGGGGTCAAGTTTCCTGCGCGAGCAGACGTGAAATCCCCCTTTTCAGCGGGAAATCGGGGGACTCCACGTCTGCTCGCGCCGGAAGGCGGGGGTCACGGGTTCAGAGTGCGCGTTCCGTCGTCCCGCCGACGGGTGATCCGCCGCGAATCGAGCGCTTCGAGCAGCGGCACCGCGACGCGACGCGTGGTGTCCAGGGCGCGTTTGGCCTCGGCGACCGTGAACGGCTGGGGCAGCGCCTCGAGAATCTCCGCGGCCCGCCGCAGCGCGTCCGGACCGAGGACGACCCCGTCGGCGATGCGGATCAGCCGTCCGGCGCGCACCGCGGCGGCCAGCTCCGACGGCCCGAGGCCGAGGTCGGCGAGCGTGTCCGCATCGGGTGCGCGGAACGGTTCTGCGGCCAGCGACTTCTCGACCGTGCGGACCGCCTCGTCGACGCGCGGCGGCAGGGTCGGCCCCGGTGGGCGGACGCGGCCGTCGGCCACCTCGAGGCCGGTGCCCGACAGCAGCGGCGCCAACAGCTCGGCGCTCGGCAACCCGAGCTCGCGGCGCAGCGTCTCCAACGGCATCCCGGCGGCCACGTCGTGGTCGGCCGACCACTGGCGCACGGTGGCCACCGCCTGCGCCCGCCGTTCGGCCCACCAGCCGGGGTCGACGACCCAGTCGCCGATGCGCGCACCGTGTTCGGGCAGTCCCATCGCGCGCAGGTCCGCCGCGCGTGCGCAGACCGGCGGACGCGTCCGGCCCTCGGCGAGTTCCGCGGCGCGCGCCCGTGCCGCGCCCCGGCGCCGCAGTGGCGCCGGCCGCACGTCGAGCACCTCCACCCCGGCGGCGATGCGGTGCTGCCCGGGGTCACGCAACAGTCCGACGTCCCCGACCCGCAGCGGCAGCGGCCGCGCCAACCGCAGCCGGGCCGCCGCGTCGCCGAGAGGGCGCACGTGCACCGGCACCGCAGCCGATCCGAGGTGCAGGACGAGTTCGCGGTGCAGTTCGCCGGGGGACCGCAGCGCGACATCGATCTCGCCGGTCTCCAGCCATGCGCTCACGGTGCGCAGCGCGTCGCCGCGGCCGATGTCCTGCCGGTCGATGCCGCGCACGTTGACCGCCACCCGTGCCACCGGCTCGACCACGCTGCGCTGCCGGCCGAGCGACTGCAGGCCGCGCACACTGACGCGTCGCCCGGCATGTTCGAGTTCGTCGCCCACCCGCAGCGTCCCCGCCGCCAGCGTCCCGGTGACGACGGTGCCCGCACCGCGCACCGTGAACGAACGGTCCACCCACAGCCGGACGTCGGCGGTGGCATCCGGCGCGGGCAACCGGTCGACCAGGTGCACCAGCTCGGCGCGGACGCGGTCCAGGTCCGTGCTGAGCGCGATCGGCGGATCGGCCATACCGGTGCCGGCGAACGCGTGCGCGGCCTGTTCGGTGGCCGGGCCCGGATCAACCAGGTCGGCCTTCGTGATCACCACCAGGGCGTGGCGCACGCCGAGCGCGTCGAGCGCGGCGAGGTGTTCCTGCGACTGCGGCATCCACCCCTCGGTCGCGGCCACGATGAACATCACCGCGCTCTCCCGGGGCATCGGCCCGCATCCCGCGAGCATGTTGCCGACGAACCGCTCATGGCCGGGCACGTCGACGAACGCCAGTTCGCGGCCGTCGATCGCGGTCCAGGCGAAGCCGAGGTCGATGGTCAGGCCGCGGCGCTGTTCCTCGGCGAGCCGGTCGGGCCACATGCCGGTCAGCCGGTGGACCAGCGTCGACTTGCCGTGGTCGACGTGGCCCGCGGTGGCGATCACATACATGCAGTGACGGCCTCGAGCAGCAGCGCATCGTCCTCCGGGGCGACCGTGCGCAGGTCGAGGATGCAGCGGCCGTCCTCGATGCGCCCGACCACCGGCGGCGTGCCGGTGCGCAGCGCCGCGGCGCAGCGCTCGGGCAGGCTGATCCCGGCGCTGGGCAGGGTGACGTCGGGGGCGCCGCCGCCACCGACCGCGCCGGCGCAGTCGACCACTTCGGCGCCGGGAAGCTGGGCGGCCAGTCGCTGCGCCCGCTCGCGAAGACCGGCCACGTCGGCGGTCAGCGCCCGCTGCACCGGTGTCGGCGGTCCCACCAGTGTCGCCTCCAGCGCGGCCAGCGTCAGCTTGTCCACCCGCAGGGCCCGCGCCGCCGGATGCCTGCGCAGCCGTTCGATCAGCTCGGCCGCGCCGAACAGCAGACCGGCCTGCGGTCCGCCGAGGAGTTTGTCGCCGCTGGCGGTGACGAGGTCGGCGCCGTGGCGCAGCGCCGTCGTGGCATCCGGTTCGTCGGGCATGACCGGATGCGGCGTCAGCAGTCCCGAACCGATGTCGACGACCAGCGGCACGTCGAGGCGTGCCAGGTCGGCGATGGCCACCGCCGAGGTGAAGCCGCTGACGTAGTAGTTCGACGGGTGCACCTTGAGGATGAACCCGGTGTCCGGACCGATCGCATCGGCGTAGTCGCGCAGATGGGTGCGGTTGGTGGTGCCGACCTCGCGGATGCGCGCCCCGGTCGACTCGAGGAGTTCGGGGATGCGGAAACCGTCGCCGATCTCGATGAGTTCTCCGCGGCTGACGACGATCTCCCTGCCGGGCGCCAGCGTCATCGCGGTCAACAGCAGGGCGGCGGCGTTGTTGTTCACCACATGCACGCCGCCTGCGGTGGGAACGGCCTGCGCGAGGGCGGCCAGCGCACCGCGCCCGCGGCGGGCACGACGGCCGGTGGCGAGGTCGAATTCGACGTCGGTGGCGCCGCTGGCCGTCACCACCGCGTCGACGGCGGTGCGCGACAGCGGGGCGCGGCCGAGATTGGTGTGGACGACGACGCCGGTCGCATTGAGCACCGGCCGCAGGGTCACCGCCGCGGCAGGCAGTGCGGCGACGGCGTGGTCGGCGACGTCTTCGGGGGCGATGTCGCCGTCGCGGGCCCGCTGCTGCGCCTGCGCGATCACCGACTTCACCAGGGTGCGGCCCAGCGTGCGTTCCGCCTCGGCGAGCCGCGGGTCGGTGAGCAGCGCGTCGGTGCGCGGGACGCGGCGCCGGGGATCGGTCACCCCACGCCCCGGGAGGTATGGCGGAGGCGGACGGGAATCGAACCCGCCAACGGCAGATCCTGCCGTTCGACGATTTTGAAGATCGCGCCGGTCACCAGACCGGATACGCCTCCCTGGACCATGGCCCCATCATCGCAGGCAGGATGGTGGCCATGACCTCCCTGTCGGCCCCCCGTCTGACGCAGTTCGCCCACGGCGGCGGCTGTGCGTGCAAGATCCCGCCGGGCGAGCTGGAGGACGTGGTCCGCGGACTGACGTCGGCGCAGCCGCGCGATCCGGTGGGTGAGCTGCTGGTGGGCCTCGACGACGGTGACGACGCCGCCGCGGTCCGGATAGCCGGCGACACCGCGCTGATCGCGACGACGGACTTCTTCACCCCGGTGGTCGACGATCCGTACGACTGGGGACGCATCGCCGCGACGAACGCGCTGTCGGATGTTTACGCGATGGGCGGACGGCCGGTGGTGGCGGTCAACCTGCTCGGCTGGCCGCGCGACGTGCTGCCCTTCGAACTGGCGGCCGAGACGCTGCGCGGCGGGCTCGACGTGTGCAACGCCGCCGGATGCCACCTCGCCGGCGGGCACAGCGTCGACGATCCGGAACCGAAGTACGGTCTGGCAGTGACGGGTGTCGCCGACCCGAACCGGTTGCTGCGCAACGACGCAGGCAGACCCGGTACGCCGCTGTCGCTGACGAAGCCACTGGGGATCGGGGTGCTCAACAGCAGGCACAAGGCCACCGGTGAGCGATTCGAAGAGGCCATCGCGGTGATGACCACGCTCAACGCGGGGGCGGCCGAGGCGGCGCTCGCGGCCGGCGCCGAATGTGCCACGGACGTCACGGGTTTCGGCCTGCTCGGTCACCTCTACAAACTCGCGCGGGCCAGCGGCGTCACCGCGGTGGTCGATGCGGCGGCGGTGCCCTACATCGGAGGGGCGCGCGACGCGCTCGCGGCGGGCTACGTCAGTGGCGGCACCCGCCGCAACCTCGACTGGGTGGCCCCGCATGCCGACCTGTCGGCGGTCACCGAGGACGAGGCGCTGCTGCTGGCCGACGCCCAGACCTCGGGGGGTCTGCTGATCGCGGGCGAGATCCCCGGCGCACCGGTCGTCGGCGAACTCGTCCCTCGCGGTGCGCACACGATCGTCGTCCGTTGACGGTTTAGGCTGGGGCACATGACTTCTCCGGTGGGAACCTTGGCCTCGATCTCGATCGACTGCCCCGACCCCGACCGCCTCGTGCCGTTCTACCGCGATCTGCTCGGCCTGGAGGAGGTGTTCGCCACCCCGGATCGCGGGGTCGTGTCGCTGTCGGGTGCGGGTCCGATGGTGACGCTGATGCGCGTCGACGAGTATGTGGCGCCGTCCTGGCCGCACGGTCCCCAGCATCAGCAGATGCACCTCGACGTCGCGGTGGACGATCTGGAGGCGGCGGTGCGGGCGGCCGTGGCGCTGGGCGCCACCGAGGCGGAGTTCCAGCCCGCCGGACAGGCGTGGCGGGTGCTGCTCGACCCCGTCGGCCACCCGTTCTGCCTGAGCACCGTGCGGCCCGACTGAGCTACGTAACCACGTCGGAGGCAAGGGCTTTCGCGGCTGCGCCGTCGAGCGTCGTCAGCGGATCCGCACCTGATAGCTCAGATACGACGGCGCCGCGGGTGCCCATGCCGACTTCTTCGGCGCTCGCCGCGGCAACAGCGCCGCCACCGCGCGCAACCACCACGGCCTGGGCGTGTGGGTGGTCATCGGCTGCTCCCTCTGGTCGGTGTCGGGATCCACTCATACCCACCGGTGAGCTCGGTAAACCGAATCGGCTCCGCGGCCGCGCCCGACCGCGTACGGTCGTCCGCGATGGACACACGACACTGCCGGTCGGTGCCGGCGTGACCGCGGCACCCGTCGCCGGAGTCGTCGAGCTGGCACACGGCATGCGCGAGCTGGTGCGCTCACAGGCCGACGACAGCGAACGGCTGCGCACACTGACCCCCGCGATCGTCGACGCGATGTGGACGAGCGGGCTGATGTCGGCCTTCAATCCCGCTCCCGCGGGCGGATCAGAACCCTCCTTCGCCGAGATGATCGAGACCTGGATCGAAATGGCTTGGCAGGACGGGTCATTCGGCTGGGTGGGCATCGCGAACCTGCCGTCGTCGTTCGCCGCGGCGTGCTATCTGCCCGACGAGGGTTTCGCGGAGGTCTTCACCGCGCACGACAACCGCGTCACGATGGGCGGTCAGTTCTTCCCCAACGGTCAGGGCATCGCC
Organism: Mycolicibacterium litorale; assembly: GCA_050205415.1. Taxonomy (GTDB): domain Bacteria; phylum Actinomycetota; class Actinomycetes; order Mycobacteriales; family Mycobacteriaceae; genus Mycobacterium; species Mycobacterium litorale_C. The sequence goes on from JBNMQY010000002.1 coordinate 56,172, forward strand.
ACCGACGGCGGATACCGGCTGAGCGGGGCGTGGAGTTTCGGGTCGGGCACGGGGCACTCCCAGTACGTCGCCGCCGGCTTCCTGCCGATGGACGACGGTGAGATCCGGTGGGCGGGCGACGGTGTCCCCGACATGCAGGTCGCGGTGCTGCCGCGCGACGACGTGACGTTCACCGACGGCTGGTACGTGCAGGGTCTGAAGGGCACCGGTTCCTACGACTACCGCGTCGACGACGTGTTCGTGCCCGCGGCGCGGACGTTCCCGCTGTTCTGCCGCACCCCGAGGCGCGGCGAGTCGCCGGCCACCCGGATGGGTCTGATGCCGGTCACCGCCGCGGGGCACGCCGCGTGGGCGCTGGGAGTCGCCAAGAGCATGCTCGACGACGTCGCCGCCCTGGCCGCCACGAAGTTCCGCATGAGCGACATGGCCTCGCTGGCGAGCAGGCCCACGTTCCAGAAGGGACTGGCCCACCACACGGCGGCGTGGCGGGCGGCACGCCTGCTGGTGCTCGACGCGTTCACCACCGCCGAGTCCGCCGTCGCCGCCGGGGACGACCTGACCCCGACGCTGCGCGCCGACCTGCGGGTGGCCGCGGTCTACGCCACCGACACCGCGCGGCAGTGTGCTGAATGGGCGCACCTGGTGGCGGGCACCGACGCCATCCGCGAGGGCAGCCGCCTCGAGCGGGCGTTCCGCGACATCTACACCGGCACGCAGCACGCCTTCATCAGTGAGAAGGTGGCGATCGACGCGGCGCAGATCTGGCTCGGCCTCATCGAGGACCAGCCCGGGCTCTGAATGCCGGGCTCAGCCCTGATCGTCGTCCACGGCCGCAGGCAATTCGCTGTGGCGCACCTGATTTCCGCCTGCGCGCTTGGCGGCGTACATCGCGGTGTCGGCGGCGGTGATCGCCTCGTCGATTCCGGTGCGCCACCCCGTCACTCGCAGTCGCATCAGCGGCACACTCGCCGTGCCGACGCTCGCCGTGAGCGGGGCCGCGGCCTTCTCGATCGCGGCCCGCAGTCGCAGTGCCAGCTGCATCGGGTTCTGCGAGGGGGACACCGTCGCGACCACGAACTCCTCACCTCCGGTCCGGCCCACGAGTGCGTCCTCGTCGGCACTGCGTGACAGTGCCCGGCCGACCGCGATCAGGGCCCGGTCGCCCGCGGCATGCCCCTCGGTGTCGTTGAGGTTCTTGAACCGGTCGAGGTCGATCACCGCGACCAGCAGGTTGCGGTCGGCGGGATGGGGGTCGGTGACCAGCCGGGACAGGCGCTGGTAGAAGGCCCGCCGGGTGAGCAGACCCGTCAGCGGATCCCACTCCGAACGCACGACGTCGGCTCCGAGGGCGTGCACGATCGTCTGGACCCCGAACGGGATGACGGCGTTCAGCACGATGACGAACCAGAACAGTGCGAGCGCGCCGACGGGCTGACCGATCGAGGCGAGCCGCACCGCGCCGATCGCGCCCACCACGGCCGCGGTCCCGAAGATGTACGCGGTGTAGCGGGACGTGTGCAGGAACGCGACGTAGGCGGCGGGGGTCACGAAGCCGAAGCAACCGATCAGCGCGACGACCGGATCGGACTGGACCAGGCAGATCGCGGCGACGCACGCTGTCGCGATGTACGACACCGCCAGCGACTGGACGCGGGTCGGCCACCGCTGGACGTAGGGCACCAACGTCGACCACCCCGCGAGGGCGGCGAGCCACGAGACCGCCACCCCGGTCGTCGACTTCGGGCCGAAGCCGCTGTACACCAACAGGATCGGAACCAGGGCCAGCGAGCCGACCATCACCGACAGCATGGTGCGCGCAGCACCCATCATCCCGCGGCTCCGCAGGTAGCCGGTCACCCAGTCGAAGTGATCCGGCAACATCCACCACCGCCGCACCCAACCCCTGCGCGATGTCACCGCTCGATTGTCCACCCCCGGGCCGATTTGCTCAGCCACGCGGAGGCGCGGTGGGCCGCAGCAGGAATTCGACCAGTACCTCGGCCATCGCCGGAATGGCCTGCCGGGAGATCACCTCGTAGCCGTGAGTGCTCAGCGTCGGCAGGCACAGCAGACCGGCACGGGGAGTGAGCCCGTTGGCCTTGGCGTGCGATGCGTCGGATTCGAACGCCCCGAGGACGGCGGCCTGCGGTGACAGTCCCCGCGCGTCGGCGATCTCCATCAGCCGGTCGGCGACGTCCTTGTCGTAGACGCACATGGCGTCGCTGTAACCGACGATCGGGCCGCCACTGCACGACGTGCCGTACTCCGCCTCGGTCGGACCGACCTCGAGCGCCAGTGTCAGTTCGCCGGGCAGCGTGCGGCTGGCGTACGAACCGCCCACCCCGCCGACCTCCTCGTTGGTGGTGAACACCAGGTACACGTCGCCGGCGGGCCGCTGACCGGATTCGCGCAGCAGCCGGGCGGCGTCCAGCAACGCCGTGCACGCCGCCCGGTCGTCCATGAAGTAGGACCCGAGATAGTCGCCGAACTCGAACAGCGTCCGCTTGCTGCGGTCGATGCACACCCGGGTCCCGGGTCCGATACCTGCCGCGGTCAACTCGTCGGGGGTGCGTCCGGTGAACACGTAGACGTGCAGCCAGTCCAGGGCCTTGTCGCCCTGATCGGGTTTCGTCTCCCAGATCCGCTGGCTCTCCTTCGTGGTGTGCTCGGAGCCGAGGGTCAGCACACCGGTGAGCGTCTCGCGGTCCCCGAGCAGCGCCACCGGGCCCAGCCCGAAGTTGCCCGGGTACATGGTGCCCAGCGGGGTCAGGTGCAGGCTGCCGTCGTCGGCGACCCGTTTGACGAGCATGGACAGTTCGTCGAGGTGTGCCATGACCCGGGTGCCGGCCGTGTCGCCGGTGTCGCCGCGCACCACTCCCACGAGGTTCCCCGCCTCGTCGACCCACAGTTCGTCGACGAAGGGTTCGAGCTCGCGGCGGCACACCTCGCGCACCGCGGCCTCCTGACCGCACGGCCCGTAGGCGGACAGCAGCTCCTGCAGCAGCTCACGGCGGAATTCGCTCACCGATGTTCTCTACCCCGATGTGGGGGCTACTCCACCTGATGTGAGGAGTGTCAGCCGGTGACCCCGGGCAGGCCGGCCCGCAGTGCGATGGCCTGTTTGATGCCGATGTCGGTGACCACGTCGGGCGGCGTGGGATCGCTCGGGGTGCTCTGGAACTCCATCCGCGCCACCGCGGGGCCCTCGGTGAACAACAGCGTGGTCACGTGCTTGGCGCCATCGGGCGATGTCCCCGCCGTCACCGTGCCGTCGGTGCCGACCGGCGACGGCGCCGGCTGGCCACCGGTGACCGAGTTGCCGATCGCGTGCAGGCTGGCGTCGAGCGCGGCCTTGGCGGCGGCGGGATCGGGCAGGATGTTGATCGTCACGCCGATCGCCCGGGTGTCGGCCTGGTTGACGAACAGGGCCGAGACGCCCTTGCCGCCGCGGCGGTTGGGCACGGTCGACCGGGTGACGAACGTGTCGTACTCACCGTTGATGTCGGTCGGCTCGATGAGCAGCCGGTTGTAGTCGATGGTGGCCGCGCTGTTCTCCTTCGGCGCCGACGACGGTGTGGTCGACACCGACGTGGGCAGACCGCTCGGCGACGCCGCGGGCGGGCCATCGGTCGGGGTGCAGCCGCTGATTCCGATGGCGAGCACCGCCGCGCCGATGGTCGTTGCGGCGAAAGTCGAGGGTTTCGCGAAGACCGACGAGTTGGTGAAGACGCTGCGCATGGAAATCTGCCGATGCCCCAATCAATTTCGAAAGCTGAGAATATACTGGACAGAGTGTCCACTAATGACGGTACACGCGCGCCGTCTGGGCTCGCAATGATCGCGCCGGAACGCCCGCGCCGCGGCCGGCCCCGCAACGTCGGGTTGCGCGCGGCGGTTCTGCAGGCCGCCACCGACCTTGCGCTGGCCGATGGCGCGGGATCCGTCAGCATCGACGCGATCGCCAAACGGGCCGCCGTGAGCCGCACCACCATCTACAAGTGGTGGCCGTCGGCCGCGGCGATCGTGCTCGAAGGTCTGCTCGCCGCGATGCGCGACTCGATCGTGCCGCCGACCGGAAGTGACACCAAGGGCGCCGTCGACCATCAGCTGCGCGCACTCAACGCCATCCTGACCGATTCCACGACCGGACCGCTGGTCCGCAGCGTCATCGCGGCGGCCAGTGCCAACCGGGAGGTCGCCACCGCACTGCTCGACCAGTGGCTGCTGCCGCGCCGCGCCGCCGTCACCGCCGTGCTGCGCGACGGGGTCGCCGCCGGCGAACTACGGCACGACCTCGACGTCGAGGTGACGGTCGACGCGTTGTTCGCCCCGGCCTACTACCGGCTGGTGTTCGCGATGCCGCCGCTCGACGAGGCTGCGCTGACGCAGCTGCTCGACACCGTGTGGCGGGGCTGCACCTGCCCGGACCCCGCCTGAGTCAGCGGCGCCGGACCGCGACCAGGCTGCCGAACGCCAGACCGAGGAACGGGATCGCCGCCAGCACCGTGCTCACGGTCGTGCTGCCGCCGGTGACCAGGGTGAAGTTGCTGAGCACCAGCCACAGGCTGCCCAGCAGGCCGACGCACGCCAGCGCCGGCGCGATCCGGGTCTGCCACAGCCGGCCGCCCGCATGCTCGCGATTCCTGGCGAAGTACACGAGGACGGCGACCGAGGTGGTGAGCGTCAACAGCACCATGCCGACCGTCGCCACCCCGGCCATCGACCCGAAGACCCCGACCAGCGGATCGACGCCGAGCGCGGCGAGGATGCCGACGATCACCGCGGCGGTGACGGTCTGCACGATCGAGGAGAAGGCGGGGGAGCGGTGCCTGCCGTGCACCACGGCGAGCCGCTGCGGCAGCAGACCCTTGCCGGCGAGCGCGAACTGGTAGCGGGCGATCACGTTGTGGAACGACAGCACGCAGGCGAACAGGCTGGTCAGCAGCAACACGTTGACGACGTCGCGACCGATGCGGCCGAGCTTGTCGTCGGTCGTGTCGAGCAGGAGGTTGGCCTCGCCGTCCAGCGTGCGCTGCGCCACCTCGACCACCTGGTCGGGGCCGATGGCCACCACGAACGCCCAGCACGTCACCGCGTAGAACCCGCCGATGAGCAGGACCGCGGCATAGGTCGCGCGGGGGATGGTGCGTTCCGGGTCGCGGGCCTCGTCGCGGAACACCGCGGTGGCCTCGAAGCCGATGAACCCGGTGAGCGCGAACAGCACGGAGATGCCGACAGCGCCCTGGGTGAACGTGGCCGGGTCGAAGGACGTCAGCGTCAGCCCGGCCGGACCGGGATCGGCGACGATCACCAGATCGAGCAGGACCACGATGCCGATCTCCAGCGCGAGGGCGACGCCGAGGACTTTGGCGCTCAGCTCGATGTGCCGGTATCCGAGCACGGCGACGACGGCCAGCGTGGCGAAGGCGTACAGCGGCCACGGCAGGTCGGGGCCACCGTAGAACGCCACGGTGTCGCCGATCGCCCAGCCGATGTAGCCGTAGATGCCGACCTGGATCGCGGTGTAGGCGATCAGCGCGACGGCGGCCGCACCCCTGCCGAGCCGCTTCCCGAGCCCGAGGGTGACGTAGGAGAAGAAGGCGCCCGCCTCGGGCACGTACGGCGTCATCGCGACGAACCCGATGCTGAACAGCAGCAGGACCAGCGAGGCGACGATGAAACCGATCGGGGCGCCCGCGCCGTTGCCCATCCCGAACGCCAGCGGCAGGTTGCCGCCGATCACGGTCAGCGGGGCGGCCGCGGCGACCACCATGAAGACCACCGCGACCGGGCCGAGCCTGCCCTGCAGGCGCTCGGCTCCCGTGGTGGGTGTGGTGTCGGTGCTCATGAGATCTCCTGGGTGTTTCGGAGGAGGGCCTGGCGGAACAGGGTGTGGTCGAGGGCGTGCGCGGTGCGTCCGTCGCGGCCGGTGACCGTGGTGGCGCCGACGACCGCGTTGACGATCGCCTCCTCGGTCGCCTCGATCGTGAGGTCGAACAGCAGCGTCATCAGCTGCGGCGCCACCATCCGCACGTCGATCTCCGGGCGGTCGGTGCCGGGGTCCTCGTCCCACGAATACGGCGGGATCCCGCGGTTGCCGGTCGAGAACGCCAGCATCAGGTCGCCGCTGTACTGTTCGCCGGTGCCGCCGACCCGGCTGACCGCCAGCGCGGACCGCTGCGCGAGCCGGGTGCACTGGTGGGGCAGCAGCGGCGCGTCGGTCGCGACGATCACGATGATCGAACCCGAGCCCGGCTCGTACCTGGCCGGCATGTCGGGCAACGGAACCGCGTCCGGGCCGATGAGTTCGCCGACGGGCGCCCCGTTGACCCGGAACCGCTCGCGGCGGCCGTGGTTGGCCTGGACGAGTACGCCGACGGTGTAGCGGCCCGCCGTGGTGTCGGCGATGCGCGACGAGGTGCCGATGCCGCCCTTGAAACCGTGGCAGATCATTCCCGTGCCACCCCCGACGGTGCCTTCGGCGACCGGACCGCTGCTCGCGCCGGTCAGCGCGGCGTGGACGTGTTCGGTGCGGACGTGGTGGCCGTTGATGTCGTTGAGCACGCCGTCGTAGGTCTCGCCCACCACGGGAAGCGACCAGTAGAGGCCGTCGCCGCGGGCCGCCACCTGCGCGTCGACCAGGGCGTCGCGGACCACCCCGACGCTGTGGGTGTTCGTCAGCCCGATCGCCGAGGTCAGCTCGCCGGATTCGCGGATCCACTCCAGCCCGGTCATCTCGCCGCTGCCGTTGAGCCGGTGGGCGCCGGCAAAGACGGGCTCGGTCCAGATGTCGTCGTGGGGGACGACGACGGTCACGCCGGTGTGCACGGCGGGCGGGCCGGCCTGCTGAAGGGTCGTGTGCCCGACCCGCACGCCCGGCACGTCGGTGATGGCGTTGTGCGGACCGGTGGGGTGCTCGCCGATCACGATGCCGAGATCGCGGGTGCGCATGGGGCCTCCGAGGGCTGGAGTTCTTGTCCTGTTCGGACTGGAGTTCTTTTCCTGTTCGGACTGGAGTTCTTTTCCTGTTCGGAAAATAATGGGGCCGGACGGGCCGATGCGCAATAGCTGGGCGAAATCGGGTGACAATCACCCGGACCGACGCGCCGACCCACCGAGAGGAAGTCTCGAGCAGTGGCACGCCCCAACCGGAAGGCCGAACGGCGCGAGGAGATCCTCGACGCCGCGATCGGGCTCATCGAACGGCACGACCTCGCGACGCTGCGCATCGCGGACGTCGCCGCCGAACTCGGGCTGACCGCGAACGCGGTGCGGTACTACTTCAAGGAGATGGACCAGCTGCTGTCCGAGCTGGCGCTGCGGTCGGACACCCGCTTCTACGACAGCCGGCTCGCCGTCGTCGAACGCACCGGCGACCCGGCCGAACAGCTCGCGCTGACCATCGCCGCCGGCCTGCCGACGGGTCCGGAGGACGCGGAATGGCGGTCGATCTGGCGGGCGGTGCTGGCGGCCGGGTTCGAACTGGACCGGCGCCGCGACGTCCAGGAGATCTACCACCGGCAGGTCGGGTTGTACGCGCGGATCCTGGCGGCGGGGGAGCGTGCCGGGGCGTTCCGGCTGGGCTCGTCCGCGACCGACATCGCCATGACGCTGATGGCGATGGAGGACTACCTCGGCTATCGCGTCGTCGCCCGGGACCCGCAGATGAGCCGGGAGACGTCACTGCGGTTGATGCGCCAGTACGCCGAACTCGCCACCGGCGCACAGCTTCCGGACACCGTCTGACCCGATTCGCCCATCGCGCGCCGGTCGCGCGCTTAGAGTCGATCCATGACGCATCCCGTGCGGCGGTTGCTCGTCGCGGCGCTGACGGTGGCCGCGTTCACCGCCCCGCCGATCGCCGTCACCACCGTGGTCTCACCGGCGGTCGGTTCGGCCTGCCTGCCGGGGGAGACGGGTGTCACCAACGGATGCGCCCCGTTCTGCCTTCCGGGCCGCGCGCTGGACACCAACACCGGGCTGTGCCTGCCGGTGCCGCCGCCCCCGCCACCGCCGCCCGCCCCGATGTCGCACAGCGCCTGACTTCCCGCCCCTGGTGCGCCGCGCCAGGATCGCCTGGGCGACGATGAACGGCGTGTATGACGAGGTCTCCTTCACCCACGGCTCCGATCCCGACGAGGCCGGGTCGCGTATCGATCCCGTGCTCGCGCGCAGCTGGCTGCTGGTCAACGGCGCCCACGGGGACCGGTTCGAACCCGCGGTCCGCTCGCGCGCCGACATCGTCGTCCTCGACATCGAAGACGCCGTCGCGCCGAAGGACAAGGTGACCGCCCGCGACAACGTGGTCCGTTGGCTGGGCGCCGGTCATTCCGACTGGGTGCGGATCAACGGTTTCGGCACACCGTGGTGGGCCGACGACCTCGCCGCGCTGGCCGGCACGTCGGTCGGCGGGGTGATGCTCGCGATGGCCGAGTCGGTCGACCACGTCACCGAGACCGCCAAACGCCTACCCGGCGTGCCGATCGTCGCGTTGGTGGAAACCGCGCGCGGGCTCGAACGCATCACCGAGATCGCCGCGGCGAAAGGGACGTTCCGGTTGGCGTTCGGCATCGGCGACTTCCGCCGCGACACCGGCTTCGGCGACAACCCGGCCACGCTGGCCTATGCCCGCTCGCGCTTCACCATCGCGGCCAAGGCCGCCCATCTGCCGAGTGCGATCGACGGACCCACCATCGGATCGAGTGCACTCAAACTCATCGAGGCGACGGCGGTGTCGGCGGAGTTCGGCATGACCGGCAAGATCTGTCTGAGTCCTGACCAGTGCTCCGTCGTCAACGAGGGACTGTCGCCCTCGCAGGACGAGATCGCCTGGGCCAAGGAGTTCTTCGCCGAGTTCGAGCGCGACGGCGGCGAGATCCGCAACGGGTCCGATCTCCCCCGCATCGCGCGGGCCACCAAGATCCTCGACCTCGCCCGCGCCTACGGCATCGAGGTCAACGAGTTCGAGGACGAACCCGTGCACATGCCGGCGCCGACGGACACCTACCACTACTGAGCGCTCCGGCCGCTGCTGAGCAAATTGGCCGATCGGTAAATCGGCGCGGAGATTACGTTTAGGTCACATCCGGGCGTGGTACAGCCCGCGGCATGCTGACTGATCACTTGAAACGCGCACCGGTCCTGATGGCCGGCGCCTCCGCACTCGCCATCGCCTTCGCCGTTCCGGCAGGCGCCACCTTCGCGTTCCCGGCGGGCGGGCCGCCCGGATGCGTCGACCCGTACGGCACGGGCTGCGCCGCGCCGCCGCCTCCGCCGCCCGGCGCTCCGGGTGTCGTCCCGCCGCCCGGCGTCGCCGGCGCGGTTCCCGGCGGTCCCGGTGGGGTGGCCGGGCCGGGCGGGGCCGCGGGCGCAATTCCGGGTGGTCCGGGCGGTGTGGCCGGGCCGCAGGGTGCTGCCGGTGCGATTCCGGGTGGTCCGGGCGGTGTGGCCGGGCCGCAGGGTGCTGCCGGTGCGATCCCGGGTGGTCCCGCCGGAGCCGCCGGGCCCGGCGGCGCGACGGGCGCGATTCCCGGTGGGCCCGCCGGCACGGCCGGTCCGGGCGGCGCCGCCGGGTGCATCCCGGGTGTCGGCTGCGCGGCGGTACCCGCACCCTGAGTCTCAGGTACCGCAGAACGTGCGGTACCTGCCGAACTCCTCGGGAGCGGGTTCGGCGTAGCGCTGGAGACCGGGCCGTTCGTCGAACGGCCCGGTCACCGCGCTGAGTAGACGGTCGAACGGCGCGAGATCGCCGCCGGCGGCCGCCGTCAGGGCCTCCTCGACGAGGTGGTTGCGGGGGATGTAGACGGGGTTCACCCGGTCCATCGCGGCGCCGTCGGGAGCCAGCTCGCGCCAACGGTTCAGCCACGCGTCGAAGCCCGCGAGGTCGACGAACAGCCCCCGCACGGGCTCGGCATCGCCCCTGGCGGCACGGCCGAGATCGCGGAAGAACGACGTGTAGTCGATGTGGTTGTCCACCAACAGTTTCGGCAGCTCGTCGAGGAGTGGGGCGGCCGCCGCCTCGTCGGCCGCGGACAGCCCGAGCTTGGCCCGCATCCCGGCGGTGAACGCCGTCTCGTACTGGCGCGCGAACGCGCCGAGCGCCGCCTCGGCCATCCCGACCGCCTCGTCGAGGTCGTCGGCCAGCAACGGCAGCAGCGCCTCGGCGAAACGGGCCAGATTCCACGTGGCCACCGCGGGCTGATTGCCGTAGGCGTAGCGGCCCCACATGTCGATGGAACTGAACACCGTCTCCGGGTCGTAGACGTCCATGAACGCGCACGGCCCGTAGTCGATGGTCTCCCCGGAGATCGTCATGTTGTCGGTGTTCATCACGCCGTGGACGAATCCGACGAGCATCCACCGGGCGATCAGCCGCGCCTGGGCCGACACCACCGCCTCGAACAGGCCCAGATAGGGGTGCGGCGCCTCGGCGGCCTGCGGATGGTGGCGGGCGATGGCGTGGTCGGCGAGCCGGCGCAGCAGGTCCCGGTCCCCGGTCGCCGCGGCGTACTGGAAGCTGCCGACCCGCAGATGGCTGCTCGCGACGCGGGCGAGCACCGCGCCGTCGAGCACGGTTTCGCGCTGCACCCGACGCCCGGTCGCCACCACCGCCAGCGAGCGGGTGGTCGGGATCCCGAGGGCGTGCATGGCCTCGCTGACGAGGTATTCGCGCAACATCGGCCCGACGGCGGCCAAACCGTCACCGGCCCGGGCGAACGGGGTGTGGCCTGAACCCTTGAGGTGCAGATCCCGCAGCCGGCCGTCCTCGCCGACGAATTCGCCGAGCAGCAGTGCCCTGCCGTCGCCCAACCGCGGCGCGAAGCCGCCGAACTGGTGCCCGGCGTAGGCCTGGGCCACCGGAGTGGCGCCGGTGGGGACCGAGTTGCCGACCAGCAGACGCACCCCGTCGGGGGTGCGCAGCCAGTCGGCATTCACCCCGAGCTCCGTGGCCAAGGGCTCGTTGAGCACGAGCAACCGCGGATCCGGGGCCTCCTCGGCCTTCCAGCGGACCGCCAACTCCGGCAGTTCCCGGGCGAAGCGGTCGTCGAGGCGCAGATGCGTCAGCGGTGAGGCAGTCACCCCATCCAGACTACGGAGCGAACCGTTACGTCTTGTCCGGATCGATGGCGTCCTTGAGCTTGCCCATCATGCCCTTCTCGGTGCCGAACGACGGGGTCCGCGGCTCACCCATCGCACCGTCGTAGGTGCAGTAGAGCTTCGGATCCGGCGGCGGACCGGACTGACGGTCGCCCAGCGGCTGCGGATCGGCCAGGAACTTGCCGGTGTGGCGGCCGTCGGGCAGCGGTCCGGTGGCCCACCGGCCCTTGTCGGAGTCGGCGCCGTCGGACAGATGCCACAGCGTGCTGGCGTGCTCTTCGAATTCCTCGTCCATCAGATCGTTCGGGGTCACGACACCCTCCAGCCCGTCGGCCTGCAACTCCTCGATCGCGGCCAGCCACATGTTCTGGTGGTAGGTGTCGCGAGCGAGGTTGAACTTCAGCATCGCCTTCACGCCAGGATCGTCGGTCATGTGCCACAGCCGCGCGGTCTGCACCCGGCCCTGCGACTCGGCGGCCACGTTGGCACGGAAGTCGGCGAGCAGATTGCCCGACGCCACAACGAATTTGCCGTTCCACGGCGAGCCCTGGCTGTCCGACAACGTCGGTGCGCCACCGGACACGATCGCGTGCTGTGGATCCATCCCGCCCATCACGGCGGCCACCACCGGGTCGCCGAGTGCGTTCTCGGTGGCGTCGGTAGCCGGGGCGCTCTCGAGCAGGCGGGCGATCATCGTCGCGATCATCTCCACGTGACCGATCTCCTCGGTCGCGATGTCCATGATGAGGTCTTTGTACTTGCCCTTCATGCGACAGTTCCAGCCCTGCATCAGGTACTGCATGGTCACGGTCATCTCACCGAACGCACCCCCGAGCAGCTCCTGGAGCTTGCGCGCGTAGACCGGATCGGGCTTCTCGGGTTTGACGTCGAATTGCATGTAATCGGTATGACGGAACATCAGCTCTCCACGGTTCAAGTATCAGCGGCCGCGCCTGCGGCCACCCCGACCGCCGCACTGTGTCTGTACGGCAGCGAGGCGGTACCCGGGCCCATGCGACGCAAACGGGATGCCGCGATCCGATTTCGTGAACGATCGCCCACGTTTGAAGGCCTGTCGGCGGGGCACTGGTCCGCGCACGGAGAGGAGTACCCATGACGACATCCCTTGCCGACCAGAACCTCGCTCAGCTCGGCGGGCCGTTCAGCGTCCTCACGCGCCAGAAGCGTGATCACATCGAACTGGAACGGTTGCTGCACCGGATCGACGCGAGTAGCGGCACCGAACGGCAGGACCATCTCACCGAGCTGTGCCGGCTGGTGTTCTCGCATGCGTTCGCCGAGGAGGCGGTGCTGTGGCCCGCCGTCCGCAAGTTGGTGCCCGAGGGGGAACCGCTGGTGCTCGAGATCGAACAGGAGCACCAGGAGATCAACGAGTTGTTCGCCGAACTCGAGAAGACCCCGGTGGACGACCCGCAGTACCGCGACCTGTGGAAGCGCATCGAATCGCTTCTGCGCGAAGATGTCCGGGACGAAGAGGACCGCCTGCTGCCGATGCTGCAGGACGCCTGCGATCGCCGGACGCTGATCCAGCTGGGCTGGGCCTGGGAGGCGGTGCGGCGGACGGCGCCGACGCGTCCGCATCCGGTGGTGGCACGGCGTCCCCCGGGCAACGTGCTGGCCGCGGCGCCGCTGACCGTGCTCGACCGGGCCCGCGACCACCTCGACCGGGGCGCACGTCATGCGTCGGGCCGGCGGCGCGGTGCGTTCGCCACGGTGAGCACCGGAATCGCCCGGGTCGCGGGTCTCATCGAACACATCCCCCCGCTGACCCGCGGCGAGGACCCCAGCACCCATTCCGGGCGCGCGACCTGACAAACGAAAACCCGGGCTGCGGTTGGCCTCTCGGTCCACCGCAGCCCGGGCACGGGTTCGTCGGCTAGGTGGCGTCGCCCTGGTCCTCGGCGTCGCGGACACCCTCCGGCGGGGGTGTGGAATACCCGGGGCTGGCGCTCGGCACCTGCCCGGCCTCCTCCTGCTGGGCGTCGTCAGGCGTCGGTTCCGGTGAGCTCATCACATCCTCCTGAACGGTTTCGGGGTCGACAGGAGAACTACCCGGAGCGCCGCGGAGGAAACCGGCTTGGGTGAACCGTTCGGTGGGAACCCTGGCCGGGATGTCTACTCCCGAACTGCGCCACGAATCCGTCGTCGTCGTGGGTGCCGGTCCGTGCGGACTGGCGATCGCCCGCCAACTCGCTCACCAACAGGACGTCGACGCGCTCGTCCTCGACCGGGCCTCGGCGCCGGTATCCGCCTGGCGGAACCGCTACGACGGCTTCCGCCTCAACACCTGCGGCTACTGGTCACACCTGCCCGGGCAGCCGATCCCGCGCCGCTACGGCCGCTGGCCCCGGCGCGACGACATGGTGGACTACTTCGACAGTTACGTTCGGCGCCAACGACTTCGGCTGGGTCTCGGCGTCGCGGTCACCCGCATCGATCGCGACGACACCCGGTGGCAGATCACCACCGACGGACAGGCGTACACCGCTGATGCGGTGGTGATCGCGACGGGGAACTACCACACTCCGGCACTGCCGGCGTGGCCCGGCATGGAGGGCTATCCCGGGCGACTGCTGCATTCGGCCGACTATCGCAACCCCTGGCCGTTCGCCGGATGTGACGTCCTGGTGGCCGGCTCCGGCAACTCCGCCGTCGACGTCGCACTACAGCTGAGCGAAGGGGTGGCCGGCCGCGTCCGGCTGGCCGTGCGCAATCCACCGCACCTCGTGCCGCGGTCCGCTGCCGGGATCCCGGTGGACGCCTTCAGCACGGTGTTCAGCCGCCTGCCGGTCCCCGTGCTCGACCGCGCCGCCGCGCTGGTGAGCCGCGTGTGGTTCGGCGACCTGACGTCGAAGGGACTGCCAGCGCCGCGGCAGGGCATCTACCGTGCGCTGCTCGAGGACGGCAGCATCCCCACGCTCGCCGACGAACTGGTGCCGCGGATCAGGGACGGCCGGATCGAGGTGGTCGCGGCGGTCGAATCGTTCGACGCGGCCGACGTCGTCCTCGCCGACGGCCGGACCGTCCGGCCCGACGTGGTCATCGGGGCCACCGGATACCGGCACGGGCTCGAGCCGCTCGTCGGGCATCTCGGGGTGCTCGACGAGGAGGGTGCGCCGGTCGTCAACGGTCTGCCCGGTGCGGCACCCGGGCTGTGGTTCGCCGGTTACGAGGAACCGCTGATCGGCCCGCTGCAGTCGTTCCGGTTGCAGGCAGGTCCGCTGGCCGAGGACGTCGGCCGGTTCGTGCGGGCCCGCTTGCTCCGGTAGAGATCGGCGTCGGCGTCGGCGAACAACGTCTCGAACGCGTCGGACGCGGCGGGTCCCGCCGCCACCCCGAACGTCACGTTCACGGGATGTCCGCGCACCAGTTCGGCGGCGAGGGCACGGGCGCGCTCTTTGTCGTGCCCGCCGAGCAGGACCACGAATTCGTCACCACCGACCCGGCCGATCACACTGTCGTGCGGCAGATTTCCGGCCCACCTGCGCGCCAGACCGCTCAGCACGAGGTCGCCCGCGGTGTGGCCGCGGCGGTCGTTGATGCCCTTGAAATCGTCGACGTCGAACACCACCACGGCGATCTGTTCTCCGCGGCGGCGGGCTCGGCCGATGACCTGGTCGGCGTGGCGGATCACCCCGGCGCGGTTCCACAGCGACGTCAGCGGGTCCCGCAGCGCGGCGTCGACCAGCACCGAATTGGCCAGCCCGAAGATCTCGGCCGATCCCAGCAGACAGGCGGCATAGAACACGAACCACAGACTCGGCACCGGCGCGGGCGAGATGATCAGCGCCGCAATGGCGCTGGCCGTCAGGATCGTCACCACCACCCGCGTCGCACCCGGCCCGTGCCAGGTGCGCAGGAACATCGCCACGAACATCAGCGGGATCACCGACCACACCTGCGCGGCGATCTGTTCGTGGAACAGCAACGCGACCACCGGCGATGTGCTCACACAGAACAGCGCCAGCACGTACCGCCAACCGCACAGGGGTGGGCGCGCCGCCGCCAGCGCACCGACGATCAGCACGAACAGGGCCGCGAGTTCGCCCCTGCCGTCGGAGGGCTGGGTGTCCAGCAGGTAGGCCGAGCCCACCGCCAGCGCGTACAACGTCACCAGGATCGCCAGGTAGACCAGCAGCATCCGGCGCCGCAGTGCCGCGTCGAAACCCGAAGTAGCCTGCATCGCTGCGCTTTCCGGCCGCTAGACCCGGTCGGCCAGCGCCCGGCCGGCGGCCCGGCCGGAGAAGATGCAGCCGCCGAGGAAGGTGCCCTCCAGCGCGTTGTAGCCGTGTACACCGCCGCCGCCGAAACCCGCCACTTCACCGGCCGCGTACAGGCCGTCGATCGGCTTCCCGTCCAACCCGATGGCACGGGAGGCGAGGTCGGTCTGGATGCCGCCCAAGGTCTTTCGCGTCAGGATGTGCAGTTTGATGCCGATCAGGGGACCGGCCGCCGGATCGAGGATGCGGTGCGGCGCCGTCGTGCGGCCGATGCGGTCGGCCAGCGCGCGACGCGAGTTGTGGATGCCCTGTACCTGCGCGTCCTTGCTGAACGGGTTGACCAGCTGCAGATCTCGCGCCTCGATCTGGCGGCGGATCAGCGCCGCGTCGAGGAGCGGCACGTCGGTGAGGCCGTTCATCTTGGCGACCAGGTCGTCGAGGTCGTCGGCGACCACGAAGTCGACGCCGTGCTCCTTGAACGCCTCGACCGGCCCCGGTGCGCCCTTGCGCAGCAACCGCTCCTTGAGGAATGCGGGGCGATCCTTCGCGGTGATGTCGGGGTTCTGCTCGGAACCCGACAGCGCGAACTCCTTTTCGATGATGCGCTGGGTCAGGATGAACCACGAGTGGTCGTACTCGGCGATGTCGGCGGTGGTGCGCAGATGGCGCAGGGTGCCCAGGGTGTCGTACCCGGGCAGGTACGGCGCGGGCAGCCGGCGGCCCAGCGCGTCGAACCACATCGACGACGGCCCGGGCAGGATGCGGATCGCGTGGTCCGGCCAGATCGGGTCCCAGTTGACGATGCCCTCGGTGTAGTGCCACATTCGGTCCCGATTGACAAGGCGCACACCGGAATCCGCCGCGATGTCGAGCATCCGGCCGTCGACGTGTGCGGGCACCCCGGTGATCATCGACTTCGGTGCGGTGCCCAGCCGCGCGGGCCAGAAGCGGCGCACGATCTCGTGATTGGCGCCGATACCGCCGGTCGTCAGGACCACCGCCTGCGCGGCCAGCTCGAACTCACCGACGGCGTCGCGGTTGGACGGGGCCCCGCGCACCGCACGGTCGGGTGCCAACACCGTTCCGCGCACCCCGGTGACGGCGCCGTCGGTGTACACCAACCCGTCGACCCGGTGCCGGTGACGGAACCGCACGAGCCCGCGCTGCGCGGCGGTCAGCGCGGAATCGGCGAACGGACCGACGATCCCGGTGCCGGTGCCCCACGCGACGTGGAAGCGGGGCACCGAGTTGCCGTGGCCAGTGGCGCGCAGGTCGCCGCGCTCGGCCCAGCCGACCGTCGGCAGGAACGAGATGCCGTGACCGGTCAGGTAGTCACGCTTCTCACCCGCCGCCCACTCGACGTAGGCGCGCGCCCATTTGGCCGCCCACACGTCCTCGTCGTCGAGCCGGTCGAACGCGGCGCTGCCCTGCCAGTCACTCCACGCCAGTTCGAAGGAGTCCTTGATCCGCATGCGGCGCTGCTCTGGGCTGTCCACCAGGAAGACGCCGCCGAACGACCAGTACGCCTGGGCGCCGAGATTGGCGGCGTTCTCCTGATCGACGAGCGCGACCGTCTTGCCCCGGCGGGTCAGCTCGTGAGTGGCGACCAGACCCGCCAGACCGGCACCCACCACGATGACGTCAGCGTCCATGGGACTCAAGGTAGCGAAGCGAGATATCGGTTGCCGCCGGGACGACGGGCTGGATGAATGGCATCCGTGACGACATCACCGCTGAGCCGGTTGACCCGCAAGCCGGACCGGGCGGGGGAGCTGGCCCTGCTGCACGAGGTGTTCGACGCCGCACCGGTGGCGACCGTGTCGACCGCGCTCGGCGACCAGCCCTGGGCGGTGCCGATGCTCGTGGCCCGCGACGGGGACCGGCTGCTGCTGCACGGGTCCACCGGGGCCGGGGCGCTGCGCCATCTCGCGGCGGGGGCGAAGGTCTGTGTGAGCGCGTTCGTGCTCGACGGGGTGGTGATCGCCGAGCGGCAGTTCGATCACTCGGCGAACTACCGCTCCGCGGTGGTGCACGGGGTGTGCCGGGTGGTCGGCAAGGACGAGGCGCCCCGGCTGCTCGACCGGTTCACCGAGGCGCTGATCCCCGGCCGGACCGCCGAATGCCCGCCGCACACCGCCAAGGAGCTGGCGTCGACGCTGCTGCTGGAGGTGCCGATCGTCGACGGGGCATGGGTCGCCAAGGCGCGCACCGGGCCGGCGTCCGAGGGGGCGGCGTGGACCGGGGTGGTCCCCGTGCAGACCCGCTACGGCGCGCCGGTGTCGGATTCGCCGCTGCCGGTGCCGCCGTCGGTGCGGCGGCTCATCGACGGCTGAGCGCCCCGGTGCACTGGATGTACCCGCCACTCAGCCCGTCGAGCGCGATCAGCGTGCCGTCGACCGTGATGCGGCACGTCACGTCACCGGGTGCGGAGTCGGTCCGGCCCGCGCTCAGGGACAGGAAGCGGCCGGCGGCCGGCACCGTGAACTGCCGCCGCCAGGGCAGGGTGACCAGCGTCGGCGCGGCCAGCGCGCCGTCGGCGTTCTCGTACCGGATCTCCACCGGACCGCCCGACCCCGTCACCTCGTAGGCGACCGTGACCTCGGGGGTGTTGCCGGGCAGTGCGCGCACCCCGCACATCACCAACCCGATCAGGCCGACGAGAAGCAGCGCGCGAATCGCGCGGTGAGTTCGACCACTGCCCTGGGACATCCGGGCCTCCTCCGTGGCCCGATTTTACGAGCCAGCTGCGGCGTCGGCGTCTGCTTTGACACAGTGGCCCGCGTGGAGCTCCTGTCGCAGAGTGCCCCGATCACCGGTCCCGGTACCGCCCTGGACCATGCCACCGCCCGGGTCCCGACCGCGGCCGCAGGCGATCCGGTCGCCGACGTCCTGTCGGCGATGCGGGGCGTCGAGTTCGTCAGCGCCGCGGCCGTCGCGGTGCTCGACGGCGACCGCCTGACCGGCGTGGCCACCATCGAGCAGATGCTCGGTGCACCCGACGGCGCGCTGCTGCGCGACGTCATGGATGCCGAACCGCCGGTCGTGTCGCCGGCCACCGACCAGGAGGAGGCGGCCTGGCAGGCCGTGGAGCGGGGAGAACCGGGACTGGCCGTGGTGGACGACGACGGCCGGTTCCGCGGGTTCATCCCACCGCAGACGCTGGTCGCCGTCCTGCTGCAGGAACACCGCGAGGACATGGCGCGACTGGGCGGGTTCCTCGATTCGGTCGACGCGGCGCGCGCCACGAGCGTGGAGAGCGTCGCCCGGCGGCTGTGGCACCGGACACCGTGGCTGGTCGTCGGATTGCTCGGGGCGATGCTGTCGGCAGGTCTGATGGCGGCGTTCGAAGCCCAGCTCGATGCCGTGCTCGCGGTGGCGTACTTCGTGCCGGGCATCGTCTACCTGGCCGATGCGGTCGGTACGCAGACCGAGACGCTGGCGATCCGCGGCCTGTCCGTGGGGGTGGGGATCCGGCGGGTGATCGTGCCGGAGAGCATCACCGGCCTGTCGGTGGGGGTGGTGCTCGGCGCGCTCATGGCGCCGGTCGTCGCGCTGATGACCGGCGACTGGATGCTCGCCGCCGCGGTCGCGGTCGCCGTCTTCGCCGCCAGCGCGATCGCGACGCTGGTGGCGCTGGCGCTGCCCTGGCTGCTGAACCGTCTCGGTGTGGATCCGGCGTTCGGATCCGGCCCGCTGGCCACCGTCGTCCAGGACCTGCTGTCGATCGTCATCTACCTCGCGGCGGTCACCGCATTCCTCGGCTGACGGCGACCGACCAGGCGACCTCCGGGTCCGGACGGTATGGTGACGCTTTCCGGGGGAGTGCGGCCGACGTGCCGCGTCTGTCGTCATGCAGTCAAAAGGAGCAACCGTTGCCCCTGAACACCGTCGCGCTCGAACTCGTGCCGCCCAACGTCGAACGGGGCCGTGAGCACGCGCTCGAGGACGCCCAGAAAGTGCTGCGCTGCTCGGCCGAGGCCGGTATCGAGGGCCGTATCGGCCACGTCATGATCCCCGGGATGATCGAAGAGGACAGCGGTCGTCCGATCGAGATGAAGCCCAAGATGGACGTGCTGGACTTCTGGCACATCATCAAGCCCGAACTGCCCGGCGTCCGAGGACTGTGCACGCAGGTCACGGCGTTCCTCGACGAGTCGGCGCTGCGACAGCGGCTCACCGAGCTGAGCTCGGCCGGGTTCGACGGCATCGCGTTCGTGGGTGTGCCGCGCACGATGAACGACGGCGAGGGCAGCGGTGTCGCCCCGACCGACGCCCTGTCGCTCTACGAAGACCTGGTCCCCAACCGCGGCGCGATCCTCATCCCCACCCGTGACGGGGAACAGGGCCGCTTCACGTTCAAGTGCAAACAGGGCGCGACCTACGGGATGACGCAGCTGCTGTACTCCGATGCGATCGTCGGGTTCCTGAAGGAGTTCGCGGCGAGCAACGAGTACCGGCCGGAGATCCTGCTGTCGTTCGGCTTCGTGCCGAAGATGGAGAGCCGCGTCGGGCTCATCCACTGGCTGATCCAGGACCCGGGCAACGAGGCCGTCGCCGCGGAGCAGGAGTTCGTCAAGCAGCTCGCCGCGAGCGAACCCGCCGACAAGCGGCGCATGCTGCTCGACCTCTACAAGCGGGTGATCGACGGGGTCGGTGAGCTGGGCTTCCCGCTGAGCATCCACCTGGAGGCCACCTACGGGGTGTCCACCCCGGCGTTCGAGACGTTCGCCGAGATGCTGGAGTACTGGTCGCCGTCCCGTTGATCCTGCGTCCACGGCACAGAAGTGCGAGTGGCCGAGGCCGTGAGCGCAGAGTGAACGACGGAACCGCGCCGCTATCCTGGCGCGAGTGTCCGAACCGTCCATCCGCGAGCTGCGCAACCGCCTGGACGGTCTGACCTACCGCGACGCCTCCCGACTCGGCCGCAAGCTCAAGCAGGCCAAACCGGGCAAGCTGGCGCCGATCGCCGAGCAGATCACCGCCGCCGAAGCGCTGATCGCCACCCGGTTGGCCGCCGTCCCGGAGATCACCTATCCCGATCTGCCGGTCAGCGAGCGCCGCGACGAACTGGCGAAGGCCATCGCCGAGAACCAGGTGGTCGTCGTCGCCGGTGAGACCGGATCCGGCAAGACCACGCAGCTGCCGAAGATCTGCCTCGAACTCGGGCGCGGCATCCGCGGCACCATCGGCCACACGCAGCCGCGCCGCCTGGCTGCCCGCACCGTCGCCCAGCGCATCGCCGACGAACTGCACACCCCGCTCGGCGACGCCGTCGGCTACACCGTCCGCTTCACCGACCAGGCCAGCGACCGCACCCTGGTCAAACTGATGACCGACGGCATCCTGCTCGCCGAGATCCAGCGCGACCGCCGGCTGCTGCGCTACGACACCCTGATCCTCGACGAGGCTCACGAGCGCAGCCTCAACATCGACTTCCTGCTCGGTTACCTGCGCGAGCTGTTACCGCGCCGGCCCGACCTCAAGGTGATCGTCACGTCGGCGACCATCGAGCCGGAGCGCTTCGCCGCGCACTTTCACGGCGCGCCGATCGTCGAGGTGTCCGGGCGGACCTATCCGGTCGAGATCCGCTACCGGCCGCTCGAGGTCCCGATCATCGACTCCGACGCCGACGACCCCGACGATCCGGACCACGAGATCGTCCGGACCCCGACGCCTGGTCTTCGCGCAAGCGGCTCATCCGAACTACGCGACCCGACCGACGCGATCGTCGACGCCGTGCGTGAACTCGAGGCGGAGCCACCCGGCGACGTGCTGGTGTTCCTGTCGGGCGAGCGCGAGATCCGCGACACCGCCGAGGTGCTGCGCGGCGAGCTGGGCCCGACGACCGAGGTGCTGCCGCTCTACGCCCGCCTGCCCACCGCCGAACAGCAGAAGGTCTTCGCCCCGCACACCGGGCGCCGCGTGGTCCTGTCCACGAACGTGGCCGAGACGTCGTTGACCGTGCCGGGCATCCGCTACGTCGTCGACCCCGGCACCGCGCGGATCTCCCGCTACAGCCGCCGGACCAAGGTGCAGCGGCTGCCGATCGAGCCGATCTCGCAGGCGTCCGCGGCTCAGCGGGCCGGTCGGTCCGGCCGCACCGCGCCGGGCGTGTGCATCCGGCTGTACTCCGAAGCGGACTTCGAATCCCGGCCGCGCTACACCGATCCGGAGATCCTGCGCACCAACCTCGCCGCGGTGATCCTGCAGATGGCCGCGCTCGGCCTCGGGGACGTCGAGGAGTTCCCCTTCCTGGACCCGCCGGAGAAGCGCAGCATCCGCGACGGCGTGGCCCTGCTGCAGGAGCTCGGCGCGTTCGATCGGGAGGGTCGGCTCACCGACATCGGGCGACGGCTGGCGCGTCTGCCGCTCGACCCGCGGATCGGCCGGATGATCCTGCAGGCCGACACCGAAGGGTGCGTGCGCGAGGTGCTGGTGCTCGCCGCCGCCCTGTCGATCCCGGACCCGCGCGAACGGCCCGCCGACCGCGAGGACGCCGCCCGCCAGAAACACGCCCGCTTCGCCGACGAGCACTCGGATTTCGTCTCCTTCCTCAACCTGTGGCGATATCTGGGGGAGCAGCGGAAAGAACGCTCCGGCAGCTCGTTCCGGCGGATGTGCCGCGAGGAGTTCCTGCACTATCTGCGCATCCGGGAGTGGCAGGATCTGGTCGGGCAGCTGCGCAGCATCGCCCGCGACCTCGGCATCCGGGAGTCCGACGAACCGGCGTCGCCCGCGAGCGTGCACGCCGCGCTGCTGGCGGGTCTGTTGTCGCACGTCGGGCTGCGCGACGGTGACGGGCGCGACTATCAGGGCGCCCGCAACTCGCGGTTCGTGCTGGCGCCGGGGTCGGTGCTGACCAAACGCCCGCCGCGCTGGATCGTCGTCGCCGATCTGGTGGAGACCAGCCGGCTGTTCGGTCGGGTCGGGGCACGCATCGACCCCGACACCGTCGAGCGGATCGCCGGAGATCTGGTGCAGCGCACCCACAGTGAGCCGCACTGGGACGCCGAGCGTGGTGCGGTGATGGGGTTCGAACGGGTGACGCTCTACGGGCTGCCGCTGGTGGCCCGCCGCCGCGTCAACTACGCCCAGATCGACCCCGAACTGGCACGCGAACTGTTCATCCGCCACGCCCTGGTCGAAGGAGACTGGCAGACCAAACACCACTTCTTCCGCGACAACACACGGCTGCGTGAGGAGCTCGAAGAGGTCGAGGAGCGGGCCCGCCGCCGCGACCTGCTCGTCGGCGACGAAGAGGTGTTCGCGTTCTACCACGCCCGGATCCCCGAAGATGTGGTGTCTGCACGGCATTTCGACGCGTGGTGGCGCAAACAGCGGCACAAGACGCCGGATCTACTGACGATGACGCGCGACGATCTCCTCCGGCAGGAGGGCGCCGACGAACTGCCCGACGAGTGGCAGGCGGGGGATCTGGCGCTGCCGCTGACCTACCGTTTCGAGCCGGGTGCGGCCGACGACGGCATCACGGTGCACGTGCCCGTGGAGGTGCTGGCCCGCCTCGGTGGTGACGAATTCGCCTGGCATGTCCCGGCTTTGCGCGAAGAGCTGGTGACCGCGCTGATCAAGTCGCTGCCCAAGGAGTTGCGCCGCAACTTCGTCCCGGTGCCGGACACCGCGCGCGACGTGCTGCGCACGATGGATCCGGGCAGCGGTCCGCTGCTGGAATCCCTGCAGCACGAGCTGTGGCGGCGCAGCGGTGTGACGGTGCCGCTCGACGCGTTCGACCTCGAGAAGGTCCCGGCGCATCTGCGGGTGACGTTCGCGGTCGAGAAGGACGGTGCCGAGGTGGCGCGCGGCAAGGACCTGGACGCACTGCAGGAGCAACTGGCCGCGCCGGTGCGTGCCGCCGTCGCCCGGGCGGTGGCCGACGGGTTGGAGCGGACCGGGCTGCGTACGTGGCCGGACGATCTCGACGAGTTGCCGCGCACGGTCGAGAACACCAGCGGCGGGCATCGCGTGCGGGGCCATCCGGCGTTCGTCGACGCGGGTTCGGCCGTAAACGTGCGGGTGTTCGCGACGCCGGCCGAACAGCGCGCGGCGATGGGTCCGGGAATCCGGCGGCTGCTGCGGATGTCGGCGCCGTCACCGGTGAAGAACGTCGAACGGGCGCTGGACACCCGGCGCCGGCTGGTGCTCGGAGCCAATCCCGACGGGTCGCTGGCCGCGCTGATCGAGGACTGCGCGGATGCGGCGGTGGACGCACTGGTGCGCGAACCGGTATGGACGCGTGCGGAATTCGACGCGGTGACGCAGCGTGTGGGTAAGACGCTGGTGCCGACGACGCTGGACATCGTGGGCCGGGTGGAGAAGGTGCTGGCCGCGGCGCAGCAGGCACAGGTCGCGCTGCCGGGCAACCCGCCGCCGGCGCAGGCCGCGTCGATCGCCGACATCCGCGCACAGCTGGCCACGCTGCTGCCGAGAGGATTCGTCACCGCGACGGGGGTGGCGCATCTGGCCAACCTGACCCGGTACCTCACCGCGGTCGGCCGGCGGCTCGAGCGGCTGCCGCACGCCGTCGGGGCCGATCGGGAGCGGATGGCGCGGGTGCATGCCGTGCAGGAGGCCTATGACGAACTGCGACAGTCGCTTTCACCGAGCCGCGCGGCCGCCGAGGACGTCCGCGACATCGGCCGGATGATCGAGGAGCTGCGGGTCAGCCTGTGGGCGCAGCAGCTCGGCACTCCGAGACCTGTCAGTGAGCAGCGGATCTACCGGGCGATCGACGCGGTTTCGCCCTGATTCGCGCGCACCCGGCGGCGCCGCGCTTCCGACGCGCCCAGCCAGAGCGCAGAGATGAGGAAGTAGAAGGCGCCGAATCCCGCATATGGAGCGATGTCCACGATGGACGGTACGGCGGGGCCGAGGGCCTGCTCGAGGAAGAGTCCGCCGACGAGCGCTGACTGGGCGCCGCTGAGCACCATCGCCCACTGCGCACCGTAGGCCCTCCAACGGCGGACGCCGACGGTCAGCTGCAGGAGGCCGGCCAGCGTCGCCCATACTGCGAAGACGCCGATCACGGCGTTCATCCCGATGCCGAGCGCGACGGCGACGGCCACCGCGGTCACCACGCTGACGACCACGTTCGCAGCCTGGATCGGGTTTCGCCGCAATCCTGCGTTGTGCTGTGCATCAATGAGATTGGCGATCGCATCCCACGCGGGATAGAGAACGAGCAGGACGGCACCCACCGCGAACGAAGTCGTGCCGAACATGAAGGCCGCCGCAACCCAGACGCCGGCAACGGCCGCGCGCAGAAGGTAATACGAGCGCAGCCACTGCCTCAACTCGGCGGGAGTGGGAATGGTGAAAGCAGATCCGGTCATGGTCTTCCTTGCCTGAGGAGGGATGGAGTGCTCCGCGCCCCGTTGCGCGCTGAGATCACCGGCCGGCGGTGAGCCGATCGATGAGAGGACGCGTGATCATGCCGAAGGTGGACGGATCGCCGTATGCGCGGGCAGACAGCATCGCGCCGTGCACGGTCGCCATGAACGTCTCGGCCTCGCGGCGGGGATCCGTGGACAGGACGAGGGACCCGCTTTCCGCTCCGCGTTCCAACAGGGACGTCAGCCAGTCCGACAGGCTGCGGAAGTAGGCCTGCAGCTCGAGTGCGATCTCCGCGGGGATGACCGGCATCTGCGTCGCGAGGAGGGCGCATACGCAGTAGCTGGTGGTGGGCTCGCCGACGCAGCTCTCCCAGTATCCGAGGTAACCGCGGAGCTGGTCGACGGGATCCGCCGATCGTCGTTCGAACTCGGCGATCCCGGCGTCGAACTCCTGGCGGTACTGCTGCAGGAGGGTGCGGACGAGGTCCACCTTCGTGGGGAAGTGGTGATGGATGCTCGCCTTGCGGATCCCGACCACCGCGGCGATGTCGGCGTAACTGAAACCGTTGTATCCACCGACGATGATCAGCGTCCGCGCGCAGCGGAGGATTTCGGCGGAGGTGTCGGTGGCGGTGGGCACATGATCACTCTACCTACTAGTAGGTAGGCGTCAAGTGGGATGAATGTTCGGAGCGGTTCGCGCGTCACTACGGGTATGGCGGCGAAGAGAACCATGCGCATCGCGGCGCAAGTACTGCCCGGAGGCGCGCGAAGCTATGCCCAATGGCGCAGCGCGGTGGTGCAGGCCGAACAGCTCGGCGCCGACATCATCTTCGGGTATGACCACCTGCTCTTCCCCGACAGCCAGGCATGCGACCAGAACGGCCGTCCGTCAATCGTTTTCGAGGAGCGCATGTCGGCGAACTTCGAGGGATGGACAGCGCTCTCATCCTGGGCCGAGATCACCACACGCGCGGAGATCGGGCTGTTGGTGACCAATGTCGGGTTCCGTAACGCGGACCTGCTGGCGGACATGGCGCGGACCGTCGACCACATCAGCGGGGGCCGGCTGATCTTGGGCCTCGGATCGGGTTGGTATGAGCCGGAATACGACGAGTACGGCTTCCCGTTCAGCAGTGCGGCGACCCGCGTCGCGGTCCTCGCCACTGCGCTGGAACGTATTCGCGCGAGGTTCGCCGGACTGGTCCCGCCGCCGGTCCGTGACATTCCGATTCTCATCGGTGGGGCCGGGGAGAAGCAGACCCTGCCACTGGTCGCCCGGTACGCCGACATCTGGCACGCCGCGATCGGCCCGGAGGCGTTCGAACGCAAGAACGACATCCTCGTTCAGCATGCCGAGGCCGTCGGCCGTGACCCGTCGGCCATCGAGCGCGCGGTGTCGTGGACCGGCCTGGAGGACGCCGAGCGCTTCACCGCTGCGGGAGTGACCCTGTTCAACGTCGTCATCCAGGCCCGATCGGGATACGACATGTCACCTCTGAAAGAGGCGGTCGAGTGGCGCGACTGGATCTTGCGGCCCGGCGCGTACCTGCCCACATCGTGAGCGGTCCGGTCACTCCGGCGGGTACGGCATCCCGAACTGTTCCGACAGCAGGCTCTGCGCGATGATCATCGCCGCCTGCGCGCCCGCGGCGATCGCGCCCGCGACGTAGGGCTGTTCGGTGCACACGTCACCGGCGGCGAACACCGTCGCCGCCGAGGTGCGGTGCAGCGCGTCGATACCGATCGTGTCCACCGCAAGCGGACCCGGCGTACAGGAGGCGCCCAGCTGCTCGGCGAGTTTCGAGCGCTGCCGCAGCGGCGCCTCCACGAGAAGGCCGTCGCGCTCCAGCCGCGTGCCGTCGTGGAACGCGATCGCGGTGAGCTTTCCGTCGGTGCCTTCCAGCTCGGTGATCCGGCGATCGTCGATCGTCACCCCGGCGGCGCGCAGCTGGTCGTAATCCTTCCCGCCCAGCTGCGGATGCCCGTCGGTCAGCAGCACCACGTCGTCGCTCCAGCCGCGCAGCATCAGCGCGGCGTGGACGGCCTCGTCACCCGCGGCCAGTGACGCCAGCCGCTTGTCCCGCATCTCCCAGCCGTGGCAGAACGGGCACTGGAACACCGACTTGCCCCACAGCGGTTCGAGGCCGGGCAGCTCCGGCGGGCAGTACTGCATGCCGGTCGCCAGCAGCACCCGGTGAGTGGTGACCTGGTCACCGCCGTCGAGGGAGAGGACGAAACCGTCGTCCTGTGGAGCCCCGTGCACGACCGTGCCGCTGCGGTACTCGACCGTGGGATACGCCTCGAGTTCGCGGCGCCCGGTCTCGTACAGCTCGGCGGGCGGGCGCTGGTCGAAGCCGAGCAGCCCGCCGATGCCTTCGGAGAACCTGTTGCTCTGTTCGCCGGCGTCGACGAGCAGGGTGCGCCGTCGCGCCCGCCCGAGGACCAATGTGGCGCTCAGCCCCGCAGCGCCACCACCGATGACGACGCATTCCCATTCGTGTGCCATTGCGTCGACCGATTCCCGGCCGGCGGGATGATCAAACAATCCGTGCCTTGTGCGCGATTTCGACCGTACGGCTGTTGATCGGGGGTTCGGCCCTCGATTCACGACCCCGGTGCCGAGATCCGGCACAGCGCCGGCGACGACACCCCGCTCCGAAAGCCGCTACTTCGTGCCGAAGATCCGGTCACCGGCATCGCCGAGCCCGGGCACGATGTAGCCGTGCTCGTCGAGCTGGCGGTCGACGGCCGCGGTGTAGATCGGCACGTCGGGGTGTGCCTCCTGCATCGCCGCGACGCCCTCGGGACAGGTGAGCAGGCAGACGAACTTGATGGATTTCGGCCCGCACTCCTTGAGCCGGTCCACGGCCGCGACCGCCGAGTGGCCGGTCGCGAGCATCGGGTCCACCACGACGACGTCGCGCTCCTCCATGCCGGCCGGCATCTTGAAGTAGTACTCGACGGCGACGAGCGTCTTCGGGTCGCGGTAGAGCCCGATGTGGCCGACGCGCGCACCGGGCACGACGGCCAGCATGCCGTCGAGGATGCCGGTGCCCGCTCGCAGGATCGACACGAACACGAGTTTCTTCCCGTCGATCACCTTGCCGACGGTGGTCTCCAGCGGGGTCTCCACCTCGAAGTCCTGGGTCGGGATGTCGCGCAGCACCTCGTAGGCCATCAGCGCGGAGATCTCGTGCAGGAGCTGGCGGAAGCTGTGCGTCGAAGCGTCCTTGCGGCGCAGGAGAGTCAGCTTGTGCGCCACCAGCGGGTGGTCGACGAGGTGGAGTTCGCCCATATCTGCTCCTGTTCTGCCGTCAGAAGACGGTGCCGTCGCTCGCGATGGTCAGCGGCGGCAATCCGCCGCGCTTCTGCTGGGCCAGCGCACGGCCCGCCGCCCAGGTGCCGCCTTCGAGCACGCACGCCAGCGGCATCTCGGTGCCGAGTCGCGCACACACCAGCGGCGCGAGTTCGTCGAGCAGCGCGACCGTCAGGGCCCGCCACTCGACCACCAGTTCGTCGCCGACCTGCCATGTGCCCTCGGTGATCTCGGGATCCCGCAGCTCGAGCACCCCACTGTCGAGCAGGAGCCCGCCGTTGCGGTACTCGGGCAGCCCGGTGAGCGCGTCCACCCCGGCCACCGGCACGCCCGCCCGGCTGAACGGTTCGAGCAGCGAGTACGTCAGCCACTGCGAGAGCTTGTGGAACGGCACCCATCCGACCGCGGGATGGCGCCAGCAGTCACCCACCGGCACGCCGTCTATTTCGTTGCCGCTCAACCAGATCGAGGACAACTCGTCCAAGAGCACCGTGAGGATGTCGTGAGCGTGCACCGTGTGCGCCGAAGCGGTCAGCGTGTCGAACAGCCCGCCCGGCCGGCCGCCGAACACCTCCGCGTCCAACGCGTCGGCGAGGCGGTGCAGCAGCGCAACCCGGCCATCGAGCCCGACCAGCGGATTGTCGCCCGACACCTGCATCGCCGCGCCCAGCCGATCGGCCGTCAACCCCCGCAGTCCCACGGCGTCGACCCGCAGCGGATCACCCGGATCGGACGAGAACAGCCCGTCGGCGAACGCGTGCCAACTGGCGACGGCCAGCCCCTCAGACCGTGAGAACGACTGTCCCGTCGACTCTTCCCGATAGCTCCAGGCCGCTCCGGCTCCGGCGTCGAGCAGGACGCTGACCACCGCCAGGTCGATCATGGCCCGGGGGTTTCCCTCGAGCCCCGCGGCGCGATCCACCCCGCCGGCCTCGAAATGCCGCCACCGGCTGTGGAACGGGATGGCCAGGTCCGGATACCGCGTGCGGGTCAGGTCGGCGACGATGCCCGCGGCCGGGTCGAGGGCGTCGTCCCGGACGGTGAACCATGCGGAGTCACCGGCCCTGGCGCGGTGCAGCAGCCGGCCGGCGCGCTCCCGGACGGCGTCGGTCGAGCGCAGTGCGGCGGCCGCTTTCTGGGCCGTCATTGGGACAACCCGCGACCCTTGACCTTCTTGAGCTGTTCGGCGTCGGGCACCGGACCCGGCGTGAAGTACCCGGCCGCCATCTTCGCGTCGATCTCCACCCGGGCGTCGGGCGGGATCAGCTCGTCGGGGATGTTGATGCGTTCTCCCACTTCGATTCCCGACCCCGTGATGGCGTCGTACTTCATGTTGCTCATCGACACCAGGCGGTGGATCCTGCGGATGCCGAACCAGTGCAGCACGTCGGGCATCAGTTCCTGGAAGCGCATGTCCTGGACGCCGGCGACGCATTCGGTGCGGGCGAAGTACTGATCGGCGGTGTCGCCGCCGACCTGACGTTTACGGGCGTTGTAGACCAGGAACTTCGTGACCTCGCCGAGTGCGCGTCCCTCCTTGCGCGAGTACGCGACCAGGCCGACGCCCCCGTTCTGGGCGCCGCGGATGCACTCCTCGATCGCATGCGTGAGATACGGCCGGCAGGTGCAGATGTCGGATCCGAAGACGTCCGAACCGTTGCACTCGTCGTGCACGCGGGCCGTCAACTCGACCGAGGGATCGGCGAGATCGGTTGCGCTGCCGAAGATGTACACGGTCTGGCCGCCGATCGGGGGCAGGAACACCTCGAGGTCGGACCGGGTCACCAGTTCCGGGTACATGCCGCCGGTCTCCTCGAACAGCACGCGACGCAGATCGGTTTCGCTGCAACCGAACCGCTGCGCCACCCCGGGCAGCCACCACACCGGTTCGACGGCCGCCTTGGTCACCAGCGCGGCCCCGCTGGGCAGCAGGATGCGGCCGTCGGGCACCAGCCGGCCCTTGGCGATCGCGTCGGTGATCTCGGGCAGGATGACGTGCGCCTTGGTGATCGCGATGGTCGGCCGGATGTCAAGGCCCGCAGCCAGTTCGGCGGTGAACACCTCGGCGACGCTGGCACCCCACGGATCCAGGCTGACGATCGTGTCGGGCTCACTCCACTGCGGGTACGGCCCGACGGTGTCGGTGGGTGCGGTGTCGGTCAGGTCGGCGCGATGCTCGCGCTTGAGCGCACCCGCCGCGACGGCCAGCGCGCGGTACACGCTGTAGGAACCGCTGTGGGTGCCGATCACGTTGCGGTGCGACCGATTGGCGGTCGTCCCCACCACCGGCCCGCGCTCGGCCGCGGTCGGTGCGCCCCAACGGATGGCCGGGGTGCCCACCGCACCGCTGTGCGACGTCAACCGGATGTGACCGGGCATGGTCCTCCTCCGTCTTCAGCGGAAAGGCGCCAGCATAGCGACTCCGGGCCGTTCTCGCCGGGTGTGCGTTCAGCCAGGGGTGCCGGCGGCCACCCGGGGCACCCGGTCGGGCGATGCGGAGTCGAGCACCAGGTCGGCGACGCGGGTGCGGTGCTGCTCGGCGGTGCCGAGCAGCGCGGCGTCGGTGGTCGCCCGCTTGAAGTACAGGTGCGCCTGGTGTTCCCACGTGAACCCGATACCGCCCAGCACCTGGATGGTGTCGGCGGCGATGCGGCTCAGCGCGGACGAACACACCGCCTGCGCGATCGCCGTCGCCAGCGCGGGGTCGTCGGAGCCGTTCGTCAGCGCCCACACCGCGTGGTACGCCGTCGACCGGGCGTGCTCGGCGTCGACCAGCATGTCGGCCAACCGGTGTTTGACGGCCTGGAACGATCCGATGGGCCGGCCGAACTGCCACCGGGTCTTCGCGTAGTCGACGGCGAGGTCGAGCAGGTGCTGTGCCGCCCCGACCTGTTCGACGGCCAGCAGGGCGGCGCCCACGTGCAGCGCATGCGCGACGACCCGCTCCGTGTCCTCGGGTCCGGCGATCAGAGTGGCCGGTGCATTGGCGAGGGTGACGGTGGCCTGCGGGCGGGTCAGATCGAGGGTGACGAGGGGTGTGCGCTCGACGCCCTCAGCGGTGGCGTCGACCGCGTACAGGCCCACCCAGTCGGGTCCGGTGGCCGCGACCAGCAGAACGTCGGCCGCGCCTGCGTCCACCACCGGGCCCAGGTCGCCGGTCAGCGTGTCTCCGTCGGCGCTCACGCGGTCCGCGCTCGCCGCGAACGCCGCGGTGCGGGTGCCCGCGACCAGATCGGCCAGCAGAGCGTCACGCGCAGGCCCGGCCGCGGCGGCCACCAGGGCGGGCACCGCGAGGTACACGGTCCCGAACACCGGTCCGCACACCAGCGATGCCCCGAACTCCTCGGCCGCGACGGCCTGGTCGACCAGCGTGCCGCCGACACCGCCGTCGGCCTCGGGCACCGACAGGCCAAGCACGCCGAGTTCGCCGCCCAGCCGCGCCCACAACGCCGGATCGAACGGCGGATCGGACTCCATGAGGCGGCGCACCGTCTGCTCGTCGAAGTGGTCGGCGCAGAAACCCCGCACCGCATCGCGCAACTGCCGCTGCTCGTCGGTGAACACGAACTCAGCCGCAAGCTCCTCAGCCACTTTTTCGGGCTGATCCGCAAGCTCCTCAGCGACTTTTTCGGGCTGATCCGCAAGCTCCTCAGCCACGCGGCACCTCCTTCCACGGCATCCCCGCATCAGCACGCAGATCACCCGGCAGGCCGAGCACCCGCTCACCCAGGATGTTTCGCATCACGTCGGACGTACCGCCTTCGATGGTGTTGGCGCGGCTGCGCAGGAACCGCTGCTGGATCGGGCCGCGCCAGTCGGCGGCATCGCCGCTGCCCATGGCGTAGCTGTGGTACAGCAACCCCTCGGGACCGAGAAAGTCCATGCACCACTGGTAGATCCGCTGGTTCAGCTCGGCGCCGACCAGCTTGCCGATCGAGCCCTCCGGGCCGGGCCCGCCGACGGTGGCCGACGCGCGGGACCGTTCCGAGGTCAACCGCTGCGCCTCGGCGCGCAACCACAGTTCGGTCAGCCGGTCGCGCAGCACCGGAGTCTGCCGCTCCGGACGCGACGCCCACAGCGCGACGGCGTCGGCGATGGTGCCCGCCCCGCGGCGGCTGCCGCTGGCGCCCAGCGCGCTGCGCTCGTTCATCAGCGTCGTCATCGCGACCCGCCAACCGTCGCCGACCGCGCCGAGCCGGTGGGCGTCGGGTATCCGGGCGTCGCTGAAGTAGACCTCGTTGAACTCGGCGTGGCCGGTCAGCTGGCGCAGCGGCCGGGTCTCCACACCGGGGCTGTGCATGTCGATGACGAAGTACGTCAGCCCCTTGTGCTTGGGCACGTCCGGATCGGTGCGGGCGAGCAGCAGACCCCACCGCGCCCGGTGCGCCAGGCTGGTCCACACCTTCTGGCCGTTGATCACCCAGTCGTCACCGTCGGGCACCGCCGAGGTGGCCAGCCCGGCCAGGTCCGAACCCGCACCGGGTTCGGAGAACAGCTGGCACCAGATGTCCTCGGTGGTCGCCAGCGGCCGCAGCCACGACCGTTTGACGTCGTCGTTCTGCGCGTGCTCGCGTATGGTCGGCGCCGCCATCCCGTAGCCCATCGGGTTGAGCCCCAACGGAACCGGACCTCCCGCGCCCTGCAGGATGCCGTCGGCGACCGCCTGCAGCCCCCGCGACACCCCCAGCCCGCCGAGCCCCTCGGGGAAGTGCACCCAGGACAGTCCGGCGTCGTAGCAGGCGCCGAGGAATTCGGGGATCGGCACGGTCCTGGGGTCGTGTTCGGCCACGACCCGGTTGGCGAGTTCGGCGACGTGATCGGCATCGGCGGCGGTGCTCACCCCAGTCACGATAAGCCCGCGGCCGTCGTACTGGAACGTGTTACTGTGCGACCCGCTGTGGCCCACGTCACTCACCGTCGGAGAGGCGCCGCCCGTGACCGCACAACGGAGCAAGATCACGTCGCTGGCGATCGTCGGTGCCGCGTACGCCGTGGCGCTGGCGGCCGCGGCGGCGTGGCTGGGGTGGGGGCCCGACACCGGGCGGCTCTGGCTGGACACCCTGATCGCCGATGTGGTGGCCACCGTGGTGGTGTTCGCGTTCAGCCGGGCCTGCCGCAACTCCAGCTTCTACGACGCCTACTGGAGTGTCGTCCCCCCGCTGCTGCTGGCGTACTGGTGGAGCCAGAGCCCGGACGCTGACGCGCTCCGCTGTGCACTGATCGCGGTGGCGGTCGGCTACTGGGCGGTGCGGCTCACCGGTAACTGGCTGTACGCGTTTCCCGGTCTGCACCACGAGGATTGGCGCTACCCGATGTTCCGCGAGCGGGCCGGCCGTTGGGAATTCGTCGTCGACCTGGTCGCCATCCATCTGATCCCCACCCTGCAGGTCTTCCTGGCGATGCTGCCGGTCTACATCGCCGTCACGACGCCGGGGGAGGGCTGGATGTGGCTCACCGCAATCGCGTTCGTGCTCGCCGTCGCGGCGGTGACACTGGAACTGGCCGCCGACGTGCAGATGCACCGCTTCGTCGCGGGCCGCGCGCCCGGTGAGGTGATGGACCGCGGACTGTGGGCGTGGTCGCGACACCCGAACTACTTCGGCGAGTGCGGGTTCTGGGTGGCGCTCGCCCTGTTCGGGGTGGCGGCCTCCCCGGAGGACGCCTGGTGGTTGTTCGCCGGGGCGGCGGCGATGCTCGCGATGTTCCTCGGGGCGAGTATCCCGATGATGGAGACCCGCAGTCTGCAGCGGCGCCCGGGGTACCAGGAGGTGGTCGACCGGGTGTCGCGGTTCGTACCCCGCCCGCCCCGCAAGGCGCGGGTGTGAGCCGCCCCCGGATCGTCATCGCCGGACTCGGCGACAGCGGTGTGCTGACCGCGATGCGGCTGGCCCGTGACTTCGACGTCGTCGGCATCTCCGCGAAACCCGGTCTGGTCAGCGGCCAGGAGCTCGGCATGCGCCTCGCCCGCCCCGACGACTGGGCGCGCGACTACTGGATCGCGTTCGACCGGTTCCGCGCCCTCGACCGGGTGCGTATCGCACACGCCACCCTGACCGGGGTGGACCTCGACGGCCGAAAGGTGTTCGCGGAGAACGTGGATGGCTCCACCGTCGTCGAGGAATTCGACGCGCTGGTGATCGCCACCGGGGTGCGCAACGGGTTCTGGCGCACCCCCGGCTACCGGTCGAGCGAGGAGGTCACCGCCCAGTTGCGCACCGACCACGAGCGGCTGGCCGCCGCCCGCTCGGTGCTCGTCGTGGGCGGGGGCGCAGCGGCGGTGAGCAGCGCGGCCAACCTGGCCCTCACCTGGCCCGGGACACGCGTCGAACTGTGTTTTCCCGGCCCACGCCCGCTGCCGCAGCACCATCCGCGGGTCTGGACCAGGGTCGCGCGGCGCCTCACCCGGCTCGGAGTCGTGCTGCGGGCGGGCCACCGCGCCGTCGTCCCCGACGGATTCGCGTGCGACCGCATCACCACCGAACCGGTCGAGTGGAGCACCGGGCAGCCGGCGTCGTCGGCCGATGCGGTGCTGTGGGCGATCGGACGGGTGCGGCCCAACACCGCCTGGCTGCCCGCCGCGATCCTCGACGACGACGGCTTCGTCCGGGTCACCCCGCAACTGAAAGTACCTGGGCACCAACGTGTTTACGCGATAGGCGACGTCGCGGCCACCGACCCCTTGCGCAGCAGCGCCCGCAACCGTGCCGACAGACTGCTCGCCCGCAACATCCGCGCGGACTTCTCCGGCCGGCCGCTGCGCGACTACCGGGCGCCCACCCGGCGGTGGGGGTCGGTGCTCGGCGGCCAACCCGACGGCCTCGAGGTGTTCGCCCCCAACGGCACCGTGTTCCGCTTCCCCGCGTGGTCGGTGGACCGGGTGCTGCAGCCGTGGATCGTGCGGCGCGGCATCTACCGCGGCGTGCGCCCGTCCGGGTCCTGACCGTCCCGCTCCCGACCACGGCGTGCGAGCGCCGCGTCGATCGACGGATACGTCTCCAGCACGCGGTCGAGGCCGGTGATCTCGATCGGCTGCTTCACATACGGCTGATCGGCCACCAGCACCACCGAGGTGCCCTCGGCCGAGCCGTCCTCGTGACAGGACAACACGGCGTTGAGCGCCGCGCTGCCGAAATAGGTGACCTCCGAGAGATCGACGAGGACCACCCGGCTGGGATGGCCCAGAGCGTTGGTGCGGGCCTTCGCCAGGTGGGAGTTCAACGCGTCGACCGACATCGAATCGACGTCACCCTTCACCCGGACCACGACCGCGTCCGCGCGCACGTCGTGTTCGACCTCCAACGATTGCATCGGTGTCAGCCTGCCTCGCTACCTCATCCGCTGTCCTGTGCCGCGGCTCACGGCGCCGACGGTCGGCCGGCCCGGGTCCACCGGATCAGCGGTCAAATCCTAGTCGGCGAGTGCGGGGTCAGAAATCCGTTCAGCGCATCATTCGCCGGGAATACGTGCGTGAATCGTCAGCAGCAGGTGGTCGAACTGGCTCTGGATGGACGACGGCGCAGCCGGTAATTCGCCGATCTCGGCGATCAGCTGGGCCGCGAGCGACCTCAGCTTCTTGTTCGTCTCCTGCGACCGCCACTGCAGCACACGGAAGGCCTGGTCAGCGCTGATCCGGTAGATGACCATCAACGCCCCCTTGGCCTGCTCGATGACCGCCCGGGATTCGAAGAGTCCGGGCAGTTGTTCGTCGAGCACCTCCTGCCGGGCCTCGTCGAGACTGGCGGTGAGGTCGACGTAATAGCCGCTCGACCCGATGACGGCACCGCGGTCGTCGAACATCCGGTCCGCCACCACCAGCACGTCGTGCAACTCCCCGCGAGTGTCGATGAACCGGTGCCTACTGGAGAACGGGTCGCCGGTGTGCAGCGCGTGATCGAGCAGGTCCTGCACCAGCCTGCGGTCCTCAGGATGCTTGTGGGACAACAGGAGTTCCGTGGTGGGTTGTACCGAGCCGGGCTCGTACCCGTGCATGCGGGCCACCTCGTCGGACCATTCCCAGCGCTGACCGACGAAGTAGAACTTGAAACCCCCGATGTGCGACGGCTGACCGTCGGCATCGCGTTCGTCCAGGCGCCTCTTACCGCCAGTGCGTGGCATCAGCCGAGTATCTCACCGCCGTCCGGTGACAACTCGGTGTTGATGCGGTCCAGCAGGGCCGGATACCGGTTGGCTTCCCGGTGCCTGCCCGGTTTGCCGCTACTGACCACACCTGCCGCCAGCCCGCGCGCCGGGTCGGCCCAGACGGCGATGTCGACGAGTCCGGTGTGGCCGAAGGCGGCGGGGGCGTTGCGGCCGAACGGTCCGAATCGCTTGGAGCCCAGCATGTAGCCGGTACCCCAGCGCAGCGGCATCATCCCCGTCGCGAGGTCGGGGCGCAGGCGGCGGCATTCCCGGGTGGCCTGCCGCAGCGTTTCGGGCGCCAGCACGCGCACCCCGTCGAGTTCTCCACCGCGGCGCAGCAGTTCGGCGAACCGCGACAGCTCCTGGGCCGTGGACACCGTGCTCGACGACGGCACCACCCCGGTCAGGAACAGCGGCGTGTTGGTGAACGGGATGATCTGGTGCAGCGTGCCGCCGACGGCCGTGCGGAACGCCGCGGCGATCGGGGGCGGCAGCGGTTTGCCGGTGGCGTGGCTCGGGGCGACGAGCGGGACGTCGGACTCTGCCACCCCGAAATTGGTCCAGCGGAATCCCAGCGGATCGAGGATCTCGTCGGCCAGGACGTCGCGGATGTTGCGTCCCGTCGCCGCCGAGACGATCTCCCGCACCAGCGGACCCCACGTCAGGGCGTGGTAGATGTGCACCAGCCCCGGCCGGTACAGCGGACGCAGGTCGCCGAGCATCGTGCGGGCGTAGTCGCTGTCGTTCATGCGCTTGAGGTTCGGCCGCTCCCCAGTCGGGAACGGGACACCGGCGCTGTGGGTCATGACGTGGCGGATGGTCGTGCGGTACTTGCCGTGGCTGGTGTAGTTCGGCAGGTACTCGCACACCCGGTCGTCGAGCGAGAAGTGGCCGCGTTCGGCCAGCATGTGCACCACCGTCGTGGTGATCGCCTTGGCGGCGCTGTACACGCAGAACGGGGTGTCCGGGGTGACCGGGACCCTGTCCGCATCGGCGGGATCGTCGGGCCCGTTGCCCCATCCGTGTCCGATCGCCCGGTTGAGGATGACGCGGCCGTGGTGGCGCAGGCACACCTGGATCGCGGGGTGCATGCCGGCCGAATACCAGTGCCGCGCCGCCTGCCAGATGCGTTCGACCGCCGCGGCGTCGACCCCGCTGTGGTCCTCCGCACCGACCGTGGTGACGGCGTCGAGGTCGGCGGGCACCCTGATGCGGCCCTCTGGCTTCTCGGTGCTGGTCATGAGTCCTTCCGGTGCCGGTACCCCCGTCGGCAAGGGTAGGCGTCGCCACAGACCGATCAGGCTTGCGCACGCGCTGACCTGGGTACCTGCTATCGCATCGTGGCCGGAAGAGTCGCTTCCGGCGCATCTCCTGGAGGTACGGATGGCACCGGAGGCGACGGAGCAGGTCCATACGGACGAGGCGACCGACGGCAAGCTCAAACGCAAGATCACCGGACCGCTGCTCTACCTGTTCATCCTCGGTGACGTGCTGGGCGCCGGCATCTATGCGCTGATGGGCGTGCTCGCGCAGGATGTCGGCGGCGTGCTGTGGGCGCCGCTGCTGGTCGCGTTGCTGCTGGCACTGCTCACCGCCGGGTCCTATGCGGAACTGGTGACCAAATATCCGAAGGCCGGTGGCGCCGCGGTCTTCGCCGAGCGGGCGTTCAAACAGCCCGCCGTGTCGTTCCTCGTCGGATTCAGCATGCTGGCGGCCGGTGTGACCAGTGCCGCCGGCCTCGCACTGGCGTTCTCCGGCGACTACCTGTCCACGTTCATCGACGTGCCGGCCATCCCCGCCGCGATCGTGTTCCTCGCCCTCGTCGCCGCGCTGAACGCCAGGGGCATCAGTGAGTCGGTCAAGAGCAACGTGGTGATGACGGTCGTCGAGCTGAGCGGTCTGCTGATCGTCGTCATCGCCGTTGCCGTGATGCTGGGCGGCGGCCGCGGCGAGGTGAGCCGGATCGGGGAGTTCCCCGACGGCGCCACCCCCGCGCTGGCGATCCTGGCCGGTGCGATCGTCGCGTACTACTCCTTCGTCGGATTCGAGACGTCGGCGAACGTCGCCGAGGAGATCCGCAACCCGAGCAAGGTGTATCCGACCGCGCTGTTCGGCGCGCTCGTCACCGCCGGTGTGGTCTACGCGCTGGTCGGGCTCGCCAGCGCCATCGCCCTGCCCGCCGACGAACTGTCCGAATCGTCGGGCCCACTGCTCGACGTGGTGGCCGCCGCGGGTGTCGGGGTGCCGGACTGGCTCTTCAGCGCCATCGCCCTGGTCGCGGTGGCCAACGGCGCCCTGCTGACGATGATCATGTCCAGCCGTCTGACCTACGGTATGGCCGAACACGGGCTGCTTCCCTCGGTGCTGAGCCGCGTGCTGCCGCAACGCCGCACGCCGTGGGTCGCGATCGTCGCGACCACCGTGGTGGCGATGCTGCTCACCCTGGTCGGCGAACTGTCCACGCTGGCCGAGACGGTGGTGTTGTTGCTGCTGTTCGTGTTCATCTCCACCAACATCGCCGTCCTGGTGCTGCGCCGGGATCACGTCGACCACGACCACTTCCGGGTGTGGACCGCGGTGCCGGTGCTCGGCGTGGCCTCCTGCGTCCTGCTGATGACCCAGCAGACCGCCCAGGTGTGGATGTTCGCAGCGATCATGCTGGCGGTGGGCGCGGTGCTCTACGCGGTGGCGCGGGCCGCCACGAAGCGTGAGCACACCGCCGCCTGACCCGGAGACGACGAAACCCCGCAGCCGTGGCTGCGGGGTCGAGTCGTGGTGAGGTCTAGCTGATGCCGACGACCTCCTGCGCAATGGCGGCCAACCGGGTCTGGGCGGCGGACACGACGCGCGAGCGGTTCTTGTGCGCTTCCTCCCACGCGACGATGGTCCGGATGTCCGAGGGGTCGGTGAGGTCCTTGATCTCGGCGACGGCCTCGGTCACCGTCAGCTCGTCGTAACCCTTGATCGGCAGCTCGGACGCGTCGAGCACGCCGGCTCCGTCGCGCACCGAGTGCAGGGCGTCGGCGGCCCGGCCGGCGCCTTCGTCACGGGTGACCTTCTCCGCGGCACTGAGCGCCGCGTCGCGCGATGCGCTGATCGCCTTGCCCGCCACCTCGGTGACGCGGCTGCCGCGGCTGACCAGATCGTTGAACGCCGGGCCGGTGCTGCGCAGCGCCTCGACCGTACGGTCGACGCCACGGGTGGTCCACGTCAGCGGCAGGTTGACCGCCTTGACCGCGACACCGGCAGCCGCCTGCAGCGGGGTGCGGCGCAGCGCGGCGGGGCCACCGAGGGCGTCCTCGGCCAGCACGGTGGTCAGCCAGTCGACCGTCGCGGAGTGCGCGGTGATCAGGCGCTCGGCCAGGGCCTGGACGTCGGGCTGCTTGGCGGCGACGGCCAGCGCCTTGAGGTAACGCGACCGGTCGAGCAGCTGGTCCTCGAGCGCGAGGTCGCCCAGCAGGGCCTCGTCGAACGGTTCGGCCTGCTCGGTGAGCGCCTTCACGGCGGCCGCGGCGCGGCCCAAGAACGGTCCGATCACATCGGGGTATCCGCCGAGATCGCGGATGGTGGTCTCGATCGCCTCGGCGCGGTCACGCCCATTGGAGGCGTTCTGCTCCAACTCCGTCCGGACCGCATCCGTGCGGGCCTGAGCGACCCGGGTCTCGGCGACCTGGATCTCGGTGTTGGTCAGATCGAGTATCGCCCGCAACTGCGCGAGCAACTTCGTGGTATCTGCGGTAGTCAAGTTTCGCTCCCTTTTCGCGTTGACTTTTCTGACGTCGGCGCTCGGGTGCACCACAGGTTGGGTTGCCGTCCACGGAGACGAGTAATCGCGATCACGCCCGATGTGACGTAGGTCATCCTCGTGTGTCTTTGCGTTTTCCAAGATCATTCGCCAACGCGTTCATAACAATTCGATATCCGTCGACATCACGATCAATTAAGGGACTGCCGCAAACTCTGAGAAAACTCAGGTCAACGAGGTGGAAACCGCCGGAATCGGAGGCATTCTGAGGTGGATGTCACATCTGTTTCCTGTAACGCCCGAATCCGTGCCGACCGTAGCCGAGAGACGTCGGATTGCCCCTTTTTTCGTTCGGGTACTTTCGCTTTGGGACGGGGAAAGCGCTTTGGAAGCGCAGTGAATTCGGAGATCCGAAGAGGAAGTGATCATGAAATTCAGTGGTAATGCCGCTCGCCGGGGGATCGCCGGTGCGTTCGTCGGTTGCCTGTTCGGCGGCGTGGCCGCAGCAACCATCGCGGCGCCCACGGCCTCCGCGGCGGTCGACTGCTCGGCCGCCGGGGTCGCCAACACCGTCAGCGGCGTGACGGGTTCGGCGCGTCAGTACCTGGCCGACCATCCGGGCGCCAACCAGGTGGTGACGGCCGCGATGAACCAGCCTCGCGCGCAGGCGGAGGCCGACATCCGCGGCTACTTCACCGCCAACAGCCAGGAGTACTACGAACTGCGTGGCATCCTGGCCCCGATCGGCGAGACGCAGCGTCAGTGCAACGTCAGTGTGCTGCCCGCCGATCTGGCATCGGCCTACGACCAGTTCATGGCCGGCTGATCTGCGACACCCCCGACGGCCCGTCCTCGCGAGCGACTTCGCGGCGACGGGCCGTCGTGCTGTGCGGGGAGCACTGTTTCGTTTGAGCTTTCGCCGTGCGGGTTACCAATAGCCCATCACCTGCAGCGAGGTGCAGCACGGATAGGAGAACCCCGATGGGCGAGCGCGTTTCAGCCCCAGCCGACGCGACCACCGAGGCGATTGCCACCACCGCGTTGTTCCTGAACTTCACCGCGGTCATCGCACTCGCGGTGTGCCTTGCCAGCATCGGCACTTCCGACGCGGTCGTCGCCACCACGGCCGGAGCCGTGTCCCTGGTCAGCTTCGCCGCCAGCATCTTCTGCTTCAGCGCGCAGGCGCGCGAGCGCCAGCGGCAGGAACTGGCCACCGCGCAGGTCACTCCCGCCACCACCTGATCGCGGTGCCGCCGTGCTGACCGCGGTCTACTTCGGCATCGCGGCGTCGAGTGCGCTCGTCTTCGGCGCCCTGGCCGGTGTGCGGTGGAGCCCACCGAAGCGCGTGACCGGGGTCCTGCTCGCCTTCGCCAGCGGAGCCCTGATCTCGGCCCTGACGTTCGAACTCTTCGAGGAGGCGTTCGCGATGGCCGGCGGCTGGCACGCCGGTCTCGGATTGCTCGCGGGCGCAGCCGCTTTCGTCACCGCCGACACCATGCTGGACAAGTACGTCGCCGGCCGGTCGGATCCGGACGCGCGTGAAGTCGCGGCCTCCGGCGCCCGGCGCGGTGTCGGCCTGGCACTACTCGCGGCCGTCACCCTCGACGGGGTGCCGGAGAACGTGGCGCTCGGCGTCTCCCTGGTGGGCGGGGCGTCACTGTCGCTGCTCGCGGCGATCTTCTTCTCGAACCTGCCCGAGTCGCTGGTCGGCGCGGTCGCCATGCGCAACTCCGGGATGTCCGGGCGCACAGTCGTTTCCACCTGGGTCGCGTGCGCGGTCCTGCTGGCCCTGGCCGTGGTGCTGGGCCGGACGACGGCGGGAGCGCTCAGTGAAGACGTCCTCGCGCTGGCGCTGGCCTTCGCCGGCGGCGCCGTGCTGGCGTCCCTGGCGGACACCCTGATGCCCGAGGCGTTCGAACACGGCCGGCCGCTCAACGCCTTCGCCACCGCGGGCGGGTTCTTCCTGTCCTTCCTGCTCGCCGCGTGAAAACGGCGGTGCGGCAACAGGTCAGGGTGCCGGTGGCTTGGCTCCGCCCAGCATGGGCGCCAACTGGCCCAGCATCTCGAGCGGCCCCGGCGGCGGTGGCGGCGGGGGACACGCGGTACCGCACGCGGCCAGTTGCCAGGTCTGGCAGTCGTTGGTGGTGAAGCTGGCGTCGGTCGGTTCGATCCGCACCGACGCGGGCTTCTTGGTCAGTGCGTTGTCGAGCAGCTTGCCGTCCGCCCCGACCCGCTTCCAGTAGCACGTCGTCTCGGCCGACGCCGGGGCGTTGTACGTTCCGGGTTGGATGTCGACGCCCACCTTGTAGGTGCCGTCCTTTTCGATCGTCGACGCGGGTGCCGGCGGCGCCGGGGGAGGTGACGGCTCTGGGTCCGCGACCGCGGGGGCGGCCGCGGCCAGAGCGATGGCGGCCGACGCCAGAGCGCCGGCGGCGAGCCGGATTGCCTTCATGGCGGGGATCGTACCTCTAGCCAAGCTAAGCGTCACAGCCGTTGTGTGAGCCCCATCACTACACGCATTGCGCGGTGATCGCCGTCTCGGCCGGATGTGAGGCCTCTGCGATCACCGTTTAAATACCCTAAGGTTCCTGTTTATACTGGCTAAGTTTTTAAGCGGAGCATAGGAGGAACAGGGTGCCCACAGTGGCGATGAGCTGCAGCGACGGGGTTCGCGCCCCGTCAGCACGGGGGCCTTGGGCGGGTCGCGATCTCGCGCGCGTCACACCTATGAGAGAAGATACGGCCATTTGGAATGGCCCGGCCCTGCTCCGCGTGGCCGGTTGACCGTGACGACGAGCCAGCGACTGTCGGGGAAATAACAACATGTTGAGTGTCGCCAAAAAGGCGTGGATACCCATTCTCGTTCTTGTCGTGGTGCTGATCGCGGGCTTCACCGTGCACCGCATCCGGGGCTTCTTCGGATCGGACGGCATCACCGTCACCCCGAGGGTCTTCGCTGACGACCCCGAGCCGTTCGACCCCAAGGTCGTTCGCTACGAGATCACGGGTAGCGGCAGCTACGCCAACATCAACTACCTCGACCTCGACTCCAAACCGCAGCGCCTCGACAACACAGCAATTCCCTGGGGAATCACCCTCGAGACGACGGAGGCGTCCGCCGCCCCGAACATCTTCGCCCAGGGCGACGGCGATTCGATCACCTGCCGAATCATCGTCGACGACGAGGTCAAAGACGAGAGGACCGCCACCGGCGTGAACGCCCTGACCTACTGCTTCGTGAAGTCCGCATGAGCGCGCCCACGACCCACGCGCCCACCGACGCGTTCCCGCCCCAGAAGCCACCGCACCGGGGGTTCATCCCCCGGACGATCCGCACCCTCGCCGTGCCGATCATCCTCGCCTGGATCGCCATCATCGCGGTCCTGAACGTCATCGTCCCGCAGCTCGAAGAGGTCGGGCAGATGCGCGCGGTGTCGATGAGCCCCGACGACGCCCCGGCGATGATCTCGATGAAGCGCGTCGGCGAGGTCTTCCAGGAGGGCGACTCCGACAGCAACGTGATGATCGTGCTGGAGGGCGAACAGCCCCTGGGCGATGCCGCGCACGCGTTCTACGACGAGATGATCGACAAGCTGGAAGCCGATCCCAAGCACGTCCAGTCGGTGCAGGACTTCTGGAGCGACCCGATGACCGCATCGGGCTCCCAGAGCAACGACGGCAAGGCCGCCTACGTGCAGGTGAAGCTGGCCGGTAACCAGGGCGAGGCGCTGGCCAACGAGTCGGTGGAAGCCGTCCAGCACATCGTCGGGAGCCTCGAGCCGCCACCAGGCGTCAAGGCCTTCGTGACCGGTCCCGCGGCGCTGGCCGCCGATCAGCACATCGCCGGCGACCGCAGCATGCGGATGATCGAGATGGTCACCTTCACGGTGATCATCGTGATGCTGCTGCTGGTCTACCGCTCGATCGTCACCGTGCTGCTGATGCTCGTCACGGTGGTGCTGTCACTGGCCGCCGCGCGCGGTGTGGTG
Organism: Mycolicibacterium litorale; assembly: GCA_050205415.1. GTDB lineage: Bacteria > Actinomycetota > Actinomycetes > Mycobacteriales > Mycobacteriaceae > Mycobacterium > Mycobacterium litorale_C. The sequence continues at coordinate 100,049 of JBNMQY010000002.1, forward strand.
TCGTTCCTCGGCTACCACGAGATCATCGGACTCTCGACGTTCGCCACCAACCTGCTGGTCACGCTGGCCATCGCGGCGGCCACCGACTATGCGATCTTCCTGATCGGGCGATATCAGGAGGCCCGAGGTCTCGGCGAGGACAAAGAGACCGCGTACTACACGATGTTCCACGGCACCGCGCACGTCGTGGTCGGCTCGGGTCTGACCATCGCCGGTGCCACGTTCTGCCTGAGCTTCACCCGGCTGCCGTACTTCCAGACCCTCGGTGTCCCGCTGGCGATCGGCATGGTCGTCGTGGTGCTCACCTCGCTGACCCTGGGTGCGGCGATGATCACCGTCGCCAGCAAGTTCGGCCTGCTCGAGCCCAAGCGCGCGATGCGCGTGCGCGGGTGGCGGAAGATCGGTGCCGCGACCGTTCGCTGGCCCGGGCCGATCCTGATCGCCACCATCGCGCTCTCGCTGATCGGTCTGCTCACGCTGCCCGGTTACCGGACGAACTACAACGACCGCAACTACCTGCCCCAGGACCTGCCCGCCAACGAGGGCTACGCGGCGGCGGACCGGCACTTCTCCAGCGCACGGTTGAATCCCGAGCTGCTCATGATCGAGAGTGACCACGACCTGCGGAACTCCGCGGACTTCCTGGTGATCAACAAGATCTCGAAAGCGATCTTCGGGGTCGAGGGCATCTCCCGGGTGCAGTCCATCACCCGGCCGGACGGTAAGCCCATCTCCAACACGTCGATCCCGTTCATGATCGGCATGCAGGGCACCCAGCAGAAGCTGACCGAGAAGTACAACGAGGACATCACGGCCCAGATGCTGGACCAGGCCGCCGAGATGCAGACGACCATCGACAACATGGAGGAGATGCAGCGCATCACCGTCCAGATGGCCGACACCACGCACAACATGGTCGCGAAGATGAAGAACATGACGGTCGACGTCGAGGAACTGCGCGACCACATCGCCAACTTCGACGACTTCTTCCGGCCGATCCGCAACTACTTCTACTGGGAACCGCACTGCTACAACATCCCGGTCTGCTTCGCGATCCGGTCGGTGTTCGACACCCTCGACGGCATCAACGTGATGACCGACGACATCAAGGCGATCATCCCGGACATGGAGCGTCTCGACACGCTGATGCCGCAGATGGTCGCGCTGATGCCGAAGATGCTCGAGACGATGAAGACCATGAAGGTCATGATGCTGAACATGTATTCCACTCAAAAGGGAATGCAGGATCAGATGACCGCGATGCAGGGCGATACGACGGTCATGGGCGAGGCCTTCGACGCGTCGATGAACGACGACTCGTTCTATCTGCCGCCGGAGGTCTTCGACAACGCCGACTTCAAACGCGGTATGGAACAGTTCATCTCACCTGACGGCAAGTCGGTGCGGTTCATCATCAGCCATGACGGTGACCCACTGACTCCCGAGGGCATCGCGAAGATCGACAAGATCGAGACCGCGGCCAAGGAGGCCATCAAGGGCACCCCGCTGGAAGGGTCGACGATCTACCTCGGCGGTAGTGCGGCGATGTTCAAGGACATGAACGACGGCAACACCTACGACCTGTTGATCGCCGCAATCGCTTCGCTCGCACTGATTTTCATCATCATGCTGCTCATCACCCGCAGTGTGGTCGCGTCCGCGGTGATCGTCGGCACGGTGGTGTTGTCACTCGGCGCCTCGTTCGGCCTGTCCGTATTGATCTGGCAACACATCATCGGCATCGAACTGCACTGGATGGTGATGGCGATGTCGGTCATCATCCTGCTGGCGGTCGGCGCGGACTACAACCTGCTCCTGGTCTCCCGCCTCAAGGAGGAGATCCATGCGGGCCTGCGGACCGGCATCATCCGGGCCATGGGCGGCAGTGGGTCGGTGGTCACCGCGGCGGGTCTGGTGTTCGCGTTCACGATGATCTCGATGGCGGTCAGTGAGCTGACGGTGATCGCCCAGGTGGGTACGACCATCGGCCTGGGTCTGCTGTTCGACACCCTGGTGATCCGCGCCTTCATGACACCGTCGATCGCGGCGATGCTCGGGAAGTGGTTCTGGTGGCCGCAGCGGGTGCGCAACCAGCCGGTGCCGTCACCGTGGCCGTCGGTGCCGCCGCCGCCGCGGGAATCGGAAGCGGTCACCCGCGTCTGACGAGAGAGAACAGGTACGCGCGCTACGAAAGTAGCGCGCGTACTTGTCTGCGCAGGGCCGTGCGGGCGCGGGTTACCCTCGTGGAGTCGACGAGAGGGGCAGGCCTGTGGCCGGGAGAACGATCGTCATCACCGGGGCCAGTGACGGTGTCGGTGCCGCCGCGGCGCAGCGGCTGAGCCGCAGCGGGGAGAACGTCGTGGTGGTGGGGCGTTCCCCACAGAAGACCGCGGCGGTCGCCGATGCGCTGGGCGCGGACTCGTACGTCGCCGACTTCGCCGATCTGGCGCAGGTCCGCGACCTCGCCCGCCGCCTGCTCGACGCCTATCCGCGCATCGACGTGCTGGCCAACAACGCCGGCGGGATGATGAACACCCGCGAGACCACGGTCGACGGATTCGAGAAGACGTTCCAGGTGAACCACTTGGCGCCGTTGCTGCTGACGACGCTGCTGTTGGAAAGGCTCGTCGAGTCCGGCGCCTCGGTGCTCAACACCTCGAGCATGGCCAACAAGTTCGCGCGCGTCGACTTCGGCGACCTCGACGCGGTGCAGAACCAGAACGGATCCGTGGCGTACGGCACGTCGAAGCTGGCCAACATCCTGTTCACCAAGGAACTGCACCGTCGCTACCATTCGGCCGGGATCTCCACCGCCGCATTGCATCCGGGGCCGGTCGCGTCGAACTTCAGCGCCGAGGTGAACAATCCGCTCTTCGGGCTGCTCTACCGCAGCCCGCTGCGCCACGTCGCGCTGATCGGGACGGAGCAGGGCAGCGACGAACTGGTGTGGCTGGCGTCGGCCCGGCCCGGCGTGGACTGGCAGTCCGGGCAGTACTACTACAAGCACAAGGTGGCCAAGGCCAACAAACTCGCCGACGATGCGGCGATCGCCTCCCGGCTGTGGGATCGCAGCCTCCAACTGCTGGACGCGAAGGCGGTGTCATGACGGTTTCTGTGGTGGACAACGGGCCCGGCCAGGTCAGTCGCGCCGTGGAGGTGAACGCTCCGGTGGCGGAGGTGTTCGCGCTGGTCACCGATCCGCGCCGCCATCACGAGTTCGACGGTTCCGGCACGGTGGGCGCGAACATCGACGCCCCGGCGAATCTTGTTGCGGGTTCCCGCTTTTCGACGCGGATGCGGATGTTTGGGGTGCCGTACCGGATCACCAGCACCGTGACCGCGCTCAACCCGAATCGGCTGGTCGAATGGCGACATCCGTTCGGACATCACTGGCGGTTCGAGTTCGCGGAGATCTCGCCGACGCGGACGCGCGTGACCGAGACCTTCGACTTCCGGGACACCGGGGCGGTCAAGGACAGACTGCGCTACTACGAACGGACCGGCTTCGCGAAGCGCAACGCGGACGGGATCTCCGAGACGCTGCGCCGGTTGCAGGACCGGTTCGCCTGAGTCAGCGCGCGGACTCCTGCTGTTCGCGACGACCGTTCCCCCTGGGCGTTGGAAGCGGTTCTGTCCCAGAGGGATTGAGGGCGTCGAACATCAGGCTGAGGTAGCGGCGGCGCATCGGCCTCGGCTGGTTCATCGCCACCGAGGCGGTGGTCACCATGGCCACGAACGTCGCCACGTCGTCTGAGGTGAGGTCCGGGCGCAGCTCACCGGTGGCCTGTGCCTGAACGATCATGTCGTCGAACTGCTCACGGTCGCGGGTGAACAGCTGGGCGGTGAGCTCGGCGAGGTCGCCGATCGAGGCGAGCAGGGGGCGCTGCCGGAACATCACCTCCTCGAGGTGGGCGAGCGCGTCGATGAACGCGGTGCGCGGTGCGTCGCGGCCCAGCGCCAGGATCGCCGGTTTGATGTCGGTGACGACGATGTCCTCGTAGACGGCGGCGGCCAGCGCCCGGCGGTTCGGAAAATGCCGGTAGAGCGTGGCATTCGCGACACCGGCCGCTTCGGCGACCTGGCTCAGCGTCGCGTTGTCGCCGTCGCGGCCGAAGACCTCACGGGCGGCCGCGACGATCCGGTGGACGTTGGCGAAGGCGTCCGAGCGCCGATTGCGTGGGGTCACCGTTCGATCTCGCGCTGCCACCGTGAAATGGTAGCGCGCTCCCAGTTCGCGACCCGATCACGAACGCGAGCGCCGCAGGCCGAGGACGCCGGCCAGCACCGAGCCGGCCAACACCGCCAGCCACACCACATGGGTCCCGATCAACAAGCCGCGGTGCGGTGACGACGCCCCGTCGCCGCCGACGCGGTACACCGTCAACCCGTCCCCGCGATAGGCGACCGGCAGATCCAACGCCGAACCGTTCCCTTCGACGACCACCCACCCGACCCCGGCGGCTGCCAGATCGGATTGCGGCGCACCCCGCAGCAGCAGCTCCTGAACGGCCCGCGCCCGCACCCCTTCACCGGGCACCGTCTCACCGCCGATCACCAGATCCCCGGTGCTCAGCACATCCGCGCGCAGCCAACGCGGCAGCGGATCGAGGACCGGCGCCTCGCCCGCCCAGTCGAACCGACGCATACTGTCCGGCGGCAACACCGCGACCGGCCCCGGGTCGGCGTTGATCACCGCGGCCGCTTCCGCCCAGGAGGGCGGATACTGCACCGCGCGCATGCGGCCGCCGACGCCGAACGCCAGATCGGGCAGCACCGCGATCAGCGCCGCACAGGCCACCGCGGCCACGGCGCCCGCAGGCACCCGCCGCACCGCCAGGACCGCACCGGCACCCGCGACGGCGTAACCCGGCAACGCCAACGCCACCCACTTCTGCCCGTCGCGCAGCACACCGAGCCCGGGCAGCGCCCGCACGATCTGCTCCACGATCGCGAGCCCCGGACCGGTCGCCATCGCCGCGGGCAGCACCACCGCCGCAGCGGCCAGCGCGAGCAGCGGAATCGAGGAGGGTCTGCGCCACACCACCGAAACCCCGGCAGCCACCACCGTGAGCAACACCACCGTCGCGACGACCGCGAATGCCGTTGTCCGCGAGCCCGGTACCGCGTCGGCGTTCCAGATGCCGGCGAGGCCGGCGAGGCTGCCGAGCGTCCCCAGGCCCGGTTCGGCGCGTGCCGCGAACGCGGGGATGCCCGCGGCGGGCGAGGCGGCCAGCGACCCCGACACCGTCGCCGCCACCAGCCAGGGCAGCGCGCTGAGCACCGCAGCCGCCAGCGCCGCGGCCACCACCGGCAGGCGGCGACGCGCACCGGGAGCGCACACGCTCACCAGGGCGACCACCGCCGCCAGCAGCAGGCCCGTCGGCGTCAGTCCGGCCACGGCGATCCAGAACGGCAGCGGCCACCACGGCCCGGATCCGTCGCGCAGGCGCAGCACCGCACGGGCCACCCACGGCAGGCAGCCGTAGCCCACCAGCAGGCTCCAATGCCCCTGCAGCAGCCGCTCGGCGACGTACGGATTCCACACCGCGACCGTGACCGCCACACACTGACCCGCCACGCCCGCGTCGGGCACCACCGTGGCGGCCAGACGCGCGGCACCCCAGCCGGCCGCCCACAGACCCGCCACCAGCAGCGCCTTGACGACGACGCCGCCGTCGAGCACCTGCGACGTCAGGGCGATGAAGAAGTCCTGCGGCAGCGCGCGCGGCGCGGCCTCGGACAGGCCGAGTGCCGCATCGGACAGATACGACCGCGGCGTGGACACCGCATCGCGCAGCAGCAGATAACCGGGTGGCAGCAGCGGCGCGGTCACGATCAGCGACAGCGCCAGCGCGTAGACCGGCGGGAGGTGGCGGGAGATCAGACCGGTCTGTCGGGCGGTAGATCGGTCGGCCGCTGGGCCGGCAACTTCTCGGTCTTGGCTTCGGCGCCCGGTACAGGTTCGCCGGCATCGTCGCGCTGGAAGAATCCGTGATCGGCCTCGTCGAGGCCGGGATCGATCAGGGCCGACTCCGCGCGCAGACTGAACGAGCCGAGCAGCGCGCCGCCCACCAGCAGCACCAGCCCCACGGCGGTGAACGTGATCGGCAGAATGCGGCTCCACAGCGCCACCCGGTCGCGTTCGCTGCGGGCGCTGGCCACCTGTGACTCGACCGATTCCTCGTTCGTCGTGACCGTGTAGTCGACGAACGTCACCTCGGGCCGCAACGCGTCGCGTGCGTAGTAGTGGTAGGCGTGCTCATCGGATTTGACGATGGTGCCCGACACCGGATCCACCCACAGCGTGCGCTCGGCGGCGTAGTACCGGCTCATCGTGATCGGCTCTTCCGGGTCACCCTCGACGCCCCACAGCGCGGCGCGGGCCGTGACCTGGGCGTCGGCGTCGTCCTCGTACAGTGAGGCGTACTTCACGGGTTCGACCAGCTTGCCCTCGGCGTCATAGCCGACGTTCTGGGTGAACTTGAACGTGGTCAGCCCGTTGACGTCTTCTTCACCGTCGTAGTTGGCGTCGTAGGCCTTCTGCGCGATCGGGTCGAACAGCGGGTAGGTCTTCTTCTCCGTGTCGAACGGGAACCGATAGGTCAGGCCCTCGTGCGGCAGCGCGATGTTGGTCGGCGGTTGGTCGTCCTCGATGGCCCGCGGCTTCTGCACCGCGCCACCCGGATTGCTCTCGCTCGACACGGCCATCGCCGACGACCGGTCCATGGTGACGGTGTCGACCATCGCCAGCAGCAGACCGTTGTCCTGCTGTTTGTCGGTGCGGCGCAGCGAGCTGCCGACCTGCAGGGTGACCACGTCGGCGTTCGACGGCGATTCCACCGTCATCTGCTGCTGGAACACCATCGGCACGTCACGGTCGACGACGAAGCGTTCGCCCAGCAGCGAAGCCGGATCGAACGCCGTCCCGGTCCCGTCGCTGACCAGGGTCGTGTCGATGTCCAAGGGGACCTTGGCGATCTTTCCCTTGGTATAGGTGGACAGCAACAGCGCGGCGATCAACAGGGCAGCACCGAGCCCCATGAGTCCGCACGCCGCGATCCGCAGCGCCACTGCGCGGTTCAAACCGTGCCTCCTTCAGCTCGGGACGGCAAAACCCGTTTGACCCTAACAGTCGACATTAAGGCCGGAACTTACTACGAGTCCTTCGGCCGGACCCCTCGCCCGGATCCGGCCGAACGGTCGCGCTGGCACACTGGTCGCCGTGACGAGCACCGAGCAGATCGGCGGGACGCGGTCGTTCCTGCCCGCCGTCGAGGGCATGCGCGCCTGCGCGGCCATCGGCGTCGTCGTCACCCACGTCGCCTTCCAGACCGGGCACACCGGCGGGGCCGACGGGCGGTTCTTCGGACGCTTCGACCTCGCGGTCGCGGTGTTCTTCGCGCTGTCGGGGTTCCTGCTGTGGCGCGGTCACGCCGCCGCCGCGCGGGCGCTGCGGGCCCGCCCGCCGACCGCGCACTACCTGCGCTCGCGGCTCGTGCGCATCATGCCCGGCTATCTGGTGGCGGTCGTGATCATCCTGATCGTGTTCCCGGACACCGAACCGGACCTCACGGTGTGGCTGGCGAACCTGAGCCTGACGCAGATCTACGTCCCACTGACGCTGACCGCCGGGCTGACCCAGATGTGGAGCCTGTCGGTCGAGGTCAGCTTCTATCTGGCGCTGCCCCTGCTGGCGTTGTTCGCGCGCCGGCTGCCCGTCGCGGCGCGCATCCCGGCCATCGTGGCCGTGGCGGTGGCCAGCCTGTTCTGGGTGTATATCCCGTTCGACCCGGCGTCGGGCCACAACCTGTGGAACTGGCCGCCCGCCTTCTTCTCCTGGTTCGCCGCGGGCATGGTGCTGGCAGAACTCACCGTCATGCCGGTCGGGTGGGCGCACCGGCTGGCGCGGCGGCGCATCCTGATGGCCCTCATCGCGGCGGGGGCGTTCGCCATCGCCGCGTCCCCGCTGGCCGGCCGCGAGGGGCTGCAGCCCGGCACCATCGGCCAGGTCACCCTCAAGACCGCGATGGGTGCGGTCGTGGCGGGCGCGCTGCTGGCGCCGCTGGTGCTCGACCGGCCCGACACCGCGCACCGGATCCTCGGCAGCCGGGTGATGGTCACCCTCGGCCGCTGGTCCTACGGCCTGTTCGTGTGGCATCTGGCCGCACTGGCGATGGTGTTCCCGATGGTCGGCGAATTCGCGTTCAACGGACACATGCCGCTGGTGCTGGCGCTCACGCTGGTGTTCGGTTTCGCTCTCGCCGCGGTGAGTTACGCGCTGGTGGAGAGTCCGTGCCGCGAGGCGCTACGGCGCTGGGAGTTCCGCCGGGCCACCCCGGCGCGCAAGGCCCCGCCGCTGGACAGTGCGGTCAGCGACGTGCCCGCGCCGATCTCGCGATGACCTCGGTCGGATCCGTCCTCAGCGTCCGCTGACCGCGTTCGCGACCCGCGCGATCACGGACGTCCGCTGCCCGCCACGCTGTTCGCGTCGGTCGGCCCAGCCGTACGCACGGTAGATGCCGTGGATTCCCAGCCAGCGCAGCGGTTCGGGTTCCCACCGCCGGGTTCGCCGGTTGACCCACGGCAACCGGGTCAACTCCGTATCCGCTCCGGTGATGAGGTCGGTCAGTGTGCGGCCGGCGAGGTTGGTGGCCGTGACCCCGGTGCCGACGTATCCCCCGGCCCACCCGATGCCGGTGTCGGGCTCGTAGCCGACGGTGCCACGCCAATCGCGCGGTACTCCGAGGACACCGCTCCACCCGTGCGCAATCGGTACATCCTTGGCGGAGGGGAACCAGGACCGCAGGATCGCGGCCAGGCTGGTGACGGTGGCGGCCGCGATGCCGCCGTTGTTGTCGGTCCGCGAACCGAATCGGTAGGGGTTACCGCGTCCGCCCAGCGCTATCCGGCCGTCCGGGGTGCGCTGGGCATAGGAATAGACGTGCGCGAGGTCCTCGAGGGTGTCGAAGCTGTCCCAGCCGATCTCCGTCCACGCCTCGGGCGGCAACGGTTCGGTGATGATCATCGAAGAGTTCAGCGGCGCCCAGGTGCGCTTCTCACCGGCCAGTCCCGAGGTGAAACCTTCGGTGGCACGGACGACGTGTCCGGCGCGCACTGTTCCGCGGGCAGTCACCGCCGCGTGCGGTTCGATGCGGTCGACCCGTGTGCCCTCGTGGATCCGCACACCCCGCGCGCGAACGACCCGGGCCAGTCCGGCGGCGAGTTTGGCGGGGTGAATGCGGGCGCAGTGCGGTTGCCACAGCCCGCCGAGTGTTCCGTCGACGCGTACGCGCTCGGCCGCCTCGGCGGCGGTCAACCTCCGGTAGCCCTCCTCCGGCCATTGCGCGGCATGCCGGGCATGTTCGTCGACGCGCCGCAGCTGGGCCGGGTTCCGCGCCACGAGAAGGCTGCCGCCCTTGTGGATCTCGGCGTCGATGCCTTCGGCGTCGGCCACCCTGATGACCTCGTCGACCGTGTCGTTGAGGGCGAGCTGAAAGGCTCTGGTCGCCTCGCGGCCATAGTCGCGGGCGTAGCCGTCCTGCCCTCCGGTGATGGTGTTCGTCAGCCAGCCACCGTTACGGCCGGACGCCCCGTACCCGGCGAACTGCTGCTCCAGTATCCGGATCGACAAGTCCGGCCGGGCCGCGGTGAGGTAGTAGGCCAGCCACAGACCGGTATAGCCGGCACCGACGATCACGACGTCGGCTTCGGCTGGCCCGTTCAGGATGTCGGACGGCTGCGGACGCCCGATCTCGTTGTACCAGAACGACACACCGCCCATGGTGCAGATGTCGTCGCTGTACGCGCTCACGCGATGAACAGTTCGTGATCCAGCCCGCTCATGGTTCGCGGACCCGAGGAGGTGCACTCCACCGTCTCACCGAGTTTCAGGCCGAAGCCCTCTTCCGGCAGATGAAGATTGGGCTCGACGGTGAAGGACATTCCCGGGGCGAATACGTGTGGGTCGCCCTGGACCATCGTCATCGGCTCCAGCCAGCCCGGCGGGTAGGCCACTCCGAGGCTGTAACCGATTCGGTGACAACGGTTCTTGTGGAGTCCAGCGGGTTCGAGGACGGCGCGGGCAGCATCCTCGGGCTCGTGCACGGCGACGCCGGGCGCGGTGCGATCGATGGCCGCCAGATGCGACTGCTTCTGGAGTTCGGCGACCTCACGTACGCGCGGCCCGGGCTCTCCCACCGTCGCGGTGCGCATCAACACGGCGTGATACCGGTGCACGACGCCGGCGAGTTCGACGCACACCACGTCGCCGCGTCCGAGCACCCGGCGTCCCGCCATGCAGTGCACCAGCGCGCTTCGCTCGCCGGACACCACCATCGGCGGGATCGCCGCGTGCTCACCGCCCGCCTCGCCCAACGCCCCGGCCGCGATTCCCGCCAGCTCCAGTTCGGAGATCCCGGGCCGGATGTTCTCGAACACGATGGTCATCGCGTAGTCGGCGATCGCCGCCGCCTGGCGCTGGTAGGCGAGTTCGGCTTCCGTCTTGATCAATCGGGCTTCCGGTACCAGGTAGCTGCAGTCACTGACCGTGGCGTCCGGGAACGCCGCGACGATCTGCTGGTAGGTCGACGGCAGCATGGTGAACGCCTCGGTCTCGATACCCAGGCGCGCGCTCCCGAAGCCCAGATCCGAGATCGCCTCGATGAGTGCCTGGACAGGGTCGGTGACCGAGATGTCGTAGAACCGGCGGTGACTCAGCCATGAGCACGCATCGACACCGGGTTCTTCGGTGGTTCGGGTGACGAACAGTGGCTCGCCGCCGTCCTGTGCGGGCACGATCAGCGCCTGCGGCCACAGGTAACCCACCGAATCGACACCGGTCAGCCAGTGCACGGCATCGGGCATGGTGACCAGCATGGCGTCCAGGCCCGTGGCGCGCATGCGTGCCTGCACGTCGGTGAGACGGTCGCGGTAGGTGGTCAGCGGAAATGCGAGTTCCAACATCGTGGTCCTAGTTCTTGGTTGGTCCGGAGCGCAGGATCGCCCAGGAATGGTGGTGCGCGTCGGCCACATCGGCGAAAGCCTCAGTGAGCCCGGATGTCTGGTCGGGGACATACGCCAGCGGATCGGGTGTCACCTCGGCGGCGCCGAGAAGGCCCTCGAGGGTCGCCAGCAGGCAGTAGGGAGCGTATGACGGGTTGTAGCCGCCCTCCTGTACCAGGACGATCCGGCCCTCGCAGTGCTCGCGGGCGAGTGCGGCGAGCCGCTGCCCGATCGCCCGGAACCCCGACATGGTGACGTTGTGCCGGCCATTGGGGTCGAACGCACTGGCGTCCTGTCCGCTCGCCGCGATGATCAGCTGGGGCCGGTAGGCCTGCGCCAGCGGCGCGATGATCTCGTCGAACGCACGGACGTATCCGCTGTCGCCCGCGCCCAGCGGGAGCGGGATGTTCACGTTGTACCCGGCGCCGTCGCCGCTTCCGGTCTCATCGACCCAGCCGGTTTGCGGGTGGCTCGGACCCCACGCACCGTGGTTCATGTGGATGCTGGTGGTCAGCACATCCCTGCGGCGATAGAAGATGTCCTGAGTTCCGTTGCCGTGGTGCACATCCCAGTCCACGGTCAGGATGCGCTCGAACCCGGAGCGCACCGCGAGCTCAGCTGCCAGCGCGGCGTGGTTGAACATGCAGTAGCCGTCGGCCACAGCGGATTGCGCATGGTGGCCGGGTGGTCGCACCAGTGCGTAGGCCATGCAGGTCTGCCCGTCGAGGACCGCGGCGGCGGCCTCCAAGGCGGTACCCGCCGCCGCACGTAACGCGGTGTAGGAGTCGGCTCCCACCCGGGTGGTGCCGGTGATCCAGCCGCCGCCGGTGGAACTCATCTCCCGTACCGCGGCGAGGTATTCGGCGTCATGCACGGTCCGCAGTTCGGTCTCGCTGGCGAGTCGTCCTGCGCCCCAGGCCAACTGCGACGCGAGCGGGCCGTTGCTCAGCACCGAGTGCATCGCCCGGAGCCGGGCCGGTCCTTCGGTGTGGGGCTCGGGTGTATCGATCCACGGGCTGGGTTTCGTCTCGTGGAGCGCCACGCCGGTGTCGTGGTCCAGTACCCGCTCGTCCCAATAGACGGTGAGAGGCCGCACGCCGATCACTCCTGGGCGGGGGTCATGTTGTAGACGAAGAACGCCGGCTCGTCGCTCACGTTGGCCAGGTGATAGCTCCAGCCGGGAGCCAGATACACGGTGTCCCCCGGCTTCAAGTCCACGACGTCTTCATCCCAGGTGAACCGCAGGGTGCCCTCGACGATGTAGTAGGTCTCGTCGACGGGTCCGTACCAGTGGTCGCCCGGGGCGGTGTCGTCCTCGGTGGCGCTGGACCACCGGTTGGTCTGCTCACCGGGATCCATCCAGCACACGCCCTGGGTGAGGTTGCTGCCGTGCTTGGCGCGCGTGATGATGCGGCTGATACGCACTTTGGTGGGCGCCTCTTCGGCAGGAATGGGTTCGACATCGCTCAGCGGGATGACGACAGGGCGGGGCCGTTCGGGCACAGTGCTCCTTTTACTCAGGACGGAGGGACGTCGTGGTGATCGATCAGTCAGCGAAGTACTTGGCCGCCTCGGGTGGCCAGGTGAGGGTCACCGGGTCCCCCGGACGCAGCACCGATCCGTTCGCCGGGACGCGCGCGACCAGTTCGCCGTCAGCGGTGGCGGCCACGATGCGCCGGTCGGCGCCGAGGTAGACGACGTCGGCGACGGTGCCGGTGACCGCGGGAGTGTCGGCTGACGGTTCGGCATCAACCACGATCCGTTCGGGGCGTACCACCAGGCGACCGGCGCCGTCGTCAGCGTTGCCGGTGAGCACGCGGACACCACCTTTCGTGGTGAACACGCCCTTGCCGGCGCTACCGGCCAACACGTTCGATTCGCCGAGGAACGTCGCGACGTGCATCGTCGCGGGCGACTCGTACAGCTCCTCAGGGGTTCCGATCTGTTCGATGTTCCCGCGATCGAAGACCGCGATGCGGTCGGACATGGTCAGGGCCTCTTGCTGGTCGTGCGTGACGAAGACGATCGTCACACCCAGGTCGCGGTGGATTCGGCGCACTTCGGACTGCATGCGCTCCCGCAGCGCACGGTCGAGTGCGCCGAACGGCTCGTCCATCAGCAACACGTTGGGGGAGAACACCAGTGCCCGCGCCAACGCGATGCGTTGTTGCTGTCCGCCGCTGAGTTCGCTGGGTCGAGCATCGGCTTTGTGGCTGAGCTCGACCACTTCCAGCGCCTGCATGGCCCGCCGGCGTCGCTCGGCGCGCGGCACCCGGCGCTGTTTGAGCGGGAACTCCACGTTGACAAGTACATTCATGTGCGGAAACAGCGAGTACTGCTGAAAGACCATGCCGATGTCGCGCTGGTGCGGCGGGGTACGAGTGATGTCGGTACCGGCCACGGTGACCGTCCCGGACGTGGGGCTGGTGAACCCGGCGATCATCGACAGCAAGGTGGTCTTCCCCGACCCGCTGGCCCCCAGCAGGGTCAACAGCTCACCCGCGTGGATGTCGAGATCGACACCGTCCACGGCGTTGGTGTGACCGTAGGTCTTGACCAGTTTCTCGATCCGCACGGAGCGGCCACGCTGGGCCAGCTCCGAGCTTTCCGCGGCGACCGTCGACTGCGAATTCACTTGGTTCCCTCCGAGACTGATGATCTACGCGCACGGACCGCGGCGAGTGCCCTCGGCGCGAGGATCACGGTGGTCGAGAAGACCAGCACCAGCGTCGCAGCCACGGCGATGGCCGGGTCGGTCTCGACGGTGACGGAGCTGTACATCTGCACCGGAAGGGTGCGCACGGTCGGTGACTGCAGGAAATAGGAGACGACGACTTCGTCGAGGCTGGTGACGAACGCGAAGACGAAACCAGTGGCGATGGCGGGCGCCAGGAGCGGCAACTGCACCTGCGTGAACCGACTCAGGGGGCTCGCGCCCAGTACCGCGGCCGCCCGATCCAGCGTGGGGTCGAGGCCTTGTAGCGCGGTGTTGACCGGGATGACGACGAACGGAATAGCCAGCACGGTGTGGGCGAGCATCAGCCCGAGCATCGTGCCCGACAGACCCCACCCGAGATACGACCCGAAGATCGCGATCGCGGTGACGATGCCCGGAATGACGATCGGCAGCATGAGCAGGCCGCGCGCCGCGCCGAGTCCCGGGACGCGGCCGCGGTTGAGCGCGTACGCGGCCAGTGTCCCGACCGCGGTCGCCAACAGCCCGGTGGCCAGCGCGATGGTCAGGCTGGTGCCCAACGCCCCCAGCCACGCCCTGTCAGTGAAAAACCCTTCGTACCAACGCAACGACCACCCCTCATTGGGGAACGCGAAGCTGCGCCGGTCGGTGAACGACAGCGGTATCACGACCAGCGTGGGGGCGATGAGCAGCAGTCCGACGAATCCCGCGATGACCACGATCGGCCACCGGACCCGGGTGCGTTCGTTCATCGGTTGACCCCTGATCCGGATCCGACCAAGGATCGTAGAGGCTTGAACATGAGCAGCCCGACCAGCAGGGAGGCGACAGTGGCCAGCAGCAGGATCAACGACAGGCCGCCGGCACCGGCGAAGTCCACCAGACGTTCGACGCGCACGCCGATGACCTGAGCGATCAACGATTCCTGCGGGCTACCCAGTAGCTGCGGCGTGATGTAGAAGCCCAACGCCAGGATGAACACCAGGACGCTGCCCGCGAATACGCCGGGCGCCGACAGTGGGAGGTACACCTGCAGGAACGCGCGATAGCGGTTGGCCCCCAGGCTCTGTGCGGCGGTCAGCAATCCGCGGTCGATCTGACCGAGGCTGGTCGACAGCGTCAAGACCATGTAGGGCAACAGGATCTGCACCATTCCGATGACGACGCCGGCGCTGCTTCCCAGCAGCACCACATCCGGTAATCCGAAGAACCCCAACACCGCCGACACCGGCCCGTCACGTTGCAACAGCGAGATCCATGCGAAAGTGCGCGCCATCAGGCTGGTCCAGAACGGCACCAGCACGACCACCATCAACAGAGAACGCGTCGTCGGACCGACGAGCGTCATCAGGTAGGCGTACGGGTAGCCGAGGACGAGGCAGACCACCACCGCCACGACGCCCACGAGCAGGGTCCGTCCCAGCACCCGCAGGGTGGTCGGATCGGCGAAAAGCTCCCGGTAGACCTGCAGCCCGAGTTGCGGCTCGGTGAAGGAGCGGACCAGGATCGCGGTGATCGGCACCACGAAGAACACGGCCACCAGCAGTATCGCCGGAGCCAGCAGGAACAGCGCCCACCGTGTTTTCAGCGACATACGTCCTCCGAGGAGGCCACGGTCCGCCCCTCAGCGCGGCAGGTCAGGACGTCGACCACTCTGTCCAGGCTTTGTTCGCCGCGTCGTTGTTCTCGGCCCAGTACTGGACGTCGGTGACGACCGCCTGCTCCTGGATCTTCGGATCGGCGACGTTGTACTTCTGCTGGAGTTCGTCGAGTTGCGGAGATGCGTCGCTGTTGGCCGGTGAGTACGGCTGCAGTTCGGCGAACCGTGCCTGCGGCTCGGCGGTGGCCGCGTACTCGATGAGTGACTGCGCGGCCTCGCGGTTCTTGGTGCCCTTGACGATGCTCAAGCTGGCCCAGGCCAGCAGGTTGTCCTGCCAGACGGGTGTCAGGGCAGCCCCGTTCTTCTCGGCTTCGTAGGCCCGTCCCGACCACACGTATGCCATGTCGACCGTGCCGTCCTCGAGCGCCTGCTGGCTTTCGGAACTGGTGTTCCAGAACCGCAGGGAGTCGCGGATCGTGTCGAGCTTGGCGAAGGCCCGTTTCAGGTCGAGCGGATACAGGTTTTCGGGGGCGACCCCATCGGCGAGAAGGGCGAGTTCCAGCGCGCCGCCCCCGGCCCAGTTGGGCACCATCCGCACCCCTGGGAACTTCTCGACATCGAAGAAGTCGGCATAGCCGGTCGGACCCTGGGGATAGGTCTCGGTGTCGTACACCATCACCGTGGAGTACTGCGCGAATGGAATCGCACAGTCCGACACCGTCCCCTTGGGGAACTTGCTGACGTCGATCGCGCTGAGATCCAGCTTCTCGACGTAGGTTCCGCAATTGGCCACCGGGTAGAACGGCTCGGTGTCGATGACGTCCCAGGCGACCTGATTCGCATCCACCATCTGCTTGATCTTGGGATAGGAGGTGGGCGAGTCGTTGGTCACCGTGGTGTCCGACTCCGCCGACCACGGGTCGATCAGCGCCTCGTTCTGAGCGTCTTGATAGGCGCTGCCATAGCTGGCGAAGGTGAGCTGGCGCCCCTCTGCCGACGAACCCGAGCAGCCCGAAACCGCAAGTGCCGCTGTGGCAGTCACCGCCAAGACCCGTAATGACGCACTGTGCATCGCTTCTCCCATCGTCACGATGAGCGTACAATAATGCGATATTATTGTCTTGTCGAGCACATTCGTCACGACGTGTGAACCGCCTCACCGCTCCCGCGGCCCGTTTTCCGGCACCCGTCACGGCGACTGTCCTGGATCTGGGGGAACGTGCGATGAGCGGTCATTCGGGCGGCGCACCGGCCGTGTCGGACCTGCGGTCCGGACCGAAGCCTGCCGAGGGGGGAACAGCCCGTCTACGGCGATCCCAAATCCTCTGCGCGGCAGTACAAGTGGTCGCGCGCGACGGCGCCGACCGTGCGCGCTTGAAGGACATCGCCACCGAGGCGAATGTCAGCCTCGGGCTGGTGCAGCACTACTTCCGCACGCGTCAGGAGCTGATGGAACAGACCTTCCAGGTCATGATGAGTGTGAGCCTGGACGCCTGGCACCGGCTCGCGGCCAGTCAACCGGACCCGCTGGTGGAACTGTTCGCCGGGTTGAGACTGCACGTCGTCGGTAGCGTGACGTTCTCCGACCGCTGGGGATTCTGGATGGAGTTGTGGGCCTCGGCCCGCCGTGACCCAGCGCTGGCCGCCATTGCCCACGAGGTGTACGAGCGGTGGACCGACCCGTTCCGCACCGCACTCGCAGCACTCGACCGAGCGGGACGCGTCAAAGCGCGCGGATCGCATGACCAGACGGCCCTCGTGCTGATGGCGATGATCGACGGGCTGGCCATCCGGCTGCTGGTCGATCCTCAAGCAGTGACGGTCGAGGACATGTACGACAGGATGGTCGAAGCCGTCAGTGCCCTGCTGGGGATACCGGCCGCCGAGGGCGCAGCCAGCGCCGAATCGGCCAGGAAGATCGTCGGCCGTGGATCGTTCACCGAATCGTTGACGCCGGAGTTGATCGGACGTGTCCTCGGCAACTGACGCCAGACACCGTTGGATCCGGGCGGTCGCGTCGAGTTTCGCCGCGGATGACGACGTACGCCGTCGACCACCTCAGTACCCGCCGGCATGTTCGAAGATCCGCCGCGGGTTGTCGACGAGCATCGTGGTGATCTGCTCCTCGGTGACACCCCGGGCGCGTAGCGCGGGCAGCACGTCGTTGTGGATGTGCAGGTAGTGCCAGTTCGGCATCACCTCCGACAGTGTCTCCTCCGGCAGCGCGTCGAAGTAGCACGCCGCGTCGTGAGAGAGCACCATCTGGTCGGCATGGCCGCGTTCGCACAGCGCGGCGACGGTGGCCACCCGGTCGTCGAACGGTAGATAGGCGTCGATTCCGAAGCGGTCCATGCCGATGTAGGAGCCCGCCGCCATGATCTCGTCGAGGTAGTCGAGGTCGGTGGTGTCGCCGCAATGGCCGATCACCACCCGCGACAGGTCGACACCCTCTTCGGCGAAGATGCGCTGCTGTTCGAGCCCGCGCCTGCTGGCGGCGTGGGTGTGGGTGGAGATCGGCACGCCGGTCTGGCGGTGCGCCTGCGCGACGGCGCGCAACACCCGTTCCACTCCCGGGGTGACGCCGGGCTCGTCCGTGGCGCACTTGAGGATCGCGGCCTTCACCCCGGTGTCGGCGATTCCGTGCTCGATGTCGCGTACGAACATGTCGGCCATGTACTCGTCGCCGCCCAGCGCCGTCCCGGGACCGGTGAAGTGGAAGAAGAACGGCACGTCGTTGTAGGTGTACAGACCGGTCGCGACGACGATGTTGAGGTCGGTCTTCTCGGCGATCCGTGCGATCCGCGGAATGTAGCGGCCCAGCCCGACCACGGTGAGGTCGACGATGGTGTCGACGCCGCGGGACTTCAGTTCGTCGAGCCGGGCGATCGCATCGGCCTCCCGCTTCGCCTCGTCACCCCACGCGTCGGGATAGTTCAGCAGGATCTCGGTGGTCATGATGAACACGTGCTCGTGCATCAGCGTGACGCCGAGGTCGGCGGTGTCGACGGCCCCTGCCGCGGTATTCAGCTGTGGCACAAGCCCGATGCTAGGACGGCCGGTGGGGTGGCGTCGGCGTTTGAGGGGATCGGTTCTTACCGGCCGCCGTAGCGGGTACCCGGTACCGACTCGAGGAAGGCGCACCGGATGGCTACAACCCGACCACGGCCCGTGGTGTCCTCGTGGGCGCCACTGGGGTCCCCGGTCTACCGGGCGTTGTGGATCGCCCAGTTCGTGTCCAACCTTGGCACCTGGATGCAGACCGTGGGCGCGCAGTGGATGCTGGTCGGCGATCCGGGCGCCGCGACGCTGGTGCCGCTGGTGCAGACCGCGACGACGCTGCCGGTGATGCTGCTCGCCCTGCCCTCGGGCGTGATCGCCGACCTGGTGGACCGGCGCCGGCTGCTGATCGCCACCCAGGGGGCGATGGCGTCGGGGGTGGCGGCGCTCGCGACATTGAGCGGATTCGGCCTCGCCACCCCGACCGTACTGCTGCTCCTGCTCTTCCTGATCGGCTGCGGCCAGGCCCTGACGGCACCCGCGTGGCAGGCCATCCAACCCGAACTCGTACCGCGCGAACAGATTCCGGCCGCCGCCGCGCTGACCAGCATGAGTATGAACGGGGCGCGGGCGATCGGTCCGGCGATCGCGGGCGTCCTGGTGTCGCTGTCGGGGCCCACCACGGTGTTCGCACTCAACGCGCTCTCGTTCGCCGGCATCGTCATGGTGCTGCTCGCGTGGCGCCGGCCGACCACCGAAGCGCTGATGCCCGTCGAACGGCCGATGTCCGCGCTGAGCGCAGGCGGCCGCTTCATCCGCAGCTCGCCGGTGATCCGGCGGATCCTGCTGCGGACCGTGCTGTTCATCGCACCGGCCAGCGCGCTGTGGGGTCTGCTCGCGGTGATCGCCGCGAACCAGCTGAACCTCTCGTCGTCCGGATACGGGGTGCTGCTCGGTGCGCTGGGCGTCGGGGCGGTGCTCGGTGCGGTGCTGCTGTCCCGGCTGCAGGCCGCGTTCGGCAACAACCAACTGCTGGCCGCGGCGGCCGTCGGGTTCGCGCTCGCCACCGTGGTGCTGGCGACGGTGCACGTCCTGGCCGTGGTCCTCGTGGCCCTGGTGCTGGGCGGGGTGTCGTGGCTGCTGACGCTGTCGACGCTCAACGCCTCGATGCAGCTGAGCCTGCCGGCCTGGGTGCGGGCGCGCGGTCTGTCGGTGTATCAGCTGGCGTTCATGGGCGGGCAGGCGATCGGCTCACTGGTGTGGGGGCTGGTCGCCGGCGCGACCAGCGGGGTGACGGCGTTGCTGATCAGCGCGGCCCTGCTGGCCGGGTGCGCGGTGTCGGTGCTGTGGTGGCCGCTGCACCCCGGCACCGGGAACCTCGACGTCACGCCGTCGGCGCACTGGGGTGAACCCGCGCTGGTGTTCGAGCCCGATCCGCAGGACGGTCCCGTCGTGGTGCTGCAGTCCTATCTGGTGGCTCCCGAGGACGAGGCGGGGTTCCTGGCGCTGATGCAGCGGGTCCGCCGGTCGCGCCAGCGGACCGGCGCGATGCAGTGGGGCATGTTCCGCAGCGGCGAATCGGCCGACACCTTCGTCGAACTCTTCGTCGTCCGGTCGTGGGACGAACACCTGCGCCAGCACCTGGTCCGCCAGACGGCGCTCGACCTCGCCCTCGAACGGGAGATCGCGAAATTCGTCCACGGCGAGTCGACGCTGCGTCACTTCATCGCGGTGCGGACCGAGCGCTGAGCGGAACCGCCGAGGCGGCCACCGCC
The DNA here is from genome assembly GCA_050205415.1 of Mycolicibacterium litorale. Classification (GTDB taxonomy): domain Bacteria; phylum Actinomycetota; class Actinomycetes; order Mycobacteriales; family Mycobacteriaceae; genus Mycobacterium; species Mycobacterium litorale_C. Next base: position 120,117 of record JBNMQY010000002.1, read on the forward strand.
GCCACCGACAGCAGCGCCAGGAGCTGGACACCCGGCGAGTGCCCGACGTAGCCGTCCACCGACCGCCACGGATGCTGCGCCAGCACCAACCCGGCCAGGGTCAGTCCGCCCGCGCTCACCCCGAGTGTCAGCCGGTCCCGCAGCCGTTCCCGCCGGCGCAGCAGATACCCCAGCCCGAGCGCACCGCCGACGACGAGGACACCGACCCACCCGGAGATCACCGCGCCGACGGTCAGCGCACCCGCCGCGGCCAGCGCCGCCGGCGGCGACCATGCACGGGCGGGGACGTCGTCGTCGCGGCGACGCGCGGGCAGCAGGGCGAGCAGGGCGAGCACCGGCAGGAGGGCGAGACCGAAGATCAGGCCGGCGCGGTAGAGCGTGTTGGAGCCGAAGGACATGGTGACGGTGCCGTCGGTGCCCGCGGGCACCACCCAGCCCTGCTGCCAGCCGTTGACCACCACCGGGGTCAGCGCGTCACCGCCGGGGCCGCGGGCCTGCCAACCCGGGTTGACGCTCTCGGGCACCACGAGCACGCGGTCCCGGTCGGCGCCGGTCAACTTCACCTCGCGCCGGTCCGCGCCCCACGCGCCGGCGTCGGCGGGTGTGGTCGGCGCGGGCGCGATGTCGCGCGCTGACGGGGTGGCGAGTTGCACCCCGTCGACGACGAAGGTGGCGCCGGGGCTGATCAGGAGTTCCTGTTCGCCGGCGGGCAGTGCGATCGGGTCGCTGCGGCACGGCCGGGCCGGTACGGGCTCACCGTCGAGCAGTGCGCCGACGGTGGTCGTGACCGAGGTGGGCACGAACTGTCCGGCGACACCGATGATCGGGCCCTGCCCGCATGGCAGATCCACGGTGCGCTCGCGGTTGCGCTGCGCGTCGGCGGCGGCGATGGGGCTGCCGCGGCGGTCCAGCGCGGTGACCTCGGCGAGGCCCGGCGGTTTAAGCTGATCGAACCCCAGCGACGTGCGATCGATGATGTCGTTCCAGTTCAGCAGCGACACCTCGATGGTGTCGGTGCGGTGCGGCGCCAGTTCGATCGTCTGCGTATCGCTGTCCCCGGACAGGCGACGCGTCTGCGGGCCGTTGCCGAGGTCGACGGTCACCATCGTCGGATGAGCGGGCGGTTCGGTGAGGCTCGGCGAGATCCGCAGCGCCGCCACCTCGGTCGGCTCGGGCAGCGTCAGCTTCAGCGTGGGCGGGGTGCGGTGCTGGACGACCCGCTGCGGTGCGGTCCACGCCGTGCGCGGATCACCGTCACCCGCGGCGTAGGACGATCCGAGGACATCGAGGGCGTCGGCGTCACCGGTGACCAGCGTGGTGCCGGGCTGCCGGATCAGGTCGGCCAGCCGCGGTCCCTGCCGGGCGCGCACCCACACCGTCGGCTGCACCTCCGTCGGCTCAGCCACCGTCAGTGTGCGGCTCAGATTCACCGGTTCCTCGGGCGAGAGTGCCATCGCCGCAGCGCATTTCACCCCGTCTGGGCTGTCCGCGCACCCCGGCCTGCCCAGCAGTTCCGAACCCAGGTCCCACATCGCCACCGCCGAGCCCGCCGGAGCGCCGGGCACCGCCACGGTGTGCCGCAGCTGGATCGGCGTGGCGAATCCTCCTGCGTCGTACTGGGTGACCGACAAGTCGGTGATGCCGAACTGCACACCGGCCGAACCGTCGTCGGTGCCGGTCGCGGTGATCCGCACCCACGGTGTCTCGCCGTAGGGCAGTGCCACCGTCAGCGGTTTGCCCGCCTCCTCGAAGCGCAGGGTGCTCGTGCCGTTGACGGTCGCCACCTCCATGCGCCGGATCTGCGCGCCGACCGCGGTGGCGCTGGGCGTGATGGTGATCGTGGCGTTGGTGACCGGTTTGTCGAAGTCGACCTGCAGCCACTGGCCCAGCGCGGCCTGCAGCGAATTGGACACCCAGCTCGTCGACGTGTCGCCGTCGATGGCCGCGGCGGGGCCGGTGGCCGGTGCGACGTTGGGCAGCGCGGTCGAATCGGCCGCCGAACTCGACACCGACAGCCGTCCGCCGCTCCACCGGCCGTAGACGAGGTCGGCGCCGTCGGACGGATAGTCGGGCACCCGGTTGAAGGTGTGCCGAGCATCGTCGGGGGTGCGGATCGCCGACGAGTGGTCGTCGACGCGGCCGTAGTCGGTCTCGCGCGCGGCCGGGGTGTCGGTGACGGTCACCTGCGGCGCGGCCAGCCCGGCCCGTTCGGCGTCGGCGGTGAGCAGCATCGGGCCCAGCGGCGGCCGGTCGAGCAGACGGCGGCGTTCGTCGAGCCGCAGCAGCGCCTCCGGTGCGCCGTCGACGCGGGCCATCGCGTCGGCGTCCACCAGGTACGGCGCCGACGGATTCTGTTGTGCCTCAACGCGGTAGATCTCCACGGCGGGATAGCGGGGCCGCAGCCCGCTGTCGGAGACGAACCCCTCGAGCGTGCCCGCGCCGATCGGATCGCCGAACTGCGCCACCCTGGTCAGGCCGGGGGAGCCGTCGATCGCGCGGTGCACCAGCACCGGCCGCGCCGACCGGGACGATTCGGGATCCAGGTCGTTGCGCACCACCACATACGAAATGCCCTGTCGGGCAAGGGTGTCGGCGAGTCCGGCGGAGGGCCGTCCCGCGGCGAAGAGGCGCTGCACCGAATCCAGGGCGCGGATCGTCTCGGGCGGGGTCAGCGGGATCGAATCCCGCACCCCCCACGGACTGTTGCCGAGCACCTGCAGCGGCTCGTCGTGGCTGCTGCCCCACACCTGGGTGGCGAACGGGGCGCCCGGCGCCACCAGCACCCGGCCCGCGGTGGGCTCCCCGGTGTTGTTGGCGTCCAGCCACTGCGCGGTCTCGTGCCAGTAGCCGGGGATCGCGGTGAACGCACCTGGCGGGGTCAGCCGGCCCGTCCATGCCAGGGACGTGCCCGCGGTGAGTGCGGCGAGGACGACGATGGCCACCGCCACCCGCCGGTCGCGCTCGGGATGGGCGAACGCGTGCAGCCACACCGGCCGCGGCGCGCTTCCGGGCAGCGGGATGCGTCCCAGCAGGTGGATCACGCCCAGCGCGAGCGGCAACCGCAGCACCGGGTCGAGCTTCTGCAGGTTGCGCAGCGGGGTGCCGTCGCCGTCGAGGAACGCCTGCACGGCGGCGGCGATCGGGGAGCCCAGCCCGCCGGAGTAGCCGGCGGCGAGCAGTGCCACCCCGACCAGCAGCATGGTGATCAGCCGGCCGCGGGCCGGCATCGAGCGCAGTGCCAGACCGGCCAGCCCGGCCGCGGCGACCAGCGTCGTCGCCAGCACGGCGAGCGTCCCGGTGACCAGCGTCGAACCGGCGGTGGCGGTGGGTGCGACGAACGGTGTCCAGCTGCCGGTGCCGCGCAGCATCTCCGTCAGCGACATCCACTGCGTGGTGACGCCGGAGGATTCGATGAAGTCGAGGAACGGTGGGCTGATCCGGCCGAGCAGCAGCAGCGGGATCACCCACCACAGCACGGCCAGCGCGGCGCACCCGAACCACCACGCGGTGAAGCGCCACCACAGACGGTTGGGCCGATGGCATGCCCACCACAGAATCGCGGCCAGGCATCCGGTCAGCGTGGCCACCGCGTTCACCGCGCCCATCAGCGCGATCGCGCCCGCCGACCGCGCCGCGAGCAGCCGCGTCGACCCCCTGGCCTGGAGCGCCAGGATGACCGGCAGCAGCACCCACGGCGCCAGCATCATCGGCAGGGTCTCCGACGACAGCGCACCCAGGGTCGTGAGCACCCGCGGCGAGAGTGCGTACGCGACCGCGCCGATGACGCGGGACGTCGGGCTGCCGAGGCCCAGCGCCTCGGCCACCCGCACGATCCCCCAGAACCCGACGGTCAGCAGCAGCGCCCACCACAGCCGCTGCGTCACCCAGCCGGGTAGGCCGAGGACGTCACCGGCCAGGAAGAACGTCCCGTGGGGGAAGAGGTAGCCGTACGCCTGGTTCTGGGCCTGACCGAACGGCAGATCGCTGTTCCACAGGTTCGCGGCGCGGGCGAGGAACCGCAGAGGGTTCGCGGTGAGGTCGAGTTTGGTGTCGGGGGAGATCTGTCCTGGTGACTGGGCGAAGGTCAGGACGAGCGCCGCGACGGCCGCCACCCACATCCACCGCCGGGACAGCGGCTGTGCTGCGTCAGCGGCTACGGACGGTTGGGCGGCGACCCGGAAACTAACTTCTGTCGCCGTACTCAACCCTGTTGAGAACCGATGACGCCGGATCGCCCGCTTGGAGCGGAGGCTTGCTGTCCTCCTGCACCATCAGCGTCACCCCGAATACGGCCGCCGCCCCGAGCAGCAGGCCCACGACGATGCTGGCCGCGGAGGGGACGATGAACCGATCCATGGCGCCAAAACTAGCACGCGGCCGGTCAGCGGCCCGGCGGCACGATGAGCACGGGACGGTGCCCGTGGCGCAGCACCCGGTCGGCCACGCTGGACTGCAGCAGCGAGCGCAGACCGGTGGTGCCGCGGGTACCGGTGACGATCAGATCGGCGTCCAGCTGGTCGGCGGTCTCGATGATCGTGTTCCACACCGTGCTGGTCGTCGCCACACACAGCGGTTCGGCGGTCAGGCCCGCGGACCGGGCGAGCGCCATCCCCTCGGCGTTGGTGCGCTGGGCGTCGGCGTAGGCCATGTCCACGTCGTCGAGGTCGGGTACCGGATCCGGCGGGCCGTCGAGATCGAGCGGCATCGGTTCGGGTCCCCGATACGCCGGAGTCCACACGGTGAGCACGACGGCCCGGTTGTGGGTGAGGAACCGGCCGGCGTAGTGGACGGCGCGGCGGGCGTTGTCGGTCCCGTCGAAAGCGATCACCATGACTTCGGGACTGGCCTCGGGACTGACCTCAGCGTGGACCTCCGGGGCCGAGTCGACGGCGTCGGCGGTCATCACACCTCCTCGTGTGTCTTTCCCCGACCCTAGGTCATCGACCCGCGTTCCCGGAGCGGTTAGTGTCAGGGTCCATGGCTTGGACCCGAGGACTGTGCACACTGGTCGCCACGTCCGGACTGCTGGTGTCGTGCTCGTCGCCCGCGCAGGAAACACCGGCTGCGCCGCCGCAGAGCAGCAGCGCCGCCGCCACCGCCCCCGGTGCCCTCTCCAACGCGAATGTTCCGCTGAAGGCGCCGCTGCCGTTGGCGCCGGGTGCGCAGGCGTGCGGGCAGGGCGCTGCCGTGCTGTCCGAGCTGTCGACGCGCGACAAGTTGGCCCAGCTCCTGATGGTCGGGGTCTCGAGCGCCGCCGATGCCCGTGCGGTGGTCGACACGCACCACGTCGGCGGCATCATGATCGGCAGTTGGACGGATCTGTCGATGCTCGGCGCACCGTTGGCCGAGATCGCCGGCGCCGCGGCGCCGCTTCCGCTGGCGGTCAGCGTCGACGAGGAGGGCGGCCGGGTGTCGCGGCTGGCGTCGGTGATCGGCAGCCAGCCGTCGGCGCGGGCGCTGGCCCAGAGTTCGACCACCGAACAGGTCTACGGCATCGCGCTCGAGCGCGGGCGGGCGATGCGCGGGCTCGGCATCACGATCGACTTCGCGCCCGTCGTCGACGTCACCGGGGCCAGTGCCGCCATCGGTGACCGGTCCTTCGGTGACGACCCGGCGACGGTCACCGAATACGCCGGCGCGTACGCCCGCGGCCTGCGCGACGCCGGTGTGCTGCCGGTGCTCAAACACTTCCCGGGCCACGGCAGCGCCTCGGGGGATTCGCACACCGAGGGCGTCGTCACCCCGCCGCTGTCCGAGCTGCAGAACTCCGATCTCGTGCCGTACCGCACGCTGACGACGCAGGCGCCGGTCGGCGTCATGGTCGGCCACATGCAGGTGCCGGGGCTGACCGGCAGTGATCCGGCGAGCCTGAGCCCGGCGGCGTACCAGCTGCTGCGTTCGGGCGGCTACGGCGGGCCGGGCTTCAACGGCCCGGTCTTCACCGACGACATCTCCGGCATGCGGGCGATCACCGACCGCTACGGGGTGGGCGATGCGGCGCTGCGGGCGATCCAGGCCGGCGCCGACACCGCGCTGTGGGTGTCGACGGCCGAGGTGCCCGCGGTTCTCGACCGGCTCGAGCAGGCGCTGGCCGACGGCGAGCTGACGATGCCGCGCGTCGACCAGTCGGTGCTGCGGATGGCGGCGGTCAAGGGCCCGAATCCGCGCTGCGGCGGCTGAGTAGTTACGCACCCGCCACGGCGCGGGGTCAGCGAACGACGGTCACCCGCTCCAGCGTGGGGTCCGCCGCGCTGATCGGGTTGTCCGCGGCGCGCAGCGCCCGCAGCGCGTCGAGTACCTCGGCGCTCAGGCGTTCGCCGGGCATCACCAGCGGGATGCCCGGCGGGTAGGGCGTGATCGGTTCGGCGGCGATCCGGTCGCTCGCCGACTGCAGCGCAACGGTTGCCGTCGCGGCGAAGAACGCCTCCCGCGGCGTCAGGACCGGTTCCGGCGCCAGGCCCAGCACGTCGATGCCGGCGTCGGCTGCCACCTCGGTGTCACGCAGGCCCACGCGCTGCGCGATGTCGGCGAACCCGTCGACCAGCCGGTCCATGTCGGTGTCGGTGTTGCCGATCGTGGTGATGCACAGGATGTGACCGCTGCCGGCGAGTTCCGGTTGCACACCGTGGATCCGGGTCAGCTGCGCCAGGATCTCACCGGCGTCGGCTCCCAGCCCGGCCGTCCCGATCAGCAACTTCGTCGCATCCCGCTGATGCGAACCGGATCCCGGGCCGGTCAGGTCCTCGTCGCCGAACACCCGCAGGCCGGGGATTTCGGCCAGCCGCGCGGCCGTCCGTCGTGCGCGGCGCAATGTCACGTCGAGCAGTTCCCGCCCCTCGGTGATCATCTGCCGACGCGCGAGATCGATGGACGCCATGATCGCGAAATGCGGACTGGTCGTCTGGATCAGCTGCAGCGACCGGCGCACCGTCGGCACGTCGAGCTGATCGGTGTCGACGTGCAGCACCGCGGCCTGGCTCAATCCGGACAGGATCTTGTGGACCGACTGCACGGTCGCCGCGGCGCCCGCGGTCTCGGCAGCGGTCGGCAGCTCGGGGTGGAACGCGAAATGCGGGGAGTGAGCGCCGTCGGCGAGCAGGCGCACCCCGCGGCGGCGGCAGACGTCGGCGAGCGCGGTGATGTCGGCGGTGGTGCCGAAGTAGGTGGGATGCAGGATCCACAGCGCGACCGCGGGCTCGGCGGCCAATGCGGCATCGACCTGGTCGACTGAAAGACCGTGTGCGACGCCGAATTCGGCGTCCCACTGCGGCGCCAGCCAGATCGGGCGCGCGCCGGACTGGACCAGCCCGGCGAGCACCGACTTGTGGGCATTCCGCTGCACCAGCACCGGATCCTCGGGCCGCAGCGCGGACAGCGCCACGGCGATGTTGCCGCCGGTCGACCCCTGCACGAGGATGAAGCTCGCCGTGGCGCCCCACGCATCGGCGATCAGCGCCTCCGCCTCGAGGATCGGCCCGCTGGGGCAGTGCAGTGTGTCGAGATCCGCCAGGTTGTTGAGGTCGACGGCCGCGATGTGCTCGCGGAACCAGGGGTCCAGTGTGCGGCCGCCCTTGTGGCCGGGGCTGTAGAACGGCGCCTGGTCGCGCTCGACGAACGACCGCAGTGATTCGAACAGCGGCGCTCGGCGGTGCGCGGCGTCAGAGGCCATAGACGCGTTCGGCGTTGTGCACGCCGATCATGTCGACGATGCGGATCGCGTCGGCCTCGGTGCAGTCGCCGGTGCGGACCCAGTCGCCCAGCACCAGGCCCATCGCCCGCCGCCACAGCACCGAGCCGAGCAGGTGCAACTCCGGCGGTCCGAACGCGTCGGACGAGTACAGCTGTTTCGCGAACGGTGCGGTGTCCAGCGCCTCGGCGACCAGTTGGGTGGAGCGCACACCGAGGTAGTTGATGCCCAGTCCCACATCGAAATTCACATGGTCGAAGGCCTGCGCCAGATAACCGGCCTGCCGTTGGAACGGGTAACAGTGCAGCAGCAGTACGGGCACCGGTGTCATGGTGCGCAGCAGGGGAAGGAGTAGCAGCGGATCGGTGCGGTGCAGGTCGAGGTCGCGGTCGCCGAATCCGACGTGGACCTGGATGGGCAGTCCGCGTTCAGCGGCCTCGTGCACACCGAACGCGATCAGCACCGGATCGTCGACGCGCAGCGGCCCGCCTCGCGCCACCAGCCGGTCGGCGCCGTCGACGACCGCGCCGTCGGCCGGCCGCGACCAGTCGACGTCGAAGCCGATGCGGTACGCGGCAATGGTCTTCACGCCGACGGTGCCGGCCTCGGCCACGGCGTCGTCGAGTGCGGCCCGGAATGCCTCGGGATAGTCCTGCGGTGCGGTGCCTGTTTCGAGCAGGTGTTCGGTCAGGCGTTCCAGCCGCAGGATCGACGACGACGGGACATCGCTGAGCGCGGTCAACTCCTCGGGGGTGGTGATCAGATCACCCTTGAACCCGGTGTCGACCACCCAGCGTGCCACGCCGGCCGCCCGCAGGAAGCGTTCGGACAGCTCGTCGGGGGTGAATTCGGCTCGCCGCGACCAGTATTCGTCGGCCGCGGCGAGAGGTTCCAGGTCGAGGACAGGCGCGCACCAACGCCGAATGGCAAGCCCGAGCGGAGAGTCGAACTGCGTCATGAACGCGGGGACGGGATCGGTGGAGCCCTCGTTGATCGCGGCCTCGAAACCGGCCCGGTCGACGGGCTGGTTGAAGGTGCCGTGAACATGGTGGTCGATCAGGTCGACCTCGCGCAGGTGCCGAGCCAGGGCGTCGGGCACCTCGGCACGCACCCCCGCGAACACGTCGGTGCGTTCACCAACCGGCATACTTCGCGACCTCCTCGTCGTTCCCTGCGGCCTCGCCCTCGGCGAGCACCGGCGGGGTGATCTCGAGGACGTTGCCGCCAACGTAGTAGACGACGGCACCGAGTTCCGAAGCGCGGTAGACCACCTGCGCCGATCCGGTCGTAGAGCGCGGTCATCCGGTGACCGGGCGGTCATCCTCGGAGGTCAGCGCGAGTTCGCGGGCCAGTGACTCACCGACCCGCTTGGCGATACCGGACGCCGCCAGCGCGATGATCAAACCCACTGCGCACCAGTACAGTCCGAGCAGCGGTGCGGCCGACCACGTCTCGGCGTCCTTGACGTTGAACCACAGCACCACGGCGATCACCACCGCGCCGAGCAGAGGCAGCGCCAGGCCGAGCACCTTGCCCTTGCCACCGTGCACCGCGGTGAACTTCGGTGCGCCGACGAACCAGGCCGCGGCGATCTCGACCAGCAGGTAGCAGACCATCAGGCACACCGAACCGGCCACGGCGAACAGGAAGTAGGTGTCGATCGCGTCGTTACCGGTCCCCATGTCGGGCCAGCCGAGGGCACCGCAGATCAGGTCGACCACCAGCGCGACGCCCACGACCAGCCAGGTGGCCAGGCGGGGACCGCCGGTCTGGGGGTGGATCTGCGCGAGGATCTTCGGGCCGAAGCCGTCACGACTGAACGCATAGAGCATGCGGCCCGACGTCGCGGAGGTGGCCAGGTGGCAGCCGAACGCCGCCACCGTCGCGGTGAAGATGATGAGCAGGCTGAACCACTGCCCGATGTACGTACTGCCCAAGTCGCCCAAGGTGTTTCCGGAACTCTGGAAGGCGGCGAGCCCGGCCTCGTCGGTGCCGAAACCGACGACCTGGGCGAACATCACCACCACGAACAGCACACCGGTCAGGATCAGCGTTCCGCCCAGCGCCCGCGGGATGTTGCGGCGCGGATCGTCGGTCTCCTCGCCCATGGACGCGCACGCTTCGAATCCGGCCCAGGACAGGAAGGCCGCCACCACACCGCTGATCACCGCCGAGGCCGACACCCCGTCGAAGGTGAAGACACTGAAGTCGACGCCGGTGCTCGGCGCGCCGCCCTTGGCGAAGATCACCACGACGAGCACGACCATGGCCAGGATGCCGATCCCCTCCAGGCCCAGCAGGATCTTGGCCAGCAGCCGCACGTCGCGGCCCGCGAGCAGGGCCGAGATGACGGCGCCCACCAGCACGATCAGCAGCCACGGCACCTGGAACGGGTCGTCTGTGCCCGGTTGCAGCTGGGCGATGAACGCGTTCGCGAAAGCCGCGGTCAACGCCAGCGTGCCGATCGCGAACCCGACGTAGGCGCCCAGCATCGCGAAGCCGGAGAAGAAGCCGGCCCGTGGCCCGATGGTGCCGCCCACCAGTCCGTACGCGGACCCCGCATGGTTGAGGTGCCGGGTGAGCCGCACGAAGCTGTATCCGACCAGGGATACGCCGATCAGGCCGATCAGGAACACCAGCGGGATGGCCTTGCCGACGGTGCCGATCAGGCCCTGGCCGTTCCCGGACATCGCCAGGGTCGGGCCCACCAGGGCCACGGACATGGCCAGTGCGACCCAGAACGGCAGGCGGCGGTGGGGGAGTTGGTCGGATTGGGGCGGCGAGGTGGGCGAGGTGGGCGAAGTGCGGGTCATCGGTTCTCCTCTCGGCGGGGTCAGCAGCTCCAGGCGAGGCGCAGCGCCTGGGTGATCTCGGCGGGCGGGCGGTCGCCGTAGGTGGCCACCTCGTGGCGCCGGACGGCGGCCAACCCCTCGATCACCGGCGTGGTGAGCAGTTCGGCGGCCGCGGCCGAACCCTGCATCGCCTCGATCGCGGCCTGCTGTCCGGTCGGCAGAGGGGGCGGTGTCGCGCCCGACCGGCTGGGGTCCTCGGGAACCTCGGGAGGCAGCGCCAGCCCGCGGTCGATGCCGCGCAGCGCGCTGCCCAGGAACGCGGCGGCGGCCAGGTACGGGTTGGCGCTCGGGTCGACGAGTTTGAGTTCGGCGTTGGCGCCGTACGGGTTTCCGGGTGTGGCGGCGACGAAACGGACCGCGGCTTCGCGGTTCTCCAGACCCCAGCACGCCGCGGCGCCCGCCCAGTTGCCGGGTTTGAGCCGTTGCGGGGACAGCACCGAGCCGGCGTAGACGCCGATCAGCTCCGGCAGCGTCTCGAGCACACCGGCGATGGCGGCGCCGCCGTCGGGTCGGATGCCGTAGGGCCCGTCACCGCCGGAGAGCAGCGGACCGGCGTCGTCGGCGAGCGAGAGATGCAGGTGCGCGCCGTTGCCGGCGGCGTCGGCGAACGGCACCGGGGAGAACGAGATCTTCATACCCTGCCGGGCCGCGGCCCGTCCGATCACGATGCGCGCGAGGATCACCGCATCGGCGGTCTCGACGGCCCCGGCCGGGGCCAGCGACATCTCCAGCTGATCGTGTCCGTATTCGGTGTGCAGCTGCTCGACGGCCAGGCCGGCCTTCTCCGCCGCGGCCATCAGGTCGACGAGGAACGCCGACCGATCCAGCGACGTGCGGATGCCGTACGGCGACCACGGCTCCGCCGACGCCGGACCGCCGTCGGGGGCCAGCATCGTGCATTCGAGTTCCGCGCCCAGCCGTACCCGCAGGCCGCGGGCTTCGGCCCGGCGCTCGACACCGGCCAACAGCGACCGCACACACAGCGGTGCCGGCCTGCCGTGCTGGTCGTGCAGGTCGCCGGGGGCCCACGCCACGCCGTCCTCGATCAGCCGGAGGTCGTCGCCGTCGATGCGTATCCGCAGATCGCCCGCCACTCCGATCTCGGAGGTGAACGCGATACCGCTGTCCACGCAGAACACGCTCCACGAGGGGGAGACGCCCATCCCGGACCTCTCGAAAGCGCCGACGCGGCGGACCGGAACGTATTTCGCGCGGGTGACGCCGGCCAGATCAGTCACCGAGCCGGCGACCAGCGCCACCCCCTGTGAGCGCAGCTCCTCGACGCGCCGGGCGTCGGTGGACTCTGCGGATCGGACGTCGTCCTGCTGCAGCATCGAAACCTCCTCGGCGGTCGAGTCTTCGCGAACCTTATGTCATGAATGTTTCATGATCTTTAAAATCTGAGGATCACGATTGATTCGTTAAATGCGGCGCTGGGAGGATGCCCGTATGTGTCGATTGCTCGGTGTCGTCTCCGCTGTTCCGGTGTCCGTCTCCGATGCCGTGGATGCGCTGACACTCAAGGACTTCGTCGCGCTGACCAAGATCCACGGCGACGGGTGGGGGATCGCCCGTGTCGACCGGGCCGACGGGCTGCCGCAGGTGCAGGTGTCGGCCGGGAGTGCGCTCGATGACGCGGCGTTCGACGCGGCGACGGCACAGGGCCGTGCCGTCGCGAGCATGGTGCACCTACGCTGGGCCACCAACGGACTCGCGGTACGTCCGGAGAACTCGCATCCGTTCCTCGCCGATGGGATCGCGATGGCCCACAACGGGTCGATCAAGCCGATCGCTCCGCTCGAGGAGATGCTCGAGGCCGACACCGCCGCGACGCTGCGCGGGACCACCGACAGCGAGCGGTACTTCGCCCTGATCCGCCAGCACCGCCGCACCGCACCCTCGCTGGCGGAGGCGGTGCGCCGCGCCGTGGCCCAGCTCCGTGACCGCTATCCCGAAGCCAGCCTCAACGCGCTCCTGCTCGGCGAGGGCCAGCTCGTCGCCGTGGACGCGCATGCCCACAGCCGCCTACCCACCGAGGACATCGAGGAGATCACCGCCGCAGACCTGCCGGCCGAACACCTCGAGGACTACTTCGCGCTGCGGTGGGCCCGCCCGGACGACGGCACGCTGGTGATCGGGTCGACGGGCTTCGGTGACCTGGACTGGCAGCCACTGCCGCCGGAGAGCGTGACCGCCGTGTCGCTGAGCGACCTGTCGATGAGCCTGCATCCGCTCGACGACGGAACGCACGGGTGACGGAGCGCGCCGGGCAGACAGTGGCCGCGCTGGCCGCCGCCGCGCTGCCCACCCTGTCCCGCGCCGAGCGGCGGGTCGGCCGCGCCCTGCTGGCGGACTATCCGAGCGCCGGGCTGGCCAGTGCGGCGCGGCTGGCCGAACGGGCCGAGGTGAGCCCGCCGACGGTGCTGCGCTTCGCGCAATCGCTGGGGTTCGACGGCTTCGCCGACCTGCAGGTCGCCCTGCGCGCCGAGATCTCGGCGATGTCGAGCGGGCCGATCAACCGGCTGCCCGACGCACCCGCCGCGGGCAGTCTGCTCGACCGGGTGCTGCACCAGGCCCGTGCCCAGAACGAGCGCGCCATCGAGACGATCGCCAGGCTGCCCGGTCCGGCGCTGGAGGCGGCGGTGGCGCTGATGGCCGACCCGGCGCGCCCGCTGTTCCTGCACGGCGGCCGGTTCTCGCTGCTGCTGGCCCAGCACCTCGCCGCCCACCTCGAACAGCTGCGGCCCGGGGTGCGCCTGCTGGCCGAACCGTCGGGACGCGATCTCGGCGCGATGATGGAACTGACCCGGCGCGACGTGCTGGTCCTGTTCGACTACCACCGCTACCAGGCCAGCGCCGTGGAGGTGGCGGCCCGGTTTCGCCGCGCAGGCGCCGCGGTGGTGCTCATCACCGACGAACTGGCCTGCCCGGTCGCCCCGGACGCCGAGGTGGTGCTGGCCGCCTCCAGCACGGTGGGCACCGTCTACCAGAGCATGGCCGCCGGATTCCTGCTCACCGAGCTGCTCATCCCGCTCGTCATGGAGGCGATCGGCGAGCCGGCGCGCACCCGGATGGCGCTGTGGGAGGAGCAGCGCCGCGGTGAACTGCTGCCCTGAGCAACGTCCTGGATCGGCCCCGGGGCGGCGGATTGCTTACCCTGGAGCGATGCCCGGTGGAACCAAGCGTTTGCCCCGCGCGGTGCGCGAGCAGCAGATGCTCGACGCGGCCGTGCAGATGTTCTCGGTGAACGGCTATCACGAGACCTCGATGGACGCCATCGCCGCGGAGGCCCAGATCTCCAAACCGATGCTCTACCTGTATTACGGCTCGAAAGAGGAGCTCTTCGGCGCCTGTCTGGACCGCGAGCTCGGCCGTTTCGTCGACGAGGTCCGCAGCAAGATCGACTTCACGCAGGGCGCGCGGGATCTGCTGCGCAATGCGGTGCTGTCGTTCCTGACCTACATCGACACCAACCGCGCCTCGTGGATGGTGCTGTACACCCAGGCGACCAGTTCGCAGGCGTTCGCCCACACCGTGCGCGAAGGCCGCGAGCGCATCATCGATCTGGTCAGCCGGCTGCTGCGCGAGGGCACCCGCCACCCGGAGCCGGACACCGACTTCGAGATGATGGCCGTCGCGCTCGTCGGCGCGGGTGAGGCGATCGCGACCCGGGTCAGTACCGGCGATGCCGACGTCGACGAGGCCGCCGAACTGATGATCAACCTGTTCTGGCGCGGCCTGAAGGGCACCCCGTCGGACGCCGGGGGCCAGGAGCGCACCGACCCAGGGCCTGCGAAGGACGCCGCCGTCGCGTCGAACTAGCCCGCCGCATCGATCCGGAAGACGGGGAACCCGTCGGCGATCGATGCGAATTCGGGTAACGACGCGTTCCGGCCGACCGGGAGATGCGGGCGCGCCCCCGGCGCCACCGCAAGGTAACGCCGCAGGATGGGCGCCCTGTGCTCCGGCGGCACTTCGACCAGGTGGACGGGCTCGTCACCGCCACGGTGTCTCAGCGTCGCCTGGCCGCGAGCACGGCGGACGTTGTGCACCCAGTTGGCGCGTTCGCCCAGCATCGACACCAGGTAGCGCTCTCCGGCGAGGTCGGCGATCACGACCGGGACCCGGATGGTTCTACCGCTGCGTCTCCCGCGAACCTCGAGCGTCACATCGCGGGACCGCGCCAACACCCCGGCGGCGTACTGCCGGGCGGCGACGGCGTTGAGGAACCGGGCGAGCGCACCGGGGCGATCACCCCGGTACATCTGGCGCTTGATCTCGTGGAGCAGACGACGCATCTCGAGTGCCGGGCTATACCGCCTCACCCGCGACCAGGCTGATCGGGGCGACGGTGGGAACCACCCGGCTGAGCCGGAAACCGGCCTGCTCGAACAACTTCCGGTACTCCGCTTCGGTGCGCTCGCGGGCCGCCGTCGCCATCAGCATCTCCAGATCCGTCCAGTTGCCGATGAACTGACGGGGGTTTTCGGGGATGACGAATTCGGCCAGCAGCAGGTGGACGCCCGGGTTCACGGCGGCGCGGATGTTGCGCAGGATGGTCAGCGCCTGATCGTCGGGCCAGTCGTGGATCACGTTCTTGGCGACGTAGGCGTTCCCGCCGGACGGCACGTCGTCGAAGAACGATCCGCCGACGATCTCGACCCGATCGGCGACACCGTGTCGGCGCAACAGCTCCGGTGCGCCCTCGACGACCTGGGGCAGGTCGTAGAGCACGCCGCGCGCCGACGGGGTGGCCGCCAGGATCGCCGCGAGAAAGCGGCCGTGGCCGCCACCGACGTCGACGATCGTGCCGTAGGGGCTGAAGTCGTAGGCGGCGGTCAGCGGGACGACGGCGGCCTCGGAGAGGTTCGTCATGGCGTCGTTGAAGATCTCGCCCAGTTCCGGGTTCTCGGCGAGGTACTCGAATCCCGGCATCCCGCGCAGCTTCGGCATGGTCGCCTCACCGGTGCGGATCGCGTCGAGCAACTCGCTCCAGTGTTCGCGGTGCGCGGGGTGGCCGACCATGCGGGCCAACCCGGCCACCGACATCGGCGCATCGGTGCGCAGTGTGGTGCCGAGCGCGTTCAACGCGTAGCGCCCGTCGCCCCGCTGCGTGAAGACGCCCTCACCGATCAGCGCCCGCATCAGCCGCGACAGCGCATCGGGATCCGCGCCCACGCGCCGCGCCAGTTCGCCGATCGGCAGCGGTCCGTCGGCCAGCGCATCGGCCACCTTGAGGTCGGCCGCCACCGTGATGCCCTGCGCCACCCAGGCGCCGAGGATCTTGTCCATCATCACCGCCGCGGGTGGTGCGCTGCGCTGATGCAGCCGATCGAGGACGTGGCGGAACCGTTCGACAGCGCGGGCCACCCGAACCGGCGGCACCTTGGAGGTCGTCACGGCAGCACTGTACGAGACTCGGCGCGTCCCGTCCTGTTGTTTGCCGTGTTCGCCCTATCGCGCGCGGACGGTGCCGGTGAGGTGCGGCTCCCCCTTCTTGTTGCGCAGCGCGAGGTCCCAGCCCCCGTCGGCGGTGCGGTTGACGTACAGGCCGGCCTTGGCGGGCAGCACCACCGGCTTGGCGAACCGCACCGAGTACTCCACCGAACCCGGCAGCTGGCCCTCGATGTTGGCCAGCACGGCCGCCGCCGAGAACATCCCGTGGGCGATCACCGTCGGGAAACCGAACAGTTTGGCCGCGACGGGGTTCGTGTGGATCGGGTTGTGGTCGCCGCTGACCGACGCGTAGTGCCGGATCTGGCCGGCGGTCACGTTCAGCAACGCGTTGGGCGGGCCGAGTTTCGGCTGCTTCTGCGGCGGCGGCTTGGGCTGATCCGACAGGCTGGTGCGCTGCTGGTGCAGGAACGTCGTCACCTGGTGCCATGCCGGCTCGTTGCCGACCTTGACGTCGGTCACCACGTCGACCAGCAGCCCGCGCCGGTGTTCGCGCAGATTCTCCGCGTGCACCGCGGCGGAGACGGTGTCACTGACCGAGATCGGTCGGTGCTGGGTGATGTGGTTCTCGATGTGCACCGAACCCATTGCGGCGAAAGGGAAGTCGAATCCGGTGACCAACGCCATCACGGTCGGGAAGGTCAGCGCGAACGGGTAGGTCAACGGCACGGTGTCACCGAACTGCAGACCGGTGACGGCCGCGTACTCGGCGACGTTGACGGGGTCGATCCTCAGCTCGTCGACCGTCAGGGTGCGGTCGGGCAGCGATTCGCCGCGGGGGACGAACGGCAGCGCACCGGCCGCCGCACGCAACAGGTTTCGCGTTCCACTGGGCTGTCCGCTCATGTCAGGCCCCCAGCATGGCTTGGCCGCACACCCGGATCGTGTTGCCCGTCACTGCATTCGACGCCGGGCTGGCGAAGTAGGCGATGGTCTCGGCGACGTCGACGGGCTGGCCGCCCTGGTAGAGCGAGTTGAGCCGGCGGCCCACCTCGCGGGTGGCGAACGGGATCGCCTCGGTCATCTTCGTCTCGATGAACCCGGGGGCGACGGCGTTGATCGTGATGCCCTTCTCGTGCAGCTTCTCCGCCAGCGCATCGGTCAGGCCGATCATCCCGGCCTTCGTGGTGGCGTAGTTCGTCTGCCCGCGGTTGCCGGCGATACCCGCCATCGAGGACAGCCCGATCACCCGGCCACCCTCGCCGAGGATGCCGTTGTCCACCAGGCCCTCGGTCAGCCGCAGCGGGGCGAGCAGGTTGACGGCGATCACCGCGTCCCAGCGGCCCTCGTCCATGTTGGCCAGCAGTTTGTCGCGGGTGATTCCGGCGTTGTTGACCAGGATGTCGAGCTTGCCGCCGTGATGGTCACGCACGTGCTCGGCGATGCGGTCGACGGCGTCGGGGGCGGTGACGTCGATGGTCAGCGCCGTGCCGCCGACCTTCTCGGCGACCTTGGCCAATTCATCCGTCGCACCCTCTGGAGCTTTCATGTCGACGGCGACCACGGACGCGCCGTCACGCGCGAACACCTCGGCGATCGTCGCGCCGATGCCGCGCGCGGCGCCGGTCACCACGGCGACCTTGCCGGCCAGCGGCTTGTCCCAGTCGGCCGGAGGCGCGGCGTCGTCGGGGCCGACCCGGTACACCTGACCGTCGACGTAGGCCGACTTGCCGGACAGGATGAACCGCATCGTCGACTCGAGGCCGGTCGCGGCGGTCTTGGCTTGCGGGGATACGTACACCAGCGACGCCGTCGCGCCGCGCCGCAGCTCCTTGGCCAGCGAGCGGGTGAACCCCTCCAGCGCCCGCTGCACGATCTGCTCGTGCGGGCTGTCCGTCTCGTCCGGGTCGGTGCCGATGACCACCAGGCGGGCGTTCGGCGTGAGGTTGCGCAGCAGCGGGGTGAAGAACTCGTAGAGCCCCTTGAGTCCTTCCGGTTCGGTGATGCCGGTGGCGTCGTACACCAGGCCGCCGAACTTGTCGGCCCACCGTCCGCCGAGGTTGTTGGCGACGACGTCGTAGTCCTCGGCCAGTGCGGCGCGCAGGGGCTCGACGATACGGCCGTCCCCGGCGATCAGCAGGGCGCCGGGCAACGGCGGCTCATCCGGCCGGTAGCGGCGCAGGGTTTCCGGCTGCGGGATGCCGAGTTGTTTGGCGAGGAAGGAACCGGGGCCCGAGTGAACAATTTGGGTATAGATGTCGGAGGCCACTTCTGCTGCCTTTCGTCCGCGGAGTGGAGGTCCCCACTGAACTTACTCCTGAGTAATAACGGTGGGTAATATCGGGTGTTACATAGCCGGAACGACAGTGGAGGCAAACGTGGCTGACAGCAGAACGATGCGACGGGTCGCCGTCCTCGGCGGCAATCGGATTCCCTTCGCGCGCTCGGACGGCGCGTACGCGAACGCATCCAACCAGGACATGTTCACCGCGGCGCTCGGCGGGCTCGTCGACCGGTACCACCTGCAGGGCGAGAAGCTCGGCGCGGTCATCGGCGGCGCGGTGCTCAAGCACAGCCGCGATTTCAACCTGATGCGCGAATGCGTGCTCGGCAGTGCGCTGTCGTCGTACACGCCCGCCTTCGACATCCAGCAGGCCTGCGGCACCGGTCTGCAGGCCACCATCGCCGCGGCCGACGGCATCGCGGCCGGACGGTACAAGTCGGCGGCGGCCGGCGGCGTCGACACCACCTCGGACGCCCCGATCGCGTTCGGCGACGACCTGCGCAAGACGCTGCTGGGTCTGCGGCGCGCGAAGTCCAACGTCGACCGCCTCAAACTCGTCGGCAAGCTGCCCGCCGCGCTCGGGATCGAGATCCCTGTCAACAGTGAGCCGCGTACCGGCATGTCCATGGGTGAACATGCCGCCATCACCGCCAAGGAGATGGGCATCAAACGCGTCGACCAGGACGAACTGGCCGCGGCCAGCCACCGCAACATGGCGGCCGCCTACGACCGCGGCTTCTTCGACGACCTCGTCACGCCGTTCCTCGGCGTGTACCGGGACAACAACCTGCGCGCGGATTCGTCGGCCGAGAAGCTGGCCAAGCTCAAGCCGGTGTTCGGCGTCCGGCACGGCGACGCGACGATGACCGCCGGTAACTCCACACCCCTGACCGACGGAGCCTCGGTCGCGCTGCTGGCCTCGGAGGACTGGGCACAGCAGCACGGCATCGAGCCGCTGGCCTACTACGTCGACGGCGAGACCGCCGCGGTCGACTACGTCAACGGCCGCGACGGTCTGCTGATGGCGCCCACCTACGCGGTGCCTCGGCTGCTCGCCCGCAACGGGTTGACCCTGCAGGACTTCGACTTCTACGAGATCCACGAGGCGTTCGCGTCGGTCGTGCTGGCCCACCTGCAGGCGTGGGAGTCCGAGGAGTACTGCAAGGAGCGGCTCGGGCTCGACGCCGCCCTGGGCTCCATCGACCGCTCCAAGCTCAACGTCAACGGTTCGTCGCTCGCCGCCGGGCACCCCTTCGCCGCGACCGGTGGGCGCATCGTGGCGCAACTGGCCAAACAGCTGGCCGAGAAGCGTAAGCAGACCGGGCAGCCGGTTCGTGGCCTCATCTCCATCTGCGCCGCAGGTGGGCAGGGTGTGGCGGCGATTCTCGAGGCCTGAGAAATTTGCTGAAACTTTTCTGCGGAGACGTGTAACGCCTCCGTCGGCCCCGCCGATACACCGGATAGCTCCGTGTTGCCGTCTGACCCCCCGACCCGACGGCAACACGGGGCCATCTTCTTGCCCTCGATCTCGTGCACCTCTGGTCTGAGGGGAATCCGAGGCGTAGGATCGAGCGCACGACGGGTTCGGGAGTGACTGATCCAAATAGCCGGTGCAGGGGTGAACAACCGGCGGCGCGAGACACAGTGAAGACGCCCCCAATGTCCTCCCGGACCCGCCCTCATGCGCCCGTAGCGTGAAGTCATGCAGATCAGCATTCTCGGCTCCCTCACGGACCGCTCACCCGTCGATACCTGCGTCAGCCAGCTCGCCGAGCTGCGCGACGAGGGGTTCCGCCGGGTCTGGTTGAGCCAGCTGCCCTCCGAACCCGACCTGCTCACCGTTCTCGCCGTGGCCCTGCGCGAGGTCGACACCATCGAGGTGGGCAGCGCGGTCCTGCCGATCCAGAACCAGCACCCCATGCTGATGGCGCAGCGCGCCCTGACGCTCTCGCTCATCGGTGGCGGCCGCTTCAGCCTGGGACTCGGGCTGACGCACCGGCTGGTCACCGAGGGGATGTGGGGTATCGCCTGGGACCGCAACGTGCGCCGGATGCGCGAGTACCTCGACGGGCTGCAACCGTTGCTGAACGGGCAAGCGGCCGACGCCTCCGGAGAGCTCCTCACCACCCGTGGCGCGTTGCAGTTCTCCGCGCCGGCACCGCCGGTGTATCTCGCCGCGCTCGGCCCGCAGCTGCTCCGGCTGGCCGGGCGGCGCACCGCGGGCACGCTGACGTGGATGACCGGCGTCAAGACGCTCGCCGAACACGTCGGCCCGACACTGCGGCAGGCCGCCGCGGACGCCGGCCGTCCCGACGGTGAGGTCCGCGTCGTCGCCGGCCTACCCGTCAGCGTCACCGACGACCCCGGCGGCGCCCGCGCCCACGCCGCCCGCCAGTTCGCGGTCTACGGGAAGCTGCCGTCGTACCGGGCGATGCTCGATCGCGAGGGGTACGCCGGTCCGGAGGACGCCGCGATCATCGGCGACGAGGACACCGTCACCCAGCGCCTCGGCGAACTCCGCGCGGCCGGGGTCGACGAGTTCACCGCCGCGGTGTTCGACCCGACGCCCGAGGGCCGGGCCCGCACCCGCGCGCTCCTGGCCGCGCTCTGACCGGGGGAGTGCCGCTCTGAAACGCAAGAGGCCCCCGCCGTAGCGGGGGCCTCGAGCGTGAAAGGGATCAGAATGCGGCTTCGTCGAGCTCCATGATCTCGTTGTCGAGGTTCTCGACCACCTGACGGGTGCTGGTCAGCAGCGGCAGGAAGTTCTTCGCGAAGAACGACGCCACCGCCAGCTTGCCCTCGTAGAACGCCTTGTCGGCACCGGTCGCGCCGGCGTCGAGCGCGTCGATCGCCACGGCGGCCTGCTTCTGCAGCAGCCAGCCGATGACCAGGTCGCCGACGCTCATCAGGAACCGGACCGAACCGAGGCCGACCTTGTAGAGCTCCTTCGCATCCTCCTGCGAGGCCATCAGGTAACCGGTCAGCGAGGCCGCCATCGCCTGCACGTCGGCGAGCGCGGTCGCCAGCAGGGCACGCTCGGCCTTGAGCCGGCCGTTGCCCGTCTCCGACTTGACGAACTCCTCGATCTGGCCGGCCACGTGCGCCAGCGCCACGCCCTTGTCGCGGACGATCTTGCGGAAGAAGAAGTCCTGCGCCTGGATGGCGGTGGTGCCCTCGTAGAGCGAGTCGATCTTCGCGTCGCGGATGTACTGCTCGATCGGGTAGTCCTGCAGGAAGCCCGAACCACCGAAGGTCTGCAGCGACTCGGTCAGCTTGGCGTAGGCCTGCTCCGAGCCGACACCCTTGACGATCGGCAGCATCAGGTCGTTGACCCGCATCGCCAGGTCGCCGTCCACCCCGTGGAGCGTCTCGGCCACCGCCGCGTCCTGGTAGGTGGCCGTGAACAGGTACAGCGCGCGCAGACCCTCGGCGTAGGCCTTCTGCGTCATCAGCGAGCGGCGCACGTCCGGGTGGTGCGTGATGGTGACGCGCGGTGCCGTCTTGTCGGTCATCTGGGTCATGTCGGCGCCCTGGACACGCTCCTTGGCGTACTCGAGCGCGTTGAGGTAACCGGTCGACAGGGTGGCGATGGCCTTGGTGCCGACCATCATTCGGGCCTGCTCGATGACGTCGAACATCTGCGCGATGCCGTTGTGGACCTCGCCGACCAGCCAGCCCTTGGCGGGCACACCGTGCTGGCCGAAGGTCAGCTCACAGGTGGCCGAGACCTTCAGGCCCATCTTGTGCTCGACGTTGGTGACGAAGACGCCGTTGCGCTCGCCCAGCTCACCGGTCTCCGGGTCGAAGTGGAACTTCGGCACGAAGAACAGCGACAGACCCTTGGTGCCGGGGCCTGCACCCTCGGGGCGGGCCAGCACCAGATGCACGATGTTCTCGAACATGTCGTCGGAATCGGCGGAGGTGATGAACCGCTTGACCCCGTCGATGTGCCAGGTGCCGTCGGGCTGCTGGACGGCCTTGGTGCGGCCCGCGCCGACGTCCGAGCCGGCATCGGGCTCGGTGAGCACCATGGTCGCGCCCCAGTTGCGCTCGGCGGCCAGCTTGGCCCACTTCTTCTGCTCGTCGGTGCCGTTGTTGTAGAAGATCTCCGCCATGCCGCCGCCCATGGCGTACATGTAGGCGGCCGGGTTCGCGCCGAGGACGTGCTCGATCAGGGCCCACTGCAGGGCGCGGGGCATCGGCATGCCGCCGAGTTCCTCGGACATACCGGCCTTGTCCCAGCCGGCGTCGAACAGCGCACGCATCGACTTCTTGAAGCCCTCCGGCAGCGTGACCGTGTGGGTCTCGGGGTCGAACACCGGGGGATTGCGGTCGCCCTCGACGAACGACGCGGCGATCGGACCCTCGGCCAGGCGAGCCATCTCGCCGAGCATTTCGTGGGCCGTGTCGGCGTCGAGATCGCCGAAGTCGCCCTGACCGAGAGCCTTGTCGACACCAAGTACCTCGAACAGGTTGAAGACCTGGTCACGGACGTTGCTCTTGTAGTGGCTCACGTTGCCTCCTCGATGAGAAATGCCACCTTGCGGTTGGGTACTCGGGACAAGTTACCCACCAGTAACTGCGCCCGACTATACCGCCCGGTAACTTCAACGCAAGCCGGTGCCGAGCAATTTCCACCGGCTAATCAACCGAGCAGTTGGCCGAGCTGGGCCACTGCTGCGGTTTTCCCGCCTGAGCTGCAGTTTTCCCAGAATGTGATGCTCATCACGTCGGCGATGGTCAACGCCTTCGGGCGGTGGGGCGAGTGGCGCAGGGAACGCCGCGTGGGTCCGTTTGACGCACGTCGATCGGGGCCGTGGCCGGTCCGCCAGGTCACATGTGAAGATGGACGACGTTATGAGTCGCACAGATCTGGACCCGGCCACGCTGCGCGAGGCCTTCGGTCACTTCCCGACGGGCGTCATCGCGATCGCCGCGGAGGCGGACGGCACGCGCGTCGGCCTCGCCGCGAGCACCTTCGTGCCGGTGTCGCTCGATCCGCCGCTGGTGTCGTTCTGTGTGCAGAACACGTCGACGACGTGGCCGAAACTCAAGGACCTGCCGCGGCTGGGGATCAGCGTGCTGGGCGAGAGCCACGACGCGGCCGCGCGCACGCTGGCGGCCAAGGCCGGCGACCGGTTCGCCGGGCTGGAGACGACCTCGACCGACGAGGGCGCCCTGTTCATCAACGGCACCAGCGTGTGGCTGGACAGCTCCATCCACAACCTGGTCGAGGCCGGCGATCACACCATCGTCATCCTCCGGGTCGAGGGCATCACCGTGCACCCGGACGTCGCGCCGATCGTGTTCCACCGCAGCACGTTCCGCCGCCTCGGCGGCTGACCGGGCGAGATCAGGGGCGGGTGGCGAGTTCGTCCCGGTAATGCTGGATACGCCGCTCGATCTCGGCGGCGTCGCTGGTCCGGCCCTCCTTGCGAGCCAGGTCGGCGCGCGTGGACAGTTCCCGGATCGCCGTGCGGATGTCGTTGAGGCTGTGCGTGTGACTGAGGCTCATCATGCTGCCTTTCGTCGATGATTGGCCGCTGTGACGCAGGTTACCCGGGCACCCGGCGGGTCAACCCGCTTCTGCCGCCTTCGTCGTCTGCTCTTCGCGCAAGCGCTCATCGCAATCGTCTGCTCTTCGCGCAAGCGCTCATCGCAATCGTCTGCTCTTCGCGCAAGCGCTCATCGCCGAAACAGCTTGTTGCCCAGCCACACCACCGGGTCGTACTTGCGGTCGGCCGCACGCTCTTTCATCGGGATCAGCGCATTGTCGGTGATCTTGATGTGTTCGGGGCAGACCTCGGTGCAGCATTTCGTGATGTTGCAGTAGCCGAGCCCGTGGACCTCCTGGGCGTCCTCGGCGCGGCGCTCGTGGACGTCGAGCGGATGCATGTCGAGTTCGGCCATCCGCATCAGATAGCGGGGCCCCGCGAACGCCTTCTTGTTCTCCTCGTGGTCGCGCACGACGTGGCAGACGTTCTGGCACAGGAAGCACTCGATGCACTTGCGGAACTCCTGTGACCGGTTCACGTCCTCCTGCGCCATCCGGTACTCGCCCGGCTGCAGATCCTTCGGCGGGGTGAACGCCGGGATCTCCCTGGCCTTCTCGTAGTTGAACGACACGTCGGTCACCAGATCCCGGATCACCGGGAACGTGCGCAGCGGCGTGACGGTGACGGTCTCCTGCTCGCCGAAGGTCGACATCCGGGTCATGCACAGCAGGCGGGGGCGGCCATTGATCTCCGCCGAACAGGACCCGCATTTGCCTGCCTTGCAGTTCCACCGCACGGCCAGGTCACCGGTCTGGGTCTGCTGCAGGCGGTGGATGATGTCGAGCACCACCTCACCCTCGTTGACCTCGACGGTGTAGTCCTGCAGGGCACCGCCCTCTTCGTCGCCGCGCCACACCCGCATCTTCGCCTGGTAGCTCATGAGCTCCTCCTTGCCGGGTGGTTGGCGAGTTCGTCGTCGGTGAAGTACTTCTCGAGCTCTTCGATCTCGAGCAACTCGAGCAGGTCGTCGCGCATCGGCACCTGGTCCTCACGGGTGACGGTGACGTCAGGAACAGCGGAGTCGTCGGCGCCATTGTTGGCGGCCCGGCACACCAGCAGCGTCTTGCGCCACTCCGCCTCCATCGACGGATAGTCGTCGCGGGTGTGGCCGCCGCGGCTCTCGGTGCGCTCCAGCGCGGCCTTGGCCACGCACTCGCTGACCAGCAGCATGTTGCGCAGGTCGATCGCCAGATGCCAGCCCGGGTTGAAGTGCCGGTTGCCCTCGACCTCGAGGCGTTTGAACCGCTCCCGCAGCTCCTCGAGCTTGCCCTGGGCTTCGGTGATCTCGTCGGCGGTGCGGATGATGCCGACCAGCTCGTTCATCGTGTCCTGCAGGTCGAGCTGCAGGGTGTAGGGGTTCTCCGGTTCGCCGTCGCTCGGGCCGTCGAACGGTGCCAGCGCTAGCTTGCATGCCGCGTCGACCTCGGCGTCCCGCACCGCGGGCCGGTCCTTGAGCGCCCGCACGTAATCGGAGGCGCCGAGACCGGCACGGCGGCCGAACACCAGCAGATCCGACAGCGAGTTGCCGCCCAGCCGGTTCGAGCCGTGCATCCCGCCCGCGCACTCGCCGGCGGCGAACAGGCCGGGGGTCTTGGCGGCGCCGGTGTCGGGATCCACCTCGATGCCGCCCATCACGTAGTGACAGGTCGGTCCGACCTCCATCTCGTCGGTGGTGATGTCGACCTCGGCGAGCTCCATGAACTGGTGGTACATCGACGGCAGCCGGCGCTTGATCTCCTCGGAGCTCATGCGCGACGCGATGTCGAGGTAGACGCCGCCGTGCGGGGTGCCGCGGCCCTCCTTCACCTCGGTGTTGATCGCGCGAGCGACCTCGTCGCGGGGCAGCAGGTCAGGCGTGCGGCGCGCGGAGTCGTTGTCCTTGAGCCACTGGTCGGCCTCGTCCTCGGATTCGGCGTACTGGCCCTTGAACACGTCCGGGATGTAGTCGAACATGAACCGCTTGCCGTCGGAGTTCTTCAGCACCCCGCCGTCGCCGCGCACACCCTCGGTGACGAGGATGCCTTTCACGCTGGGCGGCCACACCATCCCGGTGGGGTGGAACTGGATGAACTCCATGTTGATCAGCGTCGCGCCGGCCCGCAGCGCCAGCGCGTGCCCGTCGCCGGTGTACTCCCAGGAATTCGAGGTGACCTTGTAGGACTTGCCGATTCCGCCGGTCGCCAGCACCACCGCAGGCGCCTCGAACAGGATGAAGTTGCCGGTCTCGCGCCAGTAGCCGAACGCCCCGGCGATGCGGTCCCCGTCCTTGATCAGGTCGGTGACGGTGCACTCGGCGAACACCCGGATCCGAGCGTCGTAGTCCCCGAGCTCTTCTTTGTCCTCCTGCTGCAGCGAGACGATCTTCTGCTGCATGGTGCGGATGATCTCCAGGCCGGTGCGGTCACCGACGTGCGCGAGCCGCGGATAGGTGTGGCCGCCGAAGTTGCGCTGACTGATCCGGCCGTCCTTGGTGCGGTCGAACAGCGCGCCGTAGGTCTCGAGCTCCCAGACCCGGTCGGGCGCCTCCTTGGCGTGCAGTTCGGCCATCCGCCAGTTGTTGAGGAACTTGCCGCCGCGCATCGTGTCACCGAAGTGCACCTGCCAGCTGTCCTTGGGGTTCGTGTTGCCCATCGACGCCGCGCAGCCACCCTCGGCCATCACCGTGTGCGCCTTGCCGAACAGCGATTTGCACACCACGGCGACCTTCAGGCCGCGCTCGCGCGCCTCGATCACCGCTCGCAGACCCGCGCCCCCGGCGCCGATCACGACCACGTCGTACTGATGCCGTTCGATCGGCGATGAGCCGCTTGCGCGAAGAGCATCGACGTCAGCCATCTATGTGGATCCTCACTTGCCTGTTCGGTGTGGAGTTGGATTGTCAGCCAATGAATCTCAGGTCGGAGATGGTGCCGCTCGCCACGAGCATGACGTAGAAGTCGGTGAGCACCAGCGTGCCGAGAGTGATCCACGCGTACAGCATGTGCCGGGTGTTGAGCTTGCTGACCTGTGTCCACATCCAGTAGCGCACGGGGTGTTTGGAGAAGTGCTTGAGCCGGCCGCCGGTGACGTGACGGCACGAGTGGCACGACACCGTGTAGGTCCACAGCAGGATCACGTTGACGACGAGGATCACGTTGCCCAGTCCGAAGCCGAATCCGGTGGGGGAGTGGAACGCCAGGATCGCGTCGTAGGTGTTGATCAGCGAGATGATGACCGCGACGTAGAAGAAGTACCGGTGCAGGTTCTGCAGAATGAGCGGTAACCGTGTCTCGCCGGTGTACGTCGAATGCGGTTCGGCCACAGCGCATCCCGGTGGCGACTGCCACACCGACCGGTAGTAGGCCTTGCGGTAGTAGTAACACGTGAGCCGGAACAGCAGCAGGAACGGCAGGGACAGCGCCGCGTACGGCAGCCACCACACATCCGGCAGGAACTGGCCGAAATGGCTCGCCTCGGGGATGCACCCCGTACTGACGCACGGTGAGTAGAACGGCGTCAGGTAGTGGTAGTCGGCCACCCAGTAGGCGCTGCCCCAGAACGCCCGGATCGTCGCGTAGATGACGAACGCGGCGAGTCCCAGGTTGGTCAGCACCGTCGGCACCCACCAGCGGTCGGTCCGCAGCGTCCGTTGCGGTATCTGGGCGCGTCCCCGGGAGAAGACGCCGGTGCCCTCGCGGTCTGCGGTCGGTGCGCTCACAGTTGCCTTTCGAGAATCGGTGACGGCATGCGGCTACCCGGCTGGGCGCGTCGCCTTGGTGGGCGGGCGGTGGGCCGCCCGCATCCGGTCAGCGGGTGCCGCCGAGGCCCTCGTCGTCCACGCCCCGCCAAAAATCGCTGTCGTACTGGGTGTCGGGGATCGGGATCTTCTCCCCGACGTGGTGGTGCCTGCTCAACCCGCGGCCGAGTTCGAGTTCCTCGGCATCGATGTCGAGACGGTCGATGTCGTTGAGGATGCGTTCGGCGTCGTTGACGATGCGGCGCATCGCCGGGGAGTCGCCGTACTGGGATGCCAGCGCGGTGACGCAGCGCCGCAGGCCGCCGATGAGTTCGTGCAGTTCCGCGAAATCGGTGGTGGTGGACAAGTGACCTCCTTGGGCTGAAGGGTGTCGTGAATCACATTACGCATCCGATGCTAGCCACATCACTGTGTTGGAAGTGAGACAGATCACGTCTGAGGGGCAAGGATGGGCCCGTGTCGAACTCACCTCTGCAGGAGCGGGCCACCGCACTGCTCGCATTGCATCAACCCGGAAACCCCGTGGTCCTGCCCACCGTGTGGGACGCATGGTCGGCCCGGCTCGCCGTCGGCGCGGGCTTCTCCGCGCTGACCGTCGGCAGCCATCCCGTCGCCGACTCGGTCGGGCGCGCCGACAACGAAGGCATGACGTTCGACGAGCTGCTCACGCGGGTCGCGCAGATCACCGAGGCCCTGGAGGAGGTCGGAGCCGTCCCGGTGTCGGTGGACATCGAATCCGGTTACGCCGAGGCGCCGACCCGGCTGATCGAGGGATTGCTCGGCGTCGGTGCGGTCGGCCTCAACATCGAGGACACCGTGCACAGTGAGGGCGGCCGGCTCCGGTCGTCGGCGGAACACGCCGAACTGGTCGGGGCGTTGCGGGCGGCCGCGGACGCCGCGGGCGTGCACGTGGTGCTCAACGCCCGCACCGACCTGTTCCTGCGCAAGGACGGTGACGACGCCGACCGCGTCGACCGGGCGATCGCACGGCTGAAAGAGGCCGCCGAGGCGGGAGCCGACGTGCTGTACCCGGTCGGCCGCCACGATCCGGACACCCAGCGGCGCCTGACGGCCGAACTGCCGTTGCCGGTCAACGCGATCGGGCTGCCCGACCAGGACGACCCGGCGTCGTTCGGCCCGCTCGGGGTGGCGCGCATCAGCTTCGGCCCGTTCCTGCAGGCGGCGCTGGCGGCCCGGGCGAACGAACTGCTCGACCGCTGGCGCTGACGCGCCTTTCGCCCAAACGAACAAACGGGCGCAAAAGCGCGAGAAGGTCCGGACATTTCGTCGACTTCGGCGGCCGACGCACGACGAGGCCGGTGACACCCTCGGGTGCCACCGGCCTCGAAGTCGGTCGGACTACTTGTTCTCGATCGCGATGCGCTGCGGCGCAGCGCCGGCGTAGGCGCCGGCCACCCGGACCGTCAGCACCCCGGCGTCGTAGGACGCCGAGATGGCGTCGCCGGTGACATGCTGCGGAAGCCGGAACGACCGCCGGAAGGAGCCGTACCGCATCTCGCGCAGTGTGCGGCCGTCCTTCTCCTCGCTGCGTTCGTCGCGCCGCTCACCTTGGATGACGAGCCGGCCGTTGTCGACCTCGACGGTGACGTCCTTGTCGACGTCCACGCCGGGCAGTTCCACCCGTACGACGGCGTCCTCACCGTCCTTGGTGATCTCGGCGGCGGGGTTGAAACCCGGGCGCGCCGCACCGCCGAACCAGTCGTCGGCGGACGCGGGGCCGAAGAAGTCCCGAACCCAGCGATCCAGATCCCACGCGGGGCGCGCCCGCAAAGCCACGTTGCTCATGTGCTGCTCTCCTCGTCTTCGAGACCGGCCCTGCACCGGTCCGCTGTCACATAGAACTTGAGTCGACCACGCTCATGTTCCGCTTCCGTGTTCGCCCACGGTGAACGACCCACGCCGTCTCACAAACCGGCCCCGCGCAAGGTGAGCACACCGTGATGGGGGCTTCACACGAGGCGACATCGCGGCAATATCGGCTTCCTAGCCTTGCCCCCATGCAGTCAGCGAAGAACGTCGTGGTCGTCGGCCACGGCATGGTCGGGCACCGGTTCGTCGAAGCGCTGCGCGCGCGCGACGAAGGCGGCGCCTGGCGGATCACCGTGCTCGCCGAGGAATCCGACGCCGCCTACGACCGGGTGGGCCTGACCGGCTACACCGAGCACTGGGACCGCGCACTCCTCGCCCTGACCGGTAACGACTACCGCGGTGACGACCTCGTCGACCTGCGACTGGGGCAACCTGTCACCGCGATCGACCGGGACAACCGCACCGTGCGGACCGCGGACGGGACGACGGTGGGCTACGACGCACTGGTGCTGGCCACCGGCTCGTACGCCTTCGTGCCGCCGGTGCCGGGCCATGATCTGCCCGCCTGCCACGTCTACCGCACGCTCGACGACCTCGACGCGATCCGCGCCGACGCGCAGCGCAGCCTCGCCGCAGGCGACGCGCCGGTCGGCGTGGTGATCGGCGGTGGCCTGCTCGGCCTCGAAGCCGCCAATGCGTTGCGGCAGTTCGGCTTGACCGCACACATCGTCGAACGCTCGCCCCGGTTGATGAATCAGCAGGTCGACGAGGCAGGCGGACACCTGCTGGGCCGGATGGTCGGCGACCTCGGCATCGATGTGCACGTCGACGTGGGCACCGACGCCATCGAGGCCACCGACCGCGGATCGGTCACCGTCCGGCTGAGCGACGGTTCGGAGATCGAGGCCGGGCTGGTGATCTTCGCCGCCGGTGTCCGCCCCCGCGACGAACTGGCGCGCGCCGCCGGACTGGACATCGCCGAACGCGGCGGCGTGCTGACCGACTCCTCCTGTGCCACCCGGGATCCGCACATCTTCGCGATCGGCGAGGTGGCCGCGATCGAGGGCCGCTGCTACGGGCTGGTCGGTCCCGGCTACACCAGTGCCGAGGTGGTCGCCGACCGATTGCTCGGTGGGGCAGCCGAATTCGGGGCTGCCGACCTGTCGACGAAGCTGAAGCTGCTCGGCGTCGACGTGGCGAGTTTCGGCGACGCGATGGGCCGCACCCCCGACTGCCTCGAGGTCGTGGTCAACGACGCGGTCAACCAGACCTACGCCAAGCTCGTGCTCTCCGACGACGCCAAGACACTGCTCGGCGGTGTGCTGGTGGGCGACGCCTCGGCATACGGCGTCCTGCGCCCGATGGTGGGCGAACAGCTGCCCGGTGATCCGATGGCGCTGATCGCACCGGCCGGTTCCGGTGGCGGTGACAGTGCCCTCGGTGTCGGCGCGTTGCCCGCCGCCGCGCAGATCTGCTCGTGCAACAACGTCACCAAGGGCGATCTCACCGGGGCGATCGCCGGCGGCTGCTGCGACGTGGCCGGGCTCAAGGCGTGCACGAAGGCCGGCACCTCCTGCGGATCGTGTGTGCCCCTGCTCAAGCAGTTGCTCGAAGCCGAGGGTGTCGAGCAATCGAAGGCGCTTTGCGAACACTTCGGTCAGTCGCGTGCGGAACTGTTCGAGATCATCTCGGCGACGGAGATCCGCACCTTCTCCGGTCTGCTCGAGAAGTTCGGCACCGGAAAGGGTTGCGACATCTGCAAACCCACCGTCGCCTCGATCCTGGCCTCGACGAGCTCGGACCACATCCTCGACGGTGAACAGGCGGCGCTGCAGGATTCCAACGACCACTTCCTGGCCAACATCCAACGCAACGGCAGCTATTCGGTGGTGCCGCGGGTGCCCGGCGGTGACATCACCCCGGAGCAGCTGATCCTCATCGGCGAGATCGCCCGGGACTTCGACCTCTACACCAAGATCACCGGCGGCCAGCGCATCGACCTGTTCGGCGCGCGCGTCGAGCAGCTCCCGGAGATCTGGCGCCGGCTCGTCGAGGGCGGGATGGAGTCGGGGCACGCCTACGGCAAGTCGCTGCGCACCGTGAAGAGCTGCGTCGGCAGCGACTGGTGCCGTTACGGCCAACAGGATTCGGTGCAGATGGCCATCAACCTCGAACTGCGGTACCGCGGTCTGCGCGCCCCGCACAAGATCAAGATGGGGGTGTCCGGATGCGCCCGCGAATGCGCCGAGGCGCGCGGTAAGGACGTCGGTGTCATCGCCACCGAACACGGCTGGAACCTGTACGTCGGTGGCAACGGCGGGATGACCCCGGCGCACGCGCAACTGCTGGCCGGCGACCTCGACGACGAGACCCTGATCCGCTACATCGACCGCTTCCTGATGTTCTACATCCGCACCGCCGACCGGTTGCAACGCACCGCACCGTGGGTCGAGCAGCTCGGGCTGGACCACGTGCGCGAGGTGGTATGCGACGACTCCCTCGGTCTGGCAGGCGAATTCGAGGCCGCGATGGCCCGCCACGTCGAGGGTTACGCCTGTGAGTGGAAGGGTGTGCTCGAGGACCCCGACAAGCTGTCGCGTTTCGTGTCCTTCGTCAACGCACCCGAGGTGCCCGACCCGACCATCACCTTCACCGAGAACGCCGGCCGCAAGGTGCCGGTGCCGATCGGGATGCCCACTGTCCGACCGCTTCAGGAGACACCGTGACACTGCTCGACGACCGCACCGACCTCACCGCGACGTGGACGGTGGCCTGCCGCTACGAGTTCCTGACCCCCTGCCGCGGGGTGGGGGTGCTGCTGCCCGACGGATCCCAGGCCGCTCTGTTCCGCCTCGACGACGGCAGCCTGCACGCGGTCGGCAACATCGATCCCTTCTCCGGAGCCGCGGTGATGTCGCGCGGTATCACCGGGGACCGGGGCGGACGGGCCACCGTCCAGTCGCCGATCAAGAAGCAGGCCTTCGCTTTCGACGACGGCAGCTGCCTCGACGATCCGTCGGTCGCGCTGCCGGTGTACCGGACCCGGCTCACCGCCGACGGATTCGTCGAGATCGCGGCGTAACGCTCAGGCGGCGCGCCGGTACTCCACCGGGCTGCGGTGGGTGAGCGCGCGCACCGGCTCCCAGCGGAACATCCCCGCACCCTGCGCGTAGGACAGGTGCCCGCCGAGCGCGCCACCCACGCTGATCGCCGTGAGGCCGAGCAGGCTGTACACCCGCGCCGCGCGCACCCGCTCCTTGCGGTACGCCCGGTAGGCCAGCCCGAACATCGTCACCCCGGCCGCGTTGGACACCGCGTGCACCAGGCCGACCCGCTGCTGGCGCTTGTTGAGCAGTGCGTAGTCCGCCCACCCGGCCAGCACGGTCGGCGGTGTCGCGGCCAGCCCGACCCCCAGGAGGCGGCGCGCCGTCGCGACGTCCTTGAACACGACGTCGAACACCACCGACGTCATCCAGGTGCCGATCGGCAGCGTGATCAACAGTGGGTGGACGGGGTGGCCGAGCCAGGAGCCCCGCAGGACCCGGCCCAGCCGGGCACCGTCGACCACCTGGCTCGCGATACGTGCGCTGGCCTGTGCCGGAGCGTCGAGCGACTTCACCTCTTCGACGCCGGCGAGGATGCGATGGAGGTTCATTGGGATGAGGTACCCCACCCGCGTCCGCCGAACCACCGCGTTTGGTGGCACCCGCCCCGGGTATCTCGCGGATATGGCAGTCGGCGAGGACCGCTTCGGCCTGGCGCTCGAGGAGTACGTGCGCCGGTACGCCCGGCGGGCACGCGCCGACATGGCCGGGGATCTGGTCGGCCTCACGACGTTCGCGGTGGAACACACGACGGGTGCCGACCACGCCGGGGTGACCCTGGTGACCGACGACGACGTCATCCGCTGTCTCGCCGCCTCGGACGGACAACCGCTGGTGCTGGACAACATCCAGCGCGGCTACCGACAGGGGCCGTGCCTGGATGCGGCGACCCACTGCCAGGTGCTGCGGGTCGACGATCTGGCGTCGGACACCCGGTGGCCGCATTTCAGCGCCAAGGCGGTCAGGACCACACCGGTGCGCGCGATCCTCGCCTTCCCGGTGTTCCATGACGGCAACACGCACGCCGCGCTCAACCTGTACGCCGACCGCGCGGGCGCGTTCGATGCCGACGCGGAAGAGATGGGTGCGATGATCGCCGCCCGCATCGCGGAGGCGTTGACGATGCAGGAGCGCCAGACGTTACGGGTGCCGTCGCCGCGCACCGACGTCATCACCGAAGCCAAGACGCTGTTGATGCGGCGGTTCAGCCTCGACGTCGCTCAGGCCTTCGCGCTGCTGGTGAAGCTGGCCAAACAGGAGAACGCCTCGATCGAGGCGGTGGCGCGCGCGCTGGTGTCGCCCAGCGCCTAGGCGGCAACCGGGATCCGGGCCCGCCGGAACCGTGCGGCGATCAACCGCACGAGTCCGGGGTGCGTGCCGAGCGGGTCGGTGACGATGTCGGCGCCGCTCGCGCGCAGCCGATCCTGGAAAAGGCCCTCGGACAACAGGTATGAGGCGACCACCACCCGCCGCGCGCCACGGCGGCGAGCGGCCGCGACGGCGTCGCCGATCAGCGGCCGGCCGGTGGCCGCGAACGCGAGGTCCACATGCGCACCGGTGACCGCCGACAGTGCGGTCGCGGTGGTGTGCAGATCGCGCATCGCGGCCGGATCAGAGGTTCCGGCGGCGGCGAGGATCACCGAATCGCCCGGGCGCCAACCGGCTTCGACCAGACGGTCGGAGACCACCCGCACCAGCTGCGGGTCCGGGCCGAGCGCCGGCGCGACCGTGACGTCGGGGTGCCCGCTGGCGTCGATGTGGGCGGGGATGTCGGTGCGGACGTGGTAACCGCGGGACAGGAATGCCGGCACCAGGACGGCGGGGCGGCCCGGCACGGTGCGGAGCACGTCGGCTGGGGTGGGGCCGAGGACGTCGACGAAGGCGATGCCGACGGGTGCGTCCAGGGCCGCCGAGACGCGTTCGGCGATGTCACCGATGAGTGCGACACCGCTGGCTTTACGGGTGCCGTGTGCGACGAGAATCCGGTT
Source organism: Mycolicibacterium litorale (assembly GCA_050205415.1). Classification (GTDB taxonomy): domain Bacteria; phylum Actinomycetota; class Actinomycetes; order Mycobacteriales; family Mycobacteriaceae; genus Mycobacterium; species Mycobacterium litorale_C. The sequence goes on from JBNMQY010000002.1 coordinate 154,547, forward strand.
CACTTTCACTCCTCAGAGCGCCTCGGCCAGGTCGTCGTCGACGGTCAGGCGGTATCCGCGTTTGACGACGGTGGACACGATCTGCTTGTCGCCCAACGCTGTTCGCAGCCGCAGCACCGCGGTCTCCACGGCGTGGGTGTCGGTGCCGCTGCCGGGCAGGGCGCTGAGCAGGTCGGTGCGCGACACCACCGCACCGGGCCGGTGCGCGAGTGCGCGAATGGTGGCCATCCCGGCCGGCGACAGCGATTTGACGACACCGTCCACCAGCACACAGGTGCCGCGGATCTCCAGCAGGTGGCCGGCCACCCGCACGGTGCGGGCCTGCAGCAGCGGCAGTTCGTCGGTGATGTGGCGGGCCAGCGCGCCGAGTCGCATCCGTTCCGGTGCCGACGTCGGCACCCCGAGCCGGGCCAGGGGACGTGCGGTGACGGGGCCGACGCACATCGCGTGCACGTTGGTTCGCATCGCCGTCAACACCCGGTCGATGACGCCCATCTCGGTGGCGCGCATCAGCACCGACGCCACCGCCGGTGCGGAGGTGAAGCTGACGGCGTCGAACTTCTCCTCGGCGATACCCGCCACGAGTTGGTCGAACTCACCGTTGCGAGGCGCGGGCCGCCACCGGTACACACGGATCGGCACCACGTCGGCGCCCGCCGCGCGCAGTTCGTCGAGGAACTCGGGGAACGGGTCCCAGTCGTCGGTGGCGCCGTGCAGCTGGACGGCGATGCGCTTGCCGGCGATGCCCCCGTCGAGCAGGTAGCGCAGCACCTCCCGGGACGACTCCGATTCCGGTGACCATTCCTCGGGCAGCCCGGCGGCCCGCAGGGCGCCGGTCGCCTTGGGTCCGCGGGAGACGATGCGGGCCCGCTCGAGAGCGGTGGTCAGGTCGGCGGCGACGCCCCAGCCGTCGGCGGCGGCGATCCAGCCGCGGAATCCGATGCCGGTGGTCGCGACGACGATGTCGGGCGGGTTGTCGATCAACGCGTGGGTGTTGGCCCGCAGTTCGTCGTCGTCGGGCAGCGGCACCATCGCGATCGCTGGGGCGCTGGTGACGGTGGCGCCGCGCCGGCGCAGCAGCGCGCTCAGTTCGTCGGCGCGGCGGGCGGAGGTCACCGCCACCCGGAAGCCGGTGAGCGGCAGCCAGTCGGGCTCACTCATGTGTTCTGTGTATGCAGGTCGTGTTTCATATCTGTTTCCCAGCCATTGCCATGGCATTGCCGAAGCCGCGGTGTGAACAGGGCGACGCCGTTGTCGCCCTGTCCACGGATCCGGGGGTCACGCCCGGGCGAGGTCGGGGTGGGGCGCCCGGCCGGCGGCAGCGTCGCCGCGCGGACGCCGCACGTACATCACCCAGGTGACCGCGGAGGCCAGCACGTAGAACGCGGCGAAGATCCAGAATGCGGCGGTCGCCGAACCGCTCGAGAGGTAGGACTGCCGCAGCGCGAGGTTGATGCCCACCCCGCCGAGCGCGCCGACGGCGCCGGCGAACCCGATCAGGGCCCCTGACATGGCGCGCGACCACGCGGCCCGCTGCTCCTCGTCGGCGTCCAGCGACCGGCTGCGGGCCTCGAAGATCGACGGGATCATCTTGTACACCGACCCGTTGCCGATGCCCGAGAGCAGGAACAGGGCGATGAAGCCGACGACGTAGCCGATCATCGTGGCCGCGGTCGCCGCGCCCGGCGTGCCGTCGTCGAGGGTGCTGACGGTGACCAGCACACCGGCCGCGAGGATCATGCCGGCGAACACCGCGAGGGTGACGCGGCCGCCGCCGATCCGGTCGGCGAGCTTGCCGCCGTACACGCGGGACACCGAGCCGAGCAGCGGGCCGACGAACGCGATCTGGGCGGCGTGCAGTGACGCCTCTGCGGCGCTCTGGCCACGGGCGGCGAAGTTGATCTGCAGCACCTGGCCGAACGCGAACGCGAACCCGATGAACGATCCGAACGTGCCGATGTAGAGCAGCGAGATCACCCACGTATCGCGTTCGCGCAGAATGTCTCTCATCGCGGTGAAGTCGATCTTGTGCTGTTCGAGGTTGTCCATGTACAGCGCCGCGCCGATACCCGCGACGGCCAGGGCGACCAGATAGACCGCGCACACCCAGTACGGCGACCGGTTGCCCGCGACCGCGATCACCAGCAGCCCGACCAGCTGGATCATCGGGACCCCGATGTTGCCGCCACCCGCGTTCAGCCCCAGTGCCCAGCCCTTGAGCCGCTGTGGATAGAACGCGTTGATGTTGGTCATCGACGACGCGAAGTTGCCGCCGCCGAAACCGGCCAGTGCCGCGCACACCAGGTAGGGCCACAGTGGCAGACCGGGATTGGCCAGCAGGACCATGGTGCCGACGGTCGGGATGAGCAACACGAACGCGGAGAACACCGTCCAGTTGCGCCCGCCGAACCTGGCGGTGGCCAGCGTGTAGGGGATCCGCAGGCAGCCACCGACGAGTGTGGCGGTGGCGCCGAGCAGGAATTTGTCCCCGGCGGAGAACCCGTAGACGGCCTCCGGCATGAACAGCACCATGACCGACCAGATGGACCATACGGAGAAGCCGATGTGCTCGGCGGCCACCGACCAGATCAGGTTGCGGCGGGCGATGTACTTGTTACCGGCTTCCCAGGCCACCGTGTCCTCGGGATCCCAGTCGGTGATGCGGTGCGACATGGCGGCAACGGTAGGAAGTGTTCGTTACCCCGACGCTGCCCGCGGTGACCCTGCCGTGAAATTACGCTCACCACCACGGCGGATGCGGTGTGAGGTCACCAGACGTCGCCGAGGCGCCAATCGCAGGTCAGTTCCCCGGTGGTGTCGAGGTCCGGGACGCCGAGCGCATGGGCGACGGGGAAGACGTACACCGATCCGTCGTCCTCCGGCGTGCGGATGCGTCCGCCGGGTGCCAGCACCGACGTCGGCCCCAGCCAGGGCCGCCAGCCCCTGGCACGATACATCGGCCTTGCCATCTCCGAGGTCGCCAGCGCACCGAGCTGGTAGGCGCCGCGCAGCACCTGCTCGCACGCGTCCATCACCGCGCTGCCCAGGCCCTGCCTGCGGAGGTCCTCGCGCACCGCGACGGCCTCGATATAGCCGCAGCGCAGCACGGCGTCACGGTAGAGCAGCCGGCGCTGGACCACCGCGGCGTGGGCGATCAGCGCGCCATGGCTGCAGATCAGCGCATGCATACCGCCGAGAGCGTGCTCCCAGTCCTCGTCGGTGAAATCTCCACGGAAGGCGTCGGCCACCATCCGGCGGGCGCCTTCGCGGGTCTCGGTGTCGAGATCCGAGGTGTGGACCAGCCGCGCGGTGTGGACGTCCCGCACGCGCAGGCAGGTGGTGAGGTCTGCCGACTGCACACTGCTGTTCTACCAGTGCGGACCGCCGCGTGGTGCGGTCTCGGCGTGGTTCACCGGGCGGATTTGCGCGGCCGTGACCAGTGCAGCCGCACGGTCTGGCCGGGGCGCGCCTGCGACGCCTTGTCGATGTCGTCGTCGGTCACGACGCCGATCACCGGGTATCCGCCGGTCACCGGGTGGTCCGGGCCGAGGATGACGGGAAAACCGTTGGGCGGCACCTGGATCGCCCCGCGGGTGGCACCCTCGCTGGGCAGCTGCCGGTCGGGCCACCGGTATTCCAGGGGCATACCGACCAGTCGCATGCCGACGCGGTCGCTGCGGTTGGTGACCTGCCAGTTGGTGCGCACCAGGACGTCGGCGTCGACGAACCAGTCGTCGCGCGGGCCGGGCACCACCGTCAGCTCGAGCGCCTCGTCGTCGATCGCCGCGACGGGCGCCTGGTCGAGTTCGGGGAAGTCCTCGGTGTGGTCGCCGACCGGCAGCACGTCGCCGGGTTTGAGCGGCTGCGGCCCGATCGCCGACATCACGTCGTAGCTGCGCGACCCCAGCACCGGGGCGACGTCGAATCCGCCGCGCACCGCCAGGTAGCTGCGCAGGCCGGAATGCGGGATCCCCAGCGAGATCACGTCACCGTCGTGGGCGTAGTGAATGCTGTTGGTGCCGAACGGTTTTCCATTGACGGCGGGGTCGGCGTCGGCGCCGGTGACGGCCACGGCCACGTCGCCGCCGCGCACCCGGGCGGTCAGGCCGCCGAACATCACCTCGACGGTCGCCCGGTCGCCGGGGTTGGCCAACAGGCGGTTGGCCAGCGTGTGCGCGCGGCGGTCCGCCGCACCTGAGCGGGTGACCCCCATGTGCGCAAGCCCCGGCCTGCCGAGGTCTTCGACCAGCGCCAGCGGGCCGGTGCGCAGGATCTCCAGAGTGGTGGTCATCGTCGCCTCCTCGTTCACACCGCGCGGAACTCGACCCACGCGCCCGGGGTGAGCAGTGCGGGGTTCTCGCGGTCCACGTCCCACAGCGCGGCGTCGGTGTGCCCGATCAGCTGCCAGCCGCCGGGCGATTCGCGGGGGTACACCCCGCTGAACTCACCGGCCAAGCCGACGGATCCGGCGGGCACCTTGGTGCGGGGTTCGTCGCGGCGCGGCACCTGCAGGCGTTCGTCGCCGCCGACGAGATAGGCGAAACCCGGTGCGAAGCCGCCGAATCCGACCCGCCAGAGTGTTCCGGTGTGGGCGGCGACGACCTGGTCGGGTTCCAGCCCGGTCAGCCGGGCCACCTCGGCGAGGTCGGCCCCGTCGTAGACGACGTCGATGACGACGTCGGGGGTGCGGTCGGCCGGGCTGGCGGAGTCCTCCAGCGCGCCCCGGTCCAGGCGCAGGGCGGCCAGCCGTTGCCGGGTGGGCGCCTGGTAGCGGGGACCTTCGAGTTTGACCAGGACGGTGCGCGAGCCGGGGACGATGTCGACGACGCCCGGCAGCCCGGCAGCGCGCACGGTGTCGGACCACGCCAATACCTCGGCGGTGCTGTCGAACTGGAGGAGTAGTGCATGGTCGCCGTAGTCGAGCACTGTGCCCAGAACCATCGGGTCCATCACATCCGGTGCTGCGGTCATACCCAAAGCTACCGCCCAGTAGGTTCGGCGGCAGCTCCCTGAGGAGCTTTGACAGAGGTGTTTTAAAGAAGGCTCAGACCGCGGGTTCGTAGGTGGGTTCGCGCTGTTTGATCGCGGCGATCACCCGGTAGGTCACCGGCAGCAGGACCGCTTCGACGAGGGTCTTGTAGATCCAGCCGATCGCCGCGTAGACGGCGAAGGACCCCATGTTCCCGAAGCCGATGATCGGTGCGGCGATCGCGCAGAAGACCAGGGTGTCGGCGAACTGTCCCACCACGGTGGAGCCGAGCAGCCGGGCCCAGAGGTAGCGCTCCTTGGTGCGTTCCTTGATCCGCACCACCACCCACGCGTTGACGAGTTGGCCGACGAGGAAGCCGGACAGCCCGGCGACCGCCAGGCCGGTGATCGCGGCGACCGTGGTGGCCAGCGCCTCCTGGTTGGCGTAGTCGGGAGCGCCGGGCAGCCGCACCGTCGTCCACAGCACCAGCACCGCCAGTGCCTGCATGGCGAAGCCGATGAACACCGCGCGGCGGGCGGCGCGGAAGCCGTACACCTCGCTGAGCACGTCGCCGATGACATAGGTGAGCGGGAAGACGAGGAAGCCGCCGTCGGTGAGCAGCGGTCCGAAGGCCACCCCCTTGGTGGCGGCGACGTTGGAGATCAGCACCAGCCCCGTGAACACGGCGACCAAGGTCGGGTAGTAGGCGGAGCCCACGGCGGCGGAACCCCGGTGGGCTGTCTCGGTCACCGCGCCATTCTGGCAGGCGCGGCGCCCGCGGAGTCACCTCAGGCCAGGATCTGCGCCAGCAGCGGGGGCAGCCGGTCGGCGACCAGCGGATAGGACAGCGGGGAGGCGAACGCGATGGCGCCCGCGAGCTCCTTGTCGGTGAAGATCGTGCGCCCACCGGCGACGGCTCGAAGCCCCGCGATCGTCGGGTCTGCCAGCAGCGCACCCTGTTCCTGGTCGCCCTCGGTGGTCCAGATCAACACGTCGGCGGCGTCGAGCACCGACGCCATCCGGTCCCGGGGAATCAGCGGTTCGCCGGGGTCGGCGACCGTGAACCCCATCTGGGTGAGGAAATCGGTGCGCCAGCCGGGCGGTACGGCCTGCACGCTGTCGCGGTAGAGCGGTCCGCGCAACAGCAGCGCCTTCTTACCGGCGAACTGCGGGTTGGCCGAGGCGGCGTTGGTGAAGCGCTCGTCGACGCGGGCGATCGCGGTCTGCATCTGGTCGGCCTTGAACACCGACTGGCCGACGAGGGTGGCCTGGTCCTTCCACGGTCCGAAGAACGCCGCCGATCCGCTCTGCGCGACGGTCGGCGCGATCTGCGACAGGGTGGCGTAGGTGTCGGCGTCGAGGCCGGCGTTGACGGCGACGATCAGGTCGGGGTTCAGTGCGCGGATCGCCTCGACCTGGATACCGTCGGCGAGGCTGAGCACGGTCGGCTGTGCCGGTCCGAGTTGGCTTCGCGCCCATTGCCATACGCCGAACGGTTCACCGCCGAACCAGTCGGTGACGGCGATGGGCACCACGCCGACGGCCAGCAGATCGTCCTGTTCGGTGAGTCCGGCGCTGACGACGCGGGTGGGTGGTCCGGGGATGCGGGTCTCGCCGAAGGCGTGGACGACGGTGACCGAGCCGTCCCTCGCGACGGTGCCGGGTTCGTCGCCCCCGCAGCCCGCGAGCGCCGTGGATCCGGCGAGCGCGGCGGTCGCCGCGAGGAAGTTGCGCCGCGACCAGGCAGATGACACGCGGCGAGCGTAACCGCTAACCCACCTCGAAACCGCTGAACAACACGAGCGCCAGACCGAGTGCGACCACGATGTTGACGACGGTGGCGGAGGCGAACACCGCCACCGGACGCCAGCCCGCCTCCCGCAGCCCACGCAGCGAGAACTCGAGGCCGATCGCGACGAACGCGAAGATCAGGAACCAGGTGCGCAGATCGTTGACCGTCGCGATGGTGGCCTTGTCGCCGCCCCACTGCAGGAACAGGGTGCCGATGACGGATGCGGCGATGAAGCCGAGCACGAATTTCGGGAACCGTTCCCAGAACTGGCCGACCGTGGGCCGGGCGTCCTCGGCGCTGCGCCGTTCCACCTTGAGCGCGAAATACGCGGTCAGGGCGATCGCCACGATGCCGATCAGTGCGTTCTGGGTGGTCTTGACGATGGTGGCGATCTGCAGGGCGTCCTCGCCGGCGATCGCGCCGGAGGCGGCGACGGCCGCGGTGGTGTCGATGTTGCCGCCGATCCATGCGCCGGCGACGGCGTCGGGCAGGCCGAACACCCGGGACAGCCAGGGCAGCAGGAAGATCGACGGCAGCGCGAATGCGATGACCAGCGAGGCGGCGTACGCGAGTTGTTCCCGTTTGGCCTGGACGGCGCCCGCCGCGGCGATGGCGGCGCTGACGCCGCAGATGGAGACGGCCGAGGCGAGCAGCGCGCGCAGTTTGTCCTCGAGCCCGAGCCGCCCGCCGAGCCACCAGGTGAACCCGAAGACGATGGAGATGAGCAGCAACGCCTGGATGATCGCGGGTCCGGCGGCGGTGACGAGGACTTTGAGATTGATCGACGCACCGAGCAGTACCAGTCCGGTCTTGATGAAGAACTCGGTGCGGAATCCGCGCGAGAGGGCGTCACGCAACGCCAGCCGGCTCAGCACGGCGTTGCCGACCAGCCCCAAAACGATGGCATAGACCGGGAATTCGATCGATTTGGCGACGCCTTCGAACGATGTGCCGTCCGCCCACCGGGGAACCTGCGCTTCGAGGAAGCGGGTGACCGCGCCGAGCGCCAGCACGACGAGCACCCCGGCGACCGCGTACCCGATGCCGGAGGTGCGGTGTTCCTCGGCGCTGGTCTGGGCGACCTGCTCGCTCATGGGATCACGCTGCCGGGGATGGCGCCGACGAGTACCAGCGCGAGCAGCGTGAGGCCGACGATCACGGCCAGCCAATCCTCGTTCATGGGTGGGGAAGGTACCGGCGCCCGCCTCCGCGGGCACCGGTTGCGCTCACCGTGAGGCCAACGTCAGGAGTGGGCGAGTTTCTTGTTGACCAGCCTGGTCAGCCAGGCGGGGGAGAACCGGGCGCCGGTGGCCAGCACCTTGGACTGGGCGCCGACGGGGAAGTGGACCTGGTGCAGTGCGCGGCGCAGCGCCGACGGTTCGACGGCGGCGACGATGGCGTCGGCGATGTCCTGCGCGGTCAGCCGGATGCCGAGGGAATCGGTGGTGCCGGTCCTGATGTTGTCGGTCATCGCCGTCTGGACGTAGAGCGGCCACATCGCGATCACCCGGATGCCGTACCGGCCCCATTCGAGGTCGAGGGCTTCGGTGATGCCGCGGACGAAGAATTTGGTGGCGCTGTAGTTGGCGAGTTCGGCCTGACCGTAGATCGCGCTCGCGGACGCGAGGTTGACGACGACCGAGCCCGGCGTGTTGCGCAGATGGGGAAACGCCGCATAGAGGCCGTTGACCACACCTTTGGTGTTGATGTCGATCTCCTTGAAGTGCCCGGCGAGGTCGAGCTCCTCGAACCGCCCGGCGCGCAGGATGCCGGCGTTGTTGATCATCACGTCGAGTCGGCCCCCGGTGGCCCGGGTGAACTCCTCGACCCGCTGGGCCATCTCGTCGCTGTCGGTGACGTCGAGGTGGCCGGTGACGACGGTCGTCTGTACCCGCTCCAGCTCTTCGGTGAGGGTTTTCAGTCCGACGTCGTCGATGTCGAAGGCTCCGACGGTGTAGCCCTTACGGGCGAAGGCGATGGCGGTCTTGCGACCGATGCCGGCGGCGGCGCCGGTGATGAATACGGCTTTCGGGGTGCGCATAGGACATAGTCACCCATCGGGAGCCGCTTGCAAACTGCGACCGACAGCGGTGCGCCGGCCCGTGGTCGGGGAATCGCCGATAACGTCAGTATTTGCCGTGGCGATAACTGGAGTTACGGCAGGAGTGACTGATGTTACGGAAGGGGCAGACCTAAGATGGCTTATTTGCCTTGAAATGGCCTGGAACTCCCCTTCGCAGCAGCTAGGGAGAACGACCGCTCAGGAGAGCCCCAGGCCGATTTCCACCGTACGCCCCGAATTCGCTGAAGGGCAGTATTCACCGCAATTCGCCTTTGAAAAGATTCAGGGATCAGCCGACCGCCACCGTGACGCCGAGGACGAACATCGTGACGGCGATCAGTGCGTCGAGCACCCGCCAGGTCATCGGCGAGGAGAACAGCCCCGCGAGGCGCCTGGCGCCGAAGCTGAGGCCGACGAACCACACGGCGCTCGCGGTGATCGCACCGATGCCGAACAGCCAGCGTTCGTCGCGGTGTTCGTTGGCCAGCGCGCCGAGGAGGACGACCGTGTCGAGGTAGACGTGTGGGTTGAGCCAGGTGAACGCCGCGCAGGTGGCGAGAACCCCGACGAGGCGGGCTGGGCCTTCCTCGGAGGGGGTCAGTGCCGACGGTCGCAGGGCGCGCCGGGCGGCGAGGAGTCCGTAGCCGATGAGGAACGCCGCCCCGCCGAATCGCGCGACGTCGAGCGCCCCGGGATGGGTGGTCACCAGCGCGCCGAAGCCCGCGATGCCCGCACCGATCAACACCATGTCGGAGACCGTGCAGAGCGCGACGACGGCGGCGACGTGCTCACCGCGGATGCCCTGGCGTAAGACGAATGCGTTCTGGGCGCCGATCGCCGCGATGAGCGTGAGCGACGACAGGAAGCCGAAGACGACGGGGGAGGTCACGACGTCGACGCTACGAACGGCGGCTTCATCAGTACAGCTAAAGATTCTTCTGCTGCATTAGAACGACTTAGGTGCCGAGGATCTCGTTCCCTTCCGGATCGGACTCCGGCACCGCGTCGCCATCGACCGGAGGACGGCGAGTTGTCTAGTCGTGAACCATGTTGGCGCGGAACAATGCCCGCAGGCCGGGGAGAGCCGGACTCCTCAGCCGGCAGTTAGGATGCTGCCCACCCTGACAACTCGCCGTCCATGAGGCGTTCAACGAGCGTCGGTTCTTTGACCCGTGTGATCAACGTCGTACCGGCTTGTCGAGACGATTTCCCGACGGCGTTGCGACAGGGTCGTCGAGTCCCATCCCGATCTTCGACAGCAGGACCTCACGGAAGGTGACGTTGGGATCGATGGCGATGCCGGCATTGCGCTGGGCGCGTCCGATCTCAGCGATGACCAGCGTGACGAGCAAGATCGTCAGCACGATCGTCGCGGTGCCGCCGAGGTAGACCAGCGGCGTCGAGGCATTGCCGTTGAGCTCGGGGTCGAAGTTGCTGTTCAGCGCCGTGAACGTCGGCCAGCCGAGCGCGCCGTTGAGGCCGGCATATATGGCCGGAAGCATCGGGATGATGATCAACTGGCCCCAGCCGACCAACCGATTGCGCAGCAGGAACAGCACGAGACCGGCGACCAACTGCAGTGACGCATCGATCGTGTACCACCAGGCCGGGGCGCCAAAGAACAGGAAGGGCTGCTGGCCGAAGTACTTGTACAGACCGAACTGGGCCCCGGTGATCTGAAGCGCCGCATCGAACAGCCACGAGAGCGCATAGGCGTACACGAAGAACTTCGCGCCCTTTCCGAGGAGTATCGCGCGGTAGATCACGTACGCCTGCAGTCCGAAGAAGAACGAGTACCCCAGAACGACATAGAGCGGGATGTGGCGTTGGAACAGGTTCACGGTCACGGCGACGTTGTCGGTCGCGAACCACAGCAGCCCCAGGTAGTCCAGATAGGGCTCAAGCATTCCCATGCAGAGTCCGCCGAGCAGGAAAAGCAGCCCCAACTTCTCGCCACGGAGCGCCAAGCGCACCACCCAGATCACCGCAGCCACCCAGAAGATGACGCAGATGACCGTGAACGCCATGCTCCACGCGAAGGGTGCGGACAGATCAGCCGGCGGCACCGGATACATAGGCGGTGCCTGGCTGAGCAACAACTGGGACATCGGCTACCTCTTCGTGCTAGATCGGTTGAAAAACGGTGCGGGAAAGAGCGATACGCTCCGGTCCGAGTAGCGGAGTGGGGCCGCGGTGGTGCCGACGGGTCCGGGCGTCATACGTTGCTGTCAACTGAGACGGTGACCAGCTGGTGTCGGTGAATCTTGTCGATGGTGTGCCATGGGAACCGCAGGATCGACAGGTGCATCGATCCTTGAATCGATGGATCTCCGCCAGGTCACCGTGAGCCGCACGATCGCCACGTTGGCGACCACGATCAACAAGATCAGCGCCCCGATGGCGAGGTAATCGACGATCAACGGCAGATCGGAATGCAGCGCCAGGTACAACGGCCAGCCAGTGCCGGCGAACATCATCGGAAGCGAGAACAACGGGACGAAAAACCCTGCGATGCAACGCCGCCAACCGCTTGCGGTGAAACCCAGGGCGTAGAGCAGGAAGGCCGCGGCCAGAGGCACCGACGCCATCGCCGCGACACCTCCGAAGAACTTCAACGGAGGATCGCCGTAGTACGACCAACCGTGGATGAAGAGGTTCACCGCCTCCACGCCCCAGACCGACGTCACACCGGCAATCGACACGGCGTAGAGGCGCCGCGCTGACCAACCTGCCTGCATCCCCCGGGCAATGACATAGGGCAACAGGCCGACCCAGGCGATGTACCCGATGACGAGAAACACCGGTATGTCCCGGCCGAATGCCGAGTACGCCATGATGTTGTTCTCGGCGTACACGATCTTTCCGAGAACGTCGAAGATCGGTTCGTTCAGCGCGCAGACGGCCGCACCGATGCAACTCAGGAGTGGAATCGGATCCCGTCGGGTGATGCTCCAGTACGTCGCCAAGCTGACCGATGTCAGAGCCGTGGTGCCGAACAAGGCCAGCCAGACCCAGGGCGGGAGCGGGGATACGAGTACCGGGGGCTCTGTTACGCCCTGAGCTAGCAGTAATTCCATGTCCATCTTCGCCTATCGGTTGTCAGTCGCGTATACGCCAAGGCCTGGTCTGGTAGCGGAGGTGATGGGAATGGCGCATTTCCACTCGGCTTCAATTACGCAAACACTAGATTTATATCCGTGAACCCGCTAATTTGCAACGAACCGAGCGTCAGTGGGCGATGGGTAGCCCGATCCCGCGTGATCCGACGAAGGGACCCCGTATGTTCTTGGCCGACGCCGGCCTGCCGGCCCCACCACCGCTGAGCGCCGACATCGACACCCGCATCCTGCTCGGCACGTTTGTGGTGATCGCGGTGGCTGCGGTGGTTGTTGCGGTGCGGGCATCGGTCCGTCACCGAGACATGCTGCCCCTCGTACTGTGCGGTGTCGCGATGATCGCGGCCTTCAACGAACCGATCTACGACATCTTGGGCAAGATCGTCTATGCCCAGGAGAACGCGATGGCGTTCCATGCCTTTGGTCGGTCCGTTCCCTGGTTTCTGGTGATCGGTTATCTCCCTTGGGTCGGGCTGGCACCGTATCTCGTGTATCGCGCAATGGAAGCGGGTGTCTCCCGGAAGCGTCTGCACATCTCCGCCGCGACGTTGTTCGTCTCGGTCATGTGCGTGGAGATCGCAGGCAACGCGTTGCACCTGTGGACGTACTACGGTGAGCCGCCGATGAAGTACTTGGTCGTGGCACCACAAGCAGTGACGTATCCGATGGTGGGTGGGTTCCTCCTTTACGCCCTGGCCGGCCGGCTCACCGGATGGCGACGCGTAGGCGTCGGCGCGATGATCACCGCGATGATCCTGCCGATCGGTTATGCGGCAACGTCGTGGCCGGTGTACTTCGCGCTGTACTCCGACCTGCCACCGATCCTCGACTGGATCGCTTCGGCCACAGCGCTCGGCTTCGCGGCTGCAATGGCAGCGGGTGCGACCTACCTCGCGCAGCAATGGCGCGAGGCGAAGATCGGTGAGCAGCCTTTGGGGAGCAGTGTCGACCCCCAACAGCGTCCGGTCCTGTCGAAGTGATGGCGTCAGCTCCGCCGGCTAGAGGCGTCGGTTTCATCGATCAAGGATGAGCATGGGTGTGGAATCGTTGTTGAGCGCGTTGGGTCCTCGGCCTGAGTGGGTGACGGCGCCAGAGTCTGCGTGGGCGTACACGATCGTGGTGGGTGCTGCGTTTGTGGTTGCAGCCGTCTGGTGTGTCACCTATGCGCTGCGTCGTCGCGACTCGTTGCCTCTGGTGATGCTGCTGGGCGGCGTGATCTCGATGGGGCTGGAGCCGACGGTGGATACCTTGGGCAAGGTCTGGTATGCCAAGGACAATCCCTGGGTGGTTTACGTCGGCATGGGTGTTCCCCAGCCGGCATTCCTGCTGATGGGCTATTCCCTGTTCTGGGGTGGGGCGGTCTACATTGCGTCGCGGCTTGTCAGGAACGGGCTGGCCGTATACAAGGTGTACGCCGCGGTGTTCGTCATGGACCTGTTCGTGGAGTATTTGGGCGTCAGCGTGCTCGGAGTCGGTGTCTATTACGACTTTTCACCGTTCAGGCTTCTCGGTTTCCCGCTGTGGTGGGCCTTCGTGAATGCGGCGGCCGCAGTGATCGGGGTGTGGCTGGTCCTGACATTGGAGCAGCGATTGACGGGCTGGCGCCGCGTCGGATTCTTGGTTGTGCCCGCTACCGCATTCGGCACCACCCATGCTGCGTGCTCTTGGCCGGTGTGGTTGAGCTTGCATTCTGACGCCCCGCATTGGACAGCGAATCTCGCTGCCTGCTATGCCATCGGTATGTCCCTGGCTCTTACCGCGTTTGTCGCGTCCGAATTGCGCCACCGTGTGCGACCGGCAGAACTGGCCAGTGTTTCGCGAGGCGCTGACGGGAACCTAGCGTCTCAGGCGCGCCGTAGTCTCCGGCTCCGCGACGAGATGTCGGCGGAGGTGATCGGCGAGCCGCGCATACGTGTCGCGGACAGGTATTGCCCACGGCACCAGCAGGTCAGCGGCGTGATACATGCCGGGCACCATCACGAAGTCACACAGCACCTTGGCCTCGCGTAACCGGTCTGCGTACGCACCTGCCGAGCTCGACAGAATGTCGATGTCGCCAACTGCGATCCATGTCGATGGGGAACTTGTCACGTCTTCGCGCCGATTGGCTGCGGCATATGGGATTTCGCTCTCAGCCCCTGGTGTACGGCCGAGGTATGCGGTCCACGCGTAGGCGTTCGATGCGGCACCCCACACCAATCCTCCCGTCGTACGGGCGGAGGGTTCCCGGTCGTCCACCATCGGATACAGCAGCGCCTGGGCGCGGATCTCGATGCCCTCGTCGACACATCGCTGGGCGCAGGCCGCAGCGAGTCCTCCGCCTGCGCTGGCGCCCGCAACGGCGATGCGGCGGGGGTCGATGCCGAGTTGTTCAGCGTGTATCCGTACCCAACGGATGGTGTCAACGCAGTCATCGAGTGCTGCGGGGTAGGGGTGCTCCGGCGCCAGACGATAATCGGGCGCCACCACGACCGCGTCGAGGTTTCGGGCCAGGTATCCGGCCATCGGTCCTTCGAACTGCGGTGAACCCGAGATCATTCCGCCGGCGTGGAGCCAGACAACCACCGGGCGTGCCCGTCGTGGCCCGGCGGGCGTGGTCACGCGCACGCGGACGTTTCGGTCGGATCCGAAGCAGCGGGTGCGTACGGTGACACTCGGACCCGACCATCGGGCCACCCGAAACGCCGTTCGCCACAGCGGCAGAGTGGCCGGGGTATATGGCACCGAGACCATTGGGACCAACGCACTACGCAGGGCCGGGGCGATGCCATGGCGATCGGACCATGCGGCGAGCCATGCGCGTACTGTCAGCACGACGCCGAGTGTTGTTGCGGCGGCGCCGAGTTGGAGGGTCCGGTTTGGCGACTTCATCGACACGCCTTTCGCGCCGGAGCTAGCAGAGGTGAGCGGAGTGGGCGGTACTCCCCAGTTGCGGGGGAGTACCGCCCGCCCGGTTACGAGGTCAGCGAGGCCGGCGGGGTGAACCGGACGCCGTAGCGCTCGGCGAGTTCCTTCGCGCGGGCGACGAAGCCTGCCTTGCCCTTTCCGGCGGCTCCCTCGAAGCCGACGATGTACTGGTGCACGCCGCCCGTCCAGGACGGGAAACCGATGCCCAGGATGGACCCGACGTTGGCATCGGCCGTGGTCTCGAGAACACCTTCGTCGAAGCACTTCTGGGTCTCCAGCGCCTCAGCGAACAGCATGCGGTCGATCATGTCCTGCAGCGGGATCTCGGTGCTACCGGACTCGAAGGTCTCCCTCAGGCCGTCCCACAGGCCGACACGCTTGCCGTCGACGTAGGAGTAGAAGCCTGCGCCCTTCAGCCGCGACGGACGACCGATTTCTATCATCCTGTCCACGATGTACTCACCCGGATGCTTGATGTACTCGCGTCCAGCCTCCTTGACGCCCTGCTCGTTGGCGATGGACACCTTCTGCAATAGCTCCAGGTTCAGTTCGTCGAGCAACTGCAGCGGAGGCGCCGGGTAGCCGGCCTGCTTGCCGGCCTGCTCGATCGATGCCGGTTCGATCCCCTCGCCGAGCATCGCCATGGCCTCGTTGACGAAGGTGCCGATGACGCGGCTGGTGAAGAAGCCGCGGCTGTCGTTGACCACGATCGGGGTCTTGCCGATGGCCATCGTGTAGTCGAACACCCGAGCCAGCGCCTCGTCAGAGGTCTTCTCACCCTTGATGATCTCCACCAGCGGCATCTTGTCGACCGGGGAGAAGAAGTGGATGCCGATGAAGTCCTCCTGGCGCTTCACACCGGTCGCCAGACCGGTGATCGGCAGCGTGGAGGTGTTCGAGCCCAGCAGTGCGTTCGGCTCGACGACGTCCTCGATCTCCTGGAACACCTTGTGCTTGAGTTCCTGGTTCTCGAAGACCGCCTCGATGACGAAGTCGACGCCCTTGAGGTCCTGCGGGTCACCGGTCGGGGTGATCCGGGCCAGCAGCGCATCCGACTTCTCCTTGGTAGTCTTGCCACGCTCGAGCGCCTTGGCCTCGATCTTCTCGGAGTAGTTCTTGCCGCGCTCAGCTGCTTCGAGCGAGACGTCCTTGAGGACGACGTCGAAACCGGCCTTGGCCGACACGTAGGCGATACCGGCGCCCATCATGCCCGCGCCGAGCACGCCGATCTTCTTGATGTCCTGCTTGGCGATCCCCTCCGGCCGCGATCCACCCCCGTTGATGGCCTGCAGATCGAAGAAGAACGCCTGGATCATGTTGGTCGACACTTGCCCTGCCGCCAAGTACGTCAGGTATCTGCTCTCGATCCGTGACGCAGCATCGAAATCGACCTGCGCGCCCTCGACCGCGGCAGCCAGGATGGCCCGCGGCGCCGGCATCGGCGCACCCTTGAGCTGCTTCTTCAGCAGCGCCGGGAACGACGGCAGGATCGCGGCCAGCGCCGGGCTGGTCGGGGTACCGCCGGGCATCTTGTAACCCTTGGCATCCCACGGCTGGGAATGGGCTTCGGGGTTGGCCTTGATCCACGCCTTCGCGGCCGGGATCAGCTCATCGACGGACGGGACGAGCTCGTCGACCAGCCCGATCGCGAGGGCTTTTGTCGGTGCGAACTTCGCCCCGGTGGACAGGATTTCGGTGAAGGCCTTCTGGATGCCGAACATGCGCACGGTGCGTACGACACCGCCGCCACCGGGCAGCAGGCCCAGGGTCACCTCGGGCAGCCCGATCACCACGCCGCGCACGTCGGGGGCGATGCGGTGATGGGTGGCCAGCGCGATCTCCAGGCCGCCACCGAGGGCGGCGCCGTTGATGGCGGCCACCACCGGCTTGCCCAGAGTCTCCAGTCGGCGTAGATCGGCCTTGATGTCCTCGGCGGTCGCAAAGAACTCATCGGCCGTTTCAGGGGTGACTTTCTGAATAGCCTTGAGGTCACCGCCGGCGAAGAAGGTCTTCTTCGCGCTGGCGATGATCACGCCGGTGACCGAATCCTTCTCGGCCTCCAGCCGATCCACCGCATTGCGCATGGACTTCTGGTAGTGCTCGTTCATCACGTTGGCCGAACCGGTCGGGTCGTCCAGCGTCAGGGTGACGATGCCCTCGGCATCCTTGTCCCACTGAATGGTGTTCTCTACTGACATTTTTTTGCGGCCTTCCTGCCCTACTCAGACTCGCTCGATGATGGTGGCCACGCCCATGCCGCCGCCGATGCACAGCGTGATCAACGCACGCTTGGCACCGCGGCGCTCGAGCTCGTCGACCATGGTTCCGGTGATCATGGCGCCGGTGGCGCCCAGCGGGTGGCCCATCGCGATGGCGCCACCGTTGACGTTGAGCTTCTCGTCCGGGAGGCCGAGGTCCTTCTGGAACTTTAGGACGACGGAGGCAAATGCCTCGTTGATCTCGAACAGGTCGATGTCATCCACGGTCAGCCCGGTGCGGTCGAGCACCTTGCGGGTGGCCGGAGTCGGACCGGTCAGCATGATGGTGCCGTCGGCTCCGCTCGTCGCGGTGGCGACGATGCGCGCCCGCGGGGTCAGATTTTGAGCATTCCCTGCGCTTTCACTACCGATGAGCAGCAGGGCGGCGCCGTCGACGATGCCCGAGCTGTTGCCGCCGTGGTGCACATGGTTGATCTTCTCGACCGTGTGGTACTTCTGCAGCGCCACCTCGTTGAAGCCCCCCATCGCGCCGATGCCCTCGAAGGCCGGCTTGAGCTTGGCCAAGCTCTCCATCGTGGTGCCCGGACGCATGTGCTCGTCGTGGCCAAGCACAACCAGGCCGTTCTGGTCCTTGACCGGCACAATGGATTTCGTGAAATAGCCACCCGACCATGCCGCCGCGGCGCGCTGCTGCGAACGGACAGCGTAGGCGTCGACGTCCTCGCGGGTAAAGCCCTCGATGGTGGCGATCAGGTCGGCGCCGATGCCTTGCGGGACGAAGGACACCTCGTAGTTGGTCTCCGGGTCATTGGCCCACGCACCGCCGTCGGAGCCCATCGGCACCCGGCTCATCGATTCCACACCACCGGCCAGCACCAGGTCGTCCCAGCCCGAGCGGACCTTCTGCGCGGCGGTGTTGACCGCCTCCAGGCCGGACCCGCAGAACCGGTTCATCTGCACACCGCCGACGGTGTCGGGAAGATGCGCAGCCAGCACCGCGGTGCGGGCCAACACCGCACCCTGATCGCCCACCGGGGACACCACACCCAGCACCAGATCCGAGATCAGGGTCTCGTCCAGATCGGGGAACCGGGCCCGGATCTCGTCGATCAGACCGACCACCAGGCTGATCGGCTTGACCTCGTTCAGGGCACCGCCGCGCTGCTTACCGCGCGGGGTGCGAATCGCCTCATAGATAAAGGCTTCTTCAGACATGCTTGCCTTTCCGGATTGTTTCGTCGGGTGCGACGCGCCAATGCAGTGGACTTCGGACCGAGAGTGCTCAATACACCGCGCCGCAGACTATGCAGATTTAAGCCACAATGTGATACGAGCGCAAGTATGCGTATTTCACAGCTGTTACGCGCCTCGGATGCCCGAGCGCGCATAGGCACTAGTCGTCGAACTTGGGCGCGATGTCGCGGATCAGGGTAAGGAGTGAGCCTGTCAGCAGTTCGACAACCTCCGCGCGGCTCAACGTATGGCGCACCATCCATTGCCGACCGGCGGCCCGAACCATCCCGCCGTACGCAAGGAACATCGCATGCAGGCGCGGGCGGCTCGGATGAGAATCAAGGTCCAGGGCTTCCAACATGCGGTCGGCCGCGACACCATCCGCGTGCTCGATGATCTCCTGGATGTCGCGGTCTTGTCCGTCCAAATTCATCGTGGTCGCCCAGATTGACCGGTGTCGCGACGCGACGGTGAGCCAGTAGTCGATGCTCACGCGGATGCGGTCTTCGAGAGCATCTGCAGGAATCCCTTGAACAACGGCGGCCGGTACGTGCGGCGGAACGAGAGCGATGCGGCGCACGACCTCCAGATACAAATCCCGTTTGGTCTTGAAGTAGTAATGGATCAGCGGACGGCCGACACCGGCATCTTCGGCGATCGCAGCCGTCGACACGCTGTTGTACGGGTTCGCCTCGAAATGCCGCGCAGCCACAGTCAGGATCTGCTCGCGCCGACGAGAGGCCCCGATCCGCTGATGGGCTGTTTCAGTGGCGATGGTCGGCGATAGATCTCGGACGGGTGCGCAGGCGTGCCGCGGGGTTGCGTCATCACCGGTGTGCATATCGTCGCCGTCCACTTGCGTATCGCCGGCCGGGGGTGCAGCCGCAAAGATCGTAGAGCACGCAGCAATGTGTAACATCTGCGCTGCTGACGTGCTTTAAAAGTACGCAAACTGTTGACCCGCCGGTGTGCAGCTAAATAATATGCGTGTCACACGAACGCGTCGGTGTGCGCTTACCGCGTGCTCGACGCAGGGACGGAAGCGCTGACGGTCAGCGGATGAACAGACAGGTAGGGAAGGTTCGAAGCATGGGCATTTCAGTGGTCAAGTCCTCCACGAGTCCGTCCGGCAGCGTCGCCGAAAGCGAGGACATCGAGTACGCCCTCGGGCCCGGGTCGGTGACGTGGCGTGTGCTGAAGGACCCCACGGTCTTCATCGTGGGTCTGCTGCGCGAGGCCCTGCTTCTGACACTGCACCCTGCCTTCGCGGCCGCCGCGGTCGACCATGACAGCTTCGGTGACGATCCCGTCATGCGCTTCAAGCACGTAGCGTGGTACACCTACGCGGCGACGTATGGCACCCCGAAGGATGCCGAACACGTCAGCGAGATCGTCCGGCGCCGCCACAAGACCATCGTCGGTGTCGAGCCGTTGACTCAGATTCCCTACCGTGCCGACGCTGAATACGAGCTCGCGCTGACACAAGCAATGCTCTCCGCATCTTTCCTGGCGGCTTACGAACTTCTCCATGGCGAGCTCACCAGCGCCCAGCGCGACCAGTTCTTCGAAGAACAAAAGGTGCCGGCAGCCTTGCTCGGTACCCATCCGGATCACCTACCGGCCACCTACGGTCAGATGGTCGATTTTATCGCCCACGCGCGTAACCGGTTCGCCACCGGCCTGCAGGCGCGTGAGACCCTCTCGCCCTTCGCGGACGGCGACTACCCGACGGGAACCGCCATCGGAGACCTGCCTCTGCCGTTGCGCAAGCCCGCGATGTTCGTCCTGCGCACCTTCGCTGACATGGCGATGCTCACCATGTCGTGGGAGGAACGTGAATTGATCTCCATCAACCGGCGTCCCAAGCTCGGATCCAAGCGCGCAACCCGCGCCGCACTCACACTGTTGTCGCGGTGGTTCCGCGGTGAACGCGGCCAGGCTGTGTTCGCGAAGTTCCTCGGCGAACACATCGCACCCATCTATCAGCGTGCGCTCGCGGTTGATGCGGCACCAGGCGGGCGTATCAGGGTCGCGCAGTTCAAGGTGCCCGATGCTCGTGCCTGCCTCGTCCGTGAGGACTACCTCCTCACCAACTGGCCGGGTTCACCCGCGGACTACGTGCTCGGGTGGGAGGCGCGACACGCTGCAGATCAGCCGGAGCCTCCGGTCGCGGCGGTGCTGCACAGCCCCGCTGCATCGTCGTGATGTGAACGGCGAGAGTCGAAGTCAGCGGTGTACGGCACCGCGCTTCGGTGATCCAACACTTGACGTGCGGGGTGCTCACGCTCTGGGCAGAGTGCGCCCAGGCAGCACGCACTCAACCGTGGTCCTGCGGTAGCGAGGGCTACCGGGGATTCATTCTCAAGGAAGCAGGTAGATGTGGGCATCCAATCGACGTTCAAACGGTTGTCCGGGAAACGCGCCGGTCGGCCGACGTCGGTCATCATCGTCGGGTGCGGCTTCGGAGGACTGGCCGCGGCGATCGAGTTGAAGCGGGCGGGCTTCGAGGACATCACCATCTTCGAGCGCGCCTCGTCGGTGGGCGGCGTCTGGCGCGACAACACCTATCCAGGTGCCGCCTGTGACGTCCCGTCTGCTATCTACTCGTATTCCTATGCGCTGAAGCCTGACTGGTCGGCATTGTTCGGCACGCAGGGGGAGATCCACAACTACCTGGCCGATGTGGCGGTGGAGTTCGGCATCGAACCGATGATCCGGTACAACTCCGAGGTGTCGTCCGCGGCGTTCGACGAGGAGTCGGGCAAGTGGACGGTGACGACGACCAACGGCGACGTGTCGGTAGCCGATGTGCTGATTCTGGCCACCGGCCAGTTGAGCCGGCCGAAGATGCCGAACGTTGCGGGCCTGAGTACCTTCCGGGGCAACTCTTTCCACTCGGCGGAGTGGAACCACGACGTCGACCTGACGGACAAGAAAGTCGCCGTGGTCGGTAGCGGTGCCAGTGCCATCCAGGTGGTTCCGGCGATCGCCGACCGCGTGAAAGAGCTTACGGTGCTGCAACGTTCACCAAACTGGGTGATGTGGAAGAGTCGCCGGGCGCCGGGACGGTTCCAGACCGCACTCATGCGGCGATTCGGGTGGCTGCGCACCCTGCACCACTGCATCCTGTTCCTCGGCTACGAGGTGCGTTATCCGTTGGTCACACGTGCCGCGGAACCGATCCGGAGGATCTCACAGTGGTATCTGATCTGGCGCCTGAAGCGTCACGTGAAAGACCCGGATGAGGTAAAGGCCGCCATCCCGGACTACCGGCTGCTGTGCAATCGCCTTCTGCTGTCCAATGATTGGTATCCGACCATCGGTCGCGACGACGTCCATCTCATCGGCTCGGCCGTGGGTCGTGTTGACGAAACGGGCGTCATCACCGCCGACGGTCGCCATGTCGACGCCGATGTGATCGTCTGGTGCACCGGCTTCAAAGCCAGCGAGTTCCTGGCTCCGATCACGATCACCGGTCGCGGAGGTGCCGACCTGCACGCGCAGTGGAAAGCACAGGGGGCAACCGCCTATCTGGGCATGACGGTGCCGAACTTCCCCAACATGTTCATGCTGTTCGGCCCCAACACCAACAGCATCACCAACACCATCGTCTTCTTGCTCGAACGGCAGGCGTCCTACATCCGGCAGGCGGTCGAGTACAAGACCGACCAGCGGTTGTCGTGGATCGACGTCAGCGAACGCACCTTCCAGACCTTCCAGGGCTGGCTGGACGAGAAGCTGAACCGCACTGTCTTCACCGACAACTGCCCGGGTTGGTACACCAATGAGCAGGGCAAGGTCACCGCGATGTGGCCGGCTTCGCACCTTACGTATGCCAGGGTCACACGCCGGTTCAAACCGGAGGAGTTCCTGGGCTATGCGCCGGCGTTGAGCAGTGCTGCGGACAAGAAGTCACCGGTGTCGACCGTGCCAGAGACCGTCGAGACCGTCGAGGTGGAGAAGTCGTGACGGCCGTTGCTGATCCGCGTCCCGGCACCATGTGCGAGGTGTTCGCGCAGACGGTCGAGCGAATGCCGGAACAGGTCGCGCTGCGCGGTGCAGATGGAGATCCGGTCTACACCTACGCGCAGTACATGAGTGCCACCGCTGATGTCGCCGCGGCGTTGCATGCGTGCGGCGTTCGCCGCGGTGACGTCGTGATGCTGATGTTCGAGAACCGGCCTGAGTTCCACATCACGGATGCCGCGGTGATGCATCTGGGAGCCGCCGCGTGTTCGGTCTACAACACCTCTCCCCGTCCCGACATCGCGCATATCGCCGTCTCGTCGGGTGCACGGGTGGCGGTGTGCGAGAAGCAGTTCGCCGCCAGGCTGGTGGAAGCCGCGCCGGATCTGATGGTGATCTGCACGGAGGCGGGGATCCCCGGGACCCGCTTCATCGGTGACATCACCCGCCAGGACGGGTTCGACTTCGAGACCCACCGCAGCGCTGTCGAGGCCGACGACGTCCTGACGCTCATCTACACCTCCGGAACGACGGGAAAGCCGAAACCCGTTGAACTGACCCACCGATCGATGGTGGCGGAGATCTTCCTGGCGGCCGAGGTGCTGGACTTCCAGCCGGGTGATCGTGTGCCCTCGGCGCTACCGATGGCACACGCCGCACAGCGGTGGGGGACGCATTACAACGCGATGGCCTTCGGACTGGAGGTCATCTGCATCCCGGATCTCACCACGCTGGCCGCCCACCTGGTACGGATCCAGCCGGACATCTGGGGAACGGTGCCGCGCATCCTGGAGAAGATGGTGGCGGCCGTGCGCGCCCGGTTGGACGGTGAGCAGGACCCGCAGAAGCGCGCGCTCGTCGACCGGGCCATCGCCGCTGGACAGCGCTACGCCGTGGCGCGGGCGGAAGGCGCTCCAGACGCGCAGCTGCCCGAGGAACTGGTCGCAGAGCGCGATGCTGTGGAACCTGTGCTGGCCGGCCTTCGTCAGGCAATGGGTCTGGGTCGAGTGCAGTGGCTCATGGTCGGCGCCGCGCCGACACCTCCACACATCCACGGGTTCCTGGCGGGACTTGGACTCGACGTCGTCGAAGTGTGGGGCATGTCCGAACTGAGCTCGGTGGCGACCGTCAATCCGGCCGGCCGCCAACGCTTCGGCACGGTGGGCCAGGCACTTCGCGACGTCGATATCGCCATCGCCGAGGACGGCGAGATCCTGGTGCGGGGCCCGATCGTGATGCGGGGTTACCGCGGCGACGCGGCCGCGACCGCCGCGGCGTTCACCTCCGACGGATATCTCCGCACCGGCGATCTGGGCGCACTCGATGACGACGGATACCTGTCCATCACCGGCCGGAAGAAGGAAATCATCGTCAACGCCGCCGGCAAGAACATCTCTCCCGTCAAGGTGGAATCGGCCGTCAAGGCCGAGAGTTCGCTCATCGGTGCGGTCATGGCCGTCGGGGATGCCCGTCCGTTCCTGACCGCGCTCGTGGTGCTCGATGCCGACGCACTTGCGCAGTATGCGGTGCGGCGCGGCCTCGGCGACCTCTCGGAGGTCGAGCTGCTCTCGTGTACCGACGTCCGAAACGAGGTCGCGGAAGCCGTCGCGCGGGCGAACAACCAACTGGCACGCGTCGAACAGATCAAGAAGTGCCGGATCCTGGACCGGTTCTGGACACCTGACAGCGATGAGCTGACACCGACACTGAAATTGAAGAGAAAAGCCATCGCGCAGAAGTACCGCGACGAGATCGAGGACCTCTATGTGACCGCGCCGAAAGCGGCGGTATGAGCGCAACTGTCGAATCGCGCGACATCGCGACAGGAGAGGTTGTCGGCACCTTCCCTGCGATGGACGGTGACGACGTCGCCATACTGATCGACCGGGCCCGCCCTGCCGGAGCGCTCTGGCACGGACTGGGATTCACACGTCGGCGTGCGAGTCTGGAGGCGTGGGCGGCCGACATCGTCGCTCACGCCAAGGACCTGGTGTCGCTCATCCACCGCGAGGCGGGCAAACCCGAAGACGACGCCTACATGGAACTCGTCATCGCCGTCGAACACATCCGATGGGCTGCCCGCAACGCCAAACGGGTCCTGCGGCGCCGTCGGGTGTCGCCCACCGTCCTGATGGCCAACTACAGCGCGGAGATCGATCACGAACCGTTCGGTGTGGTCGGCGTGATCAGTCCCTGGAACTACCCGCTGTTCGCGCCGGTGGCGCCGATCGCGTCGGCGCTGGCCGCCGGCAACGCCGTCGTCCTCAAACCCAGCGAGCACACCACCGCGGTTGGTTCCGCGCTGGTGGCGGCGTTCCACCGGTCGAATCCCGGCCTGCCGCAGGAAATCCTCTCGCTCGCCACGGGGTTCGCCGCCGCCGGAGCCGGCCTGATCACCGGCGGTGCCGACAAGATCGCCTTCACCGGTTCCCCGAGCACCGGCCGCACCATCCTGAAGGCCTGTGCGGAGACCATGACGCCCGCGGTGATGGAGTGCGGAGGCAAGGACGCGCTGATCGTGGCCGCTGATGCCGACATCGAGGCAGCGGCGGCAGCCGCCGCGTGGGGCGGCTTCAGCAATGCGGGCCAGACCTGTGTCGGCGTGGAGCGGGTCTATGTCCACCAGGATGTGTCCGAGCGGTTCATCGCGGCGCTGAACCGGCGACTGGCGAAGGTCGTCGTCGGCACCGAAAAGGACTGCACCTATGGTCCGCTGGTGTTGTCGGCTCAAGCCGAACACATGGTCGACCAGGTCCGCGACGCGATAGAGGGAGGCGCGGCCGCGCCGCTAGGCGGTGTCGAGCGGGTCGCCGGTCAATACGGCAAGCCGATCGTGCTCATCGACGCCGAAGAGAGCACTACTGCCGTCCAAGAGGAGACCTTCGGTCCGATGGTCACGGTGAAGACCGTGGCCAGCCTCGATGAGGCGATCCGGCTGGCCAACGGAACGAGATTCGGCCTCGGGGCCGCGGTGTTCTCGAGGCGGGACGGTCGCCGGGTGGCGGCGGCGCTGCGATGCGGCATGGTCTCGGTCAACTCGGTCATCGCGTTCGTCAGCATCCCTGCGCTTCCCTTCGGGGGCGTCGGTGACAGCGGTTTCGGTCGCATCCACGGGGACGAGGGCTTGCGAACCTTCAGCCGGACCAAGGCGATGTCCACCAAGCTGTTCGACCTGCCCGGGCTCAACGGCATGCTGCTGAACCGGCCGCGGTTCACGCTGTGGGCACTTCGCGCCATGACGACGATGCGCTATCGCACCAGGACACAGGGGAAACGATGACACAACAGGTGGAGTTCAGCTTCTCCGCGGAGTGCGATGCCGATGCGGCCACGGTGATGCGACTTCTGGAGGATGTCGACGGATGGCCCCGATGGGCTCGTCCTCTGCTCCTCCATGCGCAGTGGGAACGTTGGGGCGAAAGCGATCTGGCCGGTCCCGGCGCCGTCCGCAAACTGGGCGCGTGGCCGGTGTGGATCCGCGAGATGATCCTGACCCGTTCGTCGCACGGCCACACCTACACTGTCATCAGTCCAGCGGCGTTCCGCCACTACCTCGGTACCGTCGAGATCACTGATCGGCCGACCGGCGGTGTCGGCATCGTGTGGCGCATCGAGTTCATCGCACGACGGGCGGTGATGGCCCCCGTACTGAAAGCGGCTCTGCAGAGGACGATCTCGGGTCTCCTCGACAAGCTTGTCCGGGTCGCGCGACAGGAAGGAGCAGACAGATGAGCGAAGTGACGACGGCCCACCGGGTCAGCGCCGAGGCGCCGCTGTCCGGCCGGATCGCGTTGGTGACCGGTGGTTCGCGCGGTGTGGGTGCTGCCGTGGCCCGCGAGCTCGCCGCAGCGGGCGCGAAGGTGGCGGTGACCTACATGAACTCCCCCGATGGGGCGGCGCAGGTTGTCGGCGACATCGAAGCTACCGGTGGGCAGGCCATGGCGGTATACGCCTCAGCGAGCGATGCAACGTCCTGGCGGGACGCGGTCGACGAGATCGCCTCGACGTTCGGCGACGTCGACCTTCTCGTCAGTAACGCCGGAGTGGCCAGCGGGGGCCGAAGCGTCGCCGACAGTGATCCCGCGGAATTCGAACACCTACTCGCGGTCCATGCCTTGGGCCCGCTGTCCCTCATTCGCACGCTTCTACCCGGGATGCGGGCAAGAGGCCGCGCCGACATCCTGGTGGTGTCGAGCTCGATCGTGGAGGCGTGTCCGCCGAACACGGCGCCGTATTCGATGGCCAAGGCCGCCATGGAGACAGGCTGCCGCGTCCTGGCGCGCGAAGAGCGGGAGAACGGGGTACGGGTCAACATCATCTCGCCTGGACTTGTCGACACCGACATGGGAGCAAAGCTGGTGCGCGCCACGACGTCGGGAGGGAGCGTAGCCGAAACCGAGCAGCACTCCCCGTTCGGGCGCATCTGTAAGCCTGGGGACATCGCCAAGCTCGTCGTTTTCCTCGCAGGTCCAGGCGGGGAGTACATCACGGGACAGCGGATCACCGTCGACGGCGGTGGGGTCACACCCGGAATCTTCTGACTCAGGGCTGTCCAAGTCTGAAAAAGAATTGAGGCTGCGGTCATCCCCCGTGACCACAGCCCCAATTCGTGTTCCCCCCGGTCATAGGGTGCGGGCGATGAGCTCCTTCATGACCTCGTTGGCGCCGGCGTAGATCTTCTGGATACGCGCGTCGGCGTACATCTGTGCGATCGGATACTCCAGGCTGTAGCCGTACCCGCCGAACAACTGCAGGCACCTGTCGATCACGGCACATTGCTGGTCAGACAACCAGTACTTCGCCATCGCAGCGGTCGTCGCGTCGAGCTCGCCCCGGATCAACTGCTCGATACAGCTGTCGATGAACGTGCGGGCAACCCGCGCGACGGTTGCGCACTCGGCGAGCTCGAACCGGGTGTTCTGCATCGCGATCAGCGGCGCATTGAAGATCACCCGCTGCTTGGTGTATTCGGCGGTCAACGCAACGGCACGCTCCATCGCCGCCACCGCCGCGACACCGAGGATGACGCGTTCGGTGGCCAACTGTGTCTTCAATTGCTTGAAGCCACTGTTGAGTTCACCGAGCACCGCCGAAGCGGGTACGAAAAAGTCCTCGAAGTACAGCTCGGCGGTGTCCTGGCCCTTCTGGCCGATCTTCTTCAGCGCTGCCCCACGGGAGAACCCGTCGGGCAGCGATTCGTCGGCGCGTTCGGTGACGTCGACGATGAACAGTGAGATGCCGGCCCCGCGGGCATCCGGATCCGTCTTCGCGGCGCCCACGACGACGTCGGCGTTGAGGCCGTTGGAGATGAAGCACTTGGTGCCGGTGAGGAGATAGCCGTCACCGTGGGGGACGGCTTTCGTCGTCATCGCCTGCAGGTCGGAGCCGGCGCCGGGCTCGGTCATCGCGATGGCCGAGATCCACTCTCCCGAGGCGAACTTCGGGAGATAGCGCGTCTTCTGCTCCTCTGAGCCGTACGCCAGAATGTAGTGCGGCACGATGATCGAATGCACGCCGAGGTGCAGTGACGAATCGCCGGCGCGCGTCTGTTCGGTGAGCATCGCTGCTTCGTGTGCGAAGGTTCCGCCTCCGCCGCCGTACTCCTCGGGAATCGACATGCACAGCAGACCCATCTCCCCGGCGCGGCGGTACAGCTCGCGATCCGGGCGGCCGTCACGCACCGACTGTTCTGCCGTGGGGGCCACGTGGTGGGCGAAGAAATCGCGGGAAAGATCAGCGACCGCGGCCACGTCGTCGGTCATCCACGGCGAAGTGTGGCGAGAAGAGCTGAGAGTTGCTGTCATGAAGGTCCTTTCGATACACGTGGCACCCAGGGGTCTGCTTTGGAGCGTTGGTCGCCATAGATGGCTCGAGGTACGGCTGGCGCCGCAGCGAACGATGCTATATGCAGAGTAAAACATCATTTTTACTACGCATAATTGACTCTGCGCAGGTGCGGTGCTTAAGGTGACGTACATCACCGCCGATGTGAACGGAGTCCTCCAATGGTTTCTGCCGTCCCGAACGACATCCGCATGATGGGGCCTCTGAAGCCCATGCGATTCGAGGCGCGCATCGAGGACTGTGTTGTTGCCGAAGGGGAGATCCCACGCGACCTGAACGGCGGCTTCTATCGCGTCGGCCCGACGTGGAAGCGTCCGACCAGGCAGGGCTTCAACGGACAGGCCGCGACGGATGCGATGGTGCAGGGTCTGGTCTTCACCGACGGACGGGCGGACTTCACAAACAAATGGGTGCAGACCCCGAAGTACCTCCTGGAACAGAAATACAATACGTCGCTGTTCGAGTGGACCGACGGCGTCTTCACGGACTGGCGCGGCTACGGGCTTGGCTCGTCTATCCCCAACGAGTACACCCAGGGAGTTCCCGCGGGTAGCCCGATCGTCAACATCTTTCCCTTTGCCGGCGAAATGCTCGCCAGCGCGGAACAAGGCATCCCACCGGTGGCGATCGATCCCATCACGCTGGAAACGCGCGGAATCGTGCCCTGGTCGCATCGATTGTCGCCGGGGATGACGGAACCGACGTGCTTCGGAGACAACACGTTCACCGCGCACCCGAAGTGGGATGCCGACAGTGGCGTGCTCTACGGGTGGACCTACCGCGACCGCGAACCTTACGTGACGCTGCACTGGGTCCACCCCGACGGCCGCATCGAGACGCGCGACATCGACGACGCTCCCTATGCGCAGAACGCCCACGATATGTGGTTGACTGAAAGTTACGTCGTCCTTCCGTTCCAGCCGTTCATCGTGGACCAATCTCGGATCGAACGTGGACTGTCGGTATTCGGCTGGGACCCTTCGCTTCCGACCAAACTGGCGCTGATCCCGCGGAACGACATCAACGCTCCCATCACGTGGATCACCGCGGACTTCGAGAGTCAATACATCATGCACACGATGTCGGCCAACCATGTCGGGGACACCCTTATCCTGGACGGACCGATCTACGAGCGGCCGCCGTTCCCCTTCGAGGATCAGGTGGACTTCGGCGTCGACTTCGTACCGTTCGGATCAGGCGTGACCGGACGCTGGGTGGTGGATCTGGTCAGCGGAAAGATGACCAGCGAAAGGCTCGACGACCGCGCGGTCGAGTTTCCGAAGGTCGATGAGCGCTTCTACGGCAAGAACTACGAGTGGGGGTTCATGGCCTGCGGTGACAGCCTCTGGTCGCTCGATTCCGTCGTGCGGCGCAACGTCCACACCGGTAAGGACGAAGTGTTCAAGGTGGACGGCAACGGTCGCTCGGTGGCACTGTTCGAGCCCACGTTCGCTCCGCGCTCCGCGGATTCGCCCGAGGGCGACGGATACCTGATCGTTCCCGTCGCACACTTCTTGGAGAACACGTCAGAGTTCCAGATCTTCGATACCCAGGACTTCGCAGCCGGGCCGATCGCGCGTATCGAACTGCCGTTCCAGATGGGATGGACCCCGCACGGGCACTACGTCAGCTTCGAACCGTGCTGAAGTGACCGATCTGATTCCGCCGACCAAAGCGACTCTCGCATCGGTGTTTCCGCTGATGCGCGTTGGTGCGGCCGTGGTCGCCGATAAAGTCCGGCGTCCGATCCCGACCAGCCGCACCGACGTGCCGGCTGACATCCGCCGTATCACGCCGTCATGGATGACGGAGGTGCTGCAATCGGCACTACCCCGCGCGGTCGTCGAGGATGTCGCGGTACACGGCGTCACCCGTGGAACGTCCGTACGCGCCCACCTGGAACTGCGGTACCGCACGGAACGCGATGGGTTCCCGGCGACGATGTTCGCAAAGAGCACGCCGACACTGACCACTCGGATCGCCAACGGCCTGACCGGTACCGCTTCCACCGAGGCCGGTTTCTACCGGCAACTTCGTCCGCAGCTCGACCTGGAGGCGCCGCGGGGGTTCCACAGCGCCTTCGACCGCAGGTCGTGGCGCTCGATCCAGATCATCGAGGACCTCGTCGCGACGAGGGGCGCGACATTCGGCTCACCGGCGCACACGATCACCTTCGAGGATGCGGAGCAGATTGTGGGACAGCTGGCCAAACTGCACGCACAGGGCTCCCGGGTACCGGAGGTGACCGGGCCGCGTCCGGAGTGGCTGTGTACATACCCGCAGTGGTGGCGGCGTGCGCTGAGCGTCGTCAATGTCAAGACCAGCCACCTGCGGGCGGTCAAGGACGGGGTCGACAACGGTGTACTGCCCGCGGAGCTTCGAGGACGAGGTGATGACCTGTGGGAGAGGTTTATTCGCTCGGTGGACGCCCACCGGCACCTGCCGCTCACGGTGATCCACGGGGACGTGCATCTCGGCAACTGGTACACAGCGGCCGACGGCAGCCTGGGGCTCTGCGATTGGCAGTGCGTGTCGGCCGGGCACTGGTCGCGCGACCTCGCGTATGCGTTGGTGTCCACGCTCGGTGTCGATCAGCGTCGCGCTTGGGAACGGGACCTGATCCGGATCTACCTAGACCTGCTCGGGCGCAGCGCTGAGCCGGTTCGATTCGAGGATGCCTGGCGGATGTACCGGCTGCAGTTGCTCGGCGCCCTGATGATGTGGACTCCGACCTATCGTCCTCCACCGCTGATGCCCGAGATGCAACCCGTCGAGGTGTCCGAGGAGATGCTGCGCCGGATGGGTGCCGCCATTGTCGACCTCGACGCGCTGTCGGCCTGACCTACGAAAGCCCCGAAAACCGCACGGAGAAGGATGACTACGATCACGACCGACAATCACGACATCGTCATCGTCGGAGGCGGGCACAACGGCCTGGTCGCCGGCTGCTACCTGGCCAGGACCGGGCTGCGTGTCCTGATCGTCGAGAAGGCGCCATGGTTGGGCGGGATGGCCGCCTCACGTCCGTTCGTCCCGGACGCGCCGGACCACATACTGAGCCCGGGGGCATGGGAGAACGTCTACTTCCGTGCGGCGGGCGTCGACCGTGAACTCGAACTGCACCGCTATGGCCACCGCGATCTCGACTCGGCCGGTTGGGCGTGGCTGGGCGACCAGGGGGAGTCGCTGGTCCTACAAGCCAGCCTGTCCGCGACTTTGGCTGATATAGGCCGCTTTTCGCGCAAGGATGCCGATGCCTACGCCGAGCTGACCGACGCGGGTATCAAGATGCTGAAAATCCAGGATGAGTACGGGCTGTCGCACCCGAAGCGTCCCAGTTTCGCCACGGTCGCCACCGCCGTGCGTGCTGTGAGCGGGAGCCCGCGCGTGCGAGCTCTGCTGGGAGCCGCGTTGACGACGACGGCGGCCGACGGCATCGACGCGCTGTTCGAATCCGAGGCATTGCGCGGCATTTTCGCAGGGACCGGGTCGATCCTGGCGCCGTTGACCGTCGACGGTAGCGCGATCGCCCTGCTGGCGCCGTCGATGATCCACCACAAAGGCGCCGTGCGACCGGTCGGGGGGATGGGCGGGCTGGTCGCGGCGCTGCAACGGTGTTTCGAGGCGCACGGCGGACAGGTCCGGCTTTCCGCGGATGTGACCTCTATCGAGATGTCCGCACGTGGCGGGGTTGTCGGACTGGCAGACGGCACCGAGATCCGTGCGCACCGCGCGGTGATCGCGGCCTGCCCGGCCCACCGCGTTCCTGACATGGTGGGTGAGGACATGCCTCGTGAGATTGCCGAGCGAATTCGGAAGGCCCCGGCGAATGCCTCTGGGCTGGGTACCTTCACGATCAACGCGGCGCTCTCGGGACGCGTCGAACTGCCGTTCCACCAACCGAGTCGCGCCGATGTCGACCTCCGCAGGCCCGCGATCTACACGGGGACGCTGGAAGATGTGGTGGCTGCCGGCGAGCAGTCTGCGCGCGGTGAGCTTCCCGACCGGACGCCGATCTGTCTGGGGATCCTGTCGGCCATCGATCCGTCTCAGGCTCCGGCCGGACAGGACGTCGTGCAGCTCTACAGCCCGGCGCCGGTGCGTCCCGCGGACGGCTGGGACAAGTGGCGCGACGAGGCAGAGCGGCGTCTTCTCGACCAGGTGAGCACCATCTCGCCCGACTTCGCGAGCCTCCAGATCGGAAGCTACATCGAGACCGCCGAGGACATCGCCGCGCGGACTGGTGCGGAAAACGGGTGCATCTATCACATCGACAACCTGCCCACCCGGATCGGTCCGCTGCGACCGGCGGCCGGCGCGGGAGGTTATCGCACCGCGGTACCCGGTCTCTATCTCGGCTCGGCTAGTTGCCATCCCGGCGGCGGGGTGTCCGGTCTTCCCGGAAAGCATTGCGCATCACAGGTTCTCCGCGATCTGAACGCAGGGAAGCGTGGCTTGACCGGGCTTCGCCGCTAGGTGCCGACGAGTTGAGGGCGCACCGTAGCCGGTGTCATCAACTCGCCGGCAGGGCTTCCGCGCCCCGATAGACGTTGGATGAGGTGACCAGCAACTGGCTGTTGAGGTCATCGCCGTGGATGCAGTAAACGGACGACTCCCGGCTGACACTGCACCGTGAGCCGCGGTACTCGATGAACAACAACCCGGTCAGGATCGTCTGTCCAGCACCGGAGTCGAACTGTGGCTGCGAGGTCGCGTACAAGCGGGGGAACGGGTCACCCACGAACCAGGCGACTTCGTTTTCCCCGCCGTCGACCCCGGGCAGGTTGCCGGCGCAACCGTAGCTCCCGTCGTCGTGGATTCCGCACGGGATGCCGATCGGCGAGGTGAACCAGAGACCGTATCTGTCGACGACCCGGTAGATCTCGCGACTGGACACCGACTGGTAATTCGTGACGTCAGGGTAGACGGACGCGTTTGCTCGGGCTGGTGTCGCCGCGACCGTTGCTGCGGCGGCAAGCACGCTGCCTATGGCGCAGCACAGCAAGACCAGCGACCGAAGGCGAGAGGTGAGATGCATGCCCATCAGTTCAGCCATGTGTGGGTCGGGGTCATCATGAACCGGAACGGTCCGCGCTCGCAGTACGTGCTGAGATCGACTGTCGTCGCGCATGTGGTTCCCTCGACGGAGATCGAAGAGAGCGGAGGAATGGGTGTCGATCCGCGGGCCGGGGGGAAGCGGATGGCCAGGGTCCAGTCGTAGTGCACACGGGTGTCGCCCGTGATCCAGCCGAGTTTGTCGACCCCCGGAGGTGCACCGGGAATGTTGCCGGTGCACCCGAAGCTACCGCGGAACCAGATGCCGCAGTGGGCACCCTGTGCGGTCACGAACCAATAGCCGGGTTGGTCCGGGAGCGAGGCGCCGGGCGGAAACTGCATGGCGTACGGCGTGGGGTCTATCGCTGTGAAGTAACGCAATTCGGGATAGCCGGGGGCCGCTGCCGGAGCGTTGGCGCCCGGCTCTGCGACGGCCGACGGTGCGCCGATGCCGATCAGCGCCACGACCATGGCGCAGGCGGCAACGATGGTGGCGACACGCGAGGGCAATCGAGCACCAACTGTGACACCGAACACTCGGGCACCGTAGCCCCAGGTGCGCGGAGCTGTCAATTTGCGTAGCCGAGGACGGCCTATGCACTGCAAAATGCGTGAATTACTGCGAAATGCACGCTATTTACGTGCTCTATGTTCGAGCGCCGTCGGCAACCCTAAGCGGGTGCGGTCAAAACCGCGGACGCCAGGTTGAAGCCGGCGGGATCGCGCATCGCGTCGACTCCCGCCTGTGTGTAGCTGCAATCCGGCTTGAATGCCCGGTACTGCAGGATCAGCGCCCGCAGGGCGTCTGCCTCGCTCACGCCGTATCCCGCCAGTACGAGGCCCTTCCCCTCGCCCGGATATCCGATGGTCTTCAGTGCGGGCATCGGGTCGGTGAAGGGCACGGCGGCACTCCGCAGGTTGATGTAGTCGCTTGTGGACTTGTTCG
The DNA here is from genome assembly GCA_050205415.1 of Mycolicibacterium litorale. Lineage (GTDB taxonomy): Bacteria > Actinomycetota > Actinomycetes > Mycobacteriales > Mycobacteriaceae > Mycobacterium > Mycobacterium litorale_C. Next base: position 188,656 of record JBNMQY010000002.1, read on the forward strand.
CCATTTGCGCGCCACGCTCGACGAGGGTGTCCCGTTGCAGCGGCGGGCAATTCGATGCGGCGCGGGCTGTGTTGACCGCCTCGGCCAAGGTGGATATGGGATCTGCGTAGCCGCTGGGGGCCGTTGATATCGCGGCTACCGCCGTCAGCAGCGAGGCGGCGATGAACGTCCTCGTGTGATGTGTGGCAGCCATGTCGACCTCCCGACTCGGAGTGTTTGCACTTTGGTGAGCACACGGTCTAGCGGGACTGTTCGCTGGCAGTTTGCGTTGAAGTTGCGTCCTGGTGGTATGCGAACTAGCGTTCCGGTGCCTGCGTGACGTGGTGTGACGCTCTGCTGTCGCAGTCTGATCCGAATTCTTCGGAAAGTGTACCCATCAGACGGCGTACCGGGCACACTATCTCGAATCAAAAGCTACGCAGCCTGCGGGCTCAGCAGGTTTGTGGGGAGAATATGCGTCAAGGAATCAAAGCCGCACTGACAAGTACGTTGGCCGCGGCGGGGCTGCTGCTGGCCGGGGGTGCCCCTGCCGCGGCGCAACCCCTCGTCGAAGAGATCGCACCGCCGTTGCCGGTTGTCGTGCCGGGGCCGAGTGACTGGCAGCCGAAGTTTCCCTATCCGTATGACGCCAGCCGTCACCAGGTGACAGACGCCGACATCACCGCTCAGCGAGAGATGTGCCAGTGGTTCACGGCGCAATACGACCCCCTGATTACGCAGATCGAGCGCTTCAACACGAACTTGATCAGGAACAACGGCGACTACAACGTGGCAAACAACAATGCGATCGCCGACGCGGTCGCTGCGAATATTGATCAGTCCGTGCACTTTCTCGCGCCGCGGACGCTGTCGTTGACACTCACGCGCGACTATCTCGGCGACGAGTACTTTCCGCTCTACCAGGGCGAGAGCTTTTACCGCCTGTGGCAGCACCTGTCGAACCTCAGCGCCGGTATTCGGGGACGGCAGCCGGCGTGGTTCGTCGGGCCCTCGCTCCAGCGGGCGATGCGCTGGGGCGGACGCATCGATCACTCCCGCGTCTGTGATTGAGGTTCGGCCGGCGACGGGGCGCGCCAGAGCAAACCGGACTGATTCGTGGTCGCTGATTGACAACGAGTCAGTACCGTGTGTAGGAATCAGAGGACTCACCCAACATCCGCATGAAAAGGCTCCACGCAACATGCATTCACTAACCAACGCGTAGCAGAGCCTTGAAGGGTGCGTAGCGAGATGGGAAATGCGCGGTGCAAGTAGCGACGGATGTTCGACCCCCGACGCTCGTCTCTCCTGGCTCGGAACGCGGGCGGGTAGGCGGTGTACGAGGCGTGCGGGCACTGCCGGCCGCACTGGGGCGCCTGCTGACTCGGGCGGTGTCCGTCCCTGTCCGGAGTATGGGAACGATCGGGCGCGGGGTGGCGATGGCGCTGTCGGTGCTTCGCTTCACCGTCACCGATACGCTCACCATGAAGCTTCCCGTCGGCGAGATGTTGGTGCAGGCATGGAGCTTGCTCAAGGTGACGGCCACGCCGGCGCTCCTGATGGCCATTCCCATCGGGGCGATCGTGTCGATCCAGACCGCGGGCCTGGTCAACCAGGTCGGTGCCAGCTCTCTGGTCGGCGCCGCGAGCGGGGTCGGCGTCGTACGCCAGGGTGCACCCGTGACGGCGGGACTATTGATGGGTGGCGCCGCCGCCTCTGCGATTGCCTCCGACCTCGGTGCACGGGCGATTCGGGAGGAACTGGACGCACTACGCGTGCTCGGTATCAATCCCGTTCGGCATCTTGTGGTTCCCCGGTTTCTGGCGTTGCTGATCATCGCGCCGATGCTCTGCGCGATCATCATCGCCTCGGCAGTGGCGGCGTCGTTCACCTTGGCAGTCGGGGTCAGCGGCGTGACCGCCGGTAGCTTTTGGCAGTCGTTCGGGACGTTCGCATCGGTTACCGACGTGTGGTTCACGATGGGTAAGTCCCTTGTCTTCGCCTGCATGGTTGCGGTGATCTCGTGCCTGCGCGGCATGGAGGCCAAAGGTGGCCCGCGGGGGGTCGCGGATGCCGTGAACTCGTCGGTCGTCCTCAATGTCATATGCATCGCAATGGTCAACCTCGCCATCACGCAGTTGCAGACCATGTTCTTTCCCATGGAGGTGTCCTGATGGCGGCACCGGCGAGCCGGCCGTCCTCGTACCATGGCAAAGTCTCCGGCTGGCTGGCCACCGCCTCATCGCGAGTCTTCGAAGGCGCATTCCGTCGGACCGGTGAGTTCGTCGTCTTCGTGTGTCAAACGATCTGGCTGCTCCCCGTTACCGTGCGGCGGTACCGGCGGCAGACGCTCCATGCGATGTACGACCTGGCCTGGGGGCGCGGGTCGCTCATCGTCGACGGCGGGGTGATCAGTGTTCTGGTGCTCCTCGGAGTGGCGATCGGCGGCACGGTGGCTGTCGAAGCCTTCGCGACGCTGAATCTCATTGGCTTCGGGGCACTCTCAGGAATCGTCGGCGGACTAGCCAACGTACGCGAGATGGCGCCACTTGTCGCGGGTATCGCCTTCGCCTCCCAGGCGGGATGCCGGATGACCGCGGAGATCGGTGCGATGCGCATCTCCGAGGAGATCGACGCCGTCGAGGCTCTCGGACTTCGCGCAATACCCTTCGTCGTCGGCACGAGGCTGGTCGGAGCGATGATCTGTGTGATCCCGGGATTTCTGCTGACGCTGGTCACCAGCTTCTACATCTCCAGCACGGTGATCCGCGTATTCCACGATCAGCCCGGCGGCACCTATGACCACTATTTCGTCCAGTTCCTCCCCTTCGGCGACATCGCGTACTCCTTGCTCAAAGCCACCGTGTTCCTGCTCGCCGTCACGCTGATCCACTGCTATTACGGCTATTTCACCTCCGGTGGCCCTGTCGGGGTCGGCCGGGCGTCCGGGCAGGCTGTCCGCGCGAGCCTCGTGGCGATCATGGTGCTCGATGTGATCCTGACCGTTCTTCTCTGGGGACTCGAACCCGTGTTCGTGTTCAAGGGCTAGGGGTCGCGAGATGCTGTTACGCAAGGCCTCCGAGAAGTCCGAGGCGCGCATCCTGTCGCTGGTCGGCCTGGTGGTCATCACCTGTATCGCGACGGTGACGGCGTGGGTGACCTTCGATCCATTCGGAGGTCGCCCTGCCGACCTACTGAATGTCACCATCGAGTCCCCCTACATGGGCGAAGGAGTCGAATCCGGAACCCAGCTGCTGATGCACGGCGTCGCGGTCGGGGAGGTCATCCACGTCGCGAGTATGCGAGGCGGGGGAGTGCGACTGCAGGTAGAGGTGCAACGCGAACCCACCGAGGGCCTTACCGACACCATGCGCGTCGACTTCCGCCCCGCGAATTACTTCGGGGTGACAGGCATCAACCTGGCGCCGGGAGTAAGTGGGACGGCGCTGTCCGACGGCGCGGTCGTCGAAGTGGTGCCGACAGGGAACTTCACGCTCCAGGCCCTGCTGGAACGGCTCGGTGACATCTCACACGGCGTCCTGACCCCGAAGCTCATCGACGTCATCGATCGGACGACAACCTACGTCGATGGCCTCGATCCACTGCTGGAGACGATGCTCGTGGTCACCGGCTCCCTGGCCGATGTCCAGAACGTCAGCACCGCTCAACTTCTGACCAATGCCACGGGAATCAGCGTTGCGTTCCCCGGGTTCGTCGACGCCGCAACGTCGACCGGTGACCTGTTCCTGCACGGAGGCTTGGACGGGGCCTCGGAGGACTACTACCAGAACACGTACTCTCCGACGATCGAGCTGGCGGCGAATGATCTGTTCGGCGCGGCCGGCAAGCTCGTCGGCAGCCGCAGCGAGGACTTGGCCCCGTTGACCAACATGATCAAGATCCTGGCCGACGTGGCACCGGGAATTATTCCGCAAGAACAGATTTCAGAGTCAGCCACAGAACTGAGAATGAGACTGGAGCGCCTGTTCGAGGGACCGCCCGAGCGGCGCGCAGTCAACGTGCGCGTGATTCTCGACAGCTTACCGGGGGTGGCTGCGCCGCTGGGCGCCATCGGCGCGGCTCCGAGCGTGGACACTCCGGCGCTCACCGCTGCCGAGGTACCCGCAGAACAACAGATCGGGAACGGAGAGCGATGAAGCCGGGGGCAGCGCTGTGGCGACTCCTCATCGCCGGGGCACTCTCGACGTTGTTGATCGTGTTGGTGGTCAATGTGATCAGCCAGCCGGTTGATTCGGACGTCAAGCGGTATACGGCGGACTTCACCGACGTATCAGGCCTGCGTACCGGAGCGGACGTCCGCGTACGTGGCGTGCGCGTCGGTAAGGTCTCGTCGATCGACCTGCGCCGCCGCGACGGTCAAAGCGTCGCGGAGGTCGCGTTGACCCTCGAGGACGGCTACGGGGTGGGCCGCGACACCCGGTTGGCAGTCAAGTACCAGGCGTTGACCGGACTTCGCTACGTCGACGTCCAAAATCCCGTAGAGGATGCCGACTCGGATGACGAATTGGTCAGTCGCGTGCCGCCCGCGATGACACAGCCGTCCTTCGACATCACCAAGTTGTTCAACGGCTTACAACCGGTGCTGGCGACTCTGAGCCCCGACGACCTCAACAGGTTCACCGCAAACGTCGAGAACTTCCTCAACGGCGACGGCGGCGGCGTCGGACCGGTGTTGGACAGCATCAACACGCTGACGAGATTCCTGGCAGACAGGCAGCAGGTGGTGGCACGGCTGCTCGAAAACCTCAAGACCGTCGCCGATGCCATGGCCGGCCACAGCCGCGACTTCGTGCAGATCATCGAGTGGCTGAACCGTCCGATCGATGCTGCTCTGACGGTGCTCGACGAGTTCAGGAAGTCTGAGATCTACGGACCGGAATTCACCCGGACCGTCGTACAACTCCTCGACAACGCGGGACTGAAAAAGGGTGCCGACGTGGACGCGGCGATCGACCGAGCCATCACCAACTTCGACGACTTCATGGATTCCATCAAGATGGTCCCTGTCGTGTGGGACAACATCCCGCCGCCCGCCCAGGCAGGTACACCCCTGACGTGCTCGCAAGGTCCCGCTGATCTCCCACTGCCCGTCGACGTGCTGCTGAACGGCCAAAAGGTGGTGCTGTGCAAGCAATGAAGGTGCTCCGCGACCCACGGCTGTGGGGTGCGACGGTAACAGCCGTCGTCGTCATCGCCAGCCTTCTGGCCGCGATGATCTACATCAGCCCACCCGGCAACAAGGTGGTCAGCTTCTACACCAGCGACGCGTCGTCGATCACCCCAGGCCTGTCGGTGCGTGTCGCAGGCGTCACCGTCGGCAAGATCACCGACCTGTCCATCGAACCCGCCCATGTGCGCGTGAACGCCACGGTCAGCGGCGAAACGTTCGTCGGAGACCAGTCGAGCGTGCAGGTGCGGATGCTCACGGTGGTCGGCGGCTACTACGTGAGCATCGATTCACTCGGCGACAAGCCGCTGGGCTCGGCGACGATCCCCATCGATCGAGTGGTGATGCCATACAGCCTGGTTCGGACCCTCACCGATGCCACGAAGATCACCGATGGAGTAGATCCCGCTCCGATCAACCAGTCTCTCGACGAGATCCAGCAGGGGTTGACCGGAGCCAACTTGGAAACGATCACCTCGATCATCGACGCCGGGAACATGCTGACCGACACCCTCGAACGCCAACGCGGGCAGCTGTCGCAGATCCTCAACATGTCCGACGAGTACATCGAGCAGCTGGCAGGCTACCGCGGCCGGTTGGAGGAGATGGTCGAGAAGGTCGCAATCCTGGAACAGACACTGGTTCTCTACGGCAAAGGATTCGCCGCGGCACTTCAAGGCATGGGACGGATTCTTCAAGGCGTGGGTCCGCTCGGCCAGTTCTACATCAACCACCGGGACGAATTCTTGGAGAAGCTGATGCGATGGCAGCAGACCGTGCGCACCTGGGCCAACCGCAACGGCGTGGTCATCCGTATTCTCAAGCGCACCCGCGACCGGCTTTACCAAACCCTCGACCGTCAGAACGCTCCGCCGGAGCTGCTCGCCACCGATGTGTGCATCCCGCTACCCGGAACTCCGTGCTGATGAGGTTCACCACCTGGCATCGTGCTGTGGGCGCTGCGGCCGTCGCCTGCGCCGCACTGGCCGCGACGACCTCGTGTGCGGTCGTGAAATCACCACCTGTGGCGCACTACTGCGCAGTGCTGCCCGACTCGGTCGGTCTCTACGTCGGCAATCCGGTCACCCAGATGGGGTACAAGGTCGGCATTGTCGACAAGATCAGTCCGAGTGCGAAGAGCGTGCGCGTCGATTTCACGGTCACCGAGCCACGGCCTCTTCCCGCTGAGGTGAAAGCCGTCGTGCGGTCGACATCGATCCTCGCTGACCGGACGCTGGAGCTCGTCGGTAACTACGAGGCGGGACCGCAACTGCCTGCCGGCGGATGCGTCCCGCTGGATCGCTCGATGACACCTAAGAGCCTCTCCGAGATCATCGGATCGGCGAATACGTTCATCAGTGCCATCAATCCGGAAACGTCTTCGAACATAGGCGATGTCATTGCGCAGCTCGACGATGCGGTGCACGGTAACGGTGCAGGCCTCAACCGACTGCTGGCCTCGTCATCGGCATTACTCGACAGTCCTGACGGGGCGATCAGTGACATGACGTCGATCGTCACCAACCTCGGAGATGTGACAGACACACTGATCACGATGCGGGACCCGTTGAAGCAGATCCTCAACGACGCCGCTGCTACCACACCGGACCTGGTGGAGGCGATAAACGGCGCGCGCACGATGAGTGAACCCCTTCCTGAAGTCGTCATAGCGGTCTCCGACTTGGAAGAACACGCCGGCGACGACATCCAATTGACCTTGGACACTGTCGCCGACGTCACGCGCATCTTGTCCCCCCATGCCGAGGGGCTGGCCAGCCTCCTGGACCCGTTCCCATGGTGGATCAACGGCCTCACCCATCACCTGAACAACCGCGACTTCGAGATGTCGTTCCGGCCGCCGCTGTACCGGGTCCGAAGTCCCAACGGGCCGTTGGTGTGTCACTTCATGAACGCGTCGATGCCCGGCAGCTGTGCCAACGTCGCGGGCCAGCCCTACGGAGTGGACATCAACCTGCTCCAATACGTTTTTCTGGAGGCGAGTCGACGATGATCAAGAGGATCGGCGCGCTCGCCGCAGCCTGTGTCTGTACTGCCAGCGTGGCATCGTGTTCAGCTGTCACCGTGGAGGATCTGCCTCAGCCAGGCAACGGCTACCGCGACGGATACCCGATCACGCTGGAGTTCGCCAATGTGCTGAACCTCCCGGACCGCGCCAAGGTCGTCATGGACGGCACGACGATCGGCATCGTCGATGACATTCGGGTCACCGCCGAGGCGGTCGACGTGACCGCGCGCATCGACAAGGACGTGCAGGTACCCGCCAGAGCACGCGCGGTACTGCAGCAGGCCACGGTGCTGGGTGACATATACGTGGCCATCGACCGCACAGGGGCCAACGACGGAATGGCGGGCACGTTGCCGCCCGACGGTCGTATCCCGTTGGCGCATACTGAATCACCTCCGCAACTCGAGGACACGATCGCGAATCTCGCACACTTCGTCGCCAGTGGGTCCATCCAACGGGTTCAAAACAGCATCATCCGGATCAACAATGTGACGCCCCAGCAGGCCGAAAGGGTCCGGGCGATCGCGGAGCGCGTGACGGTGGACCTCCGCGATCTGGCGGACAACGTCGACACCGTCGACCAATGGCTGAGCGGCGTAGACCGAACCGCCCACGTGATGGCCGCACATACGCCGAAATTCGAGTACTGGTACTCGCCCGACGGAATGATCCAGTGGGACCGCATGTCGACCGTGGGCATCGCGATCGGAACGCTCGTCCCGTCGGTGGGCAGCATTTATACCGGCGGATATTGGCTGGTCCCGATGCTGGAATCTCTCGGAATCGCGGTCGGATCCGTTCAAAAGTCCAAATGGGCCGTCGAGGGTGAATACCGGCCGTGGCGAGGCCTCTTCCAGGATGTGTTCCTGCCTGAGGACAAGTACCCGGCGATGAACATCGTCTCCGTACAGACTCCAGACGGGCGGGACATCACCAACAATGTTCAGGACGTGCTGCGGATGCTGGGGGCGATCCCGTGAAGCTGCGGTATGCGATCTCGTTCCTCGTCTTCGGCTCCATCGTGGTGCTCTGCGTCTACTACATCGGCGCTCTCGGTGTGCGCGTAGGTACGCCGGATGACCGGGTGAATGTGACGATGGAGGTACCAGACGTCAACGGGCTCGTCGTCGACTCCAACGTGATGCTTCGCGGCGTACCGATCGGCAAGGTGACCAACATCAGTACAGCGGTGTCCGGCGCCACCATCGACTTCTACATCGCGAGGGATCATTCGATCCCGGTCGACAGTGAAGTGCGCTTAGAGAACCTGTCGGCTTTGGGAGAGTCCTATATCGGGTTGATGCCGCGCACCGACGACGGCCCCGTGTTTCGCAACGGCGATCACGTCGCCACCGAGGACGTCAGGCAGCCGGCGTCGATCTCTGAACTCTCCACGACCATGGTGCGTGTCCTCAACCAACTCGAACCGACCCGTCTGGAGCGGCTCGTCAGCGAGGCCGATGTCGCTCTGCCAGATCCGGATGTCGTGCTGGCCAATCTCGCCCGTGCGAGTCAACTGCTGCGCACAGCCGTCGCGAACATGGACGGACGCGGCTCCAAGCTGCTCGACAACTTCCAGATTCTTCTGCGCAACGCGGGATTCGTCGGACCGAGAATCGCCGAGATCACCCCGGCGCTCTATGCGCTGGGTCCCGAGATTTTCGGAATGTTCGTGGAAGCGAAAAGCCTGGTGGACGAAACCGGATCGCCCGAGGGTATGCGTAACGTCGGTCGGCTGTTGGGGCGGATACAGAGATTCCTCGACGAGCGTAGTCCCGACCTGAGAGTCTTCGCCGAAGCACTTACCCCGAATATGCAAGGGATTGCCGCTGCTGCAATGAATCTCGATACAGGCCGGATTCTGGACAACCTACTTGACGCCTATCCCGAGGACGGCGTGGTGACGCTTCGGGTGAAGACCCCGCCACAATGAGTTTTCAACCAGAAAGGATGTGGTCGCGGTGAAAAGCACTGCCATGGCCGACAGCGCGCCAGGGGACCTGGACGAGGCCGAAGGATCGGGTCCCGCCGCTGAATCCGACTCTGCCCCCGCTGCGTCCGGGCCCCGGCAGGTGTCACTGAGCGTCAAGACGCTGCTCTCCGGGGCAGTGATCCTGGTGCTGGCGATCGGGTTGGCGGTCATGACCTGGCTCTACATGGGGGAGCGTGCCACGGTTCAGGCCAACGCGGAGGCGAGCCGGAATGAACATAGGGCCGAACAGGTCGCCTTGGACTACGCCGTGACCGCGGCAGCCATGAACTTCCAGGATCTCAACGGTTGGAAGACCAACCTGGTGAAGGGGACCTCACCGGAATTGACCGACAAGCTGTCGAAAGCGGCCGGCTCGATGGAGCAACTGTTGGTGCCGTTGCAGTGGTCGTCCACCTCGGAGCCGCTGGCCGCAACGGTCCGCTCCGAAACCGGCGGCGTCTACGTCGTCGACGCGTTTGTCAGTGTTCTGACGAAGACCACCCAAGCGCCCGACAACCTCCAGTCCACTGCGACATACAGCATCACGATCGACGCCAACAATGACTGGCTGATCACTGATGTCGGCGGTATCGGCGCGGTCGTAGCGGGGCGATGACGTACGCACCGAAGGGCCGGGCCGCATTCGGCGGAGCGGTGGTGGCACTCCTGGCGGCTGTTGCGCAGGCCTGGGCAGCGCCGCCGGCGCGCGCCGCTGAACAGGTCACCTACGAGGTTGCCTCCGATTCCATCCCGATGGTCGATGTCGACTTTGTGCAACCCGGTGGCCAACGAGTGATCGCGGCGGTGCCGTTGCCATGGCGGATGGACGTGTCACTTGACGATCCACACGGGCCGACCGGTCATGGTGCGCAACTGCGCGCCGACTGGCGCCCGCTCCGCGGACCCGCGAAGTGGGTCACCATCCGGATCTTCAGCAACGGCGAATTGTTGTGCCAGAGCACCCTCGACGTGGGTAACGCCACCTGTTACGGGAACACGCCTCACTTCGGGTGATCGCTACCCAATCCGTTCAATCGTTTCAGGTACGGGCTGAATCGCAGCACCGTCACGAACAGCAGGGTGTCGGTTTCCAGGACACCTTCGACGGATTGCACTCGGATGCCGACGAATTCCATCAATTCGTGGGGATCTGTACCCGTGATGGTCAGGTGTAGGTCGAAGTTTCCCACGCATCGCGCACCGAACACGACGTTGGGCATGGCCATCAGGGCCGAAAGGGTGGAGTCGAGATATCGGCGATCGACGCGGATCGACAGGGATGCGATGACGCCCGCCATGCCAAGGGCGACTGGTTCGACCATTGCGACGATGTGTGCCAGTCCGGCTTGGGTCAGCCGTGCGGACCGGGCTCTGACGGTGCCCTCAGAGACACCGAGCTGTCGAGCCATGCGACGACTTGACTGCCGTCCGTCCTCGACAAGAGCCTGTAACACCGCCAGGTCGAGATCATCTAGTTCGATCCGTGGGGCAGGAAGCCGGATCGGGGGAGCGTCGACGGCGAGGAAAAGCTGTCGCCCGCTTGCGCTGACGGCCGTTTCGGTGGCCAGTTCGACATCCAGTGCGGCGATGCCGTCGATGCCGGACAGCGCATCGATGATCGCGTTCAACTCTGCGCGGTCAACCGCCAAGAAGTAGCCCAGGATGTCGTGCGATCCGAGCACGATAGCCACGGCTTCACAGCCGGGGAGATCTCCGATGTCCTCGGCAACGTCGCGCCGGGGGCGGACACGTGTTCGGATGCGACAGACGATGAACCACTCAAATCCTGCTGCCTCCCAATCGATGAGAGCGGTGAAGACAAGCACTCCGTCGTCGACGAGCTTCCGGATGCGGACGCTGGCGGCGGACTCACTGATCCCGACGCGCTGCGCCAGTTCGCGATTCGTGACCTTGCCGTCGATCAGGAGCTGGCCGATCAGTGCCTTGTCGATGTTATCCAGAACGAACGCGTCGACGGCGCCGCGCTTGTCGAAGACTGTTGAGCCGCTGGAGGCGCCGCGCACGTTCGGTGGAAGGAGAACGGCGCGATCCTCCTTGGCGCGATTACCCGACGGAGATACGGAAGATGGCGGTACGCCCACCGGTGGTCCCCTGTTCACGAAAGGAGTGGTGGCACCGTTCGGTAAGAGTCAGTGCCTCGACTCGGTAGTTCGCTCTGTCTAGTTCAGACTAACCGGTCTTGGACTGCGACTTTGCGTAGAATCAGGCCTCTAATCCGCTACCCGACGCAAGGCGCTCGGTTGTGTTCGGTCAGACGATCCAGGTCCAGGCGTAGGTGTGCTTGAGTGATGCCACTGCATCCAAGGTTTCGGTGCGTCGAACGCCTGGAATCTGCGCGATTTCGTTCATGATGCTGTTCATCAGCGTTGCGCGGTCGCTGGAGTGCAGTAGCGCGACAAGGCCGAAGTCGTCGAGTACCCGCGTGACCTGAGCGACGTCGTCTCGCCGCGCGAGCGCCTTCGCGACGTCGTTGACCTTGCCGGGGGCAGCGGCCACCCTGATGAATGCGTGCGCGTCGACTCCCGAGACGACGATGTCCGAGATGGCCTGAATTCGGAAAACCCGGTCGGCGAGCATCCGTTTGATCCGCACCCGGACCGTTCCTTCGGACACGCCGAGCTCGGCGGCGATCTGACGATTGCTTCGTCGAGCGTTCTGTTGAAGAAGGGCGATGATCGCCAGATCCATCTCGTCGACAGTGTCGCTGGGTACAGCTTCAGGAGCAGGGCCTGGTTCGACGCCGAACAAGGCCCACCGCGAGTTGTACTTCAGTACGTCCAGGCCCATGCAGCCGTGAATTGCATTGACGCCCTTAACTTTGGGCAGGATAGTTCCGTAGAGCTCCGAGAGGTGGAAACGGTCACGACCGAGGATCGGCACGACGATGTCGTAGCGCCCGGTGCATATCGTGACGCTGATAGTCTCCGGCAGCTTTGCGAGGTCGGCGGCAACCGCCTGCACGGGGCGACCGACCACCTCGATCATGGCGAAGGCGAACTCGCGATGCCCAAACAACCGGATGTCGGTGATCGCCACGACGCGCATCACGTCCGCGTCTTCCAGGCGGCGCAGACGCGCCGCAATGGTGACCTCGTTGACGTTCAGCTCGGCCGCCAGCTGCCGGTTGCCCGCCCGTCCGTCTTCCCTCAGCTTTTCGATCAGGGCCTTGTCGAGGTCGTCCAGCTCGATCGGGGAGACTGCGCGACCACGGAGCGTGGGCACGTCACGTTTCCCGCGCGAGGCCGATGAGGTTGCCACGGTCACTCCTGATTCTATGGAGATATCCTTCGGCGATACTTTACGCACCCCGAACAGTTGCGGATCGATCTGTGCGACGGGGTTGCCTGACGAGTTGGGCTACCCCTGTCGCCGTTCTCTGAGAGCCGCGTGTCGCTTGAGTCGGCGGAAGACGAGCTCGAAGCTCGCGAAGAGGACATTGCGTATCAATAATTGCTCCATTCTACGCAAAACATATAGCTTCATCGGGTAGCCTGGCATCTTTGCGGCGGATGTGTTCAAGGCGCGGAGCGTAGCCACGACGCCGAGGTGAGCATCGAGGGGGCTCTCATGAGAGTCCCCCGACACCGATGCATCGGCAGAGAGGTAGACACGTGCGTAGGTCAGTTGTGTTGAAGCCGGGTGATGGTAGTGGCGTGACACGAGTGCGCCGTCTGCACGGTCGGGACGTTCATGACTGACGGTCGGTCCCCCGAATCCCACCCCGCGGCTCGCGTTTTCGGGATACTCAGCGGCCTCAGCCTGATGACCTTCATCGGCGTCGGATTCCTGCTTGCCGACCTCCTGCCGTTTCCGGGGCCCTACAGTGCGGACGTCGCGGCGGCCTACTTCCACGAGGACATCGATCTCAAGCGGTTCGGGATCATCCTGATGATCGTGGGCGGCACGATGTTCATGCTCTTCGGCGCCGCCATCGCCGACAGGCTTCGCCGTGTCGAAGGTGTCGGGCCGATAGCAGCCGCCACGCAGTTCGGCTCGGCTGTCATCGCATCCACCTTGATGATGCTCTGTGGATCGATGATGCTGGTTGGACTGCTGCGGCCGGAAATGCCGGACAGTTCATATCAATTGCTCAACCACGTGACCTGGTTGGCCCTGGGCGGGTTGTGGCAACCGGGGGCCGTACAGGCCGGCTGTACCGCATGGGCGATCCTCAGTGACAAGTCCTCGACCCCGGTGTTTCCCCGCTGGGTCGGCTGGTACAGCGCGTGCATGGCATTCGGTTCGCTCACCGGCTCACTGATCCCGTTCTTCACCTCCGGCCCATTCGCGTGGAACGGCTTCATCAGCTTCTGGGTAGCGGGAGCGATCTTCTTCGCGTGGTACATCATCATCCTGGTTCAGTTCATCCTCGCGCACCGGCGCAGCAGTGCCCAGGAGAAACAGGAGGCAGTCCTGGCCCGGGAAGTCGCCTCCGCCCAACCTGACGGTGTCAGCGAGGTATCCGCTCGATGACCCAACAGGTTCTGGCATCGCCCACGGAGGCGATCGGGAAGCCGGACAGGCGGGCACCCGGTGAAGCCGGTGTATGGATATTCATCCTGACCGAGATGGCGATCTTCACAGCGCTTTTCGGAGTGATCCTGTGGAACCGAGCAGAAAGCCCGGAGACGTTCGCCGCGGGACAGGCGCTGTTGAACCAACCGTTGGGCCTGATCAACACAGTGGCGTTGATCGTCGGCTCCGTTGTCGTGGTGCTCGCCATCGATGCCGCGCTCCGTGACCGGTATCTGCAGGCCTCCCGTTATCTGGTCGCGGCGATGTTGTCTGGTTTCGCATTCATGGCCATCAAGGCGATCGAATACGTGTCCGTGCTGAACCACGGGGGATGGATCCACACCGATGTGTTCTGGATGCTCTACTTCGTCGTGACCGGGGCGCATCTGCTGCATGTCGTCGTCGGCACCGCGACACTCGGACTCATGCGTAGGCGCACGGTTGCCGGACTCACCGGACCACGCGATCGAGATCTCTTCGTATCAGCGACGTGTTACTGGCACATGGTGGACCTGCTGTGGCTAATCCTGTTTCCACTCTTCTACTTGGTGAATTGACATGGCGATCCTCGAAAACCGTTCCAGCTCATTGAAGAACGCGGCGTTCCTGGTGGGCGCGGTGCTGGTGGTGCTCACCGTCGGCTCCTACGCGCTGGGCATCGACCACCTATTGGATTTCAGCAGGGCCGCGATGGCGGCGGTTCTGATCATCGCAATCGTCAAGGTCTGGCTGGTGACGCAGTACTTCATGGACATCCGGCATTCACCGCGTTGGCTGCAGATCGTTGTCAACGGATGGACTCTTCTCACCGCTGGGGTGGTCATCGGTCTCAACGTGGGACTGTAGGGCCTGTCCGCCGCGCGCCGCAGACCACCCGCGTAGAGGGGATCTTCCCGCAGTACACCGCGAGAATTTGAAGGCCCGCGCCACCATGTTTCACGACTTGCAGGAAGGTGGCAGCATCGCTTTGCCATGTCCACCGCAGAGCCAGGCGGCCGGCCGCATAGAAGCCGCATCCGACGAGCCCGGAGAATATGGCGTTGGACCACGGAACCCCGAAGACGGCCCACGGCGGCACGACGTGGTACACCCACAGATGCAGGACTTCGCTCGCCAGAACCTCGAACGGCATCTGAGGTACTGCGAACATCGCGAAGAGCAGCGGCCATTGCAGTTTTCCGAATCGGCGATCGAGGTCCGAGCGCTTCTCCAGCAAGACAATCATGGGAATGCCGAAGAAGAAGCAGTAAACGAACGCCAGCGAAAACGGCTGGAGTTCTCCTCGAGCACTCCAAGCAGGGATGAACAGGTCTGAGTAGCTGACGGCACCGAACCAGTTTCGGTTCCAGATCCAATCGAAAAGAATCACCAATGCCGATGCCGAATAGACACACCAGAACACGGGGTTACCTTTTCGGCGCACCAGAACAAGTCCGTAGACGAACAGTGCAAGCGATGCGAGTTCCCATATGCGCACCGTGACGAGGTCTGCACCTAACGATCCGAAGCTACTTTGCACGTTTTTCCTATTGTCGTTTCCAGTTACGAACTCAGCGGTGGCGAAGGACTACGGGTAGCCCGCCGGCGATGTCGGTGGAGAGGGTGAACTTCTTCTTGGGTTCGAAGTTGGGCGGGAGCTCGAATCGATAACGTTGCAGTGCGGTGCCCAGAGTCTGGACGGCGACAATGTAGGCCAGTTGCATTACGGTGCAACGGCGCGGGCCGACCCCGAACGGGATGAATGCATACGGAATTATCTGTCGTCGAGAAACCGTGTCGGGTCGTAACTTTCCGGGTCGCGCCAGAATCGCTGATCGCGCTGAATGCCGGAATCTATGAAGACGATGCGGAACTTCATGCGGTCCGCGCACAGCACGATGGTCGGCATGCAGGCCAGGGTGCAGGAGCTGGCCGAGGGCACCACTGTGATGGGACAGCATTTCGATGAAGCCAAGAACGACGACACCTTTTATCTGCCGCAAGAGATGTTCGACAGCCCGGATTTCAAGCGCGCGCTGGACATGTTCGTTTCGAACGACGGCAAGGCGGTGCGCTTCATCATCTCTCGCCACGTCGATCCCGCCTCGGTCAGCGGCATCGAGAATGTCTCCGGCATCAAAGATGCGGTCAACGCCGCGATCAAGGGCACCCACCTGGAGGGGGCACGGGTGTGGGTAGCCGGCACCGGCTCGATGTACAAGGACATGGAGCAAGGCATTGCCGTCGACGTGTTGATCGCGGGTATCGCGGCAATGACGCTGATCTTCGTGATCATGCTGGTGATCACACGCAGCATCATCGCCGCGCTGGTGATCGTGGGCACGGTGGCCGGTTCGCTGGGGATCGCCGGCGGGCTGTCGGTGTTCATCTGGCAGGGCCTGGTGGGGCTCGGCCTGGCTTGGTACATCCTGCCGGTCTCGGCGATCGTGCTGCTAGCGGTCGGCTCGGACTACAACCTGCTACGGGTCTCGCGGCTCAAAGAAGAGATCCATGCCGGGTTAAACACGGCCATCATTCGCAGCATGGGCGCCACCGGCCGGGTAATTACTGCCGCCGGTCTGGTGTTCGCGTTCACGATGATCGTCAGCGATCTCGCAGCGGTCGGGCAGCTGGGCACCACCATCGGCATCGGCCTGCTGGTGGACACCCTCTTGGTGCGCGCCTTCATGACGCCGGCACTCGCTGCTGCGATGGGGCGGTGGTTCTGGTGGCCGCTGAACACCTTCAAGCTGACCGGCAAGCACCACGGCGTCTCGCCTCCGCAGAGCGAACCGGCCGAGCGAACGGTGATCGGCTGACGACAAGGAGCCGCGCCCGTTGTGGAACGGACCGGGCGAGGAGGTTGCCGATCACATGTCGGTTCCAAGATCCGCCACCAAGACGGGATAAGCGTGTCCCCCAACACGACGCGAATCTGACATCGTCGTCGCAGGGTTGGATCGGCACCGTCCCCCACCCTTGACGAGAACCGACACCGGGTGCGGGGTGGCGGATGGAAGCCATCAAACCCGTCGCGGCGACTCCGTGAGTCCTGACGCCGCACTGATAGAACGTATGACGCATAGACTGATTGGGCTATGCGGCGGACACACAGCACCGCACGAGGCCCGCGCAGGCGATCTCATCGATGCGGGCCGGCGGACGTACACCCAGGACGGCCCGCATCGGGCGATTAAGGGCTACCTCCACTCGGTGTCGGGCACCGATCGGTGGTAGCTGTTCAGTAAGCCGGAAGAACTCCCTGGCAGGAACTCTCTCACCTTCGCGGACAGACTGCCCAACGGGTTGTCGTACCGATGCGGTCGGCGGCGGATCGCCGTGACGAGCATCTCGGTGCCTTCGTCGAGTGACAGCACGGCAAACCGGCTATCCCACTCCCCGGCAGCCATGCTTGTTCGGACCAGCGGTAGATGAACGTTGGTGAAAGTGATTCCGGTGTCGGCGTATTCATTCGCAGCGACGCGATAGAAGGCGTCAAGCGCAGCTTTGGAACCGACATACGCCGAGAACCGGGGCAGATCCATCAGTACGCCGATCGACGAGCTGTGCACGACGTGTCCGGATCCGCGGCTGGCCATGGCAGGCAGCAGCTTCAAGGCAAGGCCGACGCCGGCCAGGTAGTTGACCCGCATCGTGCGTTCGTAGTCGTGCAGGCGGTCCTCGGCAGCGGACCTTTCGATTGATCTGAAGATCGAGCGGGCCGCATTGTTCACCAGAATGTCGGGCGCTCCGAACTCGCCGAGCACGATATCCGTGACTGTGGTAACTCCGTCCTCGGTGGACAGGTCACTTGCGACTGCGGTTGCGTTGCCGCCACTTTGCTTTATCTCGCGAACCAGTTCGTCGAGCTCGTCCTTCCGTCGAGCGACCACAATCGCGTGAGCTCCCGCGTCGGCGACGCGCTCTGCGAGACGGCGACCGATCCCGCTCGACGCTCCCGTGATGAGCACTGTTCTCCCGCGGACCCGTTCCTCCAGGGTCGCACCGAAAGGGTTCGGTATGGGCCGGGGCTTGGTCAGGGCATCTATGGCCAAACGCGATACTTTCATCGACACATTCATGGCTGTTCCTTAGCTAAAGCTGTTGCGGACACGATCGCTTGGAATATCGCCTGGGGCGCTTCCCAATTGACCATGTGTCCGACACCTTGAAGAATCTCCAACCGAGCGTTGAGAGCGCGTGCTACCACATCCGTATGCCATCTCGGGGAGATGCGATCATGAGTGCCCCAGAGCATCGTGACGGGAAGAGGCGCGATGTCCGGCAGACCCGGTTCCACTGAGTATGCCGCCATGACGTCGAGCAACGGCCCGACGTCCCGCGGCATCTCTACGAGTAGTCGACGCGTCATCTCGAAGACGGCGTCGTCTGGTGCGGGCCCGGTCAAACGTTTGGCGAGGTATCTGCCAATGGGCTCTTGGCGGATAAGGGCTGCCGCGGCGCGGGAGCGCACAATCGGTGCCATGAACTTCGCCCCCGGCGATCCACGGTAAATATCTCCCGTCTCGGTTGAGATCAACACGAGGTGATCGACGCGCTGATTGATCCGCCCGCGAGCGAGGGCGCCGAGACACGTGAACGTGCCCATGGAATGCCCGACCAGGATGGTGTTTTCGACCTGGTAGTGATTGATCACTGCTTCGAGGTCGGAGAACAACGCTGAAGCAGTCAACCCTTGGCGACCGATGGTGGAGCGACCGTGGCCGCGATGATCGTAGGCCAGAACACGGTAACCGGATTGCAGCAGCTGTGGCTGCACTACCGACCATTCGGACACCGAGGCGCCGTAACCATGCACCAGCAGGACAGTCGGGCCGTCGCCCGCGACGAGCACATTGAGACGCGCGCCGTCGGAACGGATGACTTCCTCGTGGGTGCCTGTGAGGGGACGTAACAGCGTATCCAATCTATCGCTCACTGGTTCACCACCTGGGACTCAAGATTCACGGAGTATTGGTAGTCGTCGAGCGGGAAGTCCGCATGGTCATGGAATGCCTCCGCCTGGCTTGTCGCGCGAAGGAATGGAATATGCCCGTTCTTATCGACCCAGAACGCCCCTGACGTCTCGCACGAATTTCGTTTGAGCAGTGAACCATCGAGGCGTTCGCGCATTACAGCACTCCAGCGTTCGGCGGCCTCTTCGCGGGGTTCGACTACTACACAGCCTCGGCGGCGCGCCTCGGTCAGCACTCGAACGATATGGATACCGGCGGCTTCGGGTACACCGTGCCAGGACCCGCCGGTTCCACCGTAGGGAGCGAGCACCATGAAGTGGTTGGGCAAGCCCGGCATGCTGATTCCCTCATACGACCGCGCCGGCTCGTCGCGGTAGAACCTTTCGAGGTCGAAGCCGTCGCGTCCGCGTACCGGGTGATTCGCATAGGTTTCCGCGTCGTGGGCCAAGGCGAACCCCGTCGCCAGAACGATCACGTCGACCTCACGAACTCGACCGTCTCGCGCACGGATTCCGTTGGCCACGATGCGGTCGATCCCGTCCGTTACCAGTTCGACGTTCGGGCGCATGAAGGTCCGAAGGTATCGGCTCGAAAGCGCTGGTCGCTTGCATCCGAGACCATAATCCGGTGTCAGTCGGCGCCGGAGCGCAGCGTCGGGGACTTGGCGCCGGTAGAAGACCTCGCGCAGTAGCCAAGTCAAGACGCGCACGATTCGGCGCGTACGCGGACGATGCCATCGCTGAACGGCTGCCGTAAGCAGGTTTTCGCTGATGTTTGTCAGTCCGCGACGCACGGCGTCCTGCACGACGGGAGCACGTCGGAACAGCGCCTTGACGAACTCTGGCGTCTGCGGGTCGAGCTTCGGGACAACCCAAATCGGCGTCCGCTGGTAGACATGCATCTCTGCCGCCTTCTCGGCGAGTATTGGGATGAATTGGACTGCGCTGGCGCCGGTACCAATCACGGCGACCCGGCGCCCGGTGAAGTCGTAGTTGTGGTTCCATGTCTGCGACCGCATGATTTCCCCACGGAAGTTCTTGATCCCGGGGATCTTTGGATCCTTCGGATCCACGTAGGGGCCCGTGGCGGAGATCACGTACCGTGCGGTCAGCACTTCTCCATTGATGGTCAGCTCCCAACGTGACAACGCCGCATTCCAATGACGTGCGGTGACATTGCTGGAAGTCCGGATGAAGGGCCACAAAGCGAACCGATCGGCGACCTCGTCAATGTAGGCACGTACTTCTTCGCCTTTGGCGAACATGCATGACCAGTCGGGCTTCAACGCGAAACTGAATTGATAGGTCTGGGCAGGGACGTCGACAGCGATTCCCGGATAGGAATTGTCACGCCACGTGCCGCCGATCTCAGAGGCTCTTTCAACAATGATGAAATTCTTAAAGCCCGCGTCTCTGAGCGCGATTCCTACTGCGAGACCGCTCAGCCCAGCTCCGATGATCATGAACTCATGATCAACGGGCCCAATCGAATTGGAGTCCGTCACAATGCATTCAACCTTCCCTGATTCTGCCGGAAACTTGCTAGTACTTAGCAGTACCGGACAGTACTGTACGGTACTCGCTACGCTAGCGTGATGTCTTCGACAGACTCGACTGATGAAACTTGGGGACCCCTGCCCGGCCGTCCGACCGGCCGGTCGCAGGCCGACCGTGCCAGGGAAGCGATTCTTGAGGCGACGTTGGACCTCCTGACGAAGCGCGGCTACGCTGCCACGTCGGTCGACAGAATCGCCGCAAGTGCCGGGGTAAGTAAGGCAACGATCTATCGCCACTGGCGTACGAAGGCCGAGATCGTCGTCGAGCTTCTCGGCAGGTTCGCCGATGACGCATCGACTCCCGTCGATACGGGCGACATCCGATCCGATCTGCTTCTCGCCTTGAAACGTCTCATCGTCCTGGCGCGAAGGTTGCGCGGCGCCGGCCATAGCGTGATCGCTGCCGCCTTCGACGAGCCGATATTGGAAGACGCAATGGCGCGCCTCATCGCCCAATGGCGGACGCGCGAGCGACAGATCGTGCGGCGCTATGTCGAGCGTGGCCTCGTGCCCCGAGACATCGATGAGGACATTGCGACCGATTTCGTTATCTCCACGGTGCACTTTCGGGTCTTCTTCGCCGCAAGTCCTGAGCAGCCAGATCCCCTGGCCGAACGACTGGTCGACCCCATTCTGCGCGCATGGAAGGTACGCGGATACGTCGGCGAGTAGGGCGTGTTTGACAGGGTGTCCGAGAGGCGAGCCCATGCTTCACCGATTCGGCTCGGCCGTGATCGTGGAGGGCTCGGCTACAGCGGAGGAACGGTCGGCGCCCGTGGCTGAACAATCAGATGCCACGGGAGGAACAGGTAGGTGATCGCCGCCAGGGTCAGTGCCGACAGTGCCGACAGTGCCGGCGTGGTGGTGTATGCGCGTCGGCATCCGAGTTGTCCAAGGCAATGTGATCGGCGTGGGGAGCGCGCGGGCGATGCGGGCGGCGCCGCAGTGATCGCGCGTACGGTCGGTGATTGGGATTTCGTTGCGGTACTGGCAGTTGCGTCACCAGACGTCGTCCTGGAGACCGCGTACGTTGTGATAGCTGCGCTCCCCGACGTTTGCGAAGTGGCCGTGCTGGAGATTGACCTTGCGATCGGTCAGAAGCGCGACCAGATATCGAGCCTGCTCGATCTGAACTCTCGTTCATCCGAGCGTTCTAGGATCCGCCACAAAGTTGAGAATCCCACGACCGCCATTTCAGTGAGAATTCTGATCGCCGGAGGTAGGGGCCATGCCATCCGCCGCGCAGGCTGAGAACCTACACCGGCACCGCGTCGGCATCGACCACCAGGTGCAGGCGATTGCGCACCGCCTTGGGTTCGTCGACGCGGACGAACTCCACCCAGAAGCGCGACTCCTGGCGCAGCGACGCGTACTCCGGATGCTCGCGGCTGACGGGCAGTCCGGTCAGTTCGGACCAGAATCTCGCTTGCGCGCGCGGATCACGGGCGTCGAACACGACCGCCGCGAGCGGGCCGATGTCGCGGTACTCCTCGCGCGGCTCGAGGACGCAGAACTCGTTTCCGCCGGGATCGGCCATCACCACCCAGGGCACGTCGCCCTGCCCGACGTCCACCGATGCGGCGCCCAGCGCGCGGGCCGTGCGGACGACATCGGACTGGTGGTCGGCCGATGTGGTCGCCAGGTCGAGGTGGAGCCGGTTCTTGACCTGTTTCGGCACGTCGGTCGTCGCGAACCGCAGGCACATCCGGTCGTCGAGGCGCACCGCGTCGTCGCCGGCCACGGGCGACTGCAACAGCTGCGACCAGAACGCCACGAGCGGTGCCGGATCGGTCGACTCGACGAGCACCTCGCGGATGCGACTCATGCTTCTCCCGGCGTGCGCCCTCTGTTCCGTTGACGGCGAACAGAACTCAGATTCGGATCAAGATGTCGACGCCGCTGGCGGCGAACGAGTCGAGTGTGTCGGCCGGCAGATCGGGATCGGTGATGATCCCCGTCAGCTCGCTGAGATCGCAGACCTTGAAGGGTGCGCGCGTCATGAACTTGCTGGAATCCGCCAATGCGTAACTGCGCTGACTGTTCTGCAGAACGGTTCGCTTGATGCCGACTTCCTGAAGCTCGAAGTCGGTGAGGCCTGCGCCGATGTCGATGCCACCGGTGCCCAGGAAGGCGACGTCAGGATTGACATCGCGCAGGAAATCTCGGGCCGTGGAGCCCGAGATCGACATGTCGCCGGCGCGGACCTTTCCTCCCGGCATGAACACGTCGATGTCGGATGCAGCGCTGAGTACCTCGGCGACCCACATCGATGGGGTGATGACTGTGCCGGCGAACGTGCCGAGCATCGCGCGCGCGACGGCGATCGCGGTCGTGCCGATATCGACGAACACCGTGTGTGCGCCGGGAAGCAACTGCGTGGCCACCTGGCCGATCGAGTTCTTCGCATCCGCGGCGAGCACGGTGCGGTCGGTGAACGACGGTTCTTTGTCGCTCGTACGGACCTCGGCGTGAATGGCTCCGCCGCGGACCCGCTGGAGCTGCCGAGTCTCGTCGAGGGTTTTGAGGTCGCGTCGCACGGTCTCGACCGAAACGCCGAGCGCCTCGGCCAGTTCGTCACTGGAGATCGACCGACGGGCGGATACGAGCTCGACAATCTTCTCCCGCCGCGTCGCAGCAAGCATGCAGCGCTCCTTTCCACGGGCCGGAGGCGCCGCGCTGTCCAGTATCGAAGCGCGCTGTTTTATCTGTCAAGCACGGGCAGAAACGGGCATCGATAGCGAGTTGCTCCCCCTGATCACGCGGTTCCGCTTACCGTCCGGGCGTTTTCATGACTGTAACGCTCCGTTAATGAACAGTCTTGACCGATAGAGACTGTTGTTGCAGACTGTGCGGTGTCTCACGTGGCCGGCCGCGTCGCCCATGCGTGGGCGGGATGCGTGCCCTTTCAGCCGGATGTGTTCAGCAACCCGAGGGCCCTGTCGAAGTTCCATCAAGCGATTCGGAAGGACAGCAATGCGTAGCGCGAAAAGGTTTTTGGGGGTGCTGTGCGTAGCGGCCGTGAGCTCCGCGTTGGCGGGCTGCGGCGGCGACGTCGTCTCGGAGGTCGGAGGCGGCGGTGACTGCACGCCTTCGGAGGAGAAGGTCATCGGCTGGGATTGGCCGCTGTCGAGCCTCGAGATCTACAAGCCCTTCAACGAGAAGGTGACCGCGATAGCCCAGGAGCGCGGATACCGGACCGTCACCACCACGAACGACGGCGACCTGCAGCAACAGGTGAGCGACCTCGAGGCGTGGGTGGCGCAGGGGCTGTCGGCGATCGGAACCTACGCCCTCGAACCTTCGGCCATCGAGCCGATCGGACGGCGCGCTCTGGACAACTGCGTGGGCTTCGTCAGTTATGGCACGAACCTGGAAAACCAGGATGCCGCAGTGGAATTCGCCTGGGACCGCAGCGGTGCCGAACTCGGCATCAACGCCCGCGATTGGGCCACCAAGCACGGTGGCCCGCTCAAGGCTCTGGTGCTCCATGACCGCGACATCACCGCGGGCAAGGAGCGCGACGACGCACTCATGGCAGAGTTCCCCGGTACCGCAGGCAATGTCGAGGTCGTCAGCCATCAGCGTGCGGTCGACACCGCCTCCGGTGAGTCGGTCACCTCCACGGTGTTGCAAGCGCATCCCGACCTGAACATCGTCCTCGCCTACAACGACGATGTCGCCATCGGTGCGCGCCAGGCGTTCATCAACGCGGGCTTCGCTCCGAATGACCCGAACGTCTACATCGGCGGCCAGGACGGCTCGCCATCGGCTCTTCGGCTCCTGAAGGAGAACGGCATCTACCGGGCGTCCTCCGCGGTGAACTTCAACGACCTGACCTCCACCGTGGCGAACACCATCGTCGACGTCGCCGAAGGCGTCGATCCGGATTACGGCCCCCTGGACTTCTCGGTCCTGACTCCCGCTGATCCCGGTCAGGTCGAGGAGTTCCTGGCCGCATACAACTGAGAGTCGCCACGATGGCCCTGACCTTGACGAACATCCACAAGTCGTACTCCGCCAATCCTGTCCTGAAAGGAGTGGACTTCGAGGTCCGTGCGGGAGAGGTCCACGCTCTGCTGGGACCGAACGGGGCCGGCAAATCGACTCTGATCAAGTGCATCGGCGGTGCCACCGCCATATCGAGTGGCACCGCCGAGCTTGACGGCGAAGTTCTCGAAGACCTCACGCCGTCAAAGGCTTTCGATGCCGGAATCGTCACGATTCATCAGCACCTCAGCCTGATCGACACCATCAGCGTGGTCGACAACATGTTCTTCGGGGACGAGTTGACGACCTTCGGGGTCATCAATCGTGCGAAGCAGAATCGGATCGCGCGCGAGTTGTTGGCGCAGCACGGCATCAATGCCACGCCCGGCACGATCGTCGGGGACCTGTCCATCGGGGTGCGGCAACAGATCGAGATCGCCAAGGCGTGGAACAGGACGTCGATCAAGGTGCTGATCCTCGATGAGCCGACCGCGGCGATCTCGGCCAGGGAGACCGAGATCCTCTTCGAGAAGGTCAAATCGCTGCGCGACAGCGGCGTGGCGATCATCTACACCACACACCGCATGGCAGAGGTGTTCCGGATCGCCGATCGCGTCACCGTGATCAACTCCGGTGTGGTGGCGCTCAGCGGCCGGACGGAGGACCTGTCCGCGTCGGACATCCTCGAGGCCATCTCTGCGGGGTCCGGGCAGCGGATCGCCCACACGCCTGGACAAGCGCGAACATTCGAGCGGACCGCTGTCTCCGTCACCGACGGCGCCGGCCCGCGATTCGGGCCGGTGAGCTTCTCCGTCGGCGCGGGCGAAATCGTGGGACTCTTCGGTGCGGTGGGTTCCGGGCGAACATCGCTGTTGGAGAGCATCGTCGGAAGCTACGGCGCCAAGTCGATGTCCGGCCGCGTCGAGCTCGACGGCCGCGAGTACCGGCCGAAGTCGCCGGAACACGCATTCAAACGGGGGATCAGGTTCGTCGCGTCGGACCGGTCCACCCAGGGACTGTGGTCCACACTGTCCGCGCGGGAGAACGTGCTCATGCCGAGGTACAAGCGACTCTCGAAGCTGGGGCTACGCAGACCTGCGGCGGAGCGACGCGAATTCCAGCAGATCGCGCAGGATCTCGCTCTCCAACCGCCGGATCCGCGGATGACCGCCGAGGAATTCTCCGGAGGAAATCAGCAGAAGATCGTGGTGGGCCGGACCGGATTGGGATCCGCTCCGATCCGGCTCCTGATACTCGACGAGCCCACTCAGGGCGTCGACATCGGTGCCCGGGCGCGAATCTACGACTACATCCGAGAGCTCATCAGAAAACACGACTGCGGATGCCTGGTGGCGTCATCCGAGCCGGACGAGATCCTGCAACTCTGCGACCGGGTGCTGGTGATGGATGACGGGCGAATCGAAAGAGAGCTCGCCGGCCAGGAAATGACCGAACAGAACATGATGCTGGCCGCGCACCAGTTCGTGGGCGTGACTGCCCAAGGAGCAGAAAATGAGTAATGACACCACCACGCTGACCAAGACCTCGGCAGCAGGCGCCTTGCGGGGTGACCTCGTGCAGCGCGTGATCCGCTACGTGCTCTTCGCGGGCTTCATCGCCATGGTGATCTTCTTCTCCGTCGCCGCCCCGCGATTCCTCACCTACGGCAACATCATCAACATCGCCCTGTCGAGCGCGATCCTGTTGATCGTTTCCGTGCCCTTCGCGCTCGTGGTGATCACCGGGAAAGTCGATCTGTCCGTCGGCTCGACGCTGGGGCTCTCCGGCGTGGTGACGGGCGTGCTGATCACCGGCGGAACCGACTGGCTGACAGCGGCGTTGCTCGGCATCGTCGTGGGCGCGGTCGTCGGCGCCGCCAACGGCGCCATGATCTCCGTTCTCAACCTCTCGCCCATCGTGGTGACGCTCGGCATGCTGCAGGTGGTGCGCGGTATCGCCGAGCGCGTCACGACTCAGCCACCGTCCGGCTTCGGCGGCGGCATGGCCTTCCTCGGCCGCGGAGCGTTGTTCGGCATCCCGGTGCTGGTCGGCATCGCCCTGCTCGTCCTGGCCGTAGGCATCGTGTTCTTGCACTTCAGCGCCTCCGGTCGGCACGTCTACGGGCTGGGGGTGAACACCGAGGCCACCTTCCTGTCGGGCATCAACACACGACGGCTGTCGTTCCTGACCTTCGTCGCCGTGGGCGCCGCCGCCGGGCTCGGGGGAGTCCTTCTCGCCGCACGGCTCGATTCGGCACCTCCGACCACCCTCGGCGATGGCCTCGAACTCCAGGTCCTGACTGCCGTGCTCCTCGGGGGGATCGCCTTCAACGGCGGACGCGGAACCATGTTCGGCGTCGTGCTGGGCGTCGCCTTCCTCGGCGTGCTGCAGAACGGGCTGCTGCTGCTCAACGTCAACACGAGTGGCCAGAAGCTGGCCACCGGCGCGGTGCTGCTGATCGCTGCCGGCCTGGAGGAGTTCGGTCTCAAACGCGGACGCATGCGAGCGCTGATCAAACGTTCATGACAACGGCAGTCTCGCTCGATTTCGGCACCACTTCCCTGAAAGTGGCCGTCACGGACACCGAGAGGGGCGTACTCGGCGAAGCCGATCGCGAGTACGCCATCCGTCAACCGTTCCCGACGTGGGCGGAACAGGATCCCGCCGAACTGTGGGACCTCGCCGGCGAGGCATGCCGCGAGGCGGTCGCGCGCAGTGCGATTCCGGTCGATGAGGTGGACGCCGTCGTCATCGTCGCGCCGTGGAAAGCGGTGATCCCGGTCTCGGCCGACGGTGACGTGCTGTGCGACGGCATCATCTGGCTGGACGGCCGTGCTTCGGAGGAAGCGGCCGCGGTGGCGGAACGCTATGGCATCGAATCGCTTGGGGGACAGTCCTACTGGCCCAGGCTGCTGTGGCTGAGAACCCATCGCGCGGATGTCTGGCAGCAGGCGGCGTGGCTGATGGGGCTGCCGACCTACTTCAAGTGGCGTGCCACCGGCCAGGTCGTGACCGACCCCAGCGACGACTTCTTCCGCCACCCGGAACGCCCACTGACCGGTTTGGGTGAGGCGCTCGCCCATGACTTCGGATTCGGCTCCGACATCCAGAAATTCGCACCGGTGCGGCCCTGTATGGAGGTGATCGGCGCGCTGACGGCGGCGGGCGCGTCCCATCTGGGGCTGAACCCCGGAACCCGGGTCGTCAACGGCTTCGGCGATCTTCCGGCGGTCACGCTCGGCACCACGGGATTTGCGAAGAACGCGGCGCACATCTATTTCGGGACGTCGTCCTGGCTCACCGTGGTCACGCACGACCGACGGAGTCTGGACGCGCCGCTGTCGTTCACCTTCGACGACTCGGTGGGTGGCGAGGTCTTTCCCCTGCAGACCGGCATGCGCGCCTACAACTGGATCACCGACCAGGTGTTCAAGGACCTGACTCCACCGGGCACCCCGGCCTATTACGCGGAGATCAACCGGCAGGTCGCCGAAATACCGGCGGGGTCGGACAATCTGCTCGCGACCCATTGGCTGGCCGGTGAGCTTCCCCCGCTTGCGAAGAGTGCCAAAGGGTCGTTCATCAACCTCACCGCCAGCCATGACCGCCGGCACATGGTGCGAGCGGTGATGGAGAGCATCTGCTACACCCACCGCAGGCACGTCGAGCAGCTGTCCGGTCAGCACGGACTCGAGTTGACCGAGGTCGTCGCCGTCGGCGGCGGGGCGCTCAACGATGTGCTGATGCAGATGCTCGCGGACGTCCTCCAGCGAGACGTCGTGGTGCCCAACGGCGCACGCCATGCCGGCACCCGAGGTGCCCACATCTGCGCCGAATCCACGATCGCGGGCGCTGCGGAACCCGTGGCTCTTCCGGATCCGGTCGAAGCCCGCAGGTTCCGGCCTGATCCGTCGAACGCTCGAGAGTACGACCGGATGTACCAGCTCTACCTGAAGATCTTCCCGGCTTTGAGATCGCTCTTCGCTGAGCTCAACCGAACAGAAGGACCGTGACACCATGCGCGTGCTATTGACCGAATTCCGCCAGGAGAGCAACAGTTTCTCTCCCGTGACATCCGACCTGGGTTTCTGGCGTGCCAACGGCTGGACGCTGACAGCAGCGGAGCTCTACGCGAAGCACGCCAGCGGTCACACCGCACTCGGCGGAATGATCGCTGTGCTGCAGCAGTCTGCGGGGCCGGATCTCGAGATGGTCTTCGGGCCGGGCTTCTACACCCAGAGCGGAGGGCCCGTCACCCCCGAGGTCGTCGAGGACTACCTGGCTCAGCTCATGTCCGCCCTCGATGGGGCGGGCCGTCTGGACGCGGTCCTGATCTCGTTCCACGGAGCGTTGCAGTCGACCGTCTCCGATGACGTCGAGTCCGACGTCGCACGGCGGGTGCGGGAACGTGTCGGCCAGAACTGCCTCGTCGGGGTCTCGACGGATCTCCACGGGTTCATCACCAAGGACCTCATCGAGCAGGTCGACGTGCTCTGCGGGTACCAGACCTACCCGCATGTGGATGTGGTCGAGACCGGAGGTCGGGCCGCCGCACTCGTGCTCGACCTGTACAAGGGCGCACCGCTGTACGGCGCCTACGTGGCGATTCCCATGATGGTCCCGGCGGCGGCCTACACGACGGGCGTGGGCCCGTTCGGCGACCTGGTCTCGCACGCCCACGGCCTGGTGGCCGACGGCACGCTCGCGGACTTCAGCATCTACCAGATCCAGCCCTGGCTGGACGTGGAGCGCCCGAATTCCGCGGTCGTCGTCTATTCGAAATCCCGGGAGCACGCCGAGGCGTCGGCCGCTGAACTCGCGACACGGCTGTACGCGATGCGCCATGACCTCGAGGCCGACCTGCACTCGGTCGAAGAGATCGCCGCGCGCGCGGCCTCGCCCGAATCGCGCAAACCCGTCATCCTGGTCGACTCGGCGGACTCGTCCAACGCAGGCGCGCCCGGCGACAGTGCAGCAGTGCTCGATGTCCTCACAAGGTCCTTCCCGGGCCTGCGCGCGGCGACGATCATCGCCGATCCGGCGGCCGTGGACGCGGCGTTCGCCGCGGGTGTCGGTGCGACACAGACGTTCACGCTGGGCGGCACGATCGACCCGCGTGCAGTACCGGTGACCGTGGAGGGGCGTGTGAGGTCCCTGCACGAGGGCGGCTTCGACGTCGAGGGGCAGGGCAGCGCGGGAAAGCACATCGAGCTCGGGCGCGTGGCCGTGTTACGTGTCGGTGAGGTCGACGTTCTCGTGTGTCACACCATCTCCGGCAATGGCGATCCGCAGCTGTACCGCGCGTTCGGGATCGACCAGAAGATGTACGACCTGGTGGTGGTGAAGGCCAATACCTCGTTCCGTGCCGGGTACGAGCCGTTCGCCGGAGAGATCTACCTGGCGGACACCCCGGGTGCGGCGGCGTCGGACATCCGGACCCTGCCCTTCACGAAGTCCCACCTGCACGCGTTCCCGTGGGTGGATCATGCCGACTTCACCCCAGAGGTGTTGTTGCGCAAGCTAGGTGGGTGAACTGCACGATGACCGCTGACTCCATGACCGTGCGCCTCGCCTACGGCGACCGCGGCTTGACGATTCGGACGCCGCGCAGCCGCTCGGTGGTCGTGGAACCGGAGTACCGCCAGTCGGTCGCCGACCCTGCCGCAGCGCTGCAGACGGCTCTACGCGAGCCGGTGGCAGGTCCGCCGCTGCGGCAGAGGGTCCGCAAGGGGCAGACGGTGGCGATATCGATGTGCG
The DNA here is from genome assembly GCA_050205415.1 of Mycolicibacterium litorale. Classification (GTDB taxonomy): domain Bacteria; phylum Actinomycetota; class Actinomycetes; order Mycobacteriales; family Mycobacteriaceae; genus Mycobacterium; species Mycobacterium litorale_C. Next base: position 218,611 of record JBNMQY010000002.1, read on the forward strand.
ACATCACCCGACCACAGCCCCGGCATCTGATGATCCTCGCCATCCTCAACGAGCTCGACGGCATCATCAGGCTCGAGGACGTGGTCGTCCTGGTGGCCACCGGCACGCATCGCGGCAACAGCGACGAGGAACTGCGCCGCATGCTCGGCGACGAAATCGTCGACAGCGTCCGGATCGTCAATCACGACTCCGACGACCGGAATTCGTTGCAGTGGTGCGGATACCACGGCAACGACGTGCCGGTGTGGCTCAACCGCGAGTGGACCGACGCAGACATCCGGATCACCACCGGATTCGTCGAACCCCACTTCTTCGCGGGTTTCTCCGGCGGACCCAAGCTCGTCGCCCCCGGGTTGGCGGGTACGGACACCGTGCTGGTGCTGCACGACGCGCAGCGCATCGGCAGCAGCAGCGCAACGTGGGGCATCTGCGAGGGCAACCCCGTCCACGACGACATCCGCGCCGTGGCCGCAGGCACCGGCGTCGACTTCGCACTCGACGTCATCCTCAACCGCGACCACGGCATCATCGCCTGCTTCGGCGGGGAGATCGCCGCAATGCACAAGGCGGCACGGCAGACAGCACGTGCGATCGCCATGCGCGAGCTTCCACACCGTTTCGATGTGGTCGTCACCACCAACTCCGGCTATCCCCTCGACCAGAACCTCTACCAGGCTGTCAAAGGAATGTCGGCCGCGGCCAAGGTCGTCAAACCAGGTGGGGTGATCATCTGTGCCGCCGAATGCCGCGACGGGTTCCCCGACCACGGCTCATACCGCGGTCTGCTGACGTCCGCGCCGTCGCCGCAACACCTGCTCGACGACATCGCCGCGCGCCCCCACACCGTCCCGGACCAGTGGCAGATCCAGGTGCAGGCCCGCATCCAGACCCACGCCGATGTTCACGTCTACAGCGACTACCTGTCGGACGACGAGCTGAAGTCCGCGCATTTCTCGCCATGCTCGGACGTCTCGGTCACCATCGAGCGTGCCCTGCACGACGCGGGTCCCGGTGCCCGAGTGTGCCTGCTACCCGAAGGGCCGCAGACCATTCCCTACGTGGCCGGAGAAGCGGCATGACGTCACCTCTGACCAAGCTGGCGGACCTGCGCGCCCACCTCCGCGAGGCGGGATCTGTGGTCGTCGGGTTCTCCGGTGGTGTCGACTCCGCCTTGCTGGCCGCGGTCGCTCATTCCGTCCTCGGCCGCCGAGCCCTCGCCGTCACCGCAGTGTCGCCGAGCCTGCCGGCGGCAGAACGCAGCGCCGCAAAGGCCTTCGCCAGAGCCAACGGCATCGCTCACATCGAGGTCTGCACCGACGAGGCTGATCGGCCCGAATACCGCGCCAACAACGGGGACCGGTGTTTTCACTGCAAGTCCGCCCTTTTCGACGCGCTCGAGCCGCTGGCCCGGGTGATCGGGGCGCGAATCGCCCTGGGCACCAACGTCGATGACGTCGCGTCCGAGCATCGCCCAGGGCTGCGAGCGGCAGCCGAACGAGGCACCATCGCACCGATGGTGGCCGCGGGACTGACGAAGAGCGATGTCAGGGAACTCAGTCACCAGCTCGGCCTGAGCACCGCGGAGAAACCGGCGGCAGCGTGTCTGGCGTCGCGGGTGGCCTACGGCAACCCGGTCACCCCGGAAATCCTCGCCCGGATCGAGAAGGCCGAAAACGCGCTGCACAAGCTGGGTTTCGAGGTATGCCGGGTCCGTTCGCACAACGACGGCCGACTCGCACGCCTCGAGGTGCCCGACTCCGACGTCGCGCACGTCGCCGAGTTTCGCGCCGAGATCGACGCCGCCGTCCGGGCCGCGGGATTCGACTTCTGCGCTCTCGATCTCGCGGGGTTCGCCAGCGGACGGATGAATGTCCTGCTGACGGTCGGAGGACTTCGTGGATCCGCGTGAGCTGAACACGCGGGCGAATTTCGCCGTCGTCGACATCGACCGGGAACGCAGGCAGGGCCTCCCCGAGGTCGTCTACGCACCGGGCAAAGAATCGTATGAGATCACCGCGATCGTCGGCGAATTGCTGGAGAACTGTTCGGGACCCGTTCTGGTGACACGCATCGAGGCAGACACCGCCGCCGCCGTGCTCGCCGACGTGCCGGACGGCCACTACCATCGCCGGGCACGCCTGCTGGCGTGGCGACCGGCCGCGCAGCGCCCCTGCCGGGTGTGTGTGGTCACCGCGGGAACAGCCGACGGTCGAGTCGCCGAAGAAGCACTCCAGGTCTGCCTGGCGATCGGCCTCGATGCCCACCTGGTCGCCGACGTCGGCGTCGCAGGCATCCATCGCATCCTGGACAGAGTCGACGATCTCAGAGCTGCCGACATCGTTATCGTCGTCGCGGGCATGGAAGGCGCACTGGCAAGTGTCGTCGGAGGGCTGGTGGGATGCCCGGTCATCGCGGTGCCCACGTCAACCGGCTACGGCGCCGCGCTCAACGGGATGACGGCGCTGGCCGCCATGCTGACCTCATGTGCGTCCGGAATGAGCGTCGTCAACATCGACTCCGGCTTCGGCGCAGCCATGGTCGCGCACCGCCTCACCTACGCCATCGAGGCCAGGGGATGATCCTCTGGCTCAACCCGCCGACCGGCATCTCGGGCGACATGTTCCTGGGGGCACTACTCGGACTGGGCGCCCCGGTGGCCGAGGTGCGGTCGGTCATCGCGTCCAGCGGCCTGACAGGCTGGGAACTCGAGCGGGAATCGGTGTCGACCCACGGCATCGCCGCCACCCGCGCTGTCGTCCGGACGCACGACACGGCCACCGCCCGCCTCGCGGCCGAACTCCTCGACCTCATCAGTTCGGTGCAACCCGAACCGGTGGCCGCCATGGCGGCGGAGACGGTGCGGAAGATCGCCGAGTGTGAGGCCGAGCTGCACGGACAAGACCCCGCCACAGTGCACCTGCACGAGATCGGCGGCGTCGACACCGTCGTCGACACCGTGGGGGTCGCCGCGGCGCTCCGGCTGCTGGACATCACCGACATCTACTGCGCACCAATAGGTGTCGGATCCGGAGTGGTCAACTGTGCGCACGGGATACTGCCCGCCCCCGCCCCCGCCACCCTGCGCCTGCTCACAGGAGCGCAGATAACCGGCGTCGACATCGCGGGAGAGACGGTGACACCGACCGGTGCGGCGTTGCTCCGCGTAGCACGTGCCCGGTACAGCCCGCCTCCTCCGATGACCGTCCACGGCGTCGCCTTCGGCGCAGGCACCAAACGGTTCACGGGCCGGCCGAACGTACTCACCGCCGTTCTGGGTGAGACCACGGCCACGCCCTCAGACGAACGGATGGTGTTGTTGGAGACCAACGTCGACGACGTGACCGGCGAGGAACTCGGGCACGTCATCGCCCGGGCACTCGATGCCGGCGCCGCCGACGCGTGGTGCACTCCCGCAGTGATGAAGAAGGGGCGCCCGGCGCATGTCGTCCACATCCTGTGTCACCGGGCGCAGGCCGAGCTGCTGGCGGACCTGCTGGCAGCCGAGACCGGCAGCCTCGGCATACGCCGCGCGGACGTCGACCGTCGGGTACTGCCCCGCCTCGAGCGCACAGTCGAGGTGCTGGGGCACCCGATCCGTGTCAAGTGTGGACCGTGGCGCGCCAAGCCCGAGCGCGACGACGTGGTGGCCGCAGCCGAGAGACTCGGTGTATCGGCGAGGCGCGTCAACGATCTCGCGCTGGCCCAGACGGCGGACTGGCCGACCGGGTACGTGACCGCCGACCACGCCCACCAGTAGGCCCAGCTCGAGATCTAGCCCACCGAGCGCTCCGGGGCGGCGAACCGGCTCGCCTCGATCGAGTGGAGGATCTCACCGCTGCGGATCGCGATGTTCGACAGCAGCGACGAGGTCAACCCGTGCGTGTGCTCGGTGTTGCCCTGGATGTAGAGCGCGCCCGCTGTCGGGGGTTCGGTCACCAGCCGGTAGTCACGCGATACGGCAGGCCGCCCCTCCTCGTGCACCACGGTGTCGTGGAGGTCGCCGAGGATGCCGCGCAGCGATGCCGGTGCGAAGCCGGTGGCGTAGATCACCGCGTCACAGTCGATCCGGTCGATGCTGCCGGTGGGATGGTGCAGGATGTCCACCTCGATGCCGCGGTCGTGCTCACGGGTGCCGCAGATGCTGGACGCTCCACGGAGGAACAGCCGCCGCTCGTCGGCGACCCGCTCCGCGTACTCCCGCGCATACAGATCCTCGATCAGCGGCAGGTCGACAGCGGAGTAGTTGGTGCTGCGGTGGTAGTTGAGCAGCTGGCGCCGAACTCCCGGTGCGGCGGAGTAGAAGTCGTCGACCGCATCGGGATCGAAGACCCGGTTGGCGAACGGGCTGTCGTCGGCGGGGCTGTAGCCGTACTTGGCGAACACGCCGTGCACCTCCACGTCCGGCAGGTCGTGCAGATACCCGCAAACCTCGGCGGCGCTCTGGCCGGCGCCGACGACCACGAACCGGTTGTGGTCACGTGTCGGCAGCCGTTCGAGGTCGTGGAGGAAGCCGTGATTGTGGATCTGCCGAACCGATCGGACCACACCCGGCGGCAGTTGCGGTTCGAGTCCGCCGGCGATGACGACGTTGCGCGCGTGCAGTACCGCAGGGCGTGCGCCCTGCACCTCCACCTCGAAGACGCCGCCGGCCTCTCTGATCGATGTCACGCGGGAGCCGTAGCGGACGTCCGCCTCCGCCTTTCCCGCGGCCCACACGAGGTAGTCGTGGAACTCCAGCCGGGTGGGGAAGAACGTCTTGTAGTTGATGAACTCGGTCAGCCGGCCGCGTTCGGTGAGGTAGTTGACGAAGCTGAACTCACTGGTCGGGTTCCGTTGGGTCACCAGATCTTTGAGGAAAGAGATCTGCATCGTGGCGCCGGGGATCAGCATGCCGGTGTGCCATCCGAATTCGGGTTTGACCTCTATGAACTCGGCCTTCAGTGGAACGCGCGCGGACTCGTTGTACTCACGCACGGCGATCGCCAGTGCCAGATTGGACGGGCCGAAACCCACCCCGACGAAGTCGAGCACCCGATGGTGTCCGTTGGTCGACAGCTCTTCGATGGTGGCCATCACGCTCCCGCCAATTGGTCGGCCGCCCCCGGTACGGGCTGCGCCGGATCGGACCCGAGCGCCACGATCCGGTTGGCCGAATCGACGTGGACCACCCGGGCCCGGTGGGTGCGTCGTTCGGATTCCTCGACCACGAGGTACGACATGATGATCACCAGGTTTCCTACCGAAATCAGATGTGCCGCAGCACCATTGATGCCTATGACTCCGCTCCCGGGAGCGCCGGTGATGGCGTAGGTGATCAGGCGGGCGCCGCTGGTGATGTCGACGACGTGCACCTGTTCGCCCTCTGTGATGTCCGCGGACGCCATCAACTCGGCATCGATGGTGATGGAACCGACGTAGTGCAGATCGGCCTGTGTCACCGTGGCCCTGTGGATCTTGCCTCTGAGCAATGTTCGCTGCATACGGCCTCCCCGCCTTGCTGCTGCATGGTGTCGTCGCTCGCCGACGCGCCGACATCAGTGATGTCGTTAAGCAGAGGCTAACCTATCCAGCGGCGGGTGCAAGACCTTCCCTCCCAGCTGTATCGTGACGAAAACCGTTGCAGCTCACGCTTTCTGTGAAGTCGCTGTGAGTTCGTCGCGGCGGCGTCGCCGTCGATATGCCCATACCGAGTTATGCCACCCTGAGTTAATGTCGCACCGAAGCGACGCCTAGTGAAGGGATTTGCGCGTGAACCTGCATCATCGAAGACGAGTTAGCGGCTGGCGGTGGACTGCCGCGGTTGTGGCGGCTCTCGCACTCTCCGCCGCAATGCTGACAAGCTGTGGTTCGCAGCAGGAGAGTGGCCCGAACCCGGACGCGGTGACTATCGCCCACAAGTTCGGTGAGACCGAGGTGCCCGCCGATCCGCAACGGGTGGTCACCGTCGGCTGGACGGACCAGGATTTCGTGCTGCCCTTCGGAGTGGTTCCGGTCAGCACCCGGGAGTTCTTCACGAAATACAACGATTACCCGTGGGTGAAGGCCGCCACCCAGGGTAAGGGTGTGACCACCTGGGGGGCCGACACCATCGACTTCGAAGCCATCGCCGCCCAGAAGCCGGACCTCATCTTCGCGATCTACGAGACGATCGACCAGCAGACCTATGACAGGCTGTCGCAGATTGCGCCCACCGTCATCCAGTCGTCCGAATACGCCGACGAGGAGACCCCGTGGGACGTCCAGCTGCTCGCCACCGGCAAGGCGCTCGGCAAGGAACAGCAGGCCGAAGACCTGGTCGCCGAGGTCGAAGGGCGGATCGACCAAGCGCGGCAGGCGAATCCGGAGTTCGACGGTAAGACGCTCGTCGTCGACTTCGGCCCGGAAAGCGGTGGGCATTACCTGTTGCCGGAGAACGACCCACGTCGCGCACTGTTCACCGCGCTCGGCTTCAAGACCCAGGAGGTCGACGGCGACGTCAGCGAGGAGAAGCTCGATCTGCTCGACCGCGACGTGCTGTTCGTCAACGGCGCTACCAAGGAGCAGATGGCTGCCTCCCCGGCGTTCTCGAGGCTCGGGGTGGTGCGCGACGACCGCACGCTGTACACCACGTTCGAATCCAATCTCAGTGGCGCTCTGACCTACAGCGGCCCGGACGCACTGCTCTACGCTCTCGACGTGCTGACGCCGCAGTTGGCCAACGCGCTCAACGGCAGGCCCGTCGCGGATCTGGCCGACGCCTGACGGGCGGTCGATGCCCCGCCGGTCGTACCGGCGGGGCATCGTCGCCTCTGCCGTGGTTTTCACCGTCGGAGTTCCTCGGCGAGAAGCGGTCCGAGTGTCTCGAGTGTCTCGGCATCCAGCAGTTCCGAGTGCCGGCAGTCGAGTGTCACGACGCGCAGATCCCCGCCGACGTGGGGACGCCAGCCCTCGGACGCGACACCGGTCAGATCCATCTCCAGCCGCGCGGCGTCGACGAACCACACATCCCCGTCGTAGTTGCCGTAATCGGCCGACGCGGTGAGCCGTTCGGCGGTGACGTAGTTCTCGATCACGACGGCGAGTTGCGCGTCGTCGAGGACGGCGATCGCGTCGTCGCTCCCGCGCACCAGCGCCACCGCTTCGGAGACTGTCATCCGAGCGTCGGCAGCGACGGCGAACCCCATCTCACGGAGGAGCCCGCCCAGCACCGCCTCGGTGTCGAACTCGGCGACCGGGACGTCGTCGGTGCGCGTGTCGAGCAGGCCGACGAACGCGATCTCCCGCCCCCGGGTGCGAAGCTCGCGGGCGACCAGCATGGCCACCGAACCGCCGTACGACCACCCCAAGAGCCGCACCGGACCCGAGGGTGCCTGCGCAGCGATGAGGTCGGCGTAGTCGGCCGCGACCGCCGCGAGCGAATCGGGTTGGGGCGCACCCGTGAACGTCGGTGCCTGGACCGCATAGATGGGGATGTCCTCGGGCAGATGACGTTTCAAGCCCGCGAACTGCCACCCGAGCCCGCTGGCGGGATGCACACAGAACAGTGGTGGCTCGGCTCCGGTGGCCCGCAGCGGCAGCAGCGGCGCCAGCCCGTCGGCCGCGACGCCGATGGTGTCCCCCCCGGCGATCCGGTCGGCGATCTCGGCGACCGTCGGTGCGGCCATCAGGTCGGTGACGGACACCTCGACGCCGAACTCGGCGCGGATCAGGGCCGCCAACCGGATCAGCAGGAGCGAATGCCCGCCGAGCGCGAAGAAATCCGCGTCGATGTCGGCGACGTCCATCGTCAGCACCGACCCGAAGAGCTCACCCAGCCGGCGTTGTGTTGCGGTGGCGGCCTTCCGCCCGGTCGCGGCGGTGATCCCGGGTTCGGGCAGTGCCCGCCGGTCGAGCTTTCCACTGGGTGTCAGCGGGAACATCTCGAGTTCGACGAAGGCCGACGGCACCATGTGCAGCGGCAGCGCCGACGCCGTGAACTCGCGCAGCGACTGCGCCTGCGGACGCCTCGCGGTGGGCAGGTAGTACGCGACCAGCCGGTCACGGTGGACGACGACACGTGCCGACGCCACACCGGGATGCTCGCCCAGGACCGCCTCGACCTCGCCGGGTTCGATACGCACACCGCGCAGTTTGATCTGTTCGTCGGTGCGGCCCAGGTACTCCAGGGCGGGGCCGGCGGCGGTCGCGCGCCACCGGACGAGATCGCCGGTGCGGTACATGCGGGCGCCGGAGCCGAACGGATCGGCGACGAAGCGCTCCGCGGTGAGCCCGTACCGGTGCAGGTATCCGTCGGCGAGCTGGACACCGCCGAGGTAGAGCTCGCCGGGGCTGTTGTCCGGCAACGGCTCGAGGTACTCGTCGAGCACGTAGGCCCGCACATTCCAGCCGGGTGTGCCGAGTGACACCGGGCCGCCGTCGGCGGTCCAGGCGAGGACGTCCACCGACGCCTCGGTGGGCCCGTACAGATTGTGCAGCGGGGTTGCGGGCAGGACGCGTTCGAAGCGCCGGACGAGGTCTGCGGTCAACGCCTCACCGCCGACCGTCACCCGGCTCAGGGACGCACAGCCGGCGGCGGCCGGTTCGTCGAGGAACAGTTCGAGCATGGACGGGACGAAGTCGACCGCGGTGACGCTCTCGGCGGTGATGAGGTCGGCGAGATAGGCGGGCTCGCGGTGCCCTCCCGGTCGCGCGACCACCAGCGCCGCGCCCACGCTCAGCGGCCAGAAGACCTCCCACACCGACGTGTCGAAGCCGATCGGGGTCTTCACCAGCATGCGATCGCCGTGGTCGAGGGGATAGGCGTGCTGCAGCCACGCGATCCGGTTGACGATGCCCGCATGCGGTATCGCCACCCCCTTGGGTGTGCCGGTGGAGCCCGACGTGTAGAGCACATACGCCCACGCCGCCACGCCGACGCCGCCGAGTGGTGCCGGGCGTGGATCAGCCTGTGCCGCCCGCACATCCGCGGCATCGTCGATGACGACCGCCGGTCGCGCATCGGCGGTCATGTAGTCGAGTCGGTCGGGCGGATACTCGGGATCCAGCGGCAGGAACGCCGCACCGGTCTTGGCGACCGCCACCAGCGCGACGATCAACTCGGTCGACCGGGGCAGGCGGACACCGACGATCGTGCCGGGGGCCGCCCCCCGCGCCGCCAACCGGGCGGCCAGCCGTTCGGACCAGCCGTCCAGGGCGGCGTAGCTCAGGTGCTCCCCGTCGTGGATCACCGCGGCGTCATATGGGGTGCGCGACGCCTGCGCGGTCACCAGGGCACCGAGCGTCGCCGCGGGCACCGGGTGACCGGTCGCATTGCGCTCGGCGAGCGCCGCATTCCGCTCGCCGTCCGTGATGATCGCGAGGTCACCGAGGTGGACCGCGGCATCGGCCGCGACCGCCGCGAGCACCGCGGCGAGGCGTTCGGCGAGGACGCGCACGGAGTCCTCGTCGAACAGATCGGCGCTGAACTCGGCCATCACGGTCATCGCATCGGGCGCGTCGATGAGGGTGAAACCCAGATCGAACATCGCCGCGTGGGTCGGCGGTTCGCACCACTGTGCGGGCAGACCGAACATCGACGCATCGTCGTCGTCGCGTCGGTGGTAGCCGACGAAGACGTTGAACAACGGGTTGCGTCCCGGCACCCGTGGCGGATTCACCGCCTCCACCACCCGGTCGAACGGCAGGTCGCTGTTTGAGAACGCCGCCAGATCGGCGCTGCGCACCCGGGCCAGCAGGTCGTCGAACGTCGGGTTGCCGGACACGTCGACGCGCAGCACGACCGTGTTGACGAACAGTCCGACGACATCGGTGAGTGCGGCCTCGCCACGGCCCGCCACCGGGGTGCCGGTGACGATGTCGGTGCCGGCGCCCAGCCGGTGCAGCAACGCCGCGACCGCGGCGTGCAACACCATGAGCATGCTGACCTGGCGGTCACCGGCCAGCGTGCGAAGCGCCGCAGCCGTTCTCGCGTCCAGATCGAGGTGCAGCGTGCCGCCCGCCCCCGTCGGTTCGCTCGGCCGGATGCGATCGGTCGGCAGGAGCAGTTCGTCCGGGGCATCGAGCAGTGTGCTTCGCCAGAACCCGAGTTGGGTGTCGGCATCAGCGGCCAAGACGTCGTGCTGCCACAACGTGTAGTCCGCGTACTGCACCGGTAGCGGTGCGAGATCCGCGGGTGTGCCGTGGCGACGCGCGTGATACGCCGTGTCGAGGTCACGCAGGAACGGCGCATCCGACCACTCGTCGGTGGCGATGTGGTGCAGCAGGATGACCACGGTATGCCGGTCGGTGCTCTCGCGTAACACGGTGACGCGCAACGGGATCTCGGTCGACAGATCGAAGCGGTGAGCGACCGCGGCGGCGATGTGCTCGCCGACCGCCGTGGCCTCGCACGCCACGACGCCGACGGGTACCGGAGTGCCCGCGGGAAGGATCCGTTGCTCGAAGACACCGTCGTCCTCGGCGAACACGGTGCGTAGTGATTCGTGCCGGTCGGCCACGTCGCCGAGCGCCCCCGTCAGAGCCTCCACGTCGAGTCCACCCGTGACCGTGAACACCAACGGATAGTTGTAGGCCACACCGGTTTCCCCGAGCCGATCCACCATCAGCATGCGCTGCTGCGCCGGTGACGCGGGCAGCACGTCGGGGCGGGGCCGTGCGGTGAGCTGCGGACGCCTCGCAGCGGACGCCGCGGTGTCGCCGTCGAGGTGCGCCGCCAGCTGCGCAACCGTCGGATGGTCGAAGACATCGCGCAGCGACAGCTCGACACCCAGGACCGCGCGCACCCGGTTGATCAACCGGATGCTCGACAGCGAATGACCGCCCAGCGCGAAGAAATCGGCGTCCACCCCCGTCACCGCGGTACCGAGGACGTCGGCGAACAGCTCACAGAGCGTGTGCTCGGCCGCCGACCGGGGCGCCCGTCCGGCGTGCCGCTCGGGCTCGACGTCCGGCAGTGCGCGGACGTCGAGCTTGCCGTTGTCCGTCAGCGGCAACTCGTCGAGGACGCCGATCGCCGGCGGCACCATGTATGCCGGCAGCCGCTCGGCGAGGTGGCCCCGCACGCCGCCCACCAGATCGTCGCGCACCTCGCCGGCGGGTACGACGAAGCCGACGAGGCGTTGGGCGCCGGCGGTGTTCGGATCCGGCCTGGCGATCACCGCGGCGTGGGCGACCGCGGGGTGTTCGCAGAGCGCTGTCTCGATGTCACCGAGCTCGACGCGGTAGCCGCGGATCTTCACCTGGTCGTCGGAGCGGCCGAGGAAGTCGAGGTTGCCGTCGGGCCGCCGGAGGACGATGTCACCGGTGCGGTACATCCGGGCATCGAACCCGGAATCCGCAGTCCGGAACGGATCGGCGACGAATCGGCCCGCCGTCAGCCCGGGCCGGCCGAGGTAGCCCTGGGCCAGACCGGCACCGGCGATGTAGAGCTCGCCGGCGACACCGTCGGGTACCGGCCGCAACCACTCGTCGAGGATGTGGGCGCAGGTGTTCCAGATCGGTCGCCCCACGGTCGCGGTGGCGCTGTCGTCGGTGCCGCCGCCCAGGGTGTTGATCGTGTACTCGGTGGGGCCGTAGAGGTTGTACCCGTAGCTGGAGTCGCTGTCGCGCAGGGTGTTCCACACCGTGGCGGACACGGCTTCGCCGCCGAGCAGGACCAGCACGGGCGGGTGGCCGCTGCTGTCGAGCAGTCCCAGGTCCAACAGCAGCGCCGCGTAGGTGGGGGTCACGTTGACGACGTCCACGTCGTGGCGGTGGCAGTAGCGCACCAGGGCCTCGGCGTCGCGGCGCAACTCCTCGTCGCAGATGTGCACCTCGTGGCCTTCGATCAGCCACAGCAGCTCCTCCCACGACATGTCGAAGGAGAACGACACGGTGTGCGCGATCCGCAGGCGGCGCCCACCGGCCTTGGCGATCGCGGGGGCGAAGATCGCTTCCCGGTGGTTGAGGTGCATGTTGGTCAGACCGCGGTGCGGGGTGACGACGCCCTTCGGCTTTCCGGTGGAGCCCGACGTGTAGATGACGTATGCGGGCTCACCCGCGCCGATCGAGTAGCCGTCCCAATCCGCCCGTGCCGCAGCTTGTTCGGACTGCGTGGCGGCGTCGTCGAGCACGAGCGCGGTGCAGCGTGCGGGAGTCGCAGCGGCGATGCGTTCGGCGACGGCGCTGGTGGTGAGTACGGCGACCGGTTCGGCGTCGGCGAGCATGACCGCGAGCCGGTCGTCGGGGTAGTCGAGCTCGAGCGGCAGATAGGCCGCACCGGCGCGCAGCACCGCGAACAGCGCCACCACCGCGTCGATGGAGCGCGGGAGGGCCAGCGCCACCGTGCAACCCCGGCCGATACCGCGGTTGCGCAGCACCCAGGCGAGCCGGTTGACCCGCGCCTGCAGTTCGCCGTAGTCGATGCGGTCGTGCCCGCAGACCAGCGCGGTGAGCTCCGGCGACTGCGCGGCCCGGTCGGCGAGCAGGTCGGTGACCGTGGCGTCCGGCAGCCGGTGCCGCGTCGCACGGGTCAGCGCGTTCAATGCGGAGTTCTCCGCGGGCAGCAACAGCGGGATACGGCCCATCGCAGCGCTTCGGTCGCCCGTCGCGATGTGGAGGAGCACCTGTTTCAGGCGGTCCAGCAGGCGGGCCGCGTGGTCGCGCTCCACGACGTCGGGGCGGTACTCCAGCTTGACCCAGAGTCGGCGTCCGGGGGATGCCACCCAGGTCAGCGGATAGTGCGACGCGTCGATCGAATCGTGGCCGACGATGCCGTGTTCGGCCTCCATGTCGGTGAAGGTGTCGTCGTCGAGGAAGTTCTGCAGGACGTAGAGGCTGTCGAACAGCGGATTGTTACCCGACAGCGCGTCGTTGTCCCGGTCGGCCGCGATCACCGCGCGCTGGATGTCGCCGAGACCGAGGTACTCGTGGTCCATCAGGTCCAGCCGCTCGGCCTGCACGGCGCGCATCGACTCGCCGACCGGCCGGTCGGCGCGCAGCCGTACCCGGGTCGGGACGGTGTTGAGGAACAGTCCGATGACGTCGTCGATGCCGTCGATGTCGGTCGGCCGTCCGGCGACGGTCGATCCGAAAACCACGTCGGTGCTCCCTGTTTCGTGGCCGATCACCAGGGCGAGCGCCGTGCTGAGCACCGCGTTGAGGGTGACGCCGTCGGCGCGTGCGCGCTGCGTCAGCGCGGCGGTCTCGGCCTCGGAGAGCAGGAACTCCAACCGCAGGGCCAAGGTCGGTTCGGTGCCGACCGCCGACGGTACGAGCAGGCTCGGGGCGCGCAGCCCGGACAGTGCGTCGGCCCATCGGCGCGCCGACTCACCGGTGTCCCGGGTCGTCAGCCACGCCAGGTAGTCGGCGAAATCCGCTTGTGGCGTCGGCAGATTCGTGATCCGGCCGGCACGGGCGTCCGCGTAGTGGGTGAACAGCTCACGCAGCAGGTGTTCCCGCGACCAGCCGTCGAGCAGCAGGAAGTGGTAGCTGAAGATCAGCCGGTCGCAGCCGTCGGTGCGGACGACCGTGAAGCGGGAGAGCGGCGGGGTGGACAGGTCGAAGGTGCGGAGCCGATCGTCGGCGGTGATCTGCTCGAGCCGCTCGGCGGTCTGCGCCTCGGGCAGGCCGGTGAGATCGACCACCTCAGGTTCCCACTGCGGCTCGGCCACGATGGCCGCCACCGGGTGCGGTACCTCGTCGGCGAGGAATGCCGACCGCAACACCGGATTGCGGTGCATCACCGCGCGATACGCGGCCCGCAGCGCCTCGACGTCGACCGGGTCGGCGAAGTCGAACACGTTCTGCACGATGTAGACGGCCGCGGGTGAGTAGCGGGCCTGGAAGTAGACGCCCTGCTGCAGTGGGGACAGCGGCCAGATGGTGTCGACCGGGCCGGGTACCGTCGCCAGCGCCGCGTCGATCTGCCCCTGGTCGAGCGAGACCAACGGCAGATCCGACGGGGTGAGCGCGGTGGGCGGCACCCCGTCGGTGCGCGCACCCATCTCGCGCAGCACCGCCACCCACTCCGCGGCAAGACCGCTCACGGAGTCCTCGGTGAGCTCGCCGTCGGCGTAGGTGAACACCGCGCGCAACCGTGGGCCCTCGGCGGTGTCGTCGCAGTGGGCGTTGACCTCGAGCAGGTAGGGCGTGCCCAGATCGGGATCGGGGTCGACGCGCAGCCGGTCGCTCTCCGGGGCGGTCTGCCAGTCGGCGTCGTCCCCGGTGGTCCACCGGCCGAGATAGTTGAACAGCAGTTGCGGTGCGGCGAGCCGGCTCAGCGCGGCGGCGGTGCGTGGGTTGCAGTACCGCAGTTGACCGAAGCCGACGCCTCCGTCGGGCACGGCACGCAGCACCTCCTTGACCCGTTTGAGCGCGGCGACCGGATCGCCGGATGCCCCGTCGCCCGGTAGCCGTACCGGCGCGATCGCGGTGAACCAACCCACCGTGCGGGACAGATCGACGTCGTGTCCCCAGCGGTCCCGGCCGTGCCGTTCCAGATCGAGCACCAGGGGGGCGTCGGGTGCACCGCCCCGCGCGGTGCGCCACCGGGTCACCGCCACGTGCAGCGCGGTCACCAGTGTCTCGGTGATGTCGGCGTTGGCCAGTGCGGGCACCGTCGTGAGCAGCGGCACGGTCTCGGCCACGCCGAGCACGACCTCGTGGTCGCGCGTCGCGCCGACGGTGAGGCCCACCGCGGACGTCTGCGGGTCGAGTTCACCGCCCGGTGTGAGGGTGGCTGTCCAGTGCTCGAACTGTGCGAGTCGCGCCGCGTGCTGGGCGTTTTCGTTGACCGCACGCGCATAGCTGCGGTAGGACGTCGGCACCGCGGGCAGCGCAGGCGCCTGCCCCGACCGGATCTGTCCGCACGCCTCGGCGAGGTCGTCGACCAGGATCCGCCACGACACCGCGTCGACGGCCAGGTGGTGGATCACCAGCAGCAGCCGGCCCTGCCGGGCGGGTCCACGGTCGAACAGCACGGCCTGCACCATGTGGCCGGATTCGGGGTCCAGCCGGCCGGCCGCCGCGTCGGACTCCGCCGCGATCAGCTCGGCCAGCTCGTCGTCGGTGTGGCTCTCCGCAACCACCCGTATCACCGAAAGCACCGGATCAGAGGTGGTTTCCAGCGACCACAGCGCCGGGACCGGGCGCAACAGCCGTAACCGCAGCGCATCGTGGCGCGCCACGACGGCCCGCAGCGCCGACTTGAGTTCGTCGACGCTCAAACCGGCAGGCGTGAGCAGCAACTCGGCCTGGTTGAATCGGCGGACGGTCCCACCGAGTTCGGCCAGCCGCAGCACGATCGGCGTCGGCGGCACCTCGCCGGGCTCCGCGCCGGGATCGCGGTCGACGGGTGCGGGTGCCTCCCGGGCAGCGGCGAGTTCGGCGAGCGCCGACGGGGTGCGCGCGACGAAGACCTGCTGCGGGGTGAGCTGCACGCCGATCCGCCGCGCGCGGTTGACCAGCTGGATGGCGACGATGCTGTCGCCGCCCACCGTGAAGAAGTCGTCGTCGACATCGACGGGGGTGCGCAGGATCTCACTGCACAGCGCGGCGATCTGATCCGCGGCGCCACCGTCCTGTCGGCGTGGCTCCTCGGGTGGGGCGGCGGCGTCCGGATCGGGCAGCGCCGCGCGGTCCAGCTTGCCGTTGATCGTCAACGGCAGTTCTTCGAGCGCGACGAACACCGAGGGCACCATGTAGTCGGGCAACCGTTCGGCGAGGTCGGTGCGGACCTGGTTGACGTCGACTCCCTGATCGGTCACGAGGTAGCCGATCAACCGGACGCGGCCGGTCTGGTCGGCGCGGGCCGCCGCGGCGGCATGGCGCACCCCGGCGATCGTGGCCAGTGCGGATTCGACCTCACCGAGTTCGATGCGGTAGCCGCGCACCTTGACCTGGTGGTCCGAGCGCCCGACGTAGACGAGTTCGCCGGTGTCGGTCCACATCGCGGTGTCACCACTGCGGTACAGCCGCTCACCCTCGGCGTCGAACGCGTTGGCGACGAACCGGCCCGCGGTCAGACCGGCTCTGCCGACGTAGCCGCGGGCGAGTTGGCCACCGGCGATGTACATCTCGCCGACGACACCCGCGGGCACCGGCCGCAGGTACTGGTCGAGTAGGTGGATGCGCAGGCCCGGGATGGGGCCGCCGACGACGCTGCGGCTGCCGCGCGCGGGATCGGCCGCGCCGAGCGCCCGGTGCGAGACGTGCACGCAGGTCTCGGTGATGCCGTACATGTTGACCAGCCGCGGTGAGCGGTCGCCGTGGCGGTCGAACCAGCCGGCCAGCCGGGCCGGGTCGAGCGCCTCCCCGCCGAACACGACGTAGCGCAGCGCCAGTACCGGTGTCAGCCGGCGATCCGACTCGATCAGCGGATAGAACGCCGATGGCGTCTGGTTGAGCACCGTCACCCGTTCGGTCTCCAGCAGCCTGGCGAACCGGTCGGGGTCGCGGGCGTCGGCCGCGTCGACGATCACCAGTCGGCCGCCGTGCAACAGGGCACCCCACAGTTCCCACACCGAGAAGTCGAAGGCGGCGGAATGGAACATCGTCCACACGTCGTCGGGACCGAATTCGAAAAGCTCTCCGGCACCGGCGAACAGCGCGGCCACGTTACGGTGGGTCACCGCCACACCCTTGGGTGTTCCGGTGGAACCCGACGTGTAGATGACGTAGGCGGCGTGGTCGGGATGCGACTGGGTGAGCCCGGTGGAGTGTCCGGGGGCCTGCCGCTCCGCGTCGGCGAGGAGCAGTGCCGGTGCACCGGGCAACCGGTCGTGGCGGTCGGTGAGGATGCACACGGGGTCCGAGTCGGAGACGATGTGGGCGAGGCGCGCCGGGGGCGAGTCGATGTCCAGCGGCACGTAGGTTCCGCCGGCCTTGACCACGGCGAGCAGACCGACCACGAGGTCGAGTGATCTCGGCAGCGCGACGGCGACGCGGGTCTCCGACCGCACACCCATCGCGGCGAGGGTCGTCGCCACCGCCGTCGCGCGGTGGTCGAGTTCGGCGTAGGTCAGTGCCTGTGTGCCGTAGCGCACCGCGACCGCATCGGGACTGCGCCGGGCTGCGGCCGAGAATGCCTCGGCGAGTGTGCGGTCCGGGCCGGGGCGGCTACGCGCGGCGGCGGCGAACTCACGCTCGGCGGCGGTCCGCAGATCGATGTCGCTCACCGCACCGTCGGGGTGTTCGGCGAATGCGGTGAGGATGCGCTCGATCCGTTCGGCGTACCGATCCGCCTCGATGTCGGTGACGACCGATGCGTCGTACTTGATCTCGATGGTCAACCGGTCGTCGAGGTAGGCGACGAACGACACCGGATAGTGCGGGGAGTCCGTACCGGTGAAGCCGCGGAACGCCAAGACGTCGGGACCGGTCTCGTCGCCGGGAGACGTGGGGAAGTTCTCGACGACGACCATCGTGTCGAAGAATTCACGGACCCCGGCAAGGCGCGCCAACTCGGCCAGCCCGAGTTGCTGGGCGTCCAGGAGGGCGCTCTGCCGGTCCTGCAGATCGGCGAAGACCGCGCCGACGGACATGCGCGGGTCCCACGACATCGGCACCGGGATGGTGTTGATGAGCAGTCCGACAAGCGATTCCACTCCGGGCAGGTCGCCGCCGCGGCCGGAGACGGTGGAGCCGAACACCACGTCGGTGCGGTCGGTGAGTGCGCCGAGCAGCAGTCCCCACGCACCGTGCAGCGCGGTGGACATCGTGATGCCGCGTTGGCGGGTCAACCCGGTCAGCGCCGAGGCGAGGCCGGTGGTCAGGTGGCGCACCCGGCTGCGGTGTTCACCCGGGGTGCGGGATCCGGACGTGGTGTCGAACAGCATCGTCGGCGCGACGCCGTCGAGGGCATCCGCCCACGCCAGCTTCGCCGCCTCGTGGTCGCGTCCGGCCACGGATTCGATGTGGTCGCGCAGGGCCGGTGCGCCACCGGGCCCGGCCCCCGGCCGGTGGTACTCGCTGGCGATGTCGCCGAAGATCACCGGATACGACCAGCCGTCGGCGACGATGTGGTGCATGGTCTGGATCAGCCGGTGGTCGGTGGGGCTCAGCGACACGAGCGTATAGCGCACCAGCGGCGCCTCGGCGAGGTCGAACGGACGCGAGAGCTGTTCGCGCGCAATCGCGTCGAGACCCGCGCCGGGTTCGGCGACGTCGAACGGCACCGCCACGTCGGCCCAGATGACCTGGGCCAGCCTGCCGTCGTGGAGCTCGCGGAAGCTGGCGCGCAGCGCCTGGTGCCTGCGCAGTACCGCATCGATGCTGCGCCGCAGCCGCGCCGGGTCGACCGGCCCGGAGAGCTCGGCGATCTGTTGTATGCGGTAGGTGTCCTCCGCGCCGGCTCCGAAGGCGCTGTGGAAGTACATCCCCTCCTGCAGCGGCAGCAGCGGCAGCACGTCCTCGACGGCTCCGGCCCGCGCCAGCGCATCCACGTCGGCCTGGACGAGTTCGACCAGCGGGAAGTCGGACGGGGTGTGACCGGCCAGCGATGTGCAGCGGTGCAGCGCGCCGAGTGCCTCCCGCCACAGCGCAGCCAGATCGTCGATGTCGGCGTCGTCGAACAGACCCTGCGGCCAGGACAGGTTCACCGTGAGCGCGGGGCCGTCCGGACGGTCCTCGGCGAGCGCGTTGATCTCGAGGGGTACCGCCGGGTTGGTGTCGTCGACGCCTTCACGCAGTGCGCCGAACCGGCCGACGGGGTCCCAATCGCGCCCAGTGCCGCCCGAGAACCGGCCGAGGTAGTTGAACAGGATCTGCGGGGCCCGGCCAGGCAGCGGCGACGGGTCGTGCAGGTGGCGCAGGACGCCGTAGCCCAGCCCTCGGCTCGGCACGGTCCGCAACTGTTCCTTGACGGTCTTCACCGCGGCCGCGAGGGCCTCTCCGGCGTCGAGCACGTCGTCCCAGGCCACCGCGCCGGGATCGACGCACACCGGATAGATGGCGGTGAACCACCCGACGGTGCGCGACAGGTCCAGTCCGCCGGGCACCAGATCGGCTTCCCTGCCGTGCCCTTCGAGGTTGAGCAGGGCAGCGGTGGTGTCGCCGCGGCCGCGGTCGGACCGCCACTTGGCCAGTGCGAGAGCCAGTGTGGTGAGAAGGACGTCGTTGACACCGCCGTGGAACGCGGCCGGGACGCTGGACAGCAGCGCGGAGCTGAGAGCCGTCGGCAGCGAGAACGTCTGTGTGCGAACCGTGCCGGCCACGTCGATGCCCGGATCGAGCGCGCGGCGGCCCAGATCCGGGTCGGGGGCCGTCAGGACGCCGGTCCAGTACGGCGCCTCGGACTCGAAGTGGGTCGAGGCGGCCAGCGCGTACGACCAGGTGCGGAACGAGGTGGCGGGCTCGTCGGCGCGAGCGGGCCTGCCGGCCGACAACTCCGACCACATCCGGGTGAGGTCCTCGATCAGGATGCGCCACGACACCCCGTCGATCACCAGATGGTGGATGACGAGCAGCAGTTGCCCCGTGGCGCCGGGGGTCTCGTACCAAACGGCACGCAGCATCGCCCCGTCCTCGGCAGACAACCGCACCGCCGCTGCCGCGGTCGCGGCCTCGGCATCCGACTCGGTCAGCGCACCCGGAACCCGTTGCAGTTCGGCGGTGCCGGACGTGTCGGGCACCGACAGTGTCCAACCGGTGGCGGTGACGCCGAGGCGGGCGCGCAGCAAGCCGTGGGTGTCGAGCAGCGCGGTGAGCATCGCCCGTAACTGCGGCTCGGTGAGCCCTGCCGGGGTGCTCAGCACCATCGACTGGTAGAAGTTGGCCAGCGGTGTCGCCGACCTCGCCGTCTCGGCGAGCATCGGCGTCTGGGCGATGGGGCCGACACCGGTATCCGGTCCGCTCGGCGCCGCCGGGGAGGTCGCATCGGCGACGGCGGCCAGCGCCGCGACGGTTCTGCGCCGGAAGACGTCACGCGGCGTGATGTGCAGTCCGGCCTTTCGTGCCCTGCCGCACAAGGCGATCGACGAGATGCTGTCGCCGCCGAGGCTGAAGAAGTCGTCGTCGACGCCGACCCCGTCGACGCCGAGGACCGTCGAGACGACTTCGAGCAGCACCGCCTCGCCGTCCGTGCGAGGTGCGCGGGTATGGCCCCCGGTGGCGGCGACCGGTTCGGGCAGCGCCGCCACGTCGAGTTTGCCGTTCACGGTCAGCGGCAGCGTGTCGACCACGCCGTACCGGGTAGGCACCATGTAGCCGGGCAGGGCCGCCGCGAGATGATCGCGCAGTCCGCGGACGAACTCGGTGTGGTCACCGGGATCACCCGACGGAACGACGTAGGCGGCAAGCGATTTCACCGGTGGTGTCCCGGAACCCGCCCGGACCACCACGGCACAACGACTGACCCCGTCCGCGGTCCCCAGCACGGATTCGACCTCGCCGAGTTCGACGCGGTAACCACGGATCTTCACCTGGTCGTCGGCGCGGCCGAGGTAGTCGAGGATGCCGGGCTCGGCGCCGCCCGGCCTGCGCCGGACCAGGTCGCCGGTGCGGTACATGCGGCCGCCCGGCACATGCGGATCGGCCACCATCGACGCCGCCGTCAGGCCCGCCCTGTGGTGGTAGCCCCGGGCCAGACCCGCGCCCGCGATGTAGAGCTCACCGGTCGCCCCGTCGGGAACCGGACGCAGCGCAGCGTCGAGGATGTAGGCACGGGTGTTCCAGATAGGTTGTCCCACCGTGGCTGTCGCGCTGTCATCGGTGCCGCCGCCGAGGGTGTTGATGGTGTATTCGGTGGGGCCGTAGAGGTTGTAGCCTGCGGTCGCCGGGTGATCGCGCAGCGCCGACCACACGTGGTCGCTGACCGCTTCGCCGCCGAGCAGCACCAGCGCCGGGGTGTGCCCGTCGAGCAGACCCGCGTCGAACAGGTGGTGGGCGTAGGTCGGTGTCACGTTGACCACGTCGATGCGGTGCGCCCGGCAGTATTCGACCAGCGCGGGGGCATCGCGGCGCAACTCCTCGTCGCACACGTGCACCTGGTGACCTTCGACGAGCCAGAACAGTTCCTCCCACGACATGTCGAACGAGAAGGACACCGTGTGGGCGATGTTGAGCCGGTCACGGTGCGGATCGGCGCCGCGGACCCGGTCCACCGTGGGCACGAAGATCGCCTCGCGGTGGTTGAAGTACATGTTGGTCAGACCGGCGTATCCGGTCAGCACCCCCTTGGGCTTACCGGTGGAGCCGGAGGTGTAGATGAGGTATGCGGGGTGCTGCAGGCGCTCCTCACCGGTGGCGAATGCGCCGAGTTCGCCCTCGGTCAGCGGGTCGGACGCGGTGGCGGCGATCGCCGCGCGGGTCGCCGGATCGTCGAGCGCCACCACGGTGGCGCCGTGTTCGCGTCCGCACGAGGTGAGTGCGGTGTCGCCGGCCGTGCTCAGCAGCAGTGCCGGACGTGCGTCGGCGATGATGGTGCGCAGCCGGTCGATCGGCAGGTCGAGTTCGAGTGGGAGGTAGGCCGCACCCGCCCGCAGCACCGCGAACAGGGCGATCACCATGTCGGTGGTGCGTGGCAACGCGAGCGCGACGAAGGTTTCCGGTGCGGCACCGCGGTTGCGCAGATAGCGCGCCAGTCGCGAGACCCGCTCGTCGAATTCGCGGTAGGTCAGCCGGTCCGCACCGGACACCAGTGCGATGTCGTCGGGCCTGCGGTCCGCCTGCCGGGCCAGCAGTTCGGCGATGGTGACCGGTTCGACGGGCCGGGCGCTCGACGACCAGCGCCGCTCGAGTGTGTCGGCGCGGTCGGGCGCCACCATGGGCACCGCGCCAACCGCGGTGCCGGGTGCGGCGGCCATTGTCTCCAGCACCCGCAGCAGCTGCGCGACCATCTCGTGCGCCCGCTCGTCGCCGACAACGCGGTGTTCGAGTTTGACGGTCAACTCCCGGCCGGGCGTCAGCACCCACGTCAACGGGTAGTGGGTGGTGTCGTAGTACTCGACGCCGACGATGCCGTGTTCGGATTCGAGGTCGCCGAACGTGTCGTCGTCGAGGAAGTTCTGCAGGACCAGCAGCGAATCGAACAGCGCCGCGCCGGAATCACCGGCCACGCGCTGGATCTGACCGAGCCCGAGGTGGTCGTGCCGCATCATCGAGACCCGCTGGGTCTGGACGGCGCGGACCGTCTCGGCGACGGTGACACCGGGAGTCAGGCCGACACGTACGGGAACGGTGTTGAGGAAGAGGCCGATCGTCTCGTCGATCCCCACCAGCTCACCGGGGCGACCGGCCACGGTGATGCCGAGCACCGTGTCGGTGTGGCCTGCGTGATACCCGGTGACCAGTGCCACGGCCGCGGTGACGACCGCGTTGAGCGTGACACCGAGATCGTTGGCGGTGGTGTGTAGTTGTGCGGTCACCCGCTGCGGCACGGCGACGACGATGCGTCCGGGCTCGGTGTCGGCCGCGGCGTCCGGATGCCCCGGGGCGACACCACTGGCCAGCGTCGGCCCGGCCACGTCCGCGAGCAGTGCCCGCCACGCCTCGGACGCCTCGTCCTCGCCGACGGATTCGACCCACCGCAGATACCGGGTGACCAGCTCGCCGTGCGGTGCGAGCGCACCGACTTCGGCGCCGGTGAGGTGAGACGCATAGAGCGCGAACAGCTCCCGCAGGACCAGCTCCCGCGACCAGCCGTCGAACAGCAGGAAGTGGTACGTGAGCAGCATGCGGTCGCGGCCGTCGGGCAGCCGGATCAGGGTGAGCCGCACCAGTGGCGGACGGGCGACGTCGAACGGTGTGGTGCGGTCGGCCTCGACGATCGCCCGGACGGCGCCGGGTGCCGCCCCGTCCTCGGTGGAGGAGAGGTCGACGACGGTGATCTCGGACGGCGGATCGGTCACCACCACCTGCACGAGCGCGGTTGCGTCGGTCGGTGGCGTGTCCTCGGTGTGGTCGACGGTGCGAAATCCGGCCCGCAGCTGCGGGTGGCGCCGCAGCAGCGCGGTGAACGCGGCCTGCAGCGCACCGGAATCGAGGCGGCGGTCGAAGTCGAACGTGTTCTGCGCGATGTACGTCGCGGTCGCCGAGTCGTCGAGTGTGCTCTGGTAGTACACGCCCTGCTGCAGTGGTGACATCGCCCAGACGTCGTCCACCGGTTCGGCGGCGGTGATGCGGCGCAGTGTCTCCTCGGAGATCCGGACGGTGCCGAACCTCGGGATGTCGTCGATGTCGACCGACTGTGCGTGCGCCAGTGCGGCGATACCGATGGCGCTGCGGCCGCGGAACACGTCTTCGGTGGTGAGGTGCAGTCCCGCCCGGGCCAGCCTGCTGGTCACCCTGATCGCGGCGATGCTGTCACCGCCGAGGGCGAAGAAATCGGCGTCCGCGCTGACGGAGTCGGCGCCGAGCACGGAGGCGATCACGTCGGCGATCAGCCGCTCCCGGTCATCGGCGGCCGCCACCGGTGTGCGCTGTGGGTCGCGCCCACCGGAAACCAGCGCCCGAACCGCCGCACGGTCCCGCTTTCCGTTGGGCAGCAGCGTGATCGCGTCGACGGCGGTGATCGTCGCCGGCACGAGATGGCGCGGCAGTTCGGCGGCTACGGCCGCGCGCAGCCCGTCCACCTCCGCTGCCCCGGGGGCGAGCACGACCGCGGCGGCCAGTGTCGCGCCGTGGTCGACGACGCAGGCCTCCTGCACACCGGGTTGACGGACCAGCGCGGCCTCGACTTCACCCGGTTCCACCCGGTGGCCGTTGATCTTCAGCTGACTGTCCGCGCGGCCGGCGAACACGATCCGCCCGTCGGGCAGTCTCGCGCCCAGATCGCCGGTGCGGAACATGCGCCCCCCGCCGGGGGCGGCGACGAACCGGGCGGCGGTCTGCCCGGGCCGGTGCAGATAGCCGCGCGCGAGTTGCCCACCGCTGACGTAGAGCTCGCCGATGACACCGTCCGGCAGGTCGGCGAGATGGTGGTCGAGGATGCGGACCGCGGCGCCGGGCACCACGGCCCCCAGTGTGATCGGATCGCCCTGCTGCGTCCCGGCCAGTACGTCACCGGTGACCTCGGAGGAGCCGTAGGAGTTGACGACCGCCGCCTCGGGGCATGCGGTGTGCAGCGCGCGCAACTGCTCGTCGGTCAGGGGTTCCCCGCTGACGACCCACCGCGTCACCCCGGCGACCTCCGAGGTGTTCTCCTCGGCGAGGGCAGCCGCCAGTGCGGGGATCGCGACGAGTTGGCGGACGCCGTGTGCGGCGATCAGCGCGGCGAGACGGTGGCCTTCGCGCATCTCGGCGTCGCCTGCCAGCACCGTGCACGCACCGGCGGCCAGGCCGGCGAGCAGTTCGGTGGTGCCGTCGACGAACGACAGCGAACTCTTGGCCAGCCGGATGGGCGCCGGCCACGCATCGACGGCCCAGGACAACCGATTCGCCAGCGCGCCATGGGTTCCCACGACAGCCTTCGGCTCACCGGTCGACCCGGAGGTGTAGAGCACCGACACCGCATCCGACGGGCCGACCTCCACGGGTCTGAACGCCTCGTGACCAGTGGTCACCTCGTCCGTGTCGACGACCGCGGTGCCCGCCGGCAGCGCGTCGCCGAGTGCACCGATCCCGGTGGTGTCGACGAGCGCCGCCGCGGGTCGGGAGTGGTTCAGCATGAACGCGATCCGCGCGGCGGGGTAGGACAGGTCGACCGGCAGATACGCCGCGCCGGTCATCGTGATCGCCCACAGGCCGGCCACCAGGTCGGCGGATCGGGCGGTCGCCAACGCGACCACGTCCCCGCGCCGCACCCCGGCCTCGACGAGGCGGTGCGCGAGCGTGGCCGCCCTGCGGTCCAGTTCTGCGAAGGTGAGGGTGACGTCACCGGCGATGAGGGCCGCTGCATCGTGGTGGGTGTCGGCGGCCGCGCGGAGCAGGGCGGTGACCGTGCCGTCGGCGGTTGCCGCCGCGGCCGGCGACGGCGTCGCGAGAGCGATCCGCGCGCAGGTGATCTCATGATCCGCCGTGAGCGCGGCGAGCACATCGATGAAGGCCGTCGCGACGGTGTCGGCGAAGGCATCCGACACCCGGTTGCGGTCGTTGGTCATCGTGACCGTGATCGTGTCGCGCACCGTGATCATCACGGTCAGCGGATAGTGCGGCGCCTCGATGACACCGACGTCGCCGACGTCGAGGTCGCCGCTCCGGTGCGCGGTCGACCCGAAGTTCTCGATCACGACCAGCGAATCGAACAGTTCCTCGACACCGGCGATCCGATGGGCCTCGGTGAGCGGCAGATGGTGGTGTTCCATCAGCGAGGCCTCGGTTCCGGCCAGGCTCGCGGCGACGGCGGTGGCGCGGTCACCGGGAGACCACCGCACCCGCACGGGCACCGTGTTGACCAGCAGGCCCACCATCTCGTCGATCCCACGCAACTCACCGCCGCGGCCGGAGACGACCGATCCGAACACGACGTCGTCGCGTCCCGTGAGGCGTCCGAGGGTCAGTCCCCACGCGGTGTGCAGCACCGTGCTCGCGGCGACATCCGCGACCACCGCGCGCGCCACCGCATGTACCGTTCTGGTGCCGTATCCGTGCTCACGGCCCGCGATGAGGGTGCCGTCCGCCGCAGCGATCCTGGTGGGATCGGTGATCCCGGCGAGTACCGGCGCCCACGCGGCGCGGTCGGCGGCGGTGTCGCGTTCGGTGAGCCAGTCCACGAACTCCGCGAATTCCGGGGCGGGCCCGGCGAAGTCCGCACCGGCGTACGCCGTGAGCAGGTCGCCGAGCACGACGGGCACCGACCAGCCGTCGGCGACGATGTGGTGCACCGTCTGGATCATCGTGTGGACGTCGTCGGTGCGACGGATCAGCGTGTACCGGGTCAACGGCGGGGCGGCGAGATCGAATCGGCGGTGCCGCTCCCGCTCGGCCCGCTGAGCCACCACGACGGCCGGATCGTCGGCGTCCCGGGCGTCGACGACGTCGAAATCGGGGGCGACCGGCCTGGCGTGCACGGCGACCGGGGTGCCGTCGGCCAGCGTGGTGAACGCCGCGGACAGTGCGCGGTGGCGGGTGACGACGGTTTCGGTGGCGCGCTGGAAGCGGTCGACGTCCAGCGGGCCCCGGATGTCGACCAGCTGCTGCACCACGTAGGGGTCGCTGTGCGTGCTGAACGTGGAGTGGAAGTAGATGCCCTCCTGCGCCGGCGTCAGCGGCAGCACGTCGTCGAGTCCGGGGTAGCGGTGCTCGAGTTCGGTCACATCGGCGGACTGCAGCCGGATCCGCGGGAAGTCGGACACGCTGTGCCCGCCGACGTCGGAGCCGGTCGCGATCGCCTCGAGCAGTTCGCGCCAGCGGTCCGCCAGCCGAGCCACCTCGGATGCCGCGACGGCCCCGGACGGCCAGCTGAACGTGGCCCGCAGTGTCGTGCCGGCGCCGGAATCGACTGCCTCGGCGTTGATCTCGACGAGCCGCGGTAGCGGCATGGCCGGGTCGCGGCCTTCCAGCACCGCGGCGCCGTCACCGGCGAAACCCCACGGCCGGTCGGCCGTGTCGAAGCGGCCCAGGTAGTTGAACAGCACCTGTGGCGCCGCGGTGAGCGAGTGTCCCGAGCCGTGCAGGTATCGCAGCGCACCGTACGTCAGGCCGTGAGAGGGCACCGCCCGCAGCTGGTCTTTCACCGAGCGCACTGCGGCGCCGAGCGCATCGCCACCGGAAACCGCACTGCGCCAGTCGAAGTCGACGTCATGCAGGGCGACCGGATACAGGGTGGTGAACCAGCCGACCGTCTCCGACAGATCGATGTCGCCCACGGCGTTACCTTCGCGGCCGTGGCCCTCCATCTCCACGAGCAGGCCCGAATCCGGGGAGATCCCCCTGCCGTCGAGCCAGTCCCGCAGCGCCAGGTACAGCGCGGCGATCAGCGCGTCGTTGACGTGTCCGTGGATCCGGCCGGGAACGGCGTTCAGCAGGGTCTCGGTGACCGACTCGGAGAGCTCGACGGTCAGCGAAGCCTCGGTGGCGACGGTGTCCCGTACCGGGTCGAGCGCCCGGTCTCCCCACGGCCGCTGCGGCACTGCGCACGTCCGCTGCCAGTAGTCGCGATCACCGTCGAAGACACCCATCGCGGCGGCATCGGAGAGCTGTCGTGCCCAGGACCGCCATGGTGTTTCGGCCGCGGGGAGATCGGTCGGCAGGCCGTCGGTGAGCCGGCGATGCGCGGCCGCGAAGTCGTCGGCGAGGATGCGCAGCGATACGCCGTCGACCACGATGTGGTGGGCGATCACGACCAGCCGTCCGGGTGCGTCCGTACCCCGCAGCCATCCGACGGCGAGCATGGCGCCCGCCGCCGGGTCGAGGAGCGGGACCAACCGGTCGCGCATCGCCTCGATGCCATCGGTGAGTTCGCCGGTCAGCACCGGAATGCGCGGTGGTGCGTCGGGTACGAACAGATCCGCGGCACAACCTTCGGTCCGCGACCACAGGAGGTGGTGGCGGGCGACCACCGCGCCGACGATCGACTGCAGCGCTTGGAGATCGAGATCGGCGGGCGTCACGAGGGCCATGCCCTGGTAGAAGCCGTCGAGGGTCGAATCGCCGACCTCGTCGAGCCAACGGAGTACGGGGGTTGCGGGTACCGCCCCCGTCGCGGCCACGACGTGCCGGGTGACCGGCGCCGCCTCGACGAGCAGCGGGGCGAGGGCTTCGACCGTGCGGTGGGCGAACATGTCGCGCGGACGAAGTGAGTACCCGGCGGCCCGCACTCTGCTCACCACCCGGATCGCGACGATGCTGTCACCGCCGAGACCGAAGAAGTCGTCGTCCACCCCGACACCGTCGAGGTCGAGGGCGTCGGCGAACGCCTGGCAGAGCAGGGCCTCCCGTGGTGTGCGCGGCGCCTTGCCGCCACCGGCGGACGCAGGCGGCGCGGGCAGCGCGTGACGGTCGGTCTTGCCGTTGGCCGTCAACGGAACTCGGTCCATCGTGACGAACACCGCCGGGACCATGTAGTCGGGCAGCCGCGACCGGCACCACGCGGTGATGTCGGTGTGCAGCGACGCGTCGCCGGTGTGACCGTCCGCCGCCACGACATAGCCGACCAGCTGATCGGCGCTGCCCTGCCGGTGCACGCCGACGACGGCCTGCCGCACAATCGGATGCGCGCTGAGCTGGGATTCGATCTCCTCCAGCTCGATGCGCCTGCCCCGGATCTTGACCTGGTTGTCGGTGCGACCGAGGAACTCCAGCGAGCCGTCGTTGCTCCACCGGGCGAGGTCACCGGTGCGGTACATGCGGGATCCGTTGGTGTCGAACGGGTTCGCCACGAATCGCGAGGCGGTCAGCGACGTCGCGTTGACGTATCCACGACCCAGCAGGAATCCGGCGGCGTACAGTTCGCCGCCGACTCCGGGTGGGACCGGGCGCAGATCCTCGTCGAGGACATACAGCTGGGTGTGCGGGTTGGGCCGGCCGATCGAGGTGGCGATCCGTTCGGCGGAGTCGCGGTAGATGACGTGGGAGACGCCGATCGTCGCCTCGGCCGGGCCGTAGCCGTGGTACAGCGTCGTCGCCAGTTGGCTGCGGAACCGGGCGAACAGACCGGGCGTGAGGACTTCTCCTCCGCACCACACGTGCCGCAGCGAATCCAGTGCGCTGGGGGACCCGTCGAGCATCGCGATGCGGTCGAGTTCGAGCAGCGTGTCGAGCATGGACGACACCAGGTAGACGAACGTCACCCGCTGTTCGTGGATCAGCGTGCGGAGGTATTCGGGATCCTTCTCACCGCCCGGCGCGGCGACCACCACGCGGCCACCGCTGACCAGCGGGAGGAGGATCTCGTTGACCGAGATGTCGAAGGACAGCGGTGCCTTGAAGAGCGCGGCGTCGGACGGCCCGAAGATCAGGATGTGATCGCGCTGCCACATCAGGCGTTCGGCGATGGCCTCGTGGCGGATCATCGCGCCCTTGGGTTCCCCCGTCGAACCCGACGTGAAGATCACGTAGGCGAGCTGGCCGGGAGCCACCTGGGGCTCGGGCAAGTCGGTGGGAAGCGCGGTGTGGCGCCAGTCGTCGAGGTCGACCGCCAGGGTGTCGACGCCCCAGTCGCTGTGGTCGGCGGCGCCGACGAAAGCCCATCGCGCACTCGCATCGGTGAGCACCTGTCGCCTGCGGTGCGCCGGCCAGGTGGGGTCGAGCGGGACGAAGGCCGCACCCGCCACCATCGCGGCGAGGACGCAGACCACCATCTCGGCCGACCGTGGAATGCCCACGGCCACCGGCGTTTCCGGGCCGGCGCCCCGTTCGCCGAGGGCATGGGTGAGCTGCGCGACACGCTCGCCGAGTTCCCGGTACGTCAGTTGCCGGGCGCCGTCGACCACCGCGACCGCGTCCGGCGTGGCGGCGCACTGGGCGATGAACAGGTGCGGCACCGTCGACGTCTCCTCGGGCGTCGAGCGGTTGTTCCACAGGTCCAGGAGTTCGGTGATGTCCAGCGAATTCGCGGTCACGTACCGGTAACCTCTCGTGTTCGGGGCGCGTCCGCGACGCGCTGGGTCAAGCGGTCAGTTGTGGGCGCTCCACGCGCGCCACAGCCGGGCATAGCGGCCCTCTCGTGCCACCAACTCGGCGTGGGTGCCGCGTTCAGCGATGCGGCCGCCCTCCATCACGATGATCTGGTCGGCGGTCGCGGCCTGCGTGAGCCGATGTGCCACAACAAGAGTCGTGCGGCCCCTGGTGGCGGCCAGCGCCGCCTCCTCCAGTTCGGTGGCGTTTGCGCTCCCTGCCTCCGCGGTGGCCTCGTCGAGTACCACCACCTTGGGGTCGGCCAG
Organism: Mycolicibacterium litorale; assembly: GCA_050205415.1. Classification (GTDB taxonomy): domain Bacteria; phylum Actinomycetota; class Actinomycetes; order Mycobacteriales; family Mycobacteriaceae; genus Mycobacterium; species Mycobacterium litorale_C. Next base: position 248,325 of record JBNMQY010000002.1, read on the forward strand.
CACCAGCCGCGCCAGCGCGATGTGCTGGGCCTGTGCGGCGGTGAGCGCCGTGCCCTGTTCCCCGACGGCGGTGTCGATCCCGTCGTCGAGGGCCTCCACCCAGTGGCGCGCACCGACCTGGTCGATCGCCGCCCAGATCCGCTCACGTTCGGCGCCGGGGGCGGCGAGCCGGAGGTCGTCGATCAGCGGTCCCGAGAAGACGTGGACCTCCTGGGTGATCGTCGCCACCCAGCTGCGCAGCCGGTCCTCGGCGATGTCGGCGACCGGCACACCGCCGATCAGGCTCTGGCCGCGATTCGGGAGGTACAGCCCCGCCACGACCGCCGCGAGCGTGGTCTTGCCCGCACCTGTCGTGCCGACCAGCGCGCACCGGGTGCCGGCCGGGATCGTCAACGAGACCTCATGCAGCACCTCGGGTCCGGTGCCGTAGGAGAACGAGACGCCGCGGACCTCGACATCCGCGCCTGCGGGTTCAGCCACGGATTCGCCGCTGGGTGCGGCGCCGGTGGGCGGCTGGAGGTCGACGACCCCGACGAGGCGGGCCAGACACGCCGCGCCGGCCTGGATCTCGTCGAAGTTGTACATCATCATCCCGACCGGGTTGAACAGCCGGTGGAACATCAGGGCCGCCGCCGTGGTCTGTCCGACGGTGACGGTGCCGTTGCGCACCAGCAGGAACCCGACCACCAGAGTGGCTGCGAGACCAATGAATTCGGCTCTGTTCACCCGGCCCACGAGTCGGGTGAACAACGTGAAGACGCCGACCTCCATATCGCGTGCGCGGGCGGAGGCTCGTTCGATCTGATGGAGGTGGCCGCCGTGCGCCTCGTAGGCGTCGATGGTGCGGGCGCCCTGGATGGACTCGACCGTGACCTGCGCCCGGTTCGCCAGTGCGATGCGCTGCTCGGCGTACATCGGCGCCGACCGCGGCAGGTACCACCGCAGGCCCGCGGCGTACGCCGGAATGCACAGTGCGCCTGCGAGTCCGAGCCGCCAGTCCAGGCTCGCCATACCGACCAGGGTGACCACGCCGAGGAAGAACGCGTTGAGCATGTCGGGCAGCACCTGGGACACCGCCTTGGCGACCGCGGCCACATCGGCGCTGACCCGCGACAGCAGATCGCCTCGGCCGGCTTCCTCGACGGTCGTCGCGGGCAGGTTCAGCGCACGGCGCAGCACGTCCTCCCGCAGATCGGCGACCGCGTGTTCGCCGAGGCGGGTGATCAGGTACGTGGACAGCCCGGTGCCCAGCCCGCCGGCCAGCGCCGTCACCCCGATGACCGCCGCCAGCCCCGCCAGTCCGCCCGTCGAACCGTCGGCGACCCGGTCCACCAGCGTGCCGAGCAGGTAGATCGGGACGGTAGCGGCCGCTGCGGCGGCGAGGCCGACGAGGACCGTCACCGCGCTGCGTCCCCGGCGCCTGCGGATCTCTGTCACCAGCCACGACCAGGTGCGCGCCATGGTGGCCACCGGCAGCACCGGCGGGGTGGTCGACTCGCTGATGGTCACCGCAGCACCAACTTCCGGTAGCGGTCGTCGGCGGTCACCAGATCGCCGTGCGTGCCCTGGCCCTGGATGGACCCGTCGCTGACGAGGACGACGCGGTCGGCGGCGGCCAGCAGGGCGGGGCTGCTGGTGAGCACCACCGTCGTGCGGCCGCGCGCGGACCGCAACCGGCGGATGCCGTCGGCGATGGCCTGTTCGGTGACGGCGTCCACGGCGGTCGTCGGATCGTGCAGGACGAGGACGTCGGGGTCCGCGGCCAGGGCGCGCGCCAGGGTCCACCGCTGCCGCTGCCCGCCGGACAGACTGGCGCCCCGTTCGACCACACGGTGGTCGAGTCCGTCGGGGTAGAGCTCGACGACGTCGAGGGCGCACGATGCTTCCAGGGCGGCGAGTGCGGCGGCGCTGTCCCCGGATGCGCCGGCGAGCGCGAGATTGGAGCCCAGGGTGCCGCTGAACAGATCGCCGTGATGGTGTTCGACGAGCAGGGTGCGGCGCCGGTGGCCGTACGGGATCTCGCCGATGCGCCGACCGTTCACCCTGACGGTGCCGCGTTCGGTGGACCGCTCGTGGCCGGACAGCAGATCCATCAACGCCGCCGCGTCCCTGGGGTCGGCGGCCAGTACGGCGACGAACTCGCCGGGTGCCACGTCGAGGCTCAGACCGCGCAGGCTGCCGTGGGCGCCGTCGCGCACGGCGAGCCCAGCGGCGCCGTCAGCGGTGAGGCCCGGCGCGGGTTCGGCGTCGTGCCGGGTGGGTGCGGCCAGGACGGTGGCGACGCGGTTGGCCGATGCGCGCGCCTCGGCCACCGAACCGGGCATGGTCGCCAGCACCGAGAACGGTTCGGCGAGGAACTGCGCCAGTCCGATGACGGTGATGAGCGCACCGAGCGTGAGGCCGCCGTTGGCGGCGAAGTACGCGGCGGCGACGGCCACCGCCATGGCGGCCAGCGCGCCAGCCGCCGCGGCGGCGCCCGCGTGGGCGCTCTCGATGCGTGCCGCCCGCAGGGTGGCGGTCAGTGACCGGCGGCTGGCCACGCGGTAGCGGGCCGCGGCGTTGTGTTGGGCGCCGATGCCCTGCAGTGGTCGGTGCCCGCTGATCAGGTCCGCGGCCAGGGCGGTGGCGCGGCCGATCTCGGCCTGTTGCTGCTCGACGCGGGCCGCGATCAGCGGCGCGGTGAGCTGGAGTCCGAGCACGACGACCGGTACACCGACGAGCACCATCAGACCCAGCGGCAGGTCGATGCGGAGCAGGACGGCGCCGCAGGCGAGGACGGCGACGACCGCACCGACCATCCGGGGGACGTAGTCGAGGAGGTACGCCGTTTCCTCCGCGTCCGTCGAGGAGATCGACAGCAGTTCACCGGCCCGGTATTCGGTGCGGATGCCGAGCGGATCGAGGATCTTACGGCTCATCTCGACGCGCAGCAGATGACCCTCCTGTGCGATGGCGGCCATCAGCAGCCGGGCGCCGATCCGGTAGACCACGGTGAGCACGGCGAACAGTGCTGCCAACGCGCCGATCCACAGGACGATGGCGCGCAGCGATCCGGTCGCGACAGCGCGATCGACGACGACGCCGATGAGTACCGGGACCGACACCTCGCAGAGCTGATGTGCGGCAATGAGAATCGAGCCGAGGGACACCTTGCGCCCGTGGCGCGTCATCGCTCGGCGCAGCACCGCCTTGCCGGTCCAATCGACGGTCGCGTCGATCGGCGCCGCGCTCACCTCTGCGGCATCGTGTCGGCGGCGGTGCGCTCCATCTGGAGGCGCAGTGAGCGTGGCCGCATGTCGGTCCAGTTCTCCTCGACGAAGCTCAGCGCGTCTTTCCTGGCGGCACCGCCGTCGTGGCCGAAGACGATCCGCCAGCCGGCGGGCACGTCGGCGAACGTCGGCCACAGCGAATACTGCTCTTCCTCGTTGACGAGGACGAAGAAACGGCCGTTCTCGTCGTCAAAAGGATTGGTGGACATTCGAATTCCTCCCTCGTCTGGAAGCACCCGCGCTCCCCCTGAGCTCGTGGGCGGGGCTCCATGCCGACTGCTGGGCATGCTATCAAGGTTAGGCTAACCATAGGGGGCTAGCCGATACCTGGGAGGTTGCTGTGCGTGTGGCGATGTTCGGCTATCAGACGTGGGGGCACCGCACACTACAGGCGTTGTTGAAGTCGCGCCACGATGTGTGCCTGGTCGTCACCCACCCGACGAGCGATCATGTGTACGAATCTATTTGGGCCGATTCCGTCGAAGACCTGGCGCGTAGCGAGGGAATCGAGGTCTTCTTGGCGAAGCGCCCGTCGCCGGAACTGGCGCAACGGGTGGCCGAACTGGCACCCGACGTGATGGTTGCCAACAACTGGCGCACCAGGCTTCCACAGGAACTCTTCAGCATTCCGCGTCACGGCACTGTGAATCTGCATGACTCCCTGTTGCCGAAATTCACCGGATTCTCACCGGTGATCTGGTCGTTGATCAGTGGTGCGACCCATACCGGGGTCACCGCACACCTGATGGACGACGAACTGGACACCGGCGCCATCCTGGTGCAGCGGGCCGTCGAGATCACGCCGACCAGTACGGGCACCAGCCTGGTTCACGACACGCTGGATTTGGTGCCCGAGGTGCTGGAGGAGGCGCTGGACGGCCTGGAGTACGGCACCCTGACGCCGACACCGCAGGACCTCGCGGAGCGCACGTTCTTCCACAAGCGCTCCGACCGGGACGGTCTGGTGGACTGGAGCTGGCCGGCCGACGACATCGAGCGCTTCGTTCGCGCACTGTCCGATCCTTATCCCAACGCCTACACGTACTTTCGCGGGGAGCGGCTGCGGCTGATCGCGGCGCACGTCTCACGGTGCCGCTACGGGGGTACGCCCGGGCGGGTGTTCATCGAGGAGGACGGGGGCATGGTCATCGTGGCGGGCGCCGACGCCTACCGCGGCCAGTCGCCGGGCTTGGTGCTCGACGTGGTCCGCACCGATGACGGGGTGGACCATCCGGCGATGGAGTTCTTCGGTCAAGGCGGTGGATACCTCAGTTCGGCGCCCTCCGGGTCCTGAGGTGCGATGAGGCGCGGGGGACGATCAGCGGTGTGCCCGTCTGGGGATCCTCGATGATCTGGCACGTCAGCCCGTAGACCTGCTCGATCAGGTCCGCGGTGACGACGGCGCCCGGGTCACCCTGCGCCACAACGCCACCGGATTTCATCACGATGAGGTCGTCGGCGTAGCGGCAGGCGTGGTTGAGATCGTGCAGTACGGCGACCACGGTGTGGCCCCGTTCGCGATTGAGCATCGCGAACAGGTCGAGGAGTTCCACCTGGTGGGCGATGTCGAGGTAGGTGGTGGGCTCGTCGAGCAACAACAGCGGGGTCTGCTGAGCGAGCACCATGGCCACCCAGACCCGTTGGCGCTGACCGCCGGAGAGTTCGTCGACGAGCCGGCCGGCCAAGTCGGACACGCCGGTGCACCGCATCGCCTCGGTGACCGCGGCCGCGTCGTCGGCGGACCACTGGCGCAGGAGCTTCTGGTGGGGGAATCTGCCGCGGGACACCAGGTCCGCCACCGTGATGCCCTCGGGTGCGACGGAGGTCTGGGGGAGCAGTCCCAGCCGGCGGGCCACCTCCTTGGTGTGCATGGTCGCGATGTCCGTCCCGTCGAGGACCACCTGTCCCGCTGCGGGTTTCAGCAGCCGTGCCAGACCACGCAGCAGGGTCGACTTGCCGCAGGCGTTGGGGCCGACGATGACAGTGATCCGGCCGTCGGCCACGTCAACCGACAGGTCACGGACGATGGGGGCGTCGTCGTAGCCGATGGACAGGCCACGGGCCTGCAGCCGGGGATCTCGTTTCTCGTTCATCGATGTCGCGCCTGTGTGATGAGTAGGTAGACGAGGTAGCAGCCGCCCAGCGACACGGTCACCACCCCGACGGGCAATTCGTTGTCGGACAACAACTGCTGGGCCACGACATCGCCGACGAGCAGCAGCACGGCACCCATCGCCGCCGCCGGCACGAGCGCGACGCCCGGGCTGGCGGTGAGCCGCCGCGCCAACTGGGGCGCCACCAGCGCGATGAAGGTGATCGGACCGGCCGCCGCGCAGGCCAGTGCCACCAGGCCGACACCCACCACCAGGTAGGCCGGCCGTGCCCGGTCCGGCCGCAACCCGAGCGCACCCGCCGCATCGTCACCGAGCTGCAGGACGGGAAGCGCCGGTCCCAGGATGAGCAGCGCCGCCGTCAGGATCGTCAGGCACACCGTCATCGGCACCACCTGGGCCCAGCTCAGGCCGCTCAGCGTGCCCTGTTGCCACACCGCCGCCGTCACCGCGGTGTGGAGGTCGAGTTTGATGACGATCCACTGGTTGACCGAGTTGAGGACGGCGCTGACCGCGATGCCGACGACGATCAGCCGGTACCCCGCCACGCCGTGGCGATAGGACAGGGCATAGACCGCGACCGCGGTCACCAGCCCGCCGGCCAGCGCACCGCCCGCGACGGCGTAGTAGCCACCGCCGACGGTGGCGAGTACGGCCAGCGCGCCGGTGTAGGCGCCCGTATTGATGCCGATGATGTCGGGGCTGCCGAGTGGATTGCGGGTGAGCGCTTGGAAGATCGCCCCAGATACCCCGAGCGCGGCACCGATCAGCAGCGCCATCAGCAGACGTGGCATACGCCATTCGAGGACCACCACGCGGTCGAAGGAGGTGTTGGTGCCTGCCAGCACGGCGAGCACGTCACCCGGTGCCACGGGGTAATTGCCCAGGCCCACCGCCACCACCGCGGTGGCGAGTGCCACGCCGAGCAGCGCGGCCACCACGGCGATCGACCGCCACGAGGCGCGCATCGACACGTCTCCCAGCCGCACGACGCACTCGCGCCGTCCGAAGTCCACGTGTGGTGCGGTCACGTCCGGTCCGCCCCTGCGCGGCGCACCAGCCAGATCAACACCGGTGCGCCGACGAACGCGGTGACGATCCCCGCCGGCAGTTCGGACGGCCGGATCACCATGCGGCCGACGATGTCGGCCGCCAACAGCAATGCGGGTGCGACGACCACGGCGTAGGCGAGGATCCAGCGCCAGTCGGGTCCGGTGAACCGGCGCACCGCATGCGGCACCATGAGGCCGACGAACCCGATGGGTCCGGCGCCCGCGGTGGCGGCACCGGCGAGCAGCGTGACCGCGACCAGACTCAGCACCTGGGTGCGAACCACGTTCCCGCCCAGACTCTTCGCGAGGTCGTCACCGAAGGCGGTGATGTTGAGCGAACGCGACACGACCAGGCACAGCAGGGCGCCGACGGCGATGAACGGGCTGATGGCCAGCGCGACGTCCAACCGGCGCCCGTCGAGCGCACCGGCGTCCCAGAACCGCATGTTGTCGAACGCCCGCGGATATCGCAGCCGAACGGCGAATCCCACCCCGTCCATCACTGCGGCGACCGCGACCCCGGCCAGCAGGATGCGCACCGGGGTGACGGTGGCCCGGCCCGACATGCCGACGAGGTAGACCAGCACCATCGCGAACAGGGCGCCGGCGAAGGCGAACCAGATGTAGGTCCAGATGCCGGTCAGGCCCAGCAGGGCGATCGCGCCGACGACGAACAGTGCTGCGCCGGAGTTGATCCCGAGGATCTCCGCGTCGGCCAGTGGATTGCGGCCCACGGCCTGGATCAACGTGCCCGAGAGTCCGAGTGCCAGCCCGACGAGGAGGGCGAGGACGGTCCGCGGGACGCGCAGCTCCTGCACGATCCACTGATCGCCGATGTCGCGGTAATCGGTCAGCGCGTGCCACACGGTCGACAGCGACACGTTCTCGGTGCCGACCGCGAGACTGGCCACGCACAGCACGCCCAGCAGCACGCCGGCCGCCGCGAGTCCGACGGCCCTGTTGCGCGCAGTCGGACGACGCGTCGGAGTCGTGGGCGCCGAGGGTGCCGGGGCGTGAGCGGTCACCGAACCTACAGGCCGATCCGTTCACACGCATCGTCGAATTCCTCGAAGGCGAGTTTGTCTCCCTTGCCCGCACTCAGGGCGCGCTCGTAGACCGCGAGTACATCGTCTTGAACCTCTTCGAACCGGGTGTCCCAGGCTTCGGAGTCGTGGCGCCAGTACCCGGTGATGTCGTACTGGTCGATCGTCCATCCGAGACTGCGCAGATATTTGCGCACGGTGCGGGATTCGGCCGCTTCACCGGCGAACCAGCAGTAGCCGCGCCCCGCCGGCAGCGCGAGATCTCGCACGGCCCGCGCCAGCTCGCTCGGGCCGTGACCGTTCCCGGTGCCGATGCTGGGGATGACGGAGATGTCGTCATTGCTGGGCAGGTAGGCGAGGTCGTCGGGCGCGGCCACCTCGACGAGCAGAGTGGCCCGCGCTCCGGTGGGCAGCTCTTCGACGATGCGGGCGGCCGCGGGCAGCCCGGACAGGTCGCTGACCAGCAACTGCCACTCTGTAGTGGGCTCGGGTTCGTACCAGCAACGCGCATGGTCGAGGCCGACGCGGTCACCGGCGACAGCCGTTGCGGCCCAGTTCGTCCCGGGCCCGTGGGCGTGCAGGAAGACGTCCAGGGTGATCCGCGCGCCGTCCTGATGGCGCACCGAGTAGTTGCGCCCTACTCCACTGTCGGGATCGGCGCCGAAGTAGACGCCGATCGCGGAATCGGCACCGGGTGCGACCGCGAGGGCTTCGTGGTCTTCCACGTGCAGGACGATCCGCCGCAGGCGAGTGCTCAACTCGGTGGTCTCCACGACTGTGGCATACGAGAACGGCACTCGCCCGACGTTACCCGGGCGGCCTCGTTTCGTGTTTGCTCCGCGTGGTGGCGGAACGTCAGCACCGAGCAGCGTGAGCGCTTCCGCGTTATCCCGATGGGCGGGACGGGAGGTGTGCCCCAGTTCACTCGGGTGCCAGTGTTGCGCGTCGAGTCACCGTCGCCTTCGCGCCGCGGTGCGGAGTATCAGGAGGAACGTTGGTGAACCGGGCAGATCTGGACCGTCCGCTCGAAGCGGTCGGTGGTCTGTTCGGGATGACCGTCGACGCGGTGCGGTTCGCCTTCCGACGGCCGTTCCAGGCGCGCGAATTCCTCGAGCAATCATGGTTCGTCGCAAGGGTTTCCCTGGCGCCGACGCTGCTGGTCGCCATCCCTTTCACGGTGCTGGTGAGCTTCACGCTCAACATCCTGCTGCGCGAACTGGGCGCCGCGGACCTCTCGGGCGCGGGTGCCGCGTTCGGCGCGGTCACCCAGGTGGGCCCGCTGGTCACGGTGCTGATCGTGGCCGGTGCGGGCGCCACCGCGATGTGCGCCGACCTCGGGTCACGCACCATCCGCGAGGAGATCGAGGCGATGGAGGTGCTGGGCATCAACCCCGTTGCGCGCCTGGTCACCCCGCGGATGCTGGCCTCGGGTCTGGTGGCGTTGCTGCTCAACAGCCTCGTCGTGATCATCGGGATCCTGGGCGGCTACGCCTTCTCGGTGTTCGTCCAGGACGTCAACCCCGGGGCGTTCGCCGCGGGCATCACCCTGCTGACCGGTATCGGTGAGGTGATCATCTCCTGCGTGAAGGCCGCCCTGTTCGGGGTGATCGCCGGACTGGTCGCGTGCTATCGGGGACTGACCATCAGCGGCGGCGGCGCGAAGGCCGTCGGCAACGCGGTCAACGAGACCGTGGTGTACGCGTTCATGGCGCTGTTCGTCATCAATGTGGTCGTGACCGCGATCGGCATCCGGATGACGGCGGGTTAGCCGATGGGGGCACTCACCACGCTGGGCGCTGCCTATCCCCGCGTCGTCAGCCAGTTCAAGAAGCCGGCGTCGCTGGTGGGGCGCCTCGGCGACCACATCCTGTTCTACGGCCGCGCACTGACCGGCACCCCGCATGCGGCGATGCACTACCGCAAGGAGATCATCCGGCTGATCGCCGAGATCAGCATGGGCGCAGGCACATTGGCGATGATCGGCGGCACCGTGGTGATCGTCGGCTTCCTCACCCTTGCGGCCGGCGGGACGCTCGCGGTGCAGGGGTACAGCTCGCTGGGCAACATAGGTATCGAGGCGCTGACCGGATTCCTCGCGGCCTTCATCAACGTGCGGATATCCGCTCCGGTGGTGGCGGGTATCGGGTTGGCCGCCACCTTCGGCGCGGGGGTGACCGCCCAGCTCGGCGCCATGCGCATCAACGAGGAGATCGACGCACTCGAGACCATGGGTATCCGTCCGATCGAGTATCTGGTGAGCACCCGCATCGTGGCCGGGATGATCGCGATCACCCCGCTGTACTCGGTCGCGGTGATCCTGTCGTTCCTCGCCAGCCAGTTCACCACCACGGTGCTGTTCGGCCAGTCCGGCGGACTCTACGACCACTACTTCACCACCTTCCTCAACCCCGTCGACCTGCTGTGGTCGTTCCTGCAGGCGATCCTCATGGCGCTCACGGTGTTGTTCATCCACACCTACTTCGGCTACTTCGCGACCGGCGGGCCGGCCGGTGTCGGGGTCGCGGTCGGCAACGCGGTGCGCACCTCGCTGGTCGTGGTCGTCTCGGTGACCCTGCTGGTCTCGCTGTCCGTGTACGGCTCCAACGGCAACTTCAACCTGTCGGGCTAGGGGTGTCGTGGCAATGACGTCGGGTACCGCGCGCAACGTGACGGGCACGCTCACCGTGGTGTGCATCGCCGCCATCGTCGCGCTCGCGGTGGGACTGTTCAACGGATCGTTCACCAGAAGTGCGACGGTCACGGTCGTCTCCGACCGCGTCGGCCTGGTGATGAACCCTGACGCGAAGGTGAAACTGCACGGCGCCCAGGTCGGCAAGGTCGCGGCCATCGAGGCCAGGCCCGACGGCCGGGCGGAGCTCCACCTCGCGATGGACCCGTCGCAGCTTCAGATCATCCCGTCCAACGTCCTGGTCAACATCGGATCGACCACCGTGTTCGGTTCCAAGGCAGTCGAATTGGTGCCACCGGCGGATCCCTCGCCCGAGCCGCTGCGGGCCGGGCAGGTGCTCGACGCCGGGCACGTGACCGTCGAGATCAACACGGTGTTCGAGCAACTGGTGTCGGTGCTGGCCAAGATCGAACCGGCGAAGCTCAACGAGACCCTGGGCGCGCTGTCCCAGGGACTAGACGGGCGGGGCGCGGAGTTCGGCCGGACGCTGACCGACCTCGACACGCTGCTCGCCGACCTCGACCCCAGCATGGACAACCTCAGCCGCGACATCGCGCTCGCGCCGCAGGTCCTCGACGCCTACGCCGATGCCGCCCCGGACCTCCTCGCCACGGCCGACAACGCGTCGCGGATCAGCGACACGCTGGTGGAGCGGCAGAGCGATCTCGACGCCGTACTTGTCAGTGCGATCGGGCTGGCCGAGGTCGGCAACGACGTCGTGGCCACCAACCGCGGCGCATTCACCGACCTGATGCGAATCCTGGTCCCCACAACGGATCTGACGAACCAGTATCACCAGGCCTTGAACTGCGGTCTGGCCGGGATGCTGCCGCTGGCGATGGCCCCGCCACCGCCGGTCCCCGGTGTGCTGCTGCTCGACTCGTTCGTGCTGGGCACCGAACGCTACCGGTATCCGCAGAACCTGCCGAAGGTCGCGGCGCGCGGCGGTCCGCAGTGTGTGGGCCTGCCCGACGTGGGTTACGAGACCCGTGCGCCGTTCGTGGTCTCCGACATCGACGCCAACCCGGCGCAGTACGGCAATCAGGGCATCCTGCTGAACTCCGAGGGACTCAAACAGATGCTGTTCGGGCCCCTCGACGGACCGCCCCGCAACAGCGCACAGATCGGCCAGCCCGGATGAGGCGGCTCGGCCCCACCGTGGTCAAGTTCGGCGTCTTCGCCGCGGTGATGGTGCTGCTCACCGCCGCCCTGTTCGCGATCTTCGGCCAGTACCGCGCCGGATCGGCCCACGAGTACTCCGCGGTGTTCGTCGACGCCTCCAGCGTCAAATCGGGTGACTCCGTGCGCATTGCGGGGATCCGCGTCGGCACGGTCAACGGTGTCTCGCTGCAACCGGACAACACCGTCGTGGTGGATTTCGACGCGGGCAGTGACGTCGTGCTGACCACCGGGACGAAGGTGGCCGTGCGCTACCTCAACCTCGTCGGTGACCGGTACCTCGAACTCGTCGACGGGCCGGGCTCGACCCAGATCCAGCCCGCGGGATCCCGCATCCCCCTGGACCGCACCGAACCCGCGCTCGACCTCGACCTGTTGCTCGGCGGACTCAAACCGGTGATCCGCGGGCTCAACCCGGATGACGTCAATGCGTTGACGCACTCCCTGATCCAGATCCTGCAGGGCCAGAGCGGGGACATCGAATCCCTGTTCGCCAAGACCTCGTCCTTCGCCAACGCGATCGCCGCCAACGGTGACACGGTCCGGCAGATGATCGACAGCCTCGACACCGTCGTCGCGACCATGTCGCGGGACGGGGACAAGTTCTCCGGTGCCGTCGAACGCCTCGAGCAACTGGTGACCGGCCTGGCGCAGGAACGCGACCCCATCGGTGCGGCCATCGAATCCCTGGACAACGGCACCGCATCACTCGCCGACCTCATGACCGAGGCCCGGCCCCCGCTGGCCGGGTCGGTCGACCAGCTCACCCACGTGGCGACGTACCTGGAGAAGGACAAGGAGCTGCTCGACATCTCTCTGCAGAAGGCTCCGGCCAACTACCGCAAGCTGGTACGGCTCGGCGCCTACGGGAGCTGGCTCAACCAGTATCTCTGCGGGCTGTCCGTACGGGTCACCGATCTGCAGGGACGCACCGCGTACTTCCCCTGGATCAAGCAAGACACCGGAAGGTGTGCGGAACCCTGATGCTGAAATACCGTGGAAGACAGCTCGTCCGTACCGGGTTCATCGGGCTGGTGCTGATCGTGCTGGTGATCGTCGTCGGGCTGCAGCCCCAACAGCTCTGGTCGATGGCGACGTCGGTGAAGTACCGGGCGGTGTTCGCCGAGGCGGGCGGGCTCGCCGCAGGCAACGAGGTCAAGGTCTCCGGCGTCGCCGTCGGGACGGTGTCCGACGTGGCGCTGGACAACGGCAAGGCGCTGGTGACCTTCTCCCTCGACGGCAAGGTGCGACTCGGGGCGGATTCGACCGCCCACATCCGCACCGGAACGCTGCTGGGGGAGCGGATGCTGACGGTGGAACCCAAGGGTTCCCGGCCGCTGAGGTCGATGGAGGCGATTCCGCTGTCGCGCACCTCGTCGCCCTACTCGCTGACGGAGGCGGTGAGCGACTTCACCGCGAACACCGCCGACACCGACACGGCGACCCTGAACCAGTCGCTCGACACCCTGTCCGAGACGATCGACCGGCTGGCGCCGCAACTGGGTCCGACCTTCGAGGGGCTCACCCAGCTCTCCCGCTCGCTCAACGACCGCGACGAGACACTCGGCGATCTGCTCGCCGGTGCCGCCGACGTGACGGGCATCCTGTCCGAGCGCAGCCAGCAGGTGAATTCGCTGCTGCTGTCCGCCAATGACCTGCTGGCGGTCCTCGAACAGCGCCGCTACGCGATCGTCAACCTGCTCGCCAACACCTCGGCGATGTCGCAGCAGCTGACCGGTCTGGTACGGGACAACGAGCAGGAGCTCGCGCCGACGCTGGACAAACTCAACTCCGTGTCGGACATGCTGCAGAGGAATCGCGACAACATCGCCAAGGCACTCAACGGACTCGCGAAATACCAGGTGACACAGGGCGAAGCGGTCAACAACGGGTTCTACTACAACGCCTTCATCGGCAACCTGCTGCCCGGTGGTGCGCTGCAGCCGTTCCTCGACTACGCGCTCGGATACCGGCGCGGCGTCAACGCCGGCCAGCCGCCGGACAACGCCGGCCCGCGCGCCGAATTCCCGTTCCCCTACAACGGCATCCCGGGTGGTTCACGATGATCGGCCGCAACCGGCTCGCCAAGGCGCTGGCCGTAGCGCTGATCGTGCTCGTCGTCGCGGGCGCCGCGGTCCTGGTGCGACAGGCGTTCTTCGCGCCGCGGATCGTCACGGCGTACTTCTCCTCGGCGACGTCGATCTACCCGGGCGACGAGGTCCGTGTCGTGGGAGTGCGGGTCGGCACGATCGAATCCATCGAACCGGCGGGTGAACAGACGAGGTTCCGGCTCGCCGTCGACCGGAATGTGCCGATCCCCGCCGACGCCAAGGCGATCATCGTGGCACCGAACCTGATCGCCGCCCGCTACGTCCAACTCACCCCCGCGTACGAGTCGAGCGGTCCGGTGCTGCCCGACGACGCCGTCATCGGTCTCGAGCGCACCGCGATACCGGTCGAATGGGACGAGGTCAAAGAGCAGTTGGCGCGGCTGGCCGCGGAACTGGGACCCTCCGGTGGGGTGTCCGGCACCTCGGTGAGCCGGTTCATCGACAGTGCGGCCAATGCCATGGACGGCAACGGGGAGAAGCTGCGGGAGACCATCGCGCAACTGTCCGGGGTGGGGCGGATACTCGCCGACGGCAGCGGCAACATCGTCGACGTCATCAAGAACCTGCAGGTCTTCGTGACGGCGTTGCGGGACAGCAACGTTCAGATCATCCAGTTCCAGGACCGGCTCGCCATGGTGAGCAGTGTCGTCGACGGCGGCCGGGCCGATATGGACGCGGCGCTGGCCCACCTCGCCGAGGCCGTGGGGGAGGTGCAGCGGTTCATCGCCGGCAGCCGCGACCAGACCGCCGAACAGATCCAGCGCCTCGCCGACGTGACGCAGAACGTCGCGGACAACCGCACCGTCCTGGAGAACGTGCTCCACGTCGCGCCCAACGCGATCGGCAACGGCTACAACATCTATCACCCGGACACGGGCACGATGCTCGGCGGATTCGCGATGGGCAACTTCGCCAACCCGGTGCAGCTCATCTGCTCGGCGATCGGTGCGGTCCGCAATGCGACCGCAGCCGAGACGGGCAAGATCTGTGCCGAGTACCTGGGACCGGCACTGCGGCTGCTGAACTTCAACTATCTGCCCCTGCCGATCAACGCCTATCTGAAGAAGTCGCCGAGCCCCGGCAACCTCGTCTATTCGGACCCCGCCCTGGCGCCCGGCGGTACCGGCGGCAGCCCGACTCCGCCCGAGATCCCGCCCGCGGTATCGGCGTTCACCGGTGGCGGTGACGTACCGCCGCCGCCGGGCTGGGGAACACCGGCGGGCCCGCCCGGCGCGTACGCGCCCAACGGACTCCCCGCCCACCCCACGCCGGCGCTGTTCCCGGGCGCGCCCGTACCGCCGGGGCCCGCGCCGTCGGCCCCGACCAGCCTGCCCGACATGCTGCTTCCTGCGGAGGCGCCACAGGAAGGACCTCCGGCATGATCGGCCGCCGCCCGACCCGCCGCGTCGCCGCGGTCGCCGCCTGCGTGACGGTCGCCGCCTCCGGCTGCACCTTCGACGGCCTGAACTCGCTTCCGCTGCCGGGCACCGTGGGCAGTGGGTCCGGGGCGTCCGTCTATCACGTCCAGCTCGCCAATGTCGGCTCACTGGAATCGAATTCACCGGTGATGGTCAGCGACGTGGTGGTCGGCACGGTGGGAAAGATGACACTGCGCGGTTGGCACGCGGACGTCGAGGTCACGGTGCGCCCGGACGTCGTCATCCCGGCGAACGCGGTCGCCACCGTGGGCCAGACCAGCCTGCTGGGATCCATGCACCTGGCGCTGGATCCGCCGGTCGGCAAGGCCCCGAGCGGCCGTCTGCAACCGGGTACCACCGTCGGGCTCGACAGATCCTCGACGTATCCGTCGACGGAGCAGACGCTGTCGTCGCTGTCGGTCGTCGTCAACGGCGGCGGCCTCGGCCAGGCGGGCGACATCATCCGCGAGTTCAACGCCACCCTCAACGGCCGGGAAGCCCAGCTGCGCGACCTGTTGACGCGCCTCAACGACTTCGTCGGGATGCTCGACGGCCAGCGCGACGACATCAACGCCTCCCTGGCGGCGCTCAACCGGCTCGCCGGGACCCTCGCCGGGCAACGTGAGGTGATCAGCTCGGCGCTGCAACGCATTCCACCCGCGCTCGACGTGCTGGTCAGAGAACGCCCCAGGCTCACGACCGCGCTGGAGAAGCTGCGGATCTTCAGCGACACGGCGACCGGCATGATCAACGACACCCAGGCCGACCTGGTGCGCAACCTGAAGAACCTCGAGCCGACGCTCAAGGCACTCGCCGACGTCGGGCCGAATCTGGGCACCGCGCTGGCCTACGCGCCGACCTTCCCCTACACCCAGGGCTTCATCGACCGGGCCATCCGTGGCGACTACATGAACCAGTTCATCATCTTCGACTTCACGATCCCGCGGCTCAAACGCGGCCTGTTCCTCGGCACGCGGTGGGGGCAGGAGGGCACACCGATGGTGCCCGCGCCGGGTGACCCGTGGTACCTCAACTACACGCTGGATCCGCTCAACGCGCCGGTGGCGCCTCCGCCGGCGGTGGCGCCCATCCCGGAGTTGGCCGAGACACCGGACGGTGTGGACACCGTGGACCCGTCGTCGGCGGACGCCGAAGTGGCCGGGGGGAACTGATGCTCACGCGTTTCGTCCGCACACAGCTCGCGATATTCACGATCACCGCGGTCGTCGCGATGGGAGTGATGGTCTTCGGATACCTGCAGGCGCCCACCCTGCTCGGGGTGGGACGGATGACCGTGACCGTCGAACTGCCCGGCACCGGTGGCCTGTACCGGTTCTCGAACGTCACCTACCGCGGCGTCGAGATCGGCAAGGTCACCGACGTGCGGGCGACCCGGCAGGGTGCGGAGGCCACCCTGTCGCTGTCCACCGGCACGGACATCCCCGCCGACCTGCACGCCGCCGTGCGCAGTGTGTCGGCGGTCGGCGAGCAGTACGTCGATCTGCAGCCGCGCACCGAATCCGGCCCGTTCCTGCGCGACGGGTCGGTCATCCCCGCGGAGAACACGTCGATTCCGCAGGCGGTCGGGCCGATGCTCGATCAGGTCAGCACGCTGATCGACAGCGTGCCCAAGGACAAGATCACCGGACTGCTCGACGAGTCCGCCAAGGCGCTCAACGGCTCCGCCTACGACCTCGGGTCGATGCTGGATTCGTCCTCGACCGTGGTCGGGGACGCGAGAGGCGTGACGTCCGAGATGCGTTCACTCATCGACGACAGTGCCCCGCTGTTGGAAGGGCAGGCGCAGACGGCGGACCAGCTGCGCACCTGGGCGCGCAGCATGGCCGGTGTCACCGGTCAGGTCGTCGACAACGATGCGCAGGTGCGGACGCTGCTGGCCACCGGGGCGGGGGCGGCCGACGAGGCGTCGCGGCTCTTCAACGCCGTCAAGCCCACGGTGCCGGTGCTGCTGGCCAACCTCACCACCATCGGCCAGGTGGCGGTCACCTATCACGCGTCGATCGAGCAGCTCCTCGTGCTGCTCCCGCCGTACGTGGCCGCCACACAGACGGTGGGCGTCTCACGGAACAACCCGACGGGAATGTCGCTGGGCGACTTCACCCTCAACCTCAACGACCCACCCGCGTGCACCGTCGGCTTCCTGCCTCCGTCGTCGTGGCGGTCACCGGACGACGAGAGCGACATCGACACCCCGGACGGCCTGTACTGCAAACTGCCGCAGGACTCTCCGATCGGTGTGCGCGGTGCGCGCAACTATCCGTGTATGGCCCAGCCGGGCAAGCGGGCGGCCACCGTCGAGCAGTGCGCCAGCGACAAGCCGTTCGAACCGTTGGCCATGCGCCAGCATGCGCTTGGTCCCTATCCGTTCGATCCGTCCCTTGTCGCCCAGGGCATCCCGCCGGACGACCGCGTCGACTCCGACGAGCAGATCCACGGTCCCGTGGGCGGTACCCCGATGCCGCCGCCGAGTCCCGCGCCGGCACCGCAGCCCGGCGGTCCGGCCGTCGCGCCGAGCGCCTTCGCACCGGGCGACCCGGGCGGGCCCTCGGTGGCGATCGCCACCTACGATCCGCAGACCGGGAAGTACGCCACCCCCGACGGAACGGTGTTCACGCAGCCTGCGCTGGTCACGAATGCGGCTGGCGGACAGCAGAAAACGTGGCAGGACATGCTGCCGACGGGAAGCTGAGTCAGCTCAGCTTGACGAGTTTGAACGGCATGGTGATGAACAGCGGCCTGCTGATTCCGCAGGCGCCGCTGGGGCCGGTCGTCTGGTCCTCGCCGACGAGGGTCGTGGAGGCCGGGTCGGTCATGCTGCCGTCGGGCACCGTCGGCACGAACCGGAACACCTGGAGGCCGTCGGCCGCCGATCCGTCGGGACAGGGCTCCCAGCGCGGCACGGTGTGCTTGACGTACCAGATGCCGCCCGTCTTGTAGATCGGTGCCTCCCAGCCCTGGTCGCTGCGCACCGTGCCGGTGCATTCGGTGGGATAGCTGCAGACGGTGTCGATCGTCCAGGTGGCTCGCACGACCGCTTCGTCGCGGAAGACCTCGTTCTTCTTGGCCCATTCCCCGTTCGAGGTGGCCGAGTAGATGCCGTTGAGGCCCCACTCCTCGTCGGACGCATACGCTTTCGCCGGATGCGCGAGACTCGCGGCTGCCGCCAGCGCGCCGACCGTGGTGACCAAGCCCAAGACCCGCAACGCTCTCTCCTCAGCAGTCGGCGATGGGCGACGCTAACAGCGCGGCTCCGGGCGCCGATGCCGCGTCGGCCGCTCAGCGGGACGGAAACCTGCCCGCCCAGAGGGACGATCCGCGATTCGACCGCCTGCGGGGTGTCACAGTGTCGTCGTGCGCACGACCGTCCTCGCCGTCCCCCTGGTGATCGCCGGTGCCGTCTTCACCTCGCCCGCGGCCGGTGCGGAGCCGCTCGCCTGCGAGGGACCGGCCTGTGTTCCGGGTATCGCCGGGAACGTCACGCTCGGCGCGCCGTGCGCGAACACCACCCACTACGTGTTCGGCACCACGAGCTGGGGCCGGCTGGTGTTCTGCGGTTCGCCCCGCCGGTACGCGCCGCGGTATTTCCGCTCACCGCCGATGGAGGGCATCCGCGTGGAGAACACCAACTGCACGGGCTTCGAGAACTCGGTCGCACAGGCTCCCGACGGACTCTTCCTCAGTTGCGTGGCCTCCAGCGGGGAAAGCCTCTGGGTGCGGGGAGACAACTCGTGAACCGTGTCCTCGCGGGGTCGGTCGCGATCGCCGCCGTAGCCCTCGGGGTGGCACCGCCGGCGCCCGCGCAGGGCCCCGCCCCGCACCAGGTCCGCTACACCGTGACCGCGGACGAACCGATCCAGGCCGACGTCTACTACCGCGCCGTCGATCCCCCGACGTGGGCCGACTACAGCCACAATCCGTACCAGTTCAGCCCGAAGGCGGAGGTCGTCCTCGATCCCGGCAGTCCGTGGGTGCTCGAGGTCGCGCTCGTCGATCCGAATCGCTGGGCGATGGTGACCGCGACCAGCGGCCTCGGCCCCGAGCGGCCGAACCTCCGATGCGAACTCGCCGTCGACGGAGTTGTCGTCGCCACCCATTCAGGGCCCAAAGGGGCCCTCTGTTCCCTGAGGAGTTGGTGATCCGTGACCGACACCATCGAAGCCCGCGGACAGGCCGAGGACGCCGAAGTCGAAGCGGCCGAGGCACTGGCGGAAGCGGCGCAGGAGCGTGCGGAACGGATGCGGTCGGATGTCTCAGAGGCCGCAGAACCCCTGGGGCCGAAGCCCCGTCGGCTCCGCCGTCCCGGCCGGGGCACCGTCGTCGCGATCCTCGCCGTCCTCGTCACTGCCGCATCGCTTGCGGTGAGCGGTTACCTGACGTGGCACCACCGGGAAGCGGCTGGCGAACACCAGCAGTCAGCCGAATTCGCGGCCGCGGCGCGCCAGATCGTCTTCACGCTCATGTCCATCGACGCCGCCGAGGCCGAAGACAGCGTGAAGCAGATCCTCGACAACTCCACAGGATCGTTTCACGACGAGTTCAAGATCGCCGCTGAGGATTTCGTGAAGCTGGCGCAGGACGGCAAGGTCGTCACCGACGTGACGGTCAAGGCCGCCGCCGTCGAGACGATGTCGGAGGATTCGGCGACGGTTCTCGTCACCGCGACGTCGACGGTCACCAACGCCGCGGGCGCCGACAAACAACCCCGGTCCTGGCGACTGAGCGTCGACGTCGTCCGGGACGCGGGCCAACTCAAGATGTCGAAGATGGAGTTCGTCCCGTGAGCCGTGTGAAGGCGATCCTTTCGGCGCGCTGGCGCCTGCTGCTGACCGGTCTGGTAGCCGCGGCATCGGTCGCGCTGGCCGTCGCCCTCTACGCCACGCAGTACCGCACCGACGTGCAGACCGACGCCACCGCCGCATCGGCGGCGGTGCGGGCGGCGTCGGAGGGCACCGTGGCCCTGCTGACCTACAAACCCGACAGCGTCGACACGGACCTCGCGGCCGCGAAAACCCATCTGACAGGCGAATTCCTGAACTACTACGGCAAGTTCAGCGATGAGATCCTGCTCCCCGCCGCCAAAGACCGCGCGGTGACCACCGAGGCGTCCGTGGTCCGGGCCGCCGAAGCCGAGATCCATCCGGACACCGCGAAGGTGCTGGTCTTCGTGAACCAGACGACCACCAGCCGGGAACGGCCCGACGCCTCGCAGAGCGCGAGCAGTGTGATGGTCAGCCTGACGAAAGTCGATGGCCGGTGGCTGATCTCGGCGTTCGATCCGATCTAGCCTGCTGATCTCGGCCGGATGAAGACGCCCTGCGCCTCGACGGTGGGCTCGCCCCCGCTGAGGATGCGGCCGCGGGCATAGGTCTTGCGGCCGTCCTCGTGCTCCACCCAGGCCTCCGCGCGCAGCCGGCCCAGGGGAGTGGGGCGGACATACCGCAGTTGCAGGGTGCCGGTGAACGCGGGCCCGTCCGGCCGGTGTGCGGTGGCTCCGAGCAGATGGTCGAGGATCAGCGAGCACACCCCTCCGTGGACGTGCCCGACGGGACCTTCGTACGCCGCCCCGAGCTCGACTTCGGTGCTGACCAGGCCGTCGTCGTCGTGCTCGACGGTGAGCGGCGGCGCGATCGCGTTGCGCTGTCCGATGAGCACGTTGCCGCTCGGTTGGCTGCGCCCGTCGGGCGTCACCCGAACACCGAACGACCCGGGCATGAGTTGCTCGCTGAGCAGTTCGAGGGCCGCGGTGACGTGTGCGTGCGCGGCGGCGAGCTTGTCCGTGCCGACCTCGGTGCGGATCACGGCGTCGATCAACGACCGAACCGATTCCGTCAACGGCTCGTGCGGGTTGTTCACCGCGCCCCCGCGCCCACCATGTCCAGGCCAGCCAGATGACTGAACAACAGCGAGGCGCCGATCGGGTTGCCGCCGCCGGGATACGTCGTGCCGCTGACGGCGGCCATCGTGTTGCCCGCGGCGTAGAGACCCGGGATGGGCCGGCCGGCAGTGTCGAGGACTCGCGCACGGGTGTCGGTGCGCAATCCGCCCTTGGTGCCCAGATCCGACACCCCGAACGCGGCGGCGTGGAACGGCGCCCGGTCGATCGGCACCAGGGGAAGCTCGCCGCCGGAGAACGCCCGGTCGTAGGGTTCGTCGCCGCGGCCGAAATCGGTGTCGCGCCCTGCGGCGACCATGGAGTTGAACCGGTCGACGGTCGCGGTCAACGCGGCGGCAGGCACCCCGATGAGGTCCGCAAGCGCACCGAGCGTGCCCGCGGTGCGCCACAGACCCGCGTCCTGATACTGCGCGGCGTCGACCATCGAGACGTTGGTCGCCTTGACCGGAGGGACCTCGCCCTCCCGGTCGTCGTAGATCATCCAGAACGGCAGCGTCATTGCGCCGGAATCCATCTCGTCCAGGACGGCGCGGCCGAGCCGATCGTACGGCGCGGATTCGTTGACGAATCGCTCGCCGCGCTGATTGACGAAGATACCGCCGGTGAACCAGAGCGCGAACGCCGAACGCCCGTCCGGGTGCGTCAGCCCGGGCGACCACCAGGCCTGGTCCATGAGATCCGTGTCGGCACCGAGCCGGATCGCCGCCTGGTGGGTGGCGCCGGTGTTCCCGGGGCACCCCATGCTGTCGTCGGATCGCCCGGGCACACCGCAGAGCTCGCGCATCCGCGGATTCTGCTCGAATCCGCCCGCCGCGAGCAGGACACCCCGGCGCGCGCGAATCCGGACGTCTCGGCCGTCACGGCTGACCACCGCACCGACCACGGCGCCGTCGGTCTCGATGAGATCGACCAAAGGCGTATCGAGATGCGTTTGGGCATGCGGGTACTCGCTGATCGCGGCCAGGAACCGGCCGATCAGTGCGCGTCCGCCGGTCAGCAGGTCGGGTTGCGGATGTCCGAGCCGCTCGGTGTCGAGCGGTCCGCGGATCTGCGCGGCCAACGGCCCGACGTCGGCGGCGGCCAGTGGCACCGGCACGATGTGCCGGCGTCCGTCGGCGCGTGCGTGCTCGACCGCCCCGTAGTAATCGGGCCACGGCAGTTCGGCGAACTCGAAGTGATCGTCGGCTTCGAGGTACTCGATGAGCCGCGGACCGCCGAGGACGTAGGCCCGCTGCAGGTCGTAGGGCGTTCGGTCGCCGACGACGCGGTGGAAGTACGCGAGCGCATCGTCCGGGGTGTCGTCGACACCGTTTCGGCATGCCACCGGATTGCACGGGAACCACATACCGCCGCCCCCGGAGTACGCGGTGGTTCCCCCGAAGCGGTCGGTCGCCTCCACCAGCGCGACGGACAGGCCTTCGCGAGCCGCGGTGTAGGCGCCGGCCACGCCGCCTCCGGAGCCGACGACGACGACATCGACCTCCTCGTCGAACCCAGACATGTCGAATGCGGACATGGCCCCACCCTGCCGGGTGGCGGCACCGACGGGCAAGCGCCGGTCCCGGTCAGTGGATGAGGCGAAGCCGCTGGTCACGGGGCGTTGATACCCTGGACAAGTGAAATCCGCCGACGGCCCCAACGTGACCGCAACCGGTTGGGCCCTGCTCGGCGTGCTGTCGTATCAGGACGAACTGACCGGGTACGACATGAAGAAGTGGACCGAATGGACGCTGCGGTTCTTCTACGGCAGCCCCGCCTACAGCCAGATCTACACCGAACTGAAGAAGCTCGAGAACATCGGTCTGGTCTCATCGCGGGTCGAGACCGACGGCGGAGCACGCAGCAAACGGCTGTACAGGATCACCGAGGCCGGTCTGGACGCGCTGACCACGTGGGCCGACCAGGCGCCGGTGGACGCACCGCAGCTCAAACACAATCCGCTGCTGAGAGTGATGTTCGGGCATCTGACGAACCCCCGCAGGCTCAAGGAGATCATGCAGGAGCATGTCGCCTACGCCGACCGGATGCAGCGTGAGGCGGCGCTCGACGCACGCTGGGCCGAGGTCGAGCCGGCCTGGGCATACGGCCGCGTCGCCCTGAAATGGGCGGAACGGTACTACGCCGCCGAACGCGAACTGGCGCTCGACCTGATCAAGGACCTCGACGAGGCCGAGGAGTCCTTCGCGAAGGCCACGGAGACGGGGCATCGCACGCCGTCGCTGTCCCGCGACTACTGGTACGAGATCGAGCGCAAAGTGCAGGCCGAAGAAGGCGAGTGACCCCGCTGTTCCGGTGAGCGGACGACCGCTCCGACGGCCTTCCGCCGCACTGTTAGAACCGGAGTATGAGGCGTGAAGTGACGGTGTCCGGCGCGGGCATCGACCCGCTGCAGCCGGCGACGCTCGGGCCGGTCCGGCTCCGCAACCGCATCATCAAGGCGGCCACCTCGGAGGGCAGGTCGCCGGACGGTCTGGTCACCGACGAGCTCATCGCGTTCCACAAGCGCTTCGCGGACGGCGGCGTCGGTATGACCACCGTCGCGTACTGCACCGTGGCGCAAGACGGTGCGAGTGCGCCCGGACAGATCCTGATGAGTCCCCGTGCGGTGCCGGGCCTGCGGCGGCTCGCCGACACCGTTCACGAGGCGGGCGCGGCGGTGTCGGCACAGCTGGGCCACGGCGGCGTCGTCGCGACCCGCAAGGTCAACAAGGTGACCCCGAAGGCGCCGAGCCGGTTCGTCAACCCCCAGTCGTTCGACTACTGCCGACCCATCACCCGTGACGAGATCCGCACCGTCGTCGACCAATTCGGCGACGCGGCGCAGGTGGCGGTCGACGCCGGCTTCGACGCGGTGGAACTGCACCTCGGGCATCTGTACCTGCCCAGTTCGTTCCTGAGCCCGCTGATGAACCGGCGCAAGGACGAGTACGGCGGCAGCATCGAGAACCGCGCGCGTTTCGCCCGCCAGATCGCCCGACGGGTGCGTGAGGTCGTCGGGGACCGGATCGCCGTCATCGCGAAGCTCAGCATGGAGGACGGAAAGCGGGGCGGGATCGCCCTGAGTGAATCGCTGCGCGTGGTCCAGCTGCTCGACACCGACCGGAACCTCGACGCGATCGAACTCACCCAGGGCTCTTCGGTTTTCAAGCCGATGTACCTGTTCCGCGGCGACACGCCGGTCGACGAGTTCGCGGCCGTGATGCCGCCGCCCATGAACATCGGGGTGCGGATGGTGGGCAAGCGGGCGCTCGGCACCTTCCCCTACCACGATCTGTACATGCTCGAGTCCGCACGCCAATTCGTGCCGGTCGTCGAGCACACACCGCTCATCCTGCTCGGCGGCATCACCACCCGCGAACACATGCAGGATGCGATGGACGAAGGGTTCGGTTTCGTGGCCATGGGCCGTGCGCTGCTACGAGAACCCGATCTGGTCAACCAGATTCGCCGGCAGCCGTCGAAACGCAGCCTTTGCAACCACAACAACAAGTGCATGGTGACGGTCTTCGGCAAGACCCACTGTGTGCTCGACCCCGACCAGCGCTACGGGCCTGCGGTGAGCCACGCGTGAAGGTCGCGCTCTCGGGCATCGCCCTGGCGCTGATCGCGGTGCTGTCACCACCGGTGGCGCACGCCGAGACGCCGTACGGGAACTTCGAGATGCAGATCCAGGGCAGGTACGACTTCCACACCTGGCTGTGGGCGGTGTCGCGATGCCCCGGCGAGTGCCTGCGCGTCCAGGCGATCGCACAGCCCGTCGCCAAGGCGTTCCCGTTCCGCGCCGATGCCCACCTGGCCGACGGTCGCTACACCATGACCGTCGACGTGCCCGACGGACTACGCTGCGGCAACGTCTATTACGGTCCGGTGATTCCCACGCGCGACGTCTACACCTGGGATGCGACCAACCGGGCGGGCACGCTGTCCTCATCGTTCGCCACCGGATGCGACGGTGCGCCCGGCGGCACCCTGACCTACCCGTTCCGGTTGGTGCGCCTGTAGAAAGTGGACATGCGTATCGGTCTGTCGACGCCGGTGGTGGTCCAGGTACCGGGAGTGGCCTCCGCATGGGAAGGCGACGCGGGAATCGAGGACCTCCGGCGAATCGCCGAGGCCGCCGACACCCTCGGCTTCGACTACCTGACCTGTTCGGAGCATGTCGCCGTGCCGGCGGCCGATGCCGCGGCACGAGGGGCGGTGTACTGGGATCCACTCGCGACGCTGGGCTTCCTGGCGGCCTGTACGTCACGGATCCGGCTGGCGACGTCGGTGATCGTGCTCGGCTACCACCACCCGCTGGAGATCGCGAAACGGTACGGCACGCTGGACCGGGTCAGCGGCGGCCGGTTGACGCTCGGCGTCGGTGTGGGATCCCTGGCAGCCGAGTTCGAGCTCCTCGGCGCCGAGTTCGGCGACCGCGGCCGCCGCGCCGACGACGCCCTTCGCGCGCTGCGCGCCTCCCTGTCGACGACGCGACCGGTCTACGACGGCGAGTTCTACCGCTATGACGGCGTCGCCGTCGAACCGTGCGCGGTGCAGCCCCGGGTGCCGATCTGGGTCGGCGGACGTACCAAGCGGTCACTGCGCCGGGCGGTGGATTCGGCCGACGGCTGGATGCCCTTCGGGCTGCGAGGCGCCGAGCTGGCGGAACTGCTGGCGGCGGTGACTGTTCCGGCGGGCTTCGATGTCGTCCTGCCGGTCGGCCCCCTCGACCCGTCGGCGCACCCCGAGAGCGCCGCGCGCCGGCTGCGCGACCTCGAGAACCTCGGTGCGACGGCGGCCACGTGCACACTGGCGGCCACCTCGGCCGATCACTATTGCGAGCAGCTGGAGGCGTTGCGGGGCATCGCCGACGGCCTCTAGACCCGGCGAGTCACATGTGGGTGCCACCGTCGACGCGGACTTCGGTGCCGGTGACGAAGAACGCGTCCGGTGATCCGAGCATCGCCACCACGGCGGCGACCGCGGCCGGCTTCGCGAACATCGCGCCACCGTCGATGGCCAGCATCGGCTGCAGTCTCGCGAACAGCGAATAGTCGGCGTCGTCGGGCAGGCCCGGACCCACGCTCTGCCTGGCCTGACCCGTACCGTCGGTCATTCCCGACGAAATCGAGCCGGGCTGAACGCAATTGAAACGGATACCGTCCTTCGCGAACTCCAGCGCCAAGGTATGGGT
Source organism: Mycolicibacterium litorale (assembly GCA_050205415.1). GTDB lineage: Bacteria > Actinomycetota > Actinomycetes > Mycobacteriales > Mycobacteriaceae > Mycobacterium > Mycobacterium litorale_C. The sequence continues at coordinate 274,287 of JBNMQY010000002.1, forward strand.
CATCGACAGGATGCCGCCCTTGGAGGCGGCGTACGCCGACATGTACGGGTGGCCGAACTGCGCCGACGTCGAGCTGAAGTTCACCACGGCGGGACCGTTGCCGGTGCGCAACGCCGGGATGGCCTCCCGCGTGACCAGGAAGGTGCCGACGAGGTTGACGCGCAGCACGTGTTCGAAGTCGGTGAGCGTGGTCTGTTCCAGGCGCGCCGAGCGCAGGATCCCGGCGGCGTTGACGAGCGTGTCCAGCCCGCCGAGCATGCCGATCGCCTCGCCGATGCCCGCCTTGACCGATTCCTCGTCACCGACATCCATGGTCAGCGTCGTCAGCCGGTCAGCGGCCGCAGCCGCCATGCTCACGGTGTCCTTCAGGCCGGCCTCGCTGATGTCGGTGGCGACCACGCGTCCGCCCTCGTCGAGGATGCGCAGGACGCATGCCTGTCCGATGCCTGAACCGGCCCCGGTGACCAGCACCCGACGATCGTTGTAACGCGTCATGTCGGCGACTCCTGTCTAGACGTGTGTTCCCGCCCCTGCTGCATCCTGTGCGGCGATGTAGCCGTACACAAGCCCCTGAGCGATCGTCGCGCCGGCGCCCGGATACGTCGCACCGAAGGCGTTGGCGGCGGTGTTGCCGATCGCGTAGAGGCCGTCGACCGCAGTGCCGTCCTCCCGCAGAACGCGGGCGCGCTCGTCGGCGCGCAGGCCACCGCACGTGCCGAGGTCGCTGAGCACCATCTTGACGGCGTAGAACGGTCCCCTCTCGAGCGGGCGCAGGTTCGGGTTCGGGGTCACGGTGAGGTCGCCGTAGTACCGGTCGTAGGCGCTGCGGCCACGCTGGAAATCGGAATCCTGCCCGGCGTGCGCCATTTCGTTGAACCGGGCGATCGTGGCCGCGAACCGCGCTTCCGGGACGCCCATCTTCCGGGCCAGCTCGGTCACGCTGTCGCTGCGGTGCGCGATGCCCGCGTCGTACCAGGCCGTCGGGATCGGCATCCGCGGGAACAGTTCCGCGGCGAAGACATAGCTGTTGCGGTACTGCTGGTCGAACACGATCCACATCGATTCGACCGGGTTGCCCGCGCGTTCACGCTCCAGCACCCGCTGGCCGAACGACATGTAGTCGCACGACTCGTTGACGAACCGCTCACCCGTCTGGTCGACGATGAGCGATCCGGGCAGCGACCGCTCGGCCAGCATCACCTTCGGATCGCCGTCCGGGAGTGCCGCCACCGCGGGAAACCACCAGGACTGATCCATGAGATCGATTGCCGCGCCGAGATCCTGGGCGAGCCGGATGGCGTCGCCGGTGTTCGTCTCCGCACCCAGGCTCGCGTGTTCGCCGAGCGTCTCGGACTGGAACTTCCAGCGCATGTCCATGTGGTGATCGAAACCGCCCGCGGCGAGCACGACCCCGCGGCGCGCCGTCACCGTGACCTCCCGCCCGAGGTGGTCGACGACGGCGCCGGTCACCCGTCCGCCGTCGTCGGTGACGAGATGCTGCAGCGAGGTGCCGGTCCAGATCGGGATGCCGGCGCGCAGCACGCCGGCGAACAGTCCGGCCGCCAGCCCCTGGCCGCCCGCCGCGTACCGGCGGCCCAGCAGCAGGCCGCCGACCCCCTGCCCGAGTCGCTTGGCCACCAACGGGATTCCCTTGCGCGGCACGCGTGACATCAGGTTGAGCCAGCGGTAGTCGGCGCCCGTCGTCGGCATGGGGATCTTCACTTCCATCACGCCCGGACGCAGCTTCGACCGGTATTCGCCCAGCACCGCGGTGTCGAGTGGACGGCACTCGCAGGTGCGGCCCGTCGCCGTCCCGCCGGGGCGCTCGGGATGGTAGTCGGAGTACTCCCTCGCCCAGAACAGCCGCATCGGCGTCGTGCGGCGCAGCAGGTCGACGGTCGCGTCGACGTGTTTCAGGAAGGCGGAGCGTCGCGAACCGGGTGCGGTGTCGCCGACCACCGCGTCGAGGTACGTCGCGGCCCGCTCCGGGGTGTCACCACCGCCGTCACCCTTGATCACGTCGCTGGCCGGGAACCACAGCGCGCCGCCGGACCGTGCCGTCGACCCGCCGACGTACTCGGATTTCTCGACGATCAGCACCGACAGGCCCCGCGCGTGCGCGGCGAGCGCCGCCGCCATGCCGGTCCCGGAACCCACCACCAGGAGGTCGACGGTGGTGTCGAGGACAGGTATTCCGCCGGGGATGGTGCTGTGGTGCGCAGTGTTCACGGCCCGACGCTAAGCGGCGGTCGAGCACGGCTGCAGCGCCTGTCCTGATGAGCGGAACAGCTCGCGTGCCGTTGACGGTGACATATGGTGATCGCGGAGCCGCTTTCCGCGTCCACGCGACACCGGGAGCCTGCACCGACGAATCGCCGTCGCCGAGAAGGGATCCGCTTGCCGTGGTCGAACAGCCCGATGTGACGACCGATGTGGAGGCGCTGCTGGTGCGCTACTACGAGACCTACAACTCCGAGAACGCCGACGAGCTGTCCGAGCTGTTGAGTGAGTCGGTGACAGTGCGTTCCGCGGCGGGGGTGCAGCACGGGCGTGCCGCCTATCTGCAGACCTACCGGTACATGATCGGACAGTTCGTCGACCGCATGACGCCCCGAGATATCCAGGTCGACGGAGCTGTGGCGACCGTCCAGATCACCGACGAGCTGACCGCACGCGCGGACATCCCCGATTTCATGGGCGCGTCGCTCCGGGAGGGTCAGAGCATGACCCTCGACCTGCTCGGTCGCTACACCGTCATGGACGGCCGGATCGCCGAGATAGAACTGACCATGGCCTGAGTCTCGGTCAGCGGAACACCCTGTCGCCTGTGAAGACCCCTCGTGTTGGATCGTCCCTATGACCGACCTCGACAAGTACGGGCCGTGGGCCGTCATCGCCGGTGGATCCGAAGGTGTGGGTGCGGAGTTCGCCCGGTCACTCGCCAGGGACGGCTTCAACCTCCTGCTGATCGCACGCAAACCCGGGCCGCTGGAGGAGACCGCCGAATCGTGCCGCGGACTCGGCGCCGAGGTGCGCACGCTGTCGGTCGACCTGCTCGACGCCGATGCCACCTCCCGCATCGTCGAGGCGACCGCCGACGTCGAGGTGGGTCTGCTGATCTACAACGCCGGCGCCAGCACCTGCAACGAGCCGTTCCTCGACGCCGACCTGGCCGAGTGGCGCAAGATCATCGACCTCAACATGACCCGGATGCTCGAGCTGACACAGCATTTCGGTCGGCAGATGGCAGCGCGCTCGCGCGGCGGGATCATCCTGGTCGGCTCGCTGTCGGGCTACATGGGAGCGGTGCGGCACTCGGTGTACGCGGGAGTCAAGGCCTTCAGCAGGATGTTCGCCGAAAGCCTCTGGCTGGAACTGCGTGAGCACGGCGTCGATGTCCTCGAACTGGTTCTCGGTGTCACCCGCACCCCGGCGATGGAACGCGTCGGCCTGAAATTCGACACGCCGGGGTTCATCGTCAACGAGCCTGCTGACGTCGCTCAGGAGGGGTTGGACCGTCTCGGTGACGGGCCGGTCCACGTCGCCGGCGGCAATGCCGATCGGGCGGCGCGCAACAGCGGGCCGGACCGCGCCAGGATCGTGCTCGAATCCCACACGGCGATCCAGCGGCTCACCGGAGCCAGGCCGTGACCGTCGAAGACAGGATCGCCGCCCTCGAGGTGAGGTTGCAGCGCCTCGAGGACGAACGCGACATCCAGCGGCTCATCGCGAGCTACGGCCCCTGTGTGGACGCCGCGAACGCGGCCGGCGCCGCCGACCTGTGGGCCGAGGACGGCAGCTACGACGTCGAGGGCTGGCGCATGAACACACGCGACGACATCCGCGCGATGGTCGAATCCGACGGCCACCGGGCCCTTGTCGCCGCCGGCTGCTGCCACTTCCTCGGCCCGTCGGTCGTCACGGTCGACGGCGACGAGGCCGTCGCGCTGTGCGAATCCGTGGTGCTGCGGACCTCGCGCGAGAGGCCGGCCGAGTACGTGGTGTGGCGTGCGGCCGCCAACCACTTCCGGCTGCGCCGAGTGTCAGGGACCTGGCGGATCGCGGCCCGGACGACGCGTCTGCTCGACGGCAACCCGGGGGCGCACACCCTGCTGTCTGCCGGTGTCGCGGGGGAGCCGGTCGACCTGTCCTGATGAGCGGAACATTCGCTCCCCGGCGGCGCTGGTCAGCGGTACAACAGTCACATGACTTCCGACATCGACGAGGTTCGGCAGATCGAGGCCGACGCGGCACCGGCCCGGTTCGCCCGCGGATGGCACTGCCTGGGGTTGACGCGCGATTTCGGTGACGGCAAACCGCACACGGTCAACGCCTTCGGCCAGAAGCTCGTGGTGTTCCGCGGCGGCGACGGCAGGATCAACGTGCTCGACGGCTACTGCCGTCACATGGGCGGCGATCTGAGCCAGGGCGAGGTCAAGGGCAACGAGATCGCCTGCCCGTTCCACGACTGGCGCTGGGGCGGCGACGGCCGCTGCAAACAGGTGCCCTACAGCAAGCGGGCGCCGCGACTGGCGCGCACCGCGACGTGGGCGACGCTCGAACAGGACGGCATGCTGTTCGTCTGGAACGACCCCGAGCGCAAGCCGCCGCCGGAGGACGTGACGATACCGCGCATCGAAGGCGCCACGAGTGACGAGTGGACCGACTGGCATTGGTACACCACGGTCGTCAACACCAACTGCCGCGAGGTCATCGACAACGTGGTGGACATGGCGCACTTCTTCTACATCCACGGATCCCTGCCGACGCACTTCAAGAACATCTTCGAGGGGCATGTCGCGACCCAGTACATGAACAGCGCGGGACGCGCCGACCTGCAGCCGCCCGAGGGTCCGAAGATGCTGGGCACCACCTCGATCGCCTCGTATCACGGTCCGTCGTTCATGATCGACGATCTGACGTACCACTACGAAGACGCCGATCACCACACTGTGCTGATCAACTGTCACTACCCGATCGACGCGAATTCGTTTGTGCTGCAATACGGGATCATCGTCAAGAAGTCCGAGGCGCTGCCCGACGACCTCGCGGTGCAGACCGCGGTCTCGCTCGGCGACTTCGTCAAGATGGGCTTCGAGCAGGACGTCGAGATCTGGAAGAACAAGGCCCGCATCGACAATCCGCTCCTCTGCGAGGAGGACGGGCCGGTGTATCAGTTGCGGCGCTGGTACGAGCAGTTCTACGTCGACGCCGCCGACGTCACCCCGGACATGGTCGACCGCTTCGAATACGAGATCGACACCACCCGCCCGCGGGAGGAGTGGATGAAGATCGTCGAGGCCAACGTCGAAGCGCGCGCGTCGGCGACGAGCGCGGGATGAGCGTCCGGCCCGACAACCGGCTCGACGACGCCCCCATGGTGCCGGTGACCTGCCGGGCCTGCGGTGCGGAGGTGCTCGCGCGCAAGAGCAGCTGGCAGCAGACCAGCGTGCAGTGGAGCGCCGACGCGGCACGTCGTTGCCCGCAGCGGCGCGACAGCGAAGCCCTCGCCGGTCATGGGAGGCAGACGGTGTTCCTGTCGTGTTCTGAGCTGTCGGAATCGATCGTCGACGCGGTGCGCACGGGCCGGTTGTGCATCGTCGACGAAACGGTGGACGCCGCGCCGTAGTCTCGGCTCGTGACCGAACACATCGATCCACCGGTTGCCGTCGTGACCGGTGCTTCTCGGGGTGCGGGCCGCGGTATCGCCCGGGCGCTGCTCACCCGTGGCTGGCGGGTGTACCTGACGGGCCGCAGCGTCGACGGTCTCGGTGACGGCTCGGTTCCCGTGCCGCTCGACCACCGCGACGACGCGGCGGTGGCCGCGCTGTTCGCCCGGGTAGAACGCGAGGCCGGCCGGCTCGACCTGCTGGTCAACAACGCCGCCGCGGTGCACGACGAGTTGACGGGACGGGAGCCGTTCTGGCGCAAGCCTGTTGAGATGGTCGACATCCTCGATGTGGGGCTGCGCTCGTCCTATGTCGCCTCGTGGCACGCCGCGCCGCTGCTGGTTCAGGGCTCCGGCGGGATGATCGCGTTCACGTCGTCGCCCGGGTCGGTCTGCTACATGCACGGCCCCGCCTACGGAGCGCAGAAGGCCGGTATCGACAAGATGGCGGCCGACATGGCGGTCGACTTCCGCGGCACCTCCGTGCACACCGTCTCGATCTGGATGGGCATCCTGCTGACCGAGAAGCTGCGTAGCGCGTTCGACGGCAACCCGGAGGGCCTGCGCGCGATGGCCGAGCACGCGGAGACGCCCGAGTTCACCGGGTATGTGCTCGACGCGCTCTATCGTGACCCGGCGCGCGAAGCCTTGAGCGGTCGGACGCTGATCGGCGCGGAGCTCGGGCAGCGGTACGCGATCACCGACGAGGGCGGGAGGCAGCCGGTGTCGCACCGCGAGATGCTGGGCTCACCACGGACCCCGAGCGACGTGGTGGTGCGCTGACGGAGGACGCGTGTCAGACCCGCCATGTAGCGTCGAACACATGTTCGAAGATGACGACGAGGCGGCGCTGATCGAGAGAATCGCGGCGCTGGAACGCGAGAAGTCGGCCGCGGCGGCCGCGCAGGCCCGGGCCACCGCCTTGCTGGACGCGAAGCGCCGCGCGGCGGAGGCGGCGGCGGGCGTGCCGGCGGCCAAGCGGGGCAAGGGCTTGGCCTCGGAGGTGGCGCTGGCGCGCCGGGACTGCCCGAACAAAGGCGGCCGACATCTCGGCTTCGCCCGGGCGCTGGTTCACGAGATGCCGCACACGCTGGCCGCCCTGGAGTGCGGTGCGCTCTCGGAGTGGCGGGCGACGTTGATCGTGCGCGAATCGGCGTGCCTGTCGGTCGAGCACCGGCGCGTGCTCGACGAAGAACTGTGCGCTGAGGTGACGGAACTGGAAGGCATGGGAGACAGGCGCATCGAGGCCGCGGCCAAGAAGATCGCCTACCGACTCGATCCGCAGGCGGTCGTCGACCGGGCCGCCAAGGCCGCCGCCGAACGCACGGTGACCTGCCGCCCGGCGCCCGACACGATGACCTATGTGTCGGCGTTGCTGCCGGTGGCCCAGGGCGTGGCGGTCTACGCCGCGCTCACCCGGGCCGCCGACACCACCTTCGATGACCGCTCCCGCGGTCAGGTCATGGCTGACACGCTGGTCGAGCGGGTCACCGGGCGACCAGCGGATGTCCCCGTTCCGGTGGCGGTGAACCTGGGGATCACCGACGAGTCGCTGTTCGGCGGCGACGATGTGCCCGCCGACATCGCCGGATACGGGCCGATCCCCGCATCAGTCGGGCGCCACCTGATCAACGCGGCGGTGTCGGACAAAAGGTCGAAGGCCACACTGCGCCGCCTGTACCGCCACCCCCGATCGGGCGCACTGGTCGCGATGGAGTCACGAAAGCGGTTGTTCCCCAAAGGGTTGGCCATGTTCATCGACCTGCGCGACGACACCTGCCGCACCCCGTACTGCAATGCGCCGATTCGCCATCACGACCACGCCCGGCCAGACCGCGACGGTGGGCCGACCAGCGCGCTCAACGGGCTCGGCGAGTGCGAAGCTTGCAACTACGCCAAGGAGGCACCCGGCTGGCGGGTCAGCACCTCCACCGACGAGCACGGTCGCCACGGTGCGACGTTCACCACCCCCACCGGCGCGCAATATCGCTCCACCGCGCCACCGCTGCCCGGTATGACAGTCGTCAACCTGAGCGACCTCGAAGTGAGGATCGGCATCGCATTGGCCGCTATGGGCCACGCCGCCTAGTTCCGCTCGGCCGAGAGGTGGGTCAGGCCATCTGGAACGCCGACAGCGGCGCTTCCTCCGGGTAGATGGCCGGGCCGCCGATGTCGTAGGCCGCGTTGAGGGTGCCGATGAACTGCGGGTCGTGCAACGGGTTGTCCGGCATCGCGAGCTTGATGCCGCGGGCATTGACGTCCTTGACCAGCGTGTCGATCGCGCGCTCGATGGTCAGATCGTCCGAGTGGTCCATGTTCTTCTTCAGCTCGTCGTAATCCGAGAAGACCTCGGCCGACCAGTGCACCAGGAACCGCAGCTCGTCGGTGTGGTGACGTGCGATCACGTCGTCGCCGTTCTTGAGCACCCAGTGATCGCGATCGGACGGGTCACCGGTGAAGACGGTGTCGAATGCGAGACCGGCCGGAACCTGCTGCTCGAGTGGGCCGTTCGCTTCTCCGCGGTGCACCATCATCTCGTTCTGCACCACCACACCGCGATTGTACACCGGCGGCAGCAGGCGCTCCGGAGCCTTGAGCGGACCCTCGGGCCAGTAGGTGAAACCGCTGCGCTCGTCGAGGGAGAACCAGGTGATCACCTGGGCCATCTTGATCAGATAGTCCTGGAACAGACCGGATTTGCCCATCACGCTGGTGAGCCAGGTCGGCGCGTTCTCGTGGCGCACGCCCCGGAAACTGGGCGAATCGAGATGGCCGGGGTCGCGATTGGCGCACGGCCCGTTGATGTTGAACAGCATGAGTTCTGGCTTCGCGTACTCGGCGTTCCAGTAGCTCTTCGCGTAGTTCAGGAAGCTCTCGTTGTAGAAGCAGTCGTGCAGCTCCGGGTACAGCACCGCAGAGTAGTTCGCCAGGTATCCGCGGAAAGTCGGGGTGAGGAACAGGTCGAGGGACGGTTCGAAACCCTCGGGGAACGCGCCGCTCATGGTGGCCATCAGCTCGTCGGCGGATGCGAAGTGCTGGGCGATGATCAGTTTCCACGGCCCCTGTGTGCGAACCACTTCCAACAACCGCTCGCGCTGGTCGTCGGTGTAGACGTTGTCGACCTGCCTCGGTGGTGCCGCCGGCCGTAGCACGTTGGACAGTTCCATTCGCCGATCGTCGGTCAGCATGAGGGTCTCCTTCTCGCCTGGCACACGAAGTGTCGCTACGGGAGAGTGTGGTGCCCGTGTGTGGCCCGCACCTCGACTGTGACCGCTGATCGGGAGGCCAGTTCGGGCCGGTGCGTCAGGATCGCGTCAAGAACGGCCAACGGCGCGTAGTGAACACATAAGCGAGAGCGAGGCGGTCGACGGTACGGCCCTAGCGTGAGGCGACCCGTACCTCGGACAGGGAGTGACGCCATCAACGAATCGTTCTTCTGGTCCGCTGCCGCCTGGGCGCAGGTCGCCACCGTCATCATCATCGTGGTGACGCTGCATGTGCCGCTCGGCGACTACATGGCCAGGGTGTACACCTCGGACCGGCATCTGCGGGCCGAGCGTTGGGTCTACCGGTTGATCGGCGCGAACCCCGGGACGGGACAGACATGGGGTGCGTACACCCGCAGTCTGTTGGCGTTGTCGGCGGTGGGAGTCGTTCTCCTGTACGCACTGTTGCTGGCCCAGCGCTGGTTGCCCGAACCGTGGGGGCGCCAGGGGATGAACCCGGCGCTGGCCTTCAACACCGCGATCTCGTTCGTCACGAACACCAGCTGGCAGAACTATGCGGGCGAGGCCGCACTCGGCCACGTGGGACTGGCCGCGGGACTGGGTGTGCAGGCATTCGTCTCCGCGGCGGTCGGGATGTGCGTGGCCATCGCGCTGATCCGCGGCCTCATCCGCACGGACACCGGCGAATTGGGGAACTTCTGGGTCGACGTGGTGCGGACCGTCGTCCGCATCCTCGTCCCGCTCGCGGTGGTCGTGGGGGTCATCCTGCTGAGTTCGGGGGTGATCACCAACTTCACCGGAGCCCGGCAGCTGGGCCCGCTGGCCGGCGGCACGCAGACGGTGCCGGGCGGGCCGGTCGCGGCGTGGGAACCGATCAAACTCATGTCCGGCGACGGCGGCGGTGCGTTCAACGCCAACAGCGCCCATCCGTTCGAAAACCCCACGCCTGCTTCTAATGTCGTCGAAATCGTGGCGATGCTGCTGATCCCCGTGGCGATGATCCGGACATTCGGGACGATGAGCGGTGACCGACGTCAGGGTTGGACGCTCCTCGGCGTGGTCGGGACGCTGTACTGCTCAGGTCTGGCTGCGATGATGTGGGTCCAGGCCCGTGCGCACGGCACCGTCCCGACCGCCGTCGGAGCGGCCACCGAGGGCACCGAGACCCGGTTCGGTCCGGCCGGAGCTGCGCTGTTCGGCCATGCCGCGACAGCGAGCGGAGACGGCGCCGCCAACGCCGCGTACGACAGTTTCACGAGCGCCGGCGGGGCGGTGCTGATGATCAACATGATGCTGGGTGAGGTGGCTCCGGGCGGGCCCGGCAGTGGGCTCTACGGATTGCTGATCATGACGCTGCTGGCGGTGTTCATCGGCGGGTTGATGGTCGGCACCACACCCAGCTTCCTCGGCAACGATCCTGCTCACCTGTGCGATCGCGATGGCGGTGCCCGACGGCCGCGCGGCAATGCTCAACACCGGACCCCACGGACTGTCGGAAGTGCTCTACGCGATCACCAGCGCGGCGGCCAACAACGGAAGCGCGTTCGCCGGGTTCACCGGTAACACACCGTTCTTCAACGTCGTCCTGGCGATCGCCATGGTGTGCGGGCGGTTCCTGCCCATCGTCGTCGTGATGGCATTGGCCGGCGCGTTCGCCGGCGGCCGGGAGTGCGCGGCCAGCGTAGGCACTCTCGACACCCGCCGGACCACCTTCGCCGTCCTGGTCATCGGGGTGATCGTGCTGATGGTCGGCCTCGAGTATCTCCCGAGCCTCGCGCTGGGGCCTGCCGCCGATTGGTTGGGTTGAGCCGACAGAGTGCCGTAAAGATCCCGTCGCCGACCGTAAAAGTGTCGTACGGACCGGCGATCGAGCGACCACGACCGATTAGACCGGTAGCCATGGATGGCATCACCTCTCGACGGAATCCGCTCGCGTGGGTCTGGCGCCGGATGGTCGACGGCGAAGCGCCGTGGGGCGCCTTCGACGTCTGGCCGGACCGCTTCGGCACCACCCGGTTCCGGCTGACCGTCTACCCGCCCGGCATCGGCACCCGGGAGCGGCGCATCCTGCGCGCATGGCGAGGGTGGCCGGCCTGGGGTGGACTGCTCTGGGCTGTGGGCGTGATCGTGATGGTCGCGGTGCTCACGCCCTGGGTGGCACTGTCGGTGTCCACCGCGGCGTTCCTCGGCACCGGGGTCGCGGCGTTCGTCCTCGCCGGTGACTCCCGCCGCGGCGTGCGGACCTCGATCGCGACGGTGACCACCGGCGTCTACCACCCCGCAGCGCACCGGGAAGCACGCCAGCTGCAGGACCTCGCCCATCGGCTCGCGGCAGCGGACGCCGCGCGCCGCGAGGGGACACTCACGCCCGTGGCCTTCGAGGCGACGTGGTGGGAGGTGTACAACGCGCTGAGCGCCGCCGAAACCGACGCCGCAGAGCAGCGCCACACCGGTCCGGCGCAACGATGAGCGACATGTTGTTCGTCGTCGCGATGCTCGCCGCGTTCGCGGGCTGCCTGGTCGTCATCCGGGTGCTCAACCTGCGCGACGCCCGGACAGACCTCCGGTCGGATCCGGTACGCACGGAACCCCGCGCCGTTCAGAACCCCACGGGGTGAGCGAATTTCGCGCGCAACAGCGCCCCGATCTCCGCGATGGCCAGCCGGCCGCGCGCCGTCGCATCTGACCGCATGAGGAATCCGTGGTACGCGCCCGGATACCGGGTCTGCGTGGTCTGCACCCCGGCCGCGCGGAGCCGCATCGCATAGCGTTCGCCCCAATCGCGGATCGGATCGCATTCGGCGGTGACGACGACGGCCGACGGCAACCCTGCGAGATCCGTTGCGAGGGCGGGGAATCGATACGCATCGGGGGTCGCGGTGACGCCCTGGTCGGCCAGCTCGTGCATGTAGTCGATGTCCTCGCGGCTCAGCATCGGCGCGTCGGCCAGCAGCCGGATCGACTCGCATGTCATATCTCGGTCGAGCCCCGGGTACAGCAGCACCTGACAGCAGATGGACGGTCCACCACGGTCCCGGGCTGCGAGTGCGACGGCGGCTGCCAGCGATCCGCCCGCGCTGTCGCCGACCACCGCCAGCCGCCGTGGATCGACCCGCAGCGACTCGGCGTTGCCGGCCACCCACGTGGTGGCGGCGTAGGCATCCTCGAACTGGGCGGGAGCAGGGGACTCGGGGGCGAGTCGGTACTCGACGGACACCACCGTCGCCCCGCTGAGCGCCGCCAGCGTCCGCGCCAGCGGTTCGAAGGCGTGGTTGGACCCCATGACCATGCCGCCGCCGTGGAAGTACACCAGCACAGGCGCACGGTCGTCGTCGGTGGGCCGGTAGATCCGCAGCGGAATCGGTTGCGCCGGGCCTGGAATGGACCGGTCCTCGACATCCGCGATCTGCGGCAGGTCGTCGGGATGCGGCGTCGCCTCGACCGCCTGCCGCACCGCCGCGAGCCCCCGCTGCCGCATCGGTGGGATCACGCCGAACGCGGCGACGCGCGCGGCGGCGTCGGGATCCAGGGTGGGAACGGCCACGGCTAGTGCTGCGCGGGGTCGAAACGGGGTTTGGTCCGCAGCATCGGTGCGCGCTGTGAGGTCAGCACCTCGGCGCGTTCGGCCATCGCGTTGCCGACGTACTCCGGCTGGGTCAGCAGGTAGAACCGGCCCTGCGCCGCCTGCTCGAACACCACCTCGGCGGCGGCCAGCGGATCCATCGCGGCCGCCTTGATGTCCAGCATCGCCAGGCGTTGCGACTCCGCCGCGTCGACGTCGCCGTCGGTGACGCCGCCGGCCGACTCGAAGATGTTGGAGGTGACGGCGCCGGGCAGCACCGCCTGCACGTGGATGTGGTCGTGCCCGGCCAGTTGCACCTCCAGCGCCAGGCATTCCGTGAGGGCGAGCACGGCGTGCTTGCTCATGATGTAGGGCGCCTGCAGGGGGACGACGGCGACCCCGCCGATCGAGCTCAAGTTCCACACCCACGCCGGGGTGCCGTCCTCGATCATCGACGGCAGGAACGCGCGGATACCGTGGAAGACCCCGCTGACGTTGATGTCGACGACCCGCTGCCAGTTCGCGACCGGCGTGTCCCACAGGTAGCCGAACTGTTCGACACCGGCGTTGTTGACCAGTAGCCGGACGGGGCCCACGTCGGCACGGGTCCGGTGGGCCAACTCCTCCACGGCCGCGGGATCGCGGACGTCGCAGAGGATGTCGACGGCGTGCGCGCCCCGCTCGGACAATTCGTCGCGCAGGGCGGCGATAGCGCCGGCGTCGATGTCGGCGAGCACCACCGTCATCCCCAGGCGGGCCGCATGGCGGGCCAGGCCGGCGCCGATGCCGGCGCCCGCACCCGTGATGACCGCGACACCGCCGGCGAAGGTCTCGCGAGCGTCCACGACCTCAGGCGCCCGCGGTGGCGGTGTCGGCCGAGAGTTCGGACAGCAGAACCGAATTGGTGGTGTCGAGGACGACCTCCATCTCGGTGAACTCCAGCCCGTCGGCGCCGCGCCGCACCGCCACGTTGGCCACGCCGCTGGACACCGCGAACGGCACGTAGTTCGCGATCTGGTTGACGAAGATGTAGAAGCGGGCGCGGGTGACGTCGCCGTCGGTCCCGGTGCGGTGCAGGTTGGTGGCGTGGTGACGCAACGGGTACGGGCTCTGCTTGCGGTGGTCGGACAGCCACTCCATCACCGTGTCGCGTCCCCGCAGCTCGGGCGACATGAGCTCTTCGAAGGGGCTCGCACCGGACTCGCTGCGGCTGACGTAGCGGATGTCGTCGGCGTAGGCCGCGGCCATCTCGTCGTAATGGGCCTCGTCGTAGTGGTACCAGAAGCCGGCGATGAACTCCTGCAGTTCCGACAGCGCGATCTCGTTGCTCATGGCGATCAGTCAACCGCCGCATCGGTGCGCCGGCACCCGCTCCGCCCGGTCAGCGGAACACCGTTCATGCGGGGAGCTGGAGGGATTTGGTCTGCAGGAATTCCTCGAAGCCCGCGCGGCCGAGCTCCCGTCCGACACCCGACTTCTTGTACCCACCGAAGGGTGCGACGGGGTTGTACGCGCCGCCGTTGAGGTCGAGCTGACCGGTCTGCACCTGGCGTGCGAAGGCGATCGCGTGGTCCAGGTCGCCGGCCCACACCGCACCCGACAGTCCGTACGGGGTGCCGTTGGCGATCCGCACGGCGTCCTCCTCGTCGCGGAAGGGGATCACCGCGAGCACCGGTCCGAACACCTCCTCCTGACCGAGTTCCGAATCGGGGTCCACGTCGGCGAAGACGGTGGGCGCGACGTAGTAGCCGACGTCGCGGAGCTTCTCGGCGCCCCCGGTGATCAGTCGTGCGCCGTCGCGCTGGGCGCGCTCGATGAAGCCGCGCACGGTGGCGCACTGCGACGCCGACGCCGACGGCCCGATGCGGGTGGCCGGGTCGAACGGGTCACCCACGGTGTACCTGGCGGCCGCCGCCTCGACGAGCTCGAGCGCCTCGGCGTAGCGGCTCCGCGGAACCAGCATCCTCGTCCACGCCATACAGGTCTGGCCGCCGTTGAGGAACGCGTTACCCACCCCGACCTTCACCGCGGTCGCCAGATCGCCGCCCTCGAGGATGACGTTGGCCGACTTGCCGCCCAACTCCAGCGCCACCTTCTTCACCGACTTCGCGGCCAGTTCGGCGACCCGTTGCCCGACACCGGTGGAACCGGTGAACGACACCAGGTCGACGTCGGGGTGTTCGGCGATCCGCTCACCGACGACGCGGCCACTACCGGAGACCAGGTTGACCACCCCGGCCGGAAGCCCTGCCTCCTCGACCGCCTCGACGAACTCGAACACCGACAGCGGCGCCTCGTTGCTCGGCTTCAGCACGACCGTGCACCCCGCCGCGATGGCCGGCAGCACCTTGGCGACCACCTGGTACAGCGGATAGTTCCACGGCGTGATAGCGCCGACCACCCCGTAGGGCTCCCGCACGATCAGCGAATTGCCCACCCGCTCTTCGAATTCGAAAGTGGCGAGCACATCGGCGAAACCGCGGGCCACCGCCAGCGGCACCTTCGTCTGCACGCTCTGCGCGATGCGCACCGGGGCGCCCATCTCCCGGGTGATCGTCTCGGCGATGTCCGGAAGGCGCTTCTCCATCGCGGCGATCACCCGATCCAGGCGGTCACGCCGCTCGGCGACGGTGATCAGCGGGTCGAACGCGCGGCGCGCGGCGGCGACCGCGGCGTCCACGTCGGCCGCAGCGCCGTTCGGCACCGAGCCGATCACCTGTTCCGTCGCCGGATCGATCACCTCGATCGCGCCGTCACCGACCGGCGTCACCCATTGACCGTCGATGAACAGGGTCTTGCGCGTGTAGTCGTGCATGGGTTCCTTCCCGATCAGGGGATGATGCTGGCGCGCACGTCGCGCTTGCCGTCGGCGGCCGCGAACGCCTCGTTGATGTGGTCGAGCGGATAGTGCGCCGCGGCGAGGCGGTCCAGCGGCAGGTGGTCCCGGTGCTGTTCGAGGAACGTCAGCGCCCGTGACAGCACGGCCGGGTCGTACAGCGAGACACCGACCATCGTCTTGTTGCCGAAGACGAAACGGGACGGGTCGAACTCGAAGGTCTTGCCGATGTTGATGTTGCCGATCTCGACGTAGCGGCCGAACTGCCCCAGCAGTTTGAGGCCTTCGTCGATGGCCGACGGGTGGCCGACGACCTCGACCACCACATCGGCGCCGTGGCCGCCGGTCAGGTCACGCACGATCTTCGCCCGGTCCTTCACCGTGGCCGCCTCGGTGATGTCGACGACGGCGTCGGCGCCGAACGCCGTCGCGAGCGCCAGACGTTCGGGCACCCCGTCGATCGCGATGACCGTGGCGGCACCCCGCGCCTTGGCGACGGCGACCGCGTACAGCCCGAGGGCGCCGGCACCCTGGACCACGACCACTTCGCCGAGTTGCTGGTCGACGCGTTCGAGCCCGTACATCACCTGCGAGAGAGCGCAGTTCGCGCCCGAGGCGATCTCGTCGGACACCGCGTCGGGCACGGTGTAGACCACCGCGCCGGCCGGCAACAGGTAGTAGTCGCCGTACCCGCCGACGAAGTACGGCGGCTCGTCGGCGCGGCCGAGCATCGCCATCTGCAGGTTCAGACAGGCGTTGCGCCGGCCCAGCAGACAGTTGCGGCAGCGGTGGCATGCGTTGAAGTAGGGGAATACGACGCGGGTGCCTTCGGCCAGCGGCGAACCGTTCGAGTCGGCGGTGACGCCGTCACCGAGCGCGGCGACGGCCCCGACCATCTCGTGGCCGAGGACGGTGGGCAGCTGGCCGCCGAGCCCGCGGGTGGCGAAGGTCCCGTGCCATGCGTGCAGATCGGACCCGCAGATGTTGGTCCGGGTGACCTTGACGAGGATCTCGCCGGGGCCCACATCACCCAGCTCGACGGTGTCGATGACGAACGGTTCTCCGGGCGCGTCGAACCGCGCGATCCGTCCCTTGAACACGGCTGGCGTTCCTTTCAGTGGCTGTGAGCGACGCTGAACCGTTCGCGCAGAGCGCGTTTGAGCAACTTGCCGCTCGGGTTCTTGGGCAGGGCGTCGACGAAGAAGACCTGTTTGGGGGTCTTGTATCCGGCGAGGTGAGCACGGCAGTGGGTGATGATCTCGTCCTCGGTGGCGGCGGTACCGTCGCGCAGCACCACCGCGGCCACCACGGTCTCCACCCACACCGGATCGGCCAGTCCGAACACCGCGGCCTCCTGTACGGCGTTGTGCCGGTACAGGGTCTCCTCGACCTCGCGGCTGGCGACGTTTTCACCGCCGGTCTTGATCATGTCCTTCTTGCGGTCCACGACGTGGAGCAATCCGTGGTCGTCGTAGTAGCCGAGATCGCCCGAGTGGAACCAGCCGCCGCGGAACGCCTCCGCCGTCTTGGCCGGATCGTCGAGATAGCCGAGCATCAGATGCGGGCTGCGGTGGGCGATCTCCCCGACGACGCCCGCGGCGACAGGATTGTCGTCCTCGTCGAGGATCGCGGTCTCCACGTTGACCACCGGCCGCCCGGCGGATCCGGCGTGGGCGTCCTGTTCGCCGGGACCTAGAGCAGAGGCCAGTGGCGCCATCTCGGTCTGGCCGTAGAAATTCCACAGCCGCAGATTCGGCAGGCGCTCGCGGATCTCTGCGAGGATCTCGTTCGGCATGGCCGAGGCGCCGTAGTACCCCTTGCGCAGACTCGACAGGTCGACCTCGTCGAAGACCGGGCAGCGCAGCAGGCTGATCCAGACAGTCGGGGGCGCAAAGTAATTGGTCACCCCGTAGCGTTCGATGGTGCGCAGGACCAGCTCGGGGTCGGGGCGCGGCAGGATGATGCTCGTCGCACCCAGGTAGATGTCGGTGGCCAGGAAGTTGTCCAGCTGGGCGCAGTGGTAGAGCGGCAGTGAATGGATCTCCACGTCGTCGCCCGCCATGGAGCCGGCCACGATGGTGCTGACGTACTGCCACATCAGGCTGCGGCTGGTGTGCATCACCGCCTTCGGCCGCGACTCCGTACCGCTGGTGTACATCAGCCGCAGTAGCTGGTCGTCGTCGATGTGCGGCCGCGGCGCCGGCGAGTCCGTGGTCAGCCACTGGGCGAAGTCGTCCCAACCCATCGCGGGGGCGGCTCCGTCCGGCACCAGCGCGACCTTCGTCGTCACCGAGCCGCCCAGCCGCATCGCCTCGTCGGCGGTCGGCGTCAGCTCGGCCTCGACGATGAAACCCCGCACCCTGCTGTGGGCGAGCAGGTAGGCGATCTCTTCGGCGGTCAGCATGAAGTTGATCGGCACCAGCACCACCCCGGCACGCGCCGTGGCGAACGCGAGCACGGCGTACTGCCAGCAGTTGTGCGACAGCAGCGCGATGCGGTCACCGGGTCCGAAGCCGTTGTCCTGCAATGCTGCCGCGGCCCTGTCGACGAGGTGATCGAAGTCGGCGAACGTCAACACCACGTCACCGTCGACGATCGCGGTCTTGTCGGGTTGCCTGCGGGCCGACCGGCGGGGGATGTCGCCCAGCGAGTGGCTGCGGGCCTGCGCGATGACAGCGTCCATGGCGGCGTCCATGCGGCAACGAAAACACGGCCGGTGGCGGGTGACGGATCCCTGTCCCGCTCAGTAGGCAGGCCGGTCCTTTGCGAGCGGGGCGGGCCCGATACTCGTCGGCGTGACGACTGATGCTGAGCTGAGGAGCCACCTGCGCCAGGCCGACCCGGGTGTGCTGGTGGCGGTGCTGGCTCAGATGACCGGCGACCCCGCCGTGGTCGACCGGTACGCCCCGGCGATCTCGCACGTGCCCGACCCTCCGGAACGCGCCGGTGTCACCGACGCCGACACTATGGAGGCGCTGGTCGACGAGGTGGCCGCGGCCGTCGTCGCACCACGGCGCGCCGGCGGACCGGCCGCCGACGACCGGGAGTTCTTCGCCCGCCTGCTCCCCGTCGCGCTCGGTACCGATGTCGACGACGAGTTCGTCCCGCTGCTGTTGGAGCAAGGGGGATTCCAGCTCTCACAACCCACCCTGCCGCGCGACGTGCCCATCCCGGCGGAGACCACCGTGACGATCGTCGGGGCGGGGATCGCGGGCATCGTCGCCGCACTGGCCGCCGCTGACGCCGAGGTGCGCTACGAGATCTTCGACCGCAACGACGAAGTCGGCGGCACCTGGCTGACCACCAGATACCCCGGCATCGGCGTGGACACCCCGTCGGCGTACTACTCGCTGTCGCGGGAGGTCAACCCCGACTGGACCAACTACTACCCGCAGGGGGCGGAGTACCAGGCGTACCTGGTGGCGCTGGCCGACAAATACGGTCTGCGGGAACACACCCGGTTCGGCACCGAGGTCGAGGCGCTGTGGTGGGACGAGGACCGCCAGGAGTGGCAGATCCACGCCGTCGACCGCGAGGGCAACCGCAGCGTCAGCCACTCCCGTGTGGTGATCACCGCCGCCGGGTATCTCAACCGCCCCCGGTGGCCCGACGTTCCCGGCCGCGACACCTTCGCCGGCGTCAGTGTGCATTCCGCACAGTGGGATCCGTCGCTCGACCTGACCGGCAAGCGGGTCGCGATCATCGGCGCGGGATGCACCGCGGTGCAGATCGTCGACGCCTGCGTCGACCAGGTCGAGCATCTGACGGTGTTCCAGCGTCAGCCGCACTGGGTGGCCCCGCGCAAGCGGCTCTCCGACGACGTCCCCGAATTCCGTCGTTACCTCGGCAGGCACCTGCCGTACTACGCGAACTGGCACCGCCTCAAGTCCTACTGGGCCACGGCCGACAACAACTACCCCGTGATCCTGCGTGACCCGGAATGGGCCGAGACCCATCTGTCGATCTCCCCGGCCAACGACGTCCTGCTACAGATGTGCCTGGAGTACATCAACCGGATGTTCGGCGAGGGAACGGAATTGGCCAAGAAGGTCACGCCGGACTTCGCGCCGTACGGCAAGCGGATCATCCGTGACCCCGGCGGCTACTACGCCGCGCTGACCCGCGACCACGTCGACGTCGAGGCGAGTGAACCCGCCGAGGTCAACGCGCGGGGCATCGTCACCCAGGACGGCAGGCAGATCGACCTGGACGTGATCGTCTACGCCACCGGCTATCACCTCGACTTCCTGTCCACCGTGGACATCCGCGGCCGCGACGGGCGGACGTTGCGCGAGGAGTGGGGCGACAGCCCCCGCGCCTACCGCGGCGGCACGGTGCCCGGTTTCCCGAATCTGTTCGTCACCTCGGCGCCGAACTACAGTCCCGGCCACGGTGCGGGCGCGAACTTCTCCATGGAGGTGCTGGCGCACTACATCGTGGAGTGCCTGCAGCTCATGGCGATACGCGGTGCGACGACCATCGAGGTGACACAGGAGGCGTACGACGACTACGTCGCCGACATCGACCAGGCGATGTCGCAGACCGTGTGGTGCCACACCCCCAACGCCCACACCTACTACCGCTCCGGTTCGGGCCGGGTGGTGGTCGCCACCCCGTACCGCCTGATCGACGTCTGGCAGCAGCACCGGGCGCCCGTCGAAGACCACTTCGTGATCCGATGACCCGACTTCTCAGCGGGAAGACCGCACTCGTCACCGGAAGCAGTCGCGGGATCGGCCGGGCCATCGCCCAGCGCCTTGCCGCCGAAGGGGCGACCGTCTTCGTCACCGCGCGTTCGTACACCCCCTCGCCGTCGGTGCGCGCCGGCGCGGCGGCGGCGCTGCCCGGCACCATCGGGGAGACCGTCGCGCTGATCGAGGCGGCGGGCGGCACCGCCTACGGTGTCGCGGCCGACCTGGAGGATCACGACCAGCGGCTGCGCCTGGTCGACGACGTCCTCGACCGCACCGGCCGGCTCGACATCCTGGTCAACAACGCCGGGTATGCCGACTACTCGGTGGTGGAACGCATGGCGATGGACACCTTCGACCGCACGGTCGAGCACTATCTGCGCACACCGTTCGTGCTGGTGCAGAATGTGATTCCGCACATGCGGGATCAGGGCGCCGGCTGGATCGTCAACATCGGGTCGGTGACCGGGATGGCGCCGGTGCGGCCGTTCCGCGAGTACAACAAGTCCTCCGGCGACGTCATCTACGCCTCGGTCAAGGCCGCGCTGCACCGGTTCACGCAGGGACTGGCGGCCGAGGTGCTCGACGACAACATCGCCGTGAACTGCGTCGGCCCGTCGACGGCGGTGCGCACTCCCGGTGCTTCGCAACTCATTCCGGACACGTTCCCCACCGAACCCGTCGAGTACCTCGCGGAGACCGTGCTCGCGATGTGTCACCTGCCCGCCGCCGACCGCACCGGGCTCGTCGCGTTCAGCCTGCACTATCCGTGGTCGCAGGGGCTGCCCGTGCACACCCTCGACGGCGCCGGACTGCTTCCGCCGCTCGAGCCGCCGGCGACCGCGAACCCGAACATCCTGCCCGCGGGGATGTAGTACGTCGCCAAGATTGCGCTGAGGGTCGTGGAATCGGCGCATCAACGACCCTCAGCGCAATCTTCAGGCGTTGCGGCAGAAGCTGTGGCAGACCCGATCCCGCACGATCATGTCCGGGCACTCGGGGTCGAACCAGCGGTCGACGTAGGCCCAGTGGATCGGATGCATGAGGTACGGGCCCATCAACCCCTTGACGTCGGTGAACTCCTGCTCGAAGACATGCGTCCACGGCGACGTGCCGACGGGGTCCTCGACGCGGCTGAGCTGCCACGAGTGGATCGTGCGGACGTAGCGGGGGAGGAGCCGCAGATCGTCCTCGAAGCGGCGGACCGTCGCCTCGTCGGTTCCGGGCCGCACGCGCAGCAGCAGCGTCCGGTACACGGTGCCCTCCCCGTCCGCGCCGGGGTTCGTCGTACCGCTGTAGGTGGCGCCGTTGCAGTGCCGGACCGCCGGCCGGGTCAATAGGTCGTCGAGTTTCACGACGGCGTCCGCCCGCGCCTGCCGGTCCGCGAAGCGCAGGTGCACGAGGATGTCACCGCCGTTGCGGACGCCGGGCAGCGTCGGCTCGACCAGTGTCCGCTCGGCGCCGAAGTCCTCCCGGCGCAACTGGTCGAGGACATCGTCGCGGTCCGACTCGGCCGCGTCGACCAACCGGATGACGCTATACATCGCACAGACCGTCCACGTCGGCGGCGTCGGCGGCCACGCTGCGGCTGCGTTCGACGACGAGATCGTCCATACCCGACCACCATTCGCCGACCGCCGGATCCGGGCGGCCCTGCCACGTCATCTCCCACCACGCCCTGGCGCTGGGCAGCGACCACGTCACGATGACGGTGTTGGGCTGGTCCTCGAACCAGATCGGCGGGCTGACGAGTACGTGCTGCAGCGTCATACCGCGCTCCCGCGCTCCGGGTGCGTACCCCGTGAGATAGGCGTCGACGAATTCGCGGGTGCATCCCGGCCGCGTGACCACGCGATCGATCACGAAGACCTCAGCCACGCGCTGGTGCTCCCGCCAGGAGAGCGGCGGCGTCGCGGCACAGCTGCGCGCGGGCGGCCTGCGCGAGGTCGAGGCTCGGCATGGTCATGAAGCCGTGGATGCCGCCGTCGAACCGGCGGACCAGCGTGGGCACCCCGGCGGCGGCCAGTGCCTCACCGTATCGGAGGCCTTCGTCGCGAAGCGGGTCGTGGCCTGCGATCACGACGACAGCGGGCGGCAGGCCGGCCAGCTCGGCGTGCAGCGGCGACAGGTAGGGATGCGTGCGGTCGGATGCGTTGGGGGCGTATTGATCCCAGTACCACCGCAGCGCCTCCGCCGGGTTGTAGTACCCGGTCCCGTACCGCCGATACGACTCGGTGGCGAAGTCGGGGGTGATCATCGGGTAGACGAGTAGCTGCGCCACCAGCGCTGGGCCACCGCGGTCGCGCGCCATCAGCGCCGTGACCGCGGCGAGGTTGCCCCCGGCGCTGTCGCCGCCGACCGCGATCCGGCCGGCGTCGGCACCGAGCGCGGCGCAGTTGTCGGACACCCACCGGGTGACCGCGTACACGTCCTCGGCCGCGGTGGGCCAGGCATGTTCGGGCGCCAACCGGTACCCGACCGAAACGACGATCGCACCAAGGCGATTCGCGATGTCCCGGCAGAGTCCGTCGTGGCTGTCCAGATCGCAGAACACGAACCCGCCGCCGTGGGCGTAGACCAGGACCGGCAACGGTCTGGAATGGCCGGCCGGGTGGTAGATCCGGACCGGGACCTCACCGACGCTGCGGTCCTCGAGCGCGGCGACCGGCTCCGGTGCGGTGGGAGCGACGAACCGCGAGCGGATCGTCGCGCGCGCCTGTGCCCCGGTCATCGTGTGCACCGCGGGAAAGCCGCGGTCCAGCGCCTCGATGAGCTGCGCGATCTGGGGATCGAGTTCGCGGCTCATGCGGGCTGCAGGACCGGGCCGCCGCGCAGCGGACGCACCTGCTGTAGTGTCGGCGCCACCCGTTGCGGTCCGCCTTCGACGTTGCGCCACACGCCCATTGCGGTCATCCGCACCGGCGCCGCCAGACGCTGGTCGAAGGCCATCCGGCTCATCGGACCGCATACGGACAGCGCTGCGACGGCCTCACCCGGCCCGCCGATCGGCGCCGCGACGCAGCCGAATCCGGGCAGTGCTTCCTCCCGGTCGAACGCGACACCGTGGGCCCGTGTCTTGGCGAGTTCGGCCGCCAGCTGCGCGGCGCTGCCGATGGAGTACTTGGTGCGCCGGTTGGTCAGGTCGACGTCGTCACAGGCGTCGGCGTTGTAGGCGAGCAGCGCCTTGCCGATCGCGGTGCAGTGCGCGGGCTGGCGGCCGCCGACCCGGCTCGGCACGGCGGCGACCATCCGGTCACCGATCTTCTCGAGGTAGACCACGTCGGCGCCGTCGAGTACGGCGAGTTGCACGACGAGCCCGGTGGCGCGGTGCAGATCGTGCAGCAGCGGTGTCGCCGCGCGATGCAACCGGTCCTGGTGGACGGCCAGCGAGCCGAGTTCGACCAGCCGCATACCCAATTCGTAGTCGCGGCCGTTGCGGCGCAGCCAGCGCAGCTGGACCAGGCGTTCGAGCATCCGGTGCGCGGACGACCGGGGCAGGCCGGTGCGCCGCACGATCTGGGCCAGCGTCAGCCGGCCGGGGCCGTCGAAGGCGTCCAGCACGAGCGACACCCGGTCGATGACCGCGCTCGGGGTGGTGGATTCCGGGCTGTTCGGGGCCGTGGTCATGACGCCTCCTGGGGCTGAAGTGCAGATCAGGCATATTCCTATTAGGAATATGCCTGTTTGTATCACATCGCAGTGGGCGGTGTCACATAGTTGGCCGACTTTGATTCAGCACACATTCGGCTACGCCGACATGGCCGTGACCCTCGCGGGGTCACGGCCATGTCGTGGCTGGTCAGGCCTTGGCGGCGCTCCGGCCGGCCCGGCGGCCGTAGAAACTGCCGTCGCCGAGCGATACGCCGCTGGCGTACCCCCAGGCGGCGAGTCCGGCGGTCGAGCGGCCCGCCGCGAACAGACCGGGGATCGGCTCTCCGCTCACGTGGAGGACCTCGCCGTCCAGTGACGTCTGCAGGCCGCCGAGGGTGAACCCGCCGGTGCTCTCGCGCAGATCGATCGCCCCGACCGGGGAGCCGACCGGACGCAGCCACTGCGGCTTCTTGTGCAGGAGCGGATCCTCACCACGCGCCGCCCCGTCGTTGTAGGCCGCGATGGTGTTCTGCAGCGATCTCGGTGGCAGCCCGATCTCGGCCTCCAGTTCGGCGACGGTCTCGCACACCCAGGTCGGCGGCCGCATCATCAGCATCGGTGACAGGGAGGCCATCGCCTCGTCCTGGGCGTCGCCGTCGATGATGAGGTACGCGGTGTTGTTCTGGTGGTAGAGCGTCAGCTGTCCCACCCGGCCGGGGTAGGTGTCCTCGGCGACGAATCGCTGGCCGCGCTCGTTGACCAGGACTCCGCGCACCAACTGCTGGGGGTCGATGAAGATCGCGACCTCGGTGGCGTCCATGTGGGCGAGGTCGGCGCCGAGCGCCTGGGCCATCCGGATCGCCTGGCCGTCGTGCTGCTCGATGGACGCGGCGGGCCGGCCGGCGATCCGCGGCGCGTACTGCGCCACCATCGCGTCGTTGTACGCGAAGCTGCCGGTGGCCAGGACGACACCGCGGCGCGCGCGGATCGTCATGTCCGCGCCGTACTGGCGGGCCTGGATCCCGACGACCCGATCGCCGTCGACGATCAGGCGTTGCACGCGCACGTCGTAGAGCGCGCGGGCGCCCGCCGCGGTGGCGGTCTCGACGAGCGGTTCCATCAGCATGTAGCCGGCGCTGGCCTCGCCCTGCTTCTTGTCCGACATCTGCGGTACGTGTCCGCGGGGAGCAGGGGTGGCGATCGTGTTGAACGGATAGGAGTTCTCCCCGCCGCTGTACATCAGGCCCTGGTCGCCCATCGGCTCCCAGCCGGGTTCGCCGAAGAACTCCGCCTTGAACGGCACACCACATTCGACGAGCCAGTCGAAGTGGGCGACGCTGCCCTCGCAGTAGTCGGCGATGCGGGCGGTGTCGGCACCGGGGCCCATGGCCACATCGAGGAAGGCCGCCATGTTCTCGACGGAATCGTCGAAACCGCAGGCCTTCTGCAACGCGGTACCGCCGCCGAGGTAGATGAAACCACCGGCCATCGAGGCCGCCCCGCCCCAGGATCCGGTGCGCTCCAGCACCAGCACGTCGGCACCCGCATGGGACGCCTCCACCGCCGCAGCCGCTCCGGCGACGCCGTAGCCGGCGATCACCACATCGGCCTCGTGGTCCCACCGCGTGATCGACGCGGCCGGCACCGGACGGACGTCGTCGACCGTCATGGCCGCATCGCGGCGGGGAGGTCACCCACCCACTGGTGGCCCCAGTAGCTGTCGGCGGTGATTTCCTCAGCGGTGTAATAGCTTTCGTCGACCCGCATCCCCTCGGTGCCGAACTCGATGTCCCAGTCGCCCGGTGCCCGGACGTAGAACGACACCATCTTGTCGTTGGTGTGCCTGCCGAGTGTCGACGACAGCTGGTATCCGTCGGCGTTGACGCGGTCCAAGGCCTGGCCGACCGCATCGAGGCTGTCCACCTCGACCATCATGTGCACCAGGCCGGGATCGCGCAGCGTCGACGCCGGGCAGATCGCCAAGCTGTGGTGGCGTTCGTTGATGCCGAGGAAACGCACCCGCACCGGGCCGAACTCCGGCGGCACCGGCACCCGGAACGCGCCGCGTGATTTGAACCCAAGGACGTCGGTGTAGAACTCGAACAGGCCGTTCGGGTCCAGTGCGGGCAGCACCACGTGGCCCAGACCCTGTGCGCCCGTGACGAATCGGGCGCCGAACGGAGTCACCACCGGGCTGTGGTCGAGCACCGCCCCGTGGAACACCTCGAGTGCGGTGCCCGCGGGATCCTCGAACGCGATGACCTCCTCGACGCGGCGCGCGTCGGCCTCCTCGAGCGACAGCTGTTTGAACGGCACCCCCGCGGCGTCCAGATCCCGCTTGACCTGTTCGAGCGCCGCGTGGTCGCGGACCTCCCAGCCCACCGTGACGATCCGGTCGACGTCACCGGGCCTGACGATGATCCGGGCCGCACGCTCGTCCATCCGCAGGTACAGACACGACTCGTCGGGGCCGCTGCCCTCGGCGAAACCCAGTACCTGGAACGCGAAGTGGCGCCACCGGTCGATGTCGGCGGTCTGCACGGTGACGTAGCCGAGGCTCTTCAACGCAGTCATGTGGTCCTCCGAGTCAGATCATGGCCCGCAGCGCACCCTGGGGGTCGACCCCCAGAGAGCTCAGCGCGGACGCGTGGTAGATGGTGCCGGGTGTGTGGATCGCGTGCGCGACACCGGCGTGGGCGTCCCGCCAATACCGTTGCAGCGGTTTGTCCATGCGCAGCGCGTTGCCGCCAGAACGCGAGAAGATCTGGTCGACGGCCATGACGGCCCGCCACACTGCCTTGATCTGGCTGCGGCGCACGGCGGCGCGTTCGGCGAACGTCACCTCCGTGCCGGAATCGACCATGTCGTAGATCCGGTCGACGTTGGCGAGCAGCGCCTGGCGGGACGCCTCGATGTCCGCCGCGGCCTCGCCGACCGCGTACATCACGTACGGATCGTCCTTGACGGCGACGCCGCTGGCGTTGACCCGTTCGCGCTGATAGCCCAGGTGCGCGGCGAGCGCGCCCTCGCAGATGCCGATCGTGGCCGCGCTGATCCCGAGCGGGAACATCGTCGACCAGGGCATCTTGTAGAGCGTCTTGGTCATCCCCGCCTCGGTCTGCGCGGTGCCGTCCATCACCTTGAGGCCGTCCATGGTCCGGTACGCCGGAACGAACGCATCGCGGACGATGACGTCCTTGGACCCGGTGCCCCGAAGCCCGACGACGTCCCACGAGTCGTCGACGATCTGGTAGTCGCTGCGGGGCAGGATCATGTGCAGGATCTGCGGCGGCATCACCGGTGTGCCGTCGGCGTCACCGACCAGCGCGCCGAGGATGATCCAGTCGCAGGCGTCGGTGCCGGAGCTGAACTGCCAGCGTCCGTTGAACATGTATCCGCCGTCCACCGGGGTGGCCACCCCCTGTGGGGCGTAGGGCGATGCGATCCAGGTGTCGACGTCGGTGGCCCAGACCTCCTGCGCGACCTTCGGATCGGCGTACGCCAGCTGGTAGGGGTGTACGCCGACGACGCCGTTGACCCAGCCCGCCGCGGGATCGAGCGCCGCGGTGGCCATCACGGTCTCGGCGAACTCGCGGGGGTGGACCTCGTATCCGCCGTACTCCGCCGGTTGCAGCAGCCGGATGTTGCCGACCGCCTTCATGTTCTTGACAGTGGCGTCCGAGAGCTGGCCGAGCCTCTCGGCCTCGACGGCCTGTACGCGGAACTGGTCTGCCAGTTCCATCACCCGGTCGATTACCCGCTCGGTCATGAGGCGTCCTTCTCTCGTGGGGCTGTCTTCGATGGTCTACCGCTATCGGGCGCCGACCGTGGGCGAATCCCGGTGAATGGAAACGCCGTCAGAACTCGACGTGGATGTCGTCGGATGCCGGCAGTGCCTGACAGCCGAGGATCGTGCCGGCCTCGATGTCCTCGGGTTCGAGGATCTCGGTGTCGGGCATGTCGACCCGGCCGCGCAACAGGCTGGCGGCGCAGGAGCCGCACTGGCCCTCCCGGCAGGAGTACGGGACGTCGAGGCCCGCGGCGACCATCACGTCGACGAGCGTGAACCGGCGGGGCCACCGCAGGCTGTGCCGCCTGCCGTCGAGTTCCACCTCGAGCGCGGCGGCGTCGGTGTCGTCGGTGGCGTCGGTGTCGGCGGGGACCGGCGCGACCTCCGCGAACGGGTCACCCGTCAGCGAGCGGAAAACCTCGGTGTGCACGGCGTCGCGGGGCACGCCCGCGTCGGCCAGTGCGGTCTGCACCGCGGTCATGAACGGTGCCGGTCCGCAGAGGTACGCCTCTCCGCCGGCGAACCGGCGGGCCAGGGTGGCGAGCTGGTCCTGGCGGGGCAGACCCTGCACCGATTCCAGCCAGTGCACGACCGACAGGCGGTCGGCGTGGCGGGCCGCGAGCTCGCGAAGTTCGGCCGCGAAGATCACCGACCGTTCGTCGCGGTTGGCGTAGACGAGCGCGATCTGCCCACTGCCCACCGCGAGTGCGGATTTCAGGATCGACATCACCGGCGTGATGCCGCTGCCACCCGCCCACAGCGCGAGATCGCGGTCGAGGTCGGCCGGGGTGAACAGTCCGGAAGGCGGCAGCGCCTCGATCACCTGACCGGCGGTGACGTTGTCGCACAGCCAATTCGAGCCGTATCCGCCGTCCACCCGCTTGATCGTGACCTTCGGCGCGGCGTCGATGTGCGGAGAGCTGGCCAGCGAATAGCACCGGGCCACCGCGCCCCCCTCCGCACCGGGCACCCGCAGTGTGAGGAACTGACCGGGCCGGTAATCGAAGCGCGCACCGTCGGCGACGGCGAAGACCAGCGATCGGGTGTCGTGGCTCTCCTCGATCACGTCGGTCACGGTGAGCTGAACAGAATCCACGTCGGCGATCATGGGGGCGCACCGCGCACATCAGGAACGCGGCGTCCGTTGACCGGGACGGACCACACCGTCACCGCGTGGGCCGCGCCTAGCTTGATCGGCGTGGATACCTCGGTCGATACGCTGCCCACCTCCGTCGACGCGGTCGTCGTCGGCGCCGGCTTCGCCGGGCTCTACGCGCTGCACAAGCTGCGTTCGCAGGGTCTCACCGTCCAGGTGTTCGAGGCCGCGCCGGAGGTCGGCGGCACCTGGTACTTCAACCGGTATCCCGGCGCCCGGTGCGACGTCGAGAGCGTCGACTACTGCTACTCGTTCTCCGACGAACTGCAGCAGGAGTGGAACTGGAGCGAGAAGTACGCCACCCAGGCGGAAATCCTGCGCTACATCAACTGGGTCGCCGACAAACTCGACCTGAGGCCGGGCATCGCGTTCAACACCCGGGTCACCTCCGCGGTACTCGACGAGGACACCCTGCGGTGGACGGTGACCACGGACACCGGCACGGTGCTCACCGCACGGTTCTGCATCATGGCGACCGGACCGCTGTCCGCGGCGCTCACCCCGCGGTTCCCCGGCCTCGACACCTTCGCCGGCGACATCTACCACACCGCGAACTGGCCGCACGATGACGTCGACTTCACCGGCAAGCGGGTCGCCGTCATCGGCACCGGATCGTCGGGCATCCAGTCGATTCCGATCATCGCCGATCAGGCCGCGCAGCTCTACGTCTTCCAGCGCACCCCGAACTACAGTGTGCCGGCGGGCAACCGGCCGCTGACGCCGGAGGACATCGCCACCGTCAAGGCCAACTACGACGAGCGGCGGCAGCTGTCGTGGCGCAGCGGCGGCGGCTCACCGCACATCGCGCACCCGAAGCTGACGATGGAGGTGTCCGCCGAGGAGCGCCGGGCGGCGTTCGAGCGGCGCTGGGAACTCGGCGGTGTGCTGTTCTCGAAGACCTTCCGCGACCAGATGATCGATCCGCAGGCCAACGAAGAGGCCCGCAGGTTCTACGAGGAGAAGGTCCGGGCCGTCATCGACGATCCCGAGGTCGCCGATCTGCTCATCCCCACCGACCATCCCATCGGCACCAAGCGGATCTGCACCGACACCAATTACTTTCAGACGTTCAACCGGCCCAACGTCGAGCTCATCAGCGTCCGCAAGTCACCGATCGAATCCGTCGACCCGAGCGGGATCAACACGACCGAGGCGCACTACGACGTCGACGCCATCGTGCTGGCGACCGGATTCGACGCGATGACCGGGGCGCTGGCCAAGATGGACATCGTCGGACGCGGTGGCGAGGAACTCGCCGAGGACTGGCGTGACGGGCCGAGGACCTACCTCGGGCTGGGCGTCGACGGCTTCCCCAACCTGTTCATCGTGTCGGGGCCCGGCGCACCGGCGGTTCTGGCCAACATGGTGCTGCACGCGGAGGCCCATGTGAACTGGATAGCGGACTGCATCAGCTACCTGGACGGCCACGGTTACGCAGCAATCGAAGCCACCCCCTCGGCGGTCGACGACTGGGGCGCCGAACTGTCGCGGCGGGCCGAGGCGACGCTGTTCACGCAGGCCAACTCCTGGTACATGGGCGCCAACGTACCGGGTAAACCGCGGGTGTTCATGCTCTTCATCGGCGGCTTCGGGGTCTACCTCGACATCTGCGCCGAAGTCGCCGAGGCCGGGTACAAGGGCTTCGAACTGCTGAAGGTTCCGTAGCGTCCCGCGGGGAAAAGCTCACTCCCGCAACAGGAACGACAGCACCGTCGCCTCGAACGCGGCCTTGGCCTCGATCATCGCCCAGTGTCCGCAGTTCGGGAACACGTGTAGCTCGGCGTTCGGGATCGTGCGCATGGGGATCAGCGCCATGTCCAGCGGGCTGACCCGGTCGTCGCGCCCCCAGGTGAGCAGCGTCGGTGCGGCGACCTTGTGCATCTGCGCCCACGGCAGCGGGGCGTCGGAATTGCGCATGAACGCCATCATCTGGGCGAACGCCGCCTTCCCGTACATGCGGCGGGCAGCGGCCAGCGTCTCCGGATCGGTGGCCAGTTCCCACCGCTCGGCGATCAGTTGTTCGGTCACCAGCGACTGGTCGTAGACCATCGACCGCAGCCAGTCGACCAACCGTTGCCGGGTCGGGTCCTCGGTGAACTCCTGCAGCAGCCGGATGCCCTCGCTGGGCCCCGGGCTGAAGACGTTGGTGCCGATCCCGCCGATGGTGACCAACCGGCGCAGGCGGTCGGGGTGGTGGATGGCGAAGTTGACGCCGACGCCGCCGCCCATGGAGTTGCCGACGATGTCGACGCGGTCCACGCCGAGGCCGTCGAGGAACGGAGCCACCACCGACTGGGCGGTGACCATCGGATGCCCGCCGGTGTCGTCGCTCACGCCGAACCCGGGGAATTCGAGGACGAGACAACGGAAGTGCGCGCTGAACGTGGGCAGGATGCCGCGGAAGTTCCGCCATCCCGTCACGCCCGGCCCGGACCCGTGCAGGAACAGCACCGCCGGTCCGTCGCCGGTGTCGCCGGTGTCGTAGTAGCGCAGCGTTCCCGACGGCGTGGACAGTTCCTGCAGCGGCAACTGGTCGGACGTCGCGGTCATGGACAACTCCTCATCTCGGTGGTGTCTGCGGCGCTCAGACTGCCGCAATGGCAGGGGTCAGGCCGTCTTCGGTGTCGTGCCGGGCGATCACGGCGATGGTCTTCTGCAGGCGCATCCGGGAATCGTCTGGTGTGGAACGGTTTTGGACCACCGCCAACATGGACGACGCCCAGATGTCGGCGACCAGGTCGCCGATCTGCCGCTGGCGGGCGGTGGGGCGGTCCCGACCCATCGCCGAAGCCAGCATCTCGCTCAAGCCGGCGCGTACCAGGTCCGCGTTCGTCGCCGCGACACTGTCCGCGCACAGATAGGCACGGGTGACGGCGTCGGCGAGCAGAGGTTGCGCCCACAACCGCTTCGTCAGGTGATCGGCGAGGTGCAGCAGCCGCCGATACGGCTCCCGGATGCCGTACAACTCGACCCGGCCGTCCGCCCGGCGCAACGAGAGCCAATGGTGCAGCGAGGCCACGAGCAGGTCGTCCTTCGAGGAGAAGTACTGGTACACGGTGCTCGGCGCCACGCCCGCCAGTTCGGCGACGGTCCGGATGTGCACTGCGTCGTAACCGTCTGCCGCCAGGTGCAGGGCGGCCGCGACGACCTGTTGCCGACGGCTCACGGGGACCACGCTAGAGCCGTTGGCCGCCGCGGCACACCGTTCTCTCGATGAATGGGATTCCGCCCGCCGGCGTCGCTGCGCCGTGCCGGCGGTCAGTTGCGGAATCGCCTCAGGTACGACACGAGCCGGCGCGCGGGGACGGCCTTCGGCCAGTCGTCGGTGCGGAAATGCGCGTCGGTGCCGCCGTCGACGAAGATGATGCTGCCGCAGAGGAATTCGGCCGCGTCGGACAGCATGAACCGGATCCAGTCGGCGAGCTGGCCCGCGTCGCCGAAACCGCCGACCGGAACGGGGAACCGTTGCACCGCCTTCGCCTGCTGCGGTGAGGCCAACTGCTCTTCGAGCAGCGGCGTCATGATCGCGCCGGGCGCCAGCGCGTTCAACCGGATGCCGGCGCGCGCCCACTCCGGCCGGATCGCATGGCGCCGGACCCAGCGGCTGACGGCGATCTTGGAGGCCGCGTAGATGAGTGCCGGTCCCACCGGCCCGAACAGCCGCACCGCGCGGACCGCCTTGTCCACGTCACCGGCCAGCAGTGCCTTCACCGCGCGCTCGGGCACCATCGGGGTGGTGGTGGTGGAATTGCTGGAGATCACAACCACTTTCGCGTTGCCGACGGCGGCGAGCGCCGGTCGCCACCCCTCGAGGAGTTCGACCACACCGCGGTAGTTCACCTCGGCGATGAGCCGCGCCCGGCCCGCGCCACTGCCGGGTCCGATACCCGCGGCCAGTACGGCACCGTCGAGGTGGCCGTCGGCCGCGCTGATCACCTGCGCGACGGCCCGCGCCCGCCCGTCCGGAGTGGACAGGTCGGCGACCACGTCGGCGTCTTTGATGTCCACGCCGATGACCCGGTGCCCGTCCGCGCGCAATCGCTCGGCGGTCTCGCGTCCCATTCCCGACGCCGAACCGGTAACCGCATAGGTGCCCATACCGTGAGCCCTCCCCATGTGATGTCGTTGTGGCACCGACTGTGGCACACCGCGCGGGCGATCATCACCTCGGGGCACCGTCGTCGTATCTAGACTCGCGGCGATGGCGGAACCGGAGATCACCGAGGACGGCCGTCACGTCGTGATCGACGGCCGCAGGTGGCGCGCCACCGACCCGTCGATCCCCGCGGAGCGCCGGGCGGAGCTGACCCGCATCCTGATGTCGTGGCGCAGAGAAGTGCGACGCACGAAGGGCACCGACGAGGAGCCCGCGGCGCGGGCGGGCGTGCACGCGGCGAAGGTCGCACTGGGTGAGCGCGGGACACCGCCGTGGTGGGACCAGACCGACGCACAGCGCCGGGCGCGATGGGAGGCCGACGTCCCCGTGCCGCGGCAGCCGTGAGGGGAGGGACTTTGGTCCTTCGCCGAGTGCCGGAGGACCGCTACCGCCGGACTGCGCGGTGAGGCAGCATCGTAGGAATCGCCCCCGGCGGGCGACGTCGAAAGGATCTTTCATGCCTGAGCACACCCCTGCCGTCGTCGTCGGCATCGACGGCAGCGACAGTGCCCTGCAGGCCGCGCGCTGGGCAGCCGCGGTGGCCGACGCCTGCGATGCGCCGTTGCACATCGTGCACGCCATGCCCAGCATGGGACGCAATCTGACCGAGACCGCCGCGGCCATCCAGGCGGCGATCATGTCCTATCAGCGCGACTCCGCCCTGATCTTCCTGCGGGCCGCGACCGACGCCGTCCAGCAGGACCGGCCGGACCTGACAGTGACCACCGAGGCCACCGAGACGCCCGTGGACGAGGCGCTGATCGACGCGAGCGGCTCCGCCCGGTTGGTCGTGCTCGGCGGTAAGGACGTCACCGGGGCCGCCGCGGTGCTGCTGGGATCGACGACACTGCGGGTCGCCACCCACGCGGTGTGTCCCGTCGTCGCGTTCCGCGGTGACCAGGTCACGCTGTCGGACCAGTCGATCGTCGTCGGAGTCGACGCCTCCAGCGCCGGGGCGGGTGTCCTGGCGACGGCGTTCGAGTTCGCGAACGCCATGAAGGTCAAGCTGATCGCCGTCCGGTCGTGGACGACGCGGGCACCGATCGGCGACGTCACCATCCCGTTCCTGATCGACTGGGACGCCCTGGAAGCCGCCGAATGGTCGGCGCTGACGAGTCTGGTCGACGAATGGCGCGCGCGCTATCCCGAGGTCGACGCGGAATGTGTCGTGGAGACGATGTCGCCGGGGCGTGCGCTGCTGCGTCACGCCGCCGATGCGCAACTCGTGGTGGTGGGCAGCCGGGGCCGGGGCGCCCTGACCGGTCTGGTGCTCGGGTCGACGAGCATGAACATGCTGCACCACAGCCCCGTGCCGGTGATGGTGACCCGGGCGCAAGCCGACTGATCGCGGCGCTACTTGAGCATGCTGCCCGCGTCCACCGTAACGGGCAGGCCGGTGACGTAACGGGATTCGTCCGACGCGAGGAAGAGGACGGCATTGCTGACGTCGATCGGTTCGACCCATCCGACGGGCAGCACATGCATGAATTGCGCCGCCACCGCGAGATCGTCGACACCGGGGTTCTCCAGATCCGGCCGGAACAGCTTCTTCGTACCCTCGTTCATGAACAGCGGGGTGTTCACATTGGTCGGGCACACCGCGTTCACCCTGATGGAGTGCTGGCCGAGTTCGACGGCGAAGGTCCGCATCAAGCCGATCACCCCGTGTTTGGCGGCGATGTAGTGACCGGTGTGCGGGTACGGTTTGAGCCCGCCGACCGAGCTCGTGAGGATGATCGATCCACCGCGGCCACCCGAGAGTAGGTGCGGGACAGCGGCTTTGACGGTCTTCCAGACGCCCGACAGGTTGACGTCGATCATGTCGGTCCAGTCGTCCTCGCTCGTCTTGTCGAGCGTCTGGCCGCCGTTGCCGATTCCGGCGTTCGCTACGACGATGTCGAGCCGGCCCAACTGCTCGACGCCGCTGCGGACCACGGAGTCGAGCGCCTCGAAGTCCCGCACGTCGACTTCGGCAGTCACGATGCGGCGGTTGAGGCCCTTGACCAGGTCGGCCGTCTGGGCGAGCTCGTCGGGTGTGGCCGGCGGGATCTCGCTGTTACTGCTGATCGGTGCGCACACATCGACGGCGATGATGTCCGCACCCTCTTCCGCGAGCCGCACGGCGTGACTGCGGCCCTGACCCCGCGCGGCACCCGTGATGAACGCGACCTTGCCGTCGACCCGACCGCCCATACCGCCACCTCTCCTCGGCTTGTCGATCGATCAATACTGATCGATCGATCAGGAGCGTGGCATTGGGTCGCGACGTTGTCAACCCTCCCGGGGTGCGGCCGTCAACGTGTTCAACTGGCGTTCGACGAACCGGCGTAGTTCGTCGTGGCCCAGTGTCACCCCGACCGCGCTCTCGTTGCACAGGCTGCGCGCGGTCTGGGCGATGAGCATCGAGACCGCGGCGGGCGGATACTTCTCCAGGTCGACGCCGCGGGCGCGCAACGCCACGGCCACCGCCGCCGTCTCGATGTCCCTGACGCGTTCGGCGTATGCCTTGAGTTCGGCCCGGATCGCCTTGCGGTGGTTGGCCAGAGCCATGAACTCGGCGTTGAGGCCCGTCAGTCGCTCGTCGCTGTTCATCGTCCACAGTGTGTGCAGCGGATCCTCAGCCGTGAGGGCCTCGCGGATCCGTTCCAGCGAGACCTCCGCCCCGGTCCGCAGCACCTCGACGAACAGGTCGTCCATGGTGGGGAAGTAGTAGTAGACCAGCGCCTGTTTGACGCCCGCTTCGGCGGCCACCCGGCGTGACGTCGCCGCGGCGTAGCCCTCGTCACGCATGATCTTGGCTGTCGCCTCGATGAGGCGATGGCGGGCTCCGGTGTCCACCCGGGCTTTTCCGGGGTTCGTCATGTCAGCGCACCTTCGCTCGCAGGTTGCTTGACCGCCCGTCGAGGCCCGTGGTAAGCATGGCGCATTCTACCAACCTGATCGATCGATCAGCGAACGCCAGCGCCGAAGGGATTGATCGCCCGTGTCCGGTCTCGCCTCAGTGGACTTCTTCTCCGATCCGGACGTCGCCCAGAGTCCCTACGACTACTGGGATTCGCTGCGCGAGGAGGGCCCCGTCGTGCGGGAACCCCACCACGGGGTGGTGGCGGTGACGGGATACCAGGAAGTGTTGGCGGCCTTCCGCGATCACGATCACTTCTCGGCCGTCAACGCGATCGGTGGGCCGTTCCCGCCGCTGCCGTTCGAACCCCGTGGTGACGACATCACCGAGCAGATCGAGGCGCACCGCCATCTCTTCCCGATCCACGAGCACATGGTGGTGATGGACCCTCCCGCCCACGAGCGGGCCCGGTCGTTGCTCAGCAGGCTCCTCACGCCACGTCGCCTCAAGGAGAACGAGGATTTCATGTGGCAACTGGTCGATCATCAGATCGATCAGTTCATCGACAACGGCCGGTGTGAATTCCTGTCGGAGTACGCCAAACCCTTCGCCACGTCGGCGATCATCGACCTGCTCGGCGTTCCGGAACGTGACCGCCCGGAATTCCTCGCCGCGCTGGGGGCGGAGCGCCCGGGCGGCAGCCGGGTCGGTGCGCTCGACGGTGAACCGGTAGGCCTGGACCCGCTGCAGTATCTGGACGACAAGTTCGCGGGGTACCTCGCCGAACGCCGCCGCGAACCGCGCGAGGACGTGTTGTCCGGGATGGCGACCGCCACCTATCCCGACGGCTCGACCCCGGACCTGATGGAGGTGGTCAAACCGGCGACGTTCCTGTTCGCCGCGGGCCAGGAGACCGTGACCAAACTGCTCAGCGCGGCCGTGCAGACACTCGGCGACCGGCCGGAGTATCAGGACCTCCTCCGTGAGAACCCCGGCCAGATCCCGGCATTCATCGAGGAGTCGCTACGGATGCACGCACCGACGAAGGTCGACTTCCGGTTGGTCCGCAAGACCACCACGCTGGGCGATGTGCCGCTGCCGGCCGGCACGGTCGTGATGCTGTGCCTCGGCGCCGCGAACCGGGATCCCCGCAAGTTCGACGACCCCCACGAATTCCGGCCGGACCGCAAGAACGTCCGTGAGCACGTGGCCTTCGGCCGCGGCATCCACACGTGTGCGGGCGCACCGTTGGCGCGGGTCGAAGGGAAGGTCACCGTACGCCGTCTGCTCGATCGGATGCGCGACATCACGATCGACGAGTCGGCGCACGGGCCGGCGGGGCGCAGGAACTACGCCTACGAACCGACCTTCCTACTGCGCGGGCTGACGAACCTGCACATCGAGTTCTCGGGCGCCGGGTGACGCCGGCTCAGCCGTTCCCGTACATGCGCGCGATGTCCGGTGAGTCCAGCCAGCCCGAATAGGTCGGCCGCTTCGGCCACCCTTCCGGGGAGTCCTGCCACTCCTCCTGACGGCCCCACGGCAGGAGGTCGATCAGCGCGAAGCTGTGGCTGAGCTGTTCGGTGCCGCGGCCGTTGGTGTGCCACGTGCGAAACACCGTATCGCCGTCTCGGAGAAAGACGTTCACGCCGAACCCGCCGCCGGGCGGTGCATCGACGTCGGCGCCGAACGAACTCTCCGACGACGAATACCAGTCCATCTTGTTGCCGACCTTCTCCTTGTAGGCCAGCGCCTCCTCGATGGGTCCGTTCGTGACGATGACGAACCGGGCGTCGTAGTTGTCGAGGAAATCGAGGCGGGTGAACTGTGAGGTGAAGCCGGTGCATCCGCCGCACTGCCACTCCTGCCCGTCGGTCCACATGTGGTTGTAGGCGATGAGCTGGGCGCGGCCCTTGAACACGTCGGCCAGCCGGACCGGCCCCTCCGCCCCGACGAGCGTGTAGTCCGGCATCCGCACCATGGGTAGGCGCCTGCGCTGCGCGGCGATGGCGTCGAGTTCACGGGTGGCGGCCTTCTCGCGGCGCCGCAGGTCGTCGAGCGCTGAGCGCCACGTCTGTTCGTCGACTTCGGGCGGTAGCCCGGGGGCGGTGCCTGGCAGGGGACGATTGGGTGTTCCAGTGGTCATCGCGGTCTTCCCGTCGGTCGTGCGATCTGTCTCTGGTACTGACCAAGTGTCGCCCCGAAAGTCATCGCACGGTCCCGTTTCTCCGCGAGCGTGCATGTCTGCACACGACACACCGCTCCTGCGGCAGCAGTTTGCGCACGCTCGTGGGTTTGCGAGCTGAGGTGTCGCTGGTTCGCGAACTGGTGTTCGAGTCATGATGGGGGTTCAGCGCAGCGGTGGATCGCCTGGTGGCGACCGTCGGTGAACTGCAGACCCTCGCCACAACGACGAGGACGACGAACCGAATAGTGTTCGCGCACAGTCCCGACGGACCGGCGGCGGCCGAGGCTGCGGCGTGACCGTCAGCCGCGGTCCGGCAGTTCCTCGATGAGTTCGTCGAGGAAGCCGCCGGCTTCCCGGGCGGCCCGCGCGACGTCGCCGGCGGCGATCGCGTCGACCAGTTCGCCGTGCGGAATCCGTTGGGAGGGATGCTGTTCACTGGTCGTCGCGACACTGGCGGTGACCACCTCGGTGAGCCCGCGATAGAGCTCCGTCAACACCGTATTGTGTGACGCCCGCACCACCGCGAAGTGCAGCTTCGCATCCGCCAGCACGAATTCGTCGTGATCTTCGAGTGCGTCGCGGCGCTCGAGCAGGTCGCGGATCTCGGCCAGGTCGTCTTCGGTCCTGGCGGCGGCCGCCAACCGGGCGCCTTCCACCTCGAGGCAGCGCCGCACCTCCAGCACCTCGCGGAGTTCGGCGCCGCACAGTCGGCGCAACGCTCCCGACACCTCACTGGTGGCCCGGACGTAGGTGCCGTCGCCCTGGCGGACCTCGAGGATCCCGCCGTGCGCGAGGGCGCGCACCGCTTCCCGGACCGTGTTGCGCCCCACCCCGAGCGCGGCGACCAGCGCGGGCTCCGTCGGTATCCGCGTGCCGACCGGCCATTCGCCGGATGACACCGACTCGCGTAACTGGGCGATCACCTGGTCGACCAGGCCTGCGCGGCGAGTCGTGGCGAGCGGCACAGCAACCTCCATTCGTCCAATCATGGGATGTTTGGTTACGATACCGCGGTGAAGGGCAACGCGCGCGTCAACACCACACCGCCCCCGGCGAGCGACCTCGAGGAGCACTCGCCCGGTGTCCGGGCCGCCGGTGGCGTGCTGCTGACGGTCGCCGTCATCCTCACCGCGCTCAACCTGCGCCCCACGATCACCAGCGTCGGACCGCTGCTCGGCGAGATGCGCGATTCGATGGGCGCGACCGCCACCTGGGCCGGCGTGCTGACCACCATGCCCGGATTGTGTTTCGCCGCAGCGGGAATGGCGGCCCCCTGGCTGTCGCGACGGATCGGCCTCAGCCGGGCGATCAGCGTCGCGTTGACCATCCTCATCGCCGGACTGCTCGTCCGCGTCCTCGACGGGCCCTACGTGGTGCTGGGCGGAACCCTCGTCGCGACCGCGGGGATCGCCCTCACGAACGTGCTGATCCCGGTGGTCATCAAGAGCTCGTTCCCGGCTCGCGTCGGCCTCATGACCGGTGTCTACACCGCAGCCCTGCAGGGTGGCGGCGCACTGGGCTCCGCGGTGACACCCGGCCTGGAGAGCGCGTTCGACGGCTGGCGGTCGGCGCTGGCGTCGTGGGCCCTGGTGGCGGTGGTGGCGTTGGCCGTCTGGCTCGTGGCCTCGCGTGGCATCCCCGGCGCCAAGCCGTCGACGATCCGGACCAAGGGACGGTCGCTACTGCGCAATCGCCTGGCGTGGACGGTGACGTTGTTCTTCGGAAGCCAATCGCTGCTCGCCTACGTGATGATGGGCTGGCTGCCGGAGGTGTACATCGACAACGGCGTGAGCAAGTCCACCGCTGGGCTGCTCGCCGGCTTGATGTCGCTGATCGCCGTCCCGATCAGCATCTTCGTCTCGCCCATGGCGGCCCGGTCGTCGAGCCAGAGCCCATGGATCGTCGGGCTCGGGGTCATCGGCATGACCGGGGTCATCGGACTGCTGGTCGATCCCGCGGCGGCCCCGCTGCTCTGGAGCATCCTCGTGGGACTCGGGATGAGCGTCTTCTCCCTCGCGCTCACCGTCATCGCCCTGCGCGCCCGCACCACGGAGGACACCGCCCAGTTGTCCGGGATGGCGCAGGGATTCGGGTATCTGCTCGCCGGCCTCGGCCCGTTCACGTTCGGGCTCCTGCACGATCTGACGGACGGCTGGACGGTGCCGTGGATCATGGTGCTGGTCGTCTACGTGATGCAGATGGTCATGGGCGCGTTGGCCGGCCGCAACCGGTACGTCTGACCGCGCCGTGCGACTAGCGGGCTCAGCCGCACAGCCCGTCGAGGGTGGCGTTGA
Organism: Mycolicibacterium litorale; assembly: GCA_050205415.1. Lineage (GTDB taxonomy): Bacteria > Actinomycetota > Actinomycetes > Mycobacteriales > Mycobacteriaceae > Mycobacterium > Mycobacterium litorale_C. The sequence continues at coordinate 314,288 of JBNMQY010000002.1, forward strand.
GGCCGTCGAGGTCCCGCTTGAGGGACTCCTGTCCGGGGTCGTCGTCCGGGGCGCCGGCCGTGGCGGCGGCCCCGAACTGCATCAGCTTCATCCCGAACTGCCGCATCGCCTGCGCGAGTTCCGGCGGTGTCGCCGGTTCCACCGACGCCAGCACGTACTGGCCGCCGCCCATCAGCGACACCCGGGCGTTGGCCGCCACCGCGAGCACCCCGGTGACGTCCTGGTCGCCGCCCGGTGACTCCAGGTGGGTGTTGGTCGCGACGCCGGTGCGCACCTGGGCGTACGCCCGGCAGGCGGTGTCCTTGGCGGCGGTCTGGTCGGCGGGGTCGTAGGTGGGTGCCGTGCGGGCCTGCCACCACGTCCATCCCGCCAGGGCCAGCGCGGCGACGGCGATCAGACAAGCGACGACGGCCAGCGCCGTGGACCGCGAGCGCGCGGCACCGTACGGCTGTGGTCCCGGCGGCATGCAGGAATCGTAGTGGGAGTTCGAATGCGACGGCCGCCGCGGGCTGGCATGGTGGCAGGGTGAGCGTGCGAACGACGGTGTGCCGGCTGGCGGCGGTGCTGGTCGGCGGGGGACTGCTGTGCGCCGCGCCGGCGCACGCGCAACCCACCACCGACGACACTTTGGTCGGGCCGTCGGCGGCCGCGACGGAGCCCTCCGCGCAGCCGTTCGGCATCGGGGAGGCGGCCACCGACACGTTCGGCGGATACCTGCCCGAAGGCGCCACACTGACCGCCTTCGACGTCGAGAACCCGACGGTCGGGCGGCTCGATCCGGCGTTGCTCGCCGCCGTCCAGGAGGCCACCCGCAGTGCCGCCGCCGACGGTGTCGAGGTAGAGATCAACTCCGGTTGGCGCTCCGTCGGGTTCCAGCAGCGCCTGTTCGACGACGGGGTGCGCACCTACGGCAGCGTGGAGATCGCGCGGCAGTTCGTCGCGTCACCGCAGACCTCGATGCATGTGGTGGGCAGGGCGGTCGACGTCGGCGGGCCCGAGGCCGCCGCCTGGATGTCGCGCAACGGTCCGCGGTTCGGCCTGTGCCAGGTCTTCGCGAACGAGTTGTGGCACTACGAGCTGACCGCGGACGCCGCCGGCCGCTGTCCGCCGATGAAGCCGAACGCGACCGGCTGATGACCGGGTCGGGGGCATCCGCCGCGACCGCCGACATGGCCGGCTCACTGATCCTGACGTCGGACTACCGGGTCCCCGACCCGGCGCGGGTCTGGCCGCTGCTCGAACGGCGCCGCGAGGAACTCGCCGCCCTGGGTGCCCATCACGTCTTCGTCCACACCTCGGTCAGTGAACCCGGCCGGGTGATGGTCACGATGGCGCTGCACACGGCCGCGCCCGTCGCCGAACTGCTGCGCTCACACGTCTTCCTCGAGTGGTTCGACGCGGTGGGGGTCGAGGACCTGCCCGCGGTGTTCGCCGGGGAACTGGTGGACCGCTTCCACGTCGACCGCTGGACGGCCAAGGCGCCCGCCGTCGTCATCGCGGGCGTCACCGTCGTCCAGGACATCGGCCTGCTGCTCGACCAGGTGCACCGCACCCGAGACCTGTTCCGCCGCAACGGCATCCAGAACGTATGGATCTTCCGCGCGCTCGACGACCCCAACGAGGTGATGTTCCTGCAGGACGTCGACGACGCGGCCAGCGCCCGTCGCTGGCTGCAGCGCCCCGAGACCGCGGAGAAGTGGCTCACCGATGCCGGTGTGGGCGCCTATCCACCGGTCTTCGTGGGCAGGCTGCGGCACGTGATGCGCATCGACGTCGTCGAACCCGCGAACGGGGGCTAGCTCAGCGCCGCCAGCAGATCGCTCAGATCCGCTGTCCGCCAGAGGTTGAGCACGTTGGTCAGCATCTGCAGCGGAGCGCGAAGACCCTCGTGTCCGCGGATGCGGGGATCGAATCTCGTGGTGGCGGCGTCGAGGTCCGGCAATCGGTGACGGATACGGGCGGGGACGTCGAGCAGCCAGGTGATGCCCATCAGGGCCATGTAGAGCAGCAGGTGGCCGCGAAGGACCGCCGGGTCGGGCCGCGGGCCGCCCGCCGCCGCCATCTCGTCGCAGAACAGCCGCACCAGATCGTCGAAGTGGTTGTCCCACAATGTCGTCTCCGCGCCGCACAACGCACCCCACAGCGCCATGGCGACGTTCATCCGGCTGACGCAGCCCCAGTCCATCAGACCGCACCGCAGGACACCGTCGCCGTCGCGCCAGAACCACGCGTTGTCGACGTTGGCGTTCCAGTGACACAGCGCGATGTGGTCCTCGGCGTCGCGCAGCGCACGCCAGATCGCCTCCTCCCGACGGACGACCTGGTGCGCCTCGTCGCGCAGCCGAGCCAGGAACGCCGGCGACCGGACATCGCCGGGGAGAAGTCCCGGATGCGCTCGGCAGAACTCCGTCAGCACAGACAACCGGCGGTCCAACCTGTCGGGAGTGAGCACCACCGGTTCACCCACCGTGGCGGCGCGCAGGTCGACCGGGAACGCCGCGGTCAGGTCCACCGGTAGCCGGCCGGACCGCTGGGTCCCCGCGAGCCGCGCCACGGCCGTCACCAGCACACGGTAGTGCTCCTCGGGTCGGGGCATCTCCTCGTCCAGGCACTTGTGGTATTGGCGTTCGATACCGTTGTGCCCGAACGTGATCCGGTCGGTGATCAGGACGCCCGTGCCGCTGTCCGCGTGGTAGTCCGCGAAGCGCGGATGCGGCACCGCGATCGGGAACCCTGGTGTGCGCGCCAGTGCGGCGAACACCACCTCCGACGCCATCTGGGTTCTGCCACGGTCGCGGACCGGGTCGTCGAAGTCGCGGGAGAATTTGACGAACAGGTCCGTCCGCAGACCCGCCTCGGCGTGGGCGTACTCCACGTCGAGCAGCAGCTTGCGCCCGGTGCTGCCGCCGGTGATCTCCTCACAGCGGGCGATCCGCACCACCCGGTTGCCCTCACCGAGTGCGCCGAAGGCCTGAAAGGCCTTGGTGAGGAACGCTTCTCCGCCGTCACGCAGCGCCGCGGGCGTGGCGGGTACCGGCAGGCCGAGATGGTCGCCGACGACCGGCATGTGTCATCTCCGTCTGTGCCTCAGGACAATCCGCCGTCAGTCTGTCAGCGCGGCCGGGATTTCGGGCCGTTTACACTCACCGCTTAAAAGCGGCGGCTACTCCGCGGCGTCCTCGTCGGGGGTGACCTCGACCAGCAGGGACATCCCGTGGTGCGGGGGCATCTCGACGGCGAAGCTGTGCAGGTCGTCGACCGTGGCGAGGACGGTGCCGGTGAACATGTCCGACACCGAGGCGCCGGGCGGCAGGGCCTCGGAGCGCACGGTCCCCGCGACCTCCTCGTTGGCGAAGTTCAGCACCGTCAACTGGTAGCGGCCTTCCTCGGCCAGTTCGTGCACCATCACGAGCATGCCGCGATGCGACACCTCCGGGATGTCGATCTGGCGGCTGGTCGCGATGCCGTAGTGTGACCGCACCCGCAGGATGGCCTGCAGCTGGCGCACGAAACTCGTCTCGTCGCCGAGTTGTTCCGGGAGGGGACCGTAGAGGCTGCGTCCGCGCGGCATACCCGCCGACGACTGTGTGGCATCGGGATTGACGCCCATCAGATCGTGTGCGGCCCGGTGGATCCACCGCGTGTCCCCACCGCGCAGGAGTTCGGTGATCTGGTCCGCGGGCAGGGTGAGCATGCCGCACAGATCCCACCCCGACAGCGCGAAGACGCCCGGCTGGAGTGCGTTGAACATCGCCAGCAGCAGATGTACCCGGCGGATGTGGTCGATCTGGTGCGCGTCCTCGGTGATCTCGTCCAGATCGGTGATGCCGAGCGTGGCCGCGATGACGGTCGCCGTGGTGCAGGCGATCCCGTTCGTGGTGAACACCCGGTTGTAGGGCGCATTCTGACCGGTGAGGTGTTCGGTGAGGTCTCGGCGGATGGTGTCGCCCAGCGCCTCGCCGGTGATCTCCTCACCCTTGTAGGTGTAAACGTCGTCGCGGTGACCGGTCGACCAGTGCACGAGTTCGTACGTCAACTCGTCGTGGTTCTGCAGCGCGTGGATCAGCGACGCCGGTTCCACACCGAGTTCCAGTGTGGTGCGCAGCGTCAGCCGCAGGAATTCGGTGTCGGCGGTCGCCAGCGCGTGGTGATAGGCGGGCCGGTTGATGAAGTCGTAGGACAGGTCTGCCCCCGCCTCGCCGATCTCCCGGATGTCGTCGATGGTGAGGTTGAGTTCCTGGAACGTGAAACCGCCCACCTTGCGCACCATGCTCGCGATCAGGTGGTTGGCCGCCTCCGACAGCGGATGGCCCTCCGACCACGCCGCGCTGTCGTCGGAGGCGGTCTTCTCGGCGCCGAGAAAACCGTTGGCGTCCAGGCGGAGTCCGCCGGTGCCCAGGTCGGCCAGCGAATGCAGGGCGTCACCGATCACCAGTCGCATCCCGGCGAACGACGGATCGAGCCAGTTGATCGACGGCTGACCGTCCTTGAAGTAGTGCAGGTAGACCCAGCGGCGCTCCACACCGTCGACGCCGAGCACCGGCCGGGTGACGCTCCAGTTCGTCTCCTTGATGCCCTCGGCGTAGAAGATCACCCGCTGCAGCCGGCCGATGATGTAGCCGGCCTTGTCCAGCCACTCCTCGGTGGCCGGGTCGATGTTGACCGAGTCGACGCCCGGCGGCACCTCGGGCAGGTGTTCCCAGTCGCGCGGATCGATCTCCACCATGTGGTAGATGCCCGGGTAGTCGGCGTATTTCATCTCGGCGAGCCGGAAGTCCGCGCCCTTGCCGGTATGGCCGGGCACGATGTCGTCGATGATGGTGCCGCCGTACCAGTTGGCCGTCCCGCACATCTTGCGGAACTCCTCCTCGGTACCGAATGCCGGGTCGATCTCGGTGCTGATCCGGTCGAAATGCCCGTCGACACTGGGCGTGGTCTGCCATCCGGCGATCCCGCCCGCGCGTTTGACCGGTCCGGTGTGGATGGCCTCGATCCCGATGTCGGCGAACGCCTTCCACATGTCGTCGTCCGCGAGCGCCTTGAGGAACGACTCGTTGGGCCGGGTGATCAGCGACAGCGGGTAGGCGGTGAACCACACCGACGCCGTCTCCACCGCACCGCGCGGGCTCGGCGTGGCGTACGGGTTCTGCCACATCGAACCCTGCCCGGAGAACTGCTGGCTGATCTGGTTGGCGTCGGCCAGCATCGACTGCGACAACAACCAGGAGACGTAGGCCGGGTTGTCCGCGCTCGCCGGACCGTCCTGGCTCAACGAGCGCCGGGTGAACGGCGCCTTGACACGAGGACGGAACCGCAGCGAGCGCGGACGCGCCGGGTGCAGGTATTCGTCGAAGGTGATCTCGCTGGGTTCGTTCGTCTGATCGTCGGTGCCCGACCCGGTCTGATCGTCGGTGTCCGACTCGACCTGATCGTCGAAATCCGACTCTCTCGCCTCAGACATGCATCCCCTTCACGAATTGATCACGTGGTCCGACCTTCGGGGGTTAGTTCCACGTTGCCGCCATGTCGAAACGGCGCACCGTTGCGCACGTGCCGAAACGCCTTGTCGCCCCCAACCCTACGGAGGCGGGGGCGACAAGGTGTTCCCACGAGGGGATGTCAGACGTGGTTCACAGGTGCGAGTCGGCGACGGCGAGTGCCTGGTCGAGGATCGCGAGGCCTTCACGGGCTTCGTCGGCGGTCACCGTGCACGGCGGCACGGCGTGGATCCGGTTGAAGTTCGCGAACGGCAGCAGCCCGTTCTCCTTGCACGCGCCGACCACGGCGTTCATCGCCGCACTGCTCGCGCCGTACGGTGCCAGCGGTTCCCGGGTCTGCTGGTTCGCGACCAGTTCGATCGCCCAGAAGACGCCGGCGCCACGGACCTCGCCGACGCTGGGATGGCGCGCGGCCAGTTCGGCCAGACCGGGTCCGAGCACCTCGGCCCCGATCCGGGCGGCGTTGCCGACCATGTCCTCGTCCTCCATCGCGTTGATGGTGGCCACGGCCGCCGCCGTCGCGAGTGGATGACCGGAGTAGGTCAGCCCGCCCGGGTACGGGCGATGGGCGAAGGTCTCGGCGATCGCGGGGCTGATGGCGACGCCGCCGAGCGGCACGTAACCGGAGTTGACGCCCTTGGCGAAGGTCAGCAGGTCGGGGACGACATCGAAATGCTCGATGGAGAACCACTTCCCGCTGCGCCCGAAGCCGGCCATGACCTCGTCGGCGATCATCACGATGCCGTAGCGGTCACAGATGTCGCGGACGCCGGCCATGTAGCCGGGCGGCGGCACCATGATGCCCGCGGTGCCGGGGATCGACTCCAGCAGGATCGCGGCGATCGTCGACGGACCCTCCATCCGCACGATGTCCTCGAGGTGGGCCAGCGCGCGCGCCGACTCCTCGGCCTCGGTGGTGGCGTGGAACTGCGAGCGGTACAGGAACGGGCCGAAGAAGTGCACGACGCCGGCGTTACCGTGGTCGTTCGGCCACCGGCGCGGGTCACCGGTCAGGTTGATCGCCGTCTCGGTGCCGCCGTGGTAGGAGCGGTACCGGCTCAGCACCTTGTATTTTCCGGTGTGCAGCCGGGCCATCCGCACCGCGTGCTCGACGGCGTCGGCGCCGCCGTTGGTGAAGAACACCTTGTTCAGCTCACCCGGGGTCCGCTCGGCGATGAGGCGGGCGGCCTCGGACCGGGCGTCGTTGGCGTGCTGCGGCGCGACGGTGCACAGTTTGGCGGCCTGGGCCTGGATGGCGGCGACGACCTTCGGGTGCTGGTGGCCGATGTTGGTGTTGACCAGCTGGCAGGAGAAGTCCAGCAGCCGCCGTCCCTCACCGTCCCAGATGTAGCTGCCCGCTGAGGCGGTGATCGTCATCGGCGTGATCTCGGCCTGCGCCGACCACGAGTGGAAGACGTGCTTGCGGTCGAGTTCGTAGGCGCGGGCGGCCTCGGCCCGGGCGTCGTCGATCGTCAGGCCGTTCGGCAGGATCGCGGTGTCATTCGTCAAGGTCATGGGGTGTCTCTCCTCTTGCGCCGAGCGCACGGTTGTTGACGTCGCTACTCGGGCGATGCGTGCAACAACCGTACTCTCGGCGGCTGGTGACTACTGATTCTGCGGGAAGCCCAGGTTGATGCCGCCGTGGCTCGGATCGAGCCAGCGCTGCGTGATGGCCTTGCCGCGGGTGAAGAAGTGCACGCCTTCGGTGCCGTGCGCGTGGCTGTCGCCGAACAGCGAGTTCTTCCAGCCACCGAAGCTGTAGTACGCCATCGGCACGGGGATGGGCACGTTGATGCCGACCATGCCGACCTCGACCTCGTTCTGGAAGCGCCGGGCGGCGCCGCCGTCGTTGGTGAAGATCGCGGTGCCGTTGCCGTAGGGGTTGGAGTTGATGAGGTCCAGCGCCTCGTCGTAGGTCTCCACCCGCACCACCGACAGGACCGGGCCGAAGATCTCGTCGGTGTAGACGCTCATCTCGGGGGTGACGTTGTCGATCAGGGTCGGGCCCAGCCAGAACCCGTCCTGGCCACCGTCGGCGGTGACGGTCCGGCCGTCGACGACGATCTTGGCGCCGTCGGCCTCGCCGGCGTCGATGTAGGAGGCCACCTTGTCGCGGTGGGCCTTGGTGACCAGCGGACCCATGTCGGAGTCCTTGGTGCCGTCACCGGTCTTGAGGGTGGCGGCGCGTTCGGCGATCTTGGCGACCAGATCGTCGGCGATCGGGCCGACGGCAACACAGGCGCTGATGGCCATGCAGCGTTCTCCGGCCGAGCCGAAGCCGGCGTTGATCATCGCGTCGGCGGCCAGGTCGAGGTCGGCGTCGGGCAGGATCACCGCGTGGTTCTTGGCGCCGCCGAGGGCCTGGACGCGCTTGCCGGCGGCGGTACCGGTGGCGTAGACGTACTGGGCGATCGGGGTGGACCCGACGAATGACACCGATTTGACCTTGGGGTGGGTGAGCAGTTCGTCGACCGCGGTCTTGTCACCCTGCAGGACGTTGAAGACGCCGTCGGGCAGACCGGCTTCCTTCCACAGGTTGGCCAGCCACAGCGAGGCCGACGGATCCTTCTCGCTGGGCTTGATCACGACGGTGTTGCCGGTGGCGATCGCGATGGGGAAGAACCACATCGGCACCATGGCGGGGAAGTTGAAGGGGCTGATGATGCCGACCACGCCGAGCGGCTGGCGGATGGAGTAGACGTCGACGTTGGTCGAGGCGTTCTCGGTGAACCCACCCTTGAGCAGATGCGGGATACCGCAGGCGAATTCGACGACCTCCTGGCCGCGGCTGACCTCGCCGAGGGCGTCGGAGAGCACCTTGCCGTGCTCGGCGGTGATGATCGCGGCCAGCTCCTGCTTGCGGGCGTTGAGCAGTTCGCGGAAGTTGAACAGGATCGAGGTCCGCTTGGCCAGCGACGTGTCGCGCCACGCCGGGAAGGCCGCGGCGGCGGCCTCGATGACCGTGCGGGCGTCCTCGACGCTGGCCAGGGCGACCTGACCGGTCACTTCACCGGTCGCGGGGTTGGTCACGGGCGCGGTGGCCTGTGAGCCGCCCGCGAAGATCTCGTTGTTGCACCAGTGCTGCACTGCGTTCGACATGTCCCAGAGTCTGCGGCGTCACCGAGCGTTCCGCGCGCCGCACTGTGTCACCGATTTCCGGCGTAGCGCTACATTGTGTAAATGGCGATGACCGTGGCGGACGTGATCGGGCTGCCGGTCGTCGCGCGCGGCGCCCCGCAGGTGCTCAGCGCATGTCGCTGGAACGATCCCATCCGCTGGGTGCACGTCGGTGACGTGGCGGATCTGTCGGCGCTGCTGCAGGGCGGTGAGCTGGTGCTGACCACCGGTGGCGGGCTGAGCAGCGATCCGCACCGCTATCTGCGGGGGCTCGCCGACGCCGGCGCCGTCGGTGTGGTCGTGGAACTCGGGACGACGATGGCCGAGGTGCCCGCGCCGGTCGCCGAACAGGCCGCCCGCCTCGACCTCGCGCTGGTCGCGCTGCACCGGCAGATCAAATTCGTCGACGTGACCGAGGCGGTGCACCGACGCATCGTCGCCGCGCAGTACGACGAGGTGGCCTTCGACCGGCGGGTGCACGAGACGTTCACCGAACTGAGCATGAAACGCGCGTCGGCGGCCGGGATCGTCGACGCCGCGGCGCGCATCCTCGACGAACCGGTCGTGCTCGAGGACCTGGCCCACCAGGCGCTGGCCGTCGCGCCGGGCGGTGATGCGGCCGCCACGCTGTTGCAGGACTGGGAGCGGCGATCCCGGCTGACGCCGGCCGACGGGGACTGGGCGGTCACCTCGGTGGGTCCGCGCGGCGAGGAATGGGGCCGGCTGATCGTGCCCGCGGCGCCGGCCGACCGGGCCCGCGCGACGATGGTGCTCGAACGCGCGGCCGCCGCACTGGCACTGCACCGGATGATCGAGCGCAACCGCAGCGGTCTGCACCAGCAGGCCCAGAGCGGGCTCATCGACGACGTACTGCAGGGCCGCATCACCGACGAACGGGAGGCCGCGGCGCGCGCGCACGCCCTCGGGTTGCGCAAGGCCACCCGGTACCTCCCGGTGGTCGTCCGCGTCGACCGGGGCGCCACCGTGGTGGATCCCGTTGTGGCGCAGCAACGTAACGTCGCACTGCTGGACACCGTCGCGCACACCGTCAACGCCTCCGGTCACACCGCCCTGTGCTCGATCCGCCGCGACGGGGAGATCGGCGCGCTGCTGGCGCTCAACCCCGCCCGGGGTGGCTTCGACCGGGCGCTCGGCGCGCTCGGCGAACGCATCCATGCCGATCTGCGCAGGCTCGACGGTGGTGCCCGATCCGAGGCCAGGTCGGTGTGCGCGGTGGGCGACCCGGCCACCGAGATCGTCGAGGCGATCCACGGTCTCGGCGAGGCCGCTCACGTCGGTGAGGTCGCGATCGCGATGCACGGAAGCACCCAGCCGGTGTACCGCGCATCCGATGTGCGGCTGCGCGGTCTGATCGCTTTGCTGCGCGACGATCCGCGGGTGCAGCAGTTCGCCGAGACCGAACTGCGGGCGCTGCTCGTCGACGACGACAACCGAGCGCTGTCCAATCTCGAGGTGCTGCGCCAGTACCTGCAGGTGGCCGGCAACAAGGCGGCGCTGGCGCAGCGGTTGCACATCAGCAGGCCCGCACTCTACAAGCGGCTGGCGGCGATCGGCCGGACCCTGGGCGTCGATCTCGACGACGCGGAGTCCATGACGTCGCTGCACGTGGCGATGCTGATCCTCGACGCGCAGCGGCGGGCCGCGCCCGACGCGCTCGCGCGCGGTGGGTGAGGAGAGCCCGTGACCCGGGATGAGCGCGATCGGGCCGGGATCGCGTATCAATTGGAGCGTGACGGTACCGCGAAACCGGCCGGCGGCTCGCCGGTCAGTCGCCGAAGCGGGCGACGAGGCGCCCGGTGACCTCGTTGTTCTTGAGCCGGTCGAGCCCGGCGCCGATCTCGTCGAAGGGGATCTCGGTGTAGACCGGGGTGATCTCCCCACGCAGCATGAGGTCGAAGACCTCCTCGATGTCGGTCACCGTGCCGCCGAGCGATCCGATCAGTGTCTTGCCGAGAATCGTCGGCGTGATCAGCGTCATCGTGGGTTTGCCCAGTCCGACCTGGACCACGGTGCCGCCACGCTTGACCGCGTTGACCGCCTTCTGGGTGGTGTCGAAACCCGCATAGTCGACGATGAGGTCGAAGCTGCCGCCGGCCATCGGATTGACCACATCCTCGGCCCACTCGTCGGCGTCCCTGACGCAGTCGACCACGCCGGCCTCCAACGCGATCGGCCAGACGTCCTCTTTCATCTCCGCGACATGCACCTGCGCCCCGGCCAGCACCGCCGCGCGGGCGCCGATCTGCCCCAGGCCGCCGAAGCCGATCACGCCGACTTTCATACCGCTCCTGGCGCCACCGGCCTTGATTATCGCGTGGTAGGACGTCATGCCGGCGTCGGTCGCCAGTGCGGCGAGCGAGAGGTCGAGTCCGGCAGGCACCCGCGCCAGGTCGCGATAGTCCGCCGCCAACTTGTCGGCGAACCCGCCCGGGGTGAACATCCCGAGCGGGAGCTGTACGCCGGCGGAGTTGACGCCCACGACGTCCCCGATCCGAAAGCCGGTGACCTCGGCGCCGATCGCGCTGATGACGCCGGCGTTCTCGTGGCCCTGGGTCATCGGCAGGAAGGGCATCACCGCGTCGCCCGTCTCCATGTACATGATGTCGGAGTGACAGAGTCCGGCAGCCTTGACGTCGATGACGACCTGCGTGGGTCCAGGCTGTGGTTCGGCCACTTCGTTGAGCGCGATCGGCGCACCGCCGCCCTCGTACTGCCACGCTCGCACCGGTTCATACCTCCACCTGTGAAGTCCTCCGACCAGTGTCGCGCACGGTCGCAAGGATTAGTTAAACGATCTAATAATTGTAGCGGCCGATATGCGGCCCCGGAACGACCGCGTTTCACATGCGCCGCCTTTGGGCAGCCTGCACTCACGGTTTTCGGGGACGGCTTCGAGCGTCGACCCGCGGCGGTGAGAGGGATGTCGGGTGGGTGTTGAGGAAGCTGACGCTTCGTTGACCTCTTCGGCGCGCGCGCTGTTCGGTGCGGACCCCGAGGTGGGCAGGCACCTCGCGGAGGTCGACTGGGCGGCAACCGCGCTCGGGCCGCCCGCGACCTGGCCACAGAGTCTGCGCACCGCCGTGAACATCCTGCTGTCGTCACGCTTCCCGATGTGGATGGCCTGGGGGCCGGAGCTGACGTTCTTCTGTAACGACGCCTACCGCCGCGACACGCTGGGCCGCAAGTATCCGTGGGCGCTCGGCCGCCCGGCCAGTGAGGTGTGGGCGGAGATCTGGCCCGACATCGGACCGCGGATCGAATCGGTGCTCGGGACCGGCCATGCCACCTGGGATGCGGCACTGCTGTTGTTCCTCGAACGGTCCGGCTACTCCGAGGAGACCTACCACACGTTCTCCTACAGCCCGCTACGCGACGACAGCGGCCACGTCGTGGGCATGCTGTGCGTGGTCAGCGAGGACACCGAACGCGTCATCGCCGAGCGGCGCATGGCGACGCTGCGCGACCTGGGATCGGATCCCAGCGTCGTGCGCACCGAACGGCAGATGCTCGACTTCGCCGCCGAACAGCTCGGCCGCAATCCGTACGACCTGCCGTTCACCGTGACCTACCTGTTCGATGAGGACGGCGACGCTCGGCTCGCCGCCTCCAGCGGCATCGCGCCGGGGCACCCCGCGGCCCCCGAAACCCTGTCGTCCGAAGGCATGTCGGTGTGGCCGGTGGACCGGCCGGCCCACGGTGAGGCCGTCCTGCTCGACGTCGACGGCGACTCGCTGCGACTGCCGTCCGGGGTGTGGCCCGACCCGCCGGCGCAGGCGCTGGTGGTGCCGCTGATGCAGCAGGGCGCCGACCCGGTCGGATTCCTTGTGGCGGGGCTGAACTCCCACCGCCGGCTGGATGCGGGCTACCGCGGATTCGTCGAACTGGTCGCCGGGCACGTCGCCGCGGGGATCGGCAGTGCGCGCAGCTACCGGGCGCAGCAGCGGCGGGCCGAGGAACTCGCCGAGCTCGACCTGGCCAAGACCACGTTCTTCTCCAACATCAGCCACGAATTCCGCACGCCGCTCACCCTGATCCTGGGTCCGCTCGCCGAGTTGCGCAACCGCGCCACCGGCCTGGACGAACAGGCGCGGGACGAGCTGGAGTTGGTGCAGCGCAACGGGTTACGGCTGGCCAAGTTGGTCAACACACTGCTCGACTTCTCCCGCATCCAGGCCGGCCGGATGCAGGCCCGATTCGAACCCGTCGACCTGTCCGCCGTCACCGCCGAACTGGCCAGTGTGTTCCGTTCGGCCGTGGAGCGCGCGGGCCTCGAGTTCACCGTCGACTGCCCGCCGCTGGCCGAACCGGTGTACGTCGACCGGGACATGTGGGAGAAGGTGATCCTCAACCTGCTGTCCAACGCGCTGAAGTTCACCCTGGACGGCGCCGTCACGGTCCGGGTCGCCCACGACGGCGACGGCGCGGTGGTCACGGTCGCCGACACCGGGATCGGGATCGGCGCCGCGGACCTGCCGCGGTTGTTCGAACGCTTCCACCGGATCGAGACGACCTACGCCCGGTCGACCGAGGGCAGCGGGATCGGGCTCGCGCTGGTCAAGGAACTGGTCGGCCTGCACGGTGGCACGATCAACGCCCAGAGCGACGAGGGTAGCGGCACCTCCTTCACCATCCGATTGCCCTATGGCGCAGCACATCTCCCGCCCGACGACGTCGCACCGCCGCGGCAGGTCTCCGCCGTCTCCGACATCGCGGATCCGTACGTGCAGGAGGCGCTGCGCTGGTTGCCGACCGAACCCAGCACCGAACCCGCGGTCGGTGACCCCGCCGTCTCCGGAGCCGTCGCCGCGGCCGCCGACACCGGGGCACGGGTGCTGATCGCCGACGACAACGCCGATATGCGCGCCTACCTCACCGGGCTGCTCCACGGCGCCGGGTACGAGGTGACCGCGGTGACCGACGGCCTGCAGGCGCTGGAATCGGTCCGCGCGGACGTACCGGACCTGATCGTCAGCGACGTCATGATGCCCCGGCTCGACGGCCTCGCTCTGGTCGCGGCGCTGCGCACCGATCCGCGCACCGCCGCGCTGCCGGTGCTGCTGCTCTCGGCGCGGGCGGGACAGGAGGCGTCCATCGAGGGTCTGCAGGCAGGCGCCGACGACTACCTCGTGAAACCCTTTGCCGCAGCGGAATTCCTGGCCCGTGTGCGGGCCAACGTGGCGCTGGCGCGATTGCGCAACCACCACAGCCGCTGGCGCACCGCCCTGATCGACTCCCTGCAGGAGGCGTTCTTCGTCTGCGACGAAGACGGTGCCATCATCGAGATCAACGCCGCGTTCACCGACATCCTCGGCTACGGCCCGGAGGGTGTGCCCTACGCGCCGATCCATCCGTGGTGGCCCGACCCCGAGACCGACCCGGACGGTTACCGGCTGACCGGCAACGCGTTCAGCGGAGTGCTCGACCAGACGCACGGCGACTACACGTTCCCGGTCATCCACCGCGACGGGCACCGGGTCTGGGTCAGCGCGAGCTTCAACCCCGCCGAAGATCCCGACACCGGCCGCCGGGTCATGGTCGGCACCTTCCGCGACGTCACCGCCGAGCACTACACGGTGCAGCGCGAATCCGCGCTGGCCGCACTCAACGCGCAACTGGCGGAAGCGGATACGCTCGACGGGGCGCTGCACGCCGCCGTCACCGAGCTGCTCCGGCTCTGGCAGGCCCGGCGGGTACTGGCGATCACCTTCCCCTCACAGGGGTCGGACGGTGACGTGGCGCCGGACATCATCTGCGCGGGCGAAGCCGTGCGGTGGACCGATCTCCCCGCCCGCCACCGCACCGCGATCACCGCGCTGCGCGACGCCGATCTGCTGACCGCCGACACCGAGGAGTACGGGACGGCGGGGATCACGCTGCAGCATCCGCGCGGCGTGCTCGTGCTGTGGGTCGAGCTGTTGGAACAGCGGCCGTTCACGCCCGAGGACCACACGTTGCTCACCGTTCTCGCCAGCCGCCTCGGGCAGGGTCTGCACCGCGTCCACCAACTCGACCAGCAGCGGGAGACCGCGCTGACCCTGCAGCATGCGATCCTCGGTCCCGCCCTGCTGCCCCGCGGATTCACCGTCCGCTACCACCCCGCGACCCGGCCCCTGCAGGTCGGCGGCGACTGGTACGACGTGGTCGACGTCGACGACGGCTGTATCGCACTGATCGTCGGCGACTGCGTCGGCCACGACCTGGACGCGGCCACCGTGATGGGCCAGCTGCGCAGCGCCTGCCGTGCGCTGCTGCTCGACCACCCGAGCCCCGGCGCCGCGCTGGCCGGACTGGACCGGTTCGCGGCACGGCTGCCGGGGGCGCGCTGCACCACGGTGTGGTGCGCGGTGCTCAACCCGGAGACCGGTGAACTGGTCTACTCCAGCGCCGGCCACCCGCCGCCGATCCTCGTCGACGCCGACGGCACCAGTCGGGTGCTCGACGACGCCCGTGGTTTCGCCCTGGCACTGCGCCCCGATCAGCAGCGGCCCGAGTGCCGGGTGACCCTGCCGCCCCGCGCCACCCTGCTGCTTTACACCGACGGTCTGGTGGAGCGCCGCCGCGCCTCCTTGGACACCGGTATCGGCCGCGCCGCGGAGCTCGTCGCCGAAGGCCGCTCCAGCGCTCTCGACGTCGTCGCCGACGAGCTGATGACGCGCCTGACCCCCGACGGCGGATACCAGGACGACGTCGCGCTGCTGCTCTACCGGCAACCCGCCCCGCTGGATCTGGTCTTCCCGGCGCGCAACGAGTTCCTCGCGAGTTCCCGTGGCGCCCTGCGGCGTTGGCTGACACAGGCAGGTGTCGGTCCCGATCAGGCGATGAACGTGCTCATCGCCACCGGAGAGGCGGTCGCGAACGCGATCGAACACGGACACCGGGACCGGCCGGACGGGTTCGTCACCCTGCGGGCGACGGCCCTGGTCGACCGGCTCTACGTCTCGGTGCTCGACACCGGCTCGTGGAAGCCGCTCAGGACAGAGGTCGACACCCGGCGCGGTCGGGGTGTGGCGCTGATGGAGGGCCTCATGGACGATGTCACGATCCGGCCCGGTGACGACGGCACCACGGTCCACCTCAACGCGAGGATCATCTGATGGCCACACCGCTCACGGTCAGCGCCGACGAACACGACGACGGCACACCGCTGCTCATCGCGGCCGGGGAGATCGACCTGAGCAACGTCGAGACCTTCAGCCGGGCGCTTACCACCGTCATCGCCTCCGCGGGCGACGCCGACGGGCGGGTCACGGTGGACCTCAGCGCGGTGGAGTACCTCGACAGCGCCGCGATCAGCGCGCTGACCGTGCACGCCGATCAACTGCCGAAGCTGCGACTCCTGGCCAACCCGTACCTGATGCCGGTGCTGCGGATCAGCGGCATCGACCAACTGGCCACCGTGGAACCGGCCGAACCGGCCTGACGGGCTGACCCGGCGCACAACCGGTGGTGTCGGCGCCGGTCCCAGGGGGTATGCCGGGCGCAGCACGGGGGGCGGAAAGGTGTGCTGCGGTGATCGGTTGGCTGGACAGGCTGCAACAGCGCAGCCGGGTCATGGGCTTCGTCATCGCTGTCGTCTACAAATACGTCGACGACCAGGGCGGCTATCTGGCGGCGCTGATCACCTACTACGCGTTCGTCTCGCTGTTTCCGCTGCTGCTCCTGCTGACCACCGCGCTCGGCGTGCTGCTCGTCGGCCGCCCGGAGTTGCAGCAGCAGGTCGTGGAGGCGACGGTCAACCAGTTCCCGCTCATCGGAGAACAGTTGGCCCGGCCCGAGCAGCTCAGCGGCGGGGTGGTCGCCGTCGTCGTGGGCATCCTCGGTGCGCTCTACGGCGGATCCGGGGTCGGGCAGGCCATCCAGAACGCGATGGACTCGGTATGGGCGGTGCCCCGCAACAAGCGTCCCGACCCGATCCGGTCGCGCATCCGCAGCCTGCTGCTGCTGCTCGTGCTGGGGACGGCGGCGATCGCGGCGACGGTGCTGGCGGCGGTGAGCCGTGCCGTCGACAATTTCGGGGCGCTCGGCCGGACCGGGATCCTGGTGGCGACGATCGCGATCAACACCGGCATCTGTCTGGTGGCGTTCCGGATGACGACGAGCCGGCAGCTGGCCTTCCGGCAGGTGCTGCCTGGTGCCCTTGCCGCAGCGGTGGTCTGGCAGTTCCTGCAGTGGTTCGGCGCGGGTTACGTCGCGCGGACGGCCAGCTCTGCCAGTGCGACCAACACCGTGTTCGCGCTGGTGCTGGGCATGTTGGCGTTCCTCTACCTGGTGTCGGTGACCCTGGTGCTGTGCGCGGAGCTCAACGTCGTACGGGTCGACCGGCTGTATCCGCGTGCGCTGCTCACCCCGTTCACCGACGAGGTGACGCTGACCGCGGCGGACCGCCGCACCTATACCCGCAAGGCGAAAGCCGAGCGGGTCAAGGGTTTTCAGCACGTGGCGGTGACGTTCGAACCGGCTTCCGGTGACCGGTCAGACTCCCATGAGGGTTTCGATCCAGCTGCGCGCGAAGTAGATCAGGAAACCGGCGGCGACGACCCACAGCAGCGGGCTGATCTCGCGGGCCTTCCCGGCGCCGGAGCGGACGACCACCCACGAGATGAACCCGACGCCGATGCCGTTGGCGATCGAGTAGGTGAACGGCATGGCCGCCACGGTGAGGATGACCGGCAACACCACTGAGAACTCCGACAGTTC
The DNA here is from genome assembly GCA_050205415.1 of Mycolicibacterium litorale. Taxonomy (GTDB): domain Bacteria; phylum Actinomycetota; class Actinomycetes; order Mycobacteriales; family Mycobacteriaceae; genus Mycobacterium; species Mycobacterium litorale_C. The sequence continues at coordinate 331,621 of JBNMQY010000002.1, forward strand.
GATGTGCCGCAGCTGTGACACCATCATCGCGCCGACGATCACCAGCGCGGCCGCCGCCACCTCGGTGGGGACGATGGATGCCAGCGGGGACACGAACATCGCCGCCAGGAACAGGGTGCCGGTGACGAGGTTCGCCAGCCCGGTGCGCGCGCCCTCCTCGATACCCGCCCCGGATTCGATGAAGACCGTGTTCGACGACGCCGACGTGGCGCCACCGACCGCGGCGCCCGCACCTTCGACGATCAGCGCCGAGCGCAACCGCGGGAACGTGCCCTGCGCGTCGGCGAGGCCGGCCTCCCGCGACAACCCGGTGAATGTGCCCATGGCGTCGAAGAAGTTCGCGAACACCAGGGTGAACACAAGCATCACCGCCGCCAGGATCCCGATGCGCTCGAAGCTGTCGACCAGGCTGAACTCACCGACCAGAGAGAGATCCGGCAGGGCGAACGGGGAACCCGACAGCTGCGGCACCGACAGCCCCCAGCCGCCCGGGTTGTCCTGAGCCGACCCCAGATCCCAGATGGCCTCGACGACGACGGCGATGACGGTGCCCGCCACCAGACCGATCAGGATGCCGCCCCGCACCCGCCGGGCGACCAGCACCCCGGTGACCAGCAGCGTGATCACGAAGATCAGCGTCGGGACGGTGCTGATCGAGCCGAGCCCGCCGGCGCCCAGGCCGACCGGAGGCGACGCGAATCCGGTGGAGCTGACGAAACCCGCGTCGACGAGGCCGATGAACAGGATGAACAGGCCGATGCCGGCGGTGATCGCGAGCTTGAGTTGCATCGGCACGGCGTCGAACACCAGGCGGCGCAGACCGGTCACGGCCAGCAGCACGATGATCAGGCCGTTGATGACCACCAGGCCCATCGCCTCGGGCCAGGTCACCTCGCCGACCACCGTGGTCGCCAGGAACGAGTTGATCCCGAGCCCGGCGGCGAACGCGAACGGCAGCCGCGCGATGAGGCCGAACAGGATCGTCATGACCCCGGCCGCGAGTGCGGTGGTGGCCGACACCTGCGCGAACTGCAGGGTGTTGCCTTCGACGTCCTCGGCACTCGACAGGATGATCGGGTTCAGCACGATGATGTAGGCCATCGCGATGAACGTGACCAGGCCGCCGCGGACCTCGGCGCCGAGTGTCGACCCGCGCGCGGAGATCTCGAAGAAGCGATCGAGGCGATTCATGGGACGAACATTAAGGTGAACCGCCGCCGACGGCGAATCAGCACGGCGGGCACCCGCACTTCCTACATTGGGTCGGTGACCTCAGCCCACCCGCGGACGCGGGACGAGACCCGGCTCGGCGCCGACCAACTGGCCGCCCTCGCGGCGGTGATCGAATCCGGCAGCTTCGAGGCCGCCGCCGAGCGGCTGCACGTCACACCGTCCGCGGTCAGCCAGCGCATCAAGGCCCTCGAACAGCGGGTCGGCCAGGTGCTCGTGGTGCGCGAAAAGCCCTGTCGCGCAACGCCTGCGGGTGCGCCGCTGCTGCGGCTGGCGGCGCAGACCGCACTCCTGGAGGCCGAGGCGCTCGGCGAGCTGGGCGGTCCGGGAACCGCGCAGCGGCCGCGGGTGGCCGTCGCGGTCAACGCGGATTCCATGTCGACGTGGTTCACCGCGGTGCTGAGCGCGGTCACCGACGTCCTGTTCGACATCAGGATCGAGGATCAGGACCACTCCGCCCGGCTGCTGCGCGAGGGAGTCGTGATGGGTGCGGTCACCACGGAACGCACCCCGGTGCCCGGCTGCCGCGTACAGCCGCTGGGGCTGATGCGCTATCTACCCGTGGCGAGTGCGGAGTACGTCGAACGCCATCTGCCCGGCGGCTTCACGGCGGCGGCCGCGGCAGAGGCGCCCTCGCTGGCGTGGAACCGCGACGACGCGCTGCAGGATCTGCTGATCCGCCGGGCGTTCCATCGCCCGGTGACCCGGCCGGTGCACTACGTGCCCACCGCGGAGGGGTTCGGCGCGGCGGTGCGTGCGGGTCTGGGGTGGGGGATGTACCCGGAGCAATTGGCCGCACCGGACCTGGCCGCGGGCGCATTCGTCCGCATCGCCGACGTCCACCTCGACGTGCCGCTGTACTGGCAGTGCTGGAAACTCGACAGTCCGCTCGTGGCGCGACTCACCGGGGCGGTGCGGTCCGCGGCGACCGGTCTGGCGCGACGGCGGGGTCAGCGGTCAGGTCCGCCCGCGCAGGATCAGGTTCCAGTAGACGCGGGGTAGCACGTAGCGGTCGAACGCCCACGCCGTCCGGCGCGGTGCGAGGGGATCGAGGAACGACGGCAGCGACGACGTCACCGCGCCGGAGCGTTCGTACTCACCGGGGATGAGGCGGTGCGCATCGGTGGTGACGGGTGCGACGGTGTATCCGTCGTAGTGCTGCAGCGGCTTGCCGGTACGGGCGGCCAGCAGGTTGTCGACCAGGATCGAGATCTGGCGTCGCAGCGCACCGCCCGACGGATCCGTCTCGACGGCCGCGGCGTCCCCCGCGGCCCAGACCTCCGGGCGGTTGCGATGCCGCAGGGTCCGCGGGTCGATGTCGATCAGGCCGTGGGGCTGCGCGCCGGTCAGCCCGGAACTCTCGAGCCAGCGGGCGCCGCGGAACGGCGGTACCAGATGGAGCATGTCGTAGCGCAGCTGTTCCACGGTGCCGTCCGCGCCGGTGACGGCGATGCTGTCCGCTCCCGGGTTCAGGTCGGTCACCGCGGTGTCGTGGCGGATCCGCACGCCGAGCGCACGCAGCCCGTCGAGCAGTCGCGCGTCGATCTCCGGGGCCGGCAGAAGCCGGGGGCGGTCGACGACGAGCGTGATGTCGACACCGGGCAGGCGACCGGTGCGCTTCCAGTGCGCGGCGGCGAGGAACAGCGGTTTGATGGTGGTCGCGGTACAGCTGACCGGTGGCCGCGGCACGGTGAACACCGCGTGTCCGCCGCGCGGCATGTCCTGAACCAGTTGCCAGGTGCGCTCGGCCCGGTTGACGTAGTTGCTGGCCACCGCGGGCGTGTCCAGTGCGGTGTGGATACCCGGCAGTGCGTCGGTGTCGGGGACCAGCCCGGTGCCGAGGACGAGGTCGCGATACCGGTAGCCGCGTCCGGATGCGCACCACACCGTGCGGTTGGGGGCGTCGATCATCACCGCCGAATCGTGCAGCCAGGTGCAGCCGCGGGGCATCACCGAGCGCTGGGTCCGCTCGGCGTCGTTCATCGTCGCCTGCCCGCCGCCGACGTAGGACAGCAACGGCCGGTAGGTGTGGACATGCTGCGGTTCGATGAGGCCGACGCCGGACGCGCCCTTGCGAATGAGTCGGGCGGCCGCACTGACCCCGGCGTTGCCGCCGCCCACGATCAGCACCTCGAACGTCGAGTCCACCCGGTCACCGCTCGTGCCCACGCATGACCGTTACCCCCAGCGGTGCCTAGTCAATCCCGGCTCGGTCGGTCATGTCAGATGTGCTGCGTTAGGCTGCGGCGAACGCCGCCAGCGTGTTTCCGTCGATTTGCGGAGCCAGTGGTGAAAAGGGGGGTCCGCGTGGAGTGGTTTCATCGTTGGTGGCGGCAGCCCGACCATTTCGACTGGATCACCGGCTACCTGCGGGCGCGCGGGATGCTGGGGGTGGCGCGCTGGAACCTGGCGTTCAGCACCGCCGCGCTGGCGCTCGTCCCCGCCGTCCTCACGCTGAGCTCTCGTAGCCCCCACGGCGGGATCGCCGAAGCGGTGACGTGGGTTTCGGTGTTCGGCGGCCTGATCATCGGCGCGCTGTGGGCGATTCGCTGGCCGACCTGCGGGCAATCCGTCGGCCACATCCTGGCCGCCAACCTGTTCATCGGGCTCGCCTGCTACGTCCAGGACGATCCGATGATCGGGCTGATGGGCTGCACCGTCTTCGCCACCACCGGCGGCTACATCGCCCTGTTCCACACGCCCGGCTACATGCTCTACAACTTCGGCGTCGCACTGTATGTCGGTGCGCTGCAGGCCACCCGGCTGGCCGTCGAAACCGACGACAGCGCGCTTGCGGTCGGCCTGCTGCTGCTCGTGCTGGTGCTCAACATCGCGGTGCCGTTCGCGGTGCAGGCCGTGGTGCACGCGTTGGGCGCGGATCTGCTGCGGGCGGCCCGGGATCCGTTGACGGGTCTGCTCAATCGCCGAGCGGTGTACCAGCAGATCGAGCATCTGATGACGGCGCACCGCGATCAGCACGTCCACCTCGCGGTGGCGGTCGTCGATCTCGACGAGTTCAAACAGCTCAACGACAGTCACGGGCACGCGGTCGGCGATCAGGCACTCGTCGCCGTCGCCCGCGCACTGCGCACCGCGGCCGGGGACACCGCCGTGGTGGGCCGGCTGGGAGGTGAGGAGTTCCTGCTCGCCGAACTGCTCGAGGCGGACCGGATAGACGAGTGGGCGCAGCGCATGTGCGCTGCCGTGGCGGTCGTCCCGTTCCGGGTGACCGCCAGCGTCGGCGTCGCGGCGGTCTGTCTGCCGCTGCTGTTCGACGGCGAGGGACAGGCTGTTATCCATACGCTCATCGGCGCGGCCGACCAGGCGATGTACGCCGCCAAACGCGCCGGCGGTAACCAGTTCCGCCGCGACGACCGGAGCGCGTGCCGCTGATACGTTGGCGGCGATGAACAACCAACGCTGGTCGCAGCGGCTGTGGGACGAGGCCGAACCGGTCTTCACGGCGATTCTGGCTCACCCGTTCACCTCCGGGCTCACCGACGGAACCCTCGACCCGGAGGTGTTCGCCCACTACGTCGCCCAGGACGTGCACTATCTGCGGGACTATGCGCGTGCCCTCGCGGTGGTGGGCGCCAAGGCGCCGACCCTGGCGGACACCGCGATGTTCGCCCGCCACGCCGCCGACGTGTTCGAGGTGGAGTTGTCGTTGCACGACACCCTGCTCCCCGAGCTGGGGCTGGATCCGGCGGAACTCGCCCTCGTCCCGGTCGCGCCCACCACCCGGGCCTACACCAGCTACCTGCTCGCCACCGTGTACGGCGGCGGCTTCGCCGACGGCCTCGCCGCGATCCTGCCCTGCTACTGGATCTACGCCCGGATGGGTCAGGAGCTGATCGCCCGCGGCTCGTCCGACGCCCGGTATCAACGCTGGATCGACAGCTACGGGGGTGAGGCGTTCGCCGCCACCGTCGCGCAGGTGCTCGAACTGACCGACCGCACCGGCCCGATGCTCACAGCTGAGCAGGAGGTGGCGGCGCGGGCTCACTACCTCACCACGTCGCGCTACGAGTGGATGTTCTTCGACGCGGCCTACCGCCGCGAGCAGTGGCCGGTCTGATCGTGGCGGCATCGCAGGACGGCCCGCGCTTCGACGCCCCCGTGCGCCGGTGGGAGGACATCCCCGGGTGGTTCGGCTGGCGGCACGCCCAGGAGGAGGCGGTCGCCCATTTCGCCGCCTCTCGCTTCGCCGCCCCTCGTTTCGTCGAGGTGGGCAGCTATCTCGGCCGCAGCCTCTGCTCGCTGGCCGAGGTGGTGCAGCAGTCCGGGCACCGGATCGACATCGTGGGCGTCGACACCTGCCAGGGCAGCGGACCCGAGGGCAACCGCCAGATCAACGCGCACGGTGCGGCGGTGGAATTCGGCGGCGGCACGTTCGCGGGGCTGCTGCACCGCAACGTCATCGCCTGCGGGTTCGCCGACACCGTCGCGCTGCTGATCACCGACTCCGTATCGGCCGCGCGGATGTTCGACGACGAATCCCTGGCATGGGTGCACATCGATGCCAGGCACGACTACGAGAGCGTGCGCGCCGACATCGCGGCGTGGGCGCCGAAGGTCGCACCCGACGGCTGGCTGTCGGGCGACGACTACCACCCGGAGTGGTGGCCCGGGGTCGTCGCGGCGGTGGGTGAGTCTCTGCCCGACGCCCGGGAGTGGACGCCCGGGCAGTGGCGGTGGGTCAAGGACGGCGCCGCGGGCTGAGCGCCGTCTCCCGAGACGCCGACGCGCCGCCCGGATCACCGGGCGGCGCGTCGCGAGCGGAGGTCAGGCGGCGGCGGTATCCGTGTGGTGGACGTGGTGCCGGCGCTTGAGCAGGAACGAAAGCCAACGAACATCGATGAGCATGGTGGTCGCCTTTCCGGGTCAGGCTGTCTTGGTGAGGAGGGGGAGCAGGCGGCGCCGGGCCAGGATGCCTTCACTGAAGTGGTGCAAGGCTTCTGGGACCGATGCGGTGACCGGCATGTCGTCGAGGGTGCCGGAGGCGCGCAACACCTGCAGCACCGGTTGGCTGCCGATCACCGACCATTCGACCCCGGCGTCGGCGCACCGGCCGTCGATGTCGTAGAACAGTGAAAGTGCATCTGCGCCAAACGAATTCACGCCCGTGAGGTCGAGGATGAATGGCTTCTCCGCGAGCACGAACCGTGTCGCGTAGTCGGCGACGCACGACAGATTGCCTGCGTCGATGTCGCCCGTGACCGTGACGACCGTCGCGAGTTGACGGCAGCGGGCCCGCATCCGGACCCCCTCGCAGTCGAAAGCCGGGTTGCCGTAATGGAAGGAATCGTGTGAACCAGTGGATGTGCTCGTGAGTGTCATGAGCTGCCTCCCCTCGGCGTTTAGCTGGAATGGCTTCGTTGTTTTGCCACCTCAACGTGACACCGAAGTTATGCGGCGAATTTAAGGCCGCCGGGTAGCTACCGCTAAACCTTTGGTAAGAACATGCATTCCCGGGACTCGTGATGCATTTGTTACCGGTCGGTATCCGCGCCGTGCCGCGACTGCGGGCCGGTGTAGTGCGCCCATGGGCTGTAATCGGCCAGCAGAGGCTCCTGTGGTGGGCGCCGCTCCTCGGGCACGTGCTGCAGGTTGATCCGGATCCGGTACCAGATCGAGCTCGGCCCCCGCATGCCGTCGACCAGCACGTCCGGCGGCTCGAGCAGTGCGGCCGCGTCCGGGTGGCGCTCACGCCAGGTGTCCAGCGCGGCGAGCGCCTCGTCCTTGGTCTTGGTGCGCGCGATCTCGATCAGCGGCATCACCGATGTCCGGCGACCCGTGCCGTCGGAGCGCTTGGCGCCGCGCGGCGCCTTCTCCGCCGGTCCCAGCCGGTCGGCGAGGTCGAGCAGCGCGTCCAGCCGGCCGGCGTGGTCGTCCATCGACTCCCACGGATCGCCCATCTCGGCGTAGCGCGCCGGCACGGTCGCCACGGTGAACGCCTCCGGCCGGCATCCCGGCACCTCGTCCCAGCGCAGCGGCGTGGACACCCGGGCGTCCGGCGTCGCACGCACCGAATACGCGGACGCGACGGTGCGATCGAAGGCGTTCTGGTTGAAGTCGACGAACACCCCTTCGCGTTCTTCCTTCCACCAGCGGCTGGTCGCCAGGTCCGGGGCGCGGCGTTCCACCTCGCGCGCCACCGTCTGGGCGGCCAGTCGCACGAACTTGAACGGCCACCGCGGTTCGATCCGGGCGTAGATGTGGAAGCCGCGCGAGCCGGAGGTCTTCGGCCACGCCGTGAGCCCGTGGTCCTCGAGGACGTCGCGCGCGACCAGCGCGACGTCGACGATCTGCTGCCACTCCACACCGGGCATCGGATCCAGATCGACGCGCAGTTCGTCGGGGTGGGCGAGGTCGCCCGAGCGGGTGGGGTGCGGGTTGAGGTCGACGCAGCCCACGTTCACCGCCCACGCCAGGCCCGCGGCGTCGCGGATCACCGCTTCCTTGGCCGAAGTGCCGGAGGCGTACTTCAATTCCGCCACGTCGATGTAGTCCGGACGTTTGGCCGGTGCGCGTTTCTGGAACACCGCCTCTTCGGTGATGCCCTTGACGAAACGTTTGAGGATCATCGGCCGGTCCGCGACTCCGCGCAGTGCGCCGTCGGCGACGGACAGGTAGTACTCGATCAGGTCGAGTTTGGTGACCGGCGGCCGGCCCTCGTACGCCTCGAACACGATCTTGTCCGGGTGGGTGACGGTCAGCGGGCGTCCGGCGATGTCCAGCGACAGGTTCTGCGCCCGGGATCCGTCCGCCATGTCAGCCATCGTAGGGACTGGTAGATACCCGCCTCGGCTGCGACATGGGTCACATATTGTGGTGCCATGCCGAAGCTCACTGAACTGTCGTCGCAGGTGGCTGAGAAGGCCAAGCTCTATCTGGATCGCGGCGCCGCCGAATTGCACTACGCCCGCAAGATGTTCGAAGCGGGCGCATTGCAGCTCGAACCGCCGCAGAACATGGCCGCCTTCGTTGCCGACATGCGCCGCTGGGGTGAATTCGGGATGATCCCGGCGCTCAACGCCCGTCGCACGCCGGACCGCAACGCGGTCATCGACGACGAGGGGGAGATGACCTACGCCGAACTCGACGAGGCTGCGCACGCGGTGGCGAACGCGCTGCTGGCCAAGGGGATCAAAGGCGGCGACGGGGTGGCGATCCTGGCCCGCAACCACCGGTGGTTCCTGGTGGCGGTCTACGGCGCGGCCCGCACCGGCGCCCGCATCATCCTGCTCAACAGTGAGTTCTCCGGCCCGCAGGTCAAGGAGGTGTCCGAACGCGAGGGCGCCAAGCTGATCATCCACGACGACGAGTACTGCAAGGCGGTGTCGCAGGCGAAGCCGGAGTACGGGTTCCTGCGCGCGCTCGGCACCAATCCCGACAACTCCGAGCCGTCGGAGAGTTCCGCGGAGACCCTCGCGGAAATCGTTGCGAGCGGCAACAAGTCACCGGCGCCGAAGGTGACCAAGCATTCGTCGGTCATCATCCTCACCAGCGGCACCACCGGCACTCCCAAGGGCGCCAACCGGAAACCGCCGCTCTCGCTGGCGCCCATCGGTGGCGTGCTGTCGCACGTGCCGTTCAAATCCGGTGAGGTGACGCTGTTGCCGGCGCCGATGTTCCACGCGCTGGGTTACCTGCACGCCACCATCGGCATGATGCTCGGGTCCACCCTGGTGTTGCGCCGCCGCTTCAAACCGGCGACCGTGCTCGCCGACGTCGAGAAGTACCAGGCGTCCGCGATGGTCGTGGTCCCGGTGATGCTGTCGCGGATCCTGGACCACATCGAGAAGATGGACACCAAACCCGACCTGTCGTCGCTGCGCATCGTGTTCGTCTCGGGCTCGCAGCTGGGGGCCGAGCTGGCCACCCGGGCGATGAAGGACATCGGCCCGGTCATCTACAACCTCTACGGCTCGACCGAGATCGCGTTCGCCACCATCGCCCGGCCCGAGGATCTGCAGAAGAACCCAGCCACGGTCGGCCCGGTCGTCAAGGGTGTACGCGTCAAACTCTTCGACGACAACGGCAAGGAGGTGCCGCACGGTGAGGTGGGCCGGATCTTCGTCGGCACCACGTTCCCGTTCGAGGGCTACACCGGCGGCGGTCACAAACAGATCATCGACGGGCTGATGTCCTCGGGCGACGTCGGATACTTCGACGACGACGGGCTGCTCTACGTGTCCGGCCGCGACGACGAGATGATCGTCTCCGGCGGTGAGAACGTCTTCCCGGCGGAGGTCGAGGACCTCATCAGCGGCCACCCGGAGGTGGTCGAGGCGACCGCACTCGGCGTCGAGGACAAGGAGTGGGGACACCGGCTGCGGGCGTTCGTCGTCAAGGCCGAGGGGGCCTCGGTCGACGAGGAGGGCATCAAGAGTTACGTCAAGGAGCACTTGGCCAGGTACAAGGTGCCGCGCGAGGTCGTCTTCCTCGACGAACTGCCGCGGAACCCGACCGGCAAGATCCTCAAACGCGAACTGCGTGAGATCGACCTCGACGGTGACGGCAAGGCCGAACAGCAGCCCTAATCGGTGATCGCCGACCCCGGCACCGAAAGGCAGACCAGGAACAGCGCGAACAGGAACCATCCCGCGCCGTGCCAGATCGGCCAGGTGCCGCGGATCTTCCAGACGCGGTAGGTCTGGACGAACGCGCCGACGCCACCGGCGAACAGGACGGCCGGCACGAGGACCGCGGCGATGATCGAGTGGTCCTCGGGGATCGCGTAGAACGCGAAGCAGATCGCGGCGACCGCGATGACCGCGACGACGTAGGTGACGGCCGCGCGGAACATGGGTGGGTCGTGCCAGCGCTTCTCGACGTCGTTGGTCATGAACACCGGTTTCCCGGGGCGCCCGCGGGGGAAACGGTCGATACGTACGACGGAGGGAGGCGCGTGGACACCACACCGATTCGCTCTCGTATCCGCGCGGGCCTGCTGGCATACGCCGCAGGGGATGCGGCGGGCGTGCCCTGGGAGGGCTGCCGCGCCGCCGAGGTGCACCGACTCGACATCGACGAACTGCCCCGCCGCGGTGACTGGCCGCCCGGCGCCACCTCCGACGACACCGCACTGACCCTGCTGGTCGCCGAGTACCTGCGCGACCGCGGCGCGGTGGTCGACGAGGCCGAATTCCTCACCCGCCTCGCCGCCGCCGCGCCCGGGATCCGGGGGATCGGGCCCAGCACCCGGGCAGCGGTCGACCGCTTCCGCACCAGCGGGGCGGTGCGCGCCGACAGCGGCGACACCAACGGCGCGGCGATGCGCGCACTCCCGATCGGATGGGCGGTCGCCGACGCCGACGTGCGCCGCACGGTCACCGCGGGTCTGTCCCGGACCACACACGGGGCGGCGCCGGCCGTCGCCGCCGCGTGCATCGCCGCCGCCATGGCGTCGGCCGCGCTGGACGGCGAATCACCGGTGGCTGCGGGGCGATCTGAAACAGACTGGGCCGAAAGTGAATTCGGCATAGATCTGACACCGGTGCGGCGTGCCGGTGAGGGCGGATGGTGGCCGCACCGCAACGGGGTGACGCTGTATGCCGTCGACACCATGGCCGCGGTCGTGGGCGTGATCCGGCACGCCACCGATCAGCGGGCCGGCGTCGCCGACGCGCTGCGCCACGCGGTGTCGCTCGGCGGCGACACCGACACCGTCGCCGCGATCGTCGGCGGCATACTCGGCGGCCGCGAACCCCGCACACCGGACATCCCGTGGCTGACCCGCGTGGATCTCCCGGACACCGCGCTGCTCGACGATGTCTGTGCCGCGCTCGCGGCGCTGCGGGCGTCGACGGATTGACTCAGCTCGTGGCCGGACCGGCGGCGGCCGATCCCTGCATACGGCCGAGGAATTCGTGGCAGCGGCGCGCCCGGTCCGAATCCTCGGACATCACCTGTTCGAAGAACGACGCGATGTCGTCGAGGCCTGCGTTGCGCGCGTCGCGCACGTACTGCCCGTAGTCGTGTCCGGCCTTGAGCGAGTGGTACTGGACCGATATCAGATCGAAGGTCACATCGTCGAAGCCGGTTTCTCCGGTGGCCATAACTCCTCCTCCCTCGGATTCCCTGAGGTATCGCACGACTACCCGGCGCCGGTGGCGGTAAACGACGCAGTTTGAACGACACGACCTCGGGTCAGCGCCCTGCCCGGGATCGGCGCCGGAGGAGGAAAAGCGCATGGGGGTCAAGACATCTCGATCACTTCGGGGCGGCGGCCCGACGCCTAGCCACCGCCCGTCGACCGGAGCCGTCCGGCCGTCCGGATCAGGCGCAGTCGGCGCAGATCAGCGCGTCGCCCGAGTCGCGGGCCAACCGGCTGCGGTGGAACACCAGGAAGCAGCTCGTGCAGGTGAACTCGTCGGCCTGCTTCGGGATGACCCGAACGGTGAGTTCCTCACCGGACAGATCGGCGCCGGGCAGGTCGATGGAGTCGACCGGGTCGGCATCCTCGAGGTCGAGGACGGCCGTGCGGGCGTCGTTGCGCGGCACCGGCAGCTCGTCGAGCGAGTCGGTCTCCAGGTCTTCCTGCTTGCGGCGCGGTGCGTCGTAGTCAACGGTCATGATGGCTGCCTCTTCGGGTTGTCGCGGCGTATTGCACAGCACTCAACGGACGCTGATCGCCCCTTGTTCCCGGCCCGCCGACGCGCCAAACACCGCGGCGAGATTACGGATCGCGCGGCAGTCCGAGGAGCCGTTCGGCGATGATGTTGAGCTGGACTTCCGAGGTCCCGCCGTAGATCGTCGTCGCCCGGCTGCCCAGCAGGTACTCCACCCACTTGAACTCCAGCGATTCGGGTTCGGCGAGCACCCCGTCGGTGCCGAACGACGACACCGCGAACTCCGCGTAGCCCTGACCCGTCTTCATCGACAGCAGTTTGGAGATCGCGGCCGACGGCATCGCGTCACCACCGGCGAGCGTCAGCAGCGTCGAGCGCAGGTTCAGCAGTTTCGCGGCGTGCCCCTCGGCGATCAACTGCCCGGCCCTGTTCTGGCCGATCTGGTCGAAGTGGCCGTCGCGGATGAACTCGACGAACCCGTCGAGGGTGGCCAGGAACGGCGGCTCACTGCTGCCGATCGACACCCGCTCGTTGGTCAGCGTGTTGCGGCTGACCTCCCAGCCGCGGTTGACCTCACCGAGCACGAGTTCGTCGGGGACGAACACGTCGTCGATGAACACCGTGTTGAACATCGCGTTGCCGGTCAGTTCGCGCAGCGGTTTGACCTCGACACCCTCGCTGTTCATGTCGAGCAGGAAGTAGGTGATGCCGTTGTGCTTGGGCGCGCTCGGGTCGGTGCGCGCCAGCAGCGCGCCCCACTGCGAGTACTGCGCACCGGTCGTCCAGATCTTCTGGCCGGTGATGCGCCAGCCGCCGTCGACCTTGGTGGCCTTGGTCGTCAGGCTCGCCAGATCGGAACCGGCGCCGGGTTCGGAGAACAGCTGGCACCAGATCATCTCGCCGCGGAAGGTGGGCGGCAGGAACCGCTGTTTCTGCTCGTCGGTGCCGAACGCCACGATCGAGGGGATCAGCCAGGCGGCGATGCCCATCTGCGGCCGCTTCACCCGGCCGGCCGAGAACTCCTGGGCGATGATGATCTGCTCCACCGGTCCGGCGCCGCGTCCCCACGGCGTGGGCAGGTGCGGCACCACCCAGCCGCCCTCGGCGATGGCCACGGTGCGCTCCTCGCGCGGCAGCGCCTTGAGCGCGGCGACCTCGGCGCGGATCTCCTCACGCAGTTTCTCGGTGTCCGGGTCGAGGTCGATGTCGATGGGCCGCATCCCGGTGGCCGTCGCGGTGTCGACGACGTGCTGCGGGTAGTCGGATCTGCGGCCGAATGCGGCGGCGAGCACCAGCGCGCGGCGGTAGTAGACGTTGGTGTCGTGCTCCCAGGTGAAGCCGATACCGCCGTGCACCTGGATGCACTCCTGCACGCAGTGCTGTGCGGCGGTCGGCGCCAGCGTGGCGGCGACCGCGGCGGCGAACTCGAAATGCGCTTCGTCGGTGACATTCTCACGAACGTCGTCGAGCGCGCGGGCGGCGTCCCACACCGCGGCGGTGGCCCGCTCGGTCTGGGCGATCATGTCCGCGCACTTGTGTTTGATGGCCTGGAACTGGCCGATGGGCCTGCCGAACTGTTCGCGGATCTTCGCGTACGCGGCCGCGGTGTCGGTCGCCCAGCGCGCCACGCCGATCGCCTCGGCGGACAGCAGCGTGACGATCAGCGCCCGCGCCATCGGGCGGGTGAGGTTGCGCAGCACGCGGTCGTCGCCGATCTCGACGGCGTTGGCGCGCACGTGCGCGACGGGGCGCAGCGGGTCGACGCTCGCCACCGGTTCGATCTCCAGCTGTTCGGCGTCGAAGACCACCCACTCGTCACCGCTGCTCTCGTCGTCGAGGCCGGCGACCGGCAGGACCAGCACGGCGGCCTGTGCGGCGGCGGGAACGGCGCGCACCTCGCCGCGGATGACGAGCCCGTCACCGTGCCGGGTGGCGGTCAGACCGGAATCGATCGCGTAGGCGGCGATGACGTCGCCGGAGGCGAGGCCGTTGAGCACTTTGGCGTCCGGGTCGTGGGCGGCGATCAACGCGCTCGCGATTGCCGACGGCACGAAGGGGCCGGGCACCGCGCCGTAGCCGAATTCGGCCAGCACGATGGCGAGTTCGAGGATGCCGAAGCCCTGTCCGCCCACGGCTTCGGGCAGGTGCACACCCTGCAGACCCTGCTCGGCCGCCGCCTTCCAGAACGGGGGCGGGTTGGGGATCGGGTTCTCGAGCGCATCGTGGAGCACGTCGGACGGGGCGACGCGCGCCACGAGTGAGCGCACGGAATCGGCCAGGTCGGTGTGCTCTTCGGTGATTGCAATGGGCATAGCTTCGTTGCCTTCCCTATTAACCGCTTGGTTGGGAGTCAGGTTACCCCGCGGCGTGACGTGCCTCGACGGTCAGCGCCACCGTTTGGTGATCCACTTCGCGATCAGGTCGGCTTGCTCGCTGCGGGCGCCCGGAGTGGTGAAGTAGTGGTCGGTGTCGACGGCCGCGCTGGTCTTGTCCGTGCTCGCCAGCGCGTCGTGGATGCGTCGCGCATCCGACGGGAAGACGCCGGTGTCCTGGTCGGCGGTGATCACCAGGGCGGGACAGTGGATGCGCGCCAGGTGCGGTTCGGCGCGGGTCTGGGCGTGGCGCAGGCTCCACATGCCGAGCCAGTTGCGCAGCGTGGTGGACGTGGCCACTCCGTACGCGGACCGGTTGGCGTGGACGGGGGTGCCGACGTAGCAGGTGTTCGGCGGGCGGTTCGACGGTTCCAGCGTGGGATCGACCATCCGCAGGTCGGCCCACGTCCGCAACACGGTGAACGGCCGGTCGGAGAACCCGGCGGCACGTACCCGCGCCCACTCGGTCTCCGCCCAGTCGGTGATGGCCTCGTTGCGGGCGAACTGTGCTGCGCGGTAACGGTCGACGAAGTCGGGGGAGTAGGGCGGGCCGTTGCGATCGTCGAAAGGGTCGAGTTCCGGGTCGCTGGCGAGGGGGTCGGCCTCGTCGACGACCGAGGCGTCCATCCACGCGGTCAGCACGTCCGGGCGGCCCGGATGGGCGGCGCTGGCGACGTAGCCGTCGGCCGGCGTGAGATCGGTCAGCCCGGCGGCCGGGCGCAGCCCTTCCATCGGGAGCACGTGTTTGTCACAGGCCTGCGCCTGGTAGGCGGCCATCAGCGAGCCGCCGCCCGAATTGCCCAGAAGCACCACGGTTTCGATGTTCTGCACCTCACGCAGCCAGCGCACGCCCACACCGATGTCCACCAGCGCGTGGTCGAGCAGGAAGCTGCTCTCATAACCCCGGAACCGGGTGTTCCAGCCCAGGAATCCGATGCCGCGGGTCGCCATGTACTCGGCGAGATAGTGCTCGGAGAAGTCGATCTGGTAGTGCGCGGCGATCATCGCGACCTTGGGCCTGCGGCCCACCCCGCGGTAGTAGATGCCCTGGCATGGATGCCCGCCGGAACCGGCCCGCAGCGCGCTCGGTGAATTGAGCCCCACGAATTCCCGTGTGACCCCAGGTGTTTGCGACGTGAGGCTTCTGGTCACGGTGCGATAATCCTTCGCTCTCCAGCGTCGAATCACCGATCGTAGAGTCGGGGGTCTCCCGCCGGTGGCGTGTTGCGTCAAGCTTGCCGTGGCAACGATTGTCTCAGTAGAGGCGCGGATCGGCCAGTTGGTCGATCATGGCGGTGAGTCGGTCCACGAGCTCGTCGGGGCCGAGCGCGACGTCACCGGCCAGCCAGGCGCTGATGGTCTGCCCGACGCCGCCGACCACGAAATGCGCGGCGGCCTTGATCCGGTCGTTCTCCGATTGCCGTAACGCTGCGCTGGCATGGCGGCCGGACAGCATCGCGAACAACGCGCCGGATTCGGCGCGCTTGCGCATGACGACGGCGTTGGAGAGCTTCGCGCTGAACAGTAGCCTGCCGATCCGGCGGTCCTCGGCGATCGTGCGGACGATGTCGGACATCACCGCGCGGCTCTGCGCCCGCGGTGGTGCGGCGGCGGCCGCGGCCTGGGTCGTGGTGGCGATGCCGTTGATCACCCAGTCGAACACCGCGGCGACGAAATCGTCCTTGTCGGCGAAGCATTCGTAGAAGTACCGGACGGCCACGCCGGCCTGCCGGCAGATGGCCCGGACCGTGAGTTCGGCCAGATCGTGTTCGGGGGATCCGAGCAGGTCGAGGCCCCCTTCGAGGAAGCGCCGCCTGCGCTGCGCGAGGCGTTCCGGAGCCTCGACGCCACGGTAGGGGCGGACCTGTCCCATCCGTCCATCTTGACACCCGCCCATGCGGCGGGGAATATCAGGAAACAATCGTTCTCACTTTTAGGGGTGGCCAGTGACGGTCAGCGAACCGATTCCTCATGTCGAGCGTCCGGTCAGCGCGCCGGCCCAGGCAGATACACGCACCGCGCGGCCGCTGGCCCGGCGCGCGGCCAGCATGGAGGACGGTCTGATGGGCGTCGCGCTGCTGGCGGGCCCCGCGAACGTGATCATGCAGCTGGCCCGGCCCGGGGTCGGATACGGCGTGCTCGAGAGCCGCGTCGAGAGCGGTCGCGTCGACCTGCATCCGATCAAACGCGCCCGCACCACCTTCACCTATCTCGCCGTCGCCACTCGGGGGAGTGACGCCCAGAAGGCGGCCTTCCGCCGTGCGGTGAACAAGGCTCACGCCCAGGTGTACTCGACCGACGAGAGCCCGGTGTCCTACCACGCGTTCGACAAGGATCTGCAGCTGTGGGTCGCCGCCTGTCTGTACAAGGGTGCGGTGGACGTCTACCGGCTGTTCGTCGGCGAGATGGACGACCAGGCCGCCGAGGAGCACTACCGCGAGAGCGCGACGATGGGCACCACCCTGCAGGTGCCGCCGGAGATGTGGCCCGCGGACCGGGCGGCCTTCGACAAGTACTGGCAGGAATCGCTCGACAAGGTGCACATCGACGACACCGTCCGCGAATACCTCTATCCCGTCGCGGCATCGCGCCTGCGCGGGCTGAAGCTCCCCGGGCCGCTGCAGCGGCGGAACGAGGAACTCGCACTACTGATCACCACCGGCTTCCTGCCGCAGCGCTTCCGCGACGAGATGCGGTTGCCGTGGGATGCGCAGCGGCAGCGCCGGTTCGACCGGCTGATCGGTGTGCTGCGCACGGTCAACCACCTGCTCCCGCGGGTGGTGAGGCAGTTCCCGTTCAACGTGCTGCTCCTGGACCTGGACCGGCGCATCCGCAAGGGACGTCCGCTCATCTGATCCCGGCGTCGCCGCGTATAACCGGCTTGTGCGTCACGACAACGATTCCTGGGACATCACCACGAGCGTCGGCTCCACCGCGCTGTTCGTCGCGGCATCGCGGGCACTCGAGGCGCGCAAACCGGAACCGCTCGCCGTCGACCCGTATGCGGAGGTGTTCTGCCGGGCCGTCGGCGGCGAATGGGCCGGGCTGTTCGACGGCGCCGATGCCGATCCGAAGCCCGACCACATCCTGCACTCGGACTTCGGTGCGCACTTCGTCGACTTCCAGGGCGCACGCACCAGATACTTCGACGCCTACTTCGCCGCGGCCTCGGCCGCGGGGGTGCGACAGGTCGTGCTGCTGGCCGCCGGGCTGGACTCCCGTGCCTACCGCCTGCCGTGGCCAGACGGCACCGTCGTCTACGAACTCGATCAGCCGCGGGTGCTGGAGTTCAAGCACCGGGTACTCGCCGAACACGGCGACGAACCGACGGCACAGCGGCGCGAGATCGCGGTCGATCTGCGCGACGACTGGCCCGCGGCGCTGACCGCGGGTGGATTCGACCCGTCCGCACCGTCGGCGTGGCTGGCCGAGGGGTTGCTGATGTATCTGCCCGCCGTGGCGCAGCAGGAGTTGTTCACCGGCATCGACGCACTGTCGGCTCCCGGTAGCTGGGCCGCGGTGGAGGAGTCGGTGCCGATGCCCGACGAGATCTTCGAGGCCAAGCGCGCCGAGGAGCGGGCGGCCGGCGACGACGGCTCCTTCTTCACCCTGGTCTACAACCAGCGGCACGCCCCGGCCGAAGAGTGGTTCGGTGAGCGCGGGTGGGTGGCCGAGCCGACCCTGCTCGCCGATTATCTGCCTCGGTTGGGCCGTCCGGCGCCCACCGAGGACCCTGAGGTCGGCGCCATGATCAGCGCGATTCGACTGGTCACAGCGAACAAGAGGTGAGCGGGGTCACCGGGTCGCGGGCCACCGTGCATCTCGACACCCAGGTTGTGCAATGCTAATTTCAGCAAAAGTTAGCCTAGCCATACTTAAGGGGAGAAAGCGGGGGCCGTGCGCTCTCGCGCGTAACAAGCGATGGAAACGCCTACTGACACGCTCGCGGCGCCGAGAACCGCGTCTGCCCGGGTCGACCGTGACGTGGTCAGCCGGTTTGCCACCTGCTGCCGTGCGCTGGGTCTGACGGTCAACGACCGGCAGCGCCCCGCCGACCTCCCGGCCGCCCGCACCGGATTCGCCGCGCTGACCCACATCGCGCACGATCAGTGCGACGCGTGGACCGGCCTGGCCGCCGCCGGTGACGTCACCGCGCGCGTGGTCGAGGCGATCTGGTCGACCCGCGACAGCGCGGGCGCGCTGCAGCGGCACGTCGAACTGGCCCCGGGTGCGCTGGGCTTCCACTACGACAGCGGGCTCTACCTCCAGTTCCGCGCCGCCGACACCGACGATTTCCAGCTCGCCTACGCGGCGGCGCTCTGCGACGCCGGCGCATACGCCGACGCCGACGCGCTGGTGGGCGACCTCATCGAGCGGCGTCCCGGCTGGCCGCAGGCCCGCTGGTTGCGGGTGGCCGTCCACTACCGCACTCAGCGCTGGTCGGACGTCGTCCGCCTGCTCACGCCCGTCGTCAACGACGCGTCACTGGACGCGACGTATGCGCACGCCGCGCGGATCACGCTCGGCATCGCGCTGGCCCGGCTCGGGATGTTCGCCCCCGCGATGTCCTACCTCGCCGAGCCTGCGGGACCGGTCGCCGTCGCCGCGGTCGACGGCGGGCTGGCGAAGGGGCTCACCCTGCGCGCGCAGGGCGAAGAGGAAGACGCCGCCGAGGTGCTGCAAGAGCTCTACGCGGCCAACCCGGAGAACGCGGAGATCGAGGCGGCGCTGACCGACCCGACGTACGGTCTGGTGACCACGACCGCGGCCCGGATCGAGGCGCGTGCCAACCCCTGGGATCCCGAGACCGAACCCGGTGAGGCGGATTTCGTCGACCCCGGCGCCAAGGACCGCAAGGCGCATCTGCTCATCGAGGCCGAAGCCGAGCTGGCCGAGTTCATCGGCCTCGAAGAGGTCAAGTACCAGGTGGCGCGGCTGAAGAGTTCGGTCGCGATGGCCATCCGCCGCCAGGAGCGCGGTCTGGCCGTCGCGCAGCGCACCAACCACCTGGTGTTCGCGGGTCCGCCCGGCACCGGTAAGACGACCATCGCGCGTGTCGTGGCGAAGATCTACTGCGGGCTCGGCCTGCTGCGCAAGGAGACCGTGCGCGAGGTGCACCGCGCGGACCTGATCGGCCAGCACATCGGTGAGACCGAGGCGAAGACCAACGCGATCATCGACGCGGCGCTGGACGGCGTGCTGTTCCTCGACGAGGCCTACGCGCTGGTGTCGACCGGCGCCAAGAACGACTTCGGGCTGGTCGCCATCGACACGCTGCTGGCGCGGATGGAGAACGACCGCGACCGGCTGGTCGTGATCATCGCCGGGTACCGCAAGGACCTCGACATGTTCCTCGACGCCAACGAGGGTCTGCGGTCGCGGTTCACGCGCAGCATCGACTTCCCCTCCTACTCGCCGGGCGAACTCGTCGAGATGGCCGTGCGCATGGCCGAGAAACGCGACAGTGTCTTCGAACCGGCCGCCCACGACGACATGGAGAAGTTGTTCGCCCAACTGGCCGAATCGTCGAGCCCGGACGCCAACGGTGTCGACCGGCGCAGCCTGGACATCGCCGGTAACGGCCGGTTCGTCCGCAACCTCGTCGAGCGGTCCGAGGAAGAGCGCGAATACCGCCTGGACCATTCCGCCAACGACGATTTCACCGACGAGGAACTGATGACCATCACCGTCGACGACGTGCGCAAGTCGGCCGAACCGCTGCTGCGTGGTCTCGGGCTGACGGTGTCGGCATGACCGGCCCCGATGACCGCCGGTCGTTCAGCTCGCGCACGCCGGCCAACGACAACCCGGACCGCGTCACCTACCGCCGCGGGTTCGTCACCCGCCACCAGGTGTCCGGTTGGCGTTTCGTCATGCGCCGCATCGCCTCCGGGGTGGCGCTGCACGACACCCGGATGCTCGTCGACCCGCTGCGCACGCAGAGCCGCGCCGTCCTCACGGGCGCGCTGATCCTCGTGACGGGTCTGGCGGGCTGCTTCGTGTTCTCCCTGATCCGCCCCGGCGGTTCCGCGGGGACCGACGCCGTGCTGGCCGACCGCTCGACCGCGGCGCTCTACGTACGCATCGGCGAACAGCTGCACCCCGTGCTCAACCTGACCTCAGCGCGGCTGATCGCCGGCCGGGCGGACAACCCCACCACGGTCAAGACCAGCGAGATCGACCAGTTCCCCCGCGGCAACCTGGTCGGCATCCCCGGTGCGCCGGAACGCATGGTGCAGAACGGATCCCGGGACGCCGAGTGGACGGTGTGCGACGCGTCCTCCGGTGCGAACGCGGGCGTCACGGTGCTCGGCGGACCGGTGACCTCCGGCAGTGAGCGGGCCGAACCCCTCGCCGCCGACCACGCCGTCCTCGTCTCCAACGACGCGGGCGCATGGCTGCTGTGGGACGGCCGGCGCAGCCCGGTCGACCTGGCCAACCGGGCCGTCACCGACGCCCTCGGCTTCGGCGGCACCCCGACGACGCCGCGGCCCATCGCCGCCGGCCTGTTCAACGCGATTCCCGAAGCGCCTGCGCTCGCGGCTCCCGCCATCCCCGAAGCCGGTGCGCCCCCGCGGTTCCCGCTGCCCGTCGCGGCGCCGGTCGGCGCGGTCGTCGCCGCCTTCGAGGCGGACAACACCATCCGCTACTACGCCGTGCTGCCCGACGGGCTGCAGCCGGTGTCGCAGGTGCTCGCCGCGATCCTGCGCAACACCAACTCCTACGGCCTGAACCAGCCGCCGCGCCTCGGCGCCGACGAGGTGTCCCGGCTGCCGGTGTCCGAGCTCCTCGACACCGACGCCTACCCGGACGTCCCGGTCACCGTGGTCGACGCCGCGGCCGATCCCGTCACCTGCGCCCACTGGACGAAACCGGCTGATGCCGAACAGAGTTCGCTGAACCTGCTGTCGGGCGCGGCGCTGCCGATGCCCGAAGGCATGCGAACCCTCGACCTCGTCGGCGCCGGTAACGGCGTGACCGCCGACCGGGTGGCGCTGGTGCCGGGCACCGGCTACTTCGTCCAGACGGTCGGCCAGGAGCCGGGATCGCCCACGGCCGGATCGCTGTTCTGGGTGAGCGACACCGGCGTCCGCTACGGCATCGAACCGGGCGACAACGACCAGACCCTTGCCGCACTGGGCCTTTCGGCCCCGGCGGTCCCGGTGCCCTGGTCGGTCCTGGCGCAGTTCGCCGCGGGCCCGACGCTGTCCCGTGACGACGCGCTGCTCGCCCACGACGCCCTGTCACCCGAATCGAATCCCGCGCGCCTGGCGAACCCCATACCTCAGGAGAATCGATGAGCCGGCTGATCTTCGAGGCACACCGCCGGCTGCCCCCGCCGGCGACCCGCAAGGGCACCATCACGATCGAGCCACCGCCGGAGCTGCCGCGGCTGGTGCCGCCGTCGCTGCTGCGCCGGGTGTTGCCCTACCTGATCGTGCTGCTGATCGTCGGCATGATCGTCGCACTGGTCGCGACGGGAATGCGGCTGATCTCGCCGACGACACTGTTCTTCCCGTTCGTGCTGCTGCTGGCGGCCACCGCGCTCTACCGCGGTACCGACAACAAGATGCGCACCGAGGAGGTCGACGCCGAACGCGCCGACTATCTGCGCTACCTGTCGGTGGTGCGCGACAACGTGCGCGCGCACGCCGCCGAACAGCGTGCGGCGCTGGAGTGGTCGCACCCGGCGCCCGACGTTCTCGCCACCATCCCCGGCACGCGGCGGCAGTGGGAACGCGACCCGCGCGACGCCGACTTCCTCGTACTGCGCGCCGGTCTGCACGACACCCCGCTCGACACCACGCTGCGGGTGAAGGACACCGCCGACGAGATCGACCTCGAACCGGTGTCGCACACCACGCTGCGCGGGCTGCTCGACGTGCAGCGCACCGTGCGCGACGCCCCGGCGGGCATCGACATCACGAAGGTCTCGCGCATCACGGTCTTCGGGGATCCCGGCGACGTGCGGGCCGCGTTGCGCGCGTGGATCGCCCAGGCCGTCACCTGGCACGACCCCAGTGTTCTCGGGGTGGCGCTGGCCGCGCCCGACGTGGACGGTGACGACTGGTCCTGGCTGAAGTGGTTGCCGCACACCGACATCCCGGGTGAGGCCGACGGGGTCGGACCGGCCCGCTATCTGGCCGCCGACGTGGCTTCGCTGCGCGCGTCCCTGGCGCCGGCGCTTGCCGATCGGCCCGCGTTCCCCGGCGACTCCGACCGGATGCTGCGCCATCTGCTGGTGATCGTCGACGACCCCGACGCCGACGTGTCGGATCTGGTGCGCAATCCCGGGCTGGTCGGCGTGACCGTGGTGCACCGGGTCGCGAATCCGCCGCACCGCGAACAGTATTCGAATCCCGAGCGGCCGATCCTGCGGATCGCCGACGGCAGGATCGAGCGTTGGCAGACCGGCGGCTGGCAGTCCTACGTGGATTCCGCCGACACGCTGGGCGTCGCCGACGCCCGGCACATCGCGCGGCGGCTGTCGCGCTGGGACTCCAACCCGAGTCAGGCCCGGTCCACCACCACCGGCGGATCGACGTTCACCACGCTGCTGGGCATCCCGGACGCGTCCGCGCTCGACGTCGCCTCGCTGTGGGCGCCGCGCCGCCGCGACGAAGAACTGCGGGTGCCGATCGGCGTCACCGCCACCGGCGAACCCCTGTACTTCGACCTCAAGGACGAGGCGGAGGGCGGCATGGGCCCGCACGGCCTGATGATCGGTATGACGGGCTCGGGCAAGTCGCAGACGCTGATGTCGATCCTGTTGTCGCTGTTGACGACTCATTCCGCCGAGCGCCTGAACGTGATCTACGCCGATTTCAAGGGCGAGGCCGGCGCCGACATCTTCCGTGACTTCCCGCAGGTCATCGCGGTCATCTCGAACATGGCCGAGAAGCGCTCGCTGGCCGATCGGTTCGCCGACACCCTGCGTGGTGAGGTGGCGCGGCGCGAACAACTGCTCAAGGAGACCGGTCGCCGGGTGCAGGGCAGTGCCTTCAACTCGGTCACCGAGTACGAGGCCGCGATCGCTGCGGGTCATGACCTGCCGCCGCTGCCCACGCTGTTCGTCGTCGCCGACGAGTTCACGCTGATGCTCGCCGACCACCCCGAATACGCCGACCTGTTCGACTACGTGGCCCGCAAGGGTCGCTCGTTCCGGATCCACATCCTGTTCGCGTCGCAGACGCTCGACGTCGGCAAGATCAAGGACATCGACAAGAACACCTCCTACCGCATCGGTCTGAAGGTGGCCAGCCCCAGCATCTCCCGTCAGATCATCGGGGTCGAGGACGCCTACCACATCGAATCCGGACGGGAGCACAAGGGCGAGGGCTTCCTGGTGCCCGCCCCCGGTGCGGTGCCGATCAAGTTCCGCAGCACCTACGTCGACGGCATCTACGAACCGCCGCGGGTGGAGAAGTCGATCGTGGTGCGGGCGCTGCCCCAGCCGCAGTTGTTCACCGCCTCCCGCGTGGAGCCCGAACCCGACACCGTCATCCCCTCCTCCGAACCCGACATCGCGGCCGCGCCGCCGCGCAAGCTGATCGCGACCATCGGTCAGCAGCTGGCGCAGTACGGCCCCAAGGCGCCGCAGCTGTGGTTGCCGCCGCTCGACGAACCGATCGCGCTCGTCGAGGTGCTGCAGCGCTCGGATGTGCCGGCGCGGCAGTGGCGCTGGCCGCTCGGCGAGATCGACAAACCGTTCGAGATGCGGCGCGACCCGCTGGTCTTCGACGCCACCTCCTCGGCGGCGAACATGGTCATCCACGGTGGGCCCAAGTCGGGTAAATCGACCGCGCTGCAGACGTTCGTACTGTCGGCGGCGGCGCTGCACTCACCGCGCGACGTGACGTTCTACTGCCTCGACTACGGCGGCGGGAAACTCGCCCCGCTGGCCGATCTCGCGCACGTCGGCAGCGTCGCGACGCCGCTCGAGCCCGAGCGCATCCGGCGGACCTTCGGTGAGCTCGAACAGCTGCTGCGGGCCCGGCAGGCCAACGGTGCGCGAGGTGAGTCGTTCCCCGACGGTTACGGCGAGGTGTTCCTCGTCATCGACAACCTGTACGCGTTCAGCCGGGACAACACCGACACCTTCAACACCCGGAACCCGTTGCTGGGCAAGGTGACCGAGCTCGTCAACAACGGGCTGGCCTACGGTATCCACGTCGTCGTCACCACCCCGAACTGGCTCGAGGTGCCGCTGAACATGCGCGACGGGCTCGGGTTGCGGCTCGAACTCAAACTGCACGACAGCCACGACAGCAACGTGCGCGTCGTCGGAGCCCTGCGCCGGCCCGCCGACAGCGTCCCCGCCGACCAGCCCGGCCGCGGTCTCACCATGGGCGCCGAGCACTTCCTGTTCGCCACCCCGGCACTCGAGCTCATCGGCGCCATCAACGCGCGGTTCCCCCAGCAGACCGCGCCGCCGGTGCGGTTGCTGCCGCAGAATCTCGCACCCGACGCGCTCGGGCCGCTGTTCCGGGGACCCGAACGGGTCGTCATCGGCCAACGCGAGGAAGACCTCGCCCCCGTGGTGCTGGACTTCGCCGAGAACCCGCTGCTGATGGTGTTCGGCGACAACCGGTCCGGCAAGACGACCCTGTTGCGCCACCTCATCCGGACGGTGCGGGAGAACTCGACCGCCGACGAGGTCGCGTTCACCGTGATCGACCGGCGTCTGCAACTCGTCGACGAACCGCTGTTCGCCGACAACGAGTACACCGCGAACATCGACCGGATCACCCCGGCGATGCTCGGCCTCTCGGCCTTGATCGAAAAGCGCCGTCCGCCGGCCGGTCTGACTCCTGCGCAGCTGAGCGCATGGTCATACCAGGGGCACACGCACTACCTGATCATCGACGACGTCGACCAGATCCCGGACGGGCCCGCCGTCAGCGGTCCCTACGTCGGACAGCGCCCGTGGACACCGCTGATCGGCCTGCTCTCGCAGGCGGGCGATCTCGGGCTGCGGGTGATCGTCACGGCCAGGGCGACCGGGTCGGCGCACGCGGTGATGACCGCACCGCTGCTGCGCAGGCTCAATGATCTGCAGGCGACCACGCTGATGCTGTCGGGCAACCCGCAGGACAGCGGCAAACTGCGCGGCCACCGGTTCAGCCGGCTGCCCGCGGGCCGGGCGATGCTGCTCGGCGACAGCGACACCCCCACGTTCGTCCAGCTCGTCAACCCGCTCGCCGACGAGGCTGTGGCGAATGCCAACGGTTCGAACCGCACCCATGGAAAGGACTACCGCTGATGACTCTTCGTGTCGTCCCCGAAGGACTCACCGCGGCCGGCGCCGCCGTCGAGGCGCTGACCGCCCGGCTGGCGTCCGCACACGCCGCCGCCGCACCGCTGATCGGTGCGGTCCTGCCCCCCGCTGCCGATCCCGTCTCGCTGCAGACCGCCGCCGGCCTCAGCGCCAACGGTGGCCGGCACGAGGCGGTCGCCGCCCAGGGCGTCCAGGAGCTCGGCCGGTCCGGCGTCGGCGTCGGCCAGTCCGGGGCGAGCTACGCCAGCGGCGACGCCATGAACGCGTCCGCGTACATGATCGCCCGCGGGTGAGATGATGACCGCCCCCATCTGGATGGCCCTGCCACCCGAGGTCCACTCGGCGCTGCTGTCCAGCGGCCCCGGACCCGGGTCGCTGCTGGCCGCTGCGGGGGCATGGCAGTCGTTGAGCGCCGAATACGCCTCGGCGGCCGCCGACTTGACCAGTGTGCTCAGCGCCGTGCAATCCGGTGCCTGGGAGGGGCCGAGCGCCGAACAGTACGTCGCGGCGCACACCCCGTACCTGGCGTGGCTGGCGCAGGCCAGCGCGAACAGCGCGGCCACCGCGGCGCAACACGAGACGGCGGCGGCCGCCTACACCACAGCGCTGGCGACCATGCCGACGCTTGGGGAGCTGGCCGCCAACCACGCCACCCACGCGGTGCTGCTCGCCACGAACTTCCTCGGCATCAACACCATCCCGATCGCCGTCAACGAGGCCGACTACGTGCGGATGTGGATCCAGGCCGCCACGAGTATGAGCACCTATCAGGCCGTCGCCGGCGCCGCGGTGGCCGCCACCCCGACGACGGCGCCCGCACCGTTCCTGCTGGCGCCCGGCGTCGGTGAGGCGGGCCAGGCGATGGCGACCATGCAGCAGGTGGGCGCCCAGGCTCAAGCCTCCGAATCCGGTTCGGCGCTCAACATCTCCGACACCATCAACCAGCTGCTCGAGATGTACCTGCAGAACGCGCCGGGCGGACAGGAGATCCTCGATTTCCTGCGCGATCCGCTCGGCAACCTTCAGACGTTGCTCAACGACTTCATGACCAACCCGGCTGGCGCGCTGGTCACCTGGGGGCCGCTGCTGTCGGCCGTGGCCTACCAGGTCTTCACCAACCTGGTCGGGTGGCCGACCTGGGCGATGATCTTCGCGTCACCGTTCCTGCTCGCCGCCCTCATCCCGCTCGGCATCGCCGGGCTGGTGCTGATCATCGACGCGCTCAAACCCGAACTCGTGGAACCGCCCGCGCCGCAACAGGAAGCCGCTCCCGTGCCGGCCTCCCGGCCCGATCCGCAGGTGTTCCCCGTGGCCGGCATCCCCGCGGGTGCCCCTGCGGCCCCGGCTCCGGCGCCGGCGGGCAGCACCGCGGCGGTGCCGACGGCTCCCGCACCCGCCGCGACCGCTGCCGCGCCGCTGGTGCCGTACGCGGTGCGGGGTGCGGATCCGGGCGAGGGCTTCACCCCGACCCTGCGCGATTCGACCAGCGCCAAGGCGCCCGCCGGTGACATCCCGGCCGCCGCGGCGGCTGCTGCGGCGGCGTCGGCGGCAGCGCGGCGGAAACGCCGACGCCGCAAGGCCGCCGAGGTCAAGGGCCGCGGATACGCCGACGCCTACATGGATTACGAGGACGATCCGGACGAACCGCCGGTGGAGGAGCCACGGGTGGTGGGGGCGTCGACGCGCGGCGCCGGTCCGATGGGTTTCACCGGCACCGCGCCCGGTGCCGCCGGTGCCCACGCGACCGGCTTGACGACCCTGTCCCCGGACGCGTTCGGATCCGGACCCGTCAGCCCCATGCTGCCCGGCGACTGGAACCCCGACGGCGATCCGGAACCGACCGGCGACGAGCCGGAAGGGGGATCGCGCACCTGATCAGAAACTCCGTGCCACAACATCTTTCCGTAGACCGAAAGGAACAACCATGAGCATGCTCGACGCCCACATCCCCCAGATCGTCGCCTCCGAGGCCGCATTCGGGGCCAAGGCCGCGCTGATGCGCAGCACCATGGCGCAGGCCGAGCAGGCCGCGTCATCCGCCCAGGCGTTCCACATGGGCGAGTCCTCGGCCGCCTTCCAGGCCGCCCACGCCCGCTTCATCGAGGTCTCGGCGAAGGTCAACGCCCTGCTCGACATCGCGCAGGCCAACCTCGGCGACGCCGCGGGCACCTACGTCGCCGAAGACGCCGCGGCCGCCAGCACCTACACCGCCATCTGACCTACCCGCGAAACGACTCAGGAGATTCCGATGTCCCAGATCATGTACAACTACCCGGCGATGCTGGCGCACGCGGGCGAGATGTCCAGCTACGCGGGCGCCATGCACGCCGTCGGCGCCGACATCGCCAGCGAGCAGGCCGCGCTGGCCGGCGCCTGGCAGGGCGACACGGGCACCACCTACCAGGCCTGGCAGGCCCAGTGGAACGCCAGCCTCGAGGAGCTCGTCCGCGCCTACCGCGCGATGGCCAGCACCCACGAGGCCAACACCATGTCGATGAGTGCCCGCGATCAGGCCGAGGGCGCCAAGTGGGGCTGAGCCTTTCCGGCCGGGCCGGGCTGGTATCGGTTTGCAGTGGGTCCCAACGCCGTTGAGCTGACCGCCGCCCAGGCGTGGTTCGTCGCCGACACCATCGGTGCGGGATCGCTGCCGTGGGTGCTGGCGGTCACCCCGCCGTACAGCCAGGAGGCCGAGCGGGCGTCGTTCACCGCGGAGACGGTGGCCGCGCTCGAATCGCTCGGCGTGGCGTCCGGCGACGACGATGCGATCGACCCACGGGTGGCCGACTGGGTGCGGGTGGTGTGCCGCGCCGAACAGTGGCTCGACCTGCGGTTCGTCTCCGGCCGCGGCGCGCTGCTGCGCGGTGTGGTGGCGCGCCGTGCCGGGCAGACGGTCGTCGCGCTGCGCAGCGGGGCGCTGATCACGTTCACGCGCATGGACATCGACCATCCGCACGCTCTGGTGCCGGTGCTCTGCGCGGGGCTGTCGCAGCGGCCGCCGGCCCGCTTCGCGGAGTTCACGCTGCCGACCGACGTCGGCGCCCGCGCGGACGAACGGATCCGGCAGGGCGCGCCGCTGGCCGAGGTGCTCGACTTCCTGGGCATCCCGCCCTCGGCGCGGCCGGTCGTCGAGGCGGCCTTCGACGCGACGAGGACCTACGTCGAGATCGTGGCCGGTGAACACCGCGACGGACACCGGGTCAGCACCCAGGTCGGCGTGAGCGTCGTCGACACCACCGAGGGCCGGGTCCTGGTGAGCCCGGCCCGGGCGTTCGACGGCGAGTGGGTCTCGACGTTCGCGCCCGGCACCCCGTTCGCCATCGCGGCAGCCGTGGAACGGCTGACGGGATCCCTACCCAGCGGTGCCTGGTTCCCCGATCAGCACCTCACCCGAGACTTCGATACCCGAGACACGAGAGAACCGAGAACACGACAATGTCCGACAACACTGTGATGCCGATCGTGCGGGTGGCTGTGCTCGCCGGTGGCGACGACGGCGGCCGCCTGACCGAGATGGCGCTGCCCGCCGGCCTGCCGCTGCGCGAGATCCTGCCCGCCGTGCAGCGCATGGCGCGCCCGCACGACGACGGCGAGGACGGCGCCACGGATCCCGTCCGGTTGAGCCTCGCGCCGATCGGCGGTGCGCCGTTCAGCCTCGACGCCACGTTGGACACCGTCGGTGTGGTCGACGGCGATCTGCTCGCGCTGCAACCGGTGCCCGCCGGGTCGGCCGCGCCGCGCATCGTCGAGGACATCGCGGACGCCGCGGTGATCTTCTCGGCCGCGCAGGAGAAGCGTTGGGGCCCGGCCCACATCAAGCGGGCCGCCGCGATCGCGGCCGCGGGACTGATCCTGGTCGCCACGGGACTGGGCGTGGCACACCGGATCGTCACCGAGGATCCGATCGGTCTGTTCGTGGTGTGCGCGGTGGCGATCGTGGCGGTGCTCGGCTCGCTGCTCAGCCGCGCCGCGTCACCAGCTCTGGGCAGTGCGCTGGCGATCGTCGCGCTGCCCGCGGTGGCGGCGGCGTTCGCGCTCGCGGTGCCCGGTGAGTTCGGGGGCGCGCAGGTGCTGCTGGCCGCGGCGGGTGTCACCGCCTGGTCGGTGATCAGCCTGACCACCGGCGACCGCGCCGTCGCCCTGTTCACCACCACGGCGGCAACGGGTTTCGGGGTGTTGCTGGCCGCCGCCGCGGGGTCGGTGTGGACGCTGTCCGAGACCGTGCTGGGCTGCTTGCTCATCCTGATCGGGTTGCTGGTGACCGTGCAGGCCGCACAGCTGTCGGCGATGTGGGCGCGGTTCCCGCTGCCGGTGATCCCCGCACCCGGTGATCCCACGCCGTCGGCGCAACCGCTTCGGGTGCTCGAGGATCTGCCGCGGCGCGTGCGGATGAGCCAGTCGCATCAGACCGGATTCCTGGCCGCGGGCGTGCTGCTCAGCGTGACGGGCTCGGTCGTGCTCGTCGGCCAGCAGGACGTGTCCCGCTGGGCCTGGTACGTGGTGGTGGCCGCGGCGGCGGGCGCGGTGCTGCGGGCCCGGGTGTGGGATTCCGCCCCGTGCAAGGCGTGGCTGCTGGCTCACCCGTTCCTGCTGACCGTGGCGCTGCTCGTCCTCTTCGCCGCCACCGACCGGTTCGACGCCGCCTGGTGGTCACTGGCCGCAGCGCTGGCGATCGTGGTGGTCTGGGTGATCGTGGCGCTGAACCCGTCGATCGCCTCGCCCGAGACGTATTCGCTGCCGATGCGGCGCCTGGTGGGATTCGCCGCGGCGGGTGTCGACGCATCGCTGATCCCGGTGATGGCCTACCTCGTCGGACTGTTCAGCTGGGTGCTCAACAGGTGATCCGGCCGCTCGCCCTGCTGGCCGTCACCGGTGCGGTCGCACTGCTCGGCGCGCCCTCCGCGGTGGCGGTGAGCCCGCCGGAGGTCGACCCGGCGGTGACTCCGCCGTCGGGCAGCGCCGGGCCGGTGCAGCCGATGGCGCAACGCGGCGACTGCGTCGTCGGCGGCGTGCTGCCCGGCAGCGACCCCGGTGCGGTCAGCCCGAACCAGTTGGCGCTCAACCTGTCCGACGCCTGGCGGCACAGCCGCGGGGAAGGGCAGACCGTCGCCGTCATCGACACCGGGGTAAAACCCGGACCACGACTGCCCAACGTCGACCCGGGTGGGGATTTCCTCGGCTCGACCGACGGGCTCACCGACTGTGACGGGCACGGCACGCTGGTCGCCGGTCTGATCGCCGGCCAACCGGGCGACGACGGCTTCTCCGGGGTGGCACCCGCTGCGCGCATCGTCTCCATCCGGCAGAACTCGCCGCGCTTCGCACCCGCGACCCCGGGGGAGGACCCCGTGGTGTCGCGGGCGGCGGCCGACGTCGCGAGCCTGGCGAGGGCGGTGGTGCGGGCCGCGGACCTCGGTGCGCGCGTCATCAACATCTCGGTGGTGAGCTGCCTGCCCGCCAACAAGAGTGTCGACCAGACCGAACTGGGTGCGGCACTGCGATATGCGGCGCGGGAGAAGGACGCCGTGATCGTGGCCGCGGCGGGCAACCACCGCGCGGGGATGAGCACCGGATCGGCCTGCGAAAGCAATCCGCCCGCCGACCTCAGCCGCCCCGACGATCCGCGCAACTGGGCGGGCGTCACGTCGGTGTCGATCCCGTCCTGGTGGCAGCCCTACGTCCTGTCGGTGGGCTCGCTGACCACCACGGGACAGCCGTCGGACTTCACCATGTCCGGACCGTGGGTCGGTATCGCCGCGCCGGGCGAGAGCATCACGTCGGTGAGCAACGCCCCCGGCGGCGGGCTCGCCAACGGTCTGCCCAACGACCGCAACGAACTGTTCCCGGTCGGCGGGACGAGTTACGCCGCCGCCTACGTGTCCGGCGTCGCGGCGCTGGTGCGCAGCCGGTTCCCGCAACTGACGGCCGAGCAGGTGGTGGAGCGCCTCACGGCGACCGCCCACGGTGGTCCGCGCTCACCGTCGAATGTGGTCGGTGCGGGCAGCGTCGACCCGGTCGCCGCGCTCACCTGGGAGATCCCCGGCGATCCGGTGGCCACGGTGACCGCGAAACCCGTTGCCGCGCCGCCGGTTCCCCCCGCGCCCGACCACACCCCCCGTACGGTCGCCCTGATCGGCACCGCGGCGCTGGCGCTGACGGTGCTGGTCGCCGTCGTGGCGGCCCGACGACGAAAGGACGAGGCCTCATGACGGCCCGGATCACCCTCGCGCTGCTGTTCGTCATACCGGCGGCGCTGGCCTACCCGTGGCGGTCCACCGCCGACCGGTGGGTTCTCGGCGCGGCCGTCGTCGCCGTCGTCGTGCTGTTCGCCTGGTGGCGCGGCCTTTTCGTCACCGACATGGTGAAGCGTCGCATCGCGATCTTCTTCCGCAACCGCCGCGGTGACCACACCCGTAGCACGCCGGGGCATTTCGCCACGGTGGCACTGCGCGTCGACGGCGCGGCGACGGGTGACCTGCCGCTGCCGCTGCTCGCCGGTTACGTCGACCGTTACGGGGTGCGGGCGCACAAGGTCCGGATCGTCAGCAGGGATGCGGGCGGTGAGCGGACGACGTGGATCGCGCTGACCGTCGGCGCGGCGGACAACCTGGCCGCGCTGCGGGCGCGGTCGGCCCGGTTGCCGCTGCGCGAGACCACGGAGATCGCCGCCCGCCGGCTCACCGACCACCTGCGCGAAATCGGCTGGACGGTGACGCCCGTCGACGACGCGCCGTCACCGGCTCCGCGGCATGCGCGCGAGACGTGGAGCGCACTGCGCGGCGAGGACGGTTACGTCGCGGCCTACCGCGTGACCGTCGACGAGCGGCTGGCAGAAACCCTCGACGCGGTGGCGTCGCACCCGTCGGCCGAGACGTGGACCGCCGTCGACATCGTCGGTGAGCCACAGCATCCCGAGGTGATCGTCGGATGCACGCTGCGCACCCCCGACAAGCCGCGCGCGCGTGGGCCGCTGCCGGGTCTCACCCCGCAGCGCGGCAGGCAGCGGCCGGCGGTGCAGGCTCTGCACCCGCTGTCGGACGAGCGGCTCGAAGGACGGGCCACACCGGTGACCGAGGACGTCCTGCACGGGCTGCGCTGGCCGGCCGGTCGCTGCCGGGCGGTGGACGTCGTCGAAGCCGGAGCGTCAGACACCCGCTGACGTCATCCCGCGGTCGGCACCGAGCCGCCCGACGAGACCGACAGGGCACGTGAGGTGCTCGGAATCTGACCCGGCAACCGTCAGCTGAACATGAAGTCGCCCAGGAAGCGCGTCATCCGGCGCAGGTAGTCCGGCTGGCTGACGTGCAGCAGGTGGTTGCCGGGGAACCAGTGGAATGCGCAGCGCTCCCAGTGCTCCCACAACAGTTCGGCTTGCTGCGGCGGGGCCAGCCGGTCACCGAGACCGGTGATGATCAGCCGGCGGTCCCGCGGCACCAGCGGCGGATAGTTCAGCGGTGACGGATACCGGGACGCCGCCGCCTCGAGTTCCGGGTCGATGCGGCCGATCCGGCGGTTGAGCGCCACCAGCTTGTTGGCGGGGAACCATTCGTCGACGGTGCGGTCGGGTGTCACCACCGGCACGTTCGGGATGACCGCCTGGATGCGGTCGTCCACACACGCCAGCAGGGCGGAGGTGAACCCACCCAACGAGATCCCGGTGACCGCCACCCGGTCGACGCCGGTGAACTCGAGATAGTCGAGCAGCGAACGGAAGTCGTGCACCGCCTGGGCCATCGCCTCGGCGAAGCCGGGGAACCCGTTGGCGAAGTAGCCGTATCCGCTGTAGGGCGAGAACCTCTCGGCGCGACGGCCGTGGAACGGCAGGGTGTAGAGCAGCACGTCGTAGCCGGAGCGGTAGAACCACGGCAGGGACAGGAACTGCCCGTTGAACAGGTACGCCGAACCCATGAATCCGTGGATGACGCACAGCGTCGGATGCGGTCCGTCGTCGTGGCGCCAGTGCTGAGCGTGGACGACGTTGTTTCGCGTGAAACCACGGCAGCGGTCGCGCAGCGCGGGGTTGACCGCCTCGAAACTGCTCCGGAACCGGATGTTGTGCACGCGGCCGTGTGCGGTCCACTCGGCGACCGGATTGGCCGGCCGCGAGGAGATCCGTGGCGGCGCGGTCGGCGCCGGGAACGACACTTCCGGATCCTGGGCGGCGGCGAGGTCACCGTAGAACCGCAGGTGTTCGGTGTCGGCTCGGGTGGCCGACGGCCGCAGCGCCGAGGCGACGACGGAGGGCAGCATGGCGGCGCCCACCATGGAGGCGACGCCGGTGCGCAGCGCCACGTCCGCGGTGGCCGAGGCGTCGACGATCAAGCGCTGACGCAGGGTGAGGTCGGCGCGCCGCGGGAGCCCGCGTGCACCGGCATCGCCGCCGGGGACATCGGGGAGCGGGACGGGAGGATCGACCGGATCGACGGACGGCGTCATCGAAGCGATGGTAGCCCGCCGCCACACTCGGCGGTGCCAGACTGGCGGGATGTGGAATCCCGAGGTCTACCTGTCGTTCGCCGACCATCGCGGTAGGCCGTTCGTCGACCTCGTGGCCCGCATCGGCGCGGAGGCGCCGCGCCGCGTCGTCGATCTGGGCTGCGGCCCAGGCAATCTCACCGTGACCCTGCATCAACGCTGGCCGTCGGCGGTGGTGGAGGCGTGGGACGACTCCCCGGAGATGGTGACCGCCGCCCGCGAGCGCGGTGTGGCGGCGAATCTCGGAGACGTGCGGGACTGGTCGCCGCAGCCCGACACCGACGTCGTGCTGAGCAACGCCACGCTGCACTGGGTGCCCGAACACCGCGAGTTGCTGACCCGCTGGGCCGGTGCGCTCGCCCCCGGATCGTGGCTGGCGATGCAGGTGCCCGGGAACTTCGCCGCCCCCTCGCACGAGGCGGTACGCCAACTGGCGGCCGAGGAGCGGTGGGCGGCGCTGCTGCATGACATCCCGTTCGCGGCGGACGACGTCGTCGACACGCCCGCGGGTTACGCGGCGCTGCTGACCGACGCGGGCTGCACCGTCGACGCATGGGAGACCACCTACGTCCACCAACTGACCGGCGACCATCCGGTGCTCGAGTGGATCACCGGAACGGCGCTGCGCCCGGTGCGAAGCCGGCTCACCGACGACCAGTGGGAGCGGTTCCGCGCCGATCTGATCCCGGTGCTCGACGCGGCCTATCCGCGTCGTCCCGACGGGCGGACGTTCTTCCCGTTCCGCCGGATCTTCGTGGTCGCGCAGACGGGTTAGTTCGTGCTGGACCGGGAGGGCTCAGGATCCGTTCACGCGTAGCGCCGCGAGCGCACGATCTGAATTGCGCGGCCCGACAGCGCAAATCCCGATGGGCGGTCCGGCCACCGGCAGCGGGCTGCTGACCGCGGGCCGTCCGGTGATGCCGGCCAGGCAGGTCAGCTGGAATGTGCGGGCGCGGATGTCCTCGATCACCTCGCCGCCCAGCGCGGCGCTGTCTCGCGGCGGAGCCACCGACGACGCCGACGGCAGGATCAGCACCGCATCGCCGAGTGCTCCGTCGATCGTGGCCCGCGCGCTCGCCAGCACCGCGTCCGCGTCGGCCAGCTCTTCCGCGCTGCGCTTGGCCGCCGCTTCGAACCGTGACCGCACATCGGGGTTCAGCGTCTCCCAGTGCAGGTCGATCCAGGCGCCGTGCGCCTGCCACGCCTCCCACCCTTGACGAGTCTGGAAGGCCTTGACCCACAGCGGCAGTTGGCCGGCGTCGAACTCGATCCGGTCGATCGAGGGCAGCTCCGCCGGCCAGTCGGCGATCGCGCCGCGCACCGCGGAGCCCACATCAGGGTCTGCCAGAGCGATGAGCGACTCGGCGTACACCGCACGCGGGAACGGAACTGCTGCAGGCAGGTTCGGTTCCATAACGCCCGCCACCTTGATGAGGTCGCCGCGGCTGCGCGTCATCCAGCCGACGGTGTCGAACGACGGTGCCAGCGGGATCAGACCGTCAGTCGAGACCGCCCCGTGCGTGGTGCGGATGCCGTACAGCCCTTGATAGGACGATGGGATCCGGATGGAACCTCCGGTGTCGGTGCCCAGGCCGATCGTCGCCTGCCCGAGTGCGACGGCGCTGGCCGAACCCGACGACGAACCACCCGGGATGCGCTCCGGTGCAGCAGGATTGGGCGGAGTGCCGTAGTGGCCGTTCGTCCCGGCCAGGCTGTAGGCGAACTCGTCGGTGCGACTGATACCGGCGATCGCCGCCCCGGCGGCCGACAACGCGGCCACCGCGGGCGCGGTCGACGGCTCGACCGGTGCCTGGGCGAGCCACACCTCGTTACCCACCCCGACCTGGTGACCCGCGACAGCGTAGAGGTCCTTGACCGCAACGGTCTCGCCGCTGAGCGGCCCGGGACCGGTGGGTGCGACCAGGGGTGTGCCGTACTCACGCCACACGGTTCCGTCGACGCCGGGGTCGGGCGCCGCCCAGGAGGCCGCCGCGGAGGCGAGGCCGAACGCTCCCGCCGTCGCAGTGCCTGTCACTGCCAAGAACCGCCGTCGAGTGATCGCGTCCATCGTCCGCCTTTCGCGGGCCGGGTTGCCCGTCCGCGACTGTAGGGGCGGCCTGTTACCTCGGCGTAAAACGCCGGGTGTCGAGCAGATCGATCACCTGGGCGATCAGGTCGGCGATGTCCGCGCCGGTGGTGTCGAGGACGAGGTCGGGATGGTCGGGCGGCTCGTAGGGTGCGTCCACACCCGTCAAGCCCTTGAGCTCACCGGCCCGGGCGCGGGCGTAAAGCCCCTTCGGATCGCGTTTTTCGCACTCCTCCACCGGAGTGGCCACGTAGACCTCGAGGAACGGCAGCTTCGCCGCGTCGTTGAGGGTGCGGGCGATCTCCCGGTCCGATTTCAGCGGCGACACCAGCGAGGCCAGCGCGACGACGCCGGCGTCGGCGAACAGTCGGGTGAGATGCCCGACCCGGCGGATGTTCTCGGCGCGGTCACCGGCGGAGAACCCGAGATCGTCGGACAGGCCGTGGCGGATGTTGTCACCGTCGAGCAGGTAGGCCACCTGACCCGATTCCACCAGCGCACGTTCGACGGCCACGGCGAGCGTCGACTTACCGGACGCGGGAAGGCCGGTGAACCAGACGGTCGCGCCGCGCTGGCCGGTCGAACTCCAGCGGTGTCCGCGGTCGAGTGACGAGGGGTGCCAACGGATGTCGTTGCGGGTCTGCGCGCCGGGGGTGACCTCACGAGGTTCGAGGATGGTGCCCGCACCGACGGTGTCGTTGCTCGACTCGTCGATGAGGATGAACGCACCGCTGTCCCGGTTGTCGGCGTACGCGTCGGCCACCACCACAGAACTCGTCCGCAGCGTGACCGATCCGATGTCGTTGAGCACCAACGCGACCGGATTGTCGAACTCGTCGAGTGTCTCCGGGTCGAGCCGGCTGTGCAGGGACTGCACCGTGGCGCGCACCGTACGGGTGCCTTGTTTGAGGGCGAGCCGGTCACCCGCTCGCAGCGGGGTGTCGGAGAACCAGCACACCGTCGCGTCGAGTTCGCGGGCGAGCACCGGCAGCGTGGCGTCGTCCGCGCCGCTGACGAAGACGTCGCCGCGGCCGACGTCGATGTCGTCGGCCAGCTCGATCGACACCGACAGCGGGGCGACTGCGGTCGGCCGGTCGTCGTCGAGGGTGTCGACCACCGTGACCGTCGAGCGGGTGCCTGCCGGCAGGCTGACGACGGTGTCACCGACACTGAGCGTGCCCGCCGACAGCCGTCCGGTGTAGCGGCGGCGCTGCTCGGTGGTCGGTCGCGACACCCACTGCACCGGCATCCGCAACTTCGACGGTTCCGGCTGTGGGGCAACCAGTTCCACGCCTTCGAGGTACTCCAGCAGCGTCGGGCCGTCGTACCACGGCGTGCGGTCGGAGCGGTGCACGACGTTGTCGCCGTGTTTGGCGGCGATCGGGATCACCGTGACGTCGATCCCGCCCAGGCGGGCCGACATCCGGCGCAGTTCGTCGCGCACGGCGTGGAACCGGTCTTTGTCGAAGTCGACCAGGTCGATCTTGTTGACCGTCGCGACGAAGTGCTTGATGCCCAACAACTTCGCGATGCGGGCGTGCCGGTTGGTCTGGCGCAGGATACCGGCGCGCGCGTCGACGAGCAGCACGGCGACGTGGGCGTTGGAGGCGCCGGTGAACATGTTGCGGGTATAGCGTTCGTGGCCCGGCGTGTCGGCCAGGATGTAGCTGCGGTTCTCGGTGGAGAAGAACCGGTAGGCGACGTCGATGGTGATGCCCTGTTCGCGCTCGGCGCGCAGCCCGTCGGACAGTGCGGCCAGGTCGGCGATGCCCTCTTCGTCGGTGACGGCTTCGAGGTGGTCGAGCGGCAGGCTGTCGGTGTCGTGCAACAGCCGGCCGATCAGCGTGCTCTTGCCGTCGTCGACCGATCCTGCGGTGGTGATCCGGAGCAACTGGCGGGTCGTTACTGCTCGCCCCATCATTCATCCCCCGTCGCTGCGCTGCGCTCCGCTCGCCCCATCATTCATCCCCCGTCGCTGCGCTGCGCTCCGCTCGCCCCATCAGAAGTACCCCTCGCGTTTCCGGTCTTCCATCGCCGCAACGGAAGTGCGGTCGTCGGCGCGGGTCTCGCCCCGCTCGGACACCGTGGCCGCGGAGATCTCGGCGATCACCCCTTCGATCTCGGTGGCCTCGGAGCGCACGGCCCCGGTGATGGTGAGATCGCCCACGGTGCGGTAGCGCACCCACTCGACGGCGGACGTCTCGCCGTCGCGCGGCTGCGCGTACTGCGACACCGCCAGCAGGATGCCGTCGCGCGCGAAAACCTCACGCCGGTGGGCGAAGTAGATCGACGGCAGCTCGAGGTTCTCCAGCTGGATGTAGCGCCACACGTCGAGTTCGGTCCAGTTGCTCAGCGGGAAGACGCGGACCTGCTCGCCCTTCTTGATCCGGCCGTTGTACAGCGACCAGGGCTCCGGACGCTGCGCACGTGGATCCCACTGCCCGAATTCGTCGCGGAAGCTCAGAATGCGCTCCTTGGCGCGGGCGCGTTCCTCGTCGCGGCGGGCACCGCCGAATGCGGCGTCGAAGCCGCCCTCCTCGAGCGCGTCGAGCAGCGTGCGGGTCTGCTCGCGGTTGCGCGAGGCGCCGGGGCCCGGGTCGGCCACCCGGCCCTTGTCGATGGACTCCTGCACCGAGGCGACGATGAGTCTGTGGCCGTGCCCGGTGACGCGGCGATCGCGGAACTCGATCACCTCGTCGAAGTTGTGGCCGGTGTCGACATGCATCACCGGAAACGGCAGCGGGGCGGGCCGAAAAGCCTTCTCCGCCAGGCGGAGCAGCACGATCGAATCCTTGCCCGCACTGAACAGCAGGACGGGGCGTTCCAGTTCGGCGACGACCTCGCGGATGATGTGCACGGCTTCGGCTTCCAGCAGCCGCAGTTCGTCGACCCGAAGGGCCTCGGCGTCGACGGCGCTCATGTCGGCAGCCCGTGTTTCTCCGCGTCGGCGCGGTACCGGTCGACCCATTCGTCGGAGCGCTGGTCGGCCTGGCGTTCGAGTACCGGGGCCGGCGCCAGCCGGCGGTCCTGGCCGAGCTGCTCGAGGATGTCGCCGACCACCTGGGTGAGGTTGCGCCACAGCACCGGGTACGGCACGTCCATCGGTTCGACGTCCTCCTCGGCGAACCAGGTGCGCCAGCCGTCCTCCTGTGCGCGAAGCATTCTCACCACGTGCGCGATGGCCCCGGCGTGGTATTCGGCCCGGGCGTCGCGCACCGGGTCCGGGCGGCCGCGCCACACCCGGGTCTGCACGGCCCGCCAGAACGACACCGCCTGCGAGACGACGTCGGGCCGGTACACGTGCACCAGCACCGGATCGCTGCCGACGACGTCGCGGATGGCGGCGAGCAGGCCGTCACCGGTGCGGTCGGGCAGATCCGCGGCCCGGTCGAGCAGCAGCGCCGTCTGGTTCCACATCAGCTTGCCGCCCCAGATGCCGTTGGGGGTGCGGCCGACGGTGCGGATGTAGTCCCGCCAGATCGTCGCGGGCGCCAGGTCCGGTGTCCCCGCGTCGAGCGGATCCAGCAGGCGAAGCACCGATTCGTCGGCCACGTCGGCGAACCATTCCCGCGGCTGCGGCGCCTGGCTCGTCTTGGGCAGGTACTGGAAGAACTCCTGCGGTTCACCGGCCACCCCGGTGGCGCGCAGTGACTCCACCAGCAGCGTGCTGCCGCTGCGCTGGGAGGCGAGGACCAGATATGCCGTGGGCTGGGAAGGCATGCGGTCGAGCCTAACCGCAACGCAATTCGACCGCCCGTGCGGCAATTACGTTCACGGTGAGTTTATTCATTGCGCCGGGCGGCGCTCCTCCTCGATTCCGCGTTCCGCCGCGATGGCCGAGCGACTGGTGACTTCGCGTCCGTGAATTCGCAGATATGTCTCGGTATACCTGTCGGATATCCGGGTGCCGGCGAAATCGGACGGAATGACGTCGTTGGTCTTCACCCGCCAGTCGTCGAGCAGGAGCGCGAGATCCCCGGCGATCGTCTCGGCGTTGATCTTGTTCTCCGACGTCAGCAGGTTGTGTCGCTCCGTCGGGTCGGTGCGCAGGTCGTACAGTTCCCGCTCCGGGCGAGGCGTGCTCGCGCGCGGTCCGACAATGCGGCCGGGGGCGCTTTCGGCGATGTCCCACGGCAGGTCGAGGAGGGGCCGGTGCGCGTAATTCTCGATGTAGCTGTAATCCTTGGTGCGGATGGCCCTGATGGGGTCGAAGGAATCGTGATACGTCTTTGTCGTATACACCGCGGTACGAATTTCCCGCGTTTTATCCGGCCCACCCAGCAAATTGTCGGCATGCGAAAGTCCGTCGACTTCCGCGGGTATGTCGACACCGAGCACGTCGAGCAGGGTCGGTAGCAGGTCGACACCGCTGAACAGATCCTCGTAGACGCCCGGAGGGATCGCCGCATCCCGTGGCGGCCGGATGATCATCGCGATGCCGGTGCCCGCGTCGTACAGCGTGGACTTCGCCCGCGGCAGCGCGGGGCCGTGGTCGGTCATGAACACCACCCAGGTGCTGCGGTCCAGGCCGGTGGCCTCGAGCGTGTCGAGCAGCTGGCCGACCGCCGCGTCGGCGACGGTGATCGACCCGTAGAAATCGGCGAGATCCTGGCGCACCTCGTCGTCGTCGGGCAGGTAGTCGGGCAGGGCCACGCGGTCGGCGTCGGCGGGCTCGTAGCGTTCCCTCGGATAGGGCCGGTGGGTCTCGAAGAATCCCGTGGTGAGCAGGAACGGCTGCCGCGGTGGATCGCGCAGCCAGTCGGTGGCGCGCTCGACGACGTATTCGCAGTACGAGTTGGACACGTCGAATTCGGCGAAGCCCAATTTCGCCGGATACGACGTCTCGTGTTGCATACCGAAAAGTGCGGTGTGCCAACCATTCTCGGACAAAATGTGGGGGAGTGTGCGGACACCGGTGCGGTACTCCCAGCCGTGGTGTGCCAGCCCGACCAGACCGTTGCTCTGCGGGTAGCGCCCGGTGAACAGCGATCCCCGCGACGGTGAGCACAGCGGTGCGGTCGCATGGGCGCGGGTGAACAGGATGCTCTCGGCGGCGAAGCGATCGAGGCGGGGGCTCGCCACGTCGCCGTGCCCGTAGGCGCCGAGGTAGCGGCCGAGGTCGTGCCAGTGGACGATCAGCACGTTGGCGCGCTGCGGGGGTGTCACGCGTTCTTGTCCGGTCACGCTGCCCCACAGAAGCGGTTCACGGCCGCATCGGCAAGTCTTCGACTCATCCGATGCAACTTATCGGTGATTACTCTTGTCACATGGACGAGCTCACCGACGACGTGGTGGCGTTCCTGTCCGAGGGGACGCGAACCGCCAAGCTCGGCTACGTCGCCTCGGACGGCAGGCCGCTGGTCGCGCCGGTGTGGTTCGTCGTCGACGGCAATCAGCTGGTGTTCAACACCGGCCGCGACACCGCGAAAGGGCGCGCGTTGCGGCGCGATCCCCGGGTGGTCGTCTGCGTCGACGACCAGCAGCCGCCGTACTCGTTCGTCCAGGTGCAGGGCGTCGCGTCGACCGGCGACGATCCCGACGAGGTGCTCGACACCGCGACCCGCATCGGGGGCCGGTACATGGGCGCCGACCGCGCCGAGGAGTTCGGCCGCCGCAACGGGGTGCCGGGGGAGTTGGTCGTTCGGATCACGCCGACGAAGGTGATCGCCGCGTTTGACGTCGCCGGCTGAGCCGGCAAGAGGGGCATCGCCGGCTGAGCCGGCAAAAGCACACCGCCGGCTGAGCCGGCAAGAGGGGCATCGCCGGCTGAGCCGGCAAGAAGATGGGGCGGATCAGGGGCGGTACGGCACACCGACGGCGCGGAACACCCACTCCGGGGGGACGCTGTAGGCGAGCGTGCGGGTGGGCAGTCGCAGCAGGACGTCCTCGGGAATGGCGTCCTTGTAGTGCAGTGACAGTTCGCCTTTGCAGCGCGGATCCACCGCGGACACGTCGACCTCGATGTGCAGGCCGGTGGCCGACAGCTCGGCGCGGACCGGGCCCGTCGCGGCGGCATCGAAGCGTTGGTCGATCGTGCGGCCGGCCAGTTTCGGCACCGTCGAGAGGGTGGCGAGCACCCGGTACTCGGTCAGCACCAGCGCGCCGGTGTAACTCGACACGCTGCCGGCGGACCGTTTCCCGGGGATCGACCCGGTGAAGCGGCGGGTGACCGGTACGTACTCGGCGAAGTGCAGGATGTCCTCGCCCTCCAGGCCGGCACGCAACTGTTCCGGAAGCTTGCCGATGCGGAAGAGCTTGCGGAGGAGAAGCGCCATGGGAAGTGAGGGTAATCCTCGCCGCGGCATCACGATCGGGGCGTCCGTTAGCGTCTCCCGATATGGTCAGCCACCCCGACAGCGCGATCGGATCCCGGCGGGCGCTGCTGATCGGCGTCGGGATCACCGTCGCCGTCTTCGTGGCGGGACTGTACTGGGCGAAGTGGGCGCCGTATCTCGCGAAGGCGACGGCCGCCGCACGCAGCCACGAATGGTCGGGCAGAGACATCCTCGGCGTCGGAGGTGTCCGTGCCGGCGATGCCCCGAGCTGGGCCGCCGCCACCGGGTTCTTCGAGGCGTACGTGCTGTCGATCTGGCCGGCCCTGGCGGTGGCCCTGCTGCTCAGTGCCTGCGTCCAGGCGCTGCTGCCGCGTGCCTGGCTCCCGCGGATGCTCAACCGCCGCGGTGTCGTCTCGACCGCCCTGGCCGGCGGCGCGGCGAGCATGCCGTCCATGATGTGCACCTGCTGCGCGGCGCCGGTGGCCGTCACCCTGCGCCGAAGCGGTGTGACCAGGGCGGCGGCGGTCGCCTACTGGCTGGGCAACCCGTTGCTCAATCCCGCGGTGCTGGTGTTCCTCCTCTTCGTCGCACCATGGCAGTGGACGGTGACCCGGCTGGTGGTCGGTGTCGCGGCGGTCGTGGGTATAGCCACGGTGGTGGGAGTGCTGACGCGGCGAGACGGCCTCGCCCGCGTCGGGGACGCGGTGCACCCCGCGGTGGGTGACGGCGATGCGCCCCAACCCGCCGCCAGACGGTTCGTCACGGCGCTGCTGCGGCTGTGCGTGGTCCTGCTGCCCGAGTACCTGGCGATCGTGCTGCTGATCGGCGCCACCCGGGGCTGGCTGTTGTCGCTGATCGAACCGGGGCACCGGGGTCTGCTCGTGGTGCTCGTCGCGGCGGTGCTCGGCACGCTGCTCGTGATTCCGACCGCCGGGGAGATCCCGATCCTGCAGGGTCTCGCGCTGCTCGGGGTCTCCTCGGGAGTCCTGGGCGCGCTGCTGATCACTCTTCCCGCGGTCAGCCTGCCCGGCGTCGCGATGGTGGTGCGCGGCTTCGGATGGAAGACGGTCGCCGTCACCACCGTCATGGTGGTGGCGGCCGGAATGGTGGGGGCGGCAATGCTGAAGATGCTGACGATGCTGCCGTGAACTCGCAGCGCAGATGGCTGATCGGGTCGGCCGTGTTCGCCACCGCGGTGTTCGCCGTCGTGTGGCTGGGCTACGCCCAGGCCTGGACGTGGCTGGCCGAGGCGGACCTGACGGCGCTGGAATCGTTCGAGCGGATCGGCACCGCCCACCCCGCGTGGGTGACCGGCTGGGACATCTACTGCACGGTGCTGGGCCCGACGGTGCTGCGGCTCCTCGGCGTCGCCGTCATCGTGGCAGCGATCATCCGCCGCCAGTTCCGGATCGCGGTGTTCCTCCTGCTCACCGTCGAGCTCTGCGGACTGCTGCTCGTGCTCACCAAGGCCGTCGTCGACCGGCCCCGTCCCGCTACCGCCCTGGTCGACGCCTACTCGACGTCGTTTCCGTCGGGTCACGCGCTCGGCGTGATGGTGTGCGTCCTGGCCTACCTCACCCTGCTGCTGCCGCTGCTGCCCCCCGCGGCACGGGGGTGGGCGGTGGCCGTGGGTGTGGTGGTGATCGTGACGATCGGGGTGGGCCGCGTCGTGCTCAACGTCCACCACCCCTCCGACGTCGTCGCCGGCTGGGCGCTGGGCTACGCCTATTTCGTCGCCTGCTGGTCGCTGTACCCGCCGCGGGTCAGTCCAGCGGTCGAAACACCGCCAGTGCCCGGTATTGCGCGCTGAAACTGGCTTTCTCCACCTCGGCGCCGACCTCGCCGTCGCATGCCAGCACCGTGGGGCCGTCGACCGCGGTGAACGAGAACTCCGGCACCCGCATCTCGTGGTAGAGCGGGCTGCGTTCCAATCGGCCGAGCATGAGCGCGGCGAGGATCCGCACCCGGCTGAACCGCCGTCCGGTCTCGAGGATCCGCACGTCGAGGAGACCGTCGTCCATGCGGTGCCGCTGGGCCGGTGCGAAACCCGACGGCAGATAGGTCGAATTGCCGAGGAAGAACAGCGACGTCTGCAGCGTCTCGTTGTCGTAGTGGATCCGGACCGGTTCACCGTGCCGCAGCGTGTGGAACATGGCGTACGCCCCGGCCAGGGGTTTGCCGACCTTGTGCTCGAGCTTCTCCCTGGTCTGCACGAACTGTGGGTAGGCGCCGATGCTGGCGGTGTTGATGACCATGTGCTCCTCGTTCAGGCACACGAGATCGACACACGCCACCGAACCGCGGCGGATGGCGTCGACGGTCTTGGCCACCGATTCGCAGCCGATGTCCTTCGCGAAGTGGTTGAACGTCCCGCCCGGGAAGACTGCGAGCGGCAGACCCACCTCTTTCGCGATACTCGCTCCCGTGGCCACAGTGCCGTCACCGCCGCCGACCGCGAGAACCTCGGCGCGGGTGGCGGCCTCACGCAGGACCTTGCGGAGGTCGTCTCCCTCGTCGAGTTCGACGATCTCGGTGCGGGGGAGGGCGGCGCGCACCTCGTCGACCA
This sequence comes from Mycolicibacterium litorale, assembly GCA_050205415.1. Lineage (GTDB taxonomy): Bacteria > Actinomycetota > Actinomycetes > Mycobacteriales > Mycobacteriaceae > Mycobacterium > Mycobacterium litorale_C. Next base: position 376,477 of record JBNMQY010000002.1, read on the forward strand.
CCCGTGCCCCGTTGCCGCCGCCGGAAGCCGGGTTGATCACCAGCACCACACCGGCACCGTCGGGCCGCGGCGGCGTCGGCACCCGCAGCGGCGCGGCCGTCGGCAACTTCGTCGGGGTGGTCGGCGGCACCACCCGGCCGCCGAGCACCGCGATGCCTGCGCCGAGCCCGAATCCGGCGAACACGTCACCGGGATAGTGCGCGCCGGTCGCCACCCGGGACAGCCCGACCAGCCCGCCCAGCAGAGCCAGACCCAATCCGATTGCGGGACTCTCCAATCCGACGCCGACGGCGAACGCGGCGGCGCTGGCGGAGTGTCCGGAAGGCAGTGAATTCGACGTCGGGAAGCGCCGGCTCCGCCGCGCCAGCGGCACCGGCAGATAACTGGGCCTGGCCCGTTTCCAGATGCGCTTGGCGCCCTGGTTGGCGACGAGGCTGGTGACGGCCAGTGACAGCACCCCGCGCATGGCGCCGCGCCGGGTCCTCGGCCCGCCGCCCGCCATGAGGGCGGCGGCGATCACGAACCACAGTTTCGAATGGTCGGCCGCCCTGGTCAGCCGGGGCATCGTCGCGTCGAGGAGTGGGCTGGGCGACTCCGCGATGGCTTCGAACACCTCGCGGTCGAGGCTGCCGAGGCCTTTGCCGATCTGTCGGAGGCTGTTGCCGCGGCGGCGGATGCTCAGGTCCATACGGCCAACGTAGCCGCCGATTCCTTGACAAAACTTATTGTCAAGGGACACGATGGCGATGTGCTCGAGGTAGAGGTGATCGCCGACCCGGCCGCAGCCGTGGTCGCGCTGGACCCGGTGCGCAGCCGGCTCCTTGCGGAACTGACCGAACCGGCGTCGGCCGCCGCGCTCGCCACCCGCGTCGGCATCGCCAGGCAGAAGGTCAACTACCACCTGCGGGCGCTGGAGAACCACCAGCTCGTGAGGGTTGCCGGCGAACGGAAGTGGGGTGGACTCAAGGAGCGACTCCTCGTCGCCACCGCGTCGTCGTACGTGGTGTCGCCCCGGGCGCTCGGCGCCGCCGCGACCGACCCCGGACGCGCCCGCGACCGGCTCTCCGCGGGCTATCTGATCGCTCTGGCGGCACGTGCCGTGCAGGAGGTCGGCGACCTGTGGCAGGAGGCGCGCGCCAAGGACAAACGGCTGGCGACCCTCTCACTCGACGCCACCATCCGGTTCCGCAGCGCGGCCGACCGCGCCGACTTCGCCCGGGAGCTGTCCGAGGCCGTGACCGCCCTCGTCGCCCGCTACCACGACGACAGCGCCCCCGACGGCCGCGCGCACCGCCTGATGCTGGCCGCCTATCCACTGCCGAAGAAACAGGAGGATGCGTGATGCCCATACGCAAGGACGACGGACGTCGCTGGGTCGAGATGGACGTGCTGGTGCCCGGCACACCGGAACAGGTGTGGGACGCGATCGCGACGGGCGCGGGGATGAGCGCCTGGTTCACCCCCACGACGGTCGAGGAACACGTCGGCGGCGCACTGCACTTCGACTTCGGAGGCGGCGCATCGCAGCGCGGCGTCGTCACCGGGTGGGAGCCGCCGAGGCGGCTGACGTACGAGGAGCACGACTGGAGCAGCATCGGGTCCCCGGGACCGCTGGCCACCGAGATCACCGTCACGAGCCGCAGCGGCGATGAGTGCGTGATCCGGATGGTGCACAGCCTGTTCACCGACGCCGACGACTGGAACGACGAACTCGAGGGCTTCGAGGGCGGCTGGCCGGGGTTCTTCGAGGTGCTGCGGCTCTACCTGCGTGACTTCGCGGGGCAACCGGCCGAGACAGTGCGGGTCATGGCCGAGTACCCCGGCGATGTGGCCGGCGCGTGGACGCGGCTGGTGTCCGCGCTCGGGCTGGCCGGTGTGGACGTGGGCGGCCGCAACGAAGCACCCTCGGCGACAACCGAACTCAACGGAGTGGTGGAACGGATCCACCAGACCCGGGCGTCACGCGACGTGATGCTGCGGCTCGACTGCCCCGGGCCGGGGATCGCGATCGTCGGCGCCTATCCGATGGGCGACACCACCCGCGCCATGGTGTGCCTCTACCTCTACGGCGACTCGGCCACCGACACCGCTGCCGCATCGCAACAAGAGTGGGCGCAGTGGTTGGACAGCACCCTCGGCCGCGACCCGATCGTGTCCGAACGTTGACGTGACCGTGAGGTGCCCCGCCCAGGATGGTAGGGATGCGCCGACTGTCGACCCTGCTGTGCGCGGCCATGCTGATGCTGACCGCGGGCACGCCCGCAGCGCACGCGGCCGCCCCGTGGTTCGCCTCGTCGGTCGGGGCGGCCACTCAGGTGATCTCCGTTGTGGGCGTGGGTGGTTCGTCGGCGAAGATGGACGTCTACCAGCGCACCGGGGCGGGGTGGCAGCCGATCGGTGCCGGCATTCCGGCGTTCATCGGCGCCAACGGGATGGCGCCGCAGACCCACGACGGGCAGATGAAGACGCCGATGGGGGTGTTCACGCTCGACTTCGCCTTCGGCACCGAACCCAACCCCGGCGGTGGGCTGCCCTACGTCCAGGTCGGCCCGGACCACTGGTGGGACGGCGATATGAAGAGTCCCACCTACAACACGATGCAGGTGTGCAAGAAGGAACAGTGCCGCTTCAACACGTCGTTGAGTGCGGGCACCGAGAATCTCGACATCCCGCAGTACCGGCACGCGGTGGTGATGGGTGTGAACAAAGCCCGCGTCCCCGGCAACGGCGGTGCGTTCTTCGTGCACTCCACCGACGGCGGGCCGACCGCCGGATGCGTGGCCATCGACGACGGCACGCTGGTCGGGATCATGCGCTGGCTGCGGCCGGGCGCGCTGATCGCGATCTCGAAGTGACCGTCAGAACTTCAGTGCCCGACCACGTTTGAGCTTGAAGTCCAGGTTCTCCAGCGACATGCTCGCATCGTAGGTGCGGTCGTAGCCGGTGGCGCAGATCTTCCAGCCGTCGGGGGTGCGGCGGTAGCGGTCGCGGTAGAACGCCGCGCCGATCAGCATGAAGTTGAAATCCGGCGCGATCACCCGGTCCTGCAGATACCAGGTGCCGGTCGCCTCGTCGCCGTCCACGGTGATCTCGGGGTGGTCGACGCGGTGTTCGGTGATGACCTCCGGTCCCAGCGAGGTCCGCATGAACGAGACGAGCGCGGCACGATCGCTGAACCGGTGATCCTCACCGAGCGACTCACCGTAGTCACCTTCGACGTCCTCGGTGAGCGTGTCCTCGAACTCCGCCCAGTCCTTGGTGTCGAGCGCCCGCAGGTACCGGTACTTGACGCGTTTGATCTCGTCGATGTCACCCATGGCGACATTGCAACACAACCGGCGCGGGCGGCATAGCATTCGATCATGAAATTGATTGACGGCTACGTCAGATCACCGTTGGCGGGCCTCGCACCATGGATCCTGATGGCGGTCGTCAACGGTCCCGGCCGGTTCGAGGAGGCCGTCTCCGCCGCGCTCGGACTGTCCCTGCTGACACTCTGGGTCGGCAAACGTCACGGTGTTGCGGTGCACGCGCTGGAAGCGTTCGGGGTCGCGTTCTTCGCGGTGCTGGCGGCCCTCGGGCTCATCGCCCCGGAAGACACCATCCGGTGGCTGGAGATGTGGGCCGGCGAACTGAGCAACATCGCACTGGCGGGCTTCGCGGTCATCACCTTGCTGATCCGCCGTCCGTTCACTCTCGCCTACGCGAAAGACACCGCGCCGCCGGACATTTGGGAAATCCCTCTCTTCCTGCGGATCAACTACGTCATCTCCGCGGTGTGGGCGGGGGCGTTTCTGGTGTCCGCGGCGGCGGGCGCGTACGAGGACGCGGTCCTGCACGACAACGGCAACTTCTGGTTCGGGTGGATCATCCCGCTGGCGGCGATCATCTTCGCCGGCGCCTTCACCGACTACTACCCGGACCGGGCGACCGGGGAGAGCACCGCCTCGTGGGCGCGGATCTTCGACTGGCTACCGGTGTTCGTCGTGGTCACCGGCGTGGTCGGCTGGGTGTCTGACGAGATCACCGCCATGCTGGGCATCGCGCTGATCGTCGTCGGCGGCGTGGGGTCGGCGGTGATGCGCAAGGTGTTCCCGGACGAACCGGCGAAAGTCACTGACTTCGCGTGAGATCGCGCGTCGCCGGGCCCTCCAGGAGGGTGCCGTCCGGCGCGAAGCGCGAGCCGTGCAGCGGGCACTCCCAGGACTCGTCGGAGTCGTTCCAGTTCACGATGCCGCCCAGATGCGAGCAGACCGGTGACACCCGGTGTTCGACACCGTCGACCACACAGCGGGCCTCCAGCGCCCACGGCGGACCGCTGACCACACCACCCGAGCGCGGGGTGCGGTCGGCGATCCGCGTGAGCGGGGTGATCCAGCCCCTCGCGAGGTCGAAGCCGACCTCGAGGTTGTAATACACCGCAGTCGGGATGCCCGACAGTTCGTGCGGGCTCCAGCTCGCGAACGCCTCGGCCCAGTCCATCCGCCCACCCAGGATGCGGCCGGCAAGGGCGAGGGCCGCGGCGGTGCCGTTGGTCATCCCCCACTTGTCGAAACCCGTTGCGACGAAGATGTTCTCGTGGCCAGGCAGGATGGGGCCGACATAGGGCAGCTGGTCGGCCGGGGTGTAGTCCTGTGCCGACCAGTAGTGGGTCCGCACCGCACCCGGATAGTGCTGCCTGGCCCACTCGTCGAGTTCCTGCACCGACGACCGCGGACTCTTCTTGCGACCGACGGTGTGCCCCGCGCCGCCGACGATCAGCCGTTCGCCGTCGGGGGTCGGCGCGTAGCGCACCGAACGGGTCGGTGAATCGGTCGACAGATACATGCCACGGGTGACGGTGCCCGGAACCTCGTAGGCCATGCAGTAGGACCGGCTCGGCTTGACCCGCGCGAAGAATCCGCCGCGATCGAGAATCGGTATACCGGTGGCCAGTACGCACTGGCGGGTGTTCACGTCGAACTCGTGACCGTCCGACGTGCGGACGTGCAGCGTCAGCCCGTCGTCGGCGCCGGAGACACGCTGCACCCGTACCCCCTGCACCAGTCGGCCGCCGCGCTCGTCGAGTTCGACGATCAGGCTGTCCAGCAACGGCATCGGATCGAACTGGGCCTGATTCCCCAGCCGCACACCGCCTTCGAATTCGAACGGCACGTCCGCGTCGTCGACCCAGTCGGCGTCGAGCCCCGCCGCCTGGCAGGCCTCCAATTCGGCGCGCGCCGAGGGGATCCCCTTCTGCGACTGGGCGTAGGTGAACGCGTCTTCACGCTGCACCGAGATGCCGTGGGCCTCGCAGTGCTTGATCAGCCACTGCTGACCTTCGAGGTTGCCCTCGACGTACCTCTTCGCGACGCCGGCGCCGTGCTTGCCGACGATCTTCGACAGCTTCGTCCCCTGCAGCAGGCTGATCTTCGCGGTGGTGTTGCCCGTCGCGCCGGCCCCCGCCCGGAACGCCTCGAGCACCATCACGTCGCGGCCGGCGCGTGCCAGCAGGACGGCGGTGACCAATCCGGTCAGACCGGCGCCCACCACCACGACGTCGGCGGAGCGGTTCGACTCATCGAGCGGATCAGGTGCAACGGCCCGCTCCGGACGGCCGGCCAGCCACAGTGACGTCATGGGATGCCTTTACCCCGCGGAAACCCGCCGAAACGAGGGCTTGACGGCAACGCCCGGGGGTTGCGGTTAGGGTTTCACCCGATGAGCGACCCGTTGGGTTTGTCGATCGGGACCACCAACCTGGTTGCGGCACGAGTCGGCAATGAGCCTGTGACACGGCGTTCGACGCTGAGCATGTTCAGCGATCGCACGCCGCAGGTCGGCGTGCCCGACGGATCCGGGGTGACGCTGAGCGGCTTCGTCGAGCGGGTGGGCGACCCCGTACCCCTGGTCGCCGCGGACGGCACGTCCTATCGCGCGGAGTCGCTGCTCGTCGAAGCTCTCGACGCGATGACCGAGGCCACCGGGGGCGGGCCCGTCGGCGACGTCGCGATCGCGGTTCCCGCGCACTGGGGCACCTCGACCGTCTACGCGCTGCGCAACGCGCTGCGCACCAACCCGGTCTTCTCGCGTAACGGCGCGCCCGCGCGGCTGGTGTCGGATGCGGTGGCCTCGCTGACCGCCCTGCATGCCAACCCCGGACTGCCCACACAGGGTGTCGTGGCGCTGCTCGACTTCGGGGGCAGCGGAACGAGCCTCACACTCGCCGACGCGGCGGCCGGGTTCGAACCGGTCGACGAGACGACCCGGTTCACCGAGTTCTCCGGTGACCTGATCGACCAGGCGTTGCTGACCCACGTGCTGGCCGGGATCTCGCAGGCCGGATCGGTCGACCCGGCGGGCACCGCGGCCGTCTCGTCGCTGGCCCGGTTGCGGGAGCAGTGCCGCGATGCCAAGGAGCGGCTGTCCGCCGTGACCGCCGCCGAGGTCGTCGCCGAGCTGCCCGGCTACCACTCCACGGTCCGCATCACCCGTACCGAACTCGAGGAACTGCTGCAGCGGCCGCTGGCGGGGGTGCTCGCGGCGCTCGACGCCGCCCTCGAGCGGAGCCGCGTCGGCTGGGCCGGTGTCTCGGCGGTCGTGACGATCGGCGGCGGGGCGAGCATCCCGCTGATCACCCAGCGTCTTTCGGCCCACACCCGGGCCCCGGTCATCACCACCCGCCAGCCCGCACTGGATGCCGCGGTCGGCGCCGCGCTTTTCGCCGCCTACAGCGCCTCCGCGGAGGCGCCGACCGGGATGGCCGCGGCGGCCCCGGTGACGGCGATGATCGGGGACGCGCCGGGATCGGCGACCTTCCGCGCGCTGGCCTGGTCGCAGGACGACACCTCGTCCGACGAGCCGGTGCCCTACACCGACGACGAGGCGTACCAGGCGTACAACCCGTACGGGCCGGTCACCGGCGCCCGGCCGGCGGTGCAGTATCTGCCCGCCGACGAGCCGACGGACGAACATCGCGGCTGGCACCTGCCGCAGCTGGCGTTCGGTGCCGCGGCGGTGGTGGCCGCGATCGCCGTCGGCGGGGTGGCCTACGCGCTGACCGGCACGTCGACCGACAGCACCCCGGTCACCGAATTCGAGACCACGCGCCTGCCGGCCAGCGCGCCTCTGCCCCCACCGGCCACCGAACCGCCCCCTCCGGTCGTCACGGTCACGACTGCGC
>JBNMQY010000003.1:0-264670 GCA_050205415.1 Mycolicibacterium litorale
CCCCACCACCGGCGCCAGGCCGTACGGGCACGCCGCGTCGAGCACCTGCTGCCACCGCACGCCCGCACCGACCCGCGCCGCGCGGTTCAACGCGTCGACCGCGCAGGCGGTCATCCCCGACGTGACGATCAGGATGGTGTCCGCGTCCACGCCGGTGGCGCCGTGCCCGGTGGCCTGCACCGTCACCCGCAAGCCGCGGGCCGCGGCGAACCGCACCGTGTCGGCGACATCAGGCGTCGAGGTCGCCAGCACCACCGCGGCGGGGCGCATGTCGGCGGCGACGTTCCACGGCGTGCACCGCTCGTAGCCCGCCTCCCCCGGCATGGCCACCGGCGCCGACACATGGTCGCGGATCGCGGCCACGGGGTCGGCGAGTTCGTCGCGGGCGACGTCGGTCATGGTCATCGAAGGTCCTTTCACAGCGCTGTGGTCGAAATCGGTGCTCAGCGTGCGTCACCGCGCTTGGCGTCGGCTTGGCTCGCCGCGCCAAGGAACCTCCAAGCCGCGCTCACGCCAGCTTGCGTGCCAGGTCGGCGACCCCTCGCATGCCCAGCGCGTCGGCATCGGCGGCCAGCGACCGTGCCGCCGCGTCGCGCTGCGGCCCCGGCGCGGTCAATTCACACCGCAGCAACCGGCACCGCAACAGGCTGGGCTCCGCGCCCGTCCGCGCCGCGATGTCCTCCGCGGTGGCGAGATCGGTCAGCGCGCGCTCGATGTCACCCGTGAGCGCATACAACCGGGCCGTCGCCAACGCGACGGGCCCGACGACGCCGACCTGCCCGATCTCCGAGATCCGGTCGCCGAACGGCACGAGGCGTTCCAGCAGCGCGGGGGCGTACTCGGCCAAGCCGTAGTCACACGCCAGATGCGCCAGCAGCGTCGCGTGTCCGAGCGTGGTCCACACATGCGCCAGGTGCGGCGCGTTCCGCCACTCCTGCAGGCGCATCTGGGCCTGAGCGCGCGCCTCGTCCCCGCTGTCGACGGTGAGCAGCGCGGTGTGCACCAGGCCCACCATGCCCTGTCCCCCACTCTCGGTGTCGGCGCGCGAGCCCGGCCACCCCGGCTCCACCGGGCCACCTTTCTCCCGGATCAGCACGACCGTGGCGATCAAACCGCTTCCAGCCTCGTACAATTCGGTCTGCTCGTGGACGTCGGCGGCGATCCGGTGATGGCGTTCGGCCTCGGCGAAGTCGCCCCGCCACACCGCGAGCACCGCCTCCATCCACCGCAGCTGCGCCCGCACCACCGGGAGCTTCAGCTCCTCACTGCCCGAAATACCTTCCCGCAGATGCTGCTCGGCGACATCGATCTCGGTCAGGTTCAGCGCCGCCATCGTGGCGACCGAATGGGCGATGACGCTGTCCTCGCGGATCCTGCTGTGGCCCAGCGCGATCAGCTCCGCCACCCACTGCAGCATCTGGCGGCTGTACGCGGCGACACCCGAGTAGGTGATCAGCCGACCCATCAGCACGTCCGCCACGATGTCGCAGTCACCGGTAGCCTCGGCCAGCTCCGCCGCCCGTGAGAGATGTCGCGCCGACACCGCCGCGTCGGGGTGGTAGCAGTGCCCGACGGCCAGCGCGGCCCGCACCCGCGCGCCGGCCGCCGGATCGGGTTCGGCCAACACCGCGGCCCGTTCCAGCAGCGAGAGCAACACCCCCGGGTCATGCCCCGGCGCCAGCCACGGCCAGCCCCCGCTGGCCCGCAGCAGCGCGCTGGCCAGTCGCCCGGCCGTCGCCGCGCGGCCACTGCGCACCGCGTCCCCGAGTTGTTCGGCGACGGTGTCGAGCACCAGCCGGCCGCGCCCGGCCCGCGAATGCGCCTCGAGCAGCGACACGGTCAGCGCGTCACGCTCCTCCTCGCTGCGTGACGAGGCGGGCAGCCGGTCGTAGGCGTCCAGCGCGGCCTGCCACCAGCGCGCCGCGATGTCGGAACTCCACCGGGCCGTGGCATCTTCGGCGGCCAGCCGGCACGCCTGCACCACCGCGTCGGCGGCCACCAGCGGCTGCGCGGCGATCAGGTGCTGGGCACGGCGGGTGAGCGCGTCCTCCGCGGTGCTGCCGTCGAGGACGTCGGCGATCTTGGCGTGCAGGCGCTGTCGGCGCGGTGCGGGCATCCCCGCGACGAGATGCTCGCGCAGCAGCCCGTGCGCGAACGCGTAACCGTCACCGGTGTGCGCCGAGACCACGATGCGTTCGTCGGCCGCGTCGTCGAGATAGTCGGCCAGGGTGTCGACGTCCATCCCTGTCGCCTGCGCCAGCACCGGCACCGCGTCGGAGTCGAGTGTGTCCCCGATGATCGCGGCGGTGCGCAGCACCTGGACCACCGCCGGATCGAGTCCTGCCAGCCGCCGGTCCAGCACCGATTTCACCGCGACGGGGATCTCACTGCCGACCCGGTCCGCGCGGGGCAGCCGCGCGTACTCGGAGACGAAGAACGGGTTGCCGCCCGTGCGGTCGGCCAGCACCGCGGCCTCCGCATCGGTGACCGCATCGTCCGCCACCTGATTCGCCAGCGCCGCAACATCTTCGGTGGACAGCGCCGGTACCGCGACGTGCCGGTTGCGATCGCCCCGGGCGACGGTCGTCACCAGCCGGGACACTTCGGCGCCGTGGTCGCCGTCGCGCACGGTGAGGATCATCAGCACCGGGTGGTCCCGCAGCGTGCCGGCGATGTAGGCCAGACACGCCGCCGACGTGGTGTCCGCCCACTGCACGTCGTCGATCACCACCGAGAGGGTGCGCGGCGCCGACTCCAGCAGCGTCTGGATGCGTTCGTAGACATGGAATCTCGCGATGTCGGGGTCGGCATCCGGCGGCACTTCCAGCACGTCGTCGGGGTCGGCGCCCAGCGCACGGACCAACTGGCGCATCGGCCACCACGGTGGCGTCGCCCGTTCGTCCGGACAGCTCACCCACACCGTGTCGCCGCCGTCGTCGACCACGCGCGCCGCGATCTCCTCGGCGAGCCGGGTCTTGCCGATACCCGCCGGCCCCGACAGCACTAGCCAGCGCGCCGAGCCGGCGGCGACATCGGCGAGAACGGTGGCAGCCGTGGACAGTTCGCGACCACGGCCGATCAGCACCCCGCGCCGCGGGCCGACCGGCGTCGCGTCGTGCTCCACCGCGGACGTCGCCGGTGTGACCACCTCCCCGGCGCCCGTCCACTCCGGGGACCGTGGCCACGCCGCGAGCTCGGGCGCCTGCCGCAGAATCGCGGTCTGCAGTTCCCGCAGCTCGCGCCCCGGCTGCACTCCGAGCTCGTCGTCGAGCAGCGCGGCGTGCCGGGTGTACACGTCGAGCGCATCGGTCACCCGGCCCGCCCGGTACAGCGTGAGCATGTGCAGCCAGCAGCCGCGGTCGGCCAGCGGTGCGGCCGAGCGCAATTCGGCCACGGCGCCCAGCGCCTGCGGAACGCGGCCCAGCGCCAGCAGCGCGGTGATCCGCGCGTCCAGGCAATCGGTACGCAGCTGCTCGGCCTTGGCGGCCTCGTCGGCCGCCCACGGCTCGTCGGGCAGATCGGCGAGCAGCGGGCCGCGCCACAACGTCAGCGCCTCGTCGGCCGCAGTCAGCGCCTCGTCCCACGCGCCACTGTCCACCGCGGCCGCCGCCTTCGCGCAGCAGCCGGTGAAGACGGCGAGGTCTACCTCACCCGGTTCGACGTCCAGGTAGTAGCCGGGCGGCTGCCGCACGATAGGCGACGCCACCTGCGCTTGACTCCCGTCCCGCAGCGCGCGGCGCAGGTTGGAGATGTAGGCCTGCAGACTGGCCGTCGCGCTGCCCGGGGCGTCGTCGCCCCAGACCGCGTCGATCAACCGGTCGACCGACACCACCCGCCCCGCGGCGAGCAGCAGCACCGCGAGCACCGCACGCTGCTTCGGCGGGCCGATGTCGACCGGGCAGTCCGCATGCACCACCTGCAGCGGTCCCAGCAAACGAAACTGCACCCGACGAGCTTAAGGGCAGTTCCCCGTTCGCTCAGCGCGTCTGCGAGTACTTGTTCATCGCATCGTCGAGCCGCTGCAGCGCCTCACCGAATTCAGCGAAGTTCCCGTCGCGTTGCGCGTCCTGCAAACCGCTCATCGCCTCCTGGACGTCCTGCAGTGCGGCGGCTTTCGCCTCCGACAGCTGCTGCGGACCCGACGGCGGGACAGCGGCCGCCGGCGGCGGCGCCGGCGCCTGGCCGGCCTGGTTGGCCGGAGGTTGCGCCGCCGGCTGCTCACCGTCGGCCGGGGGCCGGGCGGCCGGTTGCTGACCCTCGGGCAGGTTGGTCGGCGCCGGGCCGGTGGCCGTGGCGTCGGCGCCCGGACCGAACAGATCGGTCAGCGCGTCGCGCACCGTCGGGCCGTACCCGACCTGGTCGTTGTAGAACATCGCCACGCGGATCAGGCGCGGGTACGTCGACGCCGCATCGCTGGTGCCCGGCGAGGCGTACACCGGCGCCACGTACAGCAGGCCTCCCGGGCCCACCGGCAGCGTCAGCAGGTTGCCCCACCGGATCCGGTTCTGGTTGTCCCGGCCGATCACACCGAGGTCCTGGCTGACAGCGGTGTCGGTGCTGATCGCGTTGAACGCCAGCTTCGGGCCGTTGACCTGACCCGGAATGGTCAGCACCGTGATCCGCCCGTACGTTTCGGGATCCGAACTCGCGCTCATGTACGCGGCGAGGAAGTCGCGCCGGAACCGGTTCATCGCACTCGTGAGCTGGAAGGCCGCATCGCTGTTGTTCTCCGCGAGGTCCTTGGCCACGATGTAGTACGGCGGCTGGAAGCTGCTGGCCGTCGGGTTCGGATCCAGCGGGACGTCCCAGAAGTCCGACGTCGAGAAGAACGTCACCGGATCGTCGACGTGGTACTTCGCCAGCAGCGCCCGCTGCACCTTGAACAGGTCCTCGGGATAGCGCAGGTGTTCACGCAGCTCCGGCGAGATGTCGCTCTTGGGCTTGATGGTGTCGGGGAAGACCTTCATCCACGCCTGCAGTACGGGATCGCTCTCGTCCTGGGCGTAGAGCGTCACCGTGCCGTCGTAGGCGTCGACGGTGGCCTTGACCGAGTTGCGGATGTAGGACACCTGCTTGTTGAGCGCCAACCGGTTGACGGCCACCTCGTTGGAGTCCGCCGTCGCCGACGACAGCGACGTCAACTCCGAGTACGGGTAGTTGTCCAGCGTGGTGTACCCGTCGACGATCCACACGATCCGCTTGTTCACGATCGCCGGATACACCGTGGTGTCGGTGGTCAGCCAAGGCGCGACGGCCTCCACCCGGTCGGCCGGGTCACGGTTGAACAGGATCTTGCTGTTCTCGCCGATGACATTGGAGAACAGGAAGTTCCGTTCGGCGAACTTGGCGGCGAACAGGCTTCGGGTGAGCCAGTTGCCGATCGGCACGCCACCGGAGCCGGTGTAGGTGTAGTTGCGGGTCTCGACGTTGTTCTCGTAGTCGTACTCGCGCGGGTTGCCGTTCTCACCGACGATCGCGTAGTCCGCCGTCGTGTTGGCGATGACCGGGCCGAAGTAGATCCGCGGCTGGTCCAGCGGCGCCGGGCCGGGCGAGACGACGTTGCCGTTGGCGCCCACCACACTGGCCAGGAACTCCGGATACCCGCCGTTCTGGTTGGGGTCGTTGGCGATCCCGCGCACCGTGTTCGCCGGCGAGGCGATGAACCCGTTGCCGTGGGTGTAGACGGTGTGGCGGTTGATCCAGTCGCGCTGGTTGTCGATCAACCGGTCCGGGTTGAGCTCACGGGCGGCGACGACGTAGTCACGCAGGTTCCCGTTGCGGTCGCGGTAGCGGTCCATCGCCAGCTGGTCGGGGAAGAAGTAGAAGTTCTTGCCCTGCTGGAACTGCGTGAACGCGGGGCTCACGATGTTGGGATCGAGGACGCGGATGTTGGACGTGGTGGCCCGGTCGGCGGCGACCTGCTGGGCGGTCGCGGGCGAGTTACCCGGGTAGTCGCGGTAGGTGACCGTCTGATCGGTGAGCCCGTAGGCCTGCCGGGTCGCGGTGATACTGCGCGAGATGTACTCGCTCTCCTTCTGCGCGGCGTTGGGCTTGACGCTGAACTGCTCGACCACGAGCGGCCAGCCCGCGCCGACGACCAGCGACGACAGCAGCAGCAACACCACGCCGATCGCCGGGATGCGCAGATCGCGCAGCACGATCGCGGAGAACACGGCCACCGCGCAGATCACCGCGATCGCCAGCAGGATCAGCTTCGCCGGCAGCACGGCGTTGATGTCGGTGTATCCCGCGCCGGTGAAGGGCTTGCCGCCGCGCGTGTGGCTGAGCAGTTCGTAGCGGTCGAGCCAGTACGCGAACGCCTTGAGCAGCACCAGGGTGCCGACCAGGGTGACGAGCTGGATGCGCGCCGAGCGGCTGAGCGCCCCGGTGCGGCCGGTCAGCCGGATCCCGCCGAACAGGTAGTGGCCGAGCAGGTTCGCGACGAACGCCAGGAACGTGGCGACGAACAGATAGCTCAGCACCAGCCGGTAGAACGGCAACTCGAATGCGTAGAAGCCGAGGTCGAGGCCGAATTGCGGGTCCGTGACGCCGAATTCGCCGCCGTGCAGGAACAGCTGGATGCGCACCCAGTAGCTCTGCGCGACGATGCCCGCCAGGATGCCGATGAACGCGGGAATGCCGATACCGAACAGCCGCAGCCGCGACATCACGGTCGTGCGGTAGCGGGCGATCGGGTCGTTGGGGCCGACGGTCGGGACGAACACCGGGCGCGTCCGATACGCCAGCGCCAGTCCGGCGAAGACGATCGCACCGATCACGATCGAGACGATCAGGAACACCGCGACGCGGGTGAACAGCACCGTGGTGAACACCGACCGGTACCCGAGTTCACCGAACCACAGCCAGTTCACGTACGCGTCGATGAACCGCGGCCCGATCAGCAGCAGCACCACCACAGCCAGCGCGATGCCGATCAGAATCCGGCTTCGTCGGGTCAGCTTCGGCATCCTCGCCGCGGGCCGCATACCCACTTGATGTCTCCAGTTTCACTCACGGGAAAGGGCGACGTCGTCACCGACGTGCCCCAACTCTACGCATGCACCGCGCGGCGTTGAATCAGCAGCGTGGCGGTTCGCCACCAGCGGAAATCGTATTGAGCGCGTCGACGGCCTCGGTGAGCGTGCCGACCCTCACCAGTTCTAGCCCGTCCTGCGGGTCGGACCTGGCTTCGGCGCAGTTGTCGGCGGGGACCAGGAACACCGTCGCGCCCGCCTCCCGCGCGGCGAGCATCTTGTGGGTGATGCCCCCGATCGACCCCACCTCGCCGTCGCCGGTGATGGTGCCGGTGCCCGCGACGAACTTGCCGTCGTTGAGATCACCGGTGGTGAGTTTGTCGATCACCGCGAGGCTGAACATGAGGCCCGCCGACGGGCCGCCGATGTTGGCCAGGTTGAAGTCGATCTTGAACGACGCCCACGGTGCGTCGACGACCCCGATGCCCAGGTATCCGTAGTCGCGGTCCGGGTTCTCGCCGAGCGTGACGGTGGCGGTGCCGATCGGTTCCTTCTCGTCCTTGCGCCGGAAGTCGAGCACCACCTTGTCGCCGGGTTTCGTCGTCTTGAGCACCGCCTGGAACTCCTCGACGGAGGTGACCGGTTTCCCGTTGACCGCGTCGATGGCGTCGCCGTCCTTGAGCTTGCCCGCCGACGGTCCGGGGTCGGTCACGCTGTCGACGGTCACCGCACGCGGGTACTTCAGATACGACAGTGCGGCGTATTCGGCGTTGTCCTCGGAGTTGCGGAAGTCGGCGGTGTTGGCCTCGTCGATCTCGTCCTTGCTCTTGTCGGGCGGGTAGACCAGATCGCGGGGCACCAGCTGTTCGCGTCCCGACATCCACAGGGTCATCGCCTGACCGAGCGTCAGTCCGTCGCGCTGCGACACCGTCGTCATGTTCAGGTGCCCCGACGTGGGTTTCACCTCGGTTCCCGTGATGTCGACGACCTCCTTGCCGTCGACCTCTCCGAGCGTGTCGAAGGTCGGACCGGGACCCAGCGAGACGAACGGGACCGTCACCGCAGAGAGCAGCACGCCGAACGCCACCACCGGGACGAGCGCGATCAGCAGCGTCAGAATCCGCCTGTTCACGCCGCCCACAGTAAGGGAGCGCCCGATCCGTTCACTGACAGCGTGACCCGCCCCACCGCACGGCCCGGCCGTGGTGAGTACCGTTGACGGCATGGCTGACCTGCCCTTCGGCTTCTCCGCGGGTGACGACCCGGAGCGAGACAAACGCAAGAAGGACCCCGACGGGGGGTCCGGTCAGGGCGGTTCGCCCTCGGATCCGTTCGGCTCGATGTTCGGGCAGGGCGGCGCCGGGTTCGACATGTCCGACCTGGGCCAGATCTTCACCAAACTCGGTGAGATGTTCAGCGGCGCAGGCACTATGGCCGCCGGCGGAGGCCAGTCCGGGCCGGTCAACTACGACCTCGCCCGCCAGCTGGCGTCGAGCGCCATCGGGTTCGTGGCACCGGTGCCCGAGCAGACCGCGTCCGCGATCGCCGATGCGGTGCGCCTCGCCGAGACCTGGCTCGACGGCGTCACGCCGCTGCCCGCCGGCACCAGCCGCGCGGTGGCCTGGACCCCCAGCGACTGGATCGACAACACCCTCGACACCTGGAAGCGGCTGTGCGACCCGGTGGCCGAGCAGATCTCGACGGTGTGGGCGTCGGCCCTGCCGGAGGAAGCGCGTGCCATGGCCGGGCCGCTGCTGGCGATGATGTCGCAGATGGGCGGGATGGCGTTCGGTTCCCAACTCGGCCAGGCGCTCGGCAAGCTGTCGCGCGAAGTGCTGACGTCCACCGACATCGGTCTGCCGCTCGGCCCGACGGGCGTGGCCGCCCTGTTGCCGGAGGCGATCGAATCGCTGTCCGAAGGTCTCGAGCAGCCGCGCAGTGAGGTCCTGACGTTCCTCGCCGCCCGCGAAGCCGCACACCACCGGCTCTTCAGCCACGTGCCGTGGCTGTCGAGTCAGCTGCTGTCGGCGGTCGAGGCGTTCGCCCGCGGCATGAAGGTCGACATGTCCGGCATCGAAGACCTCGCCCAGGGCATCAACCCGGCCGCGCTGACCGATCCGTCGCAGATGGAACAACTGCTCAACCAGGGCATCTTCGAACCGAAGGCCACCCCCGAGCAGGTCGCGGCGCTGGAACGGCTCGAGACGCTGCTGGCCCTCATCGAAGGCTGGGTGCAGACCGTCGTCACCGCCGCGCTCGGTGACCGCATCCCCGGAACCGGCGCCCTGTCGGAGACGCTGCGGCGCCGGCGCGCCACCGGCGGACCGGCCGAGCAGACCTTCGCGACCCTGGTCGGCCTGGAACTGCGGCCGCGCAAACTGCGCGAGGCCGCAGTGCTGTGGGAGCGGCTGACCGACGCGGTCGGCCCCGATGCCCGCGACGGCGTGTGGCAGCACCCCGACCTGCTGCCGTCCTCGGAGGACCTCGACGAACCGGCCGCGTTCATCGACCGGATGGTCGGCGGGGACACCAGCGGCATCGACAGCGCGATCGAGCAGGCCCTCACCGACCTCGAGAAGGGCGGCGAGGAAGACCCGGGCGACGGCAAGAGCTAGTCGAGAGCCCGGGAGTCGCTCGGGTTACTTCCAGTGCTTCCCGCCGTGATGCCAGTCGAAGGGCCCATGGCCGGGGTTCCAGGGCTTCCAGTCGACCCAGTCCGGCCCTGACACGCACGCGCTCCAGATCCAGCCGTTCCAGCACAGGCCGGGATCGTCGTCGGCTTGCGCAGTTCCGGCCCCGCCGAGCGCGATTCCCGCTGACACCGCGAGCGTGGCCAAGGTGATGAGGATCTTCTTCATGGCTCACACCTCCTCTGGGTGTGCATCCAGTTTAGGCCGTTATCCACAGGCCTGGGGATGATTGCGGAGCGGGGGTGCCGCGGCGTGGCAGGGTCCTTTCATGCCCACTGCCGCGATGTCCCGCTACATGCTCGACGCCGCGCGCCCCGTGCTGCTGCGGCCCGACGGCGCGGTCCAGGTCGGCTGGGATCCGCGCCGCGCGGTCCTCGTCCGCCCGCCGGCGGGATTGTCCGCGTCCGCCCTGGCCGACCTGTTGCGGGCGCTGCAGTCCGGGCTGACGATGGCCGACCTGTACGCGGAGGCGAGCCGGTGTGGCACCGCCGACCCCGCGGACCTCGCCGAACTCGTGGCCGCCCTGGCCGACGCCGGTGTCGTGACCGCGGGTACGTCCCGCCGCAGCCGCACGCCGAGCGTCCGGATCCACGGCCGCGGTCCGCTGTCGGATCTGCTGGTGGCGAGCCTGCGGTGCTCGAACGCCCGGGTCGGGCACTCCCGCTCGCCGAAGGCACCCGCCCCGCCGGAGGCCACCGACCTGGTGGTGCTGGCCGGCTACCTGGTGGCCGAGCCGCGGGTGGTGCGCGATCTGCACACCGCGCGCCTTCCGCACCTTCCCGTGCGGGTGCGTGACGGCTCCGGTCTGGTCGGCCCGCTGGTCTTCCCCGGCCGCACGAGCTGTCTGTCCTGCGCCGACCTGCACCGCAGCGACCGCGACGCGGCGTGGCCCGCCGTCGCCGCGCAGTTACGCGGCACCGTCGGCAGCGCCGACCGGGCAACCGTGCTGGCCACCGTGGCCGTCGCACTCGACCAGATCCACCGGGTGCTGCGCGCGATCCGCGACACCGGCGACGGGTTTGACGCCGTCGACGCCGTAGCCGTCGGCGAACCGGCCGTCACGGACACCACCTGGGAGTTCGATGTCGGCACCCGCACCACCGTCGTACGGCGGTGGTCCCGCCACCCCCGATGCACCTGCTGAAACATGTTCATTCCAGCCCGCCGCGCGGCGTCATGGATGATGGACGGGTGGCTGACATCAAACGCGGGCGTGCCGCCCGCAACGCGAAGCTGGCGAGCCTGCCGGTCGGCATGGCCGGGCGCGCGGCGTTGGGCTTCGGCAAACGGCTGACCGGCAAGTCCCGCGACGAGGTCAACGCCGAATTGATGGACAAGGCGGCGCAGCAACTGTTCACCGTGCTCGGCGAGCTCAAGGGCGGCGCGATGAAGGTCGGCCAGGCACTGTCGGTGATGGAAGCCGCCATCCCCGAGCAGTACGGCAAGCCGTACCGGGAGGCACTGACCAAACTGCAGAAGGACGCGCCACCGCTGCCCGCCGCCAAGGTGCACCGCGTCCTCGACGCCCAGCTCGGCACCAAGTGGCGGGAGCGCTTCGCCTCCTTCGACGACAAGCCGATCGCGTCGGCCAGCATCGGCCAGGTGCACAAAGCGGTGTGGGCCGACGGCCGTGAGGTGGCCGTCAAGATCCAGTACCCCGGCGCCGACGAGGCGTTGCGGGCCGACCTGAAGACCATGCAGCGCATGGTCGGCGTGCTCAAGCAGCTCTCCCCCGGCGCCGACGTGCAGGGCGTCGTGGACGAGCTCATCGAGCGCACCGAGATGGAACTCGACTACCGGTTGGAAGCCGACAACCAACGGGCGTTCGCCAAGGCCTACCGCGACCACCCGCACTTCGTGGTGCCCGCCGTCGTGGCGAGCTCCCCCAAGGTGGTGATCGCGGAGTGGATCGACGGCATCCCGATGTCGCACATCATCCGTGACGGCACGCGCGAGCAGCGCGACCTGATGGGAACCCGCCTGTTCGAGCTCACCTACGACGCGCCGCGCCGGCTGGAGATGATGCACGGCGACGCGCATCCCGGGAACTTCATGCTGATGCCCGACGGCAAGATGGGCGTCATCGACTTCGGCGCGGTGGCGCCGCTGCCGGGCGGCATCCCCGTCGAACTCGGCCTGTCGGTGCGCTACGCGCTGGCCAAGGATTACGACAGGCTGCTGCCGACACTGGAGAAGATCGGGTTCATCCAGCGCGGCGAGCAGGTCTCCCCCGAGGACGTCGACGACATGCTGCGCCAGTACGTCGAACCCCTCGAGGTCGAGGTGTTCCACTACACCCGCAAGTGGCTGCAGAAGATGGCGGCGGTCAACATGGACCGCTCGGTGCAGCAGATCAAGACCGTGCGTCAGATGGACGTCCCCGCCAAGCTCGCGATCCCGATGCGGGTGATCGCGTCGAACGTCGCGATCTCCTGCCAGCTCGACGCCTACATCCCCACGAGATCGCTTGCGACGGAACTGATTCCGGGATTCGCCGAGGACGCGGCCTGACGGGCGAACCCGGCGGCGGCTAGGCCGCCGCCGGGTCGGCGTTCTTGCGCGGGCGTCCCCGCGGACGCTTGCGCGCGACGATGTTGCCTCGGTCGAAGATCTCGCCGCCCCAGACCCCCCACGGCTCCTGGCGCTCCAGCGCGGCGGCCAGGCACTCCCGGCGGATCGGGCAGTCCGCGCACAGGGTCTTGGCGCGTTCGAGATCGACGGGACTCTCGGCGAACCACAGGTCGGGATCTCCGACATGGCACGGCAGTTCCGGTAGCAACCCCTCGAGGCATGTCTCCACAGACATGGATTTCCTGCTTCCTGGTCGTTGTTTCCTCGGCCATCTGTCTTGGCTGGATCTCGGACCAGGTCTTCGGGGAAATCCCCTGAAAAGACTGTGGCCACGGATCCGGCGACTGCGGGTCCGTGGCCAATCGGCTGGGTCGGGGGCTACCTAGGTGGTGCCCCGCTCCACGGACGTGCGGGTCGCGGCGATAGCGGCACGGCGCTTACGCTGCGCGGGAATGGCGGCGGCGGGCATGACCCACACCGGCGCCGGGATACGAGCCGGAACGCCGGCATGCGCGGCGTGCGCTGCGGCGGCGGAGGGAGCGACGGCTCGAAGGGTGCGCGACATGCCGACAACGGCTACGCCGGTGTACACGAAATTGCTGTCCATGATCCGGGCACCCTCCTTCCTTCTCGCCGTCCAACGTGTGATCTTGAGACTAGAGCCTAACAGCACAAGCCCACAAGTTATTTTCTACCAGCGGTTTTGGCGGAATTTTTGCGGTGCGTGGCAGTCTCAGCCGCGGGCGTTGACCAAGGCCAGGACATCGGCGCCGTACTGCTCGAGTTTGCGGGCACCGATACCGGGGATCGCGACGAGCGCCGCCTCGTCGGTGGGGAGGGATTCGGCGATCGCGATGAGCGTGTTGTCGGTGAACACCACGAAGGCCGGCACCTTCTGCTCCTTCGAAACTTTCAGGCGCCACTCCTTGAGCGCGGCGAGCAAGTTTTCGTCGATGTCGGCCGAACAGGTCTCGCAGCGGCGCAACATGATCGACGCCGGCGTGGTCAGCTGTTCGTTGCACACCCGGCAGCGCGGTATCGCGCCGCGCGCGCGCCGCGGCTTGTTGGCAGACGTCTCGGCCGACGAGTTCGGCGTCACGCCGTTGAGGAACCGTGACGCCCGCCGGCCCTGACGGCCCCCGGGTGCGCGGGCGAGCGCCCAGCTCAGCGTGAGATGCACTCGCGCCCTGGTGATTCCGACGTAGAGCAGCCGGCGCTCCTCCTCCACCGGCTCACTGTCGGCGCCGTGGGACAGCGCGTGCGAGATCGGCAGGGTGCCGTCGGCGAGCCCGACCAGGTAGACCGCGTCCCACTCCAGCCCCTTGGCGGCGTGCAGCGACGCCAGCGTGACGCCCTGGACCACCGGTGGATGCCGCGCGTCGGCCCGCTGACGCAGCTCGGCGACGACACCGCGCAGGTCCAGCCCCGGGCGCAGCGCGATCTCTTCGTCGACGAGTTCGGCCAGCGCGGTCAGCGCTTCCCAGCGTTCCCTCGCGCGGGTACCCGCCGGCGGCTCGTCGGTGAGCCCGAGCGGTTCGAGCACCGCCCGCACGACGGCGGGGACCTCCCCCTCGACGTCCCGTTCGGCGGCGCGCTGCAGCGCGACCAGCGCCTGACGGATCTCCTGACGGCTGAAGAAGCCTTCCCCGCCCCGCACCTGGAACGCGACACCGGCCTCGGTGAGCGCCTCCTCGTACACCTCCGACTGCGCGTTGATGCGGTACAGGACGGCGATCTCGGCGGCCGGGACCCCGGACGCCAGCAGCCGCTTGATGTCCTTGGCGACGGCCGTGGCCTCGGCCACCTCGTCGGGATGTTCGGCGAACGCCGGCGCGGGCCCGGGCGGGCGCTGACCCACCAGATGCAACTTGCTGCCCGCCATGCGGCCGCGCGCGGCGGAGATCACCCGGTTCGCCAGGGACACCACCTGCGGGGTGGACCGGTAGTCGCGTTCCAGCCGGATCACCGCGGCGTCGGGGAACCGGCGGGAGAAGTCCAGCAGGTAGCGCGGGGTGGCCCCGGTGAACGAGTAGATGGTCTGGTTGGCGTCGCCGACGACGGTCAGATCGTCACGCGGGCCGAGCCAGGCGTCGAGCACCCGCTGCTGCAGCGGCGTCACATCCTGGTACTCGTCGACGACGAAGCAGCGGTAGCGGTCGCGGAACTCCGTGGCCACCGCGGCGTCGTTCTCGATCGCGGCGGCGGTGTGCAGGAGCAGGTCGTCGAAATCGAGGAGGGCGGTGCCGTCGTGGCGGGCCTTGAGCGCCTCGTACCCCGCGTAGACGGCGGCCACCTTCGCCGCGTCCATCGGGATGTCGCGGCCCGCCTTCGCGACGGCCGCGGGGTAGGCCTCCGGGCTGATCAGCGACGCCTTGGCCCATTCGATCTCGCCGGCCAGATCGCGGACGTCGTCGGTCGCCGCCTGCACCCGCGCGCGGTTGGCGGCCTGGGCCACGACGGAGAACTTGCTGTCGAGCAGCTCCCACGAGGTGTTGCCGACGACGCGGGGCCAGAAGTAGCGCAGCTGGCGGCGGGCGGCGGCGTGGAACGTCATCGCCTGGACCGCACTCGTGCCGACGCCACCGGCCTCCTGGTCGAGGGCGCGCAGCCGGGCCCGCATCTCCCCCGCGGCGCGGGAGGTGAACGTCACGGCCAGCACCTGGCCGGGCGCGACGTGTCCCGCCGCGACGAGGTGGGCGATGCGGCGGGTGATGGTGCGGGTCTTGCCGGTCCCGGCGCCGGCCAGCACGCACACCGGGCCCCGCGGAGCCAGCACGGCCTCGCGCTGTTCCTCGTCGAGGTCGGCGAGCAGCCGTTCCCGCGACGAGGTGGAGACCTCGACCGACATGCGACCCATCTTGGCAGGGCGCACCGACAACCGCCCGGTCCGTGTCGGGCATGTCGGGGCGATCGGTAACGTTGAAGTCCTTATGACTGCTGCTGACACCCTGACCATGTACACCACGACGTGGTGCGGCTACTGCGTCCGGCTCAAGAAGGCGCTGCAGGCCGAGGGCATCGCGTGGACCGAGGTCGACATCGAACGCGACCCGGCCGCCGCGGAATTTGTGATGTCGGTCAACGGCGGTAACCAGACCGTGCCGACGGTGAAGTTCCCGGATGGCTCGGCGCTCACCAATCCGAGCATCAAGGACGTCAAGACCAAACTCGGCCGCTGACCCGTCGCCGAGATCGACGAAACGGCGCGATCTACTCGTACTTTCGCGCCCGTTTGTTCGTTTGGGCGGTCAGTCCAGCGCCGCCCACGACTCGATGATCTCGCGGGCGATCGAGATGGACCCGGGCAGCAGCAGCCGCGACGACGAACCGCCGGCCGCGTTCCAGTCCCCCTCGGCCAGTGCCGCGCGGATCTCCGCGCGGGTGAACCACCCGGCCTCGGCGATCTCGCCGTCGTTGAACGCGAACGGCTGCTCCGGGTCGCCCACGGCGTGGAACCCGACCATCAGCGAACGCGGGAACGGCCACGGCTGGCTGCCGAGGTAGCGCACGTCGGTCACCGTCAGACCGACCTCCTCGGCGATCTCGCGGGCCACGCAGGTCTCGAAGGATTCACCGGCCTCGACGAAGCCCGCGAGGATCGAGAACAACCGCTCCGGCCACACCGCCTGACGGGCCAGCACCGCCCGGTCGTGGCCGTCGTGCACCAGGCAGATCACCGCCGGATCGATGCGCGGGAAGTGTTCCTGACCGGTGAGCGGGTTCACCCTCGCCCAGCCCGACCTGGCCACTTTGGTCGGCGTGCCGTCGACCGGGCTGAACCGCGCCTGGTCGTGCCAGTTGAGCAGCGCGGTCGCGGTGGCCACCAGTTGCGCGCTGGTGTCGTCGAAGATCTGTCCGGCCCGCCGCAGGTCGAGCACCTGGACCTCGGCACCGTCCTCGGGCGGCTCCAGCGCCGCCCGCACGCCCCAGACGTGGCGGCCGTCGCGCAGCCGTCCGAGGAACACCGCGTGGTCGGGCGGGGCGTCACCGAGCGCGCGCGCCGGCCCCAGCACGACCTGCCCGCCGGAGATCAGCACCTGGTTGCGGCGGTCCACCCGCAGCAGCAACGCATCCGGCCAACCGGCGGCGGCGGCTTCGACGTCGGTCCGCAGGCCGTCGGCGCGGTCGGCGCCCACCCGCGACAACAGTGGAATGTTGCGCAGTGTCTCGAAAGTGCTCATCGTTCCGTGTCTGCGCTTCGGATGTAGAGCAACCGGTCGCCGGTTTCGAGCGCGTCGACTTCCGGCGCGTCGACCCGGACCAGCCCGCCGTCGCGCACCACCCCGAGCACGATGTCGTGCAGGTGGCGCGGCGATCCGCCCACCTCCTTCGGGGTGACCTCGCGTTCGGCGATCGCGAACCCCGCATCGGGGGTGAGCAGGTCCTCCATCATCTCCACCACGCTCGGCGTCTGCGTGGCGATGCCCAGCAGGCGGCCGGCGGTCTCCGAGGAGACCACCGTTGAGTCGGCGCCCGACTGGCGCAGCAGATGCTGGTTCTCGGCCTCCCGCGCGGCGGCGATGATCTTGGCGTTGGGCGCCAGCTCACGGGCGGTGAGGGTGACGAGCACCGCGCTGGCATCGTCGTCGGTGGCGACGATGATCGACTTGGCGTGCTGGGCGCTCGCCAGCCGCAGCACCTCGGCCTTGGTGGCGTCGCCGTGGACGGTGACCAGACCGGCACTCCTCGCCCGCTCCAACGCCGTCGCGTTCTCGTCGACGACGACGATGTCGGCGGGCGCGACCTCGTCACCGACCATCGCGGCCACCGCCGTGCGACCCTTGGTGCCGTAACCGATCACCACGGTGTGATTGCGCACTCTGCTCCTCCATCGCTGGATCTTCAACGCCTGCCGCGACTGGCTGGTCAAGGTCTCGACCGTGGTGCCGATCAGCACGATCAGGAATGCCACCCGTAACGGCGTGATCACGAGGACGTTGATCAACCGCGCCTCGGGCGTGATCGGCGTGATGTCGCCGTAGCCGGTCGTCGACAGCGACACTGTCGCGTAGTACAGGCAGTCCAGGAAGGACAGCGGGTTCTCCTGGGCGTCGCGGTACCCGTCGCGGTCGAGATAGACGATGAGCACGGCCGCGAACAGTGCGAGCACCGCGTAGATGATGCGCCGGACGATGCGCTGCGTCGGGCTGACGAACGGTTCGGGGATGCGCAGGACATCCACCAGCGCCGCGTCTGGCTGGCTTGTCAGATCTTGTTCGATGGCGGCGAGCCGTCGCCGCAGGCGTCCCTTAGCCACGAGGGTCCGTCACCGGTTGGGGCTGCCGCACCAGCACAATGTAATCATGACCTCACCCTCGGCCGTACTGCAGCGCGATGCCGGCACCAAACTGGCCAAGCGCATGGCGGCGATGCTGGTCGGCATCGGCACCCTGCACTTCGTCACACCCAAACCGTTCGACGGCATCATCCCGGCGGAATTGCCCGGCAGCCCGCGGTTTTACACCTATGCGTCCGGGGTCGCCGAACTCGGCGTCGCCGCCGCGTTGGCGGCGCCGCGCACCCGCAAGGCCGGCGCGCTGGCCGCGGTCGCGCTGTACGTGGGGGTGTTTCCCGGCAACGTCAACATGGTGCGGCTGTGGTGGGACAAGCCGTGGCCGATGCGGATCGTCGCGCTTGCGCGGTTGCCGCTGCAGGTTCCGATGATCACCCAGGCGTTGAAGATCTACCGCGCCTCCTGACCCGCCGGTTGCGGCCGGCGCAGCAGCGCCGCGAGATCGTCGACGTCCGGCAGCTCCGCGGGGCGAACCGTCCGGCCCGCCCGGACGTAGTGGAACGCCGCCCGCACCCGCTCCACCGCGCACCCGCTCAACGCCGCCCACGCGATCCGGTAGACCGCGAGCTGGATCGCGGCGTGCTGGGCGGCGGCGGGAGTGTCCGGCGGTGACCCGGTCTTCCAGTCGACGACCGTGGCGCCGCCGTCGTCGTCGGCGAACACCGCGTCGATGCGGCCCCGCACCATGGTCTCGCCGATGACCATGTCGAACGGCACCTCGACGTCGATCGGTGTGCGAGCGGCCCACGGCGACAACATGAATGCCGTCTGCAGTTCGCCGAGCTGTTCGGCTTCGAGCCGCCTGGTGTCGCTGTCGACCGCCCCGGGCAGGTCGTCGAGGTCGAACAACCGCTCGGCCCCGAAGTAGCGCTGCACCCAGTCGTGGAACGCCGTACCGAGTGAGGCGTGCGGATCGGGGCGCATCGGCACCCGCCGGTTCAGCCGCGACAGCACCGCATCCGGATCGCTGCTCAGATCCACCAGCGTGCTGACCGACACCTCACCGGGCAGCGCCAGCGGCGCCTTCTTCGCGGCACGCTCCCGTTCGGCGAGCAGTGCGTCGACATCGGCCGCCCAGCCGTCGCGGTCCTCAACCATCCCTGTCGGGTCCGCCATGGCCCGGGCCACCAGTTCGGCGCCCCGGTCGACGAGGGCACGCCGGTCACCGGCCGGATCGGCCGGCCACAGCACCTCTTTGACGTTGTCGCGCAACGGGTTCTTCTCACCGTCCGCAGGTGCCGGCGCCCACTGGTCGACCACCCCGCACGGGTGACCGTCCTGCGTGGCCCGGTCGATGATGTCCTTGAGTTCGACCAGGAACTCCGACGGACCGCGCGGTTTTCCCTCCGTACCACCCCAGTGGTGGCCGGACAGCAGCAGCGTGTCCTCGGCGCGGGTCAGCGCCACGTACAACAGTCGCCGTTCTTCGTCGACACGGCGCTGCTCGAGGCGGCGCTTGTGGTCGTTGATCCTGTCGCCCAACATCTTCCGGTCGTTGACGTCGGAGCTGTCCAGCACCGGCACACCGTGGTCGGTGGTGGTCGCCCGGTCACCGCGCAACGGCGGCGGCAGATCGGCCGGGTCGGACAGCCAGGTGCGGGTCTGCGCGGTGGACGGGAAGATGCGTCCGCTCAGATGCGGCACCGCCACCACCTGCCATTCCAGCCCCTTGGCGGCGTGCACCGTCAGGATCTGCACCCGCTCGGTGGAGACGGCGAGGTCCGCAGGAGCCAGACCGTTCTCCACCTCCATCGCCGCGTCGAGATAGCCGAGCAGCCCGTCGATCGTCGCGCCCGCGCGCGACGCGTAGTCCGCGACCACGTCGACGAAGGCGTCTAGGTGTTCGGTCCCCGACCAGCCCGCCGACACCGGCATCCCCGCGCGCGCCTCCGCATCCACGCCCAGCACCCGGCGCACCTCGGCCACCAGGTCGGGCAGCGGCATCCCGAGATGTCCACGCAGCGAGGTCAATTCGCGCCCCAGGGCGACGATGCGGCGATAGCCCTCGGGCGAATACCGGTCGGCGGGCCCCGGATCGCAGATCGCGTCCGCCAGACACGCCGCGTCGGCGTCCGGGGCGGCCTGCGCGACGATCTGCGCCGCCTCCGCGTCGGGCCCGGCCTCCGGCCCCGCGGTACCGGTGTCGTCGATCTCGACGGCGCGCCGCCACAGCGCCGCGATGTCGCGGCCGCCGAGCCGCCACCGGGGCCCGGTGACGGTGCGCATGGCGGCGCCGCCCGCGGTCGGATCGGCGACCAGGCGCAGCATCGCCACCACGTCGGCGACCTCCGTGACACCGAGCAGACCGGCCAGCCCGACCACCTCGACAGGCACGCCGCGCGCCGTGAGCGCCTCGGCCATCGGCGCGGCATCGGCGTTGCGGCGCAGCAACACCGCCGCCGTGGGCGGCCCGTCCCCCTCGCCGCGTGCGGCGTGGTAGCGCTGCGCCACCTCGTCGGCGACCCACTCCCGTTCCAGCGCAACGTCATCGAGCAGGGCCAACCGGATGGTCCCGGGTTCGGCGCCCGGCCGGGGGCGCAGCGACCGGACCGCCACCGACCGCTGCCGCGCCTCCGCAGACACCGCGTTGGCCAGGTGCAGCGTGCTCGGCGGATTGCGCCAACTGGTGCGCAGTTCCAGTGTGGGCGCCGGGCTGCCGTCGGAGAGAGGAAAATCGGTGGCGAAGCGGGGCAGGTTGGTCGCCGACGCGCCCCGCCAGCCGTAGATCGACTGGATCGGATCGCCCACCGCGGTGAGCGCGAGGCCGTCGTCCACCCCACCGCCGAACAACGCCGACAACGCCACCCGCTGCGCGTGTCCGGTGTCCTGGTACTCGTCGAGCAGCACCACGCGGTAGCGCGCCCGCAGCTGAGCGCCGACCTGCGGGTAGCCGGCGGCGAGCCGGGCGGCGGCGGCCATCTGCATCCCGAAGTCCATCACCTTCTCGTCCTGCATCCGCCGGTGCAGCGCGTCGATCAGCGGAATCAGTTCGGTGCGCTCGGTCTGCGTGGCGAGCATCCGCAGCAGCCACTGGCTTGGTCCCCGGTCGCGCTGATACGGCCCGGCGGGCAACGTGTGCACCAGCCGCTCGAGTTCGACGTGGGTGTCGCGCAGGTCGTCGGTGTCGACGAGGTGTTCGGCGAGCTGGCCGGCCAGACGCAGCACCATCGAGGTGACCGCCGCCGGGGTCTTGTCGACCTCGAGCGGGCCGGGATGCTCGCACACGACGCGGTGGGCCAGCTGCCACAGTTCGGTCGCCCCGACCAGGCGGGTCTCCGGCTCGATCGGCAGCAGCAGCCCGTGTTCGCGCAGCAGCGTGCCGGCGAAGGCGTGGTACGTGCTCACCGTCGGCGGGTCGTCGACGCTGTCGAGCCCGGATCCGGCGCCGGGCACCAGCCCCGCACCTGCCAGCCGCGCCAGCCGGGTGCGCACGCGGCGCAGCAGCTGACCGGCCGCCTTGCGGGTGAACGTCAGACCCAGCACCTGGCCCGGCGTCGCGTAGCCGTTGGCGACAAGCCACACCACCCGCGCGGCCATCGTCTCGGTCTTGCCCGCCCCCGCCCCGGCGATCACGACCACCGGCCCGGGCGGTGCGGCGATCACCGCCGCCTGCTCGTCGGTGGGGGCGAAAAGACCCAGCGCCGTGGCGAGTTCGGCGGGGCTGTACCGGGCGGTCATGCGCGTTCTCCTGCGGCCTGGGCGGGGCAGCTGCTGCGCACCGGGCAGTGCGTGCAGCTGTCGTTGACCCGCGCGACGAACGCGGGTCCCTGCGTGGCGGCGGCGGCCTCGCCGACGTCGCGCCGCCACTGTGCCACGGTGTCGTCGGTCATCGCGTCCTGCTCACGCTCGGTCGGCCCGCCGGCACCGCACTTGCCGAGGTAGACCAGCTTCCCGCCACCGGGTACGTCACCGTCGGTGAGCAAGCCCGCCGCGACCGCCAACTGGTACATCGCCAGCTGGGCGTGCCGCTGGGCGTCGTCCTTGGTGACCGGACTCTTACCCGTCTTGATGTCGACCACCACCAGCCGGCCGGCACCGTCGCGCTCCAACCGGTCGAGGCGGCCGCGCACCCGGACCGCGGGCGAGCCGTCCTCGGCTTCGCAGATGACACCGTCGACGTCGATCTCGGTGCCCACCTCGGTGAGCTCCCGCCGGGTCTGGGTCCGCCACTGTTCGAACGCCGACAGCATGGCCTGGTGACGGGTCAACTCGTTGGCGGCGTACCACTGGGCCTCGAAAGGCAGGTCCTCCCAGACCCTTTCGAGATCGTTGAGCAGCTGACTCTCCGTCCTGCCCGAATCCGAGACCAGCGCATGCAGCAGCGACCCGACGGCCGACCGTACGTCACGGCCGTCGCGCCCGCCGTGGCGTTCGAGCAACCAACGCAGCGGGCAGTCGGTCAGCGTCTGCAAGGTCGACGGGGACAGCGTGACGACCTGCTGATCGTCATGCCACAGCGGTTCCTCGGTGGACAACGCCGTCATCGCGTGCCATTGGCCGGGGTCGGCGCCGGGGACACCGGCTGCGGCGAGCCGGGCCAGTTGCACGGCCGCGCAGTCGCGGGCCGCGTCGTCCACCGCGCCGTCGGGCGCGCACACCACCGCGCGCAACCGGCCCACCAGCGCGGCCGGCGCGAGCACCCGCGGCGCCCGCACGGGAACGGCCGGACCGTCACCCGGGTCGGTGGCCAGCGCCGCCAGCTCCTGGCAGAACGGCGACGGCAGCATGGCCTCGTCCCCACCGTCGCTGTCGACCGTGGTCACCAGCACGCGGCGCCGGGCCCGGCCGAGCGCGGCGATCAACAACCGGCGTTCCTCGGCGAGCAGCGGTGCCCGCGTCGACACCGCGTCGTCGGCGGAGTCGACCACACCGTCGAGCACGTCGACCAGCCGTTGGGTGCCCAGGACGCCGCCGCGCGGAACGGTGTTGGGCCACAACCCCTCCTGCAGGCCGGCGATCACGACGACGTCCCACTCACCGGCCAGCGCGGCATGAGCACTGAGCACGGCGACGGCCTCCGCGGCGCGCTGTTCGCCGCGCCGGACAGGCGGCAGACCGAGTGCCGCCACGTGGTCGAGGAAGCCGCGCAGCGACGCGCCCGTCGTCCGCGTGACGTGCTGGTCGGCGACGTCGAACAGGGCCGTGACGGCGTCCAGATCGCGATCGGCCTGCGTCCCGACGGTGCCGCCGCGTTCGCTGGCCGCGAGCCACCGGCGCTGCAGACCGCTGCGATGCCACGCCTGCCAGAGGGTGTGCCGCGGATCGAGCCCGTCATCGACGCTGCGGCGTGCGGCGGTCAGCACCGAGCGCACCCGGCGCAGCGGCCGCTGCAGTTCGTCAGACACCTCCGGCGACGGACCCGTCAACGCCGCGACCAGCAGGTCGGCGAAGTCCCGCGGGGGCCGGCTGCCGTCGGCGCGGCGCAGTGCGCGGCGGAGCTGGCGCATGGTGACCGGATCGACCCGGCCGATCGGCCCGGCCAGCAGCGCTTCGGCCTGCGCGCCGGTGACCCCGTCGGCGGTGGCGTCGAGCACCGTCAGCAGCGCGCGTACGGCGGGTTCGTCGGCCAGCGGTGCCGCCGCGGGCAGCTCGACGGGCACGCCCGCGGCGGTGAGCGCCCGTGCCAGCGACGCCCCGGCGCGGGGCAGCGAGCGCACGATCACGGCCATGTCCGACCACGGGACGCCGTCGACGAGGTGGGCGCGGCGCAGCGCGTCGGCGATGAGCGCCGATTCCGCATGCGCCGTGGCGGCGACCCGCACCGCGACCGAACCGTCGTCCGCACCCGACCCGATGACCTCGGCCCGCTGGCCCGGCAGGCGGCGGGCGATACCGGTGATCGCCCGTGCCACCGCGGGCGCGCAGCGATGCGACTGCGTGAGCGTGACCTCGGCGCCGTCGTCGGTCCGCAGCAGCGCCGGATCGGCCCCGCGGTAGCCGAACACCGACTGGTCGGGGTCGCCGGCGAGCACGGTGAGTTCTGCGCCCGCGGCCAGCACGCGCACCAACCGCGCGGCCTGCGGGTCGAGGTGCTGGGCGTCGTCGACCAGCAGCAGGCCGATGCGGCCGCGTTCGGCGGCCAGGAGGTCGGCGTCGGTTGCCAGTGCCTCCAGGGCGGCGCCGACCAGTTCGGCCGCGCCGAGCGCGGGCGTGGTCGCCTGGGGTGCGGCCATGCCGACCGCGGAGCGCAGCAGCATGATCTGCTCGTAGGCCTGGGCGAACCGCCCCGCCGCCGCCCACTCCGGACGGCGGGTCAACCGGCCCAGGCGTTGCAGCGCAACGGGATCGACACCGCGCTCGGTGCACCGGGCCATCAGATCGCGCAGTTCGGTGGCGAATCCGGCCGTGGTGAGCGCAGGGCGCAGCGCGGCAGGCCAGGCGACGGTCGAACGGTCCCCGTCCTCGAGGTCACCGGCGAGCAGTTCGCGGATGATGCCGTCCTGTTCGGCGCTGGTGATCAGCCGCGGTGGCGGATCCCCGTTGCGCTGGGCGGCCAGCCGCAACACCGCGAAGGCGTACGAGTGGACGGTGCGGACGAGCGGTTCACGCACCACCCGGCGGGAGCCGCCCTCGAGCAGCTTGCGGGTCACCGCGGCGCGGGCCGCCGACCGCAACGACGCCGAACCGGTCAGCAGCAGAATCGATTCCGGATCGGCACCCGCGGCGATGTGCGCGGCGGCGGTGTCGACGAGCAGAGTCGACTTCCCCGTGCCGGGACCGCCGAGGATCCGCACCACACCGCGCCGGCCCGGCTCCAGCAGCGTGCGGAGATCGGTGCGGTCGGAGGTGGGTGACTCGACGTCCGGTGCGGTCATGAGGGCATGACACCACGGGGGTCCGACAAGCCGCCGTCGGTGCCTGCTGGCACCATCGTCGACGTGAGCTTGCATGTGCACCGCTACGGTCCTTCCGCACCCGCGCAGCTGCTGGCTGTGCACGGGTTGACCGGGCACGGTCAGCGCTGGCAGACCCTGGCGGACCGGTACCTGCCCGAGTTCGCCGTGGCCGCACCGGACTTGATCGGCCACGGCCGGTCGACGTGGGCGGCTCCGTGGACGCTGGAGGCGAACGTCGAGGCGCTCGCCGCGCTCCTCGACGCCGACGAAGGCGGCCCGGTCGTGGTGGCGGGCCACTCCTTCGGCGGCGCGGTGGCCCTGGCGCTGGCGGCGGCGCGGCCGGACCAGGTGTCGGCGCTCGTGCTGCTCGATCCGGCAGTGGGCCTCGACGGCGAATGGATGCGCGAGATCGCCGACGACATGTTCGCCTCCCCCGACTACACCGATCGCGCCGAGGCGCGCGACGAGAAGGTCTCGGGGTCGTGGGGTGAGGTCGATCCGGCCGAACTCGACCGCGAACTCGACGAGCACCTGATCGCCCTGCCGAACGGCCGCAGCGGTTGGCGGATCAGCATTCCGGCGATGATGTCGTACTGGAGTGAGCTGGCCCGTCCCGTCGCGGTGCCCCGCGACGGCACACCCACGACGCTGATCCGGGCGGCCCGCACGGACCCGCCCTACGCCACCGACGAGCTGATCACCGCGCTCGACGCCGCGCTGGGCGCGGATCTGACCGTGCTGCAGTGGGATTGCGACCACATGGTGGGGCAGGCGAAACCGGCCGAGACGGCCGCCGTGATCCGCGAACACCTCGAACGGCGCTGACCGTGGCGGCCATCACCGACGAGCAGGTGGAGGCCGTGCGCGCGCTGGTGGCGCAGATACCGCCAGGACGGGTCGCCACGTACGGCGACATCGCCGAGGCCGCCGGGTTGTCGAGTCCGCGCATCGTCGGCTGGATCATGCGCACCGACTCCTCGGATCTGCCGTGGCACCGGGTGATCGGCGCGTCGGGGCGGCCCGCCCCGCATCTGGCGACCCGGCAACTCGAACTGCTGCGCGCCGAAGGGGTGCTGGCCGTCGACGGGCGGGTGCAATTGCGCGGCGAGGATTCCGTCCGTCACGTCTTCTGACTAGAGCACCAACCGCACCAGCGCCGCGGTCCGCGCCAACCCCGGGAACGCCGCCGCCGTCGACCGCGGATGCAGGGCGTGCACGGCGAGACGGAAGATCAACGCGCGCAACAACATCTGTGGCCACTCCGGAAGGGACGCCCAGCGCTCGATCAGCCCGTCGTCGGCCTCACCCCACGACAGCGCGTCGACGACCACCACCCCCGCCGCCCAGGAGGCCGGCCGCCAGTACGGCGTGATGTCGGTGATCCCCGGGGCGGCGGCACCCGCGAAGAGCACCGTGCCGTAGAGGTCGCCGTGCACCAGCTGACTCGGGCTCTTGGTGACCCGGCGCAGCGTGGCGAGCTGGTTGATCAGTTCGATCGAGCGTTGACCGTCGGACGAGCCCGGCGCCACCCGCGCACCCGGCGGCAGCGAGTGCAGCGGACGCTCCTCCCACGCCGCACGGTCGGCGGCGATGAACACGTCGACGTCGGCCCACGGGGCCACCGGCGGTTGGGTGAGGAACCGGGGCCGTTCGAGTTTCGCGGTGGCCTCGTGCAGGCGCACGGCCGCGGACACCACTTCGTCGTGGCGAGGCTCCGGCGTGCCCGCGACGAAGGTGTCGGCCCGCCAACCGGCGACCACGTAGCGGCCGTCGGTGGAGCGCACGGGACGCGCCAGCCGCACCCCGTCGACGAAGAGGGTCTCGCGAACCTTGGCCGACCACGCCGCCCTGGCGTGATCGGCGATCATCGACAGCACGACCTCGCCGCAGCGCCAGCCACCTTCCCAGCTGGATCCGAGCGGTACCGGGCGCACGCCGATCAGTCCGAACGCGGCCAGGACATGGTCGGGCGGGCGCTCGCTGCTCACAGCGTCAGGTTACCGGTGAGGGTGCCGACAATTGACGCGCTGACCTGCTGTGTCGCCGAGCCGTTGCCGGGCCGAGATCAAATGCCGGTCAGTACATCACCATGTCGGGCTCGAGCTGCCGCGCCCACGCCACGATGCCGCCCTGCAGATGCAGCGCATCGGAGAACCCGGCACGCTTCACCGCGGCCAACGCCTCCGCCGAGCGAACGCCGGTCTTGCAGTACAGCACCGGGATTCGGTCGTGCGGCAGTTTCGCCAATCCGTCGCCCGCCTCGATGGCCGACTTCGGGATCAGCTCGGCGCCCTGGATGTGGTTGATGTCCCACTCGACGGGTTCGCGCACGTCGATCAGCGCGACCGGTTTGCCGGCGTCGATCAGCTCACGCAGCTCCCGCGGTGTGACGGTCGAGTCGGCGGTGGCCTCGGCGGCCGCGTCCGAGACGACGCCGCAGAACTCTTCGTAGTCGATCAGTTCGGTGATCTTCGGCGTCGACGGATCCTTGCGGATCTTGATTGTGCGGTAGGTCATGTCCAGCGCGTCGTACACCATCAGCCGGCCCAGCAGCGGTTCGCCGATGCCGGTGATCAGCTTGATGGCCTCCGTGCCCATCACCGAGGCGATGGACGCGCACAGGATCCCCAGCACACCGCCTTCGGCGCACGACGGCACCATGCCCGGAGGCGGCGGTTCCGGGTACAGGTCGCGGTAGTTCAGCCCGAGGCCGTCCGGCGCGTCCTCCCAGAACACCGACACCTGGCCCTCGAACCGGTAGATCGAACCCCACACGTAGGGCTTACCGGCCAGGACGGCGGCGTCGTTGACGAGATAGCGGGTGGCGAAGTTGTCGGTGCCGTCGAGGATCAGGTCGTACTGGGCGAACAGGTCGACGGCGTTGTCGGGTTCCAGCCGCATCTCGTGCAGCCGCACCTCAACCAGTGGGTTGATCTCGAGGATCGAGTCGCGCGCGCTCTGGGCCTTCGACCGCCCGATGTCGGACTGCCCGTGGATGATCTGCCGCTGCAGGTTCGACTCGTCGACGACGTCGAATTCGACGATGCCGATGGTGCCCACACCCGCGGCGGCCAGGTACAGCAGCGTCGGGGACCCCAGCCCGCCGGCGCCGATCACGAGCACCTTGGCGTTCTTGAGCCGCTTCTGCCCGTCGACACCGAGGTCGGGGATGATCAGGTGACGGCTGTAGCGTGCGACCTCTTCGCGCGTCAGTTCGCCCGCCGGCTCCACCAGCGGAGGCAATCCCACATTCCCGGACACCGGTATCTCCTCAAAATCTGCGGTGCGTCGACCACAGCGGTCGAGTCACCTTCACAATAGGCAACCCACACAACACCGCAGATGCCCGCAGGCTTCCCGTCAGGCGATCGGATACGGCCAGGGATTGAAGCGGCACGTCAGCCCGTCGGCCCGCACGGTTTCCGGGTCGAACCGCGCGGCGTCGTCGTTGGTGGTGGAGAACGTCTGCTGCATCATGATCGGCGCGAGCGCCCCGTTCTCGAGGCAGGATTCGTGTCGCTGATAGCCGATCGCGTGGCCGACTTCATGGTTGATCAGGTACTGCCGGTAGGACCCGATGTCGCCCTGGAACGGCACCGCCCCGCGCACCCAGCGCGCCTCGTTGACGAAGACCCTCGGCTGGTCCCCGAGATAGGCCGGGTTGTAGCAGGACGCCTCGAGCGGGATGTCGTATCCGCAGCCTTCGCGGATGGTCAGCGGCGAGGTCAGCGACACCCGGAAGTCCGGCACACCGGTGTCGATCCTGGTGAACGCGAACTGCGGGTTGTGGGTCCAGCTCTTGGGGTTGGCCAGCGTCTGGTCGACCATGCGGGCGAAGCCCTCGTCCCCGCCGAAGCCCGTGGTGTCGAGGCCGTCTTCGACCTCGACGGTGTAGGTGAAGTTCTTCGTGGTGCCCTGACCGACCTGCGGGGACGCGCCGGGCACGATGTGCCACGTCTTGGCGCCGGCCTCGGTGAACGGGCCGCCCGCGGGCAGGATGCCCGTCGGCAGGTTGGCGTCGAATTGCGTGAGACCCCGGGGCGGCGCACCGACGATCGCGGTGCTGGGCACGCCGATCGTGGGCGGACCCTGCACCGGGCCCTCCTCGTCGGCGACGTGCTCGGGCACGCTGGTCCCGGTGACGGTCTGGTAGATGACGACGACGGTGAGGACGGCGAGCACCGGCAGGGCGTATGCCCGCCAGCCGTACGTGGAGACGAACCGGCCGATCCACGTCTGTTTGCGCCACTGCCTGCGGTCGTCGCGATTGGACCGGACCCGCCCGCTGTCCTCGGCCAGCGGGTCGCGCTGGGCACGCAGCGGATCGCGCTGAGCGCGCCGCGGATCCTGCCACTCGGTGCGCACGGCCGGGACCCGACCGTCCCCGCGGCGCTCTGGACCCATGGGCCCTCCACGCGTGCGGGAGTCGTAGGTCACGAAAACAGGATGGCACAGACCCGTGGACTTGAGTTTCCGGCGCGCCACCGCCATCGCGGCAGGTGTCGTGACGCGCACCCCCCACCATCGGTAGTAGTGTCGGAGCGATGCGCGCTTTTGCCGAGCACCACGAAGCGCGCCAGCCGAATCCAGATTGAGGACTTGATGAGCGATCTCGCCAACACCGCTCAGAGGAGAGGCGACAAGCCGGCCAACGGCACCGGGGTGACCAAGGGGTCGACCGGTAACAACCGGCGCGGCAATCGACTTCCTCGCGACGAGCGCCGCGGGCAGCTACTGATCGCCGCCAGCGAGGTTTTCGTCGACCGGGGCTACCACGCCGCCGGCATGGACGAGATCGCCGACCGGGCCGGGGTGAGCAAACCTGTTCTCTATCAACACTTCTCGTCGAAGCTCGAGCTGTATCTCGCGGTGCTGCAGCGCCATGTCGACAACATGGTGTCCGGTGTGCGCCAGGCGCTTCGCACCACCACCGACAACCGGCAGCGGCTGCGTGCGGCGGTTCAGGCCTTCTTCGATTTCATCGAGCACGACAGCCAGGGGTACCGGCTGATCTTCGAGAACGACTACACGACCGAGCCGCAGGTGGCCGCCCAGGTGAAGGTGGCGACCGAGGCCTGCACGGACGCGGTCTTCGATCTGATCAGCCGCGACTCCGGGCTGGAGGCGCACCGGGCCCGGATGATCGCGGTGGGCCTGGTCGCCATCAGCGTGGACTGCGCCCGCTACTGGCTCGATGCCGAACGACCGATCTCCAAAGACGATGCGGTCGACGGCACCGTGCACTTCGCGTGGGGCGGGCTGTCCCACGTGCCGCTCACCCGTTCTTGATGGCCTCCGCGCCGACCACACCGAAGCCCACCCGCCGCACGTCGGCGGCGCCGATCTCCACGTAGGCGATCCGGGTCGTCTGCACCAGGTACCGCCGACCCTTCTCGTCGGATAGTGCCAGCACGCCGCCGGCGCCCTCCGACAGTGCGTCCGTCACCAGTTTCTCGACCTCACCGGGCGTCTGGGCGCTGTTGAGGACGAGCTCGCGTGGGCTGTCCGAAACACCGATCTTGACCTCCACGCCTGCACCTTTCGTCGTACCGTCGCTGACTGCTGTCGTTATCCCGAAAGGCTAGTGGACGCCGTCAGCCCGCCGCCGCCCTGGTGATTACGCGCTGCGCGAAGCCCCTGACCGGCTACGCCGAAACCGCATTCCCGGTCGCCGAGCGCGCGGCTTGATGGCAGCGAATGCTGTTTCGCGGATCCGAGGGCGGCGATCGAACCGAGTCCAGACCGTGACCGAATCGGATACTCGCTGACCTCATCTGTCACTTTCGTCCCGCTAGCATCGGACGCAGAGTCGCTGCAAGCTACCGGAAAGCCATCATGACCAGGCATTACTCGCCGCATTCGCCGTATTCGTCCGCGCGCACGGAACGTCTCGACCGCCCGCGCACCGACAACCCCGGTCACGACGAGCCGCCGAGCTACGAGCCGTACTCCGCCGCCGACCACCCGGGGTACCGGCAGTACGCCGACGCCACCGTCGGCCAGGACACCTACCGCGGTTACGGCGGCTATGGCAGCTATGGCGACCAGCGCTACCCCGGCACCACCGGCTACCGGAATCACGGCGACCACCGGGACTACGGGAGCCGCGACGAGTTCCGGGACGCCGGGGACGACGCCGAAGATTACGAGGACTACGAGGATTACGAGGCGTACGTCACCGCCATCGACAGCCGCTGGAAGTGGATCGCCGGGGCCGCCGGCGCCATCCTGCTCGTCGCGGTGATCTGCACGGTGGTCATCCTCGGCGGCGGTGACAGCGGTTCGGTGTCGGCCACCGTCGCCGCGCCGACGCAGAGCCCGCCGTCGGCCACCGCCGCGGCTCCGCACGACACGGCGGCGCCGCTGCCGCCGCCGGTTGCGTCGCTGGCGCCCGAGACCATCACCACCGTGACGCCGACCGCCCCGCCCACACCGACCGAGAGCCTCGCGCCCGAGCCGGCGCCCAGCGCGGTCGCACCCCCGCCGCCCCCGGCGGCCACCCCGCGGGCGATCACCTACACGGTGACCGGCAACCGTCCCCTGATCGACCTCGTGACGGTGATCTACACCGACCAGCAGGGCGCGCTGCAGACCGAGGTCAACGTGGCGTTGCCGTGGTCGAAGACCGTCGTGCTCGATCCGGGGGTGGAGTTGAAGTCGGTAACCGCGACCAGCGTGAACAGCCAGCTCAACTGCACGATCACCGACGCCGCGGGGACGGCGCTGGTCGCGCAGAACAACAACTCGATGATCGCCACCTGCACGCAGTAGCGCGTCAGGCCAGGCCGAGCTCCTGCATCCGCGAATGGTGGGTCTGCTGCAGCCGGTCGAAGAACTGCGCCATCTGGGTCAGGCCGTCGCCGGCCGACATCACCAGGTCGACGAGTTCGTCGTGATCGGCGAGGACGTACTGCGCCTGGGTGATGGCCTCCCCCAGCAGCCGCCGCGACCACAGCGCCAGCCGGTGGCGTTGCCGGTCACTGGCGGTCACCGCGGCGCGTACCTCGGCGACCACGAACTGCGAATGCCCGGTCTCGGCCAGCACGCCGCGCACCACGGCGGCCACGTCGTCGGGCAGGGCGCCGGTGATCTCGGAGTAGAAATCCGCGGCGAGGGCGTC
Organism: Mycolicibacterium litorale; assembly: GCA_050205415.1. GTDB lineage: Bacteria > Actinomycetota > Actinomycetes > Mycobacteriales > Mycobacteriaceae > Mycobacterium > Mycobacterium litorale_C. The sequence continues at coordinate 31,485 of JBNMQY010000003.1, forward strand.
GCCGATGTAGGTCTTGACCAGCGCTTCGAGCCAGGTGCTCGGCGTCGTCAACCGGTGGTAGCTCTCCAGCGCCGAGGCGTACTTCGTCATCGCCGGCACCACGTCGACGCCGCGCTGCTCCATGGCGTCGCGCAGCAACTCGTAGTGGTTCATCTCGGCGGCCGCCATGCTGGCCATGTTGATCCGCCCCCGCAGGTTGGGGGCCATCCGCGCCTCTTCGGTCAGCCGGTAGAACGCGGCCACCTCACCGTAGGCGAGCAGCGCGAACAGCTCATCGACGCCGGGATGGTCCGCCGACACACCAGCCGTTCCAGCGGTGACCGTCTGCTCTCCGGAGGCTGCGGGGTGCGTCGCATTCATGGCCCAACTGTAATGGCCGACGAGCGCCGCTCCACGCCGGCAAAGCCATCCAGGGTATGATGGCCCCAGGCAGCGACTCGGAAGAGACGGGCCGCTCCCTGAAGAAATGTGCGTGCACGCGTTGGCCCGCCTCCGAAAGCGCAGGGCCCAACGGATCGGCACCGCCCCGTGACGGGCGACGAAGCCGCTTCATCGTCAGACTCGTGTGCGCGTGGAAAACCACGAAGCCGACCACGAGGTCGACTATGAAAGGCCACGTTCACCCGCATGACTCCATTGACAACTTCTGTTGACATGACATTTGCCAGCCTCGGCGTGCGCGACGAAATCGTCCGCGCGCTGGCCGAGGAGGGCATCCACCATCCGTTCGCCATCCAGGAACTGACGCTGCCCATGGCGTTGGCCGGCGACGACCTGATCGGTCAGGCCCGCACCGGTATGGGCAAGACCTACGCATTCGGTGTGCCGCTGCTGCAGCGCGTCAGCACCGACACCGACAAGGCGCTGACCGGTATCCCGCGCGCGCTCGTCGTGGTCCCCACCCGCGAGCTGTGCCTGCAGGTCCACAGCGACCTGACCCTGGCCGCCAAGTACCTGACCGCCGAGGACCGCAAATTCTCGGTGGTGTCCATCTACGGCGGCCGGCCCTACGAACCGCAGATCGAGGCGCTGCGCCGCGGCGCCGACGTCGTGGTGGGCACCCCCGGTCGCCTGCTCGACCTGGCGCAGCAGGGTCACCTGCAGCTCGGCGGCCTGTCGGTGCTGGTGCTCGACGAGGCCGACGAGATGCTCGACCTGGGCTTCCTGCCCGACATCGAGCGCATCCTGCGCCTGACGCCGGACACCCGCCAGTCGATGCTGTTCTCCGCGACGATGCCGGACCCGATCATCACGCTGGCCCGCACGTTCATGAACCAGCCGACGCACATCCGCGCCGAGGCCCCGCATTCGGCCGCCACCCACGACACCACCGCTCAGTACGCCTATCGTGCGCACGCGCTGGACAAGGTCGAGATGGTCAGCCGCATCCTGCAGGCCGAGGGCCGCGGGGCCACGATGATCTTCACCCGCACCAAGCGCACCGCGCAGAAGGTGGCCGACGAACTCGCCGAACGCGGTTTCAAGGTCGGCGCCGTGCACGGTGACCTCGGTCAGGGTGCCCGTGAGAAGGCGCTCAAGAGTTTCCGCACCGGCGAGGTCGACGTGCTGGTCGCCACCGACGTGGCCGCCCGCGGTATCGACATCGACGACATCACGCACGTGATCAACTTCCAGATCCCCGAGGACGAGCAGGCCTACGTGCACCGCATCGGCCGCACCGGCCGTGCGGGTAAGACCGGCGTCGCCGTCACGCTGGTCGACTGGGACGAGCTGCCCCGCTGGGCGATGATCGACAAGGCGCTCGGCCTCGACACCCCGGACCCGGCCGAGACCTACTCGAGCTCACCGCACCTCTACGAGGAACTGAACATCCCCACCGATGCGGGCGGTTCGGTCGGCGAGCCGAAGACCCGGGCTGCCAAGCGCCCCGAACGCTCCGCGCGCGGCGAGCGTGACGGTGACCGCGACGGGGACGACAAGCCCACGCGCAGCCGGTCCCGCAACCGCCGTCGCACCCGTGCGGGCAAGCCGGTCACCGGCCACGTCGAGGGCTCGGCCGATCAGCCGGCCGCCGAGGCCGTAGCCGGCGACGGAGACGCGGAGGCCGACGCCGGCGGCGATACCGCCCATGCCGGTCGCCGGCGCCGTCGTCGGCGTCCGCGCAAGGCCGCGTCCACCACGAACTGATCCGACGGACAGCGTCATCCGTGGTCAAACCGGAGCGCCGCACCCGCGGTGACGTGCTGGCCGCCGTGGCGATCGCCGCCGTCATCGCGGTCGTCGCGGCCCTGGTCTGGTGGACCAGCGACGCCCGCGCCACCATCAGCGAGCCTGCGGCGGCGGCGCGACCCGACCCGGAGCGGGCCACCGCGGTGCCGGCGGCCCTGCGGGAATTGTGGAGCGCGGCGAGCCCGAAGACACGGCTGCCGGTCGTCGTCGGAGGCAGCGTCGTGACCGGCGACGGTTCCACCGTGCTGGGCCGCGATCCGGCCACCGGCGAGCCGGTGTGGAAGTACGCACGCGACGTGGAACTGTGCGGGGTCACGTCGGTGTACCACTACGCGGTGGCCGTGTACCCAGACTCACGCGGCTGTGGCCAGGTCACCACGATCAACGGCAGAACCGGTAAGCGCGGCAACGCCCGCACGGGCTACGCCGACCCTGCGGTGACGCTGAGCTCCGACGGCACCACGGTGCTCTCGGCCGGTGAGAACCGCCTCGAGGTCTGGCGTTCGGACATGGTCCGGATGCTGAGCTACGGCGCGCTCGACGCGCGCATCAAACCCGACGTGCCCGCGGCACCCCTGTGTCGGTTCACCTCGGCGGCCGCCAGTTCGTCGGCGGTGTCGGTCCTCGAAGCCTGCCCGAACGAACCGGAGCTGCGGTTGACCCTGCTGCGGCCGTCCGACGAGGAAGACGTGCCGGACGTCAAGATCGTCGAACTGCCCGGTGTGCCCGCCGATTCCGACGCCCGCGTGATCGCGGTCTCCGACACCACGACCGCCGTCTACCTGCCGACGCCGGAGCCGACCGTCAACGTGATCGACGAGACCGGGACGACGGTTGCGAGCACTCTGATGACCGCGACTGCCTCGCCGCACGCCGTCGCATCGCGGGCGGGCGACCTGGTCACGTGGTGGACCGGGGATTCGGTGATGGTGTTCGACGCGTCGGGCCTGCGCTACAAGTACACGGTCACCCCGTCGGGCGCGAGCATGCCGCTGGGCCCGGCGGCGGAGATGGCCGACCGCCTGCTGGTTCCGGTCACCGACGGCTACGACGTCTTCGCCCCCGGCACGGGCACCGGCGAACGCCACATCGCACTGGCCCGGCCTCCGGTCGACGGCGCCGTCGTGCCCGCGGTGGCCGGTGACCATGTGCTGGAGCTGCGCGGCGGCGAACTCGTCGGGCTCGGTTCCTAGACGTCCGGGGTGTAGGTCGGCATGTCCTTGCCGTTCTTCCAGTGCTTGAGCAGCGCGGCCGCCAACTCGCGGTAGGCCAGTGCCCCCTTGTTCTTGCGACCCGCCAGCACCGACGACCCCGACGCGCTGGCCTCGGCGAACCGTACGGTGCGCGGGATCGGCGGCGCCAGCACCGGCAACTCGTAGCGGTCGACGACGTCGAACAGGACATCACGGCTGTGGGTGGTGCGTGAGTCGTACAGCGTGGGCAGCGCGCCCAGCAGCTTCAGGTCCGGGTTGGTGATCGCCTGCACGTCGGACACCGTGCGCAGGAACTGGCCCACCCCGCGGTGCGCCAACGTCTCGCACTGCAGCGGCACGATCACCTCGTCGGCGGCGGTGAGACCGTTGAGGGTCAGCACGCCCAGCGACGGCGGACAGTCGATCAGCACGACGTCGTAGGTGCCGGTCAGCTTGGCCAGCGCCCGTTTGAGCGCATGTTCGCGGCCCGCGCGCATGAGCAGCATCGCCTCGGCGCCCGCCAGATCGATGTTCGCCGGCAGCAGCGTCATCCCTTCGGGGGTGTCGACCAGCGCCGCATCCGGTTCCACCTCCCCGAGCAGCACCTCGTGCACCGAGACCGGCAACTTGTCGGGATCGTGGCCCAGGGAGAACGTCAGCGAACCTTGGGGGTCCAGGTCGACGAGCAGCACCCGCTTGCCGCTCTCCGCCATCGCCGCACCCAGCGACGCCACCGTCGTCGTCTTGGCGACCCCACCCTTTTGATTGGCGACCGCAAGTACTCGCGTCACATTTGCCATCCTGACACGCGAGCGGCCCTCGCACACGGCCGTGCGGCAGAATCGACGGGTGTGGGCCTGACCGACCATCGACTGCTGCTGATCCGCCACGGTGAGACTGAGTGGTCACGTTCGGGGCGGCACACCAGCCGGACCGACCTCGATCTGACCGAAACCGGCCGCGAACAGGCAGCCCAGACCGCCGAAGCCCTGGACCGGCTGACCCTGGACAACCCGCTGGTGATCAGCAGTCCGCGCCGGCGCGCGCTCGACACCGCAAAACTCGCGGGCCTGGCCGTCGACGAGGTGTCCGACCTGCTGGTGGAATGGAATTACGGCGAATACGAAGGCCGTACGACCGACGAGATCCGCGAGTCCGACCCCGAATGGCTGGTGTGGACCCACGGGTGCCCCGGCGGCGAGAGTGTCGAGGCCGTATCCGAACGCGCCGACCGGGCGGTCTCGTTGGCGTTGACCCATCTCGAATCCCGCGACGTCATCTTCGTCGGCCACGGCCACTTCTCCCGTGCCGTGATCACTCGCTGGGCGGAACTGCCGCTGCCACAAGGTATCCGGTTCGCGATGGTGGCGGCGTCGATCGCGGTGTGTGGTTGGGAGCACGGGGTGCGCCAGATCAGCGCACTGGCACTGACCGGTTACCCGCATCCGTGCCTGCCGATATGACGACCCCGGCGCCGTCCGCCGCCGAGCCGGCCTTCGTCCTCACCGGGACGCAGGGCACGGTCGTCGCCGACGGCATACACACCGCCTATCCGACGCTGACCGCCGCGCGCGCCGCACTCGCCCATGGTGACGCACCGATTGTGTTGGGGGCGTTGCCTTTCGACCTGACCGCGCCGACGGCGCTGTTCCGCCCGCGGACGGCCGGATTCGTCGAGGCACTGCCGGATCTCCCCACCGCTCCCCTGCCCACCGTGCGAATCGCCGACTTCCTCCCCGCCCCACAGGAGCACCGGGCGCGCGTGGCGGCCGCCGTCCGCGCGCTCAACGATCCCGCGACGGGGTTGCACAAGGTCGTGCTGGCGCGGGCGTTGCACCTCACCGCCGACGCACCCCTCGACACCGGGACCGTGCTGCGTCGACTGGTCTCCGACGACCCGAGTGCGAACGCTTATCTGGTGGATCTCAGCGCGGCGGGCGGAGACTATCGCGGTGCGGCGCTCATCGGCGCGAGCCCCGAACTGCTGGTCGCCCGGCGCGGTGAGGTGGTGACGTGTCAACCGTTCGCCGGTTCGGCGCCCCGCTTCGCCGATCCCGCGGCCGACCGAGCCAGCGGTGCCGCACTCGCCGATTCGGCCAAGAACCGCCACGAACACGCGATCGTCATCGACGAGGTCCGCAAGGCCCTCGACCCGCTCTGCGTCGATCTGCAGATCGCGCCGGAACCGCACCTCAGCGCAACCGCCGCCGTCTGGCACCTGAGCACGCAGATCACCGGACGGCTCCGCGAAAGCTCCACCACCGCACTCGATCTCGCCGTCGCGCTGCATCCGACCCCGGCAGTCGGCGGCGTTCCCACCGACGCCGCCGCCGCGCTCATCAAGCAGATCGAAGGCGACCGTGGGTTCTACGCCGGCGCCGTCGGCTGGTGCGACGCCGCGGGCGACGGCCGCTGGGTGGTCTCCATCCGCTGCGCCCAGCTGGCGGCCGACCGGCGCGGCGCGACCGCCCACTCCGGCGGCGGTATCGTCGCCCAATCCGATCCCGACGACGAAGTGGCCGAGACCACAACGAAATTCACCACCATCCTGTCCGCACTGGGAGTAGCGCAATGACCGTCAACATCCGCCGCGTCCAACCCGGCGACGAGGTGGAGCTCGTCGCGATGGTGCGTGAACTGGCCGAATTCGAGCGCGCCTCCGACGAATGCACGGTCACCGAGACACAGATGCACGACGCGCTTTTCGGTGCACAACCCCGCGTGTACGGCCACCTCGTCGAGGTCGACGGCCAGGCCGCCGCCGGTGCGCTGTGGTTCTACAACTTCTCCACCTGGGACGGGGTGGCCGGCATCTACCTCGAAGACCTGTTCGTCCGCCCGCAGTTCCGCCGCCGCGGCCTGGCCCGCACCCTGCTGTCGACGCTCGCGCGCGAGTGCGTCACCAACGGCTACAGCAGGCTGTCCTGGGCGGTGCTCGATTGGAACGAGAACGCGATCGCGCTCTACGACGCCGTCGGCGGCAAACCGCAGACCGAGTGGATCACCTACCGGGTGTCGGGTCCGGAACTGTCGGCGCTGGCCGAGTCCTGAGCACCCAGCCACTGCAACGCCGAAGGGCTGAACAGCAGCAGCAGGGCGGTCAGCGCGACCCCGGCGACCGGGATGCCGTAGAACCACTGGTGCGAGCCGACGGCGACGTACCACGTCACCGGTAGCAGCAGCAGCTGGGCCATCACCGCGATACCGCGGCCCCACCGCCGGCCGGTCCACAGCGCCCACCCCGCGGCGAGCACCGCGCCGCCGATGATCGCGAACCAGGCGGCGGTCCCGAACTTGTTGAGGCCCGCCTCCTCGGCGCGGGAGAAACCGCTGACGAGATAAACCAGTGCCGCCACCACACCGGCGGCACCTTCGATGGCCACCAGCACGGCGGCCTGACGCACAGTCGTCGGCGCGGGAACGGTCACGACCTCGAGCCTAGATGCTCGCGGTTAGGCTCATGCCTCGTGCGTGCCGTGCTGATCGTCAACCCGAACGCCACGTCGACCACCGCGGCAGGCCGTGATCTGCTCGCCCACGCGCTGGAAAGCCGTGTCGACCTGACCGTCGCCCACACCGACCACCGCGGCCACGCCATCGAGATCGCCCGCGAGGCGGCCGCTGACGGCGTCGACGTGCTCATCGTGCACGGCGGCGACGGCACCGTGAACGAGGTGGTCAACGGGGTCATGCGCGACGGCCGGCGCGCCGACGCCCCGGCGGTCGGCGTCGTGCCGGGCGGTTCGGCCAACGTCTTCGCCCGCGCCCTCGGCATCAGCCCCGACCCCATCGAGGCCACCAACCAGCTCGTCGACCTGCTCGGCGAGTACCGCCGCAGCGGAGTGTGGCGGCGGATCGGTCTGATGAACTGCGGGGAGCGCTGGGCGGTGTTCACCGCCGGTATGGGGGTCGACGGTGACGTGGTGGCCGCCGTCGAGGCGCAGCGCGCGAAGGGCCGCAAGGTGACCGCGTCGCGCTACATCCGCGTCGCCGTGCGGGAACTCCTCGCCAGTGTCCGCAAGGAGCCGACGCTGACGCTCTACGCGCCCGACCGTGAGCCGGCGACCGGTGTGCATTTCGCGTTCGTGTCCAACTCGAGTCCGTGGACGTATGCCAATACGAGGCCGATCTGGACCAACCCGGGGACGACGTTCGAGACCGGCCTCGGAGTCTTCGCCACCACCAGCATGAACGCGTGGGCGAATCTGCGGCTGGCGCGCCAGATGTTCGCCCGCGAATCCAACCCGGTGGCCCGCCATCTGATCCGCGACGACGACCTGCCGTGGGTGCGCATCGCCTCCGAGATGCCGGTGGCCTGTCAGATCGACGGAGATTACGTTGGCCTGCGCGAAACCATGACGTTCACGTCGGTCCCGGACGCTCTTGGCGTGATCGCGCCACCCCCACCTGCGCGCTGACCAGCGCCGATGAAAATCTGGAAGAAATTTTGGGCGTGGGTGTGTTGAGTTTAGTACATCCGGGTAAGCGGTTCGCTAACGCGGTCACCTAGTGACGTTGCACACGTGTTAACGCGCTTCCCTTGACATCCGTCGAGCCTGTGAAAGCATCGGATGCAACAGTGCAGAAACAAATTGTGTGCACGCGTTAACAGCCGAAGAAAAGCTCGTGCGCCCTGCTGCGCACATAGTGAGGAGTTAAAAGAATGGATTGGCGCCATAAGGCCGTCTGTCGCGACGAGGATCCGGAGCTGTTCTTCCCGGTCGGGAACAGCGGTCCGGCCCTCGCGCAGATCGCCGATGCGAAGCTCGTGTGCAACCGCTGCCCCGTCACCACCGAGTGCCTGAGCTGGGCTTTGGAGTCCGGTCAGGACGCCGGCGTGTGGGGCGGCATGAGCGAGGACGAGCGTCGCGCCCTCAAGCGTCGCAACGCGCGGACCAAGGCCCGCAGCGGAGTCTGATCGCTTCACCGCATCAACGGAGGCCCCGACAATGTCGGGGCCTTCATTGTGTTCCACGCCATTATTCGGTGGCAAATGTATTGCGTCACACTCGGGTGTGAATTCGCTATGTGGCTACTCAGGCCCGGCCGCTGTGCCCTACTCCGCGGCTCGGCCGCGGTGCCCTACTGCGCGGCCCTACCGCTTCCCCTACTGCGCGGCCCTACCGCGGCGGCCCAGCGGGACCCTCAACACCACATCCGTCCCCCCGCTCGGCACATCGTGCATCCCCAGCGAGCCGTCCAGCTCCGCCGACACCAGCGTGCGGACGATCTGCAGACCCAGCCGATCGGACTTCTCCAGGCTGAACCCGGCCGGGAGGCCCCGCCCGTCGTCGTGCACCACCACATCGAGCCAGCGCGCTGACCGCTCGGCGCGGATGGTGACGCTGCCCTGCGCGGTGTTGGCGTCGAATGCGTGCTCGATCGCGTTCTGCACCAATTCCGTGATCACCATGATCAGCGCGGTCGCGCGGTCGGCGTCGAGCACGCCGAGATCGCCCTCACGCGTGATCCGGATCGGCGGACCGACGCTGGCCACGTCGTTCATGATCGGCAGGATGCGGTCCACCACCTCGTCGAGGTTGACCTCTTCGTCGACCGACATCGACAGCGCGTCGTGCACCTGGGCGATCGACGAGACCCGCCGGACCGATTCCATCAGCGCCTCACGGCCCTCGGCGTTGTTGGTTCGCCGCGCCTGCAGGCGCAGCAGCGCCGCCACCGTCTGCAGGTTGTTCTTGACCCGGTGATGGATCTCACGGATGGTCGCGTCCTTCGACAGCAGCGCGCGGTCGCGCCGCTTCACCTCGGTGACGTCGCGGATCAGGACGGCCGCGCCGACCGCCGCACCGTGCACCACCAGCGGCAGGGTGCGCAACAGCACCGCCGCCCCGCCCGCGTCGACCTCCATGCGCATACTCGATCCGCCACCGAGCGAGTCACGCACGTGGTTGGCCAGCTCCTGCGCCTCGAACGGGTCCGAGATCAACGGGCGGGTCACCGTCACCAGGTTGTGGCCCTCGAGATCGGCGGCCAGCCCCATGCGGTGATACGCCGAGATCGCGTTGGGGCTGGCGAACACGACGTCGCCCGCCCCGTCGAGCCGGATGAACCCGTCGCCCACCCGGGGGCTGGACCGTGACATCGCGAGGTCGCCCACGTTGGGGAACGTGCCCTCCGACAGCATCAGCAACAGATCGCCCGCACAATCCAGGTAGGCGACCTCGAGCGGGCTCGCCGTACGCCTCGCGGCCAGAGCGGTCTGGTGGGTGAGCACCGCGACGACGTCGTCGCGGTAGCGCACCGGGACCGCCTCGACGTTCAATCCCGGCGAATCGTTCTGGGCGGCAGGGCCTTCCCGTCCGATGGTGCCGGAATCGAAGGTGGCGGTGACCAACGGCATGGTCTCGGGGATCGCGGTGGTGCCGACAGCGTCGGCCAGCAGTACGGTCGGCGCGGTGTTGGGCCGCACCTGCGCCACACACACCAGGACGCCGTCGTCGCGCCGCACCCACATCAAATAGTCGGCGAAGGACAGATCTGCCAACAACTGCCACTCGCCCACCAGCGCGTGCAGATGGTCGACGGCGTTGCCGGGCAGCACGGTGTGCTCGGCGAGCAGATCACCGAGGGTCGACATATCGCTCTACCGGGGAAGCCGGGACTGCGGCTAGCTGATCACCGCGATGAGGTCACCGGCCTGGATGACGTCGCCTTCGGCCACGTTGACCTTGGTCACCGTGCCGGCCACCTCGGCGAGCACCGGGATCTCCATCTTCATGGACTCCAGCAGCACCAGGGTGTCACCCTCGCCGATCTGATCGCCTTCGTGAACCACGACCTCCAGCACACTGGCCACGATTTCCGCGCGAACGTCCTCGGCCATCTTCACCCCACTCATTCCTCGCTGCTGCCTGCCGGTCTATCGAACCACAACACCGCGTCGCCAGAGCATTCGCCGGGCCATGAGACAATGGGGCGAAGCCGCCTGCGGTATGCGGGCCGGACGAACTTTGACCAAATGGAGGAGCACCATGGCCAAGCGTGGCCGTAAGAAGCGCGATCGCAAGAATTCGAAGGCCAACCACGGCAAGCGGCCCAACGCCGGTTCGAAGTCAGTGCGCTGACCAGCACGTATACACAAAACTACGGTTGTTGACGGGTTTCGATCGAAAACCGTCGACAACCGTAGTTTTTGTTGTCGCTGAGTGTCAGCTGCGATAGATGGTGGTGCGGCTGATCTCGATACGCAGCCGCTCGCGTAACCGGTCCGGCGCCTTCTCGCCGCCGCACTTCGCGGCGATCAGTCGCTTGACCCGCTCCTCGACGCCGTAGTGGCGCAGGCATGCGGGGCATTCCTCGAGATGGTGTTTGAGCTTGTCGCGTGTCTCCGGGGTGCACTCCCCGTCGAGCAGCGTCCATACCTCGGCGATGACCGCGGCGCATTCGGGATGCTCGGGGTCGACCGGGCCCACCGGCGGTGTCCACCGCTCTTCGTCACTCACGACGACACCTCCTCGGGCGCTTGCGCGCCGCGGATGAACCCGCGGTCTCGCGCGACGTCGGCCAGCAGCTCGCGGAGCTGCTTACGGCCACGATGCAACCGGGACATCACGGTCCCGATGGGCGTATCCATGATCTCCGCGATCTCCTTGTACGGGAACCCTTCGACGTCGGCGTAGTACACCGCCATCCGGAACTCCTCCGGCAATGCCTGCAGCGCCGCCTTGATCTCGGTGTCGGGCAGCGTTTCCAGTGCCTCCACCTCGGCTGACCGCAGTCCCGTCGACGAATGCTCGGCGTTCGCCGCGAGCTGCCAGTCGGTGATCTCCTCGGTGGGGTACTCAGACGGCTGGCGCTGCTTCTTGCGGTAGCTGTTGATGTAGGTGTTGGTCAGGATGCGGTACAGCCACGCCTTGAGATTCGTCCCCTCGCGGAACGAGCGGAAGCCGGCGTAGGCCTTCACCATGGTTTCCTGCAGCAGATCCTCGGCGTCGGCCGGGTTGCGCGTCATTCGCAGCGCACCACCGTAGAGCTGGTCCAGCAGCGGTATCGCGTCGCGCTCGAAACGTGCGGTCAGCTCGGCGTCGGATTCTTCTCGTCCGGCCGCCGATCCGTCGATGTCGGTCATCGTGGTCGACACCGTCCCTTCTGTCGCGGCGCCGTCGAACAGGCCCGGCAGATCCACCGGACGTTCCAGGCAGGCCAATGGCACCAGAGTCCTCCCTCGATCCTAGTGGTAGTGACCGATACGGTCTCGGCTGCGTAGGCCGCCGAAGTCGTTCCCAACAACAGCAGGAGGCCGCGCTGTTGTTCCCGAGCCCGACCGGACCGCCTCTAAGCTGAGCCGCGTGCGCGCAGCTACGCCGGCCATTGCGGCTCTCGTCACCGCCGAGGTGGACCACCAGGTCCTGCAGTACCGGCACGATCCGCGCGCCGGCTCCTACGGTGAGGAAGCCGTCGAAGAACTCGCCGCGACCGGTGTCGACGCCGCACAGGTCTTCAAGACACTCGTGATCGCCGTCCCGAAAGGGCTCGCGGTCGCCGTGCTGCCGGTGCCGGACAAACTCTCGCTGAAGGCGGCGGCCGCGGCCCTCGGCGTACCCAAGGCCACGATGGCAGAACGCGCGGCCGCCGAACGGTCGACCGGGTACGTCCTCGGCGGCATCTCCCCGCTCGGCCAGCGCAAGCGGCTTCCGACCGTGATCGACGCCTCCGCCCTACAGTGGGATCGGATCCTCTGCAGTGCGGGCAAGCGGGGCCTGGAGATCGCGGTGGCGCCGCAGGATCTCGTCCGGTTGACCGACGCGGTCACCGCCGACATCCGCGCGGCATAGGCTCACCCCCATGGCAGACAAGCCCTTGTCCGGAAAGACCATGTTCATCTCCGGCGCCAGCCGCGGCATCGGACTGGCCATCGCCAAGCGCGTCGCAGCCGACGGCGCCAACATCGCGCTCGTCGCCAAGACGGCCGAACCCCACCCGAAACTGCCCGGCACGATCTACACCGCTGCCAAGGAGATCGAGGAGGCCGGCGGCCGGGCGCTGCCGATCGTCGGCGACATCCGCGACGGCGATTCGGTGACCGCCGCGGTGGCCAAGACCGTCGAGCAGTTCGGCGGCATCGACATCTGCGTCAACAACGCGTCGGCGATCAACCTCGGGTCGGTGGAGGAGGTTCCGCTCAAGCGTTTCGACCTGATGAACGGTATCCAGGTGCGGGGCACGTACGCCGTCACCCAGGCCTGCATCCCGCACATGAAAGGCCGGGACAACCCGCACATCCTCACGCTGTCACCGCCAATCCGGCTTGAGCCGCAGTGGCTCACCCCGACTGCCTACATGATGGCGAAGTTCGGGATGACGTTGTGCGCGTTGGGAATCGCCGAAGAGATGCGGTCTGCCGGCATCGCGTCGAACACACTGTGGCCGCGCACCATGGTCGCCACCGCGGCCGTGCAGAACCTGCTCGGCGGCGACGAGGCCATGGCCCGGGCGCGCAAACCCGAGGTGTACGCCGACGCGGCCTACGCCGTGCTGACCAGACCGGCCCGCGACTACACCGGCCAGACCCTGCTGTGTGAGGACGTTCTGCTGGACTCCGGGGTCACCGATCTGTCGGTCTACGACTGCGTCCCCGGTTCCGAACTCGGGGTCGACCTGTGGGTGGACAGCCCCAATCCGCCGGGATACACCGGCCCCTGACGACACAGATTGCGCTCAGGGTCGTGGATCGCGGCTCGCGCACGACCCTGGGCGCAATCTCGCCGCTCCGAGGCACCGTTTGAGTGCACCGCCCGCGGGTAGGTGGGGGCGCATGGCTGAAACACAACTGGCGCTGGTGACCGGCGCCTCCAGCGGAATCGGGTTCGAACTGGCGAAGTGCTTCGCCAGGGACGGGTACGACCTGGTGGTCGCCGCCGAAGACGACGGCATCAACGATGTGCCCGAACGCCTTTCGGAGTTCGGAAGTGCGGTGCAGGCGATCCAGGTCGACCTGCGGGAACCGGACTCCGTTGAGCATCTGTACCGCAGCACCGTCGCGGGTGACCGGGTCCTCGCCGCCGCGGCGCTGAACGCCGGTATCGGCCGTGGCGGCATGTTCATCGAAACCGAGCTGGTCGACGATCTGAGCATCGTCGACCTCAACGTCCGCTCGACCGTGCACCTGGCGAAACTCGTGTTGCGCGACATGGCGAACCGCGAGGAAGGGCGCGTGCTGTTCACCTCCTCGGTGGCGTCGATGATGCCGGGGTCGTATCAGACCGTCTACAACGCGTCGAAGTCCTTCATCCAGTCCTTCGCCGAGGCGCTGCGCGACGAGCTGCGCGACACCTCCATCACCGTCACCTCGCTGATGCCGGGTGCCACCGACACGAACTTCTTCCGGCGCGCCAACCTCCTGGAGTCGCCGATGGGCAAGATGCCCAAGGACGATCCGGCGAAGGTCGCGCAGCAGGGCTACGAGGCGCTCATGCGGGGCGATCAGAAAGTCGTCGCCGCATCGCTGACCTCGAAGGTCATGGGCACAGCGTCGCGGGTGCTGCCCGACCGGGCCAAGGCTGTCGGCAGCAGGCTGATGGCCATTCCGCTCAACCGTTAGTCGGCCTGGTAGACGATCCCGCGTCCGATCGCCTCCCGGATCACCGGCAGGGCCGCCGTGGCCAGTGCGCCGGCGTCCACTGCGTGGTGCGCGGCGAGCAGCTCGATCAGCGTGCCCAGCGGTACCTCGCCCCGGCATCCGGCCAGCAGCGCCCGCGACACTTCGTCGACGCCGAGCACCGCGCCCGGACCACCGGGCCTGCGGACCGCCGCGCCGACGACCTGCCACCCGTCGGGCCCCGGCAGGGACTGCTCCTCGAGGAACACCGGCGCGGTGGACAGCCGGGCGGCCAGCAGGTGCTCGTCGGTGGTGCGGTACAGGTATTCGCGGCGGGCGAAGAACGCGGCCACCTCCGGACCGGTGAGGGCTTCGTCGGCCGCGGTGATCTCTTCCAGGATGTGCTCGGGTGGCCGCTGATCGTCGGCCCGCGGGGCGCGCAGTGTGATCATGCCCATCCCGATCGCGGCGATCCGCTCGGCGGCGAACCAGTCCAGCCACTCCCCGCCGCGCCGGGCCGCCTGTTCGGGCGGCTCGCCGGCGTCCGAGGTCCACAGCGAGACGTAGCTGACCGGGTCGGCGAGTTCCCGTTGCACCACCCAGGCGTGCAGACCGGTGTGCGCCAGCCACCCGCTCACCCGCTCACGCCAGTCGTCGCCCTCGCGCACGATCCAGTTGGCCATGATGTGCGCGGTACCGCCCGGCTCCAGGTGCGCACCGACCTGACCGATCAGGTTGGCGCACAGGCCGTCTCCGACCACCCCCGAGTCGCGGTAGATGTAGTCGCGGGCACCGGCGCCGACCACGAACGGCGGATTGGACACGATCAGGTCGAAACGCTCACCCGCGACGGGCTCGAACAGGCTGCCGCACCGCAGGTCCCACGACATCCCGTTGAGCCGTGCGGTCGCCGCGGCCAGCGCCAGCGCCCGCTCGTTGGTGTCGGTGGCGACGATGTCGGTGCAGTGCGCATCGAGGTGCAGCGCCTGGATGCCGCATCCGGTGCCGAGGTCGAGCGCACGCCCGACCGGATCGCGCACCACCGCGCGCGCCAGCGAGATCGACGCACCACCGATGCCGAGGACGTGGTCGCGGCGCACCGCGCCGTCGCGTAGCGCGGAATCCAGATCGGAGACGACGACGAAGTCGCGCTGCCCGTCGCCATGGGGTCGGATGTCGAGGGCCGCCCGCAGAGTCCCCGCCGCCGTGGTCGCGAGGACACCGTTGGCCACCAGCGCGTCCACGCCGGCGCCCGGGAACGCGGTGTGCACACGTGCCCGCGGTTCGTCGGCGCCGAGGAGGAACAGCCGCACCATGACGGCCAGCGCCTCGCGGTCGCGGGGCGCACGGTCGGTGGCGCGCAGCGCCGGCCACCACACTCCCCTGGCGAAGGCGGCGTCGGCGTCGGCGCCCAACAGCCCGGTGACCCCGTCGGTGGTGTATCCCGCGGTCCGCAGGTCAGCGCCGAGTGAGTCGACGACGGCGGCGTCGTGCAGCGGAGCGGACGGCTCCGGTGGTTCGGTCAAAGCAGGGTGGCCTGTTCGGGTTCCGGTTCGGCCGGCGCGATCAGCTCGGGGCCGTTGTTGCGGACGCTGTTGACCAGCCGCGACACCTCACGCACCTCGATGCGGTCGAGGTCGCCGTGACCGCGCAGCAGCCCCTCGTCGATCGGGGCGTCCGGGTCGAGCCAGCGGTCCCAGTCGTCGGCGCTGATGGTCAACGGCATGCGGTCGTGGATCTGCGCCAGCGGTCCCGCGGCGTCGGTGGTGATGATCGTGCAGCTCAGCAGCGGGGGCGCGTCCTTCGGCGCCTCCTTCGGCCGCCACGTCGTCCACAGCCCCGCCATGAACAGCGGTTCGCCGTCGGCGCCGTACATGAAGAACGGTGTCTTCGCCGCCTTCTTCTTGCCGTCCGCCGGGTTGGGCCGCCACTCGTACCAGCCGTCCATCGGGACCAGGCAGCGTTTGCTCTTGGCCGAACTGCGGAACGCCGGCGAGGTGGTGACCTTGTCGGCGCGCGCGTTGATCAGCAGCGGACCCTTGTTGTCGGGCGTCCCGTCCTCGCTGCTCTTGACCCACGGCGGGATCAGACCCCACCGCATGGACCGGAGCCGGCGCGTCGCCTCGTCATCGGCTTCGCTGTGCCGCTTCACCACTGTGCTGATGGTGGTGGTGGGTGCGACGTTGTAGTTGGGTCCGGACTCGTTCGGTGCGGTGGTGGTCTCGTCGATCGCCTTGATCTTCTCGGCCAGCAGGGCCGGGTCGGTGGTCACTGCGAAACGTCCACACATACCTCCGATAGTGGCACGCGGAACCGACAAGGCAGGATGGGAGTCGTGAGCAATTGGCCGGCCCCCTCGACGCCGACCCCCGTCCACGCGACGATGACCATCCCGGGCTCGAAGTCCCAGACCAACCGCGCCCTCGTGCTGGCGGCGCTGGCGACCCCGCAGGGCCCGTCGACGATCGGTGGCGCGCTGCGCAGCCGCGACACCGACCTGATGATCGGCGCACTGCAGACCCTGGGATTCGGCGTCGAGTGCGTCGACGCCGCCGAGAACGAACTCGAGATCAGCGGTGGCCTCTCGCCCGCGGCCGGCGCCCGCGTGGACTGTGGGCTCGCGGGTACGGTGCTGCGGTTCCTTCCGCCGGTGGCGGCGCTGAGCACCGAGACCGTCGAATTCGACGGGGACGAGCAGGCCCGCGTCCGCCCGATCTCCCCGCTGCTGGCCGGTCTGCGGGCGCTCGGGGTGCGCATCGACGGCGACGGGCTGCCCTTCCGGGTCCGTGGTGAGGGCTCGGTGGCCGGCGGCACCGTCGAGATCGACGCCTCCGCGTCGTCGCAGTTCGTCTCCGGCCTGATGTTGTCGGGGGCCGCGTTCCGCGACGGGCTGACAATCGTGCACACCGGCGAATCGGTACCGTCGGCGCCGCATGTGGCGATGACCGTCAGCATGCTGCGCGACGCCGGTGTCGAGGTCGACGACAGCCGGGCCAACCGCTGGACGGTGCGACCGGGACCCGTCGCCGCCCGCCACTGGACCATCGAACCCGACCTGTCCAATGCGGTCCCGTTCCTGGCCGCCGGTGTGGTGAGCGGCGGGGCGGTGCGGATCACCGGCTGGCCAGCGGCGAGCACGCAGCCGGCCGAGGCGATCCTGGCGATCCTCGAGAAGGTCGGCGCGGTGGTGCGTCAGACCGACTCCTACCTCGAGGTGCAGGGCACCCGGCTCTACGAGGGTTTCGACGCCGACCTGCACGACGTCGGGGAACTCACCCCGGCAGTGGCGGCGCTCGCCGCGGTGGCCACACCCGGGGCGGTATCCCGGCTGAGCGGCGTCGCACACCTGCGCGGCCACGAGACCGACCGGCTTGCCGCGCTGCGCGCCGAGATCAACGGTCTGGGCGGTCAGTGCGAGGAGACCGACGACGGGCTGGTGATCACCGCGGCGCCGCTGCACGGTGGTGTCTGGCATTCCTACGCCGACCATCGGATGGCGATGGCGGGGGCCATCGTCGGGTTGCGCACCCCGGGGGTCGAGGTCGAGGACATCGCCACCACCGCGAAGACGCTGCCCGAGTTCCCGCAGCTGTGGTCCGACATGCTCGCCGGGCAGACCGGCGCGGACCCCGAGGCAGGCGCTTGAGCCCTCGCGAGTACGACGAGTCCGACGTCCGGGTCCGGCCGGGTCGGGGCTCCCGACCGCGAACGAAGACCCGGCCCGACCACGCCGATGCGCGCAGCGCCATGGTGGTGACCGTCGATCGCGGCCGCTGGGGTTGCGCCCTCGACCGCGACCCCGACCGGGTGGTCACCGCGATGCGGGCCCGCGAGCTGGGCCGCACCCCGATCGTCGTCGGCGACGACGTCGAGGTGGTGGGCGACCTGTCCGGGCGACCGGACACGCTGGCGCGCATCGTCCGACGCGGTGAACGCCGAACGGTGTTGCGCCGCACCGCAGATGACACCGACCCGACGGAACGGGTGGTGGTCGCCAACGCCGGCCAGTTGCTCATCGTCGTCGCGCTTGCCGATCCGCCGCCGAGAACCGGATTCGTCGAACGGGCGCTGATCGCCGCCTATGCCGGCGGGCTGACCCCGATCCTGTGCCTGACCAAGAGCGACCTCGCCCCCGCCGAACCGTTCGCCGCCCAGTTCACCGACCTCGACCTCACCGTCATCACCGCCGGGCGGGAGGATGCGCTCGACGGTGTCGTGCCGCTGCTGACCGGGCAGGTGACGGTGCTGCTCGGCCACTCCGGGGTCGGGAAGTCGACACTGGTCAATCGCCTTGTGCCGCAGGCTGACCGGGCGATCGGTGAGGTCAGCGGAGTCGGCAAGGGACGGCATACGTCGACCCAGTCGGTCGCCCTTCCGCTGGCCGGTGACGGCTGGGTGATCGACACCCCGGGCATCCGGTCGTTCGGTCTGGCCCACATCGCACCCGACGACGTGCTGCTCGCGTTCTCGGATCTGGCCGAGGCGATCACCGAGTGTCCGCGCGGCTGCGGGCACATGGGTCCGCCCGCCGACCCGGAATGCGCACTCGACGGCCTGACCGGCGCCGCCGCGGGCCGGGTGGCCGCGGCCCGTCACCTGCTCGGCGCGCTCAACGACGCATGACCGGCCGGTATCTCCGCGACACCCGCGACGGTTACGACGCGACGGCGGCCGCCTACGCCGGCCGCTTCCACGACTGGCTGGACCGCAAGCCGGTCGAGCTCGCCGTGCTGCGGTCGTTCGCCGGGCTGGTCGGACCGGGCGGGTACATCGTCGACGTCGGCTGCGGCACCGGGGCGACCACCGCCATCCTCGCGCGGCACGGGACGAAGGCCACCGGAATCGATCTGTCCCCCAACATGATCGGTGAAGCGCGCAGGCTGAATCCGGAACTGGACTTCCGCATCGGTGCGATGGCACACCTCGACCTCGGCGACGAGACAGTCGACGGACTGTGTGCCTGGTATTCGGTCATCCACGTCCCCGACGGGGACCTCGACGCCGTGTTCGCCGAATTCCACCGGGTGTTGCGGCCGGGCGGATACCTGCTGCTGGCCTTCCAGGTCGGTGACCGCCCGCGCATCCTCGACGAGGCGTTCGGTGCGAAAGTCTCGCTGGTCTTCCATCGCCGTACCCCGCAGCAGATCATCGCGGCGGCCCGGCCGCACGGGTTCACTCCCTATGTGGAGACGGTGCGCGAATGCGACGACGACGGGCTGGAATCGACTCCCCAGGCCTTCCTGATCATGCGCAAACCCACAGTGAGCTGACAGCTTCGAGACGAGATGGCGCGCGGCGTGTGCGGGGTTGCACGAACGGGCACACAACCGACGTCGACGCGACTATTCCAGAAGGAGGCTCGACCTTGAGCAGCATTCCCACGATCACCCTGAACGACGGCGCGCAGATCCCGCAGCTGGGATTCGGGGTCTACCAGGTCAAACCCGATGAAACGGCGGGTGCGGTCAAGACGGCGCTCGACATCGGCTACCGCCACATCGACACCGCCGAGATGTACCAGAACGAGCGCGGCGTCGGACAGGGCATCCGCGACGCCGGCCTCGAACGCTCCGAAGTGTTCGTCACCAGCAAGCTCAACAACGGGTTCCACCGGCCCGACGACGCTCGTCGCGCATTCGACAAGACGCTGAGCGAGTTGGGTTTCGAATACGTCGACCTGTTCCTCATCCACTGGCCGCTGCCCACGCTGTACGACGGCGATTTCGTCTCGACGTGGCAGACGCTCGAGGAGTTCAAGAAGGACGGGCGGGCGCGCAGTATCGGTGTGTCGAACTTCCAGGTCGACCATCTCGAGCGGCTGGCCCGTGAGACCGACACCGTACCGGCGGTCAACCAGATCGAGGTGCATCCGTACTTCACCAACGAGACGGTGCGCGCCTACGGCAAGGAGCACGGCATCGCGACCGAGGCGTGGTCACCGATCGCGCAGGGCCAGGTCCTCGACGATCCGGCCGTCACCCGCATCGCCGAGGCGACCGGGAAGACGCCCGCCCAGGTGGTGCTGCGCTGGCACGTCCAGCGCGGTGACATCGTGTTCCCGAAATCGGTGACGCCGCAACGGATCGAAGAGAACTTCGCGCTGTTCGACTTCGAGTTGAGCGATGCCGATGTCGACGCGCTGTCCGGTCTCGACAAGGGCGAAGAGGGTCGCATCGGGCCCAATCCGGACACCTTCGACTACATCCCCGACTAGCCCCCCAACGCCGAAACTGCGGGGAGATCGGCGATTCCGTCGGAATCGCGATCTCCCCGCAGTCTCGATGCGTCTATGCGGCCAAAGCGCTTCGTGCGGCGCGCTTCTCGCGGCGGCGGGTCCGCACCGCGGCGATGGACGACTTGAGTCCGCGCCGCTGAGCCGGCTCGAGATCGGCGAACATCCGCTCGCTGCGGGTCTCGGGCGCGTTGTCGGCGGTGTCGCGCAGGTACTTGTCCGGCAGCGACAGCTTGGCGATGGTCCGCCAACTCTTGCCGTACTGCACCAGGAACGACCCCGTCGTGTACGGCAGGTCGTACTTGTCGCAGATCTCCTGGACGCGCAGCGAGACCTCGTGCAGCCGGTTGCTGGGCAGGTCCGGGTACAGGTGGTGCTCGATCTGATGGCACAGGTTGCCGCTCATGAAGCGCAGCAACCAGCCGCCGGTGAAGTTGGCGCTGCCCAGCATCTGACGCAGGTACCACTGGCCCTTGGACTCACCGACCATGTCGGTCTTGGTGAACTTCTCGGCGCCGTCGGGGAAGTGCCCGCAGAAGATCACCGCGTTGGCCCACACGTTGCGGATGACGTTGGCGACCGCGTTGGCCGTCAGCGTCGACCTGAACGTCGCACCCGGCGACAGCGCGGTCACCGCGGGCCACGCCACGTAGTCCTTGGCGAGCTGCGCACCCGCCTTGCGGGCGAATTCCCTTGCGCGGACCTTACTTTCGTCGCGGTTGTCCCGACCCTTGAAGATCTTGCCGAGTTCCACGTGCTGCAGCCCGACACCCCACTCGAACCCGATGGCGAGGATGGTGTTGTACAGCAGGTTGCCGAGGTTGAACGGCTTCCACTTGACGTCGCGGGTGACCCGGATGAGCCCGTAGCCCACATCGTCGTCCATGCCGAGGATGTTGGTGTACTTGTGGTGCATGAAGTTGTGGGTGAACCGCCAGTGCTTGGAGGCCCCGCCCATATCCCACTCCCATGTCGACGAGTGGATCTCCGGATCGTTCATCCAGTCCCACTGGCCGTGCATGACGTTGTGGCCGATCTCCATGTTCTCGATGATCTTGGCCACGCCCAGGGTCGTGGTGCCCGCCCACCAGGCGGAGCGACGGGAGCTGGCCGCCAGCAGCAGCCGGCCGGTCACTTCGAGGGCCCGCTGCGCCGCGATGGTGCGGCGGATGTAGCGCGCGTCGCGCTCGCCGAGGGAGTCTTCGATGTCCTGCCTGATCGCGTCGAGTTCGACACCCAGGCTCTCGATGTCGGCGTCGGTGAGATGTGCGAATTCCGGAACGTCTGTGATTGCCATCCTGGCGCCTCCTTCCTCTACCTACGGTAGCGTAACCTACGAGATCGTAGGTTACCAGTGGGTAACTGCTAAACGTCCAGAACGCAGTCGCCGGAAGCGGCGGATACGCAGGTCTGGATCCGGGTGCCCGGTTCGTACTCGTCGCCGGTGCGCAGATCGCGGGCGTGCCCCTCGACCAGCCCGACCACACATGACTGGCAGATGCCCATGCGGCATCCGAACGGCATCTGGATGCCGGCCTTCTCCCCCGCGTCCATCAGCGAGGTGGCCGCATCGGCTTCCACGGTCTTGCCGCTGCGTGCGAACTGCACGGTGCCGCCCTCGCCGTGCGGCGCGGCCTTCGTGACCGCGAACCGTTCCAGGTGCAGCCGGTCGGCGATCCCGGTCTGCTCCCACACCTTCTCGGCGTCGTTGAGCATGCCTTCGGGACCACAGGCCCAGGTCTGCCGCTCCCGCCAGTCCGGCACGATCTCGTCGAGCCGGGACAGGTCGAGCCGCCCCTCGGTGCGGGTGGTCCGCAGTCGCAGGCGGTACCCGTCGTGGCTGCGCTGCAGCGCGGCCAGCTCGGCGCCGAACATCACGTCCGACTCGGTGGGCGCCGAATGCACGTGGACGATGTCGGTGATCTGGTCGCGGCGCACCAGCGTCCGCAGCATCGACATGACGGGGGTGATCCCGGACCCGCCGGTCAGGAACAGCACCGAGGCCGGAGCCGGATCGGGCAGCACGAAATTGCCCTGCGGGGCCGCGAGCCGCACGATCGTGCCGGGCGCCACCCCGCCGACCAGATGGGTCGACAGAAAGCCCTCGGGCATGGCCTTCACCGTGATCGTGATGGTGCGGCCCCCGCTGCGCGGGCTCGAGGTCAGCGAGTAGCTGCGCCAGCGCCAGCGGCCGTCGATCAGCAGTCCGATGCCGATGTACTGGCCGGCCTGGTAGTCGAAGGTGAAGCCCCAGCCCGGTTTGATCACCAGCGTCGCGGAGTCCTCGGTCTCCCGCCGAACATCGACGACGCGACCACGCAGCTCCCGGGCGGACCACAGCGGGTTGGCCAGCTGCAGATAGTCGTCAGGCAGCAACGGTGTGGTGATCTTCGTCGCGATGTTGCGCAGCGCGTTGAGCGCGGGGTGCTTGGCGGTGACGCGGGGACGCACGGTTTCGGCAACGTTGGCAGAGACTTTGATGTGACTCTTGGCCATGAACCTACGGTACCGTAACTTACGGTCGCGTATCCACTTTCAGAGCAGGTCCAGCAGGAACGGCAGCTCCTGCGGCGCGTACCAGGCGAGGTCGTGATCCTGCGCGTCCCCGACCGTCAGCTCGGCGTCCTCGTCGCCGAAGTCCGCGATGTCCACGGCGTTGATCGCGAGCCGGACCGCGCTCTCCGCATCCGCGTTGTCGACATAGGCGGCGATCACGTCGGAGTAGGCCACCGGGCCGGTCAGGCGCACCACCGCATCGTCGAGATCCGGCCGGGCCGCCGCACCGTCGACATCGGCGACGAGCACCGCCCGCCGCGGCGGCAGGTCCGACGCCCCTTCGTCGGCGGCCAGCAGCCGCAGCGAGGCCAGCGCCGCATCGCGCAGCGCCACCTCGGCCAGTTCGTCGTCGTCACCCTCGGCGTAGGACTCGCGCAGTGTCGGCGTGACCGCGAAGGCCGTGCCGTTCACCGCCTGCAGTGACCGGTCGGCGACGAGCTGGGCCAGCATGGCGAGAGTCACGGGGATGTAGACGCGCATCCCGCGAGACTAACTACTTGGCGTCGGGATCCTTCTCCACGGAGATGATGAAGTCGTCACCGTGTTCCATCACGCCGTGGATCACCGCACTGTGCACCGCCTCGGCCGCGTACTTCTTGCGCACCACCAGCGGGTCGTGACGCAGGTCCTTGACCAGGGCGACGGCCAACCCGACCATCACCAGCACGAAGGGCAGTGCGGCGATGATCGTGATGGTCTGCAGACCGGTGAGCGCGTCGGCACCGCCCACCAGCAGCATCACCGCGGCCACCGCACCCGTCGTCACACCCCAGAAGATCACCACGCCGCGGGTGGGTCTGATCGTGCCCCGCTCGGACAGCGAGCCCATCACGATCGACGCCGCGTCGGCACCGGAGACGAAGAAGATCGCCACGAGCACCATCACCAGGACGCTGGCGATCGTCGCGATCGGATACTGCTCGAGCAGAGTGAACAGCTGCGCCTCGTTGCTGCCCTCGCCCGCCAGGTCGACGCCGCCCTCCTGGGTGTTGATCGCCGCGCCGCCGAGGATGCAGAACCAGACCAGCGACACCAGGCTGGGCACCAGGAGCACGCCGGTGACGAACTGCCGGATGGTGCGGCCGCGGGAGATGCGGGCGATGAACATGCCGACGAACGGGGTCCACGAGATCCACCAGGCCCAGTAGAAGATCGTCCACGACTGCAGCCAGGTGTCGACGTCGGCGCCCTCCGCGCCGGTGCGGGCCGACATCATCGGCAGGTCGGCGAGGTAGCTGCCGATCGAGGTCGGCAACAGGTTCAGGATGAACACCGTCGGTCCGACCACGAAGATGAACAGCGCGAGCAGCAGTGCGAGCACCATGTTGATGTTCGACAGCCACTGGATGCCACGCGCCACGCCCGAGACGGCCGACAGCACGAACGCGACGGTGAGCGCGGTGATGATGACGATCAGGACCGTGTTGCCGGTTTCGCCGATTCCGCCGACGATCTGCAGGCCACTGCGAATCTGCAACGCTCCCAGACCGAGAGAGGCCGCCGAACCGAACAGCGTGGCGAAGATCGCCAGCATGTCGATGACCTTGCCCCACGGGCCGGTGGCGCGGGATCCGAGCAGTGGTTCGAACGCCGAGCTGATCAGCTGCAGCCGGCCCTTGCGGTACACGCCGTAGGCGATGGCCAGGCCGACGACGGCGTAGATCGCCCAGGGATGCAGTGTCCAGTGGAACAGCGTGGTCGCCATCGCGGACTGCACGGCGTCGGAGTCGCCCGCCGGCCCGGCGCCCGGCGGTGGGTTGACGAAGTGTGTCAGCGGCTCGGCCACACCGAAGAACATCAGGCCGATGCCCATTCCGGCGCTGAACATCATCGCGACCCAGGACACGCTGCGGAACTCGGGTTCCTCGTCGTCACGGCCCAGCGGGATGTTCCCGTACCGGCCGAGCGCGAGCCACAGCACGAAGACGACGAACCCCGAGGCGGTCAGCACGAACAGCCACCCGGTGTTGTTCATCACCCACGTCAGGGCGTTACCGGATGCGGTGGCCAGTGAGTCGGTGCTGACGAAGCCCCATGCCAGGAAGGCCACCGCGATGACCGCGGTGACGCCGAACACCACCCAGTCGAGCCCCCGGGAACCGGTGTAGGCCTCCTGTTCGACCGGCACGTCGAGTATCGGATGCGGGATGGCCTCGTCGGTCGGCGACTTCAGCGTTGGCTTGACGATGCGCCGCCGCGGCTTGTCCGGGTCCGTCTCTTTGCTGTCTTTGCCCTCTTTGCTCACGGTCATGGTCAGACCATGAGACCCCTGCGGAGCGGTCCCGTCAATCCCTGGCGCCGACGTGCCGTCAGCGGGCGGCTTCCAGCAGCTCCTCGAGCGATTCCGCCAGCAGACCGGGCAGCACGTCGACGTCGCTCATCGCGTCACGGTCGGCGTTGACCCCGAAATAGAGCTCGCCGTTGTAGGAGGTGACCCCGATCGCGAGCACCTGGTTGTGCAGCAGCGGCGGCACGGCGTAGGTCTCCAACAGCTTGGTCCCGGCGACGAACATCTGCTTCTGCGCACCGGGCACGTTGGTGATGAGCAGGTTGAACTGCCGGGCCGGGAAATTGGTCGCGACACGGATTCCCATGGCGTGCAACGTCGGCGGCGCGAAGCCCGACAGCGTGACGATGGTGCGGGCGTCGACCAAGCTGGCCGCGGTGGGGTGCGATTCGATGGCGTGGGCGATCTGTGAGAGCCGCACCACCGCATTGCTCTCCCCGACCGGCAGATCGACCAGGAACGGCGACACCTGGCTGATCGCCTGGCCGGGCCCCGTCGAGTCGATCTCGGCGTCGGGGTAGATCGACATCGGCGCCATCGCGCGCACGGTCGCCGTCGGCGTGACCGGCTCTCCCCGGGACAGCAGCCAGTTGCGCAACGCCCCGGCGATGACGGCCAGCACCACGTCGTTGACGTCGCAGTCGTAGCGTGCCCGCACGGTGCGGTAGTCCTCGAGGCGGTGCCCGGCCACCGTGAACCGCCGGTTGCGCGACACCGTGGCGTTGAGCGGGCTGCTCGGCGCGGTGCCCCGGGCCAGTGTGCGGGCCATGTCGGCGACATGGCGGCTCGCCGCGACGAGTTGTTCGGCGTTGGTCAGGTCGCTCACCGCGGACCGGACCGCGGAGAGCTGTTCGGCGGGCCGGGTGATCCACTCCCCGACGGCGCCCAGCAGCAGCGCGCGGTCGCTGGGTTCGCGGGCGGGGATCCAGATGTCCTCGCCGAATTCGGGCGGCTTCTGGGCGCGGTCGGCGATCACGTGGCCGATCTCGAGCGCCGTCATCCCGTTGACCAGTGCCTGATGGGTTTTGGTGTAGATCGCGACGCGGTTCTTGGCCAGCCCCTCGACCAGGTACATCTCCCACAGCGGCCGGGACTTGTCGAGCGGCCGGGAGCCAAGCCGGGCGACGAGGTCGTGCAGTTGGGCGTCGCTGCCCGGAGACGGGAGAGCCGAGCGGCGGATGTGGTAGGTGATGTCGAAGTCGCGGTCGTCGATCCAGACCGGCCGCGCCAGCCCCATCGTCACCTCCCGGACCTTCTGGCGGTACCGCGGGATCTGGGGCAGGCGTTGTTCGACGGTGTGCAGCAGCGTCTCGTAGCTCAACCCGTTGCGGGGTTTACGCAGGAT
This sequence comes from Mycolicibacterium litorale, assembly GCA_050205415.1. Taxonomy (GTDB): domain Bacteria; phylum Actinomycetota; class Actinomycetes; order Mycobacteriales; family Mycobacteriaceae; genus Mycobacterium; species Mycobacterium litorale_C. The sequence goes on from JBNMQY010000003.1 coordinate 57,846, forward strand.
CGACAGCGAGCCGACGTACATCGGCGTGGCGGTGTTCTCGAGGCGGAAGAACTCCGCGTCCGAAGCCGACAGCCGACTCACCATCCGACGCCCCCCTTTCGTCGAAATCCGCCCGATTCACCGTCACGGTAGCGGCCGGATCTGAACATCCGCATCACGGGTGCTCCGGACGTACGTCCAACCGTGCGACGATGGGTGAGTCTGTTCCTCTCCAGCAGACGGTCGTGTCGAGTCGTGTCCTGCCGAGCCTGGAGAGTGTCGTGACCCAGTCATCGCCGTCATCAGCCGCGAACGCCGAGCGTCGGTCGTACACCTCGCCGGTGGTGGACTACGAACCCGCCCCGGCCGGCATCCCGGGTACGGCGTGTCCCCCGCCCACACCGGCCGCGCTGCACCGGAGCACCCCTCGGATGCTGCGGCCGGCCACACGTCCCGACGCCGAACCGGCGGCGCCGCGGGCAGCGGCGGTGTTCGCCGACGTCGCACTGCGCCGGGTCCTCGAAGTCCTCGATCGCCGGCGCCCGCTGACCCATCTGAAGCCGATGCTGGCGCCACCGCTGCTCGACACGGTCGGCGCGCTGTGCCGCATCCGGTACGGCAACCCGGCCAAGCTGCGTCGCGTACGGCTACGCGCCGCCGGCCCGTCCGCCGCGGAGGTGTGTGCCACCTACACCCGCGGCGACCGCGTCCGTGCGATCGCGGCCCGCGTCGAGATCACCGGCGACGGCCGCTGGCGGGTGGTCGCCCTGCAGATCGGCTGACTCAGCCGCGCCGCGGCTTCGGCTGACTCAGCCGCGCCGCGGCCGCGACGCCTTGGCCTGCTTACGCGCGGCTTCGCGGCGTTCCTTGCGCGTGGTGCCGGTCGGGGCCGCGTGCCGGGGACCGCCGTTGGACCGCTGGACCTCGGCGCTGCCGTCCTCGCCGGGGCCGACGTAGGTCAGGGGCGGGGCGTCCTCGTTGTCGATGCCCTTCGCGCGCAGGGTCGGCGCCGGGGTCTCCCGCTCCTTGGTGGCCACGCCGCCCTGGCTGGTCCGCTCCTGGGCCTGCGCCGCGGCGGCGGCGAACTCCGACAGGCCCGGAGGTGCGGCGACCGGCTCCACCCGCGTCGAGGGTGCGGCGGGCGCCGCCTCGACGGTGACGTTGAACAGGAAGCCGACCGACTCCTCCTTGAGCGCCTCGAGCATGCCGACGAACATGTCGTAACCCTCGCGCTGGTACTCGACGAGCGGATCACGCTGCGCCATGGCGCGCAGACCGATGCCCTCTTTGAGGTAGTCCATCTCGTAGAGGTGCTCACGCCACTTGCGGTCGATGACGTTGAGCAGCACGTTGCGCTCGAGCTGGCGCATCGCGCCTTCGCCGGCCAGCTCCTCGAGCTGGCGCTCACGTTCGGCGTAGGCCCGCTCGGCATCCTTGATCAGCAGGTCGAGCAACTCGTCGCGGGTGAGCTCGCCGGCCTCGCCGACGGCATCGGAGTCCACGAGGTCGTGGTAGTCGATACCCACCGGATAGAGCTGCTTGAGCGCCGTCCACAGCTGTTCGAGGTCCCAGTCCTCCGCGTAGCCCTCGGCGGTCGCACCGTCGACGTACGCGGTGATGACGTCGACGAGCATCTTGTGGGCCTGTTCGGCGAGGTCCTCGCCCTCGAGGATCCGGCGGCGCTCCTTGTAGATGACCTTGCGCTGCTGGTTCATCACCTCGTCGTACTTGAGGACGTTCTTGCGGACCTCGAAGTTCTGCTGTTCGACCTGGGTCTGGGCGCTCTTGATCGCCCGGGTGACCATCTTGGCCTCGATCGGCACGTCGTCCGGCAGGTTCAGCCGGGTCAGCAGCGCCTCCAGGGTGGCGCCGTTGAAGCGCCGCATGAGCTCGTCACCGAGCGACAGGTAGAAGCGGGATTCGCCCGGGTCGCCCTGACGGCCGGAGCGGCCGCGCAGCTGGTTGTCGATACGGCGGGACTCGTGGCGCTCGGTGCCCAGCACATAGAGCCCGCCCACGGCACGGACGTCCTCGGCCTCTTCGCTGGCCTCGGCCTTGATCTGGTTGACGGTCGACTCCCAGGCGGCTTCGTACTCCTCGGGGGTCTCGACCGGATCGAGGCCCTGCTCGCGCAGGCGTTTGTCGGCGAGGAAGTCGACGTTGCCGCCGAGCACGATGTCGGTGCCGCGACCGGCCATGTTGGTGGCGACGGTGACCGCGCCGAGGCGGCCGGCCTCGGCGATGATGTTCGCCTCCTGCTCGTGGTACTTCGCGTTGAGCACGTTGTGCGGGATCTTGCGCTTGGTGAACTGCTTCGACAGGTACTCGGAGCGTTCGACGCTCGTGGTGCCGATGAGGACCGGCTGCCCCTTCTCGTACCGCTCGTAGACGTCGTCGACCACGGCGATGAACTTCGCCTCTTCGGTCTTGTAGATGAGGTCGGTCTGGTCCTGACGGATCATCTCGCGGTTCGTCGGGATGGGCACGACGCCGAGCTTGTAGATCTCGTGGAGCTCGGCCGCCTCGGTCTGGGCGGTACCGGTCATACCGGCGAGCTTGTCGTAGAGGCGGAAGTAGTTCTGCAGCGTGATCGTGGCCAGCGTCTGGTTCTCGGCCTTGATCTCGACGTGCTCCTTGGCCTCGATGGCCTGGTGCATACCTTCGTTGTAGCGGCGGCCCAGCAGCACGCGGCCGGTGAACTCGTCGACGATGAGGACTTCGCCGTTGCGGACGATGTAGTCCTTGTCGCGGGTGAACAGCTCTTTGGCCTTCAGCGCGTTGTTGAGATGGCTGATCAGCGGAGAGTTCGCGGACTCGTAGAGGTTGTCGATGCCGAGCTGGTCCTCGACGAACTCGACCCCGACCTCGTGCACGCCGACGGTGCGCTTGCGGATGTCGACCTCGTAGTGGACGTCCTTCTCCATCAGCGGCGCCAGGCGGGCGAACTCGCTGTACCAGTTCGACGCGGCGTCGGCCGGGCCGGAGATGATCAGCGGCGTACGGGCCTCGTCGATGAGGATCGAGTCGACCTCGTCGACGACGGCGAAGTTGTGACCGCGCTGCACCAGATCCTCGAGCCGGTGGGCCATGTTGTCGCGCAGGTAGTCGAAGCCGAACTCGTTGTTGGTGCCGTAGGTGATGTCGGCGGCGTAGGCGGCGCGGCGCTCGTCGGGGGTGAGCCCGGACAGGATCACGCCGACCGACAGGCCCAGGAAGCGGTGCACGCGGCCCATCCACTCGCTGTCGCGTTTGGCCAGGTAGTCGTTGACGGTGACGACGTGGACGCCCTTGCCGCTGAGCGCGTTGAGGTAGGCCGGCAGCACACAGGTGAGCGTCTTGCCCTCACCGGTCTTCATCTCGGCGACGTTGCCGAAGTGCAGGGCGGCACCACCCATCACCTGGACGTCGAAGTGGCGCTGGTTCAGCACCCGCCAGGCGGCTTCGCGGGCCACCGCGAACGCCTCGGGCAGCAGGTCGTCGAGGTCTTCACCGTCCGCGATGCGCTTGCGGAACTCGTCGGTCTTGGCTCGCAGTTCGGCGTCAGACAGCTTCTCGACGTCGTCGGACAAGGTGTTGACATAGTCAGCCACCTTCTTGAGGCGCTTGACCATGCGGCCTTCACCGAGACGGAGCAACTTATCGAGCACGCTTTTTCCCCTGTGGGTTGAGGTATCAGACGAGTCCCATGGTAGAGGTCGCGCCTGGGAACTCCGCTTTCCTGGCGTGTTCGCACGACGGACCCCGCGACAAGGTGGCGTCGCGGGGTCGTCGTGAGCAGGTCAGGCGGGACTGATCAGGCGAGCCGGATCAGGCCGTAGTCGTAGGCGTGGCGGCGGTACACGACCGTCGCCCTGTCGGTCTCCTTGTCGTGGAAGAGGAAGAAGTCGTGGCCGACGAGTTCCATCTGCGACAGCGCGTCGTCCACGGTCATCGGCGTGGCGGGATGCTCCTTCACGCGCACGATGCGGCCCGGTTCGTGATCGTCGTGAGGTAGCGCGTCGAGCGGTCCGGCGTCCTCGGCCTTGGCCCCCTGCTCCTCGATCGTCGCGGTTGCCGCGGTGGCTTCGGCGACGGACACCGGCCGCTTGTCCCCGTAGTGGATCTTCCGGCGGTCTTTGCTGCGGCGCAGCCGGTTCTCGAGTTTGCTCACCGCCGCTTCGAAGGCGGCATAGAAGCTGTCCGCGCACGCCTCGCCACGGACCACCGGACCACGTCCGCGCGCGGTGATCTCCACGTGCTGACAGTTCTTACGTTGGCGGCGGTTCTTCTCGTGGTCCAATTCGACGTCGAAGAGGTAGATGCTGCGGTCGAACCGCTCGAGGCGAGTGATCTTCTCGGCTACATAGGTTCGGTAGTGATCGGGGATCTCGACGTTGCGGCCCTTGACGACGACCTCGGCGTTCGGCGCCTCGACGGGCGCCTCGTCCTCGACCACCATCGTGCGGTCAGTTTCCATGGAATACGTTGACATACTTGGCAACTCGTTTCTCTCTCGCGTCGCACGCAGGGGGCGTGCCGGGGATTGTGATGGAACGCGCCGACAGGAGTTGGATGTCGCGGGGATCTGCCGCAGCCCACCGGCGCAAGGTGTCGACTGTCACCTCCTACCGTTGTGCGGTGAAGTGGCGCCTCGTGCTGAGCGCCGCCGTGAATTCACGGGTGGTTAAGGCCGACGGTAGTCGTTGTTCACCCGGTCGGCCAGTGGTTCCCGCGACTGTTTCAAGTTCTTCACGACGGTTTGATCCGGTGGTGATCCGCGGCGTGTGCCGTCACGCATGGGCGAGCGTGAGCACAGCAACCACCCTGGCGCCGTGGGTTTGCAGCACCCGGACCGATTCGGTGGCCGTGGCACCCGTGGTGATGATGTCGTCGACGAGGACCACGTCGCCCCGAACAGGCCGGACGAGCCGGATCCGGTTGGCGACGTTGCGCTGCCGGTCGAGTACCGACAGCCCGACCGAGTCACGGGTCAGGGCCCGGGAGCGCAGCGCCTCGACGACGTGGAGCGAGGCGGCGCGAGCGATCCGCGTGACGGGGTCGCCGCCACGGCGCCGGGCAGCGAACCGGCGGGTGGGTGCGGGTACGAAGGCGACAGAGGAGTCGATGACGCCCCAGGACTCGAGCCGGACGACGCCCTCCCGGAGCGCGCCCGCGAGCGGTGCGATGAGGTCGCTGCGGCCGTGTTCCTTGACCGCGAGGATCGCGCGCCGCCGGGACCCGGCGTATCTGCCCAGCGCGAACACGGGGACACCCGGATCGAGGCGCGGATTCACCAGGTGCGGTTGGTCGGGGCGCACGGCAAGCTCCCGCGCGCATTGCCGGCACCACCGCGTCGCCGGACACCCACAGCCGCCGCATTCGAGCGGGAGGACGAGGTCGAGCATGAGCGCAGTGTCCACGCACGGGCCGACACGGCTGGCCACTGCCGGCTCGGGTGGCAGCCACCAAGCGTCCAGAACGAGCTCCGCAGTCCGCGCTGATTGACATGCAGTTAATTGCCTGACAATATCGCCGAGCCGTCCTCGGACTGCTCTTGCGGAGTCTGGAGCCAAGGAGCCTGATGAAAGTCGACGCCCGCCTGGATGTAGACGATGTCGAGACGATGTGCCACACCGTCCGGCGACTGGAAGCCGAAGGCTACGCGGGCATATGGACGTCGGAGACGGCTCACGATCCGTTCCTGCCGCTCATGATCGCCGCCCAGCAGACCGAACGGATTCAGCTCGGCTGCGCCGTCGCCGTGGCATTCGCGCGCAACCCCATGACGGTCGCGAACGTCGCGCACGATCTTCAGAGGTACTCCCGTGGACGGTTCACCCTCGGTCTCGGCACTCAGGTGAAACCGCACATCGAACGCCGCTTCTCGATGCCGTGGTCCGATCCGATGGCTCGGCTCGAGGAGTTCATCGCGGCAGTGAAGGCGATCTTGACCGCGTGGGAGACCGGCGAACGACTGCACTTCGAAGGTTCCTACTACCGCCACACCCTCATGACACCGATGTTCCGTCCGGAACCGCACGGCCATGGACACCCGCCGATCATCATGGCCGGCGTGGGGGCTCGCATGGTGGAGGCCGCCGGGCGCAGCGCGGATGGCATTCTGGTGCACGCGTTTTCGACTCCGGAGTACCTGCGCGACGTCGTGCTGACGGCGGTCGACCGCGGACTGTCGTCGCGCGCCCGCGCACGTGACGGATTCGAGGTGAGCTGTCGCGGCTTCCTCGCAACGGGTCGTGACGAACACGAACTCGAACGCGCGAAGCAGGCGGTCCGGGCGCGCATCGCCTTCTATGCGAGCACGCCCGCCTACCTGCCCGTGCTCGAACATCACGGCTGGGCCGACCTCGGCAAGCAGCTCAACACGTTGTCCCGTTCGGGCGGCGACGACCGGTGGACCGAGATGGCCAGCCTGATCGACGACGAGGTGCTCGCCACGTTCGCCGTCGTCGCCGAACCCGATCGCGCCGGCGCCGAGATCGCGAAACGCTATCGCGGTATCGCCGACAGGTACTGGTTCTACACCCCGTATCCGATTGCTGCGGACGTACTCTCGTCGATCTCCCGGACCATCGGAGCCGAGGGCTAACCCGGGAGGACCGGGACCGTGCCTGCGACCATCAACGGACGCACCTCGGTCCAGGTGGGGTCACCCTCCGCCGTCGAGGGCGACAGCTGGACCACGCCCCGGGCGTCGGCGACGTACACCGTCGACGGATTCGCGGCGACCGTGGTCACCGGCATGGCGAGGTTGCGGCTCGGCCCGTCGGAGTTGACGCCGTCGAGGTTGACGTAGGACACCGGGTGCTGCGGGTCCTTGCGGCTGACCACGATGTCGTCACCGGTGCGCCAGGACAGCGACACCACCGTCTCCCCCAGCCCGTAGCCGAGTCGCCGCGGATAGGTCAGCGCGTACTGCCCGCCCTGTGTCTGTTCCACCGACGCGAGGATGACCTGCCCGCCGATCACCATGGCCGCCCGGGTGCCGTCCCGCGACAACTGCAGTTCGGTGATGGGGCCGGGGAACTTCAACGCCACCGGACCCGAGTCGACGGGGATCCGCGCCGGCTGGCCGGACGCGTCCTGGATCACCCGCACCACGTTCGCCCCGTCGACCACCACCCACACCGCGTCGTCGAGTGACCAACTGGGGCGCGACAGGCTCCGCCCCTCCAGCGCCTGGTTCGCCCGTCCGCCAAGCGGTCCGATCCACAACGTCGACTGCACGTCCGGCGCGCCGGGCCTCAGGACCACCACCGAAGCGGCGTCCTGGCCGCTGCGCGACACCGCGGCGGAAACCTGATTCGGCGCCTGGCCGAACGATCCGGGGATGCGCGGTGCCCGCTGCCCGTCCAGCGCCACCAGCGATCCGCCCATCAACGCGTGCAGTCCGGCCGCGGCCCCGGCGAACGCACCCGGGTCGGTGGCCGCCACGTCGGAGGTCTCCCAACCGTCGGCGAAGCGGTCGTCGAGTGGGGCGCCGTCGGCGTTGATCACGTACGGGCCGTTGATACCGGCCCGGTTGAGGGTCCAGATGATCTGGGCGGCGAGCAGCTGTCTGCTGTGCGGATCGGTCGTCGACAGATTCTCCAGATCGACGCGCGCGCCGCCGTATCCCCGTCCCACACCGGTCTTTCCGCCGTCGGCACGGGTCACCGGGCCGCGCAGAGAAAGCGGTGACCCCAGCAGGTTCCGCACGGTGTTGACCATCTCGGGGCGCGCTCCGGCGATCAGTTTGGACACCAGTTCGGTGGCCAGCTGGTCGGGGTCGGACACCGCGACGTAGCGCGGATCGGGCACGACGGTGGTGCCGGTCGGATCGACGAAGTACAGGGTGTTGCGTTTGTAGGTGGACTGGAACTGCTGCCAGTCGAGGAACACCCCGTTGGGCAGCCGGTCGATGCGCCACCCATCGGTCGTCTTCACCAGCTCGATCGGCCCCGGGTCGGGTAGCGCACCCTCACCCGTCTCGAACACCCCCATATCCGACAGCGAGCCGAGGATGTCGGCGCGCATCGAGACCGAAACCCGCTCGGGCTCCCGGGTTTCGACGAACACCACGCGGTCGATCAGCAACGCGCTGCCGGCGTCGTCCCACGACTGCGACGCCGACTCGGTGAGGAACTGCCTGGCGGCCAGGTGCCGGTTCGCCGGATCGGCGGTGGCCTTGAGGAATTCGCGCAGCAGCACGTCCGGATCCATGCCCGGCGTCGGTTTGGGAAGGCTCGGCGGTGCCGGACGGTCGACCGTCCCGATGGCCTGCGGCGCGGACGAATTCGGCACGCCGGCGCACCCCGACGCCGCCAGGGCGAACACCAGCAGCCACACCACCGCCCAGAGGCGCCTCACACCGTCTCCCCTGCCGGTTGCCGCTCGCGCCCGCCCCGGCGCGGCGCCTTGTCGGGCTGTATCGGCTTGAGCGGCAACGGGCTCGTGGTCACCTTGTGACCACGCACGAGCGGCAACGTCAACCGGAAGCACGCCCCCTTGCCGGGTTCACCCCACGCCTCGAGCCGGCCCTGATGCAGCCTGGCGTCCTCGATGCTGATCGCCAGCCCCAGTCCGGTGCCGCCGGAGCGACGCACCCGTGACGGATCCGACCGCCAGAACCGGCTGAACACCAACTTCTCCTCACCAGGGCGCAGGCCGACACCGTGGTCACGCACCGTCACCGCCACCGTGTCCTCGTCGGCGGCCATCCTGATCCGCACCGGCTTGCGCTCGGCATGGTCGATCGCGTTCGCGATGAGATTGCGCAGAATCCGTTCCACCCGGCGCGGATCGACCTCGGCGATGACCTCGTCCGCGGGCTGGTCGACGATCAGCTCGACCTCGGCTTCCTGCGCGAGGTGGCCGACGTTGTCGAGGGCGCTCTGCACCGTCGCCCGCAGATCCACCGACTCCACCGACAGTTCGGCGACGCCGGCGTCGTGGCGCGAGATCTCCAGCAGATCGCTGAGCAGGGTCTCGAACCGGTCGAGTTCACTGACCATCAACTCCGTCGACCGTCGCAACGCCGGGTCGAGGTCGTCGCTGTGGTCATGGATCAGGTCGGCGGCCATCCGGACCGTCGTCAACGGCGTCCGCAGCTCGTGTGACACATCAGAAGTGAAGCGCCGCTGCAGGTTCCCGAACTCCTCCAGCTGGGTGATCTGACGCTGCAGGCTCTCGGCCATGTCGTTGAACGACACCGCCAACCGCGCCATGTCGTCCTCGCCGCGCACCGGCATCCGTTCCGACAGATGCCCTTCCGCGAACCGCTCGGCGATGCGGGACGCCGAACGCACCGGCAACACGATCTGGCGGGCGACCAGCAGCGCGATCGCCGCGAGCAGCCCCAACAGGACGACGCCGCCGGTGGCCATCGTGCCGCGCACCAAGGCGATCGTCGACTCCTCGTTGCTCAACGGGAAGATCAGGTACAGCTCGAGGTTCGTGACATCCGACGATGTCGGGCTGCCGACGATCAGCGCGGGCCCGGAGAACCCGTCGGCGTTGACGGTCGCGTACTGGTAGCTGACCTGACCGGCCTTGACGAAGTCGCGCAACGCCTCGGGCACCTGGCCGACGGGTCCCGCGGCGGTGGCGGCGCGGGGTCCGTCTCCGGGCACGACGAGCACCGCGTCGTAGGCACCGGCCAACCCGCTACCGGCGTCGGCCTTGCGGTCGATCAGCGTGTTCCTCGCCAGCTGCAGGCTGCTGTCGAGGGAGCGGGTCTCCTCGCCGCCCACGATTCCGCCCACGGTGTTGCGGGCCTGTTCGATCGCCTCGGTCGCGGCCGTGACCTTGACCTCGAGAATGCGGTCGGTGATCTGGCTGGTCAGCACGAAGCCCAACACCAGGATGACGGCGAGCGACAGCCCCAACGTCAGGCTGACGACGCGCAACTGCAGTGAGCGACGCCACACCAGGCTCAACGCCCGCCCCAGCGCACCGAGTCCGCGGATCAGCGGTCCCGAGCGCCAGAAGCCGCCTCGGATCCGCCGTCTCGCGCCCCAGATCATGGAGGTCCGGCCTTGTATCCCACTCCTCGAACGGTCAACACCACCTGCGGATTCTCCGGGTCTTTCTCGACCTTGGCCCGCAACCGCTGGACGTGCACGTTCACCAAACGGGTGTCAGCGGGGTGACGGTATCCCCACACCTGTTCGAGCAGCACATCTCGAGTAAACACCTGGCGTGGTTTGCGTGCCAACGCCACCAGCAGGTCGAACTCCAACGGTGTCAGCGAGATCTGCTCGCCCTGCCGGGTGACCTTGTGGGCGGGGACGTCGATCTCCACGTCACCGATCGAGAGCAACTCCGCCGGTTCGTCCTCGTTGCGGCGCAACCGGGCGCGCACGCGGGCGACGAGTTCCTTCGGCTTGAACGGCTTCATCACGTAGTCGTCGGCGCCGGATTCCAGGCCGAGCACGACATCGACGGTGTCGGTCTTCGCGGTAAGCATGACGATGGGCACACCGGAATCCGCGCGCAGCACGCGGCAGACGTCGATCCCGTTCATGCCGGGCAGCATCAGATCCAGCAACACCAGATCCGGGCGGAGTTCCCGCACGGCGCTCAGCGCCTGGGTGCCGTCACCGATGACGGCGGTGTCGAAACCTTCCCCGCGCAGGACGATGGTGAGCATCTCGGCCAGCGATGGGTCGTCGTCGACAACCAGAATCCTTTGCCTCATGGTGTCCATGGTGTCACCAGATCGCGATAAAACCCGGCTACCACACTGGGTGTTTTGCGAGGCAGGCGCAAAGTCGTCGACAAACGGTCCCGGCGGCCGATTGCCGGCACCATACAGTCGGGCGCATGGCGCAGCGGTACTTCCTCAATTCGGTCGATTCCTTCCTCACCGACGCCTTGCGCGGCTTCGTCGCGGCGCAGCCGGGTATCGCCTAGCACCGGGGGATCCGGGTTTCCTGGCGCGCACCACACCAACTCCCTCCGGACGGGTGGCGCTGGTCTCCGGCGGTGGGTCCGGCCACGAGCCGATACACAGCGGTCTGATCGGCGAGGCGATGCTCGACGCGGTGTGCCGGGTGATCCCGCCGATGATGTCCTGCTGCTGCCGAATCGACTGCAGTACTTCGTAGGCGATCTGCCGGACGCTGGCCGCCACCGGATTGCCGGGTCCGAGCGACGGCGTCTGGCCCGCCGCGGCCAGCACCAGCTGCTCGCGGCTGTACTCGCCACGTCCACGTCGCGGAGCACGGGGTTGGTCCACCAGTGCTCGAAAGGAATCCGCGAGCCACGGTCGATGTGGTCGCCGTTCCGGGTCCGGATCGGCGCCGGCGGGTACAGGCTCATCTTCGGCACGACTCCCGCCCGCGCTACGCCCGGTCACCGACCTTCATCAACGTCAGGCACGCGGTCGGACACTGCATCTTCGGGTTGAGCACCCCGGCGGTGTCCACCCAGGTGAGCTGGCCGGCCACGCCGAGCTCGTCGATCAGCGCCGGCGACCCGCCGCTACCGCACAGCAGGTCGCGGACCCTGCGCGGCGAGTACGGCCAACTCGCCGACCCTGCCCTGGTCGAACCGCTCCCCCGCGGTCCTGAGGCAGTCGACGGCGGCGTCGAGTCGTGCGAGAAGTTCGTAGCGGAATCCATCCGTGATCCCCCATTTGCCCATGTCGCCGACTCGGCGACCCCCATGGCGCAGAGGCATAGGTGTTGCCGGCGACTTGTGCGCTCAGAACACCTCGACCGTCAGACGGCGAACCAACTCACCTGCGGCGACGTCGGGCGGCACCACCTGCCAGCGGCCACCCCAGTGTGCGGCCGCGAGCGCGCGTAGACCGCGCCGGTGCGGCGCTGCGGACAGTCGTCGCGTTCGTAGGCGTCGCGGGCCCGGTCGGCGTCCTGCGCAGCGCGGTGTGCACCGACGCGCCGCAGCGCGGGCAAGCCAGTGTGGTGACCGTCTTCCCGTCGACCTCGAACGCCGCGCGCAGTTACTCGACCAACGTTCGTTCACCGGCCCCGTCGAGGCCTTCGATCACGTGAGCATCCAGCGAACCTGGCCGGGGAGCCATACCCGCCGGACCGGACCGGACCGGACTACTGGACGCCGGTGACCGCCCCTTGCTCAGTACAGATCAGACGCCCACGACCACGAGCAGGTCGCCTGCCTCCACCTGGGCGGTACCGGTGACCGCGATCCGGGCGACGGTGCCGGACTTGGGGGCGGTGATGGCGGCCTCCATCTTCATCGCCTCGATGGTGGCGATGGCCTGGCCGGCCTCGACCTTGTCGCCGGTCTGGACCCCGACCGTGACCACACCGGCGAACGGGGCCGCGACGTGGTCGGGGTTGGTCCTATCGGCCTTCTCCGCCGCCGCGACCTCACTGGCGATGCTGCGATCCCGCACCAGCACCGGGCGCAGTTGCCCATTGAGAATGCACAGCACCGTGCGCATGCCGCGCTCGTCGGCCTCGGAGACCGCCTCCAGCCCGATCAGCAGTTCGACCCCGCGCTCGAGGAGCACACGGTGCTCCTCGCCCTGGCGCAGGCCGTAGAAGAACTGGTTGGCACTGAGCATCGAGGTGTCGCCGTACTGCTCGCGGTGCGCCTCGAACTCCTTGGTGGGCCCGGGGAACAGCAACCGGTTGAGCACCGCCTGACGCTTGGTACCGGGCTGGGCCAGTGCCGCCTCGTCCTTGGCGGACAACTGGACCTCGGACTTGGCCGGACCGCGCCCGGCAAGCGCCATGCTGCGCAACGGCTCCGGCCAGCCACCTGCCGGATCGCCCAATTCCCCGCGCAGGAAACCGATCACGCTGTCGGGGATGTCGTAACGGTCCGGGTCGGCGGCGAACTCGCTCGCATCGACCCCGGCACCCACCAGCGCCAGCGCCAGATCCCCCACCACCTTGCTCGACGGGGTGACCTTGATCAGCCGGCCCAACACGCGGTCGGCCCCGGCGTAGGCGTTCTCCACCTCCTCGAACCGGTCCCCCAGTCCCAACGCCACCGCCTGGGTGCGCAGATTGCTCAGCTGCCCGCCCGGGATCTCGTGGGTGTAGACCCGCCCGGTCGGAGCCGAGGCACCCGCCGCGGCGACATCGAAGGGTGCGTACACCTTGCGCAGCGCCTCCCAGTACGGCTCCAGGTCGCACACCGCGGCCAGGTCCAGCCCGGTGTCGCACTCGGTGTGCGCGGTCGCCGCGACGATCGCCGAAAGGGCCGGCTGACTGGTCGTGCCCGCCATCGGCGAGGACGCCCCGTCCACCGCCGAGGCCCCGGCGGTCCATGCGGCCAGATAGGTGGCCAACTGTCCGCCCGGGGTGTCATGGGTGTGCACGTGAATCGGCAGGTCGAACCGCTCCCGCAGTGCCCCAACGAGGTTGGTGGCGGCCTGCGGACGCAACAGCCCGGCCATGTCCTTGATCGCCAGCACGTGCGCCCCGGCCTCAACGATCTGCTCGGCCAGGCGCAGGTAGTAGTCCAGGGTGTACAGATCCTCGGCCGGGTTGCTCAGGTCCCCGGTGTAGGACATCGCCACCTCGGCGACCGCGGTCCCGGTCCCGCGCACCGCATCGATGGCGGGACGCATCGACTCGACGTTGTTCAACGCGTCGAAGATCCGGAAGATGTCCACCCCGGTGGTTGCCGCTTCCTCGACGAACGCCTCCGTGACCGTCCCCGAATAGGGGGTGTAGCCCACCGTGTTGCGGCCCCGCAACAACATCTGCAGACAGATGTTGGGCATCGCCTCGCGCACCGCGGCCAGCCGCTCCCAAGGGTCTTCCTTCAAAAAGCGCAGCGCCACATCGTAGGTCGCCCCACCCCAGCACTCCACCGACAACAGCTGCGGGGTCAGCCGGGCGACATAAGGCGCCACCAGCAGCAACCCGTTGGTGCGCACCCGCGTCGCCAGCAGCGACTGGTGCGCATCCCGGAATGTGGTGTCGGTGACCCCGAGGGCCGGCGAGTCACGCAGCCATCCGGCGAACCCCGCCGGGCCGAGCTCTTCGAGCTTCTGCTTGGACCCGGCCGGCGGCGGGGTACGCAGGTCCAGGGGCGGCAGCTTGTCGTGCGGGTAGACCGTCGAGGTGCGCTCCCCGTGCGGCTTGTTCACCGTGACATCGGCCAGGTAGTTCAGGATCTTGGTTCCGCGGTCGGCCGGGGTGTGCGCGGTCAGGAGCTGCGGACGCTCGTCGATGAACGACGTCGTCACCCGCCCGGCCCGGAAATCCGGGTCGTCGATCACTGAGAGCAGGAACGGAATGTTCGTACTCACCCCGCGCACCCGGAACTCAGCCAGCGCACGCCGGGCCCGTGCCGCGGACATGGTGAAATCCCTACCGCGGCAGGTCAATTTGACCAGCATCGAGTCGAAGTGCGCGCTGATCTCGGCGCCGGTGTGGGTGCCACCGTCCAGCCGGATGCCCGCACCGCCCGGTGAGCGATATCCGGTGATGCGCCCGGTGTCCGGCCGGAAACCGTTGGCCGGATCCTCGGTGGTGATGCGGCACTGCATCGCCGCCCCGCGGATGTGGATCGAATCCTGGCTCAACCCTAGATCTTCCAGCGTCTCCCCCGCCGCGATGCGCAGCTGCGAGGACACCAGGTCCACATCTGTGATCTCCTCGGTCACCGTGTGCTCCACCTGGATTCGCGGATTGCACTCGATGAAGACGTGGTGGCCGCGCTCATCGAGCAGGAACTCGATGGTGCCGGCACAGAAGTAGTCGATGTGGCGCGCCAAGGCGACCGCGTCGGCGCAGATCTTCTCCCGGACCGCCGCATTTAGATTCGGCGCCGGCGCCAATTCGATGACCTTCTGATGACGTCGCTGCAGGCTGCAGTCGCGCTCGAACAGATGGATCACGTTGCCGGCACCGTCGGCCAGGATCTGCACCTCGATGTGGCGCGGGTTGATCACCGCCTGCTCGAGGTAGACGCGTCCGTCCCCGAACGCCGACTCGGCCTCCCGGCTGGCGGCCTCGATCGCCTCCGGCAGCGACGCGGCGTCAACGACCCGGCGCATGCCGCGCCCACCGCCGCCGGAGACCGCCTTCACGAACAGCGGGAAGTCCATCGACTCGGCGACGCGCACGAGTTCGTCCACCGAGGCCGAGGCTTCCGAGGAAGCCAACACCGGCAGCCCAGCCTCCCTGGCCGCCGCGATCGCGCGGGCCTTGTTGCCGGTCAGTTCCAGCACATCGGCCGACGGCCCGACGAAGGTGATGCCCTCGGCCGCGCACGCGGAGGCCAATTCCGGGTTCTCCGACAGGAATCCGTACCCGGGGTAGACCGCCTCCGCACCGGCGTGCTTGGCGACCCGGATAATCTCCTCGACCGACAGGTAGGCGCGCACCGGATGACCGGCCTGACCGATCTGGTACGACTCGTCGGCCTTGAGCCGGTGCAGCGAATTGCGATCCTCGAACGGATACACCGCCACCGTGGAAATGCCCATCTCGGTCGCCGCGCGGAACGCACGGATCGCGATCTCGCCACGATTGGCCACCAAGAGCTTCACGAACGCCATTTGACATGCTCCTGCAAGTCGGAATGTGGTTGAGCTGAAGGAACGGCGACACGTCGACAACAAGTCGCCGCGGTTGGTGCGTTCATGAAAGAATCTGTGTCACTGCTGCTTTGATCCGCGTCCGAGTTCTCAGCATCGAGGTAGCTCGGCCAGGATTCGGCGTGCTCTGTTCACCACCGGTAGATCAACCATAGCCCCGTCGATGGCGACCGCACCACGATCCTCAGAGACCGCCCCGACCACCCGTCTCGCCCAAGCGACTTCATCACGAGAAGGGGCTAGTGCCGTAGCCACCGGCATCACCTGCGCTGGGTGTATGCATAGCTTCGCGCCCATTCCCAACTTCTTCGCGTACCCGGCATCATCGGCGAGCCGCGCGGCATCCGACCAGGACGTCGTCACGCCGTCGATTGGTGGCGCTAAGTTCGCCGCCGCGGATGCTGCGACCAGCGTCGAGCGCGCGAAAAGCAATGCTTCCCGATCATCCGGATTCACTCCGAGCTCGGCTGCCAAATCGATGTGCCCCAACGCCACCCGGGCCACCGCTGTCGCCCCACAGAGGGATAACGCAGACAGAATGCCCGTAGGTGTCTCGATCAACGGGATGATCGGAGACTGCGGACCGATTTCAGCGAAGCTCTCAATCGCCCCGACGTCATCCGCCTTCGGCAGCATCAGGGCCGCAGAGCTGCTGGCGACCATACGGATATCGTCTTCATGCCACTTCGTTCCGGCCGCGTTGACGCGCACAACAGCGGCGTTGCCTGCCGCAAGCCAAGTTCGCGCATGCTCGCGGGCAATGAGTTTCTCACTTTCCGGCACAGAATCCTCGAGGTCGAGAATGACAACGTCCGCTTGGCTGGCAACAGCTTTCGAAAACCGATCGGACCGATTCGCCGGTACAAAAAGAAAGGTGCGCGCCTGACTCAGTGCTGAGGCCGTGTACGCCGTCATGCCAGTACCGCCCGCGCTGATGCGTGCACCGCGTTACCTCCACCGACAACGCCAAGCGTGATGTCGTCACCCTCTCGGGTGCCCTGCACGTCGATCGGATCCTCGACGAAGACCGCCCTGGTCAGTTTGAACTCGAAGTGTTTGATGGTCTCGCCACCTAGGTGGCGTCGCGGGACCTCGGCCATATAGATGGCGAGCAACGGACCATGGACAACCAGCCCAGGATAGCCTTCGACGGTCGTCGCATATGGCGCATCGTAATGAATCCTGTGTGCGTTGGCAGTTAGCGCACTGAACTGAAACAACAACGGCGCATTGGTGACCGGCCGAATCGACCATTCGCCGGCGGATTCACCGAGAGGGACGGAGCAGCGGCTGTGGTTGCTCGCCGCGCCGGCGTCGCTGCGGTAGACGATGTCCTGTTCTTCGACCACCGCGGTCGTACCGTTCTGTATGTACTGGTGCCGCACCGTCACGAAGAGCAACTCTCCAGAACGACCGAGTCGCGGGGTCACGGCAGCGATGCTGGACTGCCGAACCGTAGGTGTTCCGAGGACGAGTGGCATGGAGACCGCAACGCGCCCGCCGCCGAACATGCGTCGACGGTTGGGTATGGGCGGCAGAAATGCACCGGATCGAGGATGCCCATCATCGCCCAACGATGATGCGGACGCCCATTCGGTGAAGTAGACCCAGTGCCATAACAAAGGCAACTGGTCGCCCGCGTTGAAAAGATGGTCTATGTCGAGGGTGGCAGCAAGACGATTGGCAAAAGTCGGAGCGAGATCGTCCTCAGCCGTGACAGGGTCGGGAGCCCATCGATCGACGTAGCGAGCCAGGGACGGGGATCGTGCCGCGGTCATCTCATCTTTCACAGTGGTTGTCGGAACCTGGATGTCGAGTAATGACTAGCGCTAGTCAGCGCTCGGATTCAGAAGCAGTTGCCGCACGACCTCGTCAGTGTCAGCCCCAACGGAACTCGCGGGTCCGGAGCGGAAGTGTTCTCCGTCGAAACAGGCCGGATGACCTGCTGCGAGGAAAGTTCCAACGTCAGGCTGAGCAAGCGGCGAGAAAAGTGGGTTGTCGTGTACATCCGCTGATCCGGCGACTTCTGTGAACGTCCGGTAGCGACGATGCAAGACGGAGGTGCCGGCCAGCAGGTCGAGGACCTCCGCCATGGAGCGTTCCGCGAACCACGGGGTGAACAGCGCGGTGAGCAGTTGCCGGTGCCTGAAACGATCGGATTCCGTCGAAAAGTCTGCTCGCAACGCTTCCTGCACTGCATCAATGACTTCCGAAGTCCCTGTTACTGCGACGAGATCACGAAAGTGCCGAGCGGTGAGTGCGACGATCATGACCCGCTCCCCGTCTCTGGTGAGGAAATCAGAGCCGAATGTGCCATAAAGGTAGTTGCCGTCGCGTTCCCGTTGACTACCGTTGATCTGGACTTCCGTCAGATAGCCGAGAGTGCTGCTGACTGCTAGGGCCACGTCGTCGAGGGGAAGCGTGACGCGCGCTCCTGAACCCGTACGTTCGCGACGGCGCACCGCAGCGGTTACAGCCAACGCGGCGTACAACCCACACGCCACATCCCACGCCGGTAGCACATGGTTGTGAACCACACTGCTGCCACCCGACCCAGTCACAGCGGGGAATCCGAGTCCGGCGTTGACCGTGTAGTCCACCGCCGCCGATCCGTCCCGGTTGCCCAAAACCTCTACGGTGATGACGTCGGGCCGAATGGCTGCTAGGGCATCGTGGCTCAGCCATGGACGGCCCGTGGAGTTGGTCACCAGAATTCCGCCGCGCTCGCCGGATG
Organism: Mycolicibacterium litorale; assembly: GCA_050205415.1. Taxonomy (GTDB): domain Bacteria; phylum Actinomycetota; class Actinomycetes; order Mycobacteriales; family Mycobacteriaceae; genus Mycobacterium; species Mycobacterium litorale_C. The sequence continues at coordinate 76,082 of JBNMQY010000003.1, forward strand.
CCGCGACCAGGTTCTGCACAAGCAGTTGGCCCTCTTCGCTACGTAGATCACAGGCAACGGACCGCTTGCCCTTGTTCAGGCCTGTCCAGTAGATGGAGCGCCCCGTCTCCGCGACTGGCCAGCGCTGGTAGTCAGCAGCGCCGCCGAGGGGGTCCACCCTGATCACTTCGGCACCCAACTCAGACAGCGTCAGTCCACACAGCGGGGTGGCCACAAAGCTCGAAACTTCAACGATGCGTAGTCCGGCAAGCGGAGCCGTCGAGACGTTTGACATCTGCACTCATTTCTAGGATTTGATGGCGACAGCGAACCTCGGCCCCGGCGTATCGATCGAGAACCGGACCCGCTCAATCGGTAGTTGCAGGACTGCAGCGGTCGATCTCAGCCCGTACTTCGGCAGTGTGCTGCCCCAGAGTCGGTGGAGCGGTCCGCGGAAGGATCGACTCCCCATCGAATCGCCACGGCCCATTGGGCAATCTGATCTCGCCGGTGTCTTCCCGCGATACGACGGCCACCATGTTGCGGGCCAGCACATCTTCGTCTGAGAACACCTGATCGAGACTGCGCACAGGGCCGACCGGGACTCCGCATGACTCGAGCGCGGTGATCACTTGATGGGTACTGAAGCCCTGAAGCCGCCTCGTCAAGTCTGACAAGAGACTTTCGCGATTCTCCAACCTGAGTGGGTTCGTCTCGTACCGTGGATCACGCGCGAGTTCCTCGAATCCGAGGACATCACACATCCGCTGGAACTGGGAGTTGTTGCCCACGCATATGTTGACGAAGCCGTCGGAGGTCGCGAACAGGCCGTAAGGAGCGATCGTCGAGTGCCCGTTTCCGTCGTTGGGAGGCAAGGACCCCGTGGCCAGGTAGCGAGTGGCCTGGTGCGTCAGCATGGACACCAGACAATCCTGCATGGCGATATCAATCGCGGCGCCGGTACCGGTGCTGTGGCGACGGTGCAGTGCTGCGATGACGGCGGTGGCGGCGAACATCCCTGCCGCGATATCTCCGACAGGTACACCCCACTTTGTCGGCTGGCCCTTGGGACCCGTCAAAGACATGACGCCGGAGGTGCCCTGGACTATCTGGTCATAGCCGGAGCGAGTTCCTCGGTCCTGTCCAAAGCCACTAATGGAACAAACGATCAGCCGAGGGTTCAAGGCCCGCAAGGTCTCTGCCCCGAGACCGATCCGTTCGGCGGTACCCGGACGCCAATTCTCGACCACTACGTCGGCTGAAGCGCACAGTCGCCGTACGACATCGACATCGCCAGCGTCCTTGAGATCGAATGTGGCACTGCGCTTGTTGCGGTTGACGGACATGAAGTACGCGGCGTCGGCACCGAGGAACGGAGGGCCCCAGTGACGCGCGTCGTCCCCGCCATCTGGTCTCTCTACCTTGATCACGTCGGCGCCGAGATCGGCCAGCATCATGGTGCAGTACGGTCCAGAGAGCGCCTGCGTGAAATCGATGACACGCACACCGTCGAGCGCACGAAAGCCTGCTTCACCAAATGCATTACCAGCCAAGGTCAACTCCGAATCAGCAAAAATTGGGTTATGAAGATGGACAGCGGCGCCCCTGCAGCCGCGGGTCCGGTTCTTGACCGGCAGCGCTCGTCCAACCGGTGTGGCCAGTCGCAAACTGCAGCGTTTCCGCCATTTGAATATTTGTGCGGCCAAATAACTCCGGACACAGTAGGCCCCATAGGCCCGGTTCGTCAAACCCTTTCGGCCCGGACACGACGCGCAGCAGCGCAGCGAACAGGCGAGCGACCCATCGGCGCCCACACCTGCGTGTACGATTACACTTTATGGCCGAACAAATACGACCGTTGTGCGCGCGCTCTGCCAGCAACCAGATCGTTTTGCGAATGCCGCGCGCCGATCGGACCAAGCACCGGACGGGGAACTCAGGTGGCCAGTAGGCCCGAAGCCGGCTACCAGACCATCGCCCGCGAGCTCAAGGTCCGAATCCAGCGGGGTGAGTTCGAGGACGGTCGGCGGCTTCCTACCGAAGCACAGCTCGCCGAACAATACGGCGTCAGCCGGCAGACCATTCGCCGCGCTTTCCAGGACCTCGTTGCCGATGACCTCGTCGTTCGGACCCCCAGGCGGGGAACCTTCGCCCACAGCCCCCGCCGTGACGGATACGTCCGCCAGGTGGGATCCGTCGATGACCTCATGGGCCTCTCCGAAGACACCCAGATGGAGATCCTCACCCCTCTCGCACGCCGCGTCGACATGATTGCCGCAGATCGCCTCCGGCTCTCGAGTGATGTCGTGTACTACATCGAATTTGCCCGTCTCCACGACCATGTCCGCTTCTGCGTAACCAAGGTCTTTCTGCCACCCAATGTCGGCAAGGCTCTTCTCGGAGTCCAGGAGCTGGCGGCAACAGGCACCCAGAGCAACTTCACCATCATCGGTCTCATCGACCGACAGCTGGGACTACCCATCGGCCAAGCTCGCCAATCGATCACCGCCGAGGGAGCACGGAGTGCCGAAGCCGAACGCCTCGGCTGCGAGGTGAACCACAGCCTTCTGCGCATCGACCGGCTGTACATGGACGACGGCGCTGAGCCTGTCGAGCTCGCCATCAGCCATTTCCTCCCGGAGCAGTATTCCTATCGGATCAGCCTCCGCCGCAACGGCTGACGATTCCGCATGTCGCATCGCCGACGGTCTTGGCCATCGCCGCCGAGCCGGCGGGACCGGGTCCCGACACCGCCGCGCACATTTGGCCTGCCAAATGTGCTACCGTACCTGCAGCACGCCCGCCACTGACCGGTCGTGCGGTCATGCGGTCCGGCGCCATTTGCCCGCGTTCCGCCCACGGCCAGTCCGCCGACGTCCCGAGGAGTCTCGATGAGCCGCCGCCTAATGGAAACAGATGGTCTTTCCGACGTTCAGCAGGAGATCCTGCAGACCGTACGCACGTTCGTAGACAAAGAAATCCTGCCCTTTGCAACAGAATTGGAGCACCGGGACGAGTACCCGACAGATATCGTCGAAGGCCTCAAGGACCTCGGAGTTTTCGGACTCACCATTCCCGAACAGTACGGTGGCCTCGGCGAATCCCTGCTGACCTACGCACTCGTGGTCGAAGAGATCGCCCGCGGCTGGATGAGCGTGTCCGGGGTGATCAATACGCACTTCATCGTGGCGCACATGATCGAGCACCACGGCACCGATGCCCAGAAACTGCGGTACCTGCCGTCCATGGCCACAGGTACGACTCGAGCGGCGTTTTCGCTGTCCGAGCCCGGGCTCGGCTCTGATGTCGCCGCAATCCGCACCAAAGCGACCCGACTCGCCGACGGGAACTACACGATCAGCGGCCAGAAGATGTGGCTCACCAACGGTGCGAGTTCCAATCTCGTTGCGACACTGGTGAAAACAGACGAGAACGCGGCAACTCCATACAAGAACATGACCACGTTCCTGGTCGACAAGGAGCCCGGGTTCGGCGAGGTGGCCCCGGGCTTGGCCGTCCCCGGGAAAATCGACAAGATGGGCTATAAGGGAGTCGACACCACCGAACTGATCTTCGACAATCACCCCATCTCCGCCGACCAGATCCTCGGCGGCGCCCCCGGACGCGGGTTCTATCAGATGATGGACGGAGTCGAGGTCGGCCGCGTGAATGTCGCCGCCCGGGCTGTGGGAGTCGCCAACCGCGCTTTTGAACTTGGCATCACATACGCGCAACAGCGCGAAACCTTCGGCAAACGCATCGCCGACCATCAGGCCGTGCTGTTCCGGTTGGCCGATATGGGCACCAAGGTGGAAACCGCCCACAGCATGGTTGTCAAGGCCGCTCGCAAGAAGGATGCCGGACACCGGAACGATCTGGAGTCAGGTATGGCCAAGTATCTCGCCTCGGAGTTCTGCCGTGATGTCGTCGAAGAATCGTTCCGCATTCATGGCGGATACGGCTACAGCAAGGAGTACGAGATCGAACGACTGTATCGGGAGGCACCGATGCTGTTGATCGGCGAGGGAACGGCGGACATCCAGCGCATGATTATCGGCCGTCGCCTCCTGGAGAACTACGCGCTGGACTGATTGCGCATACCAATCCGCGAGTGTTGTCGGGTGACCGGGCGCCCGACAACGCTACGCGGACGACTCCCCGACCTGCACCGACACCCGTGTCGATCGGGTTCTATCATCGACCTATACCGATTTCCACAGGCCGCTCGCGCCGCAGACGAGGGAGTCGCGTGATCGAGACAACGACGACGGTAGCGGACATCGTGTCCACTGCGAGCCTCGGACTCCGCGTCCTCGCCGGATCTGGCGGACTCGACAGAACTGTGCTGTGGGCACACGTCTGTGAGTTGGCCGAACCGACGGAATCGCTGGGGCCCGGGGAGATCTTGATGACCGTTGGAGTCTCCATACCCACTTCCCCGGACGCACAGGTGCAGTTCATCCAGCGACTGGACGACGCCGGGCTGGCGGGTGTGATACTCGGCGATCAAGCGATGCTGCCGCCAATTTCCCCGGAGATGCTTCAGGCCGGAAACGACCGTTCATTCCCGATCCTGATATCGCCCGCCACCGGGTTCTTCTCCGCAATCGCCCGCCATGTTGCCAGTGCCAACAGCTCTTCGCGAATTGAAGAAGTATCAAAATTGGGCAAGCTCTACCACCTGGCGGCGTCCACCGGCGATGACGCATCGGCATTCTTGGACAAGGCAGCGGTGCTGCTGCGCGTCGAACTGCAGATCCTGGACGCCACGACGCAGTTGGAAATTTTGTCATCAAGTACTTCCCAACAGCCCTCGGCAGCCTCAGCCGTGCGGCAACGCAGCTATCCACTCAACGGACTCCAGCCGGCCACCCTGCTGCTGCGGGAACACCCCGGTGAGGAGCTCGAAAGTCTGATCCTGACGAGTCTGCTCAAAATCCTCGAAGTCCTCGTCGACAGAATGCTCGACCGCGCCGGCAATCGACAAGAGGCATCGGCCAAGTTGATGTCGGCATTGCTCAATGGATTCGGCGGGCAAGTCGGTCTCCAGGCGTCACGTTTTCTGGGAGTGCAGAACCAGAGCACAGACTTCGTGGTGGCTGCATTTCCCCGAGATGCTGCCGCCGTCGTAGCACGCGCTGTCGCGATAAAGCGCATACCCGCGCTCGTGGGAACAGGGCGTTCGACGGAACTCGCCTTGATCCCAGTTGAGGCAATCCCCGACTTCCGTGGTCTCATCGAGATGCTGGGGGTCTCGGTCGGAGTGTCCTCGACCTTTTTCGACTACGTCGACACGCGGTCGGCGTCAGACGAGGCCACTCGAGTCCTGACCGCGAATCACGGCCTGCAGAATTGGGCTGAGTACGAGGGGACGACGATATCCGTGCTGGCCCGATCGCATCGCGAGGCATCCAGCATTGTGAATGGTGTTCTCGGCCCGTTGACGAAAAGTGATCCGCGTACTGATGAGCTACGGGAAACACTATTCACCTTCTTACGAAACGACCGGCGATGGGCCGACACCGCAGGTGAACTCGCTGTGCACCGTCAGACGGTCGCATATCGGTTGAAGAGCATTCAAGACCTCATCGGGGTGGATCTGTCCCGCACGGCCGATATCGCCAGCCTGTGGATCGCGTATCAGGCGTGGATGCTGCTCAATCCCAAGTATCAGGCACCCGGTGTCGGGCGCGCAGACGCGTAGCATCCGCGGGCCCGCCCGACGTCGCCACTGTTAGTAGACGACGACTGTCGACTTCGTCTGGGTGTAGTGCAGCATTGCTTCCAGGCCCTTCTCGCGCCCGTATCCGCTGTTCTTGTGTCCCCCGAATGGGGTTTGTACCGCGCCCGTCGACCAGGAGTTGACGAAAACCTGGCCGGCTTCGATTGCGCTCGCCACCCGAAGGGCGCGACCGATGTCGCGGGTGAACACTCCGGCCACCAACCCGAAATCGGAATCATTTGCCAGCCCGATGGCATCGCGCTCGTGCTCGAACGGCAGCGTGACAAGTACCGGGCCGAAGATCTCCTCACGGGCTATTCGCATGTCCTTCGAGACTCCGGGATAGATCGTGGGCTGAACGAAGAATCCACCCGCCAGAGCAGGATTCTGGCTGACCGACCCCCCTAACGTCGGTCGTGCCCCTTCGATTCGGGCCACTTCGAAATAGCGCTGCACCTGCTCGTACTGGGTTCTGGTGATCAGCGGGCCCACTTCGACGCCTTCCCGCAATGCCGCGGCTCGTTCGGTGACGCGAGTGACGAACTCGTCATGGATCGAAGCTTCGACGAGCAGACGAGTACCTGCCGAGCAGACCTGACCTGCATTACTGGTGAACGCCCGCACGGTTTCCGACGCCGCAAAGTCCAGATCTGCGTCGGCAAAGACGATGTTCGCAGATTTCCCACCAAGTTCGAGGGTCAACGGGATTATTCGCTCGGCCGCAACCATACCGATCGCTTTACCGGTCCGTACGGACCCTGTGAACGCGACCTTCCGAACATCACAATGGCCGACAATGGCCGCGCCCACCGAGCCTGCACCGAGCACCACGTTGAAAACACCGTCAGGGAGACCGGCCTGCGTCGCCAGTTTGGCAAGGAAAACCGTTGTCTGCGAGGTCGTCTCGGCAGGTTTGACGACGACAACATTTCCGGTTGCCAAGGCGGGGGCTGTGGCCCGAGCTGCTTGATTCAACGGGACGTTCCACGGCGTGATGACGCCGACCACACCGAACGGCTCCCGTGTGGTGAAGACGTGTTGATCAGGGTCCACGTCGAGGACTTCACCCACCGGCACGTTCACGAGCCCGGCATAGAACTCGAAGTACGCTGCGGAGTTCTCGATCTCGGTCAGCGCGGTCTTCTTCGGCTTGCCCGTTTCCTGGATCTCCAGGGTTGCCAGTTCGTCGGCATGCCGCCGGATCTCGTGAGCGATCCTGTTGAGCACCCGCAATCTATCCGCCGACGGGTACCGACGCCAGGCATCGGCAGCACGCTTCGCCGCCTGGACCGCACCATCTACGTCCGATGCGTCACTAGCCGCGATATCGACAGTGTCGCGGCCCGTCGCCGGGTCAATGCCGGTCACGTAGTTACCCGCCCGAGGGGCAACCGATTTGCCATCAATCCAGTTGTTCAGTTGCGACAGCATAATGGGTGACTCCGCTCTGAGATGACTGCTGTAGATGCTTCGAACCCGGCTCGGGGGAGAAGGCCTCGCGCCACCAACGGCTTGAGACCTTCTCCACCCCCTCGGATCGACTTTCTAATGCCCTACTCCGGCAGCGACGTTGCTGTAGGCCTTTTGCGACTCACGCCGTCCGATGCGGAGGTTTCCGCGAGCGAGCGGCCCTTGGTCTCGGGAGCCCACGCGAAGCAGACCAGGAAGCCGAACAAAGTCAGGCCCGCCGCGATCGCCATGGTGGCGTTCACGCCGATGGATTCAATGCCGATCGGAACCATATAGGTACCGACAGCGGCACCGATACGGCTGACACCGACCGCAATACCGACCGCGGTCGCCCTGACTTCCGTCGGGAAAAGCTCGTTCGGGTAGACCCATTCCATGATCTGCGGGCCGCCGGAGGTGACGGCGTAGAAGAGGAATGCGGTGATGACGAACCACCCCGGCGCATCTACCCACACTGCCAATCCACCAAGTGACAACGCCATCAGCGCGAATGGCACCAGTGTCATCGGTCGACGTCCCCACGTCTCGACAAGCCGCAGGGCAGGCAAGACGCCGAGGGCGAACAGAATTGCGAACAACAACTCGCCCAGAATCTCGGAGCCACCGCCGGAAACACCAGTCGCGGCGAGTATCACGCCACCGAAGGTGTAGATCGCGTAGAGCGGCGTGACCTGAGCCAGGTACAGCACAGAACACATGACCGTGCGTTTCCAGTTTCCGTCCCGGACCACCAGCGGGAGACTCTCCCAGAAGGAGCTTTTGTTCTCCTCTGCCGGCGTCAGGTCAATCCGGGACGCCGCTTCACGCCCGTAGACCTGCTCGACAACGGAACGAGCCTCCTCGAATCGGCCTTTGCTCGCCAACCAACGCGGTGATTCCGGAATCCCCCTGCGCATCAACACCACAATCACACCCAGTACTGCCCCGCTGGCCAACATGACACGCCATGGGTGCTCGTCAGTTGCCGCGACCAGGATGAACCCGACCAGGAACGCAGTCATCGCGCCCAGCGCCCACGCCAAGGCGGAAACGCCAATCATGAATCCACGCCGCTTCTTCGGGGTGAATTCGGTAAGAAGCGAAGTCGCGATCGGGTAGTCGGCTCCGATCGCCAGACCAATGATGAACCGCAGAACGATAAGTTGCCAGATCGAATCCACCAGCGCTGTGAGGCCACACGCGACCACCAGCACAGCCAAGTCGAGCGCGTACATCTTCTCGCGGCCGATCTTATCGGTCAGCGCTCCAAAAAGAGTTGCCCCGAAAAACATTCCGACCAGAGACGCCGCTCCAACCATGCCCAACTCGGACGAAGTGGCAGGGATGTCCTTGATGATGCCGACCATCGCGACGCCGATGAGGCTCAATATATAGCCGTCAAGGAAGGGCCCGCCGCAACAGGCGAACAGGAGCTTGCGGTGGAAACGCGTGACGGGCGCGTCGTCGATCACATCGAAGGCGGACACAGATCTCCTTGGGAAGGGTTAGTGATGTGGCCCACGCTAGGGGTGTGCAGGCGATACGCCCATTGAACTACCGTATAAACATGCGAAAGTTTTTGCGGTGATTGACAACTGATTGAAGCGGCGACCGGGTCAGCATTGCGGCACTGCCGATTGTCGATAGCCACTGCCACCTTCTGCAGCCCCCTACGCACTTCTGATCAACCTCACCTGAACACTGAGGGGCCGTCATGCTGCGCCGAGCCCGCAGCCGAGCAACAGCTGGATCCACTTGTATGGGTGATTCACACCCTTCCAGCTGCCCTCTGTGGGCGGAGACGGTACAACAACGAAGTGCAGGGCGCCCCGTGGCGCCCTGCACTTAGTCTTCAGACTAGGTTCCCGACCTACCCCGACCTCGATCGGCGGTTGGATCTAAGCCCGACAACGTTAGCTCATTCGGAGTCCATCGCCGCAAGAACGGCGTTCGCGACCCGAAAACTCTCCAGGGCGGCGGGAACACCACAGTAGATAGCCGTTTGCAGGAGAACCTCCTGGATCTCGTCTTTCGTCAGGCCATTGTTGATCGCGCCTCGGACGTGCACACCGAGTTCATGCGACCTGTTGAGAGCCGTGAGCATCGCGAGATTGATCAGACTCCGCTGCTTACGTTCGAGACCGGGCCGGTTCCACACGTCACCCCAACAGTACGTGGTGACCAGTTCCTGCATCGGCTTGGAGAACTCGGTCGCGCCGGCCAGCGACTTTTCGACGTACGCGTCGCCGAGCACCGCTTTGCGGATCTGCATGCCCCTGTTGAATTGTTCCACGTTCATTGGACTCCTTAAGTTAACTGGAATTTGCTCATGGATGGAACATGATCTTGTTGACCGCCTCGATGTACTCGGCAATCTGTGACTGATCCGGGGAGGTCCCGGCGAGGTAATCGAGGGCGTCGGTCGCGATCCGTACTGCGGCGTCGGACAGCGGCGTCTGCATCTGCGCCGATCGGCCCAGATTCTGCGCCGTGGTGACGTCCTTGACGGTGAGGGCAAGCGAGAAGCCGACTCCCCAGCGACGCTGGAGAACTTCAGGACCGATCTTGACTTCCGTCGCATGATTTCGCCCGGTCGATCTGTTGATGACATCGAGCATGATGGTCGGATCGACTCCGAACTTCTGACCTACCGCGATGACTTCCAGACCACCGATCAACCCGATCACCGAGAGCAAATTGTTCAAGGCTTTCAGGGCATGTCCAGCACCGACCGAACCCACGCGGGTGACCGCGGAGCCCATCACCGAGAGAATGGGTAGCACCCGCTCGAATGACTGCTGGTCTCTAGACCCGACCATGATTGTCAATTCACCAACAGCTGCACGCGCTACGCCGCCTGACACCGGGGCATCAATGAACTCGATCCCTGACTGAGCTGCCCGTTGCGCGATCTGACGCGATGATTCCGGGGAGGACGAGCCCATGTCGATGATGGTGGCGCCGGGCCGCAAGCTACCCAACAACGATCCAGGATCATCCGTGCTTCCCAGCACGGTCTCGACGATCTCGCTGTTCGGCAGCATCAAGATGACGAAATCTACGCGCGAGGACGTGCCGGCGTCGGCGACATAGTCGGCGTTGATCTCGAGCGCGAGCGCGCGTGCGCGGCGTCCGTCGATGTCCGACAGGAATAGGGAAATCCCCCGCTCTGCCAACTGTTTCACCATAGGAGTGCCCATGGCACCGAGTCCGATGAATTGAACGCGGGTCATGACGATTTCGCGATCCGGAGCAGTTGCACGGCATGCGCCCCAATGCAGGTCACTCACGAGGAGATGAAGGGTTGACGAGCGCGAGGCTATGGCAGATGTAGGGTGGGCAACCATTAGCAGCTGATTCAAATCTCAGGGCGAATTCATACTAAAGCACAATGCACGGCGTCGAGGCAGCGGTCGACCGGGTTAGCCTCGGCCGGTTTGGCCACCAACCAGTCGGCCCTGACCCCTGTGCACGTGTATGAATTGGCCACGATCTTCATACGACCGCTCAATAGCAAACGGGTGACCCACGCCATAGCGTGTGAAACGACTTCCCGGGCCGGCACGGTACCGTCCAGCGCTGCCGGCTGATCACGAACTGCGCGGCGATTCAGAGGTATCGCGCGGCCGCGAAGTACCACTTCCACAGCGACCGCGAGGAGCACAGCATGACAACAGCACATCCGGAATGGTCCGATTGGGAGCCGGTCGCCGAGCACAGGGTTACCTCTGGCGCTCCTGTATGCCGGATCAACGTGGTCAGTCGAGACCAAAGCTACGAGTATGGGTTGTGGGAGGTCACGCCTGGCCGTTTCACCATCCACAGCGAGGGCCCCGACGAGTTCGTCCATATTCAATCGGGCCAGGGATGGCTGCATGAGACAGACTGCGACAGCCTGAGACTGGAACCCGGAACGATGTTCGTCCTTCCCAAGGGCTTCAACGGTGAGTGGGAGATCGAAGAGCCGCTGCAGAAGGCGTACATCAGGATCTTCGCCACAGCGTGACCGCAATCGCGAAGCCGTTGCGATCCAGCAACTGACAGTCCTTGACTGTACGAAATCCTCTTGCCCATAACACAGTTCGGGCTGATGGAAAACATCCCTGCCACAAGGGAGGCCATCGACTCAACTGCGACGAGGCGTGGATCGCCTCGTCGCCATCGAAAGGAATCAACACTATGTCCACAACGACATCGATGAGTGGGCAGAGGGCCCAACACGGTTGCATCCCATTAATTCTCATCAGTACCACTACAACTCTGACCCAGAGGGGTTCCACATCGTGAACGGTCGTGAGGCATTCCGCGCATGTTGGTGGCTCAATGACGCAGTACGCGACGACGGCCGCACCCCCGCCCTCGAAGCCAACACCCGGGCTGACGTATGCATTGTCGGCGGAGGTTTCACCGGCCTGTGGACCGCACTGAACATCAAGAAGCACGCGCCTGACGCAGATGTCGTGTTGCTGGAACGCGAGGTTTGCGGCAGCGGAGCAAGCGGCCGAAACGGCGGATTCGCCATGACGATGTGGCACCACTTTCTGCTCCTTGAGAACCTCTGCGGCACAGCGCAAGCGCTACGGATAGCACAAGCATCGACCGATGCCATCACGGAGATCGGTGAGGTGTGCGAAGCGAGTGGGACGGATGTCGGGTTTCGGCAACATGGGTGGATCTGGACGGCAAGCAACCGATCCCAGCTAGGCATGTGGCGGGCTACCGTCGACCGACTGGAGAGTCACGGCGTCAAACTGTTCGAACAGCTCACCCCTGCAGACGTTGCTAGACGAACAGGGTCGAAAAGCAATGTCGATGGCGTATTCGAGTCTGGTTTGGCCTCAGTCCAACCAGCCGCGGTCGCTCGAGCACTCCGTTTGGTCGCCCTTGAGAAGGGCGTGCGGATCCACGAGTACAGCCCGATGACGCAGCTCGACAGAGCAGAGACTCCCGTGGTGCGGACGGCACGCGGTAGCGTCACCGCCGGCCGCGTGGTCATGGCGCTCAACGCGTGGTCCGGGATGCTGCCAGAGCTGAAGGGGCGCTTTCTCACGCTCGGGGGCGATATGTTCATCACCGATCCGGTGCCAGAGCTCATCGAACGCATTGGCATCGAACCTGGCCTGCTCATCTCCGATTCGCGTCTGCTTGTGCACTACTACCACGTCACTCCCGACGGACGGTTGGCGTTCGGAAAAGCAGGCGGAACTCTGCGCCCCGGCAACAGCGTCGGCACCAAGTACGAAGGCCCGTCACGTCGTGCGGACTGGGTTCGGAACTCGATGTTGCGCTTCTACCCGGAGATGGCCCACGTACCTATCACCGCGTCGTGGTCAGGTCCCGTGGACCGATCAATGGACGGGTTACCCTTCTTCTCCCGGCTCGGGCGCCCAGACATTGTGGCCGGTTTGGGCTACTCGGGCAACGGTGTCGGCCCCAGCGTGCTCGGAGGCAAGATCCTGGCATCGATGGCGCTGGACCGAGATGATGAATGGTCGTCTTGCGGACTGGTCCGGGAACCCCCGCGCGGGGTCCCACCCGAGCCGTTCCGCTTCATCGGGGGCACTCTGATCAAGGAAGCTGTTGGGCTCAAGGAGCGGGCTGAAGACAACGAGCGGCGCCCAAACCCGCTCGCGGTGTTCATGACCAAGCTCGCGCCTCCAGGTCTGATCCCAACCGACCACTGAGGCCGGCGGACGTCCGCGTGCGCCCGGCGTTCAGCCGGGCGCACGCGCGCGAAGCAGAAGCTACAGTCAGCACCGCGCGCGTGGAAACCTTTGGGCGCCCAGACCACCGTCCTCTTCGCCTGGGTTCACAACCACTTGTGCGCTTAGAACGCCTCGACCGTCAGATGGCGGGCCAACTCACCTGCGGCGACGTCGGGCGGCACCACCTGCCAGCGGCCGCCCCAGTTCGCGGCGGCGAGCTGCGCGTAGACCGCGCCGGTGCGGCGCTGCAGACCGTCGTCGCGTTCGTAGGCGTCGCGGGCTCGGTCGGCGTCCTGCGCGGCGCGGTTCACCGCGCGCTGGGCGGCCAGCTCGGTCGGAACGTCGAGCAGCACCTGCCAGTCCGGGGTGGGCAGTCGCAGCCGCGCGTACTCGAGTTCCCGGACCCAGGCCACCACGTCGCCGTCAATGTCCTGGTGCAGCCGCGCGGCGCTGTAGGCGGCGTTGGATGCCACGTAGCGGTCGAGGATGACGACGTCATGGTCGGCGCGCAGCCGGTCGATGTCGTCGCGGGCGCCGGCCCGGTCCATCGCGAACAGCACGGCCATGCCGTACACGGAGTCGGCCAGATCGCCGTGGCCGCCGTGCAGCGCCTCGGCGGCCAGGTCCGCGTGTACCGACACCCCGTAGCGCGGGAACGCCAGGCTGGCCACCGACCGCCCGTCGGCTTCGAATCCGGCACGCAGTCCTTCGGTGAGCGTGCGCTTGCCCGCTCCGTCGACTCCTTCGATGACGATGAGCACGCCGGTGAGCTTAAGCCGTGCCACCAACAGGCAGCACACGTCCTAGCGCAGAGATTCCATGCGGTAGGACTGCAGCACCACGGTGTTGTGCTGCTCGTCGAGGAACACCCGGGTGCTGGCCTGGCTGGCCCCGAAGATCATGTTGAGGTCCACGCCGGTGCGGAACGGCCCCGGCGGCAGCGCCGGTTCGAGCACCTTCTGCACCGCCGGTCGCTGCCCTGGTTCCTCGGTGAAGTTGTCCTCGACGAGCTTTGGGCCGAACGAACCGGCCAACATGATCCTCGACGCCGGCGGCGACGCCCAGATCGAGCTGTGGACCAAGAACGACGAGTACGACAACGCCGTGTACCGGCTGGCCAAGCACCTCGACGAGAAGGTTGCGCGCATCCACGTCGAGGCGCTCGGCGGGACGCTCACCAAGCTCACCAAGGAGCAGGCGGAGTACATCAACGTCGACGTCGAGGGCCCGTACAAGCCGGACCACTACCGGTACTGACATGAAGCACGGTTTGAGGGCGGTGGCGCTCGGTGTACTGCTGACGCTGACAGCACCGCCATCGCATACACCGATTCGGCCAGGTCACCGTGGCCGCCGTGCAGCGCCTCGGCGGCGAGGTCGGCGGTCACCGACCGGTGATAGCGCGGGAACGCCAGGTTGGCGACCGACCGGCCGCCGGACTCGAAGGCGGCGCGCAGGCCGTTGGTCAGTGTCCGCTTGCCTGCGCCGTCGACACCCTCGATCGCGATGAGCACGCGCCGAGCGTAGCGGGGGGTATACCTCTTCTCATGCCGACGGACACACCGCTGCTGTTGGCGCTCGACTTCGTCGGCACCTTCGCCTTCGCGCTCAACGGTGCGTTGACCGCGGTGCGGGCCGAGCGTCTCGACATCTTCGGGGTCATCACGCTGGGCATGTTCACCGGTCTGGGCGGCGGGGCGATCCGCGACGTGCTGCTCGACGCCCTGCCGCCGGCCACCTTCCTGGATTGGCGCTATCTCGCGCTGGCGTCGGGCGGCGGCCTCGTCGCATTCATCCTCAGCCGGCGGCTGGAACGGCTCACCATCCCGATCACCGTCCTCGACGCGGTGGGATTGAGCGTGTTCGCGGTGCTGGGCGCCTACAAGGCGCTGGCCATGGGGTTCGGTGTCCTGCAGGCGATCATCGTCGGAACCATCACCGCGGTGGGCGGCGGCACCATCCGCGACGTGATGATCGGCCGCATCCCGACTGTGCTGCGCAGCGAGCTGTACGCCATCCCCGCGCTGATCGGGGCGGGATGCGCCGCGGCCGCATACAGCCTCGGTCACCGCGGCACACTGGCCGCGCTCACCGCGGCCGGGGTGTGTTTCCTCATCCGGATGATCGGCGTCCGGTTCGACCTCCACGCGCCGCACCCGCCCGGCCGCCCTTAGACGCGACGCGGCGGTGGCCGGTTCCACCCACGGCCAAATTGGTGCGTCGGCGCCCCGCACACCGCCGATAGGCTCTACGTGGGCTGGCCGGAGGTTTGCTGACGGGGAAGCTGCGCCCGCTGCCCGTCGGCGCCCCACGGCGTCGCCGCACCGCCGCGGAACCCATCGACGTCTGGGCCGAAACCCACCGCCGAAAGGATGGAGGTTCGCTGTATGGGGCAGTCGGTAGAAGTGGTCGTCTCGGAGCTCAACTCCGCGGCGGCGCGTCTGGCAGACGCCGGACAGCGCCTGCAGGACGGGTTGTCCGGCGTGGACCTGGAGGTCGGCCAGTTGCTCGGCTCCGGCTGGAAGGGCGGGGCGGCGTCAGCGTTCCAGACCGAATGGGACAAGTGGCACTCCGGGGCGGGACAGGTCGTGCGGGGTCTGCAGACGATGTCGCAACTGCTGACCGTCGCCGGTAAGGAGTACGCGAAGACCGACGAGCAGGCCGCAGGCGCCATCGGCTCGACGATGCAGCAGCCCGGCGCGCCGAGCGGGCCCGCGGCGGGCGGTAGCCCGAGCCCAGGCGGAGCCGGCGCCGGCGTCGGGAACGCCACTTTTCAGGCCGACGGTGCCACCGCATCCGGTCAGCGCGGCGCCGCCGACCTGGCCCAGCAGATGAACCTGGCCGAGCCGACGAGCGCACCCGCGGCACAATTCGGCCAGCTCGCCCCGACGGCGGCCCAGGCGGTGCAGGGTGCCGCCGGACAGTCCGCGCAGGCGACCGGCGGACTGGCGCAGCAGGCCGCCGCACTGGCGCAACAGATCGTCCAGCTGGCACAGCAGGCCGGCGACGAGCCGGACGAATCAGAGGACGAAAAGCCGGATGACTCAGCGCAATCCGGCAACCCGACCGGGTCTGCCGCGCCGGTCGAGCCGCAGAAGCCGGAGCCGGAGGGCGCACGTGTTCTGGGATCCCAGCCGCGATGACACAACTGGTGGTGAGTTTCCCGCAGCTGCAATCGGCCATCGACCACATGCGGGAGTTCGAGCGTGACGTCGCCGAGTGCCTGGAGGACGTCGACCGCACCATGGCCGCGTTACGCGCGACGTGGCACGGCGAGGCGTCGGATTCCCAGGCGCAGGCGCAGCAGCAGTGGGAGGATGGCGCCGAACAGATGAACAAGGCGCTGTCGCAGCTCAAGGACATCGCCGAGATGGCGCGCAGGAACTACGCCGATGCCGTGGAGAAGAACGGCCGGATGTGGCAGTAGCCGGCGGTGTGTCAGGGGTGCGGATCGAGGTCGATCCGGAGGCGCTGATCCGGGCGGGCGGTGAAATCCGGTCACTGGGAACGCAGTTGGGCATGCTGTCGGATGCTCTCGGTTCGGTGGTGTCGAGTGGGATCGCCTCGGGCACCGACCCGGCCGGCTTGGAATTCGGATTGAAGTACGGTGACCAGGCTCAGGAATTCGCGAACGGGTTGGCCGATGCCGCGAACGCGTTCAAATCCGTCGGCTACATGATCGAGGCGACGGGCCACAGCTACGCCAATGCCGACGCGGTTTCGACTGTCGGTGGATCGGGGCCGACCGGCAGGCTGGGCAGCGAGCCGAGCCAGACGACCGCCGCCGACGCCGCCACAGGCCCCAACTCCAGCATGGTGCCACCGCCGACCAAATGGAACGTGATCGTGCCCTTCCTGAATGCGCTGCCGGGCGGGATGTTCGCGGGCGCAGCCCTGACCTGGCCGTCGGGCAATTCCGGGATGATGCGGCTCACCGCCGCGCAGTGGCGAAACCTGGGTCAGGGGCTGTCGGTCTTCGACAATGCGATGGCATCGGCGAAAAGTGTTGTGGCTCAGCAGAAAATCCCCGAAGGCGGGAGTATCGGCGAGGCTCTGAACAAGCTGGGGCAGGCGGTGACCGATTTGTCGGTCCTGGCCTCGGAAGTCGGGAGGTCGATCGACGAGTTCGCTGGCGATGTGCAGGAGACACAGGATGCCATCCGCCGGCTGCTGGACAGGATCTCTCTGGACGGCTTGTGGGACACGGTGAAAGGCATCTTCACCGGTGAGGCGGACGACATCCTGCGCGAGGTGGCCCGGGACGTCGGCACGGTGCTGGAGAACTTCCAGCGCCAGGTCAAGGGTGTGGTCGGCCTTCTCGAGCAGCTCGCCACAGCCATCGGCGACGCGGTCACGTCGCTGCAGCAATGGGTGCGGCCGCAGCTGGAATCGATCCTTGGCGAGGAAGTGGGCGGAGCGCTCGCCGATGCGTTCACCCTGTACACCGACTTCCAGGTCGGTCTCACGACCGGTCTGATCAACACCGTGGCCGGCACCGTCGCGATGGCCGATCCCGACACCTGGAAGGGCATGGCGGAGGTGGCCTGGTCGGTGACCCAGGATCCGACGAAGCTGCCCGGCGTCCTGGCCGACATGGGCAAGGAATTCGTGGCGTGGGACAAGTGGTCCGGGGACCATCCAGGCCGAGCGGCGGGTGAAGCGGCGTTCAACATCGGGTCGTTGTTCGTGCCCGGCGGTGCGCTGTCGAAGACGGGAACCGTGGCGAGGGGACTGAAGGCCACCAGGGGCCTGCTGGAGGACGGACGGATTCCGGGTCTGCGTGGCCTCGGCTCGGGCAACGGCACGCCGAGTCTGGACGGTGTTCCCGATATGGACGGGCTCGGGACGCGGGTCCCCGATGTCCCGGAGGTGCGCCCGCCGGCGATCCCCGAATCGCTGCTCGGCCCGACGGGTCCCGGCGGTGGCGACGCACCCGCGGTTCCGCGGGGACTGGACAGCCCGACGGGTCCGCCCGACCCGCCGGGGCCGGCCACGACGCCGGGCGGCGGTGGTCAGAGTGACCGAGCCGGCGGAGGCGACGGCCCACCACCCGGTCCGCCGGGAACAGCCAGCGGCCCACCGGATCCCGGGTCGGGTCGGGCGGACGGTCCGCCACCGCAATCTCAGGCGCCGGGGCCCGGTTCCGTTGACACGCCGGGCGGAAGCCAGCCGTCCACGCCGAATAACGGTGCGGCGCCAGATGCTCAGACGCCACCCGCTACGCCGCACACGCCGGACTCATCGAGCCCGGCAGGCCCGCGCGACACGCCTGCCGAGCCGAGTCACGCACCGAGCAATCACGAACCGGCGAGGCAGGAACCGACCCAGGTCCACAACGGCGCAATCCATCCAGATTTCGGCGCGTCACCATCGCCCGACCGGCACGCGGGCGACTACGCACCACGCGAAACTCACTCGAACGCAGGCGAATCCAACGGCCAATCGGCCGAGCGCACGCACAGTCCCCCGGAACCGCCGGCCGCCCACCCGCCGGCTCCCGATCACCATGCCGGGCAAGACCGCACTGCGGCGGATACGAACCACCAAGCCCAACAAGCGCATACACCAGTCGACGGGAATGCGGCGCGTCACGAATCCGGCAGCGGTAACGCGCCGCCGCCCGGAATGGCGGGCATGGCGCCGATGGCGCCACATGCCGCCGGTCCGACGCACAGTCCGAGCACGCCGCATGGCCCGGAGACATCTCGCGGCGCCGAAACTCGCACACCGGAGACCCGCACACCTGATTCTCGGACATCCGACGCCCGCCATGCCGCGGCGCCGGAAAGCCCTCGAGCGCAACAGCCGGCGGCGACCGGCCCGGCGCCGGGGCACTCGCCATCGGCGCCGGTGAGTCCGGCCGCAGGAAACGCAGCCAATCCCACCACGGAGGGTAGGCCAGAGTCACACGCCTCGCCGCCAGAGGGCGATCGGTCCACGACGTATCCACGCGACCCAGCCGGCTCACGGGAGACACAAGATCGGTCGACTCATCCCGCAGATGACGGGAGCTCGAGAACCGCCGGCAACGGTCACGCCGACAACCACACGTCCTCTGACTCAGACGGCCATCGTGGCAATGGCGGAGGTCCGGCAGATCGCTCGCATGACTACGACTCCGACGGGAAGACAATTCCGACCAGTCAACTGACACACCCGCATGCAGACCTGCTAGACCAAGATCTACTCGCTGACGCAGCGGCTAACCCAACTCGGGTCAGCGACGCGCTATCGCCAGGGGCACCGAGCTCACATCCGGAGGTGCAGAAGTTGGTCCCTACGAGCTACGACCCACTGGGTGGATTGGGAGAGGATGCATGGAAGCGGGAGTACTGGCCCAGCGGCAGAAGTGACGCACACGGCAACCCGGAACTGGTCTGGCCCGACTCTCAGGCGCATCCGCAGGGGTTCAGCACACCCGAGGCGCGGACACCCGCGGTCCTGAATCCCGGTGAGATGTTCGATCGATTCGGGCCCGGCTTCGGTCAATTCGGCTCGCCTGTAGGAACAGCCTTCCCCGATCGCGCGCTCCCCCCACACAGCCTTGAAGCTGGCTACCATCGCTATGAGGTCGTGCGGCCCGTACCTATGTGGCAGGGTCCGATCGCGCCGGCGATGGGACAGCCGGGCGGCGGTGTGCAGTATTACTTCACGCATTCGATCGTTGACTTGGTCAACGCGGGTTACTTGAGAGAGGTTCCACTGTGAATCAGAATGATCTCGCACGAGCGCTCGAAGCGATAGGAATATCTCGCCAGGTTCTCGCAATAGGCGGACATGCCGATTACTCGTGGTGTCTCGAGCAGTCAGAGGACGGACTGTGGGAGGTGTACTGGTACGAGAGAGGCACCAAAAACCAACTGGTCCAGCTGACCACTGAATCGGACGCCTGCTTCCAGCTGTTAGGACGGCTCACGTACAGCCAGCTTCTCGCAGGGGCTGTCGGCCTCAAGTGAACATGGACCCCTCGGCCGCGATCGAGTTCGCCGAGTGCTGCCGACGGCGAGAGCGCGACGAGCCGCTCATCCAGAAGCCCGGCGGGAACCGCGGGACACCGGTCTAGGAACTCACCACAGCCGCTCGCCGGTGAGGCCACCGACGATCACGACGATCGGTAACGACAGCACCAACACCGACGCCAGCACCGCCGGCACGGTCATCGCCCCGAAAAGCGCTGTCACCGTACCGAATACCGCCCCGGCGGCCAATTGCACGATACGGATCGCCAGGATCTGCCGTTTCTTCAGCACGGCGCCCAATGTCCGCGTCGGCACCTCCCGCATGATCCGGGCGGCCATGACGATCAACGCCACCGCACCGATTCCCGCCACGATGCGCGGAATGGCCGTCGGACGGCCGTCTTCGTGCAGAGTGAACGTCAGGATCACGCCGAAGCCCGCGATCAGCACCACCCACGCCGACCGGCGCAGCACACCGGTGATCACAGCACCCACGTTCTGCCGAACCACATCCCCGTACAACGGATCCAATTGCCCCACAGCGAGGAACCCGCGGACCGCGTTCCATCTTTTGCCCCGCGCATGGGCGAGCATCGCGAGACTGTGGACGGCGTCGGCGTGCTGAGGGTTGATCAGCAGTGCCTGGCGGTAGTCGGCTTCGGCCGCCCCGTACTGACCGAGCGTGCCGAACATGTCGCCACGCAGGACCAGCGAGTCGACATCTGAGGGGTTGAGCCGCAGTGCCTCGTTGACGGCCGCCATCGCCTCGCCCGGGCGTGCGCACGCGTGCAGGAGTCGGGCGTGGCCGTAGTGCGCCTGATAGCTGAAGGGATGCGTCGCGGCTGTGTGCGCGGCCATCCACAGCGCCTCCTGCCAGCGGCCCTGCATTTCGAGCGCGCGTGTGTAGACGCGCATCGTGTGCTCGTTCTGCGGTTCGGCCGACAGCGCGGCGTGCGCACTCGACGCGGCCGCCGCCCAGTCGGACTGCCCGAGCTTCGCCCGCGCGAATGCCGTCAAGAGCCGGGGATTGTGCGGATCGGTCGCCAGTGCGGCACCGACCACCTGCTCGGCGCGCACGTAGTCTCCTGCCGCGAAACAACTCTCGACGGCATGCAACAGACCACCGTAGTCACCGCGCGCTTCTGCTCCAGGTGCCGTCATCAAAGATGAACTCTACGACACCTCCGCAGCAAACGGGCTATGCCGACACTGCCGTGCCGGCCGCCTCCTCGACCGACGCGGCGGCAACCTCATGCACGGCGTCGACCAGCCTCGGCATGACCGCCTGGTCGTACCACCGCAGCCACTGCGCGCACGAGTCCGCGTGTCCGTGCAGCATTTCGACAGCAAACGGGTCGACGCGGGGCCGCCGCGAGTCGAACATGACCGTCACGGCTCCCCAGTTACGGCCGTCCTCGTCGCACATGGGAACAGCGAGCTCCGCCCGAACTCCGCACTGGGCAAGTACTTCCATATCGATGAAGCTGTACAGCGGGGACACGGCGACATCGTCGACGCGCACCACCTCGCAGTGCGCGGTAGCATACGCGGCGGCCGAGCCTTCGTCCTCCAGGTAGCTGAAGTGGTGGCGGAACTGTTCGGTGAGACCGGCGTGGCTCTCGATGCACAGTCCGCCGTGCTTGGCATCGCGCAGCTGGACCGCCCCGGCGGGAGCGGAGAAGAGATCCACCGCGGTGGTGAGCAGGTCGGCCAGTACGTCCGACCGCTTGGGCGCGTCGCCGCGGCCCCGCAGCGAGAACGACAATGCCGGCGCCGGCCCGCTCGTCGTGCGCGTGGCTGCATCCGTGGTGCTGACCGCGGCGGACAGGTGCCGCAGTTTGACGTCGTAGCGCTGCGACACGGTCAGCAGCGCGCGGAAGGCAGTGTCGGCGTCGGCGATTCCGTGGTCGTCCTGCAGGCGGGCGACGGCCCCGCGCACCGTCGCGTGCGAGATCAGATTGACCGGCGCCACCAGCGCCGACTCGTTGAACGTCTGCTCGTCACCGATATGCACGCCGGCCATGCCACGCCCTCTCGCTCAAGTGAATGTGAGCTCTCAGTACCCCCGGTTTCTCTGCACGAAACGGTGGTCACCGACACGTAAGATCCGCTCGGTCAGAACCGCCCACAGTTCGAGGCCGTCGGCACGCCCTTGAACCGGTCGGCGATCCACTGCATCGCCGGTTCGCCGTCGACGAGCATGGGCATCGCGTGGTTGATCACGGCCTTGTTCAGGAACGGCGGTTGTTCGTTGGTCCGCGCCTCGACGTCGGCGCCCTGCGCGCACCAGTCGCGGCCCAGCTGCATGGCCGGCGCCCACGGGACCAGGGGGTCAAATCGGTTGGCGTTGATCAACACCGGTGCATTCGGTTTCGACCGGCCCAGCTTCTGCTCGTCGAACAACCCCTTGAACGGTTCCCGCTCGACGAGCTGATGGATGTCCTGGTTGAAGTACGGCTGCAGGTGCCGGAACATGAATTTGGAGATCGTCTCGGCGATGCACTGGTCCTGGACCTTGAACAGCATGTCCGCGCCACGCGGTGTGAGCGTCGCCCGGATCGCCGCCTCGTGTTCGGGATACGCGGTCATCACCGAGTTCAACGCGTAACCCACCACGCCCACAAGCATGCTGCCGTCGGCGAACGGGAACAGCGCCTTCAGATCGGCCGGCGGGGCACCCGCATACGTCCCGACGACGTCGACCTCCGGCGCGTACTGCTCGGCCATCTCGGCAGCCGAGGCCGCCGCTCCCCCGCCCTGCGAGTAACCCCAGAAGGCAACCGGCCCACCGGGATTCAGCGACGTACCGGGCAGCCGCTTTGCTGCTCTCGCCGCGTCGAGCATGGCGTGGCCCTGTGAGACGCGGCTGACGTAGGTGTGCAACCCCGGGGTGCCGAGACCTTCGTAGTCGGTCATGACGATCGCGAATCCGCGCGCGACCATCGTCGCGACGAACAACTCCTCGTAGTTGAACGCGATGTCCAGATACGGCGACCAGTGGATACCCTGGTTGAACTGGCGCGACGGCGCGCACTGGTCGCCCTGGCCCTGAGTCCCCGGTCCGTAGACGAGCAACGGACGCGGCCCACCGAACGGCCACGGGGTGTGCGGTTCGAAGTACGTGCCGGTGACGGCCACCGGATTGCCCCGAGCGTCGTTGCTGCGGTACATGATTCGCGTACCGTCCGCCATGATCATGCCGAGCTGACCCGACGGTTCGAGCACCAGCCGCGACGGCTCCGTCCGGATCAGATCACCGGGAGCACCCGGCGGCAGCGGAGCAGGTGGGGTGTAGAACGCCTGGTACTCGTCCTCGTTGAAGTACGGGTGGTGGTCGTCGATGGTCGGATCGTCGGCGCCCGCCGGCGGGGCGCAGAGGCCGACGAGCAGGCCGAGGAGCGCGACCACGACGGACAGCCCCCCAGGTCCCCGAACCACCCCGCGACGTTAACAGAACCGACGTCGGAGACGGCGGCCTTTCGGCACAGCGCCAGCAACGCAACGTATCTGAGGCTAATTCGGCGCCAACCAGGCCAGTGCGGCGATCACGAGCGCCTGCGTGGCCGCGTCGAGCGTCGGCTGCACCACGGGGGCGTAATCGGGCGAGTGGTTCACCGGGATGTCCTGGGCGACGCGACCGCTTTCCATGGCACGCCGGAACGCCACCGGGTCCGTCCCGCCGACGCCCCAGTAGGTGTACGGCGCTCCGAGGGCGGCGGGAATCTCGCTGAAGTCCTCGCTCGCCGCGCCCTGGGGCATGTCCAAACACCGGTCTCCGAAGAATCCGGTGAACGCCTCGCGGACCCTGTCGGTCGTGGCGGGGTCGTTGTCCGTCAACGGGAATCGGCCGAACATCTCGAACTCCGGTTCCCTCGGTGACCCGGACGCCTGGCATTCGGCCTCGACGATCCGCCGGATCGCCTCGAGAACGGTCGTGCGGGTCTGCCGGCTGTAGGTGCGGATGTTGAGCTGCAACACCGCGCGGTCGGGGATGACGTTGCTCTTGCTGCCGGATTCGATGCTGCCGACGGTGAGCACGACCGATTCGACCGGCGCGACCTCCCGGGACACGATCGTCTGCAGCCGGACCACGATCATCGCCGCGAGCACCACCGGATCGACGGAGGACTGCGGCATGGAGCCGTGGGCACCGCGCCCGTAGACGGTGATGCGCATGCTGTCGGCGCTGGCCAGGAACGGGCCGGAATGGGTGCCAATCGTCCCGGCGGGGATGGGGAACACATGCTGTCCGAGCGCGACGTCGACGCCGGGCACCACCGTTGCCAAACCGTCGTCGACCATGTCCCGGGCGCCGTCGGCCGTCTCCTCGGCCGGCTGGAACAGCGCCACCACGGTGCCGTTCCAGTGTTCGCGCCCGTCGGCGAGCAGGTGGGCGGCCCCCAGCAGGGCGGTCACATGGACGTCGTGGCCGCAGGCGTGCATCACCGGGACGTCGTGCCCGTCGTCATCGGTGCCGCGGACCGTGCTTGCATAGTCGAGACCGGTGGCTTCCTGCACGGGTAGCGCGTCCATGTCCGCGCGCAGCAGCACAGTGGGCCCGGATCCGTTCTCGAGGACGCCGACGACACCGGTACCCCCGATCTTGTCGTGCACCCGGTAGCCGTACTCCGCCAACCGGTCGGCGACCAACCCCGCGGTCCTGACTTCGTGGTGGGACAGCTCGGGGTGCCGGTGCAGGTCGCGGTAGCAGTCCTCCTGCCAGCCGCGGATTTCGTCGAGTCCGGTGAGCACGGCCTCGGCCGCGGTCGCTGAGGGGGTCATGGGCACTCCTGTCGCCGAACCGCGTAATGGCTGCACGACCCGTATACCTGCTCCCGAAGCGCCGAAACGCCGCGGCAGATGTGCCGCGGCGTCTCGGTGTGGAGCGTGGAGGACTCAGTACCGGTAGTGCTCCGGCTTGTACGGGCCCTCGACGTCGACGTTGATGTACTCCGCCTGCTCCTTGGTGAGCTTGGTGAGCGTCCCGCCGAGCGCCTCGACGTGGATGCGCGCCACCTTCTCGTCGAGGTGCTTGGCCAGCCGGTACACGGCGTTGTCGTACTCGTCGTTCTTGGTCCACAGCTCGATCTGGGCGATCACCTGGTTGGAGAAGCTGTTGCTCATCACGAACGACGGGTGACCCGTCGCGTTGCCCAGGTTCAGCAGCCGTCCTTCGGACAGCACGATGATCGACTTGCCCGTGTCACCGAAGGTCCACTCGTCGACCTGCGGCTTGATGTTGATCCGCGTGGCACCGGAGCGCTCCAGCGCCGCCATGTCGATCTCGTTGTCGAAGTGGCCGATGTTGCCGAGGATCGAGTGATCCTTCATCGCCTTCATGTGGTCGAGGGTGATGATGTCCTTGTTGCCGGTCGAGGTGATGACGATGTCGGCGTCGCCGATCGCCTGCTCGACGGTCACGACGTCGTAGCCGTCCATCAGCGCCTGAAGGGCGTTGATGGGGTCGATCTCGGTGACCTGGACACGCGCGCCCTGGCCGGCCAGCGATTCCGCGCAGCCCTTGCCGACGTCGCCGTAGCCGCAGATCAGCACCTTCTTGCCGCCGATGAGCGCGTCGGTGCCGCGGTTGATGCCGTCGATGAGCGAGTGGCGGGTGCCGTACTTGTTGTCGAACTTGCTCTTGGTGACCGAGTCGTTGACGTTGATGGCCGGGAACGGCAGTTCACCGGCGGCCTCGAACTGGTACAGCCGCAGCACACCGGTGGTGGTCTCCTCGGTGACGCCCTGGACCGACTCGGCGATCTTCGCCCACTTGGTCTTGTCGGTCTCGAACCGCTCGCGCAGCAGGTTGAGGAAGACCTTGTACTCGGCGGAGTCGTTCTCGTCGGCGGGCGGAACCACGCCGGCCTTCTCGAACTGCGCACCGCGCAGCACCAGCATCGTGGCGTCGCCGCCGTCGTCGAGGATCATGTTGGCCGGTTCGTTCGGCCAGGTCAGCATCTGCTCGGCGGCCCACCAGTACTCCTCGAGCGTCTCGCCCTTCCAGGCGAAGACCGGGACACCCTGCGGCTCCTCCGGGGTGCCGTTGGGGCCGACCACGATCGCGGCCGCGGCGTGGTCCTGGGTGGAGAAGATGTTGCAGCTCGCCCAGCGCACTTCCGCACCGAGCGCCGTCAGCGTCTCGATGAGCACCGCGGTCTGCACGGTCATGTGCAGCGAACCCGAGATGCGCGCGCCCTTGAGCGGTTGCACGTCGTGGTACTCGCGGCGCAGCGCCATCAGACCCGGCATCTCGTGCTCGGCCAAGCGGATCTCTTTACGGCCGAAGTCGGCCAGGGACAGATCGGCGACCTTGAAGTCGATGCCGTTGCGGACATCGACCGTCAGTCCCTCAGTCGTGGTCATTATTAGTTCCTTCTCCCCCGCACAGTTCGCAATTCATCAGCTCGGTAGACGCTAGCGCGCGCAGTCGCGACGCTGCTAACCCTGCTCGATCACACCGTAGCGCTCCGCGAAGGGTGTCATGAGGCGGGCCAGGTCACCGGCCACATCGTGGTCGGCCTCCGGCGGCATCGAGACGTAACTCATCGCCAGCCGCACGATGGCGCGGGCCAGGATTCCGGCGTCTTCGTCGCTGGCCTTGACCCAGCTGTGCTGGAAGGTCGAGGTCAGCCGATCCGAGCACCGGGTGATGATCGGGCCGCTGTCGGTGGTGATGATCTGCAGCAGATCGGGCTTCGTCTCCCCCGACAGCAGGGAGATCACCAGAGGATCGGCGGCCGATTCGGTGAAGAAGGCGCGAAACCCCTCCAGGAACGCGGCGTACACCTGCCCGACGTTGCCTTCGATCGCGTCGTCGACCGCGTCGACGAGGCGGTCCGCCAGGCGCAGCGCGTACCCCTGGGCGAGACCCTGACGCGAGCCGAACTCGTTGTAGATCGTCTGGCGGCTGATCCCTGCGGCCTTCGCCACGTCGGTCAGCGTGATCGCCGACCAGTCACGGGTGCTCAGCAGTTCGCGCATCCCGTCGAGGATCGAATCGCGCAGCAGCACTCTCGAGGCCTCGGCGTAGGGGACGCGGCGGTCGCGGGGGCTGGTCACACGCGCGAGACTAGCCGCTCCCGTCGCTTCGCTCGGGTCATCCCCGCGCGACTTCCACCATCTCGAAGTCGGATTTGGCGGCGCCGCAGTCCGGGCAGCTCCAGTCGTCGGGGATGTCGTCCCACCGGGTGCCGGGGGCGATCCCGTCCTCCGGCCAGCCCTTGGCCTCGTCGTACTCGAAACCGCACTGCACGCAGACATACAGCTTGTAGTCCATTGATGATCCTCTCGTCGTCGTCGACTCTGCGCTCAGGGCGCTTCTCACTCGCACTTCGTCGCCCTGAGCGCAGACTCAACGGGTCTAGGTGGGTTCGAAATCGACCTTCTCGCGGACGGCGCAGTCCGGGCAGCACCAGTCGTCGGGGACGGCGTCCCAGCTGGTACCAGCCGGAAACCCTTCGCGCGGAGCGCCTTCGGCTTCGTCGTAGACGTAGCCGCAGCCCGGGCAGCGGTACGTGCTCACGCCGCGTACCTCGCCAGCACCCTGTCCCGCACGCGGGGATGGATGTTGACGCGGCTGATGTCGCCGCCGTAGTGCGCGAGCACCCGGTGATCCATCACCTTGCGCCACAGCGGCGGGAAGTACGTCAGCGCGATCATCGACGCGTAGCCGCTCGGCAGATTCGGCGCGCCTTCCATGCTGCGCAGCGTCTGGTAGCGACGCGTCGGATTCGCGTGGTGATCACTGTGCCGCTGCAGGTGGTAGAGGAACAGGTTCGTCACGATGTGGTCGGAGTTCCAGCTGTGCACCGGCGCGCACCGCTCGTAGCGGCCGCTCTCGAGCTTCTGCCGCAGCAGGCCGTAGTGCTCGAGGTAGTTGACGGTCTCGAGCAGCGAGAAGCCGAACACCGCCTGGATCGCCATGAAGGGCAGCACCGCCCAGCCGAACACCGCGATCAGCGCGCCCCACAGCACCACCGACATCGCCCACGCGTTGAGCACGTCGTTGGACCAGTGCCACGTCGGCTTGCCGGCCCGCTGCAGACGCTTGGCCTCCAGTTCCCAGGCCGAGCGCAGGCTTCCCCAGACGCTGCGGGGCAGGAACTCCCAGAACGTCTCCCCGAACCGGGCCGAGGCGGGATCGTCGGGGGTGGCCACGCGGACGTGATGGCCGCGGTTGTGCTCGATGTAGAAGTGGCCGTACCAGGTCTGGGCCAGCGTGATCTTGGACAGCCACCGCTCGAGAGAGTCCTTCTTGTGGCCGAGTTCGTGGGCGGTGTTGATGCCCACGCCGCCGAGCACGCCCACCGACAACGCGAGTCCGACCTTCGCCGGCCAACCCAGACCGCCGTCGAAGCCCAGCCAGCCCAGGTCCGACGCGGTGAACAGGTAGGCGCCGAGGACGACGCTGGCGTACTGGAACGGCAGGTAGATGTAGGTGCAGTAGCGGTAGTACCGGTCGTTCTCGAGCCGCTCCATCACCTCGTCCGGCGGGTTCTGGCCGTCCGGCCCGAAGCGCAGGTCGAGCGCGGGCAGCAGGACGTAGAGCAGGATCGGGCCGATCCAGAACGGCGCCTGCGCCGCGGCATGCCAACCGAATTCGTTGAAAGCCCAGACGATCGGCAGCATCACGAACAGCGCGGTCGGGGCGATCAGGCCCATCAGCCACAGATAACGCTTCTTGTCGCGCCACTGTTCGACGTCGAGGGCTTGCGGGTCAGCGGTCACGGCGCACCACCTCCATGTGAGTGTCAACACGAGATGAGTTGACTATAGAGGCGACTTTGTCCGTCGTCTAGACATGAACCGTCGTTTTGTAAACGAACCTAGTCGGCGGTCACTGTTCCGCGACCACCTGGCGCTCGCGCCGTCCGAGCACCGAATGCCTACGGCCGTAGACGAAGTAGATGACGACACCGATCGCCATCCAGATCAGGAACCGCATCCAGGTCAGCCCCGTCAGGTTCAGCATCAGCCACACACACGCGATGATCGAGGCGATCGGCAGCAACGGCACCAACGGCGCCTTGAAACCCCGCTTGAGATCGGGCCGGGTCCGCCGCAACACGATCACACCCGCCGACACCAGCACGAACGCGAACAGCGTGCCGATGTTGACCATCTCCTCGAGCTTGCCGATCGGGAACACCGTCGCCGCGATCGCGACGACCAACCCGACGATCAGCGTGATCCGCACCGGTGTGCCGTGCTCACCTGTCTGCGCCAGCCGGCGCGGCATCAGACCGTCCCGCGACATCGCGAACAGCACCCGCGTCTGGCCCAGCATCAGCACGATCACCACGGTCGTCAGACCCGCGAGCGCGCCGATGGAGATCACCGTCGCCGCCCACTCGACGCCGTTGGCCTCGAACGCCGTCGCGAGGTTCGCACCGCTGCCCGCGTCGCGCAGTTCGGTGTAGGACACCATCCCGGACAGCACCACCGCGACGGCCACGTAGAGCACCGTGACGATCGCCAACGACGCGAGGATGCCGCGGGGCACGTCGCGCTGCGGGTTCTTCGTCTCCTCGGCGGTGGTGGCCACGATGTCGAAACCGATGAAGGCGAAGAACACGATCGAGGCGCCGGCCAGCAGGCCGTACCAACCGTAATGGCTGCCCTCGGCGCCGGTGATCAGAGAGAACAGCGACTGTTCCGAACCCGTGCCGCCCTCACCGGCCTCCGCCGGCGGGATGAACGGCGTGAAGTTGGCCGCCTTGATGTAGAACGAACCGACCACGACCACCAGCAGCACCACCGCGACCTTGATGACGGTGATGACCAGGCTGACCTCGGCCGACAGTTTCGTCCCGCGGGCCAGCAGCAGGGTGACGACGGCGATGATCAGCAACGCGCCCCAGTCCACCTCGAAACCGCCGAAATTCGCGATGCCCCCGCCGAAGCCGAACACCGTGCCGAGATAGCTGGACCAGCCCTTGGCGACCACCGCCGCGGCGACCGCGAACTCGAGGATCAGGTCCCAGCCGATGATCCACGCGACGAATTCACCGAAGGTGGCATAGGAGAACGTGTAGGCGCTGCCCGCGACCGGCACCGTCGAGGCGAATTCCGCGTAGCACAACGCCGCAAGCCCACAGGCGATAGCCGCGATGACGAACGAGATGGAGATCGCCGGCCCGGTGAGATTGCCCGCCGTCGACGCCGTGATGGTGAAGATGCCCGCGCCGATCACCACCGACACCCCGAACACCGTCAGATCCCACCAACTCAGATCCTTGCGCAGCCGGGTCCCCGGTTCGTCGGTGTCGGCGATCGACTGCTCGACGGATTTCGTGCGCCATCTGCCGGCCATGACGTTTCCCTTTCGGATGGGTCCAGATGCGAGTTCGGGCCCGGATCTGGGGAATGTACCGAGTACTGTGACCCGATGGGGCGGAGTGCTAAACACGCGGTCGTCATCGGGGGCAGCATCGCGGGGATGTGCGCGGCGCGCGTGCTCTCGGACGTGTACGACCAGGTGACCGTATACGAACGCGACCTCCTGCCGGACGGCCCGGTCCACCGCGCCGCCGTCCCGCAGGGCCGCCACGTCCATCTGCTCATGGCGCGCGGCGCGCAGGAGTTCGAGAACCTCTATCCCGGCCTGCTCGACGACATGGTGGGCGAAGGCGTCCCGATCCTGGAGAACCGACCGGACTGCATCCACTTCGGCGCCGCGGGCCACGTCCTGGGCACGAATCACACCCTGCGCGACGAGTTCACCGCCTACGTGCCGAGCCGCCCGCAACTGGAGTGGCAGATTCGCCGGCGCACCACCGCCATCCCGAATGTGACCGTCGAACACCGGTCGGTCGCCGAACCGATCTTCGATCCGGCCGCGCAACGCGTCACCGGCGTACTGCTCGACACCGAACCCGGTGAGCGCGAGCAGATCCCCGCCGACCTCGTGGTCGACGCCACCGGTCGTGGCACCCGGCTGCCCGCCTGGTTGGCGCAGTGGGGTTTCGAGCGGCCACCAGAAGACACCGTCGACGTCGGGATCTCCTACGCCACCCACCAGGTGCACATCCCCGAGGGACTGCTCGCCGAGAAGGTCGTGGTGGCCGGTGCATCGGTGGATCAACCGCTCGGCCTCGGCATGCTGTTCTACGAGGACGGGAACTGGAACGTCACGACGTTCGGGGTCGGCAAGGTGCCGCCACCCCAGACCTTCGCCGAGATCTGCGCCCTGGCCGACACGATCCTGCCCGCCCACGTCTCCTCCGCCCTGCGGTCCGGTGAACCCTTGGGCGACATGGCTTTCCACAAGTACCCGACCAGCCGCTGGCGCCGCTACGACAAACTCGACCGGTTCCCCGCGGGCATCGTGCCCTTCGGCGACGCCGTCGTGAGCTTCAACCCGACCTTCGGGCAGGGGATGACGATGACGTCGTTGCAGGCCGGCCACCTGCGCCGTGCGCTGCAGCACCCCGAGCCGGATCTGGCGCGCGCGCTGAGCAAGGCGACGGCGAAGACCACGTTCCCGGTGTGGCAGATGAACGCGATCGGCGATCTGACGCTGCACCGCGCGAGCGGGCCCATGCCCAAGTGGTACGGGCCGGTGGGCGGCCTGTTCGACCAGTTCCTCGGCGCCGCGGAGACCGATCCGGTACTGGCGGAATGGTTCCTGCGGCGGTTCAGCCTGCTCGACAGCCTCTACATGGTTCCGTCACCACGACTGGTGGGCCGCACCATCGGCCACAACATGCGGTTGTGGCTGGCGGAGAAACGGCCGTCGAGGCGCAGGACGCGCGAACTCGCCCCGAGCCGGTGACGGCCGCCTAGATCCCGACGGTGACGCGGAAGAGCTTGGTCGGCTCGCCGGCGAGCAACCGGATCGGCCCGTCGTCGGCGGTCACCCACGCCGCGGCGCCGCGCTGCACGGTGAGCGCGTCGCCCCCCTTGGCGTGCACCTCCACCGCACCTTCGGTACACACGAGCACCTGGGGGCCGTCGTGGCGCGACGGTGCGTCGACCTCGTGGCCGAGACTGTCGCCGTCGAGGTGCAGCACCGAGACCGCGAACTCCGGCGCCGGGGTGTGATACTCGAGTTCGATTCCGTCCCTGCCGGTCTCGGGGCGCAGCACCAGATCGGGTGTCGGCGTGAAGTCGAGGACCCGCAGCAGTTCGGGGACGTCGACGTGCTTGGGCGTCAACCCACCGCGTAAGACGTTGTCCGAGTTGGCCATCACCTCGACACCCACCCCGTGCAGATAGGCGTGCAGGTTTCCGGCAGGCAGGTAGATCCCCTCCCCCGGGCTCAGGGTGATGCGGTTGAGCAGCAGCGCGGCCAGCACACCGGCGTCGCCGGGATAGCGTTCGCCGAGTTCCAGCACGGTCTTCACCTCGGCCGCGAATTCGGTCTGCCCGGCGCGGATGTAGCCGATCGCACCATCGAGCACCGCGGGTACCAGCACGTCGAGATCCGGCTGCGGCGCGGTGATCCACGTGGTGAACAACGCGCGCAGCCCGTCGGGTTCGGACTGCCCGTGCAGCAGATTGACGAACGGATCGAGTTCGGGCACCTCGAGTGCGCGCATCAACTCGACGGTGCGCGCCACCGGCCGGAATCCGGCCAGCGCCTCGAACCGGTCGAGCGCGACCAGCACCTCCGGTTTGTGGCTGCGGTCGCGATAGTTGCGCATCGGCGCCGACACCGGGATGCCGAGTCGCTCTTCGCGGTCGTACCCCTCGGCGGCCTGGGTCGCACTCGGGTGGGCCTGCAGCGACAGCGGCTCGTCGGCGGCGAGCACCTTCACCAGGAACGGCAGCGTGTCGCCGAACCGGCCCAGCACCGCCGATCCGAGCTGACCTTCCGGATCGGCCCGCAGGGCATCGAGCAGCGAGACCTCACCGTCCTCGGACTGCAGGTACGCCGGATCCCCCGGATGCGCGCCGAACCACAGCTCCGCTTCCGGATGCGGTGTGGGACTTGGCCTTCCGGTGAACTCGGCGATCGCGGTCCGCGAACCCCAGGCATAGGTCCGCACTGCTCCCCTCAGCAGATGCACTCGCTCAACCCCGAACCAGTCGCAGATACACCGCGGTCATCTCCAACCGCACGGCAAGTTTTGCCAATTGCTGTTCCATCCCCCTGCCGGCGGCCGGAACACTGGGTTCCGATCCGTCGGGTACATCTTCGGCGTTGACCACGTCGATGTCGTCGTAACCACTGACCCGGGCCGACACCACCGGGCGCTCCGCGTCGGTGGTCAGTACAAAGGTACGCACCCGTCGCGGTAACGGCCCGTCGAGTTCCTCGTCGTGGAAGAGCGAGTTCTCGTAGGCGCCCGCCGCCGCGGCGCCGAATCCGGTGCGCAGCGCGACCAGCACGTCACCGAGGCCCACCGCCGCGACCGTCTCCTGCGCCACCCGCAGCAGCACCGCGGCGCCGTGCCGGGCGAGCGCGAGCGTCGTCGCGTTGTCACCGGCGAACACGACGTCGCGGCCCGAAATGCGTTCGGCGAGCGCTTTCGCCGGATTGGTGAACAGATCCCGTCCCGCGCTGTTGCGCAACGCCTCGGCGTCGAGTTCGTCGGCGAGTCCGCCCAGATCCACCCGCAGCCCGGGATCGACGACCTGCAGGACGGCCAGACCGGCCGCGAGATAACGGGACAACCCGAAGTCGTCGGGCACCCACAGCCGTGGCGCCAGCACGACCGCACGCCCCGCCGTCGCATCGCGAAGGGGCCCTTCGTAGGGTGCGACCACCACCACGCGGGCACCGCGGCGCACACCCGTGGCGGCCGCCGACACCAGCGCGGGGTCACCCGGATCGTCACCCGCAACGACGAGCACGTCGAGCGCACCGATCCACGGCGGCGCCTCAGCCACGGTGACGATGGGGGCGGCGACGGTGGCGCCGAACGCGGCGGCCAGTACCGCACCGGCGGTTTCGGCCGTTCCCCGGCCGGCCAGCCAGATCACGGTGCGCGGCGGCTGTCCGGACCGCAGCGGCTCGAGCAGCCCCTCGTCGAGTGCGGCCGCCGTCGCGCGCACCTGCGCACCGGCCATCGCCGCGGCCCTCAGCAGCCCCTCGCGGTCGGCGGCGAGCAGACCCTCACCGTCATCGAGGTCCACCACGGCCGCCGACGAGCCGGAGCCGGCACTCACGTCGATGCCCTGCCCTGTGCGGTGCTCTCGGCGTGAACGGTTTCGGTGACCTGCCGGACCACCTCGTCGACCTCCTCGACGGTGCGGGCCTCCACGTTGAGCCGCAGCAACGGTTCGGTGTTGGAGGTGCGCAGGTTGAACCACCGGCCCTCGCCGAGATCGACCGTCACCCCGTCGAGGTGGTCGATCGAGTGGATCTGGGTGCCGAACGATTTGAGGACCGCCTCCACGCATGCCGGAGCGTCGGCGACGGTGAAGTTGATCTCGCCGGAGGCTTCGTAGCGCTGGTAGTCGGCCATGAAGTCCGACAGCGGACGGTCCTGTTCGCCGAGCGCGGCCAGGACGTGCAGTGCGGCGAGCATCCCGGAGTCCGCACCCCAGAAATCGCGGAAGTAGTAATGAGCCGAGTGCTCACCACCGAAGATCGCACCGGTGTCGGCCATCAGCGCCTTGATGTAGGAGTGGCCGACGCGTGAGCGCACCGCCGTCCCGCCGCGTTCACCCACGAGTTCGGGCACCGCCCGCGAGGTGATCAGGTTGTGGATCACCGTCGCGCCGATCTCCCGGCCGAGTTCGCGGGCGGCCACCAGCGCGGTGACCGCCGAGGGCGACACCGCCTGACCCCGTTCGTCGACGACGAAGCAGCGGTCGGCGTCGCCGTCGAACGCCAACCCGATGTCCGCACCGGTCTCCAGCACGTAGGCCTGCAGGTCGACGAGGTTGGCCGGATCCAGCGGATTGGCCTCGTGATTCGGGAAGGTGCCGTCGAGTTCGAAGAACAGCGGCAACAGCCGGACCGCCTCGATCGGCCCGAGGACCGCGGGTGTGGTGTGGCCCGCCATTCCGTTACCGGCGTCGACCGCGACGCGCAGCGGACGCAGCCCGGAGATGTCCACCAGCGACCGCAGGAACTCACCGTAGTCGGCCAGCACGTCACGGTCCGACACGCTGCCGCGGGCGCCGTCGTGGGCGGGCACGCCGGAGATGACCTGCTCGGCGATCTGCGCCAGCCCGGTGTCGCGGCCGACGGGTTTGGCGCCGGCACGGCAGAGCTTGATGCCGTTGTAGGCGGCCGGATTGTGGCTCGCGGTGAACATCGCACCGGGGCAGTCGAGCAGCCCGGAGGCGAAGTACAGCTGATCGGTCGACGCGAGGCCTATCCGCACCACGTCGAGACCCTGCGCCAGCACCCCGTCGGCGAAGGCCTCGGAGAGCGCGGGTGAACTCGACCGCATGTCGTGACCGATGACGACCTGACCGGCGGTGTCGGAAACCAGTCGCGCGAAGGCGCCACCGACGTCGGCCACGAAGGCCTCGTCGAGTTCCTCACCGACCAGACCACGTACGTCATAGGCCTTGATGACGCGATGTACCGTCGCAGCCGGCCGAGACATACTCCTCCTTGGGAGACGGGGACGTTGCCGTCAGCCTATCCGCACCGGAGGCTTCGTTCCGAGGCTATGACGCCCTACTCGGCCGGGTCGGGCAACACGCGCAGGTGACCGCGCCGGCGTCCGCTCGGTTCCGGGCGGCGCACGGGCGGCGCCAGCAGGGCACCGCTCTGGGCTCCGCCCTGGGCGCCCCCGGTCGGATCGGAGAAGCCGGGAACGACGCGGGACGCGGACGCCGCGGACTCACGGCCCTCGCGGACCGCATCGGCCAGGGCGACCAGGTCGTCGTCATCGGTGTGCGAGGGCAGCGGCCCGGCGTGCCGGACCAGTTCCCACCCCCGGGGCGCGGTGATCCGGCCGGCGTGGCCGACACACAGGTCCCACGAATGCGGTTCGGACACGGTGGCCAGCGGGCCGACGACAGCGGTGGAGTCGGAGTAGACGAACGTCAGCGTCGCCACCGCATAGTGGGGGCACCCGGGCCGGCAGCAGCGACGGGGAACATTCACGAACGGAAGGCTATCGCGGGAGAAACGCCGCGTGGTGCCGGACACGCGCAGCGGCGGACCGGCCGATAGCCAACCGTTACGATCTGTGATCGTGGCCGAGGGCAACCGCTGGAGATCGCGCCGCGGTCGCGAGATGCGCGGCCCGCTCCTCCCGCCGACCGTACCGGGGTGGCGTAGCCGCGCCGAGCGGTTCGACATGGCGGTGCTGGAGGCCTATGAGCCGATCGAGCGGCGCTGGCAGGACCGGGTGTCCGGGCTGGATGTCGCGGTGGACGAGATTCCGCGGATGGCGCCCAAGGATCCCGGGAGTGTGCAGTGGCCGCCGGAAGTGGTGGCCGACGGGCCGGTGGCGTTGGCCAGGCTCATCCCGGCCGGAGTCGATGTCCGCGGTAACTCCACGCGGGCGCGAATCGTGTTGTTCAGAAAGCCGATCGAGCGCCGGGCCAAGGACTCCGACGAACTCGCCGAGCTGTTGCATGAGGTGCTGGTGGCTCAGGTGGCCACATATCTGGGAGTCGAGCCCTCCGTCATCGACCCGACGATCGACGACGACTGAGCGCGCCCCCGTAGGAGGAGTCCGCGGGGTCAGATGATGCCGCGTTTGAGGCGACGGCGCTCACGCTCGGAGAGCCCGCCCCAGATTCCGAAGCGCTCGTCATGGGCCAGCGCGTAATCGAGGCACTCGTCGCGGACCTCGCAGCCCATGCAGATTCGCTTGGCCTCGCGGGTCGATCCGCCCTTCTCGGGGAAGAAGGCCTCGGGATCGGTCTGGGCGCACAGCGCGCGCTCCTGCCACAGATCGTCGGCCTCTTCGGTGTCGGCCTCGATACGTTCCGGAACCAGACTCAGCTGAGGCCGCGCCACGGCCCCCGTCTCGATGTGCGGTGCCCCGCCGACGGAGCCGAGTAGCCGGCTGTCGAACCGGACCACGCGATCGAATTCGCTTTGCTCAAAAGACATTTCCCGCCCTCCTCACTCGGTGTCGTAGATTCACGCGGCCCCACTCGGTGCAGTGCGGCCAACCCCAATTCGAACAAGTGATCGAATCTCGGTCTGCGACACCGAAATCGGCTGGCCAACCGGGAAATGACACTGGTGTGATTACACACGCGTTGGCAGCTTGGGTCAAGCGCTGGAACAGGAATTCATATCACCTTGTGACAGTTATGCGGCGCGTCGGAAATATCGGCGTGTCCGATCCGTCACATCCCCGCCCCGGGCGCGGTGCAACCCCGACGGGGCCGAGCGCCTAGTCTCGTTCGGTGTGAAGGTGACGGTTCTGGTCGGCGGCGTCGGTGGGGCGCGGTTCCTGCTCGGCGTGCAGCAACTGCTCGGGCTGGGGCAGTTCGCCGACGGTCCGAGCGACCACGAGTTGACCGCGGTGGTCAACGTCGGCGACGACACGTGGATGTTCGGGGTGCGGATCTGTCCCGATCTCGACACATGCATGTACACCCTCGGCGGCGGCATCGACCCCGAGCGCGGGTGGGGACATCGCGACGAAACCTGGCATGCCAAAGAAGAACTCGCCGCCTACGGCGTCCAGCCCGACTGGTTCGGATTGGGCGACCGCGACCTGGCCACCCATCTGGTGCGCAGCCAGATGTTGCGGGCCGGCTATCCGCTGTCCCAGGTCACCGAAGCGCTGTGCGACCGGTGGACACCGGGCGCTCGGCTGCTGCCCGCCAGCGACGACCGCAGCGAGACCCACGTCGTGATCACCGACCCGGACAGCGGGGAACGGCGCGCCATCCACTTCCAGGAGTGGTGGGTGCGCTACCGCGCGAAAGTGCCCACGCACAGCTTCGCGTTCGTCGGCGCGGAGAAAGCCACCGCCGCGCCCGGGGTCACCGAGGCCATCGCCGACGCCGACGTCGTGCTGCTGGCGCCGTCGAACCCCGTGGTGAGCATCGGCTCGATCCTGGCGATTCCCGGCATCCGCGGCGCGCTGCGGTCGACGACGGCCAAGATCATCGGCTACTCCCCCATCGTCGCCGGAAAACCGTTGCGCGGCATGGCCGATGAATGCCTGTCTGTGATCGGTGTCGCATCGACGTCGGAGGCGGTCGGACGCCACTACGGCGCCCGGTCCGGCACCGGAATCCTGGACGGCTGGCTGGTCCACGAAGGTGACAGCGCGCAGATCGACGGCGTCGCGGTCGAGGCGGTGCCGTTGTTGATGACGGACCCGGCGGCCACCGCCGACATGGTCCGCGCCGGGCTGCGGTTGGCCGGAGTGACGTTGTGACCGAACACGGCTCCGCCGCTGTACCCGAACACGGCTCCGCCGCTGTACCCGAGCACGGCTCCGCCGCTGTACCCGAGCACGGCTCCGCCGCGGCGATCCAACTGTTGCCGGTCCCCGGACTACCCGAGTTCCGGCCCGGCGACGACCTTGCCGCCGCTTTGGCCGGTGCCGCCCCGTGGTTGCGCGACGGCGACATCGTCGTGGTCACCAGCAAGGTGGTGTCGAAGTGCGAGGGCCGCATCGTCACCGCGCCGGAAGATCCCGAGGAACGGGATGCGTTGCGGCGCAAGCTCATAGACGACGAGGCGGTGCGCGTGCTGGCCCGCAAGGGACGCACCCTGATCACCGAGAACGCCATCGGACTCATACAGGCGGCCGCCGGGGTCGACGGATCCAACGTCGATGCGCGTGAGCTCGCACTGCTGCCGGTGGACCCCGACGGCAGCGCCGCACGCCTGCGGACCGGCCTCGCCGAGCGGCTGGGCGTCACCGTCGGAATCGTCATCACCGACACCATGGGACGTGCGTGGCGCAACGGTCAGATCGACGCGGCGATCGGCGCCGCCGGGCTGAGTGTGCTGTACGGCTACGCCGGCGCCCACGACGCGCACGGCAACGAACTCCTGGTCACCGAAGTCGCCGTCGCCGACGAGATCGCCGCCGCCGCCGACCTGGTCAAGGGCAAGCTCACCGGCATCCCGGTGGCCGTGCTGCGCGGATTACCCCTGCCCGACAACGGATCCACCGCACGCGATCTGCTCCGTCCCGGCGAGGAGGATCTCTTCTGGCTGGGCACCGAGGAATCGATGGCCCAGGGCCGCAGACAGGCGCAGCTGCTGCGCCGCTCGGTGCGCCGGTTCAGCGCCGATCCGGTGCCCCCCGAACTCGTCGAGGGCGCCGTCGCCGAAGCGCTCACCGCCCCCGCGCCGCATCACACGCGGCCGGTCCGCTTCGTCTGGGTGACCGACCGGGCCCTCCGTACCCGTTTGCTCGACCGGATGAAGGACAGCTGGCGCGCCGACCTGCGCGCCGACGGCCTGGCCGCCGATGCCATCGAACGTCGCCTCGCCCGTGGCGAGATCCTCTACGACGCACCGGAACTCGTGATCCCGTTCCTGGTGCCCGACGGTGCGCACGACTACCCGGACCCCGACCGGACCGCCGCCGAGCACACCATGTTCACCGTAGCCGTCGGCGCGGCCGTCCAGGCTTTCCTCGTCGCGCTGGCGGTCCGGGAGGTGGGCAGCTGCTGGGTCGGATCGACGATCTTCGCCGCCGACGTGGTGCGCGACGAACTGGACCTGCCCGCCGACTGGGAGCCGCTGGGCGCGGTGGCGGTCGGCTACCCGGCCGCGCCGTCCGGACCGCGCGATCCGGTGCCTCCACACGACTTCCTGGTGCGCCGGTGAGCCTGCACGGGTCCGCGGTCGAGCTCCTCACCGACTGGGTCGCCCCCGACCCGGCACAGGACTCGTTGCGGCATTCCGTACTCGCCTTCCTGGCCGCCCGCCCCGACGGGTGCCTGCGAGCCTGCGTACCGGGCCACGTCACCGCCTCCGCACTGGTGCTCGACCACACCGGCCGCCACACCGTGCTCACGTTGCACCCCCGCTTCGGCCGCTGGCTGCAGGTCGGCGGACACTGCGAGCCCGACGATGACGATGTCGTCGCCGCCGCGCTGCGCGAGGCGCGCGAGGAATCCGGCATCGACGGGCTGGTCATCGACCCTCAGCTCGCCGCCGTGCACGTGCACCCGGTGACGTGCTCGCTGGGCGTCCCGACGCGTCACCTCGACCTGCAGTTCCTGGTGCGGGCCCCCGAGGGTGCGCAGATCAGCCGCTCGGACGAGTCACTCGATCTGCGGTGGTGGCCGCTGGAGGCGCTCCCGCCGGACACCGACTTCGGGCTGGCGCAGTTGGCCGCCGAGGCGCGTCGCCGGGGTCAGACGTCGGTCGAGTAGCGGATTCCGCCGTCGGGGATCGTCACCCCGGGCCATACCCGCGCGCCGCGCAGCAGTTCGCAGCGGGCACCGATGTCGGCGCCGTCGCCGATCACCGCGTCACGGATCAGCGCCCGCGGACCGATGCGCGCGCCGAATCCGATGATGGACCGCTCGATCACGGCGCCGGCGCCGACGTCCGCTCCGTCGAAGATCACCGCACCGTCGAGGCGTGCCCCGCCCTTGATCTCCGCGCCGCGCCCCACCACGGTGCCGCCGATCAGCAGCGCACCGGGCGCCACCGACGCACCGTCGTGGACCAGTGACTCACCGCGGCGGCCGGGCAGCGCCGGCGACGGTGCGATCCCGCGTACCAGGTCGGCCGAACCGCGCACGAAATCCTCCGGCGTGCCCATGTCGCGCCAGTAGGTCGCGTCGACGTAACCGCACACCCGCAGGCCGGCCGACAGCAGACCGGGGAACACCTCGCGTTCTACCGACACCGGCCGGCCGCGCGGGATCCGGTCGATCACCTCGCGCTTGAAGACGTAGCAGCCGGCGTTGATCTGGTCGGTCGGCGGATCCTGCGTCTTCTCCAGGAACGCGGTCACCACGCCGTCGTCGTCGGTGGGCACACACCCGAAGGCGCGCGGATCGCCGACCCGCACCAGGTGCAGGGTGACGTCGGCGTCCTTGCTCTCGTGGCTGTCGAGCAGCGCACGCAGATCGCAGCCGGACAACACGTCGCCGTTGAACACCATCGCGGTGTCGTAGCGCAGTTTGTCGGTGACGTTGGCGATCGCGCCGCCGGTGCCCATCGGCTCTTCTTCGAAGACGTAGTCGATCTGCAGACCCAGTTTCGAACCGTCGCCGAACTCGGCCTCGAAGACGTCGGCCTTGTAGGCCGTGCCGAGGATGACGTGTTCGATACCGGCCTCCGCGATGCGGGAGAGCAGATGCGTGAGAAACGCCAACCCGGCGGTCGGCAACATCGGTTTCGGCGCCGCCAGCGTCAGCGGGCGCAGGCGCGTGCCCTGACCGCCCACCAGCACAACGGCGTCCACATGAGCCGGATTCACCATTCCCTGTCCCCCTCTGGCCTGACTTCCGCTGCGACCTGACCACGGCGAGCCTTGCGCACCACCAACCCCGCCCGCACGGCCAGCGCCCCCCTCATCGCTCCCCGCAGCGGCGCCTGCCACCGGTGTGGGTACCGATCAGACAGAAAAGTGTAGGTGCTGCGGTGGTGGGCGGCCAGGTTGCGGGCCGGGTCGCGCCCCGTCGAGTGGCCCTTGTCGTGCAGGATCTCCGCCGAGGGCACGTACACGTTGAGCCAGCCGGCCTTCCCGAGACGATCGCCGAGGTCGACGTCTTCCATGTACATGAAGTAGCGCTCGTCGAAGCCACCGATCTGCGCGAACGCCGCCCGGCGCACCAGCAGGCAGCTACCCGACAACCAGCCGACGGGACGTTCGCTGGGCTCGGCCCGGTCCTGGCGGTAGGCCGCGGTCCACGGATTGGACCGCCAGAACGGGCCGACCACGGCGTGCATCCCGCCGCGGATGAGGCTGGGCAGGTGCCGCGCCGACGGATACACCGAACCGTCGGGGTCGCGGATCAACGGCCCCAGCGCACCGGCTCGCGGCCACCTGGCCGCGGCCTCCAGCATGAGATCGATGGACTGGGGGCCCCACTGGACATCGGGATTCGCGACGATGAGGAACTGGGAGTCGACGGCATCCTTGTTCGGATCCGTCTCGAGCGAGGCGACCGCACGGTTGACCGCGGTGCCGTATCCCAGATTGCCGCCGGTGCGCAGCAACCGGGTGTTGGGGTAGCGCTCGACGGCCCGCTCCGGTGAGCCGTCGGTGGATCCGTTGTCCGCCATGATCACCGTCACAGGCCGATCGGTCGCGTGTGCGAGCGTGGCCAGGAACCGGTCCAGGTGCGGCCCCGGTGAATACGTCACCGTGACGACGATCAACTCGTCACTCATCTGGCGACCACCGGTTCACGCGACACGGCGTAGAGGGTAGTGGCACCTCAACGCTCCCCGTGCACGGCCGCGACGAGCGCCTCGCGCCAGGGGCGCAGCGGCGTCAGACCGCGTGCGGCCGAGCCGGCACCGGACAGCGCCGAGTACGCCGGCCGTCGCGCCGGCCGCGGGAAGCGATCGCTGCCGACCGGGCGGACGCGCTCCGGATCAGCGCCCAGCGCTTCGAAGACCGCGCGGGCCTGGTCGAACCGGCTGGCCTCCCCGGCGTTGGCGGCGTGCAACACCGGCCCGCGCGCCCCGCCGTCGGCGATCTCGAGCAGCGCACCGGCCAGATCGTGCGCACTGGTCGGCGATCCGGTCTGATCGGCCACCACATCGACGGTCTCGGCGCCCTGCGCCTTACGGCGCATCACGGCGACGAAGTCGGCACCGTCGGCACCCTCGTACACCCATGCGGTGCGCACGACGTAGGCGTCCGGAAGCGCGTCGAGCACCGCCCGCTCCCCGGCGAGCTTGCTGTGCCCGTACACGCTCAGCGGTGCGGGCACATCGTCGATGTCGTAGGGCCGCGGCGGCGCCCCGCCGAAGTCCCCGCCGAACACGTAGTCGGTGGAGAGGTGGATCAGCCCGGCACCGACCCGTGCGCAGGCCGTGGCGAGATTGCCCGGCCCGGCGGCGTTGACCGCGCGCGCGCGGTCGGGTTCGGATTCGGCCGCGTCCACGTTCGCGAGCGCCGCGCAGTTGACCACCATGTCGCCCGCGGCGACGTGACGCGCGACGGCGGCAGGGTCGGTGATGTCACACTCGGCAGAGGTGAGCGGCAGTACATCGCGCCCGAGCCGCCCGGCGTGAGCAGCGAGAACGCGTCCCACCATGCCGCCGGCACCGGTGATCACGAGACGTTGCGGCATGCGTGTGAGTGTGACACGCGGCCTGGCGCGCCGACGATCGCTACCCCGTCTGCGCGGCCCTCGCCAGTAGCCTGGGCTGATGCCCGCTCGAGTCCTTCGTGCCGTCGCCGTGACGGTGGCCCTCGCCGTGGTCCTCGGGACCGGTGTGGCGTGGAGCCGGATCCGGTCGTTCGAAGAGGGCATCAACCACATCAGCTCCCCGGCACTGGGTGAGGGCGGCGAGGACGGCGCGATCGACGTGCTGCTGGTGGGGTCCGACAGCCGCACCGACGCGCACGGCAACCCGCTGTCGGACGACGAGCTCGCCACCCTGCGGGCCGGTAACGACGTCTCCACCAACACCGACACGATCATCTTGATCCGCATCCCGAACAACGGGCAGTCCGCGACCGCGATCTCGATTCCGCGCGACTCGTACGTCCAGGCCCCGGGACTGGGCAAGATGAAGATCAACGGCGTCTACGGGTCGGTGCACCTGGAGAAGCTCAAAGAGCTCGTCGAGGAACAGGGTATGGACCCCGCCGAAGCGGAGCCCGTCGCGGTGGAGGACGGCCGCGAGGCGTTGATCAAGACGGTCGCGAACCTGACCGGGGTCACCGTGGACCACTACGCCGAGATCGGTCTGCTGGGTTTCGCCCTGATCACCGACGCCCTCGGCGGTGTCGACGTATGCCTCAGAGAGCCGGTCTACGAACCTCTTTCGGGCGCCGACTTCCCCGCCGGCTGGCAGAAACTCAACGGGCCGCAGGCACTGAGCTTCGTGCGGCAGCGGCACAATCTGCCGCGCGGCGACCTCGACCGGGTCACCCGCCAGCAGGCCGTGATGGCGTCACTGGCCCACGAGGTGATCTCGTCGAAGACGCTGTCCAGCCCGGCCACTCTGAGCCGGCTCGAAGCGGCCGTGCAGCGTTCCGTGGTCCTCTCCGACGGTTGGGACATCATGGATTTCGTCGACCAGCTGCAGAAGCTGGCGGCGGGCAACGTGGCCTTCGCGACGATTCCGGTGCTGCGCGAGGACGGCTGGAGCGACGACGGTATGCAGAGCGTCGTGCGCGTCGACGCCACGGCGGTCCAGGAGTGGGTGACCGGTCTGCTCAACGAACAGGACGAGGGTAAGACCGAGGAACTCGCCTACACCCCGGACAAGACCACCGTCGAGGTCGTCAACGCGACCGACATCAACGGGCTGGCCGCCTCGGTGTCGGCGGTGCTGGCGCAGAAGGGATTCACGCCCGGCCCGACCGGCAACTACGACAGCGGGCCCGTCGACTCCAGCCAGGTGCAGGCGGCCAAGGCGGACGACCTGGGCGCGCAGGCGATTTCGCGGGACCTGGGCGGGCTCACCGTCGTCGAGGACAGCTCCGTGGCGCCGGGCACCGTTCGGGTGGTGCTCTCCGACGACTACACCGGACCGGGTTCCGGCCTCGACGGCACCGATCCGACGATGCTGACCGCCGACCCGGCGGGCACGGCCGCCGTCGATCCGGCCGCACCGCCGCCGCCACCACAGATCATCACCGCCGGTTCCGACGACCCGGAGTGTGTGAACTGACCGTCACCGCCGCACTGCTCGGGCCGCTGCTGGACTCCGACCCCGCCGGGCCGAGCATCACCTATTACGACGACGCCACCGGCGAGCGCATCGAGG
Organism: Mycolicibacterium litorale; assembly: GCA_050205415.1. GTDB lineage: Bacteria > Actinomycetota > Actinomycetes > Mycobacteriales > Mycobacteriaceae > Mycobacterium > Mycobacterium litorale_C. Next base: position 120,653 of record JBNMQY010000003.1, read on the forward strand.
TGTCCGCCGTGACGCTGGCCAACTGGGCGGCCAAGACCGGCAACCTGCTGCGCGACGAACTCGGCGCGGGACCCTCGAGCAGGATCGCGGTGCTGTTGCCCGCGCACTGGCAGACCGCGGCCGTGCTGTTCGGGCTGTGGTGGATCGGGGCCGAGGCGCTTGTGGGCGGCGGAACCGACAGTGACGGAGCCGATGTCGCGCTGTGCACCGCGGACCGGATCGACGAGGCGGACGCTGCGGTGGGCACCGGAGAGATCGCGGTGCTGTCGCTGGATCCGTTCGGCAGGCCGGTCGCCGATCTCCCGGTCGGGATCACCGACTACGCCACCGCGGTCCGCGTCCACGGTGATCAGATCGTCCCCGAGCGCGGGCCCGGGCCGGCCCTCGACGGACGCTCCGTCGAAGACGTGCTCGCCGCCGCGACGCGAGCCGCCGACGCCGCGGGACTGCAACCCCGGGACCGCGTGCTGTCCACCGCGGACTGGGCGACGGCCGACGACGTGGTGTCCCGCTTACTCGCCGTCTACGCGGTCAGCGGTTCCCTGGTGCAGGTCGCGCATCCGGATCCGTCCGCACTCGAACGCCGCCGCGCCATGGAGAAGGTCACGAGAACCCTGGGGTGAGCCGACTGGGGCCCTCAGCAACGGCACCCGGGTTCACAGCATTTTCCTAACCTGGCCAAACAGGGTAGCCCCACCTGAGTGGTAAATTCGGCCTCGACACGGCTTGCCATCACGCGGACGCCGTGAGAGCAGAGGTACTTCGATGCACGGACCGGTCACCGCAGTGGTCATCGTGGTGGTGCTCGGGCTCTGGCATCTGCACAATCGCCGCCACCCCGGTTGGGGGTCGAGCGCCGACGGCAGGTTCTTCGTCCTGTCCGGCTATCCCGCCTTCGCGATCGCCGTGTACTGGCTGACCGCCGCTCCCAGCGGCACCGCCTGGGAGTGGGCGGTGGGCAACGGATGGGCCGTCGTGTCGATGGTGTCGTTCGTCTACGGATTCAATGCGCTCAATGCGGTGCCGCGATACCAGCAGTCGGTCTCGCGGACGATGGAATCCCTCCCCGGCTGTTCGGCCCGGCTGAGCTGACCATCCGGCCGAGTCCGGGTCAGAAGCGGAATTCGGCCGGGGCGCAATCATCGCGTTCGAGCATCCAGGAGATCGCCGCGGCGCATCGGTCGGCCGCGCGGCCGTCACCGAATGGATTGCCCTTCGACACCATCGCCGCACGTTCGCCGGGATCGTCGAGCAGTCGGCAGGCGTGATCCAGCACCGCATCGCGGTCGGTGCCGACCAGCACCGCGCACCCCGCGTCGACAGCCTCCATCCGCTCGGTGACATCTCGCAGCACGATGACGGGGACGCCGAAACTCGGCGCCTCCTCCTGGATCCCGCCCGAGTCCGACAGCACCAACGTGGACGCCGCGAGGGTCGCGACGAGGACCGGATATGCCAGCGGCTCGGTCACCAGCACCCGCGGATGCGCACCGAGAGCCGCACGGACCTGTTGCGCCACAGCGGGATTCGGATGTGCGGGCAGTACGACCTCGACGTCCGAGTACTTGTCGAGCAGTAACAGGACCGCGCTCAGCACCCTGTCGAGGGGCTCGCCCCACGATTCCCGCCGGTGCGCCGTCACCAGCAGCAGCCGACTATGGCCGGCACGCGCCCGCCCGACGAATCCGGCCACCCGCGGATCGGCGATCTGCCCGCCCCGCGCAGCGATGTCGAGCACCGCATCGATCACCGTGTTGCCCGTGACCACGATGTCATCCGGTCTGGCGCCTTCCCGCTCGAGATTGGCCCGCGCAGCCGCGGTGGGCGCCAGGTGCAGCCGGCTGATCTGACCGACGAGCTTGCGGTTGCCCTCTTCGGGGAACGGCGCAGCCAGATCGTGGGACCGCAGACCGGCTTCGACGTGGGCGATCGGAAGCTTCGCCCAGAAGGCGACCATCGCCGCGGCCAGCACCGTCGTGGTGTCACCCTGCACCACCACCGCGTCGGGAGTCCGCTGCGCCCAATGCGTTTCCAGCTGCCTCGTCAGCGTGGCCATCAGTTCGGCCTGACTGCCGCTGCCGCGGTCGATGTGCAGGGTCACGTCCGGTTCGAGACCGAACGCACCGAGAGCCTGATGAACCATCGTCGGGTGCTGGCCGCTGGCGACGAACACCGGCGTCATGCCGTGCGCCCTCAGCGCAGGCACCAGCGGCGCCAGCTTGATGGCCTCGGGGCGGGTTCCTGCTACCAGGTGAACTTCGGTCACGTCGCCTACTATGCCTGAAGCAGTGAAGTGTTGTAAATTCGCTTGGCAAAGTTTTGTCCATACCGATCGGCATTCCGCCGATCCCAGAGAGACGGCAGTTTATCCCGGTGTCAGCCGCTGCATTGCTCGCGTTGTCTACATTGTCGTACGCCGCTGGGCTGATTCTGCAAAGTTTTGCTGCTCGCCGTACATGCAACAGCAACGCGCATATGCGCGGCCTGGTGGCGCGGTTGGCCACTGATCGCTGCTATGCCGCGGGACTGGCCGCCCAGGTGGCCGGCTTCCTGCTGGCGTTCTGTGCGCGGGAGACGCTGCCGGTGTATCTGGTGCAGGCGGCCGCATGCGCCGCGGTCGGCGTGGCGGCGGTCATCGGCGCGATCGCCCTGGGCTGGCGGGTCACCGGGCCCGAGTGCGCGGTTCTGGCGGTGCTGACCGTGGCGTTGATCCTGCTGGCCGGGGCGGCCGAACCGTCCCGGGTAACGGCCGTGCCTGCGGCGACGGGGTGGGTGCTGACCGCGTTGATCGCCGCATGTGTCGCTCTGACGCCGGTGGCCTGGCGGGCACGCGGGGCGGTGCCGCTGGCCGGTCTGGCCGGCGCGGCGTTCGCGGCGCTCGCGGTGGCCAGTCGCCCACTGCCCGCCCTGGAATGGGCGGCACTGCCGGCACATCCGCTGACCTGGCTGACGCTGGCCTCGGCCGCCCTCGGTCAGATCCTGCTGGCGGCCGCTCTGCAACGCGGGTCGACGACGTCGGTGGGCGCCGCGATGGACGCGGTGACCATGGTGGTCGCATCGGCGGCCGGGCTCGCACTGGTCGGTGACCAGATCGCCGACGGCCGCATGTCGTGGTTCGTCCTCGGCCTGATCCTCATCGTCGCCGGCGTACTGGCCATGGCACGTGTCGGCACCGTCGTCGGCGAGCCGGCCGGCCGGGCCGGCGCGGACTTCTCCGACCAACCGATCCCCCAGGGGCACATCCGATGACGAGTCACCGTCCCATTGCCAGCGTCTCGTTCGACCTGGACAACATCTGGTCGTTCCTCAAGACCCACGGTGACCCGGACTGGGAGTCGCGGCCCAGCTACCTGAGCGCCGCGACGCCGCGGATCGTCGATTTCCTCGGCGAATCCGGTCTGCTCTCCACCGTTTTCGTCATCGGGGCGGACGCCGACCGCGACGACGGCGCGGAAGCGGTGCGGGCCTTCGCCGCCGCCGGACACGAGGTCGGCAACCACTCCTACGAACACGAACCGTGGCTGCAGCGTTACAGCGCCGAGCGGGTCGCGGCAGAGATCGACCGCACCCACGCCGCGATCGTCGCCGCGGGCGCACCGGCGCCCACCGGATTCCGCGGCCCCGGCTACAGCACCAGCCCGATGCTGGAACGGCTCCTCACCGAACGCGGGTACACCTACGACGCCAGCACGTTTCCCACCTGGATCGGTCCACTGGCGCGGGCACACCACTTCCGCACCGCCACGCTCACCGCCGAACAGCGCGAGGAACGCGCACACCTGTTCGGCGGCGCGAACCAGGCGCTGCTCCCGCTGCGCCCCCACCGCCGCGCGAGCGGAATCGCCGAACTTCCGGTCACCACCATGCCGCTGTTGCGGATCCCGATCCACGGGTCCTACCTCATGCAGCTGTACTCGGTCTCGCCGCGGGCCGCGCGGTGGTACTTCGCCACCGCTGTCCGCCTGTGCCGCATGCGCCGCATCGGTATGACAATGCTGCTGCACCCCACCGACCTGCTCGACCGCCGCGACGCTCCCGCGCTCGACTTCTTCCCGGGGATGGCTGTCCCGGCACCGGAGAAGTACGCGTTCATGCAGTGGGTGACGGCGACCATGCAACGCCACTTCACGGTCGTGGGAACGCGCGACCACATCGCACACGCGCTCGCAGCGGAGAAGCCTTATGCGCCCGTTCCGTGACACGCGCCGGCCCGGACGCATCCGCATGGGTTCTGTCCTCGCCACACTCACGACCGCAACGCTGGTGACAGCCATGGCCGCGCTCGGCATCCACGCCGCCCACAGTGCGCCACCGGACGAAACCGGCTCACTACAGGCACAATTCGACCACCTACGGCCCGGGGACACCATCCGGCTGGAGCGGCGCACCTATTTCCACGACGGCGTCATTCGGATCACCGTCCCCGGCATCCGGGTCGACGGCAACGGGGCGACCCTCGCCGCGACCAACGCGTCGACCTCCGCCGTGCAGATCGATGCGCCGGGAGTCGCCGTCACCGGCCTCACGCTCACCGCGCCCACCGACGGACCACGCCGCACCGGTCTCGACCAACACAAACTCGTGGTCGGCGGTGACGGCGTCTCGCTGACCGATGTGACGGTCGACGGTTCGGCGGCCGCGGGCGTGTTCGTCGACGGCGTCACCGATTTCCACCTCACCCGCGTGACCGTCCGCGACACCCTCGCCGACGGCATCCACATGACCGACGGCGCCACCAACGGCACGCTCGACCACCCGCGGACCGAACGCACCGGCGACGACGGCGTCGCCGTGGTGTCCTACGGCACCGACCGGACGTGCGTGGGGATCACCATCACCGCACCCGTCGTCGAGGGCACTCGCTGGGGCCGGGGAATCTCCGTCGTCGGCGGTCGCGACGTGTCGGTGCGCGACATCACCGTGTCACACACCAGCGGCGCCGGGGTCTACATCGCCTCCGAGGGCGACCCTTACTTCACCGACTCCACCACCGGAATCCGCGTCGCGGGCGGCACGGTCACCGGGGCGAACACGGACCCGGAGGTCGTGCACGGTGCGGTGCTGGTGTACTCCGGCAACGCCGGACACGCGGTCAGCGACGTCTCGGTCTCCGATCTGACGATCGCCGCGACCCCGCCGACCGCGCAGCGCAACGTGGGCGTGCTGGCCAGACCCGGAACGGTCGACGCGATCCGCTTCGCCCGGATCAGACTGCAGGACACCGATATTCGACCTCTTGTGGTGGAAGCACCCGCCGCGTCCGTCGAGGCGTCCGATTTCACCGTCAACGGCAAACCGGTCGACGTCCGTTGACCCGCCGACCCGCAAGGAGCACCGTGACCACCTCACTCACCGTCGTGCACGTCACCGAGTCGTTCGCCAGCGGTACCGCCGCGGCGATCCGCGACTTCGCGCGCAACTATCCGTCCGCCGAGCACCACCTCGTCTACGCGCGCCGCACCGAGGCGGCCGTCAGCCCGGCGGAATTCGCCGGTTTCACCGCCACCGCCGAACTGCCCGACGGACACGGCGCGCGGCTGCGGTTCATCCGCCGCTACCTGACGGCGCTGACCGGGCCGGTGGTGGTCCACGCTCATTCCAGTAAGGGCGGCGTGTACGCCCGGCTCGCCGTCCGCCGGTCCAGCCGCCGTCCGCTCGTCTACTCGCCGCACTGCTACGCCTTCGAACGCCGCGATGTAGGTCCGGCGGTACGCGCGGTGTTCCGGGGCGTCGAATGGCTGCTCGCGTTCAACACCAGTGCCTACGGCGCCTGCTCACCCCGCGAGGCCCTCCTGTCCCGCTGGCCGCTCGCCGCTCCGCGGGTGGTGACCGTCCCCAACGTCGCCGGACCGTGCACCATCCCGGCGGCCGCCGATCCCAGCCCGGCCACCGGGCTGCGTGTGGTCGGCAACGGCAGGCTGGGCGCCCAGAAGGATCCGGTGTTCTTCGCCGACGCGGTCGCCTACGCCAGACGGACGTACCCCGACCTGCAGGCGGTGTGGATCGGTGACGGCGATGCGGAATACGCCCAGTACCTGGCGGATCGGCGGATCGAGGTGACGGGCTGGCTGTCGCGCGCGCAGGCGCTGGCCGAACTCGCCCGGGGCGACGTCTACCTGCACACCGCCCTGTGGGAGGGACTGCCGATCTCGATCCTGGAGGCCAACGCGGCAGGGCTACCCGTCGTGGCACGCACCCGGCCCTACCTGACCGGACAGCGGCTGCCGTTGACCTTCGCCGAGCCCGCCGGGTTCGCCGATGTCCTCGCGGCGCTGAGCACCGCATCCGACCGGGCTGCCGTCCGCGACGCCACCCGGATCGCCCTCGCCGACAACTGCGACGGCAGCCAGCAGGTCGCGCTCAAGGAGCTCTACGGCCCGTACGCCGGGGGCCGCTGATGAATCCGGTGCACGTGAACGGCAAGTGGCTGGCGCAGCCGCTGACCGGCACGCAGCGGTACGCCACCGAGATGGTGCGCGGCCTGATCGCCTGCGGGGCCGTGGATCTGGTGCTCCACGTACCCAAGGGTGCCGAGGTGCCGTCGTGGGCGGCGGCGCCGCACGTCGAGATCCGACGTGCGCCGGTCAGCGGGGTGCTGTTCGAGCAGGTGTACCTGCCCGCGGTGACCGCGGGCCGGATGCTGCTCAACTTCGCCGGTCCCGCACCGATTCTCAAACGGCGGCAACTGGTCACCATGCACGATGCGACGCCGTTCCGTCACCCGCACACCTTCCGCCGGGCCTTCGTCGCGTTCTATCTGGTGATGTACCTCGTGCTGTCCCGGACGGCCCGCCGGCTCGTGACGGTATCCGAGTTCAGCGCCGAGGAACTCGCAGCGGTCCTGCGGGTCGACCGCCGTCGCTTCCTGGTCGCGCCCTGCGCCGCCGACGGGCTGGCGCAGCTGACACCGGTGCGTCCCGACCTGGACGTCGACGGCGGGCAGTATCTGGTGGTCGGCACGCTGGCCAAGCACAAGAACCTCACCAACGCCGTCGCCGCGCTCGTCGAGTCGGGTCGGCATGTCGTGGTGGTGGGCGCCGCCGGCCGTGAGCAGGTCTTCTCGACGTCCACCGACCTGCGAGGCACCGCGACGGTGGCAGGACGCCTCAGTGACACCGAACTGGTGTGGCTGTACCGCAATTCGCGTGCGCTGGTGTTTCCGTCGAAGTACGAGGGTTTCGGACTGCCGGTTCTCGAGGCGCAGATGCTGGGCTGCCCGGTCATCAGTTCGACGGCGGCCTCCCTGCCGGAGGTCGGTGGCGGCGGCGTCCTGTTCTTCGATCCCGATGACAACGGTGATCTGCTCGCCCGGCTCGGGGAACTGGAGAACGACGCCGCGTTGGTGGCCGACCTCACCGAGCGGGGACGCCTTAACGCGGAACGCTATTCGTGGCAGCGCTCGGCGGCGGCGGTCCTGACCGAGGCCCTGGGAGTGCCGGTCGCTCAGCTGAGTACGGCGACCGGCTCCTGAACTTCGTCGTCCCGGATACTGCGCCCTGCCCTGTGGGCACGGGTGAGCAACAGGGCGACGACGCCCAGCGCGAGCCATGACGGCAGTGAACGCCCCTGCGTCCAGTGCATGTAGCGCGGTAGTTCGATGAGACCGACGAAGAACAGCGGGTACATCAGCAGGCCGGCCGGCGAGCCCTCACGGAACGACCGGTACAACAATCCGGCGATCGCACCGGCGATCAGGAAGAAGAGCAATCCACCGGCCGTGCCGTAGTCGAGGTACGGGATGGAGAATCCCGTCGCGTTGTTGAATTCCGGGTTTCCGTGATTGGTGAGCATCGCCACGTAGTCGGCGTCGGTCACCACGCCGTTGCGGCCCGGGAAGTTGCCGGCGAGTTGGTCGTACAGCCCGAGCTGACGCACACCCGGTGCGTCCCAGAGGAATTCGAGGGTGGTCAGTGGTTCTCTGCCGGCCACGTTGAGATGGTTGAGTTCGAGATAGCCGTTGTTCACCGCGGTGGCGTAATACCCGGCGACCCGTTCGAAGGAGAATTCCCAGAAGCTGCGGCCCGTCCCCCGGAAGAACTCCCAGCTCCTGAAGTACTCGAACACCGAGAAGATCACGACGACCGCGGGGAGCGCCACCACCGGTACCAGCCGCACCAGGGAACGATTCCGTGGTGTCTCGGCGACCCGGTAGCACGCCACCACCGCGATCGGGACGACGAGTTCGAGGAGGGCCAGCCGTTCGGCGAAGATGAAGGCACGCGGTACCGACATCCCGACGACGGCGACGATCTTGAGCAGTTCCGCTCGCGAATTCTGCTGGGCCAGCACGATGCTCGACACCACGACCGCGGCGATGCCGAACTGGGTCATCGTCGTCACACCCGGGATGGTGCCGACGACGGTCTTGATCGGGGCGGAGCCGGCGTAGCCCGAGGCGCCGGCGATCTCGGACCAGCCGATGCCCGCCCGCAGCATCAACAATCCGAAACCCAGGTATCCCAGCACCGTCAGGCACACCAGAACCGAACTGGCCCGGCACAGCAGGCTCACCGCCCGCGGGCTGAGGTTCGGCCATCGCTGTGCGGGGACCCGGACCGGTCGCAGCGCGCCGACCGCGCTGGCGCCCAGCGCCAAGGTGAGCGCCCCGCAGAACATGAGGAGCAGGACATGGCCGGTCACCGATTTGGGGGTGTTCCACAGCGCGCGGAACCTGTCGTCGCTGACGGCCGCGGTCAGCAGGATGGACATGGCCGCGACCATCAGGATCACCGAGGTCGGTGCCAGCCACCAGACCCTGGCGCGGCGGGCGGTGACGTCGTGCGTCATGGGGCGGTCGCCGCGGCCTCGACAGCGGGATCGGCCGCGTCCGCTGCCGCGTCCGCCACGGCGTGGTCCGCGGATTCCTCGCGCTGGGCGGCCTGCGGCGCCGTGGTCGCACGCCCGAGGGTGAACAGCGGCCAATAGGTCACCACCGCCCGCAGCGGCGCGGCACTCGACGCGGTGGCGGCGCGGACCGCGGCCACCTCGGCGATGGTATCGACGTTCAGTCGCGTCACCAGGATCAGGTCGGTTGCCGCTTCGATCGCCTGGGTGGCCAGTGTGGAATCGCCGATCGCACCGATGTCGAGGATCAGCGTGCGGTCGTGGTCGGAACCGGCCGGAAGGGTGACGGCATCCTGGGCAAGGCCGGCCAGCGCCGCCGGGCCCTGCTCCGCGGCGGCCGTCTCCAGCAGACGCGCGACAACGCCCGACCCCGACGACCGGGACGCACCGATCACCGCGATGATCCGGCCGGGTGCGGTTCCGGGGCACTGCGCGAACAGCGTCCGCGCCAGATTCCGTTGCGCCGCATCGGAATCGTTTCGTCGCAGACTCACTTCCGGGGTGAGGATGCCGTCCACCGCGCCGGCGATGTCGGACACGGCGACGACGCGACCGGAGCGGCTGCGGTACATGCCCATCGCGACCAGCGCCAGCAGCCCGCCGAGGAGACCGCCGAACAGGGCCCCGAGCGGCCAGCGGTCGGATCCCACCGACGGATCGGTGAGGGGCGAGTTCAGCACCTGCATACCGGTCGGCTGCGCCGCCTGCAGTTCGACGTTGGACCGCAGCTGCTGCGCCTCGAGGAGCCGGCCCATGTCGCGGGCCGCTCTGATCGCGTTGATACGTTCATCCAGCGCCGCGAGGGCGCTGTCCAACTGCCGGTCGGCGAGCTGGCGCAACCGCTGGTCGTAGAGGTTGAGCGCCGTTCGCACGGTGGACATCGACTCCCCGGCGGTCGCCCCGGTGGAGGAGATGGTCAGCACCTGCGACGTGCCGTTCTGGGTGATGGTGAGGTGAGCCGGACCCGGGCGGCCCAACCGTTCGTTCACCGCCCTGGCAAACCCCGCGCCGTCGAGGTAGGCGACCTCACCGGCGACGTAGTCACTGATGTGGCTCTGCGTGAAGTCGATGGGCGCCCCGGTCACCATGGCGACCAGATCCACCGGCGGGGCCACCCTGATCTGCGCGCTCGAGGTCGGGTCCGCGTTGCGGTTGAGGTAGACGGCACCTCCGGCCACCGCCCCGAGGACGACACCGACGAGGGTGCCGAGCGCGAGCGCGACCAGCCAGGCCCGCGTGGACCTTCGGGTGATCGCCGACAGGACCGACGACTGAATCGGGGAAATCTGGACGGCCACGAGTTCGCGCTCCTGTCATTGCTGATTTATGCTTCCGCATACTATGCCACTGATCCGTGGCTGGCTAGCCCGTGGATGAATTGCCTGTTCACGTGCGCTGAATCGGCCCAGTCGCGCTAGTACGCAGAGACTGTCGAATTTACGGCGAATGCGTGAAACTTTGCCATGAATCGCCGAGTCGCACGCCGGCGCGGGGCGCGGCACCGACCACCCGGCGCGTGGCCCACCATTGAGCCACCGCCACCACGGTCACCGACGCCGCGGACGCGACGGCGAGCCACACGGGTCCGCCGGTCACCGCGGCCACGACGGCGACGGGCACCGACACCGCGAGCACGACGAGTGCCATCCGGGCCGCCGCGGTGAGGTGGCCGCTGACGATCAGCAGCGTGATGTTCACTCCCAGCGCTGTCTTGGCGATCCCGCCCGCGGCCATGACGACCAGGAGTACGGCCGCCTCGCGCATCGACGGGCCGTAGGCGAAGCCGAGCAGGTCGGCACCGAAAGCCGCCAGCACACCGACCGCGACGACCGTCACCGCGGTGCTGAGTGTGGCGACGGCCGACAGGACGCGCACCACCTGATCGCGCTGCCCGGCCGCCCACAGGCGCGCGGCGGCCGGTGTCACCGCGAGGGCGGCCAGGCTCTCGATGATCGTGACCTGCAGAGCGAGTGTCGCCGCGGCGGAGTAGAGCGCTGCCGCCTGCGGTGCGAAGACGACGTTGGCCAACCAGACCGTGCCGGGCAGACACAGGAACGCCGCCAGGTCGAGTGTGAAGAGCCTGGCTCCGGCGGAGAGCGCGGTTCTGAGCGCGGTGACGCCGCCCGCCGCACGCGGCGCGATCTCACGACGTGCGACGACCAGTGCGGCGATCAACTGCAGGACCGACACGGCGGTGTAGCAGACCATCACTTCCAGCAGGGTCGGATCGGTCACCGCGACGGCGATGACCGCGACCACCGGCAGCACGATGGTGCTGCGGATGTGGTGGGTGGTGGCGACCGACGCGCCGACGCGTCCGGTGGCCGCGAAGACGTCGCTGAGCGTCAGGCGCAGCGACTCCGCGACGATGCCGACCGCCGTCAGGAGCACCACGGGCAGGTGGTGCGGTGAGTCGCGCAGCGCCCAGGTGGCCAGGACCGCGATCACCGGGGCGGTCAGCACCGACAGCGCACCGGTGGCACTCAGGTGTGACGATGCGATCGCCCGGCGGCCGATTTCGCTCGGTTCGGCGGCGACCAGCCGGATGACGTTGGGGCCCAGTCCCAGTCGGCCGACGAGGGGGCCGATGGACAGAGCGGCGAGGATCGCGAAGAACACGGCCGCGTCGCGCGCGTCGAGCATGCGGTAGACGACGATCGTCAGCAGCAGCGTGGACACCAGTCCTGCCGCGGCCGCCGCGGTACGCCATCCGAAACTGCGCCGCATCTCCGACGTGGCGTCGCCGACAGCGGCGGTCATCGGTCGCCGCCCAGCCACCCGGCGACCTGACCGCGGACGAACGCGAGGTCGGCACGGGCGTGCGTTCTCTGCCCGCGGGCGGCGCGCAGGCCGGCGCCGGCGATCTTGCGCGCGGAGTAGTACGCCAGGCTGCTGACCGGTAGAGCGTGCCGGCGCCACAGATATCCCTGCCCGACACCGTATTTCGACATCTTCGCGATGTAGGCGGAGGTGATCTGGTCGCGGTCGTCGTCTTGGAAGACCCGGATCGCCGGATGGTATTCGACGGTGTGACCGGCGGCGATCAACCGCAGCAGCAGGTCGGATTCCTCGCCCGCACCTCGGCGTCCCGGCGATCCGACGCCGACGCCCTCGTCGAACGGAGTGGGTGAGGGCAGCGCGGCGCGCCGCAGGAAGATCGTCGAGCTGACCGACGTCCGCAGGAAGTTGCGCCGCGTCACCGGGGTGGTTTCCGGCAGCCACCGCAGCATCGAGGGCCGGCCCGCTTCGGTCACCTGCATGCCGGTGACACCGCTGAGATCCGGGCGTCGTTCCAGGAGATCGATCACCGACCGGAAGATGTCGGGTGGATACCAGCAGTTGTCGTCGGGATAGGCGACGAGGGGCGCAGCCGCCAGCGGCGTGCCCGCATTGCGGCCGGTCGACACCCCGAGTCCACTCGTGGCCACGCGGTACGGGCCGGGCAACCCGAAGCCGGCGATGAGCGACGCGCAGGTCTGGCCGCTGCTCTGGTCGACGAGGATGAACTCGACGCGTTCTGCGAGTTCGGCGGCCGCCACCGACGCGAGGAGTCGGCGAAGTGCGTCCGGCCTGCCGATCGTCGAACAGACCAACGAGATGAGCGGTCCACCGTCGGCGTCCGACTGCGCGTCCATACCCCTCCTCCGTCCAACCGGCCCCGAGCAAAATATCATTGGTAAGCTGTTGCTCGCTTCGGCTCCGCTCCTGTCGCTGTTCACGCACTACGTCAACAGATGTGCGTTTTGCCGCCGCCTGTGAGAGCGAACGGGAACCGATGCCGTCCCACCCGATGACCGCCGACCCTTCGGCGCCCGAAGTGCGAAGGACCGCCGCCAGTGCCCAACGTGCACCGTCGTCCGTCACCGGGCGCCCTCGTCGCGGTCCTCGCGATCGCCGTGGCCACCGCACTCAGCATGTTCTACGCGATCAAGATGTGGACGGGCCGGATCACCGCCACCACCCCCGCGCCGTGCCGAACGCCGGGGTGCCTGGACGGGACCCTCGTGGACTTCCGGGACACCGTGTGGCTGCCCACCCACTGGCTGCTCGCGGGCAACGACCCCTACAACACCGCCCTCTACTCGGCGCAATTCCCCTACGCGCAGGACTATCCGACCTACGCCCCGGCACACCTGGCGCTCTGGCTGCCCTTCGGCGGACTCCCCTGGGACGTCGCCGCCGCCGCCGACGTCGTGGTGAACGTGTTGGTCGTGGCCGCGGTCGGAGCATGGGCCGGTATCCGGGTGATGCGCCTGTGGGCAGCGCCCGGCACCGCGGGCCGAACCGAGCTGCTGGCCGCGGGGGCGTGCGGCGTCGCGCTGATCTGGCTGGCCCGCACCGCGGCCGACGGCGCGAGTCACGGCCAGCCGTCGGTGGTGTACGCGCTGCTCGCGGCACCGGCGCTGTTGTCCCGAAACCCCTGGGCCGCGGCCATTCTCACCGCCGTGACCTGTCTCAAACCCCAGATCGGGTTGTTCGTGCTCGTGATCCTGCTCGCTCAGCGCCGGTGGCGGATCGCGGTGTCCGCCGTCCTGCTGGCGGGCGGCGTGTCGACAGTGGTGGCCCTGTTCCTGGCCCGCGGTGCGGGCGGGATCGGCGCGTGGCTCGAAACGCTGCTCGCCAACGCCAGTTCAGCCGAGGCGATCCGGACGGTCGACTACCTCGACGAGCGCGTCGACCTGCTCGGCGCGCTCCTCGACGCCGGCCTGTCTGTTCCCGGCTGGACGTCGTTCGCCATCCTGTTGGCCGGCCTCGCGGCTGCCTACGTACTGGCCCGTCGGCTGCACCGGGATTCGCTGCCCCACACCGCGGTTCTCGTCGGATTGAGCATCGGACTGCTGGCCTTCTACCACATCAGCTACGACGCGATGTGGATGCTCGCACCGGTGGCACTGTCGGCCGTCGAGCTGTGGCGAAGCGCGGGGAGGCGGGCCGCCGGCGTGTGGGTGCCCGGGCTGGCCGCGCTGGCGGCGGCAGGCTGGGCATCGCGCTGGCACCGCCTCGAGTTGGCGTTCGGGGACGGGTCCACCATCTGGCTGATGCGAATTCTCATGGCGCTGGGCACCGCACTCCTGACAGCCGGCGTGTGGAACATTCTGCGCAGGCGGTCCGGCGACGCGACGCCCGACGGACTCACCTCGCAGCAGCCGCCGCCGGCGCGAAAGCACGTGCCGCGGCTGGTCTAGGCTCCTGCCATGGCCATCGAGTCCGCTCGTACGCCGCTCGACCCCGGACTGCTGCGTGCCGACCTTCCGGCTGGCTGGCGGACGCTCGACGTCGTCGACGAGACAGGGTCCACGAACGCCGACCTCCTCGCCAGGGCGGCAGCCGGGCACGACGTCGCCGGCGCCGTCCTGATCACCGACTTCCAGCGCGCGGGACGCGGGAGGCACGGCCGTCAGTGGACCGCTCCCCCGCGCTCGCAGGTGGCGATGTCGGTCGGCGTGGATGCCGGCGGCGTGAAACCCGACGCCTGGGGCTGGCTGCCGCTGCTCACCGGCGTGGCGGTGCGCGACGCCGTCGCAGAGGTGTCTGCCGTTCAAGCCGGACTCAAGTGGCCGAACGACGTGCTCGTCGGCGACGGCAAATTGGCGGGCATCCTCGCCGAGGTCGCCGCCCCGCAGCCGGTGGTGGTCATCGGGATCGGCCTCAACGTCTCGTTGACGCCCGCCGAGGCGCCCGATCCCCGCGCCACATCACTCGCCATGCTCGGCGCCGCTCACGAAGATCGCAACGCGCTCGTGACGGCCATCCTGCGGTTCCTCGGCGCACGGATCAGCCAGTGGCGCAACGCCGGTGGCGCCGACGACAGCCTCGTCGCCGATTACCGCATACACAGTCTCACCCTGGGCAGCGAAGTGCGGGCCATCCTGCCCGGTGATCGCCGGCTGGAGGGAACGGCGACCGACATCGATGCCCTGGGCAGGCTGACCATCACCAGCGGCCCGGAATCGGTGACGGTTGCGGCCGGTGACATCACCCACCTTCGGCCCGCCTCCGCCGACCCGCGGGATTGAATCCGCCCGCATCGCCGCTGCTATTTGCTGAAACAGCGCTCTGACGTCGCGTTTCCATCGCCGACTCGTTTCCTGCCCCCGAGCCCGTGGGCTCGGACCCACCCGTACCACCCAGCGCGCCGCGTGCACAGGCGCCCTCATCAGCACTTCCTCAGAAAGGTGCTGAAATCGCACATCGATGTCATATTTTCGAGGCGACCACAGTTGACACGACCATTCCGCCCAGGCGTATCGGCAACATCGTCGCCATCGTGACGTTCCCTAAAAATGCTCTTTATCAGTACAATCGAGAACTCCATCGGGCATGGCCGCAACCGATCGCCGGCTGGCGAATGTGACTTACATCTCACGACTGTGCGCGAGTCGTTGCGGTGGTGTATCTATTAGCTGTAGCTACACCAGCGAACGCATTATCTGACCACCCGGTCAGCGTCGATCGCCACCGCTCAAGTGCGGACGGTCCACCGGCCCGCATCGAGCGGCGACGTCGACGTTGGCGCAGCCCTCTCCGCTGAGCATCACGAATCGTTGCCAACCGGCGGCGCGACAGCGAGAAGATGCACCGAAACGGCGCCCGTGAGGACGCTTCAGACCATCAGGCAGCTGTGCAGACACGACCTCGGGCGGCCACGCGCCCGGCACGAACATCCGCACGGTCGCGTGGCGCCCAACACCGAAGGAACGCTCATGACCGAAACGCTTGTCCGTGAACACCTCGACACGGAGACCCGCCTCGGGCGGGTGCACATCGTCTTACCGGCGTACAACGAAGAGGGTTCCCTGCGCCCACTCCTCGAGCGCATCGACCGCCTGGCGGCATCGCAGCCGCTGACGGTATGGGTGATCAACGACGGCTCCGCGGACGGCACCGCCGCCGTGGCCACGAGCGGCCCGCCCACCCTCGACGTCAACCTCGTCACCCACGACGTGAATCTCGGTCTGGGACAGGCGATTCAAACCGGATTGCGGTCCGTCCTCGCAGTTGCCGCCGACGACGACGTACTCGTGGTGATGGACGCCGACGACACCCATGACCCCACGCTCGTCGCGGCGCTGGTCGCCGAGATCGACGGGGGCGCCGATATCGCGATCTGCTCGCGGTTCACCTCCGGCGGGGACGACACCACGGCCCCGCCGCTGCGCCGGCTGATGTCACGGGGCGCGGCGCACCTGTTCCGCGTCGTCGCCAAGGTCGACGGTGTCCGGGACTTCACCAGCGGCTACCGCGCCTACCGGGTGTCGCTGCTGCGCCGCGCCGCCGGCCACTGGGGTGAACGGCTCGTCGTCGAACAGGGCTTCGCCTGCATGGTGGAGCTCCTGCTCAAGTTGCGGCACCTCAATCCGCGGATCGCGGAGGTCCCGCTGGTGCTGCAATACGACCGCAAACAGGGCGCGAGCAAGCTCAAGCTCGCCCGCACACTGCGGCAGTACTTCAAACTGCTTGTGCGCGAATCGTTCACCCCCGCGCCGTACCGGCAGGTCTGATGTCCACGGTGGTCGAACCGCGGCCCGTGGTGGTCATCGGCGGCGGGATATCGGGGCTGACGGCGGCGTACCGCCTGACCCGGGCATCGATCCCGGTCCACCTCGTCGAAAGTGCCGATGAGCTCGGCGGATTGGGTATGGGCGGTGAGATCGGGGGCATCGAGATCGAACGCTTCTACCACTGTGTGATGCCCACCGACGAACACCTGCTGCCGTTGCTCGACGAGCTCGGGCTGGCCGATGCCATCCGCTGGCAGCAGACCACCATGGGCATGAACGTCGACGGGCGCCGCTTCCCCTTCAACAATGCGGTGGACCTGCTGCGCTTCACTCCGCTGCGGCTCACGCACCGGATCCGGTTCGGCGCCGTCTCGCTGCTGCTGCGCCGGCTCGGTCGCGGGAAAGACCTCGACAACACCAGAACCGAAGACTGGCTTCGGGGCGTGTACGGACCCACCGTGTGGGAGCGGATGCTGAAACCGTTGTTCGGCGCCAAGTTCGGCGACGCGTTCGCCGACGTGCCCGCGCGCTACCTGTACCAACGGCTGGGCCGGGAGAGCAACGTGGCCACGCGCGGATACCCGGACGGGACGTACCGCGCGATCGTCGACCGGTTGCGTACGGAGATCGAGTCCGGTGGTGGCCGGGTGCTCTGCGGGGTCGCGGTGCAGCACGTGGCGCTCGACGGTGACGGCGCGCGGGTCCGCTTGGGCACCGGCGAGGAGATCGCCGCGCAATCGGTGGTGTCAACCGTCCCGGTCCCGCTGTTGCACTCGCTGGCCGACGAGCCGCTGCGCGCCGAACTTCCCTCGGTGCGGCTCGACTACCAGGGTGTGGTCAACGCGGTCTTCCTGTTGGACCGGCCGCTCGACGGGCACTACTGGGCGCCGGTGATCAACTGCGGCACCGAGTTCGACGGGGTGGTGGAGATGTCGGCACTGACCGGCACCCAGCGCTACGGTGGGCGGTCGCTGGTGTACGTGATGCACTACTGCGGGCGTGATTCGGCGTTGTTCGCCGAGCCGGATGCGGAGATCGCGCGCCGCTGGACGGCGCAGCTCCGCGCGCTCTATCCCGACCGGCTGACCGACACCGGCGCCGTCGAGGACGTGCGGGTGTTCAAAGCTCCGTTCGTGGAACCGATTCCGACACTGGGATACCACGATCGCATGCCGTCCGCCCGGGTCGGTGACACGAACGTCTACCTGGCCACCACGGCGCAGATCTACCCCGATGTCACGAGCTGGAATTCGTCGGTGGGACTGGCCGACCGGGTGGTGCGCGAGGTGATCGACGACCGCGACTCGGCCCGCCCCCGGGCGGTGGTCAATGCTTGACAACACCGCCAAGGTGCAGGCCGCCGAGGTCCTCAGCGTCCTCGGCGGAACCGCGTTCGCGGTCGCGGTCAGCTCGGATGTCGCCGTCCACCACGAGACCTGGGTGCGGATCGTCTTCGGCGTCGGCATGGTGGCGGCCTGGGTGGTGCTGTTGGCGGCGCAGAAGTCCAGTGACGCGAAGATCCTGGGGCGTGGCTTCGAGGAGTTCAAACGCGTCCTGCTGGCGACAGGCAAGCTTCTCGGCCTCGTCGCGGTCGTCCTGCTGGTCACCGGCAGTCCACTTCCCCGCCAGACCCTGCTGATCGCGATCGCAACGGGACTCGGCGGGTGTCTGCTGGCGCATCTGGTCAGCACCGTCGCCCTCGTGCGGCAGCGCACCCGCCCGGACGGGCCGCGTACCCGCTTGCTCCTGGTGGGGACTCGCGTCGAGGCGGACCGGGTGGCGACCGCGGTAGGCAGCGATGCGCGCGCCGGATACGAGGTCGCTGCGTTCCACGCGCTGGGTGCCCGCGCGGGCGAACTGGTCGGAGCGGCAGGCGGACTCGACCTGTCGGGTGATGTGCGGCCGGTCGTCGACACCGCCGAGATCACCGAACTGGCCAGGGTGCATCAGGTCCAGTCGGTCGTCATCACGTCCGCGGACCGGATCAGCGACGAATGCCTGCGCGATCTGCGGTGGGCGCTGCACCCGCACGGGATCGACCTGATGGTCGTGCCGGGCGTCGCGGGGATCGCCCAGCCCAAGCTGAGTCTCGAACGGCTGAGCGGACTTTCGCTGCTGCGGGTGGACGAACCGGGCTACTCGTCGCTGTCCGCGCTCGCCAAGGCGTTGTTCGACCGGGTGCTGTCCGTTGCGCTGCTCGTCCTGCTCTCACCGCTGTTCCTCGCCATCGCCCTGGCGATCAAGGCCGAGGACGGCGGCCCCGTGTTCTACCGCCCCGCCCGCGTCGGCCGGCACGGTGAACCCTTCCATATGTGGAAGTTCCGGTCGATGCAGCCCGATGCCGAAGCGCGACTGACCGAGGTGCGCGCATTGTCGGGCAAGTCCGAGGACGCCTTCTACAAGTGGGCGGGTGACCCGCGGATCACCCGGATCGGCAGGGTACTTCGCCGCACCAGCCTCGACGAACTGCCTCAGCTCGTCAACGTCGCGACCGGCGAGATGAGCCTGATCGGACCGCGCCCCATGGTCGACGGTGAGGGTGCCGAGTTCCCGGGCTTCGTCCAACGCCGCCTGCTGGTGAAGCCGGGAATGACCGGCCTGTGGCAGGTGTCGGGCCGTTCCGACATCAGCGAACAGGACCGGGTTCGGCTCGACCTGTACTACGTCGAGAACTGGTCCATGGACCAGGATCTGCGGATCCTCGCGAGGACAGCGGTCACCGTGGCGCGCGGCCACGGTGCCTACTGAGTGCGCGCTGACCGCCTCAGCGCAGCAGCGCGCGTGACATCACCACGCGCTGAATCTGATTCGTGCCCTCGTAGATCTGGGTGATCTTCGCGTCGCGCATGAACCGCTCGACCGGGAAGTCGGCGGTGTATCCGGCGCCGCCGAACAGCTGGACCGCGTCGGTGGTCACCTCCATCGCCACATCCGAGGCGAAGCACTTCGACGCCGCCGAGATGAAGCCGAGGTTGCCCTCACCGCGTTCGGCGCGCGCCGCGGCCGAATAGACCATCAGCCGGGCGGCCTCGACCTTCATCGCCATGTCGGCGAGCATGAACTGCACACCCTGGAAATCGCTGATCGACGTTCCGAACTGCTTGCGGTCCTTGGTGTAGGCGATCGCCGCGTCCACCGCACCCTGCGCGATGCCGACGGCCTGCGCGCCGATCGTCGGACGGGTGTGATCGAGCGTGGCGAGCGCGGTCTTGAACCCGGTGCCGGGCTCACCGACGATCCGGTCGCCCGGGATGCGGCAGTTCTCGAAGTACAACTCGGTGGTCGGCGAGCCCTTGATCCCGAGCTTGCGTTCCTTCGGCCCGACGGTGAAGCCCTCGTCGTCGATGTGCACCATGAACGCCGAGATACCGTTGGCGCCCTTGTCGGGGTCGGTCACGGCCATCACGGTGTACCAGGACGATTTGCCGCCGTTGGTGATCCACGCCTTGGCGCCGTTGAGGATCCAATCGTCACCGTCGGCCTTGGCCCGGGTCCGCATCGACGCCGCATCGCTGCCGGCCTCGCGCTCGGAGAGCGCATATGACGCCAACTTGCCGTCGACCAGATCGGGCAGCACCTTGGCCTTGAGTTCGTCGGAGCCACGCAGGATCAGGCCCATCGTGCCGAGCTTGTTGACCGCCGGGATCAGCGACGCCGACGCATCCACCCGCGCGACCTCTTCGATCACGATGCACGCCGCCACCGAATCGGCACCCTGGCCGCCGTACTCCTCCGGCACGTGCACCGCGTTGAACCCGGAGGCGTTGAGCGCATCGAGCGCCTCCTGCGGGAACCGCATCTGCTCGTCGACGTCCGCCGCGTACGGGGCGATCTCCTTCTCGGCGAGTGCGCGGATCGCCGCACGCAACTCCTGGTGCTCCTCCGGCAACTGGAACACGTCGAAGGACGGGTTTCCGCTCCAACCAGCCATCGTGACCTCCTAGCTACTCGCGGGTAACTTTACCTGCGATCAGTCACCACCGAGTAGCCGGTCCCGCAGCGCTTCATCCTTCCGCAGCACCATCTGCTCGAGATCCTCCTGGAACCGCACCATGCGAGCGCGCAGGGCGGGGTCCGCAGCCGCGAGGATCCGCACGGCCAGCAGCCCGGCGTTGCGCGCGCCGCCGATCGACACCGTGGCCACCGGCACCCCGGCCGGCATCTGCACGATCGACAGCAGTGAATCCATACCGTCGAGCCGGGCCAGCGGCACCGGCACACCGATCACCGGCAGCGGCGTGGCCGAGGCGACCATGCCCGGCAGGTGGGCCGCTCCGCCCGCGCCGGCGATGATCACCTCGATGCCACGGTCGGCGGCGCCGCGCGCGTAGTCGAGCATGCGGCCGGGGGTGCGGTGCGCGGAGACCACGCCGACCTCGAACGCGACCTCGAACTCCGCCAGTGCCTCGGCGGCGTCGGTCATCACCGACCAGTCGCTGTCGCTGCCCATGATGACCCCGACGCGCGGTGCGGGTGCGTTCACCTCGACGTTCCTTCCCTGACGTCGGCACCGCGGACATCGGCACCGTGCGGATCCCACCCGTCGGTCCACTCCGCGTGGGACAGCCAGTGCGCGGCCCGCTCGGCCCGCTCGCGCAGGACCGCCGGATCGTCACCGGTGATGTTGACGTGCCCGATCTTGCGGCCCGGCCGTTCACCCTTGCCGTACAGGTGGACCTTGGCGTCGGGCATCCGGGCGAACAGATGGTGCACGCGTTCGTCCATCGTCATCGCCGGCGTCTGCGGCGCGCCGAGCACGTTCGCCATGACGGTCGCCGGAGCGAGCAGCGCCGTGTCGCCGAGCGGATAGTCCAGCACCGCGCGGACGTGTTGTTCGAACTGGCTGGTGACGGCGCCGTCCATGCTCCAGTGCCCGGAGTTGTGCGGGCGCATCGCGAGTTCGTTGACCAGCAGCCGGCCGTCGGCCGTCTCGAAGAGTTCGACCGCCAGCACGCCGACCACACCGAGTTCGGCGGCCAGCCGCAGGGCTAGCTGCTGTGCGGCGGCGCCCAACTCGTCGGAGAGCTCCGGCGCGGGTGCCAGCACGACCACGCAGATGCCGTCGCGCTGCACGGTCTCCACGACCGGCCAGGCCGCGCCCTGCCCGAACGGTGAGCGGGCCACCACGGCGGCGAGCTCGCGGCGCATCTCGACCCGCTCCTCGGCCAGGACCGGCACACCGTCGGCGAGGTAGCGGGCGGTCACGTCACGGGCCTCGTCGACATCGGCCGCCAACACCACACCGCGGCCGTCGTATCCGCCGCGCACCGTCTTGATCACCACCGGGCCGCCGACCTCGGCCGAGAAGGCCACGACGTCGTCGACGGTGTCGATCGCGGTGTAGCGCGGGATCGGTGCCCCCATGGCCTCCAGGCGGCGCCGCATCACCAGCTTGTCCTGGGCGTGCACCAGCGCCTCCGGCGGCGGCGCGACGTTGACGCCCTCAGCCACCAACGTCTCGAGCGCCTCGGTCGGAACGTGTTCGTGATCGAACGTGAGCACCGTCGCCCCGGCCGCCGCACGCCGCAGCGCATCGAGGTCGGTGTGGGATCCGATCACCACGTCCGGGGTCACCAGCGCGGCGGGCTCCTGCGGACCGGTGGCGAGCACCCGCAGGCTCTGACCCAGCGCGATCGCGGCCTGATGGGTCATCCTGGCGAGTTGGCCCCCGCCGATCATGGCCACCACAGGTGGCGAAGAAGAAGTACTCGGCACGCCGCTTATCGTGTCATGGCCGCGACCGGCGGGATTGACCAGGAACGAAGCAGCGATACGACATCGGATGTCCCGGTTACGTAGACTGCCTCTTTGTGTCCTTCGCCGATGCGACGATCAAGAGGCTGCCGCGGCCCGTCCGGCCGTACGCCGAGCGGCACCATGAGCTGATCAAGTTCGCCATCGTCGGCGCGACCACGTTCGTCATCGATTCGGCGATCTTCTTCACGCTCAAGCTGACGATTCTCGAACCCAAGCCGGTGACGGCGAAGATCATCGCCGGCATCGTCGCGGTGATCGCCTCCTACATCCTCAACAGGGAGTGGAGTTTCCGCGACCGTGGCGGACGTGAGCGACATCACGAGGCCCTGCTGTTCTTCGGGTTCAGCGGCGTCGGTGTGCTGCTCAGCATGCTCCCGCTGTACTTCTCGAGCTACGTGCTCGGTCTCCGGGTGCCCGAGGTGTCGCTGACCGTCGAGAACATCGCCGACTTCATCTCGGCCTACATCCTCGGCAACCTGCTGCAGATGGCGTTCCGGTTCTGGGCATTTCGGCGCTGGGTGTTCCCGGAGGAGTTCGGCCGCAACCCGGACAAGGCGCTGGAGTCCACCCTCACCAGCGGCGGCATCGCCGAAGCGATGGAGGACGCCGTCGAGAGCCATTCCGACCTACCCGTGGAGGACGTCCGGCAGACGGGCACGGTCACCCCGTTGCGCCGGCCGGCCCGGCGGCGGGACAAGCTCGGTCAGCTCGGCGACTCCTCGGACCCCAGGGTGTCGAAGACTTCGTGATACAGCAGTGAATGCACCTGTTCCACGCGCGGAATGTCGTGGAATTCCAGTGGATCCTGTGCCGCCGACTCGATGATCAGCGTCCCGGTGCGCAACATGCGGTCGAAGATGCCGTGCCGGAACTCCACGCTGTTGATCCGCGCGAGCGGGATGTCGATACCGGCGCGGGTGAGCAGACCGTGCCGGAACATGACGCGCCGGTCGGTGATGACGAAATGCGTTGTCCACCAATTCAGGAACGGCCAGACCGTCAGCCAACCGACCAGCACGAGCCAGATCGCGCCGATGACGAGGAAGATCACGTTCTTCGCGGTGGCATCCCACTGCAGCGTGTTGACGTAGCCCGCGATGAAGGCGGCCGCTGCGCTGGTGAACAGCAGCACGAACGCCGCACCGATCAGTCGTTTCCAGTGCGGATGCCGGTGCAGGACCACCTGCTCGTCCCTGGCCAGCACGTTGTCCGGATAGCCCACGGCAGCACTTTACTCAGAGGCGGGGCGACCGCGGGCGTATCGGCTCAGTAGGCGCCGGAATGACGCAGCATCGCCTTGACGGTCTTGAAGGCGATCTGCAGGTCCGAGATCATCGACCAGTTCTCGACGTAGAACAGGTCGAGCCGGACCGAGTCCTCCCAGGACAGGTCGGAGCGGCCGCTGACCTGCCACAGGCCGGTGATACCGGGCCGCACCAGCAGTCGGCGCTTGACGTGGTCGTCGTAGGTCTTGACCTCGGTGGCCAGCGGCGGCCGCGGGCCGACGACGCTCATATCGCGCTTGAGCACATTGATGAACTGCGGCAGCTCGTCGATGCTGTACTTGCGCAGCAGGCGGCCGAGCGGCGTCACCCGGGGGTCTTCGCGGATCTTGAACAGGACCCCGCCCTCGCTCTCGTTGAGCGCGGCCAACTTCGGCAGCATCTTGTCGGCGCCGTCGACCATCGTGCGGAACTTGATCATCTCGAACGGGCGCCCGTCGAGGCCGATGCGCTCGGAGCGGTAGAACACCGGTCCCCTGCTGGTCAGCTTCACCGCGATGGCGACCGCGATCAGGATCGGGGCGCCGAGCAGCAGCACGGTGCTGGCGAAGAGCATGTCGAAGAGGCGCTTCTGGAACCGTTTGGCGCCGTTGTACTGCGGCTTCTCCACGTGGATCAGCGGAAGGCCGGCGACCGGGCGCATGGTCAGGCGCGGTCCCGCGACGTCGACGACGCCCGGCGCGACCAGCAGGTCGATGTCGAGTTTCTCGAGTTCCCATGACAGGTTGCGCATACCGCGGCCGTCGAGCCGTTCCGTGGCGGTCACGGCGACGGCGTGGCTCTGAGTCGCGGTGACCGCCCCGACGACGTTCGACTCGTCACCGAAGGTGGGGATGGAGCCGACACCCGGAATGTCGAGTTTCTGTTTGGTGAAACCACTCGGGACGCATGCCCCCACCACGAGGTATTCCGACTTCGATTCGCGCGAAAGCGATTTGGTGAGGTCGCGAATGGCCTGCGGATTGCCCACCACCAGCAGGCGGGTGATGCACCGCCCGTACTTCTCGCGCAACTCCGAGACGATGCGCCGGGCGATCCACCGGAAGAGGATCAACGCCGTGAGGCCGGTGGGCAGGGCGATCATCAGGTAACCGCGGGCGATGTTGAGCTTGAACAGCATCGAGACGATCGCAACGGTGCCGAAGACCGCCAGCGTGGCCAGCCACACGCGCCGGTACTCCTCGGCGCCCGAGCCGATCACGCGAGGTGAGCGGGCCCGGTTGATCGACAGGGCGGCCATCCACCCCACGGCGATGACGACCGACAGCACCGAGTACGCGAAGTTCGGATAGGTGTCGGTTTCGCCGGGCAGGCTGCCGAAGCGGAGCCGCTGAGCAGCGCCGACGGCCAGTAAGACGGCCACCAGATCAACGACCACCAAGCGGCGGGCGTAGCCACGTTGCCAGAGCGGTGCCCTGTCCGGCTCGGCCACCACCTTTGCTGGCAGGTCAAGATCGTCATTCACCGCGGTCATGCGGTCCCCCCCGATGTTCAATTACTCCCATGCGACTCTAACCGACCTCGCACGATCATCTCAAGATGATCACGATTCCGCTCGGCAGCGAGCGGATCAATTTGTTAATTCGTCTTTACGCTTCGGTGTTCAACGCGTGGCCACGTCCCTCCGCATCGCGAACCCGCCGATACGCTGCGACATCTCGGCCCCGAGCGCCCCGAGGCCGGCTTATCTCACTAATGCCGGCATCAAAGCCACCATTCGACGCCCGCGTCAGTGACTTCTTCGCTAAAACTGCGTGCCGGGTAATTCCGGCACGCCGCACCCTTCGCGAATTTCCGGACGAAGAACCGCGGTCGCTGCGCGGTCCCCGGCCTCGGCGGTGCACCACCACTGCGACCGAAACCACTGCGACCGCTTTGCTGACTGTCGTCGACCCACCGACGGATGCAGGCCAACCCCCGGCGCCGGTGGGGATGCCTTTTCTAAGGGCATCGTGGTGTTTTCTAAGGGCATCGTGAAAGTCCGCGGGACAGGTCGATAGCATCAGGTCCCATGACGAGCGTGACTGATCCTTCCGCGCCCTCCGGCGCCCATGAGATCGACATTCACACCACGGCAGGCAAGCTGGCCGACCTGCGCAAGCGCACCGAAGAGGCACAGCACCCCGTCGGTGAGGCCGCCGTCGAGAAGGTGCACGCCAAGGGCAAGCTGACCGCCCGCGAGCGCATCCTCGCCCTGCTCGACGAGGACTCGTTCGTCGAGCTCGACGCGCTGGCCAAGCACCGCAGCACGAATTTCGGCCTGCAGGCCAACCG
Organism: Mycolicibacterium litorale; assembly: GCA_050205415.1. GTDB lineage: Bacteria > Actinomycetota > Actinomycetes > Mycobacteriales > Mycobacteriaceae > Mycobacterium > Mycobacterium litorale_C. Next base: position 146,313 of record JBNMQY010000003.1, read on the forward strand.
GCCGCCGGGCGACGGCGTCGTCACCGGTTACGGCACCATCGACGGTCGCGAGGTCTGCATCTTCAGCCAGGACGCCACCGTCTTCGGCGGCAGCCTCGGCGAGGTCTACGGCGAGAAGATCGTCAAGGTGCAGGAGCTGGCCATCAAGACGGGCCGGCCGCTCATCGGCATCAACGACGGCGCCGGCGCCCGCATCCAGGAGGGCGTCGTCTCGCTCGGCCTGTACAGCCGGATCTTCCACAACAACATCAAGGCCTCGGGTGTCATCCCGCAGATCTCGCTGATCATGGGCGCCGCGGCGGGCGGGCACGTCTACTCCCCCGCGCTCACCGACTTCGTGATCATGGTCGACAAGACCAGCCAGATGTTCATCACCGGTCCGGACGTCATCAAGACGGTCACCGGCGAAGAGGTGACGATGGAGGAGCTGGGCGGCGGCCACACCCACATGGCGAAGTCGGGCCTGGCGCACTACGTCGCCTCCGGTGAGCAGGACGCGTTCGACTACGTGCGCGATCTGCTGTCCTACCTGCCGCCGAACAACTACGCCGATCCGCCGCGCTACCCGTCGCCTGCGCCGGCCGGACCGATCGAGGAGACCCTCACCGAAGAGGATCTCGAACTCGACACGCTGATCCCGGACTCCCCGAACCAGCCGTACGACATGCACGAGGTCATCACCCGGATCCTCGACGACGACGAGTTCCTGGAGGTCCAGGCCGGTTACGCCTCCAACATCATCGTCGGCTTCGGGCGCATCGACGGCCGCCCGGTCGGCATCGTGGCCAACCAGCCCACCCAGTTCGCGGGCTGCCTCGACATCAACGCCTCGGAGAAGGCCGCGCGGTTCATCCGGACCTGCGACTGCTTCAACATCCCGATCGTCATGCTGGTCGACGTCCCGGGCTTCCTGCCCGGCACCGAGCAGGAGTACAACGGCATCATCCGCCGCGGCGCCAAACTGCTGTACGCCTACGGCGAGGCGACGGTCGCCAAGATCACCGTCATCACCCGCAAGGCCTACGGCGGTGCGTACTGCGTCATGGGCTCCAAGGACATGGGCTGCGACGTCAACGTCGCCTGGCCGACCGCGCAGATCGCCGTGATGGGCGCCTCGGGCGCCGTGGGCTTCGTGTACCGCCAGCAGCTCAAGGAAGCGGCCAAGGAGGGCCAGGACGTCGACGCGTTGCGCCTGCAGTTGCAGCAGGAGTACGAGGACACCCTGGTCAACCCCTACATCGCCGCCGAGCGCGGGTACGTCGACGCGGTCATCCCGCCCTCGCACACCCGCGGCTACATCGGCACCGCACTGCGACTGCTGGAGCGCAAGATCACCCAGACGCCGCCGAAGAAGCACGGCAACATCCCGCTGTAGATCTCTGCCGTAGATCCCCTCCAGGAGACCCATGTCCCAGGACACCGACATCACCGAGGTCAGCGACCACCGTCAGCTGACCATCGATCTGCCCCCCGCGGCGGACCCCCACATCCAGATCCTCAAGGGGGACCCGAGCGACGAGGAGGTCGCCGCGCTCGCGGCCGTGCTCGCCGGCGCCGGCGGCGGCCATGTCGAACCGGGCCCGCAGGAGTTCAACCCGTGGGGCCATCCGGTCGGCAAGCTGCGCTACGACGTCACCAGCTGGCAGCGGGTGACGCTGCTGGAGCGCACCCACATGCGGAGGTGACGCGGGTCGTTCTCGGGTCGGCCTCGTCGGGCCGGCTGAAGGTGCTGCGCCAGGCCGGCATCGAACCGGTCGTCGTCGTCTCCGGTGTCGACGAGGACGCGATCGTCGCGACGCTCGGCCCGACCGCCCCACCCGACCAGGTGGTGTGCGCGCTGGCCGCGGCCAAGGCCGCCGGCGTCGCGGAGTCCCTGCCTGCGGACGTGGCGGCCGACTGCGTGGTGATCGGATGCGATTCGATGCTGCTGCTCGACGGGCGCCTGACCGGTAAGCCCGGCACCGTGCCCGCCGCCAGGGCCCAGTGGCAGCTGATGGCCGGCCGCAGCGGCGAGCTCTACACCGGGCACTGCCTCGTGCGGGTTCGTGACGGTGTGGTCCAGGCGCGTGAGCTGGAGGCGGCGAGTACCACCGTCCGGTTCGGCACACCGTCGCCGGCCGATCTGACCGGATATCTCGACAGCGGTGAACCGCTCGGTGTCGCAGGCGGTTTCACGCTCGACGGGCTCGGCGGCTGGTTCCTCGACGGGATCGACGGCGATCCGTCGAACGTGATCGGCCTCAGCCTGCCGCTGGTGCGGCACATGCTCGACCGGCTCGGCCTGTCGGTTCCCGAGCTCTGGACGCGCTGACCGCGACGCAGCAGGACCGCATCCGGCGGTAGGCTCGTTTCCGTGCCGCTGCCACCTGATTCCAGCCCCAAACTCGCCGACTACGCCCACCCGGAACGGCTGGTCACCGCCGACTGGCTGGCCAGCAATCTGGGCCGTCCGGGCCTGGCCATCGTGGAGTCCGACGAAGACGTCCTGCTCTACGACACCGGCCACATCCCGGGCGCGGTGAAGATCGACTGGCACGTCGACCTCAACGATCCCCATGTGCGCGACTACATCGACGGTGAGCAGTTCGCCGCGCTGATGGACCGCAAGGGCATCGGCCGCGACGACACCGTCGTGATCTACGGCGACAAGAGCAACTGGTGGGCGGCGTACGCACTGTGGGTGTTCACGTTGTTCGGACATCCCGACGTCCGGCTGCTCGACGGCGGCCGGGACCTGTGGATCTCCGACGGGCGCGACACCACGCTGGACGTGCCGTCGAAACAGACCAGCGGCTACCCGGTCGTCGAACGCGACGACGCCCCGATCCGCGCGTACCGCGAAGACGTGTTGGCGATCCTCGGCAAGCAGCCGCTCATCGACGTCCGCTCCCCCGCCGAGTACACGGGCGAGCGCACCCACATGCCGGACTACCCGGAAGAGGGTGCGTTGCGCGGTGGGCACATCCCGACCGCGCGGTCGATCCCCTGGAGCAAGGCCGCCAGGGACAACGGGCAGTTCCGCACCCGCGCGGAGCTGGAAGAGCTCTACGGCTTCCTGCAGCCCGACGACGAGACCGTGGTGTACTGCCGCATCGGTGAGCGCTCCAGCCACACCTGGTTCGTCCTGACCCATCTGCTCGGGCTGCCGGGGGTGCGCAACTACGACGGCTCGTGGACCGAATGGGGTAACGCGGTCCGGGTGCCCGTGGCCGTCGGCCCCGATCCGGGCGAGGCTCCCGCGTCGTCATGACCATGGCCTCCTCGCTCCCGGGACCGCTCGCCTCAGTCGTCTCCGAGTTCCAGGAGGTGCAGGGGCAGGACAAGCTCCGGCTGCTCCTCGAATTCGCCGACGACCTACCCGCGCTGCCCGCCGAGCTCGAAGAGGCGGCGATGGAGCCGGTGCCCGAATGCCAGTCGCCACTGTTCCTCCACGTCGACGCCGGGGACCGGGAGCGCGTTCGGCTGTACTTCAGTGCCCCGGCCGAAGCGCCGACCACGCGCGGGTTCGCGGCGATCCTGGCGACCGGACTGGACGAACAGTCCGCCGGTGACATCCTGGCTGTGCCCGACGACTTCTACACCGAGCTGGGGCTGGCGGCGTTGATCAGCCCGCTGCGGCTGCGCGGGATGTCGGCCATGCTGACGCGCATCAAACGCCGCCTGCGTGACGGCTGAGTACCGCTACGGCACCCTGTTCCCCGGCGCAGCAGGCAGGATGACGGTGCCGTCCGGGGCGGACACCGGCCCATTGGTGAGCACCGTCGGATTGCCGGTGAGTTGGGTCCAGTTGGTGTTCGCCGGCTGCGCCCAGTCACCGTCGGTCACACAGCGCTCATCGTCCTCTTCGCCATAGCTGCCGCTGGGATTCGACCAGTACAACCACAGATCCACGGTCACGGTGTCGGTGCCGAGCCCGGTGATCGTCGGGACCACCTCGCATCCCATGCGCGGTTGGCCGATGTCGCCTGGGTGTGTGTCGGCGTCCTTCGGCTGCAGATAGGTGATGCCAAGGACCCGCTCACCCGGCGTCTCCCTCGCGGTGCGGAGCTGGTATCCGACGATCGGGATGCGTCCCCGGATGTGGAAGGTGGGGCGGCTGCCGCTGGGATTGATGTGGGGTTTTTCGGCGAGCCGCGGTACGGCGTTGCCGGGGGCGGCTGGCGCGATCTCGGTGCCGTCGAGGTTGGCGATCGGCATGTCGGTGACGATCGGCGGGAGGGTCGGCAGCGGGCCGAGGGAGACCCGCTCGACCCTGTGCCTCCGCCCCATCCGGCAGGAGTCCGCGCGGTCGAGATCGCTGAGATGCTTTGGCGCCCAGACCAATTCGGTGTTGAAGGTAATGCGGCCGTCGCTGTCGGTGGTTTGTCTGGGCGACGAGTAACACGGATAGCTGAGGTCGACGGTGCCCATCGATTTCGCCATGGCCCGCATCTGGGCGGAGGTGGAGTCCGCGGGCGCCAGGTAGTAGAGCGACACGGCGATGCCGTTGGGGACCGGTTCGGCAAAGTACCCGACCACCGGCAGACCGCCGCGGTTGTCGGGCGGGGGCGGCACGAATGCGGCCCCGGCCGCGTCCTGCTCCTGTTGCGCGCGGTCGTCGGCCCTCTTCTTGCCGCCGTCGGCGATGATCGTGCCGCCCAATCCCAGAGCGATGACGATGAAGACCACGCCGCCGAAACGCGTCATCGAGTACGCCGCGTCGCTCGGTTCGTTGACCTCCGGATTGCGGAACTTCCACGACTGGGTGGCCCACCAGATGCCCTTCGGGGCAGCGATCATGAGCGCGCCGACCGCCACTCCGACGACGATGATGAGAACCCCCGAACCCATGTCGCCGACTCTAAGTGCGGGCCGCGGGGGTACGACGCAGCAATTTTGACAGCAGATCGGCGAACTTACTTGCAAGTAACCGAGACCGGCTACCACCGGCCACAGGCGTGCCCCTTAAACTCCCCGATAAGTTTCTCAAGACGTTCTTAAGTAAGTGCCCGAAAGGCATACCAGCAGGAGGCGAAGTGGCCAGTCACGCCAGCTCGAAGATCTCCAAGGTGCTTGTCGCCAACCGAGGAGAGATCGCCGTCCGGGTCATCCGGGCGGCCAAGGATGCCGGGCTACAGAGCGTGGCCGTGTACGCCGAACCGGACGCCGACGCCCCGCACGTGCGGCTCGCCGACGAAGCGTTCGCACTCGGCGGGCAGACCTCGGCGGAGTCGTATCTGGTGTTCGAGAAGTTGCTCGACGCCGCCGAGAAGTCCGGTGCCAACGCGATCCATCCGGGCTACGGCTTCCTGTCCGAGAACGCCGACTTCGCCCAGGCCGTCCTGGACGCGGGGCTGATCTGGATCGGGCCCAGCCCGCAGTCCATCCGCGACCTCGGCGACAAGGTCACCGCCCGCCACATCGCGGCTCGTGCCCAGGCTCCCCTGGTCCCGGGTACGCCCGATCCGGTCAAGGACGCCGACGAGGTCGTGGCCTTCGCCCAGGAATACGGCGTGCCGGTGGCGATCAAGGCCGCCTTCGGTGGCGGTGGCCGCGGCATGAAGGTGGCCCGCACGATCGAAGAGATCCCCGAGCTGTACGACTCGGCGGTCCGCGAGGCCGTCGCCGCGTTCGGCCGCGGGGAGTGCTTCGTCGAGCGCTACCTCGACAAGCCCCGCCACGTCGAAGCCCAGGTCATCGCCGACACCCACGGCAACGTCGTGGTCGCAGGCACCCGCGACTGCTCGCTGCAGCGCCGCTTCCAGAAGCTCGTCGAGGAAGCACCCGCGCCGTTCCTGACCGATGCCCAGCGCAAAGAGATCCACGAATCTGCCAAGCGGATCTGCAAGGAGGCCGGCTACTACGGCGCGGGCACCGTGGAATACCTGGTCGGCCAGGACGGCCTGATCAGCTTCCTCGAGGTCAACACCCGCCTGCAGGTCGAGCACCCCGTCACCGAGGAGACCTCGGGCATCGATCTGGTGCGCCAGCAGTTCCGCATCGCCAACGGCGAGGCGCTCGACATCACCGAAGACCCCACCCCGCGCGGACACTCCATCGAGTTCCGCATCAACGGTGAGGACGCCGGCCGCGGATTCCTGCCCGCTCCCGGTCCGGTCACCAAGTTCGAGCCGCCCACCGGTGCGGGCGTGCGGCTGGATTCCGGTGTGGAGTCCGGTTCGGTGATCGGCGGACAGTTCGACTCGATGCTCGCGAAGCTCATCGTCACCGGCGCCACCCGCCAGGAGGCCCTGGAACGCTCGCGGCGCGCGCTGGCGGAGTTCAACGTCGAGGGTCTGGCGACCGTCATCCCGTTCCACCGCGCCGTGGTCTCCGACCCCGCGTTCATCGGCGACGACAACGGTTTCACCGTCCACACCCGCTGGATCGAGACCGAGTGGAACAACACCATCGAACCGTTCACCGGCGGCGACCCCATCGACGAGGAGGACACGATCCCGCGTCAGACCGTCGTCGTGGAGGTCGGTGGCCGTCGCCTCGAGGTGTCGCTGCCGGGCGATCTGGTGCTCGGCAACGGCGGCGGCGCCGCGGCCCCGGGCGTCGTTCGCAAGAAGCCCAAGCCCCGCAAGCGTGGCGCCCAGGGCGGTGCGGCGGCCTCCGGCGATGCGGTCACCGCACCGATGCAGGGCACGGTCGTCAAGGTCGCCGTGGAAGAGGGACAGCAGGTGTCCGCGGGTGACCTCGTCGTGGTGCTGGAAGCCATGAAGATGGAGAACCCGGTGACGGCTCACAAGGACGGCACGATCACCGGCCTCGCGGTCGAGTCCGGCGCGGCCGTCACCCAGGGCACCGTACTGGCCGAGATCAAGAGCGACGGCGAGTAACACCCCGTTTTCGCGCTCCGGCGCAGCCCGACCGACACACCTCGGACGGGCTGCGCCGGAGTCGTTTCTACGGCTTTTCGGGAGGCGTCCCACCCTCCTACGGCCCCCAGTTTCCGCGCCCGAGGACGGCCCCGCGCACCCCGTCGCATGGGCCGATTTTGCTGCGGTTCCCCCTCCTTCGGGGTCGGAACCGGGCCCGGCAGCACCCCTTCGCGATTTTTCTGACGTCCGCTTACGTAATGTGCTCTTTACCCAGGCAAAGGTAAGAGGGGCTACAAATGATCATGGTCACCGCCGCCCCCCTGCGCGTTGCCGTGGACCCGCCCGCGGTCGCCGACGGCCGGTCTCGCGCCACCACACCGCACCCCACGGCTTCCGCCCGGCAACCTAGGCACACCCCGGGATAGCACGTAGACGCGCTGATTCGGCCACTGGTCAGCCAGAGCGGCGAAGTTCTTCGACCTGCTATGCACAGCGTCGACCCCGCTCCCGGATTGCCGGAACAACCGAATGCCATTTTGCCGGAGTGACTCCCCCGACCGCCGCGAATGCGGGCTCAGCGAATGCCAACAGGCTGGTGAAGAATTTGCTTTCCCGTAAGAATCGACGCCTAAGTTAACGCCGAATCTTCCCAATTGCCTCTAAGGATCTCCTCAGGTACAGTTTGCTACGTGCCCAACGGGGCCAGGCAGGGAAATGGTCATTGACGTCGGCGTCCCGGCGTCAGGCACCACATAACGAGGCGGGTAGAGGGACAGACGCCTCAACATTCCGAGGGGGAGCGGTCCCGCTTCTCCGGTGAGAACCGGAGAAGCGGGGCATCGCCCACATCGCGTCCGCAGCGCCGTTCAGACCAGCCGCGACCGGATCCAGCCCGACAGCCTCTCGATGGCGTACACGACGACGAAGATGACCAGCACGATCGCACCCGCGACGTCGAAATTCAGGGTGCGGATCGATTCGAAGAGCAGGTATCCGATGCCGCCGGCCCCGACGATGCCCAGGATCGTGGAAGTGCGGACGTTGACGTCCAGCAGATACAGGCTCGATCCCACCAACGCCGGGATCGACTGCGGTACGACCGCGGCGAACAGCGTCTTCCACCAGCCGCCGCCGACCGAGCGCACGGCCTCCAAGGGACCCGGGTCGATCTCCTCGACCGCGTCCGCGACCAACTTGGCGAGGAAGCCGATGGATCCGAGTGCCAGCGCGCACGTGCCCGCCACCGGCCCCAGACCCAGTGCGGCGACGAACACCACCGCGAGGATCAACTCCGGCACCGCGCGGACCACCAGGATCCACGCCCGCGCCGCCCAGTAACACCACGGATGCGGGGTGATGTTGCGCGCCGCGAGGAAGCCCACCGGCAGCGACAGCACCACGCCTATCGCGGTCGCCACCACACCGATGGCGACGGTCTGCAGCGCGGCGTCGACCAGATCGAGGCCCAGCGCGTCGAAGTTCGGTGGCACCATCCGCGCGAACACGTCGAACGACGGGCCGACCCACGTCAGCAGTGACCACGGGCTGATCCTCAGCTCGACCAGGGCGGCCACACTGACCGCGGCCACCAGAGCGGTCAGCACAATGCGCCAGACCCGGTCCCGGCGCGGGTCGGACGTCGACGGGTCGAGCAGCACCCGCCGCACACCGATGGCGAGCAACTCCATTGCGCCGATGATCGCGAGTATCACCAGCACGATGCCGAGGGCGCGGGGGTACACCAACCCGCGCAGCGCGTCCTGAAGTGCGAAACCGATACCGCCCGCCCCGACGAATCCGAGGACGACCGACATTCGGAGGTTGATGTCGATGCGGTAGACGAACGTGCCGATCCAGGACGGAACCACCTGAGGCAGAACGGCGTTGATCATCTCCCGGAAGTAGCCCACGCCGGTGCTGCGGACCGCCTCGCGCGGGCCCGGGTCGCTCTGCTCGATCGCGTCGGCGAACAGCTTGCCCAGCATCCCGATCGAATGCAGTGCGAGCGCGAGGATGCCCGGTAGGACGCCGATACCCAGCGCGCGGACGAACAGCACCGCGAAGAGCAGGTCGGGCATCGCCCGGCAGAACGTGATCACCGCCCGGGCCGCGGCGTACACCGCCGGGTGCGGGGTGGTGTTGCGGGCGGCGAGGAACGCCAGCGGCACCGACGCGATCGCGGCGAGCACCGTGCCGAGCACCGCCATCAGCAGCGTCTCGACCGCCAGACCGCCGATCCGGCCGGGGTCGTCCAACCGGGGCGGCAGCATGCGTTCGAGGAGCGCCGCGACCTCGTCCACCCCGTCGATCAGCGCGGCCGGCGCGAAGTCGATGTACCACGCCGCGACCACCGTCGCCAGCAGCGCGCCGAACGCGACCAGGCGCACCGGCGCCGGGGAACGGCCGGGACCCGGCGGCGGTGTCGCGGCGGCGCGGGGCCGCGTCGGCAGCGGGGCGCTCACGAGCGCGGGGCGGGGCCGGCGACGGCCGGATCGACCCGCCGGTAGATGGCGAGCACGTCGTCGCGGTTCATGCCCACCGCGGGGCGGTCGAGCACCTTGCGGCCGTTCCGCAGGCCGATCAGGCGATGGGCCCAGCCGAGGGCGAGGTCCACCTGATGCAGTGTGCACACGACGGTCAGCTTCTCCTCGATGCAGACGCGGAACAGCATGTCCATCACGACGCCCGCGTTCTCCGGGTCCAGCGAGGCGACCGGTTCGTCGGCGAGCAGCAGCGCGGGCCGCTGCATGAGGGTCCGCGCGATCGCCACCCGCTGCTGCTGACCACCGGACAGGGTGTCGGCCCGCCGCTCGGCGAAGTCGGCCAGGCCCACCCGGTCGAGGTGGCCGAGCGCCTCGGCACGCATCGCGCGCGGATAGGTCAGCGCCCCGTACCGTGGCAGGCTCAGGCGGCCCAGCGCGCCGATGAGGACGTTCTCCAGACAGCTGAGCCGGCCGACGAGGTTGAACTGCTGGAAGACGAACCCCACCCGGCGGCGCAGCTTGCGCAACTCCGGTTGCGACGCCGTGTCGACGCGCGTCCCCCCGACATTGACCTGTCCCGAGGTGACCGGATGCAGTCCGTTGAGGCACCGCAGCAGCGTGGACTTCCCGGAGCCGGAGAGACCGAGCAGCACCAGCATCTCGCTGGCGTGGACATCGAGTGAGACATCGTCGAGGGCGAGCGTGTCGCCGAACCGCTTGGTGAGATTGCGCACGGCGACGACGACGTCGTCGCCGGCGACCGAATGGTCAGGATCCACCGGTCAGGCCTTGCACTTCTCGGAGCCGGTGACCTCACACACCTTGCGCACACCGTCGTAGGCGGAATCGTCGACCGCGACCACACCCCACGCGCGTTCGTCGGTGATCAGGCAGGCGTCGCCCTCGCAGAAGCCCTCAGCCGCCATCACTTTCGCGTTCGCCTTCTCGGTGAACACGGCCGTCAGCTTGTCGATGGTCTCCTGGCCCAGCGAATCGTTGGCGGCGAACACCGATCCGGCGATCATCTCCGACTTCCACACCGTCTTCAGGTCGCCGGGAGCGAGATCGCCCTTCTGGATCATGGTTTCGTCGACCATGCTGTCGAACGCGAAACCGGCGTCGCAGTCGCCGTTCTTGATCGACAGTGCCGAGGCGTCGTGGCTGCCCGCGAAGATCGGCGTCATGGCGGCCGAGATGTCGGCTTCGGTGCCCGACTTCGTGACACCGGCCTCGATCAGCCCGGCCGACGGGTAGAGGAAGCCGGACGTGGAGCCCGGATCGACGAAACACACCTTCTTTCCGGCGAAGTCGGCGAGGCCGTTGACGGCCGCGTTGTCCGAGCGGGCCAGGCCGTAGGACTGGTAGCCGGGTTCGGCGCCCTCTTCGGCGACGACGGCGCCGACCGGGGTGATCTTCGCGCCGTTGAGACCGGCCACCACGTAGGCGAACGGCCCGAAGAACGCCAGGTCGACGTTGTTGGCGATCATGCCCTCGACCACACCGGCGTAGTCGGACGCCTGTACGAACTCGACCGTCGATCCGGTCTCCTTCTCCAGCAGCTTGATCAGCGGGTCGTAGCTGGCCCGCATGTCGGCGGAGTTCTCGGCGGGTATGGCGGCCAGGGTGATGGTGTCGGGGAAGCCCTGCTCGTTGGTGGATTCGGGGCCGGAATCCGAACCCGAACATCCTGCGAGCAGGAGAGCGGCGCTCGCGAGGGCGGCGGCGACGCGGGCCGGTTGGGTGAGGCGATGAGACATGGGAGTCAGTCCTTTTCGGTAAGGGGTGGGTCAGGCGGGAAGGAGAAGATCGGGCAGACCGGCGACGGACTCGAGGACATGGGTGGCCCCGGCGGCGCGCAGGCGCTGTTCGTCGTGGGCTCCGGTCAGTACCCCGACGACGACCGGGGCGCCCGCGCGGCGGCCGCTGTCGACGTCGCTCGAGGTGTCGCCGACGACAGCGACGCGGCGGATGTCGGCGGCGCCCGACTGCATCAGCGCGGTCAGCACCAGATCGGGATAGGGCCGGCCGCGTACGGCCCGGCCGGGTGAGAGCACCACATCGGCGATGTCGTCCCATCCAAGCGCGTCGAGGATGCGGTGCTGCGTCGACGGGCTGAAACCCGTTGTCAGCGCGACCTTCACGCCGGCATCACGCAGCGTCGAGATCGCCTGTGCGGCACCGTCGACGGGACTGACCCCGGCGTCGATGTGCTGTTCATAGGCCTTCTCGAACGCGATGTTCGCCTCGCGTGCCCGCTCCTCGCTCCCGAACAGGGCACGGAACACCTCGATCTTCGACTGACCCATGGTGTCGAGCACATAGCGGCGGGCGGCATCACGCTCGGCACCGTTCTCGGGTACGCCGACGGCGGTCGCGGCGTCCTCGAACGCCCGCACGACCAGCCCGTCGTCGCGCACCGTGGTGCCCGCCATGTCCAGTACCGCCAGTTCGAATTTCATGCGCATACCTTCGGATGTGGTCCAGACCAACGGGTTCCGCCGAGCGAAACGGAGGGTGAACAGCAGCGGTCCATTGGTCTATACCAATAGTCGCGGTGTCACAGGCCGATCAGGTCGGCGGTCTGCTCGGCCACCACCGGACCCAGCGTCATCCCCCGGCCTCCCGGTCCGGTCACCACATGGACGTCAGCGGCCGGCGACCGCCGGCACACCAGTTCACCGGGGTCGACACACTGGCTGTAGACGCCCGCCCACCGGCGTTCGACCGGCGGGAGCGCCCGGCCGAGCAGTTCCTCGACCAGCCCGGCGAGATAACCGTACGGATCCTGCATCACGTCGAACGGGAACGGTTCGGTGTATTCGTGGGTGTCGCCGATGGTGAGGCCCCCGTGCAGTCGCTGCACGCACAGCAGCTGCATGTGGTGTTGTTCGGCGACCATGTCCTGCGGTTGGACGCGCGCGAGCTCGTCGGCGGCCTGCCCCGCGAAACCCGGGTAGTAGCGCATGCTGTCACCGTCGGCGATCGCCGTGGTGAGCCGTTCGCCCAGCGGCGCGGTCTGCATCATCTGCAGTCGTACCCGGCGTACCGGAAGCTCGCCGGCGAGTTCACGGACCAGTCCCCCGTGCGCCGCCCCCGCACAGACGATGACGAGATCGCCGTCGTGGCGCCGGCCGCGGTCGTCGCGCACTCCCCCGTCCGCCACCGAGCGGGCCTCGGTCGAAGGCAGGAACGTGTACCGGCCCGTCGCAGCCAGATACTCGCGGATCGCCGGCAATGCCTGCCGCGATTCCACCGCGGCGTCCCGTGAGCAGTGCAGTGCGGCAACATATTTGCCGCGCAACGCCGGGTTGAGTGCGCGCGCCTCCGCCGCGTCGAGCAGCGTGAAGCCCCGCGCGGTGGCGTCGGATCGCTCGGCGACCTCCTCGGCGACGGCGACCTCGGCCGGGGTGCGCAGCAGTGTCAGCGAGCCCGTCGGGCGGAATCCGACACCGGGAACCCTTCCGCCGAGGTCGTCCCAGAGTTCGCGGGACCGTAGCGTCGCGGTGAGCTCGTCGCGAGTCCGTCCCGACACCCACACCAGTCCGAAATTGCGCACCGTGGCGCCGCGCGCCTCGGCCTCTCGCTCGAGGTGGAGGACACGATGGCCGCGGCGCACAGCCTCGAAAGCGTGCATGGTGCCGAGGATTCCGCCGCCGATGATGTTGACCTGCATGCCGGCGACCATCCCGCGATCGCGCGACCGGCCGCCGACACCGAGGTGGTCGGCAGGCGAACACAAAGTGAACCATTGGTATAGACCAATTGCTGTTACGCTGACCGCGTGTCGATCCGCGAGCAGACGATCGCCGTACTGGAATCCCTGCGCGGGGTGTGGGACGAATTGGCCGTCGACGAACTCGACCATGCGCTGCAGTCGGCAGCACGCGCGATCGATGACGGCGCCGACGACGAACTCGTCCTCGCCGCCGCGCTGCACGACATCGGCCACAGCCCCCTGCTGGCAGGGCATTCCGAGGCGCACGACCGCGTGGCCCGCGAATGGCTCACACCGCGGTTCGGCGTCCGCGTGGGCTGGCTCGCGGGCGCTCATGTCGCCGCCAAGCGCTACCTCGCCGCGACCGACCCGGCCTACGCCCACGCTCTGTCGGCAGTCTCGATCGCCTCACTGGACAGGCAGGGCGGCGCCGCGGTCGATTCGGATCTGATCGTCCATCCGTGGTGGCCGGATGCCCTGCGGCTACGGCGTTTCGACGATGCGGCCAAGGACCCGAACGCGCGCGGAACCGACATCGAGACGGTCGTGGCGGTGGCCGAACGGGTCGCCGGCGGGCACGCGTGATGGCCGGGGCGGTCAGGATGTCGAAAAGCCACCTGGTGCGCACCGAACTCGACGGGCTGCTGGCCGGACTCGCCGTCGGTGATCCCGTTCCAGCCGAGCGTGAACTGGCCATCCGCTTCGGAGTCGCACGCGAGACGGTCCGTCAGGCGCTGCACGAGTTACTCGTCGAGGGGCGTATCGAACGCCGTGGCCGCGGCACGGTCGTGTCGAAGCCGAAACTCGTGCAGCCACTTTCGCTGCAGTCCTATACCGAGGGCGCGGTGCGGATGGGCCGCACACCGGGCCGCGTGCTGGTGTCCTGGGCCGACATCGGCGCGGACGCCGAGATGGCCGCCGCGCTCGGTGTGCGGCGGGGTGCCAAGGTGATGCACCTCGAGCGCGTCCTGCTGGCCGACGGGGACCGGATCGGCCTGGAGAGCACCTACCTGTCCGTGCAGCGGTTCGCATGGTTGCGAAAGAGCTTCGACCCCACCACATCGCTCTACGCGGCGCTGCGCGCATCGGGAGTCGAGTTCGGCGCCGCACTCGAGCGGATCGAGACGGCACTGCCGTCACCGCATGAGGCGGCACTGCTCGGCACCACGACCGCCATGCCGGTGCTCATGCTGAACCGGCGCACGGTCGACGTCGACGACCACCCGATCGAGGTGGTGCGTGCCGTCTACCGCGGCGATCGGGTGGCCTTCGAGGCGTTCCTCGCCGACCGGTGAGGGTCAGGACCGGATGAACTCCAGCAGATCGGCGTTGATCGTGTCGGCGTTGATGGTGGGCATCCCGTGCGGGAAGCCGTCGTAGGTCTTGAGTGTGCCGTTGGTCAGCAGCTTCGCCGACAGCGGCCCGGAGTCGGCGTAGGGCACGATCTGGTCGTCGTCGCCGTGCATCACCAGGACCGGGATGGTGATCGCGCGGAGGTCCTCGGTGAAGTCGGTCTGGGAGAAGGCGACGATGCCGTCGTAGTGTGCCTTGGCGCCGCCCATCATCCCCTGGCGCCACCAGTTCTGGACGATCGCCTCCGACGGCTCGGCCCCAGGACGGTTGAAGCCGTAGAACGGTCCGGACGCCAGCGCGCGGTAGAACTCGGAGCGGTTGGCCGCCAGTTGCGCCTGCAGATCGTCGAAGACGGATTTCGGCAGCCCGCCCGGATTGGCCTCTGTCTGGACCATCAGCGGCGGCACCGCGCTGATCAGCACGGCCTTGGCGGCGCGGCTCTCACCGTGGCGGGCGAGATAGTGCGCCACTTCCCCACCGCCGGTGGAGTGGCCGACGTGGACGGCGTCGCGCAGGTCGAGGTGCTCGACCACGGCGGCGAGGTCGTCGGCGTAGTGGTCCATGTCGTGGCCGTCGGCGGTCTGGGCCGAGCGGCCGTGCCCGCGGCGGTCGTGGGCGATCACCCGGTAGCCCTGGCCGAGGAAGTAGAGCATCTGGGTGTCCCAGTCATCGGACGACAGGGGCCACCCGTGGCTGAAGACGATCGGCTGACCCGAACCCCAGTCCTTGTAGAAGATCTCGACGCCGTCGTCGGTGGTGATGGTGGGCATGGCTTCCTCCTCGCTCGGGCGACGGCCGGATCGTCGGTTTGCGTCCGCAGCAACACCGCCGCCCTGGAACTTAGTTCCTGCCTCGCTACAGTTCATCCGCAAGAGAAGCGAAGGGGACGGGGAGTTGGAACCGGTCGAGATCAACGCGGGTGCGTGGTACCTGCGGGCGTTGCGCACCGACAACCTGATGGACGACCGCCCGGCACTGCGCGAGCTCGGCGAGACGGACCCCGACCACGTCGGCCGCGCCGCGTGCGACTGGACCGCTGACCTCCGATACACGTGGGCGGTGTGTGAACCGACCACCGGCGAGTTACTCGCCGAGGTCGCGCTGCGGTGCGATACCGGCGACGTCTCGGCGCGCGCCCGCCATGGGCACGAGGATGCCGCCGACGCCGCGACAGCCGCCGTCCGCCGGTTCGCCACCGCGCTCGAACTCGGATCCTGACCGCACCCGGCAGCGACGGCCGCCCCCGAGCAACCATGAGCTCGGTTATTGTGGACGGGACCGAGGGAGCTCTTGAGAAGATGAAACGTCAGTTCGGCGCCGCCGCCGGTGTCCTGTCGATGGTGGCCGCTACCGCGATCGTGCTGGCCGGACCGGCGGTGGCCGCTCCGCCGTGGGTCATGCCCGACGTCCGCGGGATGAACCTTCAGCAGGCGAACGACACGGTGAAAGCCGTTACGGACGAGAAGGATCTGGTCGTCCACTCGATCAATCTGACGGGTCCGCCTCAGCAGCAGACCAACCTGACCAACTGGATCGTGTGCTCGCAGTCGCCGCGCGCTGGCGGCAACATCGGGGCGAAGACCAGCATCGTCGTCGGCGTCCGGCGGCCCAACTCGAGCTGCTCGTAACCGCGGCCGCCCGCGGCCCCAGCAAACAGCGCCGCGGTCAGGCTTCGTCCACGTCGACTCCACTGGCGAGATCCCCGCATTCCACGGTGACGACATCGTCGCGTCGCCGCAGGAACCACCGCGCACCCTCGTCGCCGTCGAGGGAGGCGAGCAACGCCGGCCAGTGCCGCCGCGCGACCACCACCGGGTGACCGGGACGCCCGTGATAGACGGCACGCGCCACCCCGCCGGTCGCCGCCCGTGCGGCGGCGAGGACTCGGCGCACCACGTCGGCCCCCACGTCGGGGGTGTCCACGGTGTGCAGAACGGCCATGTCGGCGGCCCCGATCGCCGCCATCCCCGCGCGGACCGATGCGCTCAGCCCGTCACTCCAGTCGGGGGCGATCACGGCCCGCGCCGGACTCGGCACGTCGACCACCGCCGCGCCCAGCACCACCACGACATCGGCACACCCGCCGGCCGCCAGCGCATCCACCGCGGTGCGCAGCCAAAGCCCATCGTGGGCAAGAACTTTGGGCATCCCGAACCGCGTACCCGCGCCTGCGGCGAGCAGCACACCGGCCGTCGACCCCGTCTGCGACATACCCAACAGTGTCACCCGCCGCAACCGCGCCGGCATACCCGCAGGTAAAGCGTTCATTAAGAAAAGGCCGGGCAACTGTCTATACCTCGACTACCGGCGTACTGTTCGGAAACAGGTTGAGTTCACAGCCTGCCGCAAACGTCATCGACGTAGGGAACGGGGCCGAACTCGGGTCCCGGCACCGAAGGTTTTGAGACAGCAGGGCCGATCTCCCTGACGTGAGCCACAGTACGAGTCTTCGACTGATGGAGTCACAATGCCCTACCTCACCCAACCGACCAATACCCAGCCGACCCTTCCCGACGAGCAGACGATCTGCCACACCGCCCGCTTCGCGGCCGCAGCGCAGCAGCCGTCGACGACGGTCGTCACCGCTCACGGTGAACTCGACGCGGCCAACGCCCAGCACTTCGCCGACTTCGCGTTGCGGCACACCCAGCAACAGCTCGTCCTCGACCTCACCGGGGTCGAATTCTTCGGCACCGCAGGCTTTTCCGCGTTGCACACGCTCAACGTCCGATGCGCGGGCGCCGACATCGCCTGGGTGCTGGTGCCCGGCTCGGCGGTCAGCCGACTGCTGCGGATCTGCGATCCCGACGCCACTCTGCCGTGCGCGGACAGCGTCGAGGCGGCCTTCGCCGCACTACGCGGCGAGGAGCGCCCGCTACTGCAACTGGTCGCGGAGTCGGGTTAGCGATTTCGCCAGCAGCCGCGACACGTGCATCTGCGAGATGCCGACGCGTTCGGCGATTTGGGTCTGCGTGAGGTTCTCGAAGAACCGCAGCAGCAGCACCATGCGTTCACGCTCCGGAAGTGCGGCCAGCAACGGCCGCAACGCCTCGCGGTTCTCGATCTGATCGAGTCCCATGTCGACGTCGCCGAGCGTGTCGGCGATCGCGGGCGCGTCCTCGTTACCGCTGTTCCCGCCGCTGTCGATCGACAGGGTGTTGTAGGAACTCCCGGCGACCAGACCCTCGACCACCTCGTCGCGGTCCATCCCGAGTTCCTCGGCGAGTTCGCTGGCCGTCGGAGCGCGGCCCAGCCGCTGGGAGAGTTCGGCGGTGGCCGACCCCAGCCGCAGGTGCAGTTCCTTGAGCCGGCGGGGCACCTTGACCGACCAGCTGTTGTCCCGGAAATGTCGCCGGACCTCGCCCATGATGGTGGGCACCGCGAACGACACGAAATCCGATCCGGCGTCGACGTTGAAGCGGATCACCGCGTTGACCAGACCCACGCGGGCCACCTGAACGAGGTCGTCGCGCGGTTCACCGCGACCGTCGAAGCGGCGCGCGATGTGATCGGCGAGCGGTAGGCAGCGTTCGACGATGCGGTCGCGCTGGCGTTGGAACGTGGGCGTATCCGGGGTGAGCTGCTGGAGCTCCCGGAACATGGCGGCCACGTCCGAGTACTCAGAGTTCTGTCGTGACGAACCCTGTGCCGACGATGGCGTCACCGCAACGAACTCGCTCGTCTCGTCGTCAGCGAGATGCCGAATACCTGACCGTCCTCGACGCCGCGGCCGTTGGAGAAGGTGCGCACCTCGTCGGTCAGTGAACTGAGCACATGCCAGCTGAAGCTGCCCGGCGCCAGGATGTCGGTGTTCTGACAGGTGGTCGACGCGTCGACCACGACCTCGGCATCCCTGGGGTGCACGACGACGACGAGCGTCGACTTGGGCACCGCCGACCGGATCAGTCGGGTGCAGGCTTCGTCGACCGCGAGCCGCAGGTCGGAGACCGCGTCGAAGTCGAGGTCTTCGAAGGTGCCCACGGCCGCGACGAGGGTGCGCAGCACCGCGAGGTTCTCCAGTGTCGCTGCGACGCGCAGCTCCACCGAACGGTCGGCGTTGGCCTGCCCGTTGTGCTGATTGACGACCTCGGCCATCTGACCTCCCGGCAATATCGAAGCGAGACTACCCCAGCCGGTTCGACGGCTAGCCATCGGCACTTGGGGAAGTCGCAGGTACGTACGTGTGACTGCGGATTTCACCGGGTAATACCCGGTCATGGAGCACAGCGACCGCAGCCGCCGGTGGCGCCCCGTCCTGCTCGGACCCGGGCTCGTGCCGGCCGGCGGATGATCGTTTTCGCGCGCGCGCCAACCTCGTGCTCACCATGGTCTGCCTTCCATACCCCGGTCACGGCCGGTGCCAAACACCCAACTCCGAACACAGGTAGGTGTCGATGCGACTTCGGCGCAGCGTAGTCAGCGGCCCCGGGCTGCGCCGGGTCCGACGCGGCAAGGGTTTCTCCTACCAGGACGGCAACGGCGACGCGATCACCGATCCGGCCACCCTCGACCGCATCAACGCGCTGGTGATCCCGCCGGCGTGGAAGAAGGTGTGGATCAGTCCCCACGCCAACGGGCACATCCAGGCGGTCGGCACCGACGCCGCGGGCCGCCGCCAGTACCTCTACCACCAGCAGTGGCAGGAGGAACGCAACGAGGAGAAGTTCGACCGGGTGCTGCAGATGTCCGCGGCACTGCCGGAGATGCGACGGCAGATCGCCGCGGACCTAGGCGGGCGGGGGTGGCAACGGAACCGGGTGCTCGCGCTCGCACTCCATCTGCTCGATCTGGGGTACTTCCGCGCCGGCGGTGAGCAGTACGCCGAGGAGAACAACTCCTTCGGCATCGCCACGTTGCTGTGCGAACACGTCACGCTGCAGCGCCAGGCGGTGGAGTTCGACTACCCCGCCAAGAGCGGTGTCCGGCGCACGCTGGTGATCGACGATCCGGAGGTGGTGAAGTCGGTGCGGGCGCTGATGCGGCATCCGGACCGGCCGGACCGCCTGCTGGCGTGCCGAAACGGCGACGGGTGGGCGGAGATTCACTCCGACGACCTCAACGTCCGGTTCAAGGAACTGGTCGGCGAGGAGTATTCGGTGAAGGATCTGCGCACCTGGCACGGCACGGTGCTGGCGGCCGCCGCGTTCGTCGACGCCGACCCGCCGGTGAACAAGACGGTGATCAAACGGGTCGAGTCGGCGGTGATGAAAGAGGTATCCGAGGCGCTCGGCAACACCCCCGCGGTGGCGCGTGCCTCGTACGTGGACCCGCGGGTCGTGACCGGATACGAGAACGGGATGACCATCGCCGCGGCCGCCCGCCGGGCGGAGCGCGCCAAACGTCCCGACGAACGCCAGGCGATCCTCGAACGGAGCACCGCCCGGCTGATCCGCAAGGTGGCGAAGAGTTAGAAGCCTCCGCGGGTGCCGTTGCCCAGGTAGGTCAGGCCCACGTCGGCGAGCGTCGCGGCGTCCAGCAGGTTGCGGGTGTCGACGACCACCGCGCCGGGCGCCTGGTCGGCGATGCGCGCCCAGTCCAGCTCACGGAACTGCGGCCATTCGGTGAGCACCACGATCGCGTCGGCGCCCTTGGCCGCCAGGTAGGGATCGTCGACGCCGACGATCGCTGCGGCGCGCAGCATTTCGCCGTCGATCCCGGCGAGCCGGGGGTCGTACGCGCTGAGCGCGGCGCCCCGGGTGGCCAGCTCGGCGCACACGGTGAGTGCCGGGGAATCGCGGACATCGCTGGTGCCCGCCTTGAACGTGAGCCCGAGTGCGGTGACACGCGCCTCGCTGATCGGCGTACCGATCGTGCGGTCCACGGTGTCGGCGATGCACACCGCCTGCGCGGCGTTGGTGGCGCGGGCCGACTCCACTTCGGGCAGGACGACGCCGTACTCACGACCGGTGTGCAGCAGGGCGGCGGTGTCCTTCGGCAGGCAGGAGCCACCCCACCCCGGACCGGCCTGCAGGAAGTGGGCGCCGATCCGGATGTCGGCGCCCATGCAGCGGGTGACGTCGGTGACGTCGGCGCCGGCCCGGGCGCACAGCCGGGCCAGCGAGTTCGTGTAGGAGATCTTCACCGCGAGGAACGCGTTGCTCGCGTACTTGGCGACTTCGGCGCTCTCCGGGCTCATCCGCAGCAGCCGTCCCGGTGGGTACAGCGACGCGACGAGATCGGCCGGCCGGTCGTCGTCGGAGCCGATCAGGATCCGGTCGGGATGACGGAAGTCGCCGATCGCGTGGCTCTCGCGGAGGAACTCCGGACTGGACACGACGTGAATCCCGTTGCCGCGCAAGCGGTCCGCCACCCGACGTGTGGTGCCGACCGGCACCGTCGACTTGAGTGCGACCACCGCGCCGGCCCGCAGCACGGTGGCCAGTTCGCCGACGGCGGCGTCGACCGCGCGCAGATCCGCCGATCCGTCGGGCATGCTGGGCGTGGACACACAGATGAAGACGACGTCGCGGTCGGCAAGTGCGTCGTATCGCGTGGTGAAGTGCAGGGTCTCGGTGCGCAGACCCCGCTCGAGCAGTTCGGGCAGATCCGGTTCGTCGATCGTCGCAACGCCGTCGGAGAGCCGTCGCACGCGCGCCTCGTCGACGTCGACACACACCGTGTCGTGACCGCGTTCGGCCAGACACACCGCACTGGTGAGGCCGACGTAGCCGGCCCCGATCACCCCGACCCGCGACCCGCTCACACTCGCTCCCCCGACAGTGCGTGCACCGTGTCGAGAACCTCGGACACGGTGAGCCGCAACAGCCCCGGATCGGGGGTGTCGCCGAGCGGGTCGCCTTCCTCGCCGGCCCACAGTGCGACATGCGGGCCGTCGCCGCGTGGGCCCCACCGGCTCGGCGGCGTCGGCCCGAACAGCAGCACCGACGGTGTGCCGGTGGCGGTGGCGATGTGGCCGACGCCGGTGTCACCGCACACCAGCAGCCGGCAGTCACCGATCAGCGCGACCAGCTCCAGCAGTCCGAGGGTGCCCGCCAGCACGGCGGTGCCGGGGAGCCCGGCCGCCGCGGCCACGGTGCGCGCCAGGTCCAGTTCGCCGGAGTCGCCGGTGATCACCACCTCGTGACCGTCGGCGTGCAGTGCCGCGGCCACCTCGGCGAACCGCTCGGGCGGCCAGCGCCGGGCGGGGAACGCCGCTCCGGGATGGATCACGGTGACACCCGACCGATCGGGCGGTCCCGGCGGCCGGGCAATGCCGAGATCCGTCGGGTCACAGCCGATTCCGGCCCACTCGAGCAGCCCGCACCAGCGGTCCACCTCGTGGACGTCGGCCTGCCACCGCGGCCCGTCGACATCCGGGAACGCGTCGTGACGGTAGGTGAGGATGGATCGCGGAGCGACGGCCAGCAGATCCCGGATGCTCTCCGGCCCGCTGCCGTGCAGGTTGACCGCGAGGGCCGGCGGCGTGGGCGGCGGACGCAGCCTGCCGAGCCCGGATGTGGGCGCGACGGCGTCGACGGCTTCGGTGAGTTGCGCGAGCGGGCCGAACCGTTCGGGCGCCGCCAGCACGATGCGGGCGTCCGGACGGGCCCGGCGCAACCCCCGCAGCGCGGGCACTGCGGTGAGCAGATCGCCCAGCCCGAGCGCCCGCAGCACCAGGATGGTGTCGCCCACGTCGGGGTCGCTCAGGGCCACGAGGACTCCGTCGACGCGCACACCACCAACTCCCGCACCTCGCATCCGGCGGGCTGGGTGAGCGCGAAGATGACTGTCTCCGCGACGTTCTCGGGCTGGTTCAGCTTGGCGTCCGGCGGCGGCTTGTACTGCTCGTCCCGGTTGTCGAAGAAGGCGGTGTGCATACCGCCGGGGATCAGCGTGGTCACCCCCACCTCGCCGGCCAGTTCGGCGGCCAGCGCCCGGGTGAAGCCGATGACGCCGAACTTGGACGCGCAGTAGGCGGTCGCGTCGCTGACCGCCTTGATGCCCAAGGTGGACGCGACCGTGACGATGCGGCCGTGGGTGGCCTTGACGTACGGCAACGCCGACCGCACCACCGCGGCGGTGCCCAGCAGGTTGACGTGGATCACCCGCTCCCAGTCCTTGACCGAGACGTCGCCCAGCTTGCCGCACGCATCGGTGCCCGCGGCGGTGAACACCCCGTGCACCTGACCGTCGACCCGGTCGGCCAGCTCGCGCACCGCCGCGTCGACGGCGCCGGTGTCGGCGAGGTCGCACTGGACGAACGCGATGTCGTCGCCGAGTTCGGCGGGCAGCGGGTTGACGTCGATCACCAGCGGTGTACCCCCGTGCTGCCGTACGGCTTTCACGGTGGCGGCGCCCAGTCCCGACGCGCCGCCGGTGATCAGGATGTTGCCGAGGTTCTGTGAGGTCATGCATGGTCCTTTCGGGTCACGACCGCGCCGCTTGCGTCATGTTGGCGGCGGCGATCAGGTTGGAAGAGGAGTAGCCGGCGACGGTGGGCAGCAGCACCACCTCGCCGCCGTGCCGGCGCACGACGCCGGCTTCGGGCAGGTCGTTCTCGGTGTAGTCGCCGCCTTTGACCCAGATGTCGGGCCGCAGCCGCTCGAGCGCCTCTTCGGGTGAGGATTCCCCGAAGATCACCACCGCGTCGACACACGCCAGCGCGGCCAGCACCCGCGCCCGGTCCTCGGCGGCCATCACCGGCCGGCTCGGCCCTTTGAGCGCGCGTACCGAGTCGTCGGAATTCAGCAGCACCACCAGGGCGTCACCGAGTTGGCGGGCCTGGTGCAGCAGCCGGACATGACCGGTGTGCAACAGGTCGAAACATCCGCCGGTGGCCACCAGCGTGCCGCCCCGCCTGCGCAGCCGGTCCCGCACCTCGGTGACGTCGCCGGTGAGCGCATTGGATTGACTTGCGCCCCGGCGACTTCCGCCCACCGCGACGGCGCGTGACACCCCGACCGCGCCCCCGGTGGTGACGAAGCGGCTGGCCGATTCGACGGCCGCGCCGACCGCGGCCGAGGCGTCGTCGCCCGCCCCGAACGCCTGCGTCGCCGCGACCGCGAACCGGTCGCCGGCACCGCAGGTGTCCCGGCGGCCGGTGGTCACCCCCGCCGCGGCGGGCACCGGGATGTGCACGCTGCCGGCCTCGCTGGCCAGCACCGCTCCCCCGGCGCCGAGGGTGACGCAGACCGCGTGGGCGCGCCACCGCTGGCGCAGCCGTTCGGCGGAGTGCGCGTCGCTGTCGCCGCGTTCGGAGAACCGTTCGGCCTCAGCCTGGTTGGGGGTCACCAGCCAGCACCCGGGTATCGGGGCGGCGCCCCGCGGATGCGGATCCCACACCACCGGCGTGCGTTCGGCCACGTCGGTGAGCAGCTGCCGCACCCCTGGATGCGCACAGACGCCGCGGCCGTAGTCGGCCACGCAGACCGCGCGTGCTTCGTCGAGCACCACACTCACCTCGGCGGGCAGTTCGCCACCGGCCGCGGTGCCGTCGCCGTGGTCCAGGCGCAGCATCGACTGCCCCGCCGCGCGGATCCTGGTCTTGCACACCGTGCTTCCGGTGAGCGGCAGCGCCACCACCCGCACCCCGGCCTCCTCCAGCAGGGAGGCCAGCGCCTGTCCATCGGCGTCGTCGGCGAGCGCGGTGACCAGGACGACGTCCCGCTCGACCCGGGCGGCGAGCACAGCGGCCAGACCGGCGCCACCGGGCCGGTGCCAGATCCGCTCGGCGTCGACGACGGGCACCGGCGCCTCGGGGCTGAGCCGGGTGGCGGTGCCCTCGATGTCGACGTCGAGCATCGAGTCACCGATGATGACGAGCGGTTCAGCCATGGGTCGCCTCCTGAAGGCCCTCGGGGTGGAGAAGAACTTCGTCGAGCGCGATGCAGAGTGCATGCACGAGCAGCAGGTGGATCTCCTGCACGGTGGCGGTGGTGCCCGCGTCGACGCAGATCGCGTCCTCGCACATGGCGGCCAGCGGGTTCGGCGCGGGCCCGGTCAGCGCCCAGGACGTCAGGCCCAGCTCGTGACCGGCCTTCACCGCGGCCAGCACGTTCGGGCTGGTGCCACTGGTCGACAGGGTGACCAGCACGTCACCGGGTCGGCCGTGCGCACGCACCCCGCGGGCGAACATCTCCTCGATGCCGTAGTCGTTGCTGATCGCGGTCAACGCCGAGGTGTCGGCGTGCAACGAGATGGCCGACAACGGCATTCGTTCGTCGCGGAACCGTCCGACGAGTTCGGCGGTCAGATGCTGCGCTTCGGCGGCGCTGCCGCCGTTACCGCAGGCCAGCAAACGGCCCCCTGAGGTCAACACCCCGGCGAGATGGCGGCCCCACCTGGTGAGCCGGGGCGCCTCCACACCGATGCGGTCCACCGCGTCGGCGAGTGCGGAGATGTGCGTCTCGATCATGATGTTCCTCCGAATCGATCGACCGCGGCGAGCAGTTCGGTGTCGGTGATGCCGTCCAGGCAGGGGTGGCCGGGCACCGGGCAGGTGCGGGCGCGGGTGAGCCGGCACGGTGCGTCCTGATCTCCGAGCGTGACGACGTCGCGGCCGTAGGGACTCCACTGCGACGCCGGCACCACCGGCGCGAACAGCGAGACCACGGGCACGCCGACCGCGGCGGCCAGGTGCGCGGGACCGGTGTTGGGCACCACCACCACGCGGGCCGCGGCGTACAGCGCGGCCAGCGTCGGCAGCGTGGTGCGGCCCCCGAGGTCGACGGCGACGTCCGCCGCGACATGGCGGGTGAGGTCCGATTCCGCCGCGTCTCCGGTGACGAGTACCCGGTGTCCGGCGGTCGTGAGCGCCGCGACCATTTCGGCGCTGCGGCGGGCACTGGGCCGGCGCGCCGGTACCGCCGCACCGGGGTGGAACACCACATACGGTCCGGCCGCGGCGATCTCGGCCAGTTCCCCGGTCAGCGGTGCGGGCGCACGCACCCGCAGCGCGCCGTCGTCGCCGCCGGGCAGCCCGCAGCCGCCCGCCTCGGCGAGCGACAGTGCCCGCTCCGGTTCGGGGACCCCCGGCTCGACATGGTGGCGCAGGTCGAGCAGGGTCCCCGGATAGTCCTCGCTGATCGCGCCCACCCACGGCACCGATGCCATCCGCAGGATCAGCGCCAGCGGCAGCGGCGACTGGTGAAACGACGTGAAGACGAACGCGCGGTCCGGCCGGATGTCACGCAGTTGTTTGATCAGCGATTCGACGTGGCCCGCGGTCAGCTCGGGTGAGTCGAAATCGACCCAGGGCGCCTGCCATTCGACGATCTCATCGACGCCGGGCAGGAGTTCGGCGGACGCCCGCCCCCGCGGCCCGGCGAGAAACGTCACCGAATCGTGGTGGGCGGCGACCGCGCGGACGGCCGGCCCGGTGATCAACACGTCACCGGCGCTGTCGAGTCGGGCCACCAACGCCTTCATCGGGACCGTCTCCTCTTCGCGCAAGCGCTCATCGGGACCGTCTCCTCTTCGCGCAAGCGCTCATCGGGCATCCCTGAGGATGAGGTCCACCGCGTCCACCAGCGTCGCCGCCACCCTGGCCCGCCTGCGGGCCTCCGTGATCTCCTGCGGCAGTGTGCGGTCAGTGGGCACGAGCACCGCGTCGGCGTTCGCCGACAGGGCCGCGTTAACGTCGCCTCCGGTGTCGCCGATCATCACGCACCGCGCCGGATCGACCCCGAGCGCCTCGGCGGCGGCCTGCACCATCCCCGGTGCGGGTTTACGGCAGCCACAGCCGTCACCGTTGTCGTGGACGCAGATCTGCCAGGAGTCGAACGGTCCGAGTTCGGCGTCGACACGGGCGTTGACCGCCGTGAGCTGATCGTCGGTGATCAACCCTTTCGCGACCCCGGACTGGTTGGTCACCACGGCGAGCAGCAGTCCGCGGTCGCGCAGCCGGCTCAGCGCGCCGACGGCGCCCGGCATCGGCCGCACACCGGCCGGATCGTTGAGGTAGGGCCCGTCTTCGATGATGGTGTCGTCACGGTCGAGCAGGACCGCCAGCGGCGGGTCACGGCGCGCCCCCCGAAACGCCAATTCCCCACGCACCCGGTGGTACACGGCGACGGGCGGGATCAGCGCACTGGTCAGCAACATGCGGCCCGCCTCGGACACGGTGCGCGGGCCCGCGAGCCACCGGCGCGCGGCGAACTCGACCGTCAGTGCGGCCCAGGCGCCGGCGGCGGCCGCGGCGGTGCGCCGGTGTCCGGTCAGCGCGGTCAGTGCGGCGGCGGCCGCGGCGGCGGTCGTCGCGGTGTGCGCGGGCAGCCTGCCCCGCCCTTCGCCGACCGCGCTGCGCCAGCGCCTGCCGTGTTTGCGCCGCATCAGCGCGTTGTCGCGGTTGCCGATCTGCGCTCGCACACTGCTCATCAGCGACGCCCGCGCGACCGGGTGGGTGGACCGTCTGGCGCCCTGGGTTATCACGTTGTCCTGCAGGGTAATCCGCAGCGCGATGTCGGAATCCTCCCGGTAGGCGCGGGGGAACCGTTCGTCGAATCCGCCGACCGCGACGAGGACGTCGCGCCGGTAGGCCATGTCCGCCGTGATCCATCGCGCATCGGCGAGGCGCTGGGTCCGTTTCTCGTCGTCGGTCGCGCGCCTGCCGTCGACGGCCGGAACCTCGATGACCGCCTGGGTTCCCGCGGCCCCCGCGGCGTCGGCACCGCGCAGATCGGCGGCCAGCGCGGCCAGCCAACCGGGTTGCGGGACAACGTCGTCGTCGACGAAGCACACCCATCGGGTGTTGGTGGCACGCCACCCGGTGTTGCGCGCCGCGGCCGGTCCGCGGCCGCCGCTGCGCAGCACTGTGACAGGGAGGCTGCTGTCCACCGGCAGCGCGGGCGCTCCCAGCGGGCGGTCGTCGACGACGACGACCGTTTCGGGAGGTGGCCCGTGCTCGGCCTCCAGTGCGGACAGCAGCCGGTAGAGCGACTCCCGGCCGATCGTCGGGATGACGATCGCGAACGATGCGGTCTTGGCGTCCGTCACACCGGCCTCCGTACCAGGAAAGGTCCGATCGCCAGCACGTCGACCGGGCTGCTGCCGAAGCACTCGAGGGCGTCGCGCGGGCTGTCGACCATCGGACGGCCCGCGGTGTTGAAGCTGGTGTTGACCACCACGGGTACCCCGGTGCGTTCGGCGAACCGGCTGATGGTCGCGTGCAGCAGCGGCTGGCTCTCGTCGACGGTCTGGATGCGTGCGGTGTTGTCGACGTGGGTGACCGCGGGGATGCGGGAGCGCCACTGCTCGGCGACCTCGTGCACGAACAGCATGTACCGGCTGGGAATCGGCCCGCCCGAGAAGATCTCGGCGGCCCGTTCGGCGAGCACCATCGGCGCCACCGGCCGGAACTGTTCCCGTCCCTTGACGTTGTTGAGCCGTTCCAGGTTCTCGATGCGGCGGGGGTCGGCCAGCAGCGACCGGTTGCCGAGGGCGCGTGGCCCGAACTCGGCCCGGCCCTGGAACCAGCCGATGAGCTTGTCGTCGGCCAGCGCGTCACCGACCGCGGCGGCGTAGTCATCCGGGCGCTCGTACGGCACCGCCGCCTCGCGCAGTGTCGTCTCGATCTCGTCCTCGGTGAAGCCGCGGCCCAACGCGGCCGACGGCATCGGTCTGATCGGTTCACCGGCCTCACCCGCCAGGGAGAGGGCGGCGCCCAACGCGGTGCCCGAATCCCCCGCGGCCGGCTGCACCCACACGTTGTCGAAACCGCCGCGGGCGAAGATCTTCGAGTTGGCGACGCAGTTGAGCGCCACTCCCCCGGCCAGGCAGAGGCTGTCGGAGTCGGTGTGTCCGCGCAGCCAGCGGACCAGGTCGAGCAGCACCTCCTCCACGACGTGCTGCACGCTGCACGCCAGATCGGCGTGGTCGGGTTGCGGCCGGTCCAGGGCGTGGCCCTTGCCCGCACCCGCCTTGCGCCTGGGGGTGAACGACTCCCAGTCGACGGGTTCGGTGCGGAATCCGCCGTCACCGGTGGCGTACACGGATTCCCGCAGCCGGTCGGCGAACCTCGGCGTGCCGTAGGACGCCATCGCCATCACCTTGTACTCGTCGCTGGAGCGGGCGAATCCGAGGTGTTCGGTGAGTTCTTCGTAGAACAGTCCGAGAGAGTGCGGAAGGTACTGCGTGGCAAGCACATCCAGCTTCTGATCGCGGTAGGCGCCGGCCAGCATGGAGGCCCGCTCACCGCGCCCGTCGACGACCAGCACGGCACAGTCCGGGTGCGGTGAGGCCAGCGCGCTGGAGGCCGCGTGCGCCACGTGGTGGCGGACATGGCGCACGATGCTCGGGTCGAGTCCGGGCAGCGCCGACTGCAGGAACCGCGGCGCCCGCTCGGCGTAGAGCGTGCGCAGGTACTCCCAGTCGCGGTCGAGGCCGGCCATGCCGGTGGTCGATTCGTCCATCAGGCTCGGGTCGTAGGAGTAGCCCACGGCATCCAGATCCGCCGGCGTGAGTCCGGCCTGCTCCAGACACCAGCGCGCGGACTGCACCGGCACCTCCCAGGTGGAGAACGGCACCGCCTGCTTACCGTGCTTGCGCCGGGAGAACCGTTCCTCCTCGGCGGCCGCCACGATCTCACCGTCCACGACAAGCGCGGCGGCCGGATCGTGGAATACCGCATTGATGCCGAGAATTCGCATCCGTCGCTCCCCTAACTCGCTGTCGTCGCCTGTGCCGCGGCGTATTCGGACGTCGTCTCCGCCGACCGGAACCAGCCGACCGTCTGCGCCAACCCTTCCCGGTAGGGCACCCGCGGTTCCCACCCCAGGTGTTCGCGGGCCACCGCGATGTCCGGGCAGCGTCGCTGCGGGTCGTCCTCCACCGCGGGCAGGAACTCGACGGCCGAGTCGGCGCCCGCCAGATCGCGGATCAGCTCGGCGACGTGGTGCACGGTCACCTCGTCCGGGTTGCCGATGTTGACCGGACCCGGATAGCCCGAACGCGCCAGTGCGAGCAGACCTTCGACGGTGTCGTCGACGTAGCACAGGGATCGGGTCTGGCGGCCGGATCCGGTCACCGTGATCGGTTCACCCGCCAGCGCCTGGCGGATGAAGGTGGGCACCATCCGCCCGTCATGGGACCGCATCCGTGGGCCGTAGGTGTTGAAGATCCGGGCCACCCCCACGTCGGTGCCGCGCTCGCGCCGGTGGGCGAACGTCAGCGCCTCGGCGTAGCGCTTCGCCTCGTCGTACACACTGCGCGGGCCGACGGGATTGACGTTGCCCCAGTATGTTTCGGTCTGCGGATGCTCGAGCGGGTCACCGTAGACCTCACTGGTCGACGCCAGCACCAGCCGGGCTCCGTGGCGTTCGGCGGCCTCCAGCGCGTGCACCGTGCCCATCGCGCCGGTGTGCAGCGTGTGCAGCGGCAGCCGCAGATAGTCCACGGGTGAGGCCGGTGAGGCGAGGTGGAACACCACGTCCACCGGTTGCGCGAACGCCGCACCGGTCAGCGGTTCGGTGATGTCATGGCGGACGAACCGATAGCCCGCATGGTCGCGAAGCAGGTTCTCCGCGTTGGGCGCGCTCGTCGACAGATCGTCGACGCAGATCACCTCCACGCCGGTGGCCAGCAGTCGTTCGCACAGGTGGCCGCCGACGAATCCACAGCCACCGAGGACCAGCGCCCTTCTATTGTCATGCACCACGCCGCCATACCCCCGAAGTAGTAGGAGAAACGCCGTTTGCCCGGCGCCCGGCGGGGGAAGGACAGCCACCATGGGCCGACCGAATCCACCGCGTACGACGTTCGTCATCGCCAGCCGGGACCGGGCCGGTGAGCTCGCCTCCGTGGTGACCCGCCTGCTCGACACCACCGACTGCCCGATCATTGTGGTGGACAACGACTCTCGCGACGATTCGGTGGCCACCGTCAACCGGCTGGCGGTCCGCGCGGCGGGCCGGGTACGGCAGGTCGAACTCGACAGCAACCTCGGTGCAGTGGGCCGCAACGCCGGCGTCGCGGCCGCGACGACGCCGTATGTGGCGTTCTGCGACGACGATTCCTGGTGGCAGCCCGACGCTCCCGCCATCGCCGAGCAGACCTTCGACGCCCACCCCGGCGTCGGACTGCTCGCCGCCCGCACCATCGTGCTGCCCCGCGACGAGGAGGACGACTTCAGCAGGATGCTGGCCGACAGCCCGCTGGGGCATCCGCCGCACCTGCCCGGTCCGGCGATCCTCGGTTTCATGTCGTGCGCGGCGATCGTGCGCAAGACCGCGTTCGAACAGGCCGGTGGGTTCTGCGACATCCTGCACTTCCGCGGCGAGGAGATGCTGCTCGCCGTGGACATGGCGGCGCTCGGCTGGGATCTGTGCTACGTCCCGGCGCTGGTGGCGATGCACCAGCCCTCGCAGGTGCGCGCCACCACCGCCGCGCAGGCGGCCCGCGTCCTGCGCAACGACGTACTGACCACCTGGCTGCGCCGGCCCGCGCGGCACTGCCTGCGCGCCACCGGCACCCTGCTCACCGCGACGCTGCGCGATGCCGAACATGCCAGGGCCGCAGGGGAAGCCGTGACACGGCTGCCCGCCGTGCTGCGCCGGCGCCGGCGCCTGCCCGACCGGGTCGAGCGGGCCCTGGAGGCGCTGGAAGCGGTATGACGCGGTCATACCGAGGACGCGGTCGTCGTGGCGGACGGTTCGACGTGATAGGCGGCGGGCACCAACCGGTCGTAGATGCGCAACGTGTCGGCCGCGATCCGGTCCCAGGAGTACCGCGCGCGGGCACGGTCCCGGCCGGCCGCTCCCAGGCTCTGCCTGAGGAATTCGTCGTGGAGCAATGTGTTGATCGACTCGGCGACCTCGGCCGGACGCTTGGGGGTGACCAGCCGCCCGGTGACGTCGTGGACGACGGTGTCGAGCATGCCGCCGACGGCGGCGGCGACCACGGGCACCCCGCAGGCCATCGCCTCCAGCGGCACGATGCCGAACGGTTCGTACCACGGGGTGCAGGCGACCACGTCGGCCGACCTCAGCACCGCGGGCATGTCCGCGCGCGCCACCGCGCCCTGGAACACCAGCCGGTCGCCGACGCCGAGGCTCTCGGCGAGTTCGCGCAGCCGGCGGGCCTCGGGATCCGCCTCCACCTCGGAGCGGTCCGGACCGCCGACGAGCACCAGTTCCGCGTCCGGGATGGCGGGCAGAGCACGGACCACGACGTCGAAACCCTTGCGCGGCACGAACCTTCCGACGCTGACGATGCGGAACCGGGCGCCGCGCTCCGCGTGCGGACCGTCCGGCGTGAACAGGTCGAGGTCGACGCCGCACGGCACCACCGAGATCCGGTTGCGGGCGCGGCCGAGGCGCATGAGTTCGAACACCTCGTCCGTACACGTGGCGGCCACCCAGGTCGCGGTGCGCGCCACCATCGCCTCCAGCTTCAGCCGGTCCTCCGGGCTGGTGTCCTGCGCACCCTGATGGCGGCGCTTCACCACACCGAGGGCGTGGAACGTCTGCACCGCGGGCAGGTCGAGGTGGCGGGCGGCCAACTGCGTGGCCAGCCCGGACATCCAGAAGTGCGCATGCGCGACGTCGGGCCGGTCGTCGCTCCACTGCCGGTCGAGGTACTGCGCGAACGGGCCCATGTGGACCAGCAGTTCGTCCTTGGGCAACTGGCGCGCGGGTCCCGCGGGTACGTGCACGACGGTGTAGCCCTGCGGTGTGGTGACGCGCTCGGGAAGATCCGGATCGTCGCGGCGGGTGTAGACGGTGACGTCGTGATCGCGGCGGGCCAGCGCGGCCGACAACTCCGCCACGTGCACGTTCTGCCCACCGGCGTCCACCCCGCCCAGCGCCGCCAGCGGACTGGCATGTTCTGAGACCATTGCGATCTTCATGGGCTTCCTCTCTCGCGAGGTCATCTGCAGCAGTCGTCGATCAGCCGGTCCCAATCACGCAGGAACCGGTCGAGCGAGAAGTGCGCCATCGCGAAGTCACGTGCCGCCTTACCCGCGGCTCTCGCCGCGGGCGGATCGGACACGAACCTTTCCAACGCCGATGCCAGCGTCTCGACATCGGCACTCACCACACCCGCCTCGGCGGGCACCACCAGCGGCGCCATCGTCGAAGCGACGGCCACCACCGGCATTCCGAGGAACATCGCCTCCAACAGCGACAGACCCAGCGACGTCCACCGCGCCGTGTGCAGGAACACCCGGCGGCGCGCCACGTCCTGCCACAGTCGAGGTCCCGGGACGTCGCCCTGCGCGCGGACCCCGGGCCAGCCGCGCTCGTCCAGCGCGGACGTCCCGATCCCCCACACGTCGACCGGTACGCGCGCACCCAGCGGGGCCAGCAGATCGGCGCCGACCGTACGCCACCGCCGCAGCGGTTCGTTGATCATCGTCGCCGCGGCGGCGATCTCACCGGTGTAGCGCATCCCGGGGTCGGCGATCCCGTGGTCGATCACCAGCGTGGGCGCCTCACCGCTGTCCCACATCAGCCGGTTGAAGGCGGTGACGTGCACGACCGGGATGTCGCTGCGGTCGGCCAGCGGATGCACGCTGTCGACCGCGAGGGGCCGGGGCGCGTTGTGCTCGACGAAGACGGCGGGCACGTCGATGCCCGGCCGGCGGCCCGTCCACCGCTCGGTCAGCTCGATCTCCTCCGGCCGCTGCAGCATCACCAGGTCGATGTCCTCGTCGCGTAGCCGGTCCGCGCCGACTTCGCGCGCCTGCGGCCAGTCCCGGCCGAGCAACCCACGGCCGTCGGCACCCTTGTCCGGGGTCACCGGGATCAGATACCGGTGACCGCCGGAGACCAGCGCCTGCATCCACGAACCGTGCACGTGCCACGCCAGAATCGCGCGCTGCCTGACGGACGACATGTGGCGGTCGTACCCGGGCTACTTGTCGGTAAACGTCGAGCGTTAGAGATTTCGTGATTCGGATCCGGTCCGGTTCGCGAACTGGATCTGACCTGGTCGAACGCTGCGCGCCGAGCCCGCCGGAGGCCGCCGTCGACAGGGTGATCGTTTAGCCCCCTGGGCGCCTGGGCACCCATTGGTCACGTGTTCGATCCAGGCGAAAGGTGAGCATGACCGAGAAGAACAGTGGTCCCGAAGAAGGCATCAAGGGCGTCGTCGAGGACGTCAAGGGCAAGGCCAAGGAGACGGTCGGCACTGTGACCGGCCGCGACGACATGGTCCGCGAGGGCAAGGCCCAGCAGGACAAGGCCGACGCCCAGCAGGATGCGGCCCGCAAGGAGGCCGAAGCCGAATCGGCCCGCGGTGGCGCGAAGGCCGCCGAGGAGCGCCAGAAGAGCGAGCAGTAACCCACGGATACGAGAAAGGCCCAGCCGGTCGGCTGGGCCTTTTTCGTTGGGTCGTTCTTCGATCAGCGCGACGGGCGCTGGGGCTGGGCGTCGGGATGTTCTGCATACCAACGCTCTTCGATGTTCTTCACGCGTCGGTGCGCGATCAGGAACCAGGCGCCGGCCACCACGAACACCACCGCGGAGATGCAGCCGAGCACCACACCCACCGAGTGGTTGGAGGTGGCGTGTGCCGCCAGCGCGGCGACGAACGTCACGAGCGCCACACCGAGCAGGATCAGCGCCGGCATGTTCTTGGTGTCCTTCATCGTCTCACCGGCGTGCGGACGGGTGGTCCGTGCATGGTCAACGGGATCTTGTGGACTCTTCATGGGTAATCCTCCTTCAGCACCACTACACCTACCCGATGGCCGGGGGCGTGAAACGGAACGTCACGGGCCGGCGAGGACGGGCACGCCGGTGACCGCGACCAGCACCATCAGCGCGATCAGCGACCAGCCCGACGCCTGCCAGGCCCACCAGGTCTGGGTGCGGCCGCGTACCCCGAACGCGCGGACGAACGCGCGCACCGCCCCGACGAGCAGGATGACCGGGGCGCCGAGTGCGAGCAGCGTGCGTTGCGGCGCACCACAAGCCAGCGCATCGGCCACCGAACCCCCGCACGTGCTCACCCAGACCGCGGCGACGGCCAGGAAAGCGCCGGCCAATAGCGCGGCCGTCATCGTGGACCGCACTGCGACGCGCAGCCCGCCGTCGTATCGCACCTCGTGCGGACTCTGATACACCCTGCACCTACCGGATTCGTCTCGCCATCACCGACGCCGCGAGGTGTTCCCGCAGGCAGCGCGGGAGAAACCTCCCGCGCTCCCGGGCGTGTCGGCCGGCGGCCGTACCATCCGGCCGTGTCCTTCAACATCCGCGTCAAGCTCTACGGCGCACTGGGCGCGGCAGCCGGTCTGACCGCTCATCTGGCGGGCGGGCATCCCGGAATCGCCGTCGCCGCCGCGGTCGCGGTACCGCTTCTGGTCGCCGTCGCGCCGCGGTTCGTCCTCGGAGCGATCTCGGGCGCGGCCACGTCCCCGGACACCGAGAACGACATGTCGGGCACGGAGTTCGAAGACCACATCGCGCACATCGCCCGCTCGTGCGGCGTTCCGGTGATCATGACGCCGCTGACCGGCGACTGGGGTGTGGACATCATCCTCGGCCGGCGCCCGAACCGGGTTGCCGTCCAGTGCAAACGGCAATCCCGACCGGTCGGGGCGGCCGCGGTCCAGGAGGTGGTGGCCGGCGCACCGATGCAGGACTGTGTGCGCACCATGGTGGTGACGAACAACGAATTCACCCCCGCGGCACGCAAACTCGCCGAACGCCACGGATGCGAACTGGTGGGCCGCGACGACCTGCCCCGTTTGCGCGCGACGATCCGCCGGCTCACCGCGCCGACCGACGTCAGCGCAGGGCCTGCCGGACCGCCTCCACTGCCTGGTCGAGTTCCGCCCGCGACACCGTCAGCGCCGGACGGAACCGCACCGAATCCACCCCGCTGGCCAACATGATCACCCTGCGCTCCCACAGCCGGCGGATCAGCGCGTCCCGCTCTGCCGCGGTCGGCAGGCTGAACGCGCACATCAGGCCGCGGCCCCGGACGTCGCACACCACCCCGGGGAACTCGGCGGCGAGTTCGTCGAGCCGGGCCCGCAGATAACCACCCGCGTGTGCGGCGCGCTCCAGCAGCCCGTCGGATTCGATCACCTCGAGGATGCGGCGCGCCCGGACCATGTCGGCGAGGTTGCCGCCCCACGTCGAGTTGATCCGGGAGCTGACGGCGAACACGTTGTCGGCGACCTCGTCGACGCGCCGTCCCGCCATGACCCCGCACACCTGCGTCTTCTTGCCGAAGGCGACCACGTCCGGGGCGATGCCCAGCTGCTGGTAGGCCCATGGGGTGCCGGTGATCCCGCACCCGGTCTGCACCTCGTCGACGATCAGCAGCGCGTCGTAGCCGTCGCACAGCGCGCGCATCGCGGCGAAGAATTCCGGCCGGAAGTGCCGATCACCACCCTCACCCTGGATCGGCTCGGCGATGAAGCACGCGATGTCGTGCGGATGGGCCTCGAAAGCGGCCCGCGCCTGACGCAGCGACTCGGCCTCGAGGTCGGCCATGGCGTCGTCGTCCAGCCCCGGCCGGAGGTAGGGCGCGTCGATGCGCGGCCAGTCGAATCTCGGGAAGCGCGCCACCTTGTTCGGATCCGTGTTGGTCAGGGACAGCGTGTATCCGCTGCGGCCGTGGAACGCGCCGCGCAGATGCAGGACGCGGGTGCCGAGCTGCGCTGGGAGACCGCGGGATTCGTTGAGCCGACTCTTCCAGTCGAAGGCCACCTTGAGCGCGTTCTCCACCGCGAGCGCACCACCGTCGACGAAGAACAGGTGCGGTAGCGCCGGGTCACCCAGCACCCGGCTGAACGTGTCGACGAACCGCGCCATCGGCACCGTGTAGACGTCGGAGTTGCTCGGCTTGTTCACGGCCGCCCGCGACAGTTCGGCGCGGAACGCCTCGTCGGCGGCCAGGGCGGGATGGTTCATCCCCAGCGCCGAGGATGCGAAGAACGTGAACATGTCGAGGTAGCGCTCCCCGGTGCGCGCGTCGACGAGGAAGGAACCCGACGAGCGGTCGAGATCGAGAACCAGGTCGAGACCGTCGGCGAGGATGCTGCGCGCCAGCACCTCGTGCACGTCGGCCGGTTCGACGACGGATGCGCCAGGTCGTGTCAACATGTCGGTCATACGGCGATCTTATCGGAATATTTACGGTCATCCGGCCATCGCTCCAAATCACTTCCTATTGACGCCCGCGTGTGGCGCCGGTTCGCGCCGGGTACCGCCTGGGGGTGATCAGACCTCCCGGCCTCGGACTGTTGGCCGCACCGCTTCGCGCCGCCGAGACGCTGACCCGGACCACCACCGCCGTCGCCCTCGAAGCGCTCGGTGGCCCGCCGGCGCGCCGCTGCCAGGCTGTCGGAAACCGCTGCTGGGTGGAGGTCCGCGGGCTCGGCGGCGAACACGCCGACGACATCGCCACCGAGGTGGTGCGCGCGGTCAAGGAGCTGCCAGGGGTGCGCTCGGTGGCGCTGAACACCACCGTCGCCCGGATCGTCGTCACCGTCGACGACGACGGGCCGTCGCTGCCGGACCTGCTGCGTACCACGGACGCGGCCGAACGGGCGGTGGACGCCGGCGCGCGCCGCACCCGGCCGATGAACCTGCCCGGTGACGACGCGGTCCTGGCCGCGCGGACCGCGGGCGCGGTGTTCTCCGTTGCGGGCTTCGGCCTGTCGATGACCGGGTCGATCATGAAGATGCGCGGACTGCCCGACGTCGTCTCGGCGGTGCCGACCCTCGTCGACCACATGCCCCGACTGCGCAGACAACTCGAGACCAGGCTGGGCCCGGACGGTACGGACCTGCTCTTCGCCGCCGCGCACGCCACGATGGCGACCCTTTCCGTCTCACCCGTGTCGGCGGCGGCCGAAGCGGCCCAGCGCACCATGCTCGCCGCCGAGGCGTGGAACGACCGGGCGGCATGGCGGCGCCACGAACCGGCGCTGTCACACCACGCGTCCGACGACCGCCCACCCACCAAGCGGGTCTCCCCGCCCGAAGGCACGCCGGAGCGGTACGCCGACCGGGCGGCCCTGATCGGAGCCGGCGCCGGGCTGGCACTCGGGATGCTGTCGGGCAATCCCGCGCTGGCGGGCGAAGCCGCCGTCGTCGCGGCCCCCAAGGCCCTGCGCACCACGCGCGAGGCGTTCGCCTGCGCGCTGAGCCGGGGCTTCACCGCCCAGCACGGCGGACTGGTCCTGCATCCGCGCGCGCTGCGCACGCTCGACCGCATCGACACCGTGGTGATCGATCCGCGGGTACTGCACACCGACGAGCTGATGGTGAGCCGTGTGCGCGGTCTGACCAACTCTTATCGCAGCCGGGCCTGGCAGGCCGCGCGCAGAGCGCTCGCCGACGGGAAGCTGACCACCGGCTGGCATCCGATGTCCGACGTCCCGGGCGCCGGCGACGAGGGCGAGGTCCTCGTCAGCCACGTCCGCGACCCCTACGCCGCGGCGGTGGTGGCGGAGGCGCGTCGCACCAGGCCCCGGGTCGTCTCCATCGCCGACGACGGATTACGGTCCCTGGCACAGGGATTCGATCACCTGCACCCCGTCGGCGAGTCACCCGACGATGCGCTGGCCGATGCCGTGGGCGCGGCCAAGGCCGACGGTCGGACGGTCCTGCTGATCACGACCGCCGATATGACCACCCCGCACGCCGCCGACGTCACGGTCGGTGTGCTCCGGGAGAACCGGCCGCCGCCGTGGAGCGCCGATCTACTCGTCGACGACCTGACCGGCGCCTGGCGGGTGCTGCACGCGCTGCCCGCCGCCCGGGCGGCGAGTGAGAAGGGCGTCGAACTGTCACTGTCGAGTTCGTCGATCGGTGCCCTGATGCTGATCCCCGGAGTTCCGGGCCGAGGCCCTGTGTCGGTGCACGCGGGTGCCATGGCCGGCCTGCTGTCGGGATCGTCGGCCGGCCGACGGGTGTTCCGCGACGCACTGCCCACTGCCGAACCGGGACACGACTGGCACGCACTGCCCATCGACGAGGTGGCACATCTGCTGCCGCGCCGGGAGGGCCCCGTCGACGACGGCCCCGAGCGTAATTTTGTTCCGGAACCCGTTGTGGGAGTGTGGCATTACGTGCGCGACTTCGTCGGGGAGGTGCGTGCGAACCTCGCCGATCCGCTCACCCCCATCCTCGTCACCGGTGCGATGGCCAGTGCGCTGCTCGGGTCACCCTTCGACGCCGCGCTCGTCGGCGGCGTACTCCTCGGCAACGCCGCGCTGTCGGCCGAACAGCAGCTGCACGCCGAGCGGATCCTGCGGCGACTGCTCGCCGTCCAGGACCCGTTGGCCCGCCGCCGGCTGGGCACCGATGCGGCCGACGGCGACGAGGAGGTCGTCGCGAAACGGCTGCGCCTGGGCGACGTGGTCGAAGTCCGCTCCGGCGAAGTCGTGCCCGCCGACATCCGGTTGACCGAGGCGGTCAACCTCGAGGTGGACGAATCCTCGCTCACCGGTGAGTCATTGCCCGTCGTGAAGGAGACCGATCCGTCGCCCGGCGCGCCGCTGGCCGAACGGTCCTGCATGCTCTACGCCGGTTCCACGGTCGTCGCCGGCACCGGTGTCGGCATCGTGACCGCGGTGGGATCGGGTTCGGAGATGCGGCGCGCGATGGCGATGGCGCCGTCGAAGTCACGGGAGATCGGCCTACAGGCTCAGCTGCGCCGGATCACCGGTCGCGCCCTGCCGTTCAGTCTCGGTGGTGGTGCGGTCGTCGGGCTGCTGTCCGCGCTGCGGCGCACCCCGCTGCGGGAGTCGGCCGCCAGCGCGGTCGGCGTCATGGTGGCCGCGGTTCCCGAGGGACTCCCACTGGTCGCCACGCTGGCCCAGCTCGCCGCCGCACGGCGACTGTCCAGCGAGTCGGTGCTGATCCGCAACCCGCACTCGGTCGAGGCGCTGGCCCGCGTCGCCGTGGTGTGTTTCGACAAGACCGGGACCCTGAGTGAGAACCGGTTGCAGGTCAAGGCGTTACGCCCGCTCGAGGGATACACCGAGGCCGATGTCCTGGCCAACGCGGCCAGCACCATCGTGCTCCGCAACGGCCATCGCACCGAGCACGCCACCGACGACGCGATACTGCGCGCAGCGGGCGGTGACGATCCCGAGGCAGGCACCCGGGAACCCGACGCGGTGCTGCCGTTCCAGTCGGGCCGCCCGTACGCCGCCGCCCTGACCGGCAACCGGCTGACCATCAAGGGTGCGCCCGAACGGATCTCCTCCGCGTTGGCCGAGGACCTCGGCGACGACGGGGCGGCGCTGTCGGCACTGTTCGACGAGATGACGGCCGAAGGGCTGCGCGTCCTCGCGGTCGCGGAGTGCGACCTCAGCGACGACGACGCCCGCGTCGCGGCGAGCGACCCCGACCGGCTCGAGCAGTTGTGTGCGTGCAACCTGCGGCCGGTGGGTGTGGTCGGGCTCGCCGACACCCTTCGGCCGAGCGCGGCCGAACTGTTGCGGGCCCTCGACGACAAGGGCATCGGCGTGCGGCTGATCACCGGTGACCACCCGGTCACCGCCGCGGTCGCCGCCGGCGATCTCGGACTCGACGTCACACCCGATCAGGTGGTGACGGGTGACGAGTGGGAGAACATGTCGGCCGAAGAACGCGCGACCGCGGTGGCCGAGAACACGGTGTTCGCCCGGATGACGCCGGAGCACAAGATCGACGTGGTGCAGGCCCTGGAGGCGAGCGGGGTGGTCACCGCGATGGTCGGCGACGGCGCCAACGACGCCGCGGCGATCCGGGCGGCGAGCGTCGGCATCGGGGTGGCCGCCGCGGGCAGCGATCCCGCCCGCACGGCGGCAGATGTGATGCTGCTCGACGGGCGCATCGAGGCCCTGTTGGACGCGATCGACGAGGGCAACCAGCTCTGGCGCCGGGTGCAGTCGGCGGTCTCGGTCCTGCTCGGCGGCAATGCGGGCGAGGTGTGCTTCGCGCTGATCAGCAGCGTGCTCACCGGCCGGTCGGTGCTCAACGCACGCCAGATGCTGCTGGTCAACATGCTCACCGACGCGCTGCCCGCGGCGGCGCTGGCGGTCAGCCCGCAGTCCGACACCGGGGAAGCCGACCGCGACGAGTCGGCGATGTGGCGGGCGATCGGGATCCGCGGCGCGGCGACGACGACGGGGGCGACGGCGGCCTGGCTGATGGCCAGTGTCACCGGGACGCCGCGGCGCGCCGCGACCGCCGCCCTGATCGGGCTGGTGTCCACCCAGATGTTGCAGACGCTGCTCGACTCCCACGGCCCGCTGGTGGTCGCCACCAACATCGGCACCTTCGCCGCGATGATCGGCATCATCAGCACCCCGGCGGTCAGTCAGTTGTTCGGGTGCACGCCCGTCGGGCCATTCGCGTGGAGTCAGGCCTTCCTCGCCGCGGCGGGCGCGACCGCGATCTCGGCCGTCGCACCGGCGCTGCTGGAACGCCTCATCGGGGTGGGGTCAGTCGTCGACGATGACGACGACGCCGGCGCGGACGAGGACGGCGTAGATCTCGCGCAGCGGCGGGGTGAGCGCGCGGACGGCGCCGTCGAGAAGCGCGTCCTGGCCACTGCTTCGAACAAGTCCGGCAAGTAGGTTCGCCATGATTCAGGACGCTAGGCCGGACCGGCGAACGGAAGGTGACCCCGAGGTGACCGGTGTCCCATCACATCGTGACGTCGCGGCCCGGGTGGCCGGCGCGCAACGCTTCGCGATCTCACTGCCCGTGGTCGGCCGGGTGCCGTTCCCGCGTCCCGACCAGCTGGCGTTCTACGCCGCGCTGGCCGGACTGGTCGCCGTCGAACTCGTCGAGTGGCCGGTGGCCGTGGCCATCGGGGCCGGACACGCCCTGGTCACCCAGAGGCAGGAAAATCGCCCGCTTGACGCGCAGTCGCCGGAATAATTACGGCACGTTCTGCCGACCCTCGTAAAATGTCTGTAAGATGACCGTGCTCCGGGTTCGCACATTCGCTGCGGTACGGATCTGCTGCAGCAGGTCCTCGAGCGCCCGTGCGGACCCGACGCGCACCAGCAGCACATAGCTCTCCTCGCCGGCCACCGAATGGCAGGACTCGATCTCCGCTATGTGTTCCAGGCGTGCGGGCGCATCATCGGGTTGAGACGGATCGAGAGGGGTGATGGCGACGAACGCCGACAGCTGGTGTCCGACCGCCTCCGGGTTCAGCTTCGCCTGGTATCCGGTGACCACACCGCGCGACTCCAGCCGGCGCACCCGCGACTGCACTGCCGAGACCGAGAGCCCCGCACTGGCCGCCAGATGTGCGAGCGTCGCACGACCGTCCGCCACGAGCTCGCGCGCCAGGATGCGGTCGATCTCGTCGAGCGGCGCAGGCGCATGCGGGTGCTCGTCGGGTTCACCCATGCGCGCACTGTAACCGAGGCGCCGCCGCCCCAAGCGCACACGACACCGAGACAAGCCACCCCACGACAAGGACATGTGATGACCACCACCTCCCCCGCCGACGCCGCGTCGGCCGCCCACACGGTGCTGCCGACCGCCGACGAGCTCAGGGACCGGGTGCGCGCCGCCTTCGACGCGGTCGGTGCGACGACCCCGCTGGGCGGCCCCGGCGACGGCGGTCTGCCCGCCAGCACCCCGATCACCGGCGAGGTCCTGTTCACCGTCCCCGAGAACTCGGCCGCCGAGGCCGATGCCGCGATCGAGGCGGCCGCCGACGCCTTCACGCGGTGGCGCACCACGCCGGCGCCGGTACGCGGCGCGTTGGTCGCCCGGCTGGGCGAACTGCTCGTCGAGCACAAGGCGGCGCTGGCGACGCTGGTGACCGTGGAGGCGGGCAAGATCACCTCCGAGGCACTCGGCGAGGTGCAGGAGATGATCGACATCTGCCAGTTCGCGGTCGGCCTGTCCCGCCAGCTGTACGGCAGGACCATCGCCTCCGAGCGGCCGGGACACCGGCTGATGGAGACGTGGCATCCGCTCGGGGTGGTCGGGGTGATCACCGCGTTCAACTTCCCGGTGGCGGTGTGGTCGTGGAACACCGCGGTCGCGCTGGTGTGCGGTGACACGGTCGTGTGGAAGCCCTCCGAGCTCACCCCGCTCACGGCCATCGCCTGCCAGGCGCTGCTGCAGCGCGCGGCCGACGACGTCGGGGCGCCGCCTGCCGTCGGCCGGCTCGTGCTGGGCGGCCGCGACGTCGGCGAGAGGCTGGTCGACGATCCGCGGGTGGCACTGCTGTCGGCGACCGGTTCGGCGCGGATGGGTCAGCAGGTCGGGCCCCGCGTCGCACAGCGCTTCGGCAAGGCGCTGCTGGAACTCGGCGGCAACAACGCCGCGATCGTGACACCTTCGGCCGACCTGGATCTCGCGGTGCGCGCGATCGTGTTCTCGGCGGCGGGCACCGCCGGTCAGCGGTGCACCACGTTGCGCAGGCTGATCGTGCACCGTTCGGTCGCCGACGAACTCGTCGAGCGGATCGTCGCGGCGTATCGCCAACTGCCGGTGGGTGATCCGGCTGTCGAGGGGACACTGGTCGGCCCGCTGATCCACGAGACCGCCTACCGCGACATGGTCGCCGCGCTCGACACCGCCCGCACCGACGGTGGCGAGGTGGCCGGCGGCGAGCGCCGCATCTTCGAGGGCGAGAGCGGCGATACGTCGTACTACGTGACGCCGGCGGTGGTTCGGATGCCCGCGCAGACCGGCGTGGTGCACACCGAGACGTTCGCACCGATCCTCTACGTGCTCACCTACGACGACCTCGACGAGGCCATC
Source organism: Mycolicibacterium litorale (assembly GCA_050205415.1). GTDB lineage: Bacteria > Actinomycetota > Actinomycetes > Mycobacteriales > Mycobacteriaceae > Mycobacterium > Mycobacterium litorale_C. Next base: position 189,295 of record JBNMQY010000003.1, read on the forward strand.
GCGCTGAACAACGCGGTGCCGCAGGGTCTTTCGTCGGCGATCTTCACCCTGGACGTGCGGGAAGCCGAACGCTTCCTCGCCGCCGACGGGTCGGACTGCGGGATCGCGAACGTGAACATCGGCACGTCCGGGGCCGAGATCGGCGGCGCGTTCGGCGGCGAGAAACAGACCGGCGGCGGCCGCGAATCCGGCTCCGACGCATGGAAGGCCTATATGCGCCGGGCCACCAACACGGTCAACTACTCCGCCGAACTGCCCCTGGCGCAAGGCGTGCACTTCGGATAGCCGACCGCCCGATCACCCGCTGCTCCAGGAGATCCGCCCCGCGGACCACCCCGCCCGTCGCGACGAACCCGTCCGCCACCCGGCGCGCGCCCGCCGCCATCGTCAACGCGCCGTCGACCGCGGTGCGCAGCCGGGCCGGGGTCAGGCGCCGCGCGGGCAGCCTGGTGCCGCACCGCGCCACCTCCACCCGCCGGGCCACCTCGAACTGGTCCCGGCCGTACGGCACCACGCACACCGGCACTCCGCGCGCCAGAGCCTTCTGAGTGACGCCCATACCGCCGTGCGTGACGACACCGATCGCCCGGTCGAGCACCGGCCCGTGCGGGAGGAAGCCGGTCACGGTGGCGTTGGGGGGCACCGCGATCCCGTCGGGGACGCCGGCGGGGCACGTCGCCACGACGTGGACCGGCGCATCGGCGAGTGCGGTGAGCGCGGTGGTGACGAGCGCGGAGTCGGCCTGTTTCACCGACGACGTCGTCACCAGGACCACCGGCCGGTCGATGTCATCGAGCCACGCCGGCGCCGCGTGCGCCGCCGGGTCGAATTCGCACGGTCCGATCAGCTGCACCGCGTCTCCCCAGCCGGGATGGGGATATTCGAGCGGTTCACCGCCGGCCACCAGCATCAGCGGGGCGCGGCGCAGGCAGGCATCGACGCCGCGCAGCGCGGGTAAGCCGCGGGCTGCGCGAAAAGCGTTGATGTGCACCATCATCGGTGTATCGAAAACGTACTGCACCACCGCGCGCACCCCCAGGTCGCGCACTCTGCCGACGACACCGGGCCGGGGCGCCATCCCCGCACCCACGGGCGGCATCCCCGGCGACGTGAGGAACGGCGTGTACGGGCAGAACAACGCCCACGGGATCCGGGAGTCCTCGGCGACGGCCATCGCGCCCCAGCAGTTGACGTCGAGCAGCAGCATGTCGGGGTCGACCAGCGCGATCGCATCGTCGAGATCGGCGAGTTCGTGGGCGCCGCGGGCGCCGAACGTCTCGATCGTCATGCGCAGCACCGCGCGCCGGTTGTCGGCGCGCCAGTCCTCGCTGACGATCGCCTCGATGCGGGGGTCCACACTGTCCGCGCTCATTCCCGCCGCGCGGGCGACGTCCACCCCGGCCGCGTAGGTGCGCACGTGGATACGGTGCCCGCGCCCGGCCAGTTCCCCGAGAAGCGCGAGCATCGGGAAAAGGTGGCCCGCCGACGGTGAGGTGTAGGCCAGGATGGTCGCCATCGCCGGCCGTGTACCCCGTCAGCGGTGGGGAGCCTCAGCTCCGGCCGCTGACGGTTTTCTTACGTGCGGCGGTCTTCCGCGGACCGCTCGCGGGGCGGGCGGATTCCCCGTCTGACGCATCAGCCGCGGGGGCGGACTCTCCGTCACCGGTCCGCCCGAGTTGACGGGCCAGCAGGGCCGTCCCGCCGACCACGGCCAGCACCGGCCAGTCGACGAGTCCCACCGCACCGACCGCGCCCATGGTCAGCAGCGCCGCCGGCATGGAATGGCTGCCGCTGCTCAGACCGTGGCGAACTCCGGACGCCGCGCCCTGCACTGCCCCGGCGACCCCGTTGACGGCCGCACCTCCCACCGCGCCTGCCGCCGCAGTGGTCGCGTTGGCGGTCTCGGTGACCAACCGGACCGCACCTCCGACGATGTCCATCGCAATTCCCGCCTTCCCGTTCGACAACTCACCGGAGTACCCGGATCACGCCGGTGCCACGCCGATCGGCAGGATCGGCTCATGGACATCGACAACAACGTCGTGGCGATCACGGGAGCCGGTTCGGGCATCGGGCGCGCACTGGCCGAATCCTTCGCCGCCGCGGGCGCGCGCCTGGTACTCGGCGACGTCGACGACGCGGGTCTGACCGCGACCGCCGAGAATCTGACCGCCGCCGGGGCGACGGTCACCGCCCTGCATGCCGATGCGAGTTCGGCCGACGACATCGCGGCGATGACCGCCGAACCGGTCGACGTCTTCGTCGCCAACGCCGGCGTCATGGGCGCACCCGGCCTTGGCACCGAAGCGGACTGGGACCGCATCCTCGACGTGAACCTGCGCGCGCACATCCGCGCGGCGTCCATCCTGGTGCCGCAGTGGCAGGCCCGTGGCCGGGGGCATTTCGTCGCCGTGGCGTCGGCCGCGGGTCTGCTGACCCAGATCGGCGCCGCCGGTTACGCCGTGAGCAAACACGCCGCGGTGGGCTTCGCGGAATGGCTCGCGGTCACCTACGGCGATCAGGGCATCGGCGTGACGTGTGTCTGCCCGATGGGGGTGGACACCCCGCTGCTGTCGACGATCCGGGATTCCGCCGACGCCGAGGCCCGGTTGGGTGCGGACTCGGTGGTGAACGCCGGGGTGGTGCTCAGCGCCCGTGAGGTGGCCGAACAGACCGTCGCCGCGGTCCGTGACGGGCGCTTCCTCGTGCTGCCGCATCCCGAGGTGCGCGACATGCTGGCCGGCAAGGTCGCCGACCCCGACCGGTGGATCGCGGGGATGCAGCGCTACCAGCGGTCGCTGCGGGGCTGAGCCGGCGGTCGAGTGTCGGGGCGTGACACGCGTCTCGCACTCAGGCGTGACGCAACCCGACGCTCGGCGGCTTGTCGGGGGGACTTGTCACCATGGAGTGATGAGCCCGCACCCGACCGACGACGGCCTCTCCCGGTTCAGCCCGCTGACCCGGGAGTGGTTCACGGGCACGTTCGTCGAACCCACCTCGGCGCAGGCGCGGGCCTGGTCGGCGATCGCCGACGGCGACAACACACTGGTGATCGCGCCCACCGGGTCGGGTAAGACGCTCGCCGCCTTCCTGTGGGCGATCGACCGGCTGGCGTCGTCGGAACCCCGCCCGGCCGGTGCAGGCACCCGCGTGCTCTACGTGTCCCCGCTCAAGGCGCTCGCGGTCGACGTCGAACGCAACCTGCGCACCCCGCTGACCGGCATCGCCCGGATCGCCGAGCGGCACGGTCAGACACCGCCGGCCATCAGCGTGGGCGTCCGCTCCGGGGACACCACACCCGCGCAACGCCGCGAACTCGTCACCCGCCCGCCCGACATCCTGATCACCACACCCGAGTCGCTGTTCCTGATGCTGACCTCGGCGGCCCGCGACACCCTCGCCGAGGTGCAGACCGTGATCGTCGACGAGGTGCACGCCCTGGCCGCGACCAAACGCGGTGCCCACCTCGCGCTGTCGCTGGAACGGCTCGACCAGCTCTTGGAGCGGCCCGCACAGCGCATCGGACTGTCCGCGACGGTCCGCCCGCCCGAGGAGGTGGCCCGGTTCCTGTCCGGCCACGCCCCGACGACGATCGTCGCACCGCCCGCCGCCAAGACGTTCGACCTGTCGGTGCAGGTGCCGGTGCCCGACATGGCCGAACTGGAGAACAACACCATCTGGCCCGACGTCGAGGAACAGATCGTGGACCTGATCGAGGCGCACCGCTCCTCGATCGTGTTCGCGAACTCCCGGCGGCTGGCCGAGCGGCTGACGTCGCGGCTCAACGAGATCCATGCCGAACGCATCGGCGTCGAGCTGGACGGGCGCAACGGGCAGGTGGGCGGCGGTGCGCCAGCCCAGCTGATGGGCAGCGGGCAGTCCTTCGGCGCAGAGCCGCTGCTGGCCAAGGCCCACCACGGCTCGGTCAGCAAGGAACAGCGGGCGCTGGTCGAAGACGACCTCAAGACCGGACGGCTCAAAGCCGTCGTCGCGACGTCCAGCCTGGAACTCGGCATCGACATGGGCGCGGTCGACCTCGTCATCCAGGTGGAGACGCCGCCGTCGGTGGCCAGCGGCCTGCAGCGGGTGGGCCGGGCCGGCCATCAGGTCGGCGAGATCTCCCAGGGGGTGCTGTTCCCGAAGCACCGCACCGATCTGATCGGGTGCGCGGTGACCGTGCAGCGCATGCTCGCCGGGCAGATCGAGACCATGAGGGTGCCCGCCAACCCGCTCGACGTGCTCGCCCAGCACACCGTCGCGGCGGCGGCGCTCGAACCGCTCGACGCCGACCGCTGGTTCGATGCGGTGCGGCGCAGCGCGCCGTTCGCGACGCTGCCGCGCAGCGCGTTCGAGGCGACGCTCGACCTGCTGTCGGGCAAGTATCCGTCCACCGAGTTCGCCGAACTGCGGCCGCGGCTGGTGTACGACCGCGACGCAGGCACGCTGACCGCACGGCCGGGCGCGCAGCGGCTCGCCGTCACCTCCGGCGGCGCGATCCCCGACCGCGGGATGTTCACCGTCTACCTGGCCACCGACTCCGAAAAGCCCTCTCGCGTAGGCGAACTCGACGAGGAGATGGTCTACGAGTCCCGCCCCGGCGACGTGATCTCGCTCGGGGCGACGAGCTGGCGGATCACCGAGATCACCCACGACCGCGTGCTGGTCGTCCCGGCGCCGGGCCAACCCGCGCGGCTGCCGTTCTGGCGCGGCGACGGCGTGGGTCGGCCCGCCGAACTCGGTGCGGCCGTCGGGGCGTTCACCGGCGAGCTCGCCGGGCTGGGCGCCGACGCGTTCGCCGAACGCTGCCGCACCATGGGGTTCAACGACTACGCCACCGACAATCTGTACCGGCTGCTCGACGATCAGCGCCAGGCCACCGGCGCGGTGCCCACCGACACCACGTTCGTCGTCGAACGGTTCCGCGACGAACTCGGCGACTGGCGCATCATCCTGCACTCCCCCTACGGCCTGCGCGTGCACGGGCCGCTCGCCCTCGCCGTCGGGCGGCGGCTGCGGGAGCGCTACGGCATCGACGAGAAACCGACCGCCTCCGACGACGGCATCATCGTGCGCCTGCCCGACACCGACTTCGAATCCGGTGGCGGGGTGTCGTTCGCCGACCTGTTCGTGTTCGACGCCGAGGAGATCGAACCGATCGTCACCACCGAGGTCGGCGGGTCGGCGCTGTTCGCGTCCCGCTTCCGCGAATGCGCGGCGCGCGCGCTGCTGCTGCCGCGGCGTCACCCCGGTAAGCGGTCGCCGCTGTGGCATCAGCGCCAGCGCGCCGCCCAACTGCTCGACGTCGCCCGCAAGTACCCGGACTTCCCCATCGTCCTCGAGGCCGTCCGCGAATGCCTGCAGGACGTATACGACGTGCCCGCCCTGGTCGAGCTGATGCGCCGGATCGCCCAGCGCAGGCTGCGGGTGGTGGAGGTGGAGACGACGACACCGTCGCCGTTCGCCGCCTCGCTGCTGTTCGGCTACGTCGGCGCCTTCATGTACGAGGGCGACAGTCCGCTGGCCGAACGCCGTGCGGCCGCACTGTCGCTGGACAGCACGCTGCTCGCCGAACTGCTGGGCCGGGTCGAGCTGCGCGAACTGCTCGACGCCGACGTCATCGCCGCCACCGCGCGTCAGCTGCAGCACCTCGCCGAGGACCGGCGCGCACGCGACGCCGAGGGCGTCGCCGACCTGCTGCGACTGCTCGGGCCGTTGACCACCGAGGAGATCGCCGAACGTGCCACCACCGACGAAGTCGGCGGCTGGCTCGAAGCCCTGCTGGCGGCGAAGCGGGTGCTGACGGTGTCGTTCGCCGGACGCACCTGGTGGGTCGCGATCGAGGACGTCGGCCTGCTGCGCGACGGTGTCGGCATCGCCGTCCCAGTCGGCGTGCCGATCTCGTTCCTCGATCCGGTGGTCGATCCGCTCGGCGAGCTGATCGGCCGCTACGCGCGCACCCACGGCCCGTTCACCACCGCCGAGGCGGCTGAACGGTTCGGGTTGGGCCTGCGGGTCACCGCCGACGTCCTCGGCCGGCTCACGGTCGACGGACGGCTGGTGCGCGGCGAGTTCGCCGACGCCCCGCCGGGCGATCCCGCCGGCAGTGAGCAGTGGTGTGACGGCGATGTGCTCAAGATCCTGCGCCGGCGGTCGCTCGCCGCGCTGCGGGCGCAGGTGGAACCGGTCAGCACCACCGCGTACGCCCGGTTCCTGCCGGCCTGGCAGCACGTCGGCTCGGCGCACAGCTCGGGGGTCGACGGGCTGGCCTCGGCGATCGACCAGCTCGCCGGGGTGGCCATCCCGGCATCTGCGGTCGAACCGCTGGTGTTGTCGCAGCGGGTGCGTGACTACCAGCCCGCGATGCTCGACGAGTTGCTGGCCAGCGGGGAGATCATGTGGTCGGGTGCGGGTCAGATCGGCGGCGGGGACGGGTGGATCGCCTTTCACCACGCCGACTCGGCACCACTGACGCTGACGGCGCCGGTCGAACTCGAGTTCACCGACACCCACCGGGCCATCATGGAAACCCTCGGTGCGGGCGGCGCGTATTTCTTCCGCCAACTCGCCGCCACCGACTCCGATACGTTCAAAACCGCACTGTGGGAACTGATCTGGGCCGGATGGGTCACCGGGGACACGTTCGCCCCGGTGCGGGCGATGCTCTCGGGCACCCGGCGCTCCACCGGCAGGCGCGGCGCACCCGCCCACCGGCAGCGGGCGCGGCCACCGCGGTTGAGCAGTTACAGCATCGCCCATCCACAGGCGCGGGCGAGTGACCCGACGGTGGCCGGCCGCTGGTCGGCGCTACCCGCTGCCGAGCCGGATTCCACTGTGCGCGCGCACTTCACGGCCGAACTGCTGCTCAACCGCCACGGTGTGCTCACCAAGGGCGCGGCCGCGTCCGAAGGTGTCCCCGGCGGCTTCGCGATGCTCTACAAGGTGCTGACCGCATTCGAAGAGGCCGGCCGCTGCCAGCGCGGGTATTTCGTGGAATCGCTGGGCGGTGCCCAGTTCGCGGTGGCCTCGACCGTGGACCGGTTGCGGACCTATCTGGACGAAGTGGACCGGGAACGCCGCGAGTACCACGCCGTCGTCCTCGCCGCCGCCGACCCGGCCAACCCCTACGGCGCCGCACTCCCGTGGCCGGCGCGCACCGCCGACGGCGACACCGAGGGGTCACACCGCCCCGGCCGCAAGGCGGGCGCGCTGGTGGCACTGGTCGACGGCGAACTCGCGTGGTTCCTGGAACGGGGCGGTCGGTCACTGCTGAGCTTCACCGACGACGCCGACGCGCAGATGGCGGCCGCGGCCGCGCTGGCGGACCTGGTGGGTCGCGGCCGGGTGCAGTCGCTGCTGGTCGAGAAGGTCAACGGTGTGCCGGTGCTCGAACCCGCGCCGGACGGGGTGCGCGCCACCGTGCACGAGGCGTTGACCGGTGCCGGGTTCAGCCGGACTCCACGCGGTCTGCGGTTGCGGTGAGTACGCGGAAGAGGGTGACCGATGCCTGAAGGCGACACCGTCTACCGCACCGCCACCGCGCTGCGGGACGGCCTCGAAGGCAAGACGCTGACCCGCTGCGATGTCCGCGTCCCGCGCTACGCGACCGTCGACCTGACCGGACACGTCATCGACGAGGTGATCAGCCGCGGGAAGCACTTGTTCATCCGGGTGGGACCGGCCAGCATCCATTCGCATCTGAAGATGGAGGGCAGCTGGAAGGTCGTGCCGGCGTCGCGCCCCAGCCGGGCCGGGTACCGGATCCGGATCATCCTGGAGGCCGGCGAGGGCGACCACGCCGTGCAGGCCGCGGGCATCGACCTCGGCGTCCTGGAGATCCTCGAGCGCGACAAGGACATGGACGCCGTCGCCCACCTCGGCCCCGACCTGCTCGGCGACGACTGGGAACCGCGCGTGGCCGCACAGAACCTCGCCGCCGATCCGGACCGCCGGCTGTCCGAGGCGCTGCTGGATCAGCGAATCATGGCCGGTGTCGGCAACGTCTACGCCAACGAGCTGTGCTTCGTCACCGGCCATCTTCCGACGGCCCCGGTCGGCGCGCTCAAGGATCCGCTGCGGATGGTGCAGCGCGCGCGGGACATGCTGTGGCTCAACCGGTCTCGGTGGAACCGCACGACCACCGGCGATACCCGCCCCGGCCGCGACGTGTGGGTGTACGGCCGGGCGGGGAAACCGTGCCGGCGCTGCGGTACACCGATCATGCGCGACGGCACCGGTGACCGGGTCACGTACTGGTGTCCACACTGTCAGCGCTGACCGCGTGACGCCCCCTTTTGACGCGAAAGTTTTCCGCAATTCCATGTGAGTGCCATCGTCGGATGGTTCCCTGGAAGATGTGACTACGGCCATCACGCCGGACACAGGCGCCCGACGAGGAGTGAACCTCGCTCTGGCCACATGGGTTTCTGCGATCAACTTCTGGGCGTGGAACATGATCGGGCCGCTGTCGACCACCTACGCCGGCGAGATGTCGCTCAGCAGCACCGACGCGTCGATCCTGGTGGCCACGCCCATCCTGGTCGGCTCGCTGGGCCGGATCGTCGTCGGCTCGCTGACCGACCGCTTCGGCGGCCGGGTGATGTTCATCGTCGTGTCGACGGCGTCGATCGTGCCGGTGCTCGCGGTCGGTGTCGCCGGGGAGGCCGGTTCCTACCCGTTGCTGCTGGTGTTCGGCTTCTTCCTCGGTGTCGCGGGCACCATCTTCGCGGTGGGGATCCCGTTCGCCAACAACTGGTACGAACCGGCGCGGCGAGGGTTCGCCACCGGCGTGTTCGGGATGGGCATGGTCGGGACGGCGCTGTCGGCGTTCTTCACCCCGCGGTTCGTCAACTGGTTCGGGTTGTTCACCACGCACCTGATCGTCGCGATCGCGCTGGCGCTCACCGCGGCGATGTGCTGGTTCGTCATGCGCGACTCCCCGCACTTCACCCCGAACACCGACGCGGTGCTGCCGAAACTGAAAGCCGCCGCCAAGCTGGCCGTGACGTGGGAGATGTCGTTCCTGTACGCGATCGTCTTCGGCGGGTTCGTCGCGTTCAGCAACTACCTGCCGACCTACATCAAGACGATCTACGGCTTCTCCGCGGTCGACGCCGGGGCACGCACCGCCGGCTTCGCACTGGCCGCAGTCCTGGCCCGGCCGGTCGGCGGTGCGCTCGCGGACCGGATCGCGCCCAAGTACGTCGTGCTGACATCCTTCGCCGGCACCGCGCTGATGGCCGCCATCGCGATACTGCAACCGCCCCCCGATCTGTGGTCGGCTGCCACGTTCATCACGCTCGCGGTGTTCCTCGGTATCGGCACCGGCGGCGTGTTCGCCTGGGTGGCCCGCCGCTCCCCGGCCCAGTCGGTCGGCTCGATCACCGGAATAGTCTCCGCCGCAGGCGGTTTGGGCGGCTACTTCCCACCGCTGGTGATGGGCGCGACATATGACCCGGTGGCGAACCACTACACCGTGGGCCTGATGCTCCTGGTGGCCACCGCGCTGATCGCGCTGGCCTACACCGCCCTGCGGCTGCACGCGCACGAACCGCAACCGAAGGAGACCCCGACGTGAGCAGCGCTCCTCGCACCGGCGGGGTGGTCGAGGAGCTGCTCGAGCGCAGCGGCCGCTTCTTCACCCCCGGCGAATTCTCCGACGATCTGCGGACGGTCACCCGGCGCGGCGGGCGCGAGGGCGACGTGTTCTATCGCGACCGCTGGAGCCACGACAAGGTGGTGCGCTCCACACACGGCGTGAACTGCACCGGATCGTGTTCGTGGAAGGTCTATGTCAAAGACGGCATCATCACGTGGGAGACGCAGGAGACCGACTATCCGACGGTGGGGCCGGACCGGCCCGAGTACGAGCCGCGCGGCTGCCCGCGGGGTGCGGCGTTCTCCTGGTACACGTATTCGCCCACCCGCGTGCGTTATCCGTACGCCCGCGGCGTGCTGGTCGAGATGTACCGCGAAGCCAAGGGACGGTTGACCGATCCGGTGCTGGCGTGGGCCGACGTCCAGGCCGACCCCGAACGCCGCAAGCGCTATCAGCGGGCCCGCGGCAAGGGCGGGTTGGTGCGCGTGACCTGGGCCGAGGCGACCGAGATGATCGCCGCCGCCCACGTCCACACCATCAAGACCTACGGCCCCGACCGGATCGCCGGGTTCTCCCCCATCCCGGCCATGTCGATGGTGAGTCACGCGGCCGGCTCGCGGTTCGTCGAGCTGCTCGGCGGCGCGATGACGTCGTTCTACGACTGGTACGCCGATCTGCCGGTGGCCTCACCGCAGGTGTTCGGCGACCAGACCGATGTGCCCGAGTCCGGTGACTGGTGGGATGCGTCGTACCTGATGATGTGGGGTTCGAACGTGCCGGTCACCCGGACACCGGATGCGCACTGGATGGCAGAGGTCCGCTACCGCGGCACCAAGGTCGTCACCGTCAGCCCCGATTACGCCGACAACACCAAGTTCGCCGACGAGTGGATGCCGTGTGCGGCAGGCACCGACGGTGCGCTGGCGATGGCGATGGGCCATGTCATCCTCTCGGAATGCTTTGTGAAGCAGCAGGTTCCGTCCTTCGTCGACTATGTGCGCCGCTACACCGACCTGCCGTTCCTGGTGAAGCTCGAGAACCGCGACGGCGCCCTGGTGCCCGGCAAGAACCTGACCGCAGCCGATCTGGGTCATCAGGTGGAGAACGCCGCGTTCAAACCGGTGCTGCTCGACGGGGCGACGGGCACCGTCACCGTTCCCCCCGGCTCGCTGGGATTCCGGTTCGGCGACGACGGTGTCGGCAAGTGGAACCTCGACATCGGTGAGGTCGTGCCCGCGCTGACGGTGGCGGCCGACGGCGGCGAGGTCGCGGGAATCACGCTGCCCCGCTTCGACACCGTCGACGGGCACGGCGCGACGCTGGTGCGGGGTGTACCGGTACGGCGGGTCGGTGAACACCTGGTCTGCACGGTGTTCGACCTGATGCTCGCCCAGTACGGGGTGGTGCGACCGGGGCTGCCCGGCGACTGGCCGAAAGGCTACGACGACGCCGACCGGCCCTACACCCCCGCCTGGCAGGAGGCGATCACCGGGGTGTCGGCGGCCCAGGCCATCCGGGTGGCCCGCGAATTCGCCCGCAACGCCGAGGAGTCCGGCGGCCGCTCGATGATCATCATGGGTGCGGGCATCTGCCAGTGGTTCCACGGGGACGCCACCTACCGGGCCGTGCTGGCGATGCTGATCCTCACCGGATCGATGGGCCGCAACGGCGGCGGGTGGGCGCACTACGTCGGGCAGGAGAAGTGCCGTCCGGCCACCGGATGGTCGACGATGGCGATGGCCACCGACTGGGTGCGCCCGCCACGGCAGATGCCGGGCACCTCCTACTGGTACGTGCACACCGACCAGTGGCGCTACGACGGCTACCGCGCCGACGCGCTGGCCAGCCCGACCGGACGCGGCCGGTTCACCGGGAAACACACGATGGACGTGCTGGCCGCCTCGGCGGCGATGGGCTGGATGCCGTTCTACCCGCAGTTCGACCGGTCCAGTCTCGACGTCGCCGACGACGCCCGGGCCGCCGGCCGCGAGATCCCCGACTACGTCGCCGAGCAGTTGGCCTCGGGTGCACTGAAATTGGCGGTCACCGATCCGGACGATCCGGCGAACTGGCCGCGGGTGCTCGACGTGTGGCGGGCCAACCTGCTGGGGTCGTCGAGCAAGGGCAACGAGTACTTCCTGCGCCACCTGCTCGGCACCACCTCCAACCTGCAGGCCGATCCGACCCCGGAACGCCTGCGGCCCAACGACGTCGCCTGGCCGGCCGACATCCCCGAGGGCAAACTCGACCTGCTGATGTCGATCGACTTCCGGATGACCTCCACCACGCTGCTCTCCGACGTGGTGCTGCCCGCGGCCACCTGGTACGAGAAGGCCGATCTGAACACCACCGACATGCACCCGTACGTGCATGCGTTCACCGCCGCGATCGACCCGCCGTGGGAGACCCGCTCCGATTTCGAGGCCTTCCGCGCGATCGCGCTGGCGTTCTCGGCGATGGCGAAGAAGCATCTGGGCACCCGCACCGACGTCGTGCTCGGGGCGCTGCAGCACGACACCCCCGGCGCGATGTCCTATCCCCATGGCTCGCAGCATTACTGGCGTGCCATGGGAGACACCCCGGTGCCCGGTAAGACGATGGGGCCGATCGCGGTGGTGGAGCGCGACTATCCGGCGATCGCCGACAAGTGGTCGACCCTGGGGCCGCTGGTGGAGCGGCTGGGCCTGACCACCAAGGGCGTCACCACCCACCCCGACAAGGAAGTCGACGAGCTCGCCGCCAAGTTCGGGGTCCTGGACTCCGGTCCGGCGGCGGGCCGGCCCGCGATCACCACGGCCGAGCGGATGGCCGATGTGATCCTGGCGCTGTCGGGCACCTCCAACGGGCGGTTGGCGGTCGAGGGATTCGAACAGCTGAGCCGGCGCACCGGCCGCCCGCTGACCCATCTGGCCGGGGGCAGCGAGGAACGCCGCATCACCTACGCCGACACCCAGGCCCGGCCCGTGCCGGTGATCACCAGTCCGGAATGGTCGGGCAGTGAGACCGGCGGTCGCCGCTACGCCCCGTTCACGGTGAACATCGAGGAACTCAAGCCGTTTCACACGCTCACCGGCCGCATGCACTTCTACCTCGACCACGACTGGCTCGAGGAACTCGGTGAACAGCTGCCGATCTACCGGCCACCGCTGGACATCCACCGGCTGTTCGGGGAGCCCGAACTGGGACGCGACGGGGTCGGCCTGACGGTGCGCTACCTGACCCCGCACTCGAAGTGGTCGATCCACTCGGAGTACCAGGACAACTTGTTCATGCTGTCGCTGTCCCGCGGCGGACCCACCATGTGGATGAGCCCGGGTGACGCCGCGAAAATCGGTGCGGCGGACAACGACTGGGTGGAGGCGGTCAACCGCAACGGTGTGCTGGTGTGCCGGGCGATCGTCAGCCACCGGATGCCCGACGGCGTGGTGTTCGTCTACCACGCCCAGGAACGCGTCATCGACGTGCCGCTGACCGAGACCACCGGCAACCGGGGCGGCATCCACAACTCACTGACCCGGCTGCTGGTCAAGCCCAGTCATCTCGCCGGCGGTTACGCGCAGACGGCGTTCGCGTTCAACTACCTCGGACCGACCGGCAATCAGCGCGACGAGGTGACGGTGGTGCGACGGCGTGCACAGGAGGTGACCTACTGATGAAGGTCATGGCACAGATGGCGATGGTGATGAACCTCGACAAGTGCATCGGGTGCCACACCTGCTCGGTGACCTGCAAACAGGCCTGGACCAACCGTTCCGGCACCGAGTACGTCTGGTTCAACAACGTCGAAACCCGTCCCGGACAGGGCTATCCGCGCACCTACGAAGACCAGGAGCGGTGGCGCGGCGGCTGGGTGCGTGACCGCCGTGGCCGGCTGCGGTTGCGCGACGGCGGCCGGTTCTCGAAGCTGCTGCGGATCTTCGCCAACCCGAAGCTGCCCAGCATCAACGACTACTACGAACCCTGGACGTACGACTACGAGAACCTGACCACCGCACCGCTGGGCGAGCACATGCCGGTGGCCGCACCGCGCAGCCTGATCAGCGGGGAGCCGATGAAGGTGGAGTGGTCGGCCAACTGGGACGACGACCTCGGCGGCTCGCCGGAGATCCTGCCGGGTGATCCGGTGCTCGCCAAGGTCAGCGAGCAGGTACGCCTCGAGCTGGAACAGACCTTCATGTTCTACCTGCCACGCATCTGCGAGCACTGCCTCAACCCGTCGTGTGTGGCGTCGTGTCCGTCGGGCGCGATGTACAAACGCACCGAGGACGGCGTCGTGCTCGTCGACCAGGACCGGTGCCGGGGCTGGCGGATGTGCGTCTCGGGCTGCCCCTACAAGAAGGTCTACTTCAACCACAAGACCGGCAAGGCCGAGAAGTGCACGTTGTGTTATCCGCGCATCGAGGTGGGCCTGCCGACGGTGTGCTCGGAGACCTGCGTGGGCCGGCTGCGCTATCTGGGGCTGGTGTTCTACGACGTCGACCGGGTGACCGAGGCCGCATCCGTGGCCGACGAGACCGACCTGTACGAGGCCCACAGGTCGATCCTGTTGGACCCCAACGATCCTGAGGTGATCGCCGGCGCCCGCGCCGAGGGCATCTCCGACGAGTGGATCGAGGCCGCGCAACGCTCACCGGTGTACGCGCTGATCCAGACCTATCGGGTGGCGCTGCCGCTGCATCCGGAGTTCCGCACGATGCCGATGGTCTGGTACATCCCGCCGCTGTCACCGGTCGTCGACGCGGTCAGCCGGGACGGGCACGACGGTGAGGACCTGGGCAACCTGTTCGGCGCGCTGGAGTCGCTGCGCATCCCGATCGAGTATCTGGCCGGATTGTTCACCGCGGGCGACACCGCCCCGGTCGAGGCGGTGCTGCGGCGGCTGGCGGCCATGCGGTCCTACATGCGCGACATCAACCTGGGCCGCGAGACACAACCGCACATCCCCCGCGCCGTCGGCATGTCCGAGGAGCAGATCTACGCCATGTACCGGCTGCTGGCGCTGGCGAAATACGAGGAGCGGTACGTGATCCCGACGGCGTACGCGGTCGACCCGCATTCCGTGGAGGAGCCGCCCGGCTGTTCGCTGTCGTTCGAGGGCGGCCCGGGCATGTACGAGTCGGGGCCGTTCGGCGAGGCCAGCGGGCAGCCAGTGCCGGTCGCCGTGGAGACCTTTCACGCACTGCAGCACCGGCAGACGACGGAAGGCATGGCGGCCAACGAAACCCGACCGTCGCGCGTCAACCTGCTCAACTGGGACGGCCGCGGCACCCCGACAGGATTGTTCCCGCACAACGGGAGCGCACGGTGAAGCTCCGCGCGCGTCCACGGCCGGAGCTGCACGACCGGCTGCTGTGGCAGTGCGCGTCGCTACTGCTGAGCTACCCCGACGAGGACCGGTTCGCCACCGTCGCCGAGCTGCTCGACCACCTGGAAGGCGCTGCGGCCGAACAACTCTCCTCCACGTTGGCGGCAATACGCGCACTCGACCCGCTGCAGGCCGCACAGGACTACGTCCAGACGTTCGATCTGCGCCGGCGCACCACCATGTACCTGACCTACTGGACCGCGGGCGACACCCGTGCCCGCGGCAACGCGATGCTCGCGTTCGTCGCGGCCTACCGCGACGCCGGGGTGGCCCCGCCCTGTGACGAGGCGCCCGACCATCTGCCGGTGGTGCTGGAGTTCGCCGCGACCGTGGACGCCGCGGCCGGCAGGCGGTTGCTGGCCGAGCACCGCGTCCCGATCGACGTGCTGCACGGTGCGCTCAGCGAGACGCGCTCACCGTACGCGCCGGCCGTCGCGGCGGTGCTGTCCACCCTGCCCGCCGCCACCGACACCGACACGCGCCGGGCGCAGCGGCTCGCCGCCGCCGGCCCGCCCGCCGAAGCCGTTGGTCTGCAACCGTTCACGTTGACGGTGCCGCCGCGGCGGGGAGAAAGGATCAGCTAGATGTCGGGCTGGGAGATCTTCTGGGACGTCGCGCCGTACGTCACGCTCGCGATCGTGGCGGTGGGTATCTGGTGGCGCTACCGCTACGACAAGTTCGGCTGGACCACCCGGTCCTCACAGCTCTACGAGTCGCGGCTGCTGCGGATCGGCAGCCCGATGTTCCACTTCGGCATCCTCGTCGTCATCGTCGGCCACATCATCGGTCTGCTGATCCCCGAATCGTGGACGTACGCCATCGGTGTGAGCCAGCACGCCTATCACGTCCAGGCGCTGGTGCTCGGCGCGATCGCCGGCGTCACCACGCTGGCCGGTATCGCGTTGCTGGTGTACCGGCGCCGCACCACCGGACCGGTGTTCATGGCCACCACCGTCAACGACAAGGTGATGTACCTGGTGTTGGTGCTGGCCATCATCGCCGGCCTGGCGTGCACGCTGATCGGCGCGACGCCGGTCGGCGCCGAGCACGACTACCGGCAGACCGTGGCGCCGTGGTTCCGGTCCATCTGGATCCTGCAGCCGCGCGGCGATCTGATGGCATTGGCGCCGTTGTGGTTCCACATCCACGTGATCATCGCGCTGGTGCTGTTCTGCCTGTGGCCGTTCACCCGGCTGGTGCACGTGTTCAGCGCACCGATCGGTTACCTGTTCCGGCCCTACATCGTCTACCGCAGCCGCGAGGCGTCGGGCCGGGGCGACCTGGTGGGATCGCATCCGCCGCGCCGGGGCTGGTGACCTTCCGTCGAGACTACGGTTGGTGACGCATTCCGGCCGAAAACCGTGCCACAACCGTAGTGTCGGCGTTCTAGACCGTGCAGGCGGCGCCGGCGGCGTCGCGCGCGATCACACAGGCCGAGGGATTGCTGAGTTTCCACTCGCCGTCCTGGTTCACCCAGTAGATCTGGTGGGTGCGGGTGCCGAAGACCGGCACCGAGACGGCGAGTTCGGCATTCACCTGATTGCCGTTGAGCGCGGCGTTCTGAACCCGCCACGACATCATCGACTGGTAGCGGTCCATGACCGCGGCGATGTTGTCCGCCGTGGAGACCGCCGCCTGCCCACCCTCGAGTTCGCCGGCCCGCTCCTCGGCGGGCAGCGAGGTGTTCAGCGCCCGCTGCAGTTTGGCCGTGAGTTCGTCGGCGGACGGCGCCGGCTGGGCGGCGGCCACACCGGTCGCGGCGAATCCTCCGATGATCAGGGTCGCGGTCGCAATCATCAGGGCGCGCATGGGACGCAACCTCTCGTTCAGGTGGGTAGGACGCCTAACCAGATCATCCCGCCCCCGACCGGTCAAGACCTACGTCCGGCCGCGCCGCCTGGGGTCTCCCCGCACGACGATGGTCGTCAGTCGAGTCCGGGTATCGAGCCGGTGTTCGGCAGTTCCATCTGCAGGTAGACCGCGATGCGGCGGATCTTGTCGTCGGCGGTGAACTCGTAGACCGACACCGTGTTGACGACGTTGCTGAACTCGCCGATGCGGCTGCGCTCCTCGAGTTCGAGGAACACCAGGTCGGCAGTCTCGGTCAGGCGTTGGAACGTGCAGTCCCATTCCGACGACTTCGCCCAGCCGGTCAGGAATTCCGCGTACTGCGCCCACTCCATCACGTCCTTGAACGGACCCACCCGGACGAAGTCGTCGGCGTCGACCAGCTCCGCCAGCGGTGCCCAGTCCGCCGCGGTGAATCCCGGCTCCTTGGCGGCCTCGACCAGTCGGCCGGTGATCTGGCTGTACTCGAGCACGGCGCGCGCTCGACCGGTCGTCGTGGCCAGCATCTCGTCGATGGCCGTCACACCGTCACCCCGGCTTCGGCCAGGCGCCGTTCGAGCGCCTCCAGGTACTCCCCGGTGCCGTGGAACGGGCCGTGGACGCCGATCGCGACGTCGAGGAACGCGTTGTACTCGTCGTTGACGTGGGTCTCCCAACGCGTGATCTCGCATGCGTCGTTGGTCTCCAGGAAGCTGTAGGAGTAGAAGCCCATCGCGGTGCCGTCGGTGGTGTGGCCCTCCCACCGGGTCTTCATCACCAAGCCGTTCGTGGCCGGCCAGTAGTCGAACGAGGCGGGCTTCCAGTCGGGGAAGCTCAGCGAGTACACCTTGGCCTCCAGGGTCGAGGCCCGCGCAGTGTCCGAGGGGAATTCGCTGAGCTTGAACACCTCGTCGCCGGTGAAGTACGGCGATACGTAGACACCGTCCGCCGCGAATCTCCAGGCGTCGGCGAAGGCCTCGCCGTCCTTCACGCCCTGGCGCAGGTAGGCATCCCGGTAGGCCTCGGCCATGCGGACGTGGCAGGCCAGGCGTTCCTCGACAGTCATTGTCTCCCTTTCATTGTCGTGTGCACGGGTGGTCACTTGGCCGCGGCGTCCGTCATGTACCGGTCGACGACGGAGTGGAAGTGGCCGATGACGACCTCCTCCTTGACCAGTGACATGTGGTCGAGCCGGTTGTTGCGCAGGCCCTTCTGCTGACGTGGCATCTGGACGTAGTCCTGGTGCAACGCCTCGAAGTACTTGTAGCTGCCGGGCTCCTCCACCTCGATCAGCTCCGCCCGGAATGCGGCCGCATGCTCGGGCGGCAGGAACATGTAGCTGCTGACGTGCCAGATGCACCGGTTGGGATCCCCGTCGGGATGGGGCACCGCCATGATGATGTGGCATTCGCCGGCGCGGACGGTCATGAAGAAGTTCGGGAACAGCACCCAACCCTGGTTGTCGCTCATCTGGTCGTCGGTGAGGCCGCTGACGTCGAGGCCCATGGCGGTCAGGGTGTCGCGGGTGGCCTGCTGGAGCAAGCCCCGAGCGGTCACCCCCTCGGGGAACGCGATGTCACCGTCTCCGCCCTGGTACGGCGCGACGAGTTCCTGGAAGCGCGGGATCACGGCGGCCGTCCCGGGGAAGGTCTCGGGCAGCGCCATGATGCCGTCGACCTGCTTCTGCGCGCCGGCGCCCTGCACCTCGAAGGGTGCGACGGCGACGCTGTGGTCGGTGAAGAAGCGGTACCGGGTGGTGGCCGGGTCGATGTTGAGGACGGCGAGCAACTGTGGGTGGATGCCGTTGATGTGATAGCCCTCTTCGAAGGCGTCCATGACGACCTTCCAGTTGCAGTCCAGCGGCTCACGGACGTCCATCACCGTCGTCATCTGGTCGAGGTGGTACGGCTCGAGCAACTCGATCACCTCGGCGCCGAGATAGTCCCGCAACGGTTGGGCGTTCGGGTCCGGGTTGAGGAAGACGAAGCCGCCGAACGTGTCCACCGACACCTCGAGCAACGAGTTGTCCCCCTTGTCGACCTGGCCGGACAGACTCTCCCGCAGGACGCCGCGCAGCCTGCCCTCCAAGTCGTAGGACCACAGGTGGTACTGGCACAGGAAGCCCCGTTTGGCATTACCGGTGTTGTTGGTGCACAACATGTTTCCGCGGTGCCGGCAGGCGTTGACGAAGCCGCGCAGCTTTTCGTCCTTTCCGCGCACGACCACGTAGGACTGCCCGGCGATCTCGTAGCGTTTCCAGTCACCGACCTTGGGCAGGTCGTCGACGCGCCCCGCAACCTGCCATACCCGCATCCAGATGGCTTCGCGCTCGCGCTCGGCGTACTCCCGCGAGGTGTACCGATCGGTGGGGATGCTCATGTTGAACGTTCCGGGGGCAACGTCCTCCAGACCCAGGCCGATTCCGGAATCCGCGTTCAGCCACTCACCGGGCCGGGTTGCAGGCATCAATGGGTCCTCCTCGGTAGGCCGCGTCGTGAGCGCACATGTGATCCCATCCGCTCGCCGCCTGTTATGTGATCTGCCTCACCATATACAGGCACGTATCTCTGATACAAGGATGTATAAATGTGGTGGGCATCACATGCTGAGGCGGAGGCATCGATGAGTTACCAGTTCGACGTGATCACGACCGATGTGGCCGACGCGGTCCGCCACGTGGGCGGACTCATGTTCGACCGCAACCGCGCCGGCTGGCGCGTCCGGGTTGTCACCGACGACACCGCCCACCGCCGCGCGCTGGCCATACTGGGCGCGTATGTCGAGTCTCCCGGACAGCACGGCAACGCCTCACGCGAGCCGGCCCGAGTGGTCCGCGCCGTCGCCCTCCCCATCGGTGAGTTGAATTCGGCCGCAGGGATTTCGGAGATAGGCTCCTGTGTCCAACTCCTGCTGTGGGGAGCGGGTCCCGACAGCGGGCCGGCCAGGCCGCGACCGCCGATACGACAGCACCTCAGCACCGCGGCCCAGATCTTCAAGACCCAGGCACTGCGCGACGTCGGCCTGGATCCGCGAGCCGGCCCGTACGAGGACTTCTGGCCGGGCAAATCCTTCTCCGCAGCCGCATCCTCCCGATCGGTGCCATCGGTCCGGTGAGGCCGGGCCAACCCGTCGCGGCGGCAACCGTCGCGTCGAATCCGGTGGGAGGATGCCCGTATGGCCGAACGTTGGACCAAGGAACGGCGTGCCGAGCACACTCGCCAGATCCTCTTGGACGCCGCCGAGGAAGTCTTCGCCCGCAAAGGTCTGACCGGCGCGGCGCTCGAGGAGATCGCCGACGCCGCGGGTTTCACCCGGGGCGCCATCTACTCCCAGTTCGGCGCCAAGGAGAAACTCTTCCTGGCGGTCGTCGACCGCCAGCGGGAGCGGTTCCTCGACGGGTTCGCCGACGTCATGCAGTCGTTCCACCGCCTCAGCGACGTCGACATCGACGAGCTCGCCGACCGGTGGCGCCAACTGAGCAGCGGCCCGGACCGGGCGGCACTGGGATACGAACTCACCCTGTTCCTCCTGCGCAATCCGGAAGCCCATGAGCGCGTCGCGGCGCAGCGCCTCGAAACCATCCGCGCCCTCGGCGAATTCATCAGCAAGAACGTCGCCCGTATCGGCGGCAAGCTGACGATCGAGGCCGATACGCTGGCCCGGGTGGTACTGGCCGCCAACGACGGCATCACCTTGGACAGCCACCTCGACGGCCAGGACCTCTACCGCCCCTACCTGCAACTCGTGATGTCGAGCATCGCAACCGGCCCGTGACCGCACGCCGCGAGCGTTAGCGTGACCGCATGACCGTCCTGGAGCTGACCTACCCGCGACCCGACATCGCCGTCGTCACCCTCAACCGTCCCGGGAAACTCAACGCGCTGTCCTACGAACTCGTCGAGACATTCCACACGGCGCTGGGCGAGATCGCCGCGAACAACGACTGCCGCGTGGTGGTGCTGACCGGCGCGGGACGCGGGTTCTGCTCCGGCCTCGACCTCACCGAGCCGAATCCGGATGCGGCAGGCGGCGGCACCGAGTTCCCGCGTTCGGGCATGCGCTGGCAGGAGCGCATCGCCGAGCTCACCACGCGACTGCACCGGCTGCGCCAGCCCGTGATCGCCGCGGTCAACGGCCCCGCCTACGGCGGCGGCTTCGCCATCGCCGCCGCCGCCGACATCCGGCTCGCCTCCGAATCCGCGCGATTCTGCACGCAGTTCATCAAACTCGGCCTCGGCGGGTGCGACATCGGGGTGAGCTACACGCTGCCGCGCATCGTCGGCGCCGGGCACGCGTTCGACCTCATCCTGACCGCACGCGATGTGGACGCGGCCGAAGCGCTGCGCCTGGGCCTGGTCTCGCGGGTGTCGGCGAACGTGGTCGACGATGCGCTCGCGATCGCCGAGACGCTCTGCGGCTACGGCAAATTCGGCCTCGAATCGACGAAACAGGTGCTGTGGGCGAACCTCGAGGCGGGCAGCCTCGAACAGGCACTGCATCTGGAGAACCGCAGCCAGATCCTGGCGTCCACGAGCGGCGAGATGCGCGACGCTAGCGAGGCGTTCCGCCGCCGTCCACGATGATCGCCTGACCGGTCAGGTAGCTGCCGGCATCCGACACCAACAGCATTGCGGCACCGACCATCTCGTCCGGCGAGGCCAGCCGCTTCATCAGCGTGGCGCCGGACATCGCGTCGATCGCCTCCTGCGGGTTGTTGCGCATCATGTCGGTGTCGACGGGACCCGGTGCCAGCGCGTTGACGCGGATGCCATAGGGCGCATAGGCCGCGGCCATCGACCGGGTGAACGACAGCAGCGCCGCCTTGCCCGCCGCGTACATCGACACCCCCGGCGCGAAGTTGAAGGCGCCCACCGACACCGTGTTCAGCACCGCGGCATGCGCGCTGTTCTTCAGGTGCGGCAGCGCGTGCTGCACCAGGAACACCGGCCCGCGCAGGTTGACGTCGTAGGACTTCGCCCACGCCTCGGGCGTCATCTCCCCCAGCGGTTGTGCGAGCGCGTTGGCGGCGTTGTTGACCAGGATGTCGATCCCGCCGAACTCCGCGACGGTGCGGTCGACCAGCGTCGCCAGCGCATCGATGTCACCGAGGTGGGTGGGGACGCCGATGGCCTGGCCGCCCAGTGCCCGCAGGTGTTCCGCGGCTTGCTCGCAGGCGTCGGGTTTGCGGCTGGCCACCACCACCCGGGCGCCGGCCAGGACGAAACCCTCGGCGAGCGCGAGGCCGATCCCGCGGGTGCCGCCGGTGACGATGGCGGTGCGGTCGGTCAGATCGAAGAGGCGGTCGAACGATGCGCGGTCCACGGGGTCAGTAGACCACGGCGGTCAGATGCAACCGCTGACGGAGATGCGCCTGCCGACGTTCGCGCACACGTTGATGTCCGGCGGAGGCGGCGGTACGGCGGCCGGTGGCGGCGGGGGCGGCGCACCGGGTGGCGGCGGCGGTGGCGGTTGCAGCACGTCGTTGAGATACGCGAACGGATCAGAGCAGCCGCTGACGTCGACGAACCGGCCACCGACCGATCCGCAGACGGTGGCCTGCGCCGCCGGAACGACGGGTGTCAGGACGGCCGCCAGCATGAGCCCCGCCGCACCTGCCCCGGACCATGACCAGATTCTCCGCACGCGCCCATTGTGGGCACGCCGCACCACCTTCGAGGCGATTTCGGCGTGTTCGGTCGCGCGGGGCGACCGACTACGCCGACATCACGCGCACGGCGTCGCCCCGCTGCACGATGCCGGGCTGTACGACGTCGGCGTAGACCCCGACGCTCGGGCGCTCCCCGAATCCGGGGACGTCGCGCATCCGCACCCGCGTCATCGTGCGCATGATGTTCCGGTCGTGCGGCAGGACATCGCCCTGTCCGCGGGTGGTCATCACACACCGTGGCGTCGGCAGCGACACGTGCAGCACCGCGTCACCGATGTGCAGATCGCATCCGAGCCACCGGTCCTCGGCCGCACCGTGGTCCTCACCGTCGTCGATCACGATGTTGGGCCGGAACCGGCGCGCCGCCCAGCATCCCGCCGGGTACTGCGCGGCGAGCCACCGCAGGGTGCCTGCGGCGACGATGTGCACCGGCGCCAGATCGACCTGGCTGCCCGAGGCGCCCGCCGCCAGGCGGACCTCGACACCGAGCAGGTCCGACACCCGCGCGGTCAGTGCGTCGGACTCGCCGCGCACCACCGACCCGTCGGGCATCGTCACCTCGATCGGCGGCGCGGGGTCGGCCTCCGACGGCGCCGTCAGATAGCGGACGCGGCAGTTCAGCATGGCGCCGTGCTTCTTGGCGGTGATCCGCTCGCCGTTCTGCACCGCCTCGAAGGCCCGCACGCGATCGCCGAGCACGCCGCCGTCGACGATCGTCATCGTGTCGACGTCCTCACCCCACATGGACTTCACCGGATGCCGGTACAGCGCGACGACTTCCGCCGGCATCACAACGTCTGTTCGCTGACGAAGCGACGCGACTCACCGGTCACCGGATCGTCGAATCGCATGCTGTGTGCCAGCAACTGCAGCGGACGGCTGAAGTCGTCGGGCGCCACGTCGACGATCTCGGGGTACAGCGGATCGTTGCGCAGCGGCAGTCCGAGCGCGGCCATGTGGACGCGCAGTTGATGCGTGCGCCCGGTCCGTGGCGTCAACCGGTACAGGTCCTCTCCGAGGTATTCGACCAGCGTCTCGGCGTTGGGCTCGCCGGGTTCCTCGAAGGCCTGTAACCGGCCGCGCTGCTTGACGATCCGGCTGCGCACCACCGTCGGGAGTTCGACGGCGGAGTGGCCGGCGGAACGCGCCAGATACACCTTGTCGACCGCCCCCTCGGCGAACAGCCGCTGATAGCGTCCCCGGATCTCGCGGCGGGTGGTGAACAGCAGCACCCCGGCGGTCAGCCGGTCCAGCCGGTGCGCGGGGCTCAGCTCCGGCAGGTCGAGTTCGCGGCGCAACCGGACGACCGCGGTCTCGGCGACGTGGCGCCCGCGCGGCATCGTGGCGAGGAAGTGCGGTTTGTCGGCGACCACGATGTCGTCGTCGCGGTACCGCACAGTGATCGGGAACGGCACCGGAACCTCTTGTGGCAGATCGCGATAGAGGTATACATGGGCGCCGGGCGGCAGCACCGTCGCCGGCGTGACCACGTCACCGGCCGCGGTCAGCACGCCGCCGTCGAACACCTTGGCGGCCACCGACTCGCCGAAGCGGTCGGCCAGTTCCACCAGGACCGCGCCGCCGCGCAACCGCACCCGGGCGGGGCCGAGCCCGTCGCGCACCGGGAGCGGGGCGGGCCTCGCCCGGCTCATCGCAGCGGAACCGGTTCGAGGATCTCTGCCCTGGCCTCGGGGGCGGCGGCGCGTAGTGCATCGGCGGATTCGTCGTCGGGCTGCTGCTGGCTGCGCACCTCGGCGTCGACGCGCGCGCAATAGGTCTCCACCTCGCGGTCGACGTCCTCGGCGCTCCAACCCAGAACGGGCGCAACGACTTCGGCGACCTCGCGGGCGCAGTCGACACCGCGGTGCGGATACTCGATCGAGATCCGCATCCGCCGGGCCAGGATGTCCTCGAGGTGCAGCGCACCCTCCGCGGCCGCCGCGTACCAGGCTTCCACCTTCAGGTAGACCGGCGCCTCGGTGATGGGTTCGAGGAGGTCGGGTCGGCCCTCGGCAAGCTGCAGCACCTCGCTGATCAGCGACCCGTACCGGTCGAGCAGGTGCCGCACCCGGTACGGGTGCAGACCGTAACGCGCACCGACACTTTCGGTCTGGTTGATCAATGCGAAGTAGCCGTCGGCGCCCATCAGCGGCACCTTCTCGGTGATGGACGGCGCCACCCGGGCGGGGACGAACTCTGCGGCCGCGTCGATCGCGTCCTCCCCCATCACCCGGTAGGTCGTGTACTTGCCGCCGGCGATCGCCACCAGTCCCGGGGCCGGCACCGCGACCGCGTGTTCGCGGGACAGTTTGGAGGTGTCGTCGCTCTCCCCGGCGAGCAGCGGGCGCAGACCGGCGTAGACGCCGTCGATGTCGTCGGAGGTCAGCGGGGTGGCCAGCACCGTGTTGACGTGGTCGAGGAGGTAGTCGATGTCGGCCTTGGTCGCGGCCGGATGCGCCAGGTCGAGGTTCCAGTCGGTGTCGGTGGTGCCGATGATCCAGTGCGTCCCCCACGGGATGACGAACAGCACCGACTTCTCGGTGCGCAGGATGATCGCCACCTCGCTGACGATGCGGTCGCGCGGGACGACGACGTGCACACCCTTCGACGCCCGCACCCGGAACCGGCCACGCTGGCGCGACAGTGCCTGGATCTCGTCGGTCCACACCCCGGTGGCGTTGACGACGACGTGGCCGCGGACCTCGGTGACCGCACCGTCCTCGCTGTCGCGCACGGCGACGCCGATCACCCGGTCGCCCTCGCGCAGCAGGTTCACCACCTGCGTCGAGGTGCGCACCACGGCGCCGTAGTGCGCGGCCGTGCGGGCGACGGTCATGGTGTGGCGTGCATCGTCGACGACGGTGTCGTAGTAGCGGATACCGCCGATCAGCGAGCTGCGTTTGAGCCCGGGGGCCAGCCGCAGCGCTCCGGATTTGGTGAGATGTTTCTGGGGGGGAACGGATTTCGCGCCACCGAGCTGGTCGTAGAGGAAGATCCCCGCCGCCACGTAGGGACGCTCCCACCACCTGTTGGTGAGCGGGAACAGGAACGGCAGCGGTTTGACCAGGTGCGGCGCCAGGGTGGTCAGCGACAGCTCACGTTCGTGCAGCGCCTCACGCACCAGGCCGAACTCGAGCTGTTCGAGGTAGCGCAGACCGCCGTGGAACATCTTGCTGCTGCGGCTCGACGTGCCGGAGGCGAAGTCCCGCGCCTCGACCAGCGCGACCTTGAGCCCGCGGGTGGCGGCGTCGAGTGCGGCACCCGCGCCGACCACACCCCCGCCGATCACCACGACGTCGAACTGCTCGTTGCCGAGCCGCTGCCAGGCCTCGGCCCGCTGCTCCGGGTCGAGCAAAGTCTGCCCGGTACCTGCGATCGGGTCTATCACCGTTCCCAGGCTACGTGTCCTCAGTCCAGATCGTCGTGTGCCATGAGGCGACGCGCGGCTTCGACGATCGAACCCGACAACGAGGGGTACACCGACAGGGTCTGCGCGAGGTCGGTGACCGAGATGCGGTTCTGCACCGCCAGCGCGATCGGCAGGATCAGCTCGGAGGCGATCGGGGCGACCACCACACCGCCGATGACCACGCCGGTCGCCGGGCGGCAGAAGATCTTGACGAAGCCGTGCCGCAGCAGCGACATCTTCGCGCGGGCATTGGTGTTCAGCGGCAGCATCAGCGTGCGGGCCGGGACGCTGCCGTCGTCGATCGCGGTCTGTGGAATGCCGACAGCGCCGATCTCGGGGCGGGTGAAGGTGGCCGAGGCAACCGTCCGCAGCCGGATCGGGGCGACCCCTTCGCCGAGGGCGTGGTACATCGCGATGCGGCCCTGCATGGCGGCCACCGATGCCAACGGCAGCAGGCCGGTGCAGTCGCCGGCGGCGTAGATGCCGGACGCCGGGGTGCGCGACACGCGGTCGACGGGGATGTAGCCGCCGCGGCCGAGTTCGACGCCCACCCGCTCCAGGCCGAGACCGGAGGTGTTGGGCACGGAGCCGACCGTCATCAGGGCGTGGCTGCCCTCGACGCAACGGCCGTCGGCGATCTGCACCTTCACCCCGGTCTCGGTGCGGGTGACCGATTCCGCGCGCGCGTTCTTGACCAGGGTGACGCCGCGTTCGGCGAACACCTCCTCCAGCGCCGCGGCGGCGTCGCTGTCCTCGTGCGGCAGGATCTGGTCGCGGCTGGCGACCACGGTCACCGTCACCCCGAGTTCGGTGTAGGCGTTGCAGAACTCCGCGCCGGTGACACCCGAGCCGACGATCACGAGGTGTTCGGGCAGGTCGGTGAGGTCGTAGAGCTGCCGCCAGGTCAGGATCCGCTCACCGTCGGGCACCGCGTTGGGCAGCACGCGGGGGCTGGCACCGGTGGCGATGAGCACGACGTCGGCCTTGAGCACACCGGTCTTGCCGTCGGTGGTGGTGACCTTGACGCGGTGCTGCGCCAGACCCGGCGCGTCGTCGACCAGCTCACCGCGGCCAGCGATGACCGTCACGCCCTCGCGCAGCAGCTGGCTGCCGATGTCGGCGGACTGCGACCGGGCGAGCGTCCTGACGCGGTTGTGGATCTGGGGCAGCGAGATCTTGGCGTCGTCGACGCTGATGTCGATCCCGAGCCCGGAGGCGCGGCGCAGTTCGGTGCGCACCCCGGTCGAGGCGATGAACGTCTTGGACGGCACGCAGTCGTAGAGCACGCAGGCGCCGCCGACCCCGTCGGAGTCGATGACGGTGACCTGGACATCGGAGCCGTTGGCCCGTCTGCCCGCGGCAACGAGTGCCGCTTCATAACCGGCGGGCCCACCGCCGATGATCACGATGCGCGTTGCCACGACCACAATCTAACTGCTCGCGTTCGGCGGACGCTTCCGGTCGCGGCCGCCCGGTGGCCGGTTAAGCTCTCCTACCGTGCCGCTCTACGCCGCCTACGGGTCGAACATGCATCCCGAGCAGATGATGGAGCGTGCACCGCATTCCCCGATGGCAGGCACCGGTTGGCTGCACGGCTGGCGGCTGACCTTCGGCGGCGAGGACATCGGTTGGGAGGGTGCGCTCGCCACGGTCGTGGAGGACCCGCTGTCGAAGGTGTTCGTCGTCCTCTACGACATGACCAAGGAGGATGAGGAGACCCTCGACCGCTGGGAGGGCTCAGAGCTCGGCATCCACAAGAAGATCCGCTGCCGCGTCGACCGGGTGACCGGGTTCTCGACGGACACCCCACTCGAACCTGTGCTGGCGTGGCTCTACGTCGTCGATGCCTGGGAGGGTGGGCTGCCGTCGGCGCGCTATCTCGGTGTGATGGCTGATGCGGCCGAGATCGCCGGTGCCCCAGCCGATTACGTCCACGATCTGCGGACGCGCCCGGCACGCAACATCGGGCCGGGCACCAAGGGCTGACGCACCACCCTCCTCGTTTCCGCGAGAGTGCGTGTCTGCACACGACACACCGCTGCTTTCACCGGCATCTGCGCACGGTCGCGGAGTGCCGAGCGTGCGCCGGCGTCAGTCGTCGAGTTCGATCACCGGCATCGGCTGCGTCGGCACCTCGGCGACCGCCATCTTGGCCGCCGAATCGGCCGGGATGACGTCACGCGCCATCGCCACGAGCGCCTGATCGGTGCCGACGTCGCGGCCCGCGCGTTCGCTGAGCAACCAGCGCACCTCGAGTAGATCGCAGAACGCCTGGATCGGCGTGCCCGCGCGGTCATTGGCCTTGTGCGCGCGGTGCATGGTGGGCGTGGCGACTTCCCTCACCCACAGCTGCGCGGCCGTCGAATCGTCGACGTCGTGCCCGGCCTCCTGGCTGAGCTGCGCCTGGAAGGTCTGCAGATCGCCGAGCAGCGTGCGGGCCTGCCCCTCGCCGACGTCCATTCCGGTCAGCGCGCGCAGCCGCTCCGCGTGGTAGCGCCGATCGCCGACGGCGACGTGCAGCCGGAGCCGGTCGGCAGCGGTGTCGCTGACCGGCTGCAGGGTGACCTCTTCGACGGCGAATCCGAGCTCGTTGAGGCGGCGGATGGTGCCCTCGACGCGGTAGCGGTCGCTGAACTCGAAGACCGGTTCGGCGTGCAGCACGTCCCACAGCCGCTGGTAGCGGTTCGGGATGTCCTGCGCCTCGGCGATCAGCGTGTCCTCCAGCTCCTCCGACGAGCCGAGGTAGGCCGCCAGGTCCATCAGGTCGGCGGCGACGTTCTCGACGAGGATGTCGAGGTCGTGGCGGCGCTGACCGTCCGACAGCCGGGGATGCACCTCGGACGTCTCCGCGTCGACCAGCCACGCCTGCAGCACCTGACCGTCGCGGGAGAACAGGGTGTTGGCCAGCGAGCAGTCCCCCCAGAAGACGCCGTGGCGGTGCAGTTCGACGAGCAGCGTGGCCATCGCGTCGAACAACCGGGCCCGGTGTTTGGGTTCCTCAGGTGGCAGCCTGCGGAACAGCCGCCGGTACTGCCACGAGCCGTCGAGGAAACGGGTCAGCAGCAGCGAGGTGTCGAAGTCGGGCTGATGCACCAG
This sequence comes from Mycolicibacterium litorale, assembly GCA_050205415.1. GTDB lineage: Bacteria > Actinomycetota > Actinomycetes > Mycobacteriales > Mycobacteriaceae > Mycobacterium > Mycobacterium litorale_C. The sequence continues at coordinate 218,255 of JBNMQY010000003.1, forward strand.
GCCGGCCCGCTTCACGGCGGGCAGGCCGAGCTCTTCGAGCGCGCCCAGCACGGTGTACTCCTTGTTGGCGATGCGCGGCGGCAGCTCCTTGACCGCCCAGAGGGCGCCGTCGCAGGCGACGAACTTCACCAGATGACGGCTCGGGCCGACGGCGATGTCGCGCAACGGCACGTCGGGCACCGCCCACTGCGCGAGCGGACGGTCCCAGGGCAGCGCGAGCAGCCCGGCGCCCGGGGTGCGCAGCCGTAGTTCCGGCACGGCCATGGGGTCAGCCTGTCACTTCTCGTGGCGCGAGCGTGCGCAAAGTGCCGGTGGAGCAGCGGCGAGTCGTGGACAGACACGCACGCTCGCGCCAACGGGGTTAGGTGAGGGCGGCGGCCTGTTCGACGATGTTGACCATCAGCCGCACGCCCACCCCGAGCGCCCGCTCGTCGAGGTCGAACGTCGGCTGGTGCAGATCGAGCTGCGGGCCGCGGCCGCTCCACACCCCGAGCCGCGCCATCGCGCCCGGCACCTCCTCGAGGTACCAGGAGAAGTCCTCCCCGCCGCCGGACTGGCGGGTGTCGGCGAGCACGTCCGGGCCGATCGCCTCAATCGCGTGCATGAGGACGCGGGTGGCGACCTCTTCGTTCACCACCGGCGGCACCCCCTGGCGGTACTGCAGGCTGTACTCGATGCCCAGCGGCGCCAGTAGCGACGAAACAATCTCCCGCACAATCGATTCCAGCGTCAACCAGGTCTCCCGCGATGCGGTGCGGATGGTGCCGGCGAGCGTGCCCGTCTGCGGGATCGCATTCGCCGCGACCCCGGCGTTGACCGCCCCCCACACCATCACAGTGCTGTTGCGCGGATCGATGCGGCGCGACAACACACCCGGCACGCCGGTGATCAACGTGCCCAGCCCGTAGACCAGGTCGCCGGTCAGATGCGGGCGGGAGGTGTGCCCACCCGGGGACTGCAGCGTCACCTCGACCTGGTCGGCCGCCGAGGTGATGGGACCGTTGCGCACGGCGACCCGGCCGACCGCCAGCCGCGGATCGCAGTGCAGCGCGAAGATCCGCGACACCCCGTTGAGCGCACCGGCCGCGATCGCGTCGATCGCTCCGCCCGGCATCAACTCCTCGGCCGCCTGGAAGATCAGCCGCACACCGACGGGCAGTTCGGGCACCGACGCCAGCGCCATCGCGGCGCCCAGCAGCACCGCGGTGTGTCCGTCGTGACCGCAGGCGTGCGCGACGTTCGGCACGGTCGACGAGAACGGCAACCCGGTGCGCTCGGCCATGGGCAGCGCGTCCATATCGGCGCGCAGCGCGATGCGCGGACCGTGGTCGGGACCGAAATCGCATGTCAGGCCGGTCCCGCCGGGCAGCACCTTGGGGTTGAGGCCGGCGTCGGCGAGGCGTGCGCCGACGAACTGGGTGGTCGCGAACTCCTGGCGGCCCAGTTCCGGATGGGCGTGGATGTGACGGCGCCACTCGACGAGCTCGTCGTAGTGGGCGGACAGCCAGCGCGCCGCGGCATGTTTGAGCACGCTCACGACGCCCGCCTCTCCTGCCGCTCCAACACCCGGTCCCGCTCCGCGGGGGTCTCGGCAAGACGAACCACGGTGCGCGCCAACATGATCGCACCCTCGACGACGGCCTTGTCCGCGCTGGGCCGCGCGGCCGCCGCGGTGAACGCCGGCTGGTGGATCGAGGCGCCGCCGGCGTCGACACCCACCACCGGGTGGATACCGGGCACGACCTGGGTGACGTTGCCCATGTCGGTGCTGCCGAGCGGCAACACCGCCTCCGCTTCGACGGGCACCGGCTGGCGGCCGACGCGCTCCATCTCGTCGCGGAACACTCCGGCCAGCCAGCGGTCCGGGGTGAGTTCGGCGTAGGCGGGTGCGGTCTCGGTGACCTCGTAGTCGCAGCCGGTGGCGACGGCACCAGCCTGGAAGCAGCCCGCCATGCGGTCCTCCAGTTCGTGCAGCGCGATCGAATCGGCGGCCCGCATGGTGTAGCGCAAGGCGGTGCGCGCCGGGATGACGTTCGTGGCCTGGCCGCCGTCGGTGACGATCCCGTGCACCATCTGCCCGGGCGCCAGCTGCTGGCGCAGCAGGCCGATCGCGACCTGCGCGACGGTGACGGCGTCACCGGCATTGACACCCAGGTGCGGGGCCACGGCCGCGTGCGATTCGCGGCCGGTGTAGGCGACGTCGACCTCCGAGAGCGCCAGCGACCGTGCGGCGGCGATGTCGACGGGGCCCGGGTGCAGCATCACCGCGACCGCGATGTCGTCGAAGACGCCGGCCTCGAGCAGCAGCACCTTGCCGCCGCCGGTCTCCTCGGCCGGCGTGCCCACCAGCACCACCGTCAGCCCCAGATCGTCGGCGACGTCGGCGAGCGCCAGCGCGGTGCCCACGGCGGAGGCCGCGATGATGTTGTGGCCGCACGCATGGCCGATGTCAGGAAGCGCGTCGTACTCCGCGCACACCCCGACCACCAGCGCCCCGCTGCCGTAGGAGGCGCGGAACGCGGTCTCGAGGCCACCGATCGCGCCGCTCATCTCGAAGCCGTACTCGGCCACCAGCGCCTGGGTCTTCGCGCAGCTGCGGTACTCGGCGAACGCCAGTTCCGGTTCGGCGTGGATCGCGTGCGACAGCGCGACCAGATCGCCCCGGCGTCGCTGAACGGCGTCTTCGACGCTCGTCGACGCGGTGGCAGAGGGCATTGACGCAGTATCTCACTGCTCGCGCGAGCGCTCGTCACGGCTGGGATGGCTCCTCGCGCAAGCGCTCGTCACGCGTCAACCGACAGCTAAGCTCGCACACCGTGACCAGCCCAGCGGACGTAGCCCAGCAGGCAGCCGCGGCGATCCGCGAGCGCACCGGCGTCGACCAGCACGACGTCGCGGTGGTGCTGGGATCCGGGTGGGCACCCGCGGTCGAGGCGCTGGGCACCCCGACCGCGACCGTCCCGATGGCGGACCTCCCCGGCTTCACGCCGCCGACGGCCGCCGGTCACGGCGGCCAGGCGCTGTCGATGGCGATCGGCGGACATCGGGTGCTGGTCCTGGTCGGCCGCATCCACGCCTACGAGGGCCACGACCTGCGCCATGTCGTGCATCCGGTGCGGGCGGCCTGCGCGGCGGGCGTGCGGACGGTCGTGCTGACCAACGCCGCGGGTGGGCTGCGGGAGGACTTCACCGTCGGCCAACCGGTGCTGATCAGCGACCACCTCAACCTCACCGCGCGCTCACCGCTGGTCGGCGCGCAGTTCGTCGATCTCGTCGACGCGTATGCACCACGGCTGCGGGCGCTCGCCAAGTCGATCGACCCGAGCCTGGCCGAAGGGGTCTATGCCGGCCTGCCGGGTCCGCACTACGAGACCCCGGCGGAGATCCGGATGCTGCGCACACTCGGCGCGGATCTGGTCGGGATGTCGACGGTGCACGAGACGATCGCCGCCCGGGCGGCGGGCGCCGAGGTCCTGGCGATCTCGCTGGTGACGAATCTCGCGGCGGGGATGACGGGGCAGCCGCTGTCCCATGCCGAGGTGCTCGAGGCCGGCCGTCAGTCCGCGACCCGCATGGGTGCGCTGTTGGCGGGGGTCGTCTCGGCTTTGTGACGGGAGAGCTTGCGACTCGCCCACACCACCGAGCGGGCCAGCAGCGGCGACGCGAACAGCATGAGCAGCACCCGCAGCACCTGCGCGGCGATGATGAACGTGACGTTCGAGCCGGTCTCCACGGCCGTCGCCAGCACCGCGTACACGCCCCCGGGGCTGGTCGCCAGGTATCCCTCTAGCGGCGTCAACGCGGTGTAGTGAGCGAGCACCACGCCGAGTCCGGCCGTGCCGGCTCCCAGCAGCACGATCAGCCCGAGCGCCGCCGGCAGTATCCGGGCGATCGCGCGCAGTGACTCGGCGGTGAACGCCAGCCCGGCCTGCCAGCCGATGACGAAGTACGAGAGCTGCACCAGCACCATGGGCACGGACAATCCGAACGACAAGCCGGTCAGTTGCAGCACCACCGTCAGCGCCATCGGCCCGAGCAGCCCGGCGCCCGGCAGCCGCAGCAGTCGCCCGCCCGCGACGCCGGCCACCACCAGGACGACCAACATGCCCACGCTGAGATACCAAGGCGCCGTTGCCGACTGGGTCACATCACCGGCGGGATGGGATCTGTCCGGGTGGTACACCAGGGACACGACGAGCGGCATGGAAGCCGTCACCAGGGCCACCCGGAGGTACTGCACCACCGAGACCACCCGGTCGTCACCGCCGAGGTCGCGGGCGATGGCCACCAGGCCGGAGGCGCCGCCGGCGGTCAGCGCCAGCGATCCGGTCAGCGGGCTGACCTCACGGTGCAGGCCCAGCAATGCCCCGGCGAGCACACTCAGCAGCAGCGTCGCGACGGCGACCGCGACGACGAACGGCCAGTCCGAACCCAGGGCGGCGAAGGCGTCGTGCTGCACCATCGTGCCGATGTAGACCCCCAGCACACCTTGGGCGGCCACGCCGGCGCGCCGGGGCACGCCCGCCGGAGCCAGGGAGGTCAGGGCCAGCACGACCCCGACGGCCAGTGCGGCGAACAGTCCGGCCGACGGCACACCCACGAGGGTGAGCGGGACCGTGACAGCGGCCGACACAGCGGCCAGCAAAACCCACCGGACCAGCTGCTTCATGTCACCTCCCACCCATTACTACCAAGTATGTCCTTGGCATTGCCGTCACGCAACCAACGGTCGAACCGACGCCGAGACTGCTGTCAGACCACGATTTTAGCGACTTCCGCGATCTCCGAGCAGTCTCGGCGGCCGAAAACGGGGATACGCGAAACCTTCACAGCCGCCCAATTGTGAAGGTATAACTTGGTGATGACCGATCGCGCCGCCCCCGCCACCGAACTCCGCGAGGCGATCATGGCGGTGGCCCGCCAGATGCGCAGGCACCGGCCGGACCACGGGCTGACGCTCAGCCAGCTCGAACTCCTCGGCGAGATCAGCCGCACCGGCGTCACCACCCCGGCCGAGCTGGGCGCCCGCCTGCAGGTGCGGGCGCAGTCGCTGACCGACAGCATCAACGGACTGCTCGCCCGCGGCCTCATCTCGCGGCGCCCCGACGACCGGGACCGGCGCAGGCAGCTCATCGAACTCACCCCCGACGGAGCCGTCCTTCTCGACGCCGACCGCGCCGAGCGCGACGCGTGGCTGCACGAGGCGATGGCCGACACGCTGACCGACCTGGAATTCGATTTGCTGATGTTGATCGCACCAGTGCTCCGCAAGCTGGCATCAAATGACTCCAAAGCGGGCACACTTGCCCCATGACTTCCTCGGCGATCTCGACGACCGTGCAGGAATGGATTGCCCACGACCCCGATCCGCAGGCCGCGGCGGAGTTGTCGCAGTGCAGTCCGGAGGAACTCGACGAGCGGTTCTCCCGCCCACTGACGTTCGGCACAGCCGGGCTGCGCGGTCCGCTGCGCGCCGGGCCCAACGGGATGAACCTGGCCGTCGTGCTGCGCACCACGTGGGCGGTGGGCAAGGTGCTCAAGGACCGGGGGCTGGACGGCTCGCAGGTCGTCGTCGGGCGTGACGCCCGGCACCGATCCGACGAATTCGCCCGTGCCGCCGCCGAAGTGCTCACCGCGCAGGGCTTCGAGGTGGTGCTGTTGCTGGCCGCCGTCCCGACTCCGGTGGTGGCGTTCACGGTGCGGCACATGCACGCCGCGGCCGGTATCCAGATCACCGCGTCGCACAACCCGCCGACCGACAACGGATACAAGGTGTACTTCGCGGAGGGGTTGCAGATCGTCGGGACCACCGCGAGCGACATCGAAGCCGCCATCGCCGAGGCGCCGTTCGCCGACGAGATCCCCCGGGCCGCCGTGGAAACCGGCGGTATGGAGGAGATCGCCCACTACGTCGACCGGGCCGCCCACGTGCGCCGCTCCCACACTCCGGTGCGGGTCGCGTTCACCCCGCTGCACGGAGTGGGCGGCGAGTACGCGATGGATACGTTCGTCCGCGCCGGCATCACCGACGTGCAGGTGGTCGAGAAACAGTTCGCACCCGACCCCGACTTCCCCACGGTGGAGTCGCCAAATCCCGAGGAGCCCGGCACCGTCGACGCACTGCTCGAGCTGGCCGCCGAGGTCGACGCGGACGTCGCGATCGCGCTGGACCCCGACGCCGACCGGTGCGCGGTCGGGGTGCCCACCCCCGACGGCTGGCGGATGCTCTCGGGCGACGAAACCGGTTGGCTGCTGGGCGATTACATCCTCGAGCAGGTCGAGCCCGGGGACGTGATGGACGCGACCGTCGTGGCCAGCACCGTGGTGTCGTCGCGGATGCTCGCCGCGATCGCCGCCGCGCACGGCGCCCACTACGTCGAAACCCTCACCGGTTTCAAGTGGCTCGCCCGCGCCGACGACGACCTGCCCGGTAAGACGATGGTGTACGCCTACGAGGAGGCCATCGGACACTGCGTGGATCCGGCCGCCGTGCGCGACAAGGACGGGATCAGCGCCGCGGTGCTGGTCTGCGACCTCGTCGGGGTGCTCAAGGAGCAGGGCCGCACAGTGCTCGACGCCCTCGACGAGCTGGCCCGACGCCACGGGGTGCATGCCACCGCGGCCGTGAGCCGCCCGGTCGCCGACGCCGAGGACGCCGCCGCGGTGCTGGCGCGGCTACGCGACACCCCACCGGACCGCCTCGCCGGCCACGAGGTGACCGTCACCGACCTGAGTACCGCACCGGAACCGATGCGGTCCGACGCGCTGATCCTGGCGGGCGGCGACGACGACACCTCGGTGCGGATGGTGGTGCGCCCGTCGGGAACCGAACCGAAGGTGAAGTCCTACATCGAGGTTCGCCGGTCCTACCACGGAAATCTGGACGCCGCGCGCGCCGAGGCGCAGCGGCTGCGCGACGAACTGGTGGCGTTGGCCGAGCAGTGGTGACGGCTCAGCGCGGGCCGAACTGCCGGTCTCCCGCGTCGCCCAGCCCGGGAACGATGTAGGCGGCGGCGTCGAGGCCCTCGTCGATCGTCGCGGTGAACAACCGCATGTCCGGTGCGGCCTTCTCGAGGGTGGCGATACCCTCCGGCGCGACCACCACGCAGATGGCGGTGATGTCGACGGCGCCGCGCGCCTGCAGCAGCCCGACGGTGTGGGCCAGTGACCCACCGGTGGCCAGCATCGGATCGAGGACGAACACCGGTTGCGTGCTGAGGTCGGCGGGCAGCGACTCCAGATACGGTGTGGGCTGGTGGGTCTCCTCGTTGCGGGCCATGCCGACGAAACCCACCTGCGCCTCGGGGATCAGCGCGTGCGCCTGGTCGACCATCCCGAGCCCCGCCCGCAGGACCGGCACCAGCAGGGGTGGGCGGGCCAGCCGGGATCCGGTGGTCACGGTGATCGGCGTCCGCACTTCGAGCTCTTCGCGGGCGGCGTCGCGGGTGGCCTCGTAGACCAGCATCATCGTCAGATCGCGCAGCGCCGACCGGAACGCGGCGTTGTCGGTCGTCTCGTCGCGCAGCGTGGTCAGCCGGGCAGCGGCCAGCGGGTGGTCGACGACGCGCACATCCATGGCGCAGACCTTAGCGGGAACCGCATGGGCGTTCTCAGCGTCGTAATCGCATGCCCGCCGACACCGTGCTCGCCGACACCGGAGCCATCCGTGCGCTCGCTCACACCGACGCCGCGCACTCCGCCGATCTCGCCGCCGCGGCTGCCGCACTGGCCGCCGTCCCGGTCGCCGCCGCCGCGGAAACGCTGGGCCCGGTGGGGGCGGCTTTCCTCGCCGCGTTGTCCGAGGCGACGGCCGCCGAAGCGGGCCTCGCCACTGCGTTGGCCGAGCGGCTCGCCGGAGGTGCGGTCACCGCCACGGGTTCGGCCGCGGCCTATGACGACGCGCACCTCCGCGCGGCCGCACTGTTCGGGGTGTGAGCCGTGCCGAGTGCGCTGGTGGCCGCGCTGTCTGCACCCCTGCACGAGGTGCGCGCCCTGGTCGGCCCCGGCTGGCCGGACGGCTCCGGTGGTGCGCCCGCCGCGGCGCTGACCCGGGTGCGCGACGCCCTGGCCGGCGTGTCGACCGCCTCGCAGGCGGCCTGGCGGCGCACCGGGGACGGCTGGGCGGGCACCGCAGCGGAGCAGGCCGGGGTGTTCGCATCGGTCACCGCGGCCGCGGTCAGCGAATTGGCCGAACGCACGGGGCGGCTCACCGCGGGCACCCGGGAGGCGGGCGCTGCCGTCGCCCGCGCCCGGGCACGCCTCGAAGACATCGTCGACCGCTTCGAGGCGCGTGCCGCCGCGCTCGAACCCCATCTGGACAGCCCGGGTGTGGCCGAGGATCTGCTCGCCGAGGCGCAGCGCGCCCTGCGCGAGGCTGTGGCCGTCGTCGAGGAACTGCGCACCGAACTCGGCGCGCAGGCCGGTGCGCTCGCGGCGCCGGGTGGGTCCGCGCCCGCGCCGACCAGTCCGGCCGGCTTCGGCGGCGGCGCACCGCTGTCGGCACCCGGATCGGGAGGCGGGCTGGGCGGCGCGACACCGCGGGCCGCGCTGGCCTCGCTGGCGTCCCCGGTCGATCCGGCCGGGGCGTCTGGAGCGGCTGAAAAAAGCGCCGCGACACCGCGGCCCGACGCCGGGCTCTTCGGTGACGGCGTGGCGGTGCGCCTGCCTGACGGCAGTACGGCGACGGCACCGAATGCGATCGCCGCGGACGCGGTGCGCCATGCCCTCACCCAGTTGGGCGTGCCGTACCAGTGGGGCGGCACCACGCCGGGCGTCGGCCTGGACTGCAGCGGGCTGACCCAGTGGGCCTACCGCGAGGCCGGCCTCGACTTGCCCCGACTGGCCCAGGAGCAGGACGTCGGCGCGGCCGTCGACGCCGGCTCACTGCGTCCCGGCGACCTCGCGGTGTGGGACGGACACGTCGCGATGATCGTGGGCGACGGCGTCATGGTCGAAGCGGGCGATCCGGTCAAACTCTCGGCGATACGGACCACCAATGCGGGACAAGGGTTTCAGGGCTTCTGGCGTCCGACCGCCTGAGGACGGACTGGACGGCGTCCTGCACCGCGCCCGACGCCGGGCGGAGGTGCTCGCGGACGCGGTCGACGCGCTGGCCGCGGTGCGGGGCCGGGCGCGCTCGGCCGACGGGGTCGCCGAAGTCGTCGTCGACGGCAGCGGCACGCTGGTGTCGGTGACGCTGGCTGAGGCGGCCACCCGGTTGCCCGCCGAACGGCTCAGCGCGTTGATGCTCGAGACGGCGCAGGCGGCGACGCGGGCCGCGCGACTACGGCGGCACGCGGTGCTCGACGACTTGGCCGCAGACCTCGGTCGTTAGGCTGTGCCGCATGGCTGCTGACATCGTGCCGGTTCGGCTCGGGCTGACCAAGGGCGACCTGTACACACTGTGGGCTCCGCGCTGGCGCGACGCCGGTGACGAATGGGAGGCCTTCCTCGGCAAGGACGAGGACCTCTACGCCTTCGAGTCGGTGGCCGATCTGGTCGCCTTCGTGCGGACCAACACCGACAACGACCTGACCGACCACCCCGCGTGGGAGAAGCTGACCGAGGCGTCGGCGCATCGGCTCAAGCCCAGCGAGGAGCGCGAATACGACCTCGTCGGGGTGCCGGAGACCGCGGCCGAGAAGGTCAGCGAAACGTCGGTCACCACCCTGCACCGGGCCCTGGCGATCGCCTCGGCCATCGGATCGGTGTGCGATCTGCCCGCCGTGGCGAAGTTCTTCAACGGCAACCCGACGCTCGGCACGCTGGGCGGCGGCGCCGAGGCGTTCAAGGGACGCAGCGGCCGCAAGCGCTGGGGTGAGATCGAAGCGGTGATCGGCCGGAGCTGGGACGGCGTGCTCGACGCGATCGACGAGATCGTCACCGTCCCCGACGTCGACGCCGCCGCGTCGGAGAAGGCCGCCGCCGAACTCGAACAGCCGGCACCCGAACCCGAGGAGGACGAGGACGTCGACGCGGCGGCCACCGCCGAGGAGACCGAGGACGCCGAATCGGGCAGCGACGAGTCCGACGCCCTGGAGGCCCCCGCCACGGCCGCGGTGCTCGGCGGCGACGAGGATTTCTGGCTCAAGGTCGGTATCGACCCGGTGCGGTTGATGACCCGGTCGGGCACGTTCTACACGCTGCGTTGCTACCTCGAGGACGAGCCGGTGTTCCTCGGCCGCAACGGCCGTATCAGCGTCTTCGGCTCCGAGCGGGCGCTGGCCCGCTATCTGGCCGACGAACACGACCACGACCTGTCGGACCTGGCCACCTACGACGACATCCGCACGGCCGCCACCGACGGTTCACTCGAGGTCGAGATCACCGACGAGAACATCTACGTGCTCAGTGGCCTCGCCGACGACATCGCCGACGGCCCCGACACCATCGACCGCGACCAGCTGGAGTTGGCGCTCGAACTGCTGCGCGACGTGGGCCAGTACGCCGAGGACAACACCGTCGACAAGACGCTCGACTCGGGCACCGCGCTGGGCTCCTTCGTCACCTATGCGCTCGACCCGGACGCCGCCGATCGCCCCGAGCCGCCGTACGCCGAGGCCGTGCAGCAGTGGGAGGCGCTGGAGGCGTTCGTCGAGTCGCGGCTCCGTCAGGAGTGAACCGGGAATAGGTGACATGTCACCAATCGTTGGGGCAGATGTCCACCCAGCGATTGGAGATACGTCATGCAGCTTCTCGAGAACAAGACCGCACTCGTCACCGGAGCCTCGTCGGGCATCGGCCTGGCCACCGCACAGCGATTGGCCGACGAGGGCGCGCACGTCTTCCTCACCGGCCGCCGCCAGGAGGCACTCGACGCGGCCGTCGCATCGATCGGTGACCACGCCACCGGGATACGCGGCGACGTGTCCCGGCCGCAGTACCTCGAACCGGTCGTGGCCGCGATCGAAGCGCACGGCCGCGGTCTGGACGTCGTCTTCGCCAACGCGGGCGGCGGCGAATTCGCCGCACTGCCCGACATCACGCCCGAGCACCTGGAGACCACGTTCGGCATCAACGTGTTCGGCACGGTCTACACCGTGCAGGCGGTGCTGCCGCTGCTCAACGAGGGGGCCTCGATCGTGCTGATGGGTTCGACCGCCGCGCACACCGGAACTCCGGCCTTCAGCGCCTACGCCGCATCGAAGGCGGCCATCCGCTCGTTCGGCAGGACGTGGGCGGCCGAGCTGGCCGCCCGCGGCATCCGCGTCAACACCGTGGCACCGGGTTCGACCGAGACGCCGGGGCTCAAGGGACTCGCTCCGAGCGGTCAGGAACAGCCCATGCTCGACGAAATGGTCGCCGCCATCCCCCTGGGCCGCCTCGGCAGGCCCGAGGAGGTCGCCGCAGCCGTGGTGTTCCTGGCTTCGGATCAGAGCAGCTTCGCGACCGGCGGTGAACTGTTCGTCGACGGCGGCGCGGTACAGGTCTGAGTCACGGCTGCCGCGGCCGGTCCTCGTCGATGTCGGGCCGCGGCAGCGTGCCGTGCCGCAGGATGGACTCGTACGCCGCTTCGAGGATGTCCGCGAGCGTGTTGTCCTGCGCAGCAGTCAGATCGGCGAAGAACAACTCCTTCACCCGGGCGGCGTGGCCGGGCGCGGCGGCCTCGAACTCCCGGCGGCCGTGGTCGGTCAGCACGACATCGGTCGCCCGCCGGTCGCCCTCCGACGCCAACCGCTCGACGAGCCCCCGCCGGCTCATCCTCTGCAGGTGGTGCGAGAGTCTGCTGCGTTCCCACCCGATCGTCGTCGCCAACACGTTGACCTGGGCCCGGTCGCGCGGCGCGTTGGTCAGGGCGTTGAGCACCGTGTAGTCGGCCAGCGACAACCCGGTGTCGCTCTGCAGCTGCCGGTTCATCTCGTATTCGAGCCGGTGGTACACGCGCATGTAGGCCAGCCAGGCGCGGCGCTGCGACGGGTCGAGCCGACGGTCGTCGCTCACCCGGCCAGCACGGCGTAGCGCGGCTTGATCACGTCGTCGATCAGCGCGAGCCGTTCGTCGAATGCGATGAACGCCGATTTCATCGCGTTGATGGTGAACCGCGCCAGATCGCTCCAGCCGTAGCCGAACGCCTCGACCAGACGCAGCATCTCCTGACTCATCGTGGTGTCGCTCATCAACCGGTTGTCGGTGTTGACCGTGACCCGGAACCGGGTGCGGGCCAGCAGATCGAACGGATGCTCGGCGATGCTGGCGACCGCGCCGGTCTGCACGTTGGAGCTCGGGCACAGCTCCAGCGGGATCCGCTTGTCGCGCAGGATGTGGGCCAGCCGGCCCAGCTTCACCTGCCCGTCGGGGGCGACGGTGATGTCGTCGACGATGCGCACGCCGTGGCCCAGCCGGTCGGCGCCGCAGAACGCGATGGCCTCGTGGATGGACGGCAGGCCGAAGGCCTCGCCGGCGTGAATCGTGAAGCGCGCGTTGTTGCCCCGCATGTACTCGAACGCGTCGAGGTGGCGGGTGGGCGGGTAGCCCGCCTCCGCCCCGGCGATGTCGAACCCGACCACGCCGCGGTCGCGGAACCGGATGGCCAGCTCGGCGATCTCCCGTGAGCGCGCGGCGTGGCGCATGGCGGTGACCAGACAGCGCACCGTGATCGTGCGGCCGGCACTGGCGGCCGCCTTCTCACCGTCGGCGAAACCGGCGAGGACGGCATCGACCACCTGGTCGAGGCTCATTCCGCCCTCGATGTGCAGTTCGGGCGCGAAGCGGACCTCGGCGTAGACGACGTTGTCCTCGGCGAGGTCCTCCACGCATTCGAACGCCACCCGATGCAGGGCCTCGGGCGACTGCATCACGCCGACGGTGTGGGCGAACGGTTCCAGGTAGCGCACCAGAGAACCGCTGTGGGCGGCGGTGCGGAAGAACGTCGCCAGTTCGTCGACGTCGTCGGCGGGCAGGTCGTCGTAACCGGTCTGCGCGGCCAGCTCGAGCACCGTCGACGGCCGCAGACCGCCGTCGAGGTGATCGTGCAGCAGCGCCTTGGGCGCCTGCCGGATGGTGTCCAGGGTCAGCGGTGTCGTCATCGGCACATACTCCTCACTCGTCAGACCGTCGTGGTGATCCGATCGATGATCAGCGGCCGGTGCGGCGGGGTGTTCTCCCCCACGCTCCAGCCGCGGTCGAGTTCGGCGCGCGCGGGCCCGAGGCGTTCCGGGGTGTCGGTGTAGAGCGTGAACAGCGGCTCGCCCGCGCGCACCGGTTCGCCGGGATGGCGGTGGATACGGAGTCCGGCGCCGAACTGCACCTGCTCACCGGGTGCCGAGCGGCCCGCCCCGAGCCGCCACACCGCCAGACCCACCGCCATCGCGTCGATGTCCCCCATGGTGCCACCGCGCGGCGCCGTGACGGTGTCGGTGTGGACACCGATGGGCAACGCGTCGGCCGCCAACGCGCGAACGTCACCGCCCTGGGCCGCGACGAGGGCGCGGAAGCAGTCCATCGCGGTGCCGTCGCGCAGCGTCTCGGCGGGGTCCTTGCCGTCCAGGCCGGCGGCATCGAGCATCTCGGCGGCCAGCGCCAGCGTCAGCTCCACCACGTCGGCGGGTCCGCCGCCGGCCAGCACCTCCAGCGACTCGACGACCTCGACGGCGTTGCCGACGGCACGGCCCAGCGGTGCCGACATGTCGGTCAGGAGGGCGCGGGTCACCAGTCCGTGCGCCTCGCCCAACTCGACCATGGTGCGGGCCAGTTCGCGGGCCCGGGCCTCCTCCGGCAGGAAGGCGCCCGACCCGACCTTGGTGTCGAGCACCAGCGCACGGGCGCCCTCGGCGATCTTCTTGCTCATCACCGAGCTGGCGATCAACGGCAGCGATTCGGTGGTGGCGGTGACGTCGCGCAGCGCGTAGATCTTGCGGTCGGCCGGGGCGAGCTCGCCCGCGGCGAAGATCGCCGCGCCGATCTCGCTGAGTTGTTGGCGGATCTGCGATTTGGTCAGTTCGGCCGAGAACCCGGGGATGGCCTCCAGCTTGTCGAGGGTGCCGCCGGTGTGCCCGAGCCCACGGCCCGCCGCCTGCGGCACCGCGCCGCCGCAGGCCATCACCACCGGCACCAGCGGGATGGTGATCTTGTCGCCGACCCCGCCGGTGGAGTGTTTGTCGACGAGCGCCAGCGGACGGCCCTCCCGGCGCAGGTCGGTGAAGTCGAACCGCTCCCCCGACGCCACCATCGCCGCGGTCCAGCGGGCGATCTCGCCGCCGGTCATCCCGCGCAGGAAGATCGCCATCAGCAGCGCCGACATCTGTTCGTCGGCCACCTGACCGCGGGTGTAGCCGTCGATCACCCAGTCGATCGCCTCGTCGGAGAGCACGCCGCCGTCGCGTTTGGCCCGGATGACGGTCGGCGCATCGAGGTGCGACCACCCGCCCTGCGATTCGAAGATCAACTCCGTCACGGCTTTTCCTCCTCCGGCAGGCGGTGGCGCCGAGCCAGATCGTCGGGTCCGAAGGCGTCCGGCAGCAGTGCGCGCAGTGGCCGCGGGCCGGCTGGATGGTCGATGAGCAGATCCGGTCCGCCGTGTTCGAGAAGCAGCTGGCGGCAGCGTCCGCACGGCATCAGCACCTCGGCGTCAGGGCCCACGCAGGACAGTGCGATCAGCCGTCCGCCACCGCTCGAATGCAGGGCGCAGACCACAGCGCACTCCGCACAGAGACCCAGGCCATATGAGACATTCTCCACATTGCATCCGGCCACCATCCGGTGATCGTCGACCAGTGCCGCCGCCCCGACGGGAAATCCCGAATACGGGGCGTAAGCCAGCGCAGACGCGTCAATTGCCTTGCGGCGCAACATCTCCCAGTCGATTTCTGGAGACATCGGAGCTCCTTTACTTCGCCTCTGAATGCATTCCGAAAATCGGGCCACGGGACCGGGGGTAACGGATAGGCAACCCTAACTTTTGCCCTCTGAGCGGGGCATACGGCAACACGCTAGTTCGTTCGGCAGTACAAAGGGGTTTAGAGTCGCCCCGAGGTTTGGGGCAGTGGTGCAGGCCAGCAGAGGTTCTCGTACCCGCCCCAAACGTCCACCGATGGCGTTGGAGGACCAATGAGTACTGCGACAACAGCGGATGCCGACGTTCCGTCGCCGCGATCCAAACCGTCCCGCCGCCGCACCCTGTACCGCGGTGACCCGGGGATGTGGTCGTGGGTGCTGCACCGCATCTCCGGCGCGGCGATCTTCTTCTTCCTGTTCGTCCACGTGGTCGACACCGCCCTGGTGCGGGTGAGCCCCGAGGCCTACAACGCCGTCATCGAGACCTACAAGACCCCGATCATCGGCCTCATGGAGATCGGCCTGGTCGGCGCGGTGCTCTACCACGCCCTCAACGGCATCCGGGTCATCCTCATCGACTTCTGGTCCAAGGGCGCGCGCTACCAGCGGCAGATGCTGTGGGTGGTGGCGGGCGTGTTCATCACAGTCATGATCGCGTCGGTCGGCGTGATCGGAATGCACATGGCGGAGAGGTTCCTGTGATGGCCGAGAATCCCTACGACCACATCAGCGATCGCGGCGGACCGGCGCCGGTGCTGCAGCGCAGCCACGACCGGCCGCCGAGCCTGGACAACCCGCGCGCGCCCAAGCGCCCCGGCGGTATGCCGAACTTCGAGAAGTACGCATGGCTGTTCATGCGGTTCTCCGGGCTGGTGCTGGTGTTCCTGGCGCTGGGCCACCTCTTCATCATGCTGATGTGGCAGGACGGCGTGTACCGGATCGACTTCAACTACGTCGCCGAGCGGTGGTCGTCGCCGTTCTGGCAGACCTGGGATCTGCTGCTGTTGTGGCTGGCCCAGCTGCACGGCGGTAACGGCCTGCGCGTGATCATCTCCGATTACGCCCGCAAGGACTCGACGCGGTTCTGGCTCAACTCGCTGCTGGCGCTGTCGATGATCTTCATCCTCGTTCTCGGCACCTATGTGCTGTTGACGTTCGACGCGAACATCTCTTAAGGACGCAGCCCATGATTGTTGAACATCGCTACGACGTCGTCATCGTCGGCGCGGGTGGCGCGGGTATGCGCGCCGCGGTCGAGGCCGGCCCTCGTGCGCGCACCGCGGTGCTGACCAAGCTGTACCCGACCCGCAGCCACACCGGCGCAGCCCAGGGCGGCATGTGCGCCGCGCTGGCCAACGTCGAAGAGGACAACTGGGAGTGGCACACCTTCGACACCGTCAAGGGCGGCGACTACCTCGCCGACCAGGACGCCGTCGAGATCATGTGCAAGGAAGCCATCGACGCCGTCCTCGACCTCGAGAAGATGGGGATGCCGTTCAACCGCACCCCCGAGGGCCGCATCGACCAGCGCCGCTTCGGCGGGCACACCCGCGACCACGGCAAGGCCCCGGTGCGTCGCGCCTGCTACGCCGCCGACCGCACCGGCCACATGATCCTGCAGACGCTCTACCAGAACTGCGTCAAGCACGACGTGCAGTTCTTCAACGAGTTCTACGCGCTGGACATCTCGCTGACCGAGACCCCCGGCGGCCCGGTGGCCACCGGCGTCATCGCCTACGAACTGGCGACCGGTGACATCCACGTCTTCCACGCCAAGGCGATCGTGTTCGCGACCGGCGGTTCCGGCCGGATGTACAAGACCACCTCCAACGCGCACACGCTCACCGGCGACGGCCTGGGCATCATCTTCCGCAAGGGCCTGCCGCTGGAGGACATGGAGTTCCACCAGTTCCACCCGACGGGTCTGGCGGGGCTGGGCATCCTCATCTCCGAGGCCGTCCGCGGTGAGGGCGGCCGGCTGCTCAACGGCGACGGCGAACGGTTCATGGAGCGGTACGCGCCGACGATCGTCGACCTCGCGCCACGTGACATCGTCGCCCGGTCGATGGTGCTCGAGGTGCTCGAGGGCCGCGGCGCCGGGCCGAACAAGGACTACGTCTACATCGACGTGCGCCACCTCGGCGAGGACGTGCTCGAGGCCAAGCTGCCCGACATCACCGAATTCGCCCGCACCTATCTGGGAGTCGACCCGGTCAAGGAACTGGTGCCGGTGTACCCGACCTGTCACTACGTGATGGGCGGCATCCCGACCACCGTCAACGGCCAGGTGCTGCGCGACAACACCACGATCGTGCCGGGCCTCTACGCCGCGGGCGAGTGCGCGTGCGTGTCGGTGCACGGCGCCAACCGGCTGGGCACCAACTCGCTGCTCGACATCAACGTGTTCGGCCGCCGCGCCGGTATCGCCGCGGCGAATTACGCCAACGGCCACGATTTCGTCGACATGCCCGAGCGGCCCGCCGAGATGGTGGTCGGCTGGGTCGGCGACATCCTCTCCGAGCACGGCAACGAGCGCGTCGCCGACATCCGCGGCGCCCTGCAGCAGTCGATGGACAACAACGCCGCGGTGTTCCGCACCGAGGAGACGCTCAAGCAGGCGCTGACGGACATCCACGCGCTCAAGGAGCGCTACTCGCGGATCACCGTGCAGGACAAGGGCAAGCGGTACAACAGCGACCTGCTCGAGGCCATCGAGCTGGGCTTCCTGCTGGAGCTGGCCGAGGTCACCGTCGTCGGCGCGCTGAACCGCAAGGAGTCCCGAGGCGGCCACGCCCGCGAGGACTACCCGAACCGCGACGACACCAACTACATGCGCCACACCATGGCCTACAAGGAGGGCACCGACCTGCTCTCCGACGTGCGCCTGGACTACAAGCCCGTGGTGCAGACCCGGTATGAGCCGATGGAGCGGAAATACTGATGAGCGCACCCGCAATCACCAAGGACGAAGCCACCACACCGCCCGTGCCCGAGGGCGCGGTGATGGTGACGCTGAAGATCGCCCGGTTCAACCCGGAGAATCCCGACGCCGCCGGCTTCCAGAGTTTCCGGGTGCCGTGCCTGCCCACCGACCGGCTGCTCAACCTGCTCCACTACGTGAAGTGGTACCTCGACGGCACGCTCACGTTCCGGCGCTCCTGCGCGCACGGCGTGTGCGGCTCGGACGCCATGCGGATCAACGGGGTCAACCGGTTGGCGTGCAAGGTGCTGATGCGCGACATGCTGCCCAAGAATCCGAAGAAGCAGCTGACCATCACGATCGAGCCGATCCGCGGGCTGCCCGTGGAGAAGGACCTCGTCGTCGACATGGAGCCGTTCTTCGACGCCTACCGCGCGGTCAAGCCGTACCTGATGACCAGCGGGAACCCGCCGACCAAGGAACGCATCCAGAGCCAGGTCGACCGCGCCCGCTACGACGACACCACCAAGTGCATCCTGTGCGCGGCGTGCACCACCAGCTGCCCGATCTACTGGACCGAGGGCAGCTACGTCGGCCCGGCCGCCATCGTCAACGCCCACCGGTTCATCTTCGACAGCCGCGACGAGGGTGCGGCCGAACGCCTCGACATCCTCAACGAGGCCGACGGGGTGTGGCGCTGCCGCACGACGTTCAACTGCACCGAGGCGTGCCCGCGCGGCATCCAGATCACGCAGGCGATCCAGGAGGTCAAGCGCGCGTTGATGTTCGCGCGCTGACTCCCCGCGAGCAGACACAGAATCGCCCTCTTCCGCACGGGAGAGGGCGATTCTGTGTCTGCTGGGCGCTGGGCGACCTCACGCGTGCGAACCGGAAACGCTCTTCTCGGCGTTGTCACAAGTACAGAGATGACGGGAGCGGGCGGCCGCTCGCCCCGGGCCACCTCTGAGAGGAGCGCAGTGTCGATACTGTCCTGGCAGCCCGTCGCCGACGGCGTGGCCCGCCTGTTCGCCCGAGCCTTCAACACCGAACCGAGACCGGGCGTGCGTTTCCCCGACATCGAGGGCGATACCAGCACCGACGTCGTCGCCACCCGGCACGGCCCCACCGCGGTGACCATCTACCGGCCGCCGGGCTCGGCGACCGGCCGTCCCGGCGTCTACGTCAACATCCACGGCGGTGGTTTCGTCGTCGGCCACCCGAAACAGGACGACCCGTGGTGCCGCTACCTGGCCGCGCACGCCGGGGTGGTGGTCGTCAACACCGACTACGTGCTCGCGCCCGGTCACCGGTTTCCCGCCGCGGCCGAACAGTTGCTCGACGTGGTGCGGTGGGCCGCCGCCGCGGACCGGGACTGGGATGGCAGCCGGTTGTGCGTCGGCGGGCAGAGCGCCGGCGGGAACCTGTCGGCCGCGGTCAGCCGGATGGCCCTCGAAGAAGGGGGCCCGGAGATTGCGCTGCAGATGCTGCACTATGCGCCGCTGGACCTGGTGACACCGGCGGCGAAGAAGCGCTCACCGCTGGGCGGCCGAGCCGTTCTCAAACCCTGGATGGCCGAGGTCTTCGATACGGCCTACATTCCGCGGCGCGAGGACCGCGAACACCGCCTCGCCTCGCCGGCGTGGGGGTCCAACGCCGACCACCTCGCCGGGATCGCCCCCGCGGTGGTCATCACCACCGAGTACGACATGCTTCGCGACGAAGGCGTCCGGTACGCCGCCAAGCTGGACGCCGCGGGCTCGCTGGTGCGCCATCACGACGTCATCGGCGTCGACCACGGCTACAACATCCTGAGCGACAACACCGACGTGACCCGGCGCATGTACGACCTGATCGTGGCCCACGTACGCGATGCGACCGCTCCGCGGACCTGAAACGCCGACGTCGTCGGAGGCCGGAGCGTCTTCCGGATCCGCGAGCAAGGGGCGCCGTCACACTTCCGCGGGCTGCCTCGTCTGCACAGTATGACGACAACACGCATCGAACCCGTACCGCCGCAGCGTGCCTCGCTGCTGACCAAACTGTTCTATCGGGTCGCCAAGCGCCGCTTCGGCGAGGTGCCCGAACCCTTCGCCGTCGCCGCGCACCATCCGCGCCTCATGATCGCCAACGTGGTGCACGAGGGGCTGGTGCAGTCCGGCTCGAAGACACTGCCCACCAGCGTGCGCGAACTCGCCGTGTTCTGGACGGCCCGCACGATCGGCTGCTCGTGGTGTGTGGACTTCGGTTCGATGTTGCAGCGCCTCGACGGCCTCGACGTCGACCGGCTCCAGCACATCGACGACTACGCCACCTCATCGCGCTACACCGACGACGAACGGGCGGCCATCGCCTACGCCGACGCGATGACCACCGACCCGCACAGCGTCACCGACGACCAGGTGGCCGACCTGCGCCGCAGATTCGGCGATGCGGGGGTGATCGAGCTGACCTATCAGATCGGCGTGGAGAACATGCGGGCCCGGATGTACGCGGCGCTGGGCATCACCGAACAGGGGTTCAGTACGGATGCGTGCCGGGTACCCTGGGCCGCCGATGAGCGCTTGCGCGAAGAGCATGTAGCCGATGAGCGCTTGCGCGAAGAGCATGTAGCCGATGAGCGCTCGCGCGAAGATTATGTCACCGACGAAGGGGCGACCCCGTGAACTTGTCCGGGTTGGCGACGTCCCACACGGCGCAGACCTTGCCGTCGCGCACGGCCAACGCCGTCACCCGCGGCATCATCTCCGGATAGCCGTCGCGGGCCGGGGTGCCCGGCGTCCAGCTCCCGAGCTGACCGTTGACCAGTGCGGGCTGACCGGACTCCAGCCACCCCGGCCCGTACCGCCGTGCCAGCCCGAACAGGAACCGGGCCACCTTGTCGGCACCGTGGATGACGCGCGCCGCGGTGGGCGCACGACGGTTGGAGTCACCGGTGAAGGTGACGTCCGGATGCAATTGCCGCACAACGGCTTCCATGTCGCCGGCGGCCAGCGCCGCCATCAGCGCGCCGACCACCTCGGCGTGGGTGGCGTCGTCGCTGACCGGCGGCGGTGCCGATGCGACGGCCCGCCGGGCTCGGGACGCCAGCTGACGCGCGGCGGCCGCGTTGATGCCGAGCACGTCGGCGATCTCGGGGAATGGCACCGCGAACCCGTCGTGCAGGACGAACGCGACCCGCTGATCGGGGGTGAGCCGCTCGAGCACCACCATGGCGGCGAACCGGGCGTCGTCGGCGGCCACTACCGCGGCGAGTGGATCGGCGCCGTCGAAGCCGGTGACCACCGGCTCCGGCAGCCACTGGCCGACATAGGTCTCCCGCCGGTGCGCCGCCGACCGTAACCGGTCGAGGCTGAGCCGGCTCACCACCGTGGTCAGCCATGCGCGCAGATCGGCGATCTCGGTTCCGTCTCCGCTGCCCTGCCACCGCAGCCAGGCGTCCTGAACGGCGTCCTCGGCGTCGGCCAATGTGCCCGTCAGACGGTAGGCGACGGACAGCAGATACGGCCGCAGGCTCTCGAACTCGTCGACCCGCGCACTGGCGGTCATAGGGGTGAGTGTAGGACCGTCACGGATCGCGGATGATCGGGCAGGTCATGCAGTGACCGCCGCCCCGCCCGCGGCCCAGCTCCGCGCCCACGATCGTGATCACCTCGATCCCCGCCTGGCGCAGCAGTGTGTTGGTCCGGGTGTTGCGGTCGTAGGCCATCACGACACCGGGTTCGATCGCCACCAGGTTGTTGCCGCTGTCCCACTGCTGGCGCTCCGATTCGTATGCGGTGCCCCCGGTTTCGACGACGCGCAGCGATCCGACGTCGAGTGCGGCGGCCACCACCTCGACGAACGGCTTGTCCTCCTCGATGACGTCGACACCGATCGCGTTGTCGGACGGGCGCAGCGAGAAGGTGTGGATCGCGTCGACGATGTGCGGGTAGATGGTGACCACGTCGCGGTCGGCAAAGGTGAACACGGTGTCGAGGTGCATGGCGGAGCGCAGTTTCGGCATACCCGCCACGACGATGTGTGCTGCCGCGCCGTGCTTGAACAGTTCGGCGGCCACCTGGGTGATCGCCTGACGGGAGGTGCGTTCACTCATCCCGATCAGCACCACACCGCCGCCCGGTATCAGCACGTCACCTCCTTCGAGGGTGGCTGTCCCCCAGGACCTTTCGGGGTCGCCCCACCACACCCGCGCGCCCACGTAGTCGGGATGGAACTGGTAGATCGCCTTCATCAGCAGGGTCTCGTCGTGACGGGCGGGCCAGAACAGCGGGTTCAGCGTCAGGCCACCGTAGATCCAGCACGTGGTGTCCCGGGTGTAGAGCGTGTTGGGCAGCGGCGGCATGAGATATTCGGCGACGCCGAGGGATTCGCGTGCCAGGGCCAGGTAGCCCGACCGCATGTCGGCGGGCAGATCGACGGTCGACATGCCCCCGATGAGGAGTTCGGTCAACCGGCGCGGCTCCAGGGAGTCCAGGTATGCGCGAGTGTCGTCGACCAGACCGGGCCCCACCTCGTTCGCGACGATCTTGCGGTCCAGCAGCCACGTCCTGGCCTCGGGGAGTTGCATCGTCTGTGTCAGCAGATCGTGCAGCTCGACCACTTCCACGCCGCGGTCGCGCATCTTGGCGACGAAGTCGAAGTGATCGCGGCGGGCGTTCTGCACCCACAGCACGTCGTCGAAGAGCAGCGCGTCGCAGTTGGACGGGGTCAGCCGCTCGTGCGCCAGCCCGGGGGCACAGACCAGCACCTTGCGCAGTTTGCCCACTTCGGAGTGCACACCGTAGGTGGCGGGATCGTTCATCGACGAGCTCCTTCGTCAGAGTGTCATCGCTCCTGTCGCCAGCGATACGACGCCCGCCACGGCGCCGATCACGATGGCGGCGAACAGCACCGTCTCGGCGACGGTGAAGACCCGCAGCTTCTTCTCCCGTCGCGCGACGATGTACAGCGCCGCGCCTGGCGCGTAGAGGATGCAGGACAGCAGCAGGTGGCCGAGTCCGGCGGCATAGACCAGGAAGGCGGTGTAGGCCGTGGCCACGGCGGCGAACGTCATATCGGCGCGCAGCGATCGCCGGTCGTCGTAGGTCTCCCGCGTGACGGTGAGTTTGAGCGCGTAGCCGGCGGCCAGCAGATACGGGATGAGCGCGAGCGATGCCGTCAGGTCGAGCATGAAGTCGAGAGCGTTGGAGACGAAAAGCTTGACGATGATCAGCAACTGCACCAGACCGGTCGCCATGAACAGGGCGGCGACCGGTGCACCCTTGGCGTTGACCTTCGTCAGGAAGCGCGGCATGTCGTTGGCCCTGGCGGGGATGTAGAGGATCTCGGCCGACATCAGCGTCCACGCCAGGTAGGCACCCAGCACCGACAGGACCACGCCGGCCTTGATGAAGACCGCACCCCACGGCCCGACCAGTGACTCGAGGACCGAAGCCATCGACGGCTGATCCGCCGCGGCCAGCTGCTCGCGCGGCAGCGCGCCGTAGGAGACGAGGGTCACCAGCGCGAAGACGCCCAGCACACCGAGAAAGCCGATGACCGTGGCACGCCCGACGTCGGACCGCTTCCTGGCGTATCGCGAATAGACGCTGGCGCCCTCGATCCCGAGGAACACGAACACCGTGATCAGCATCGTGCCCTTGGCCTGTTCGAAGACCGAGGCGAACGTCCGGTCGCCGCCGCCCCAGAAGTTGTCGGCGAAGTAGCCGCCGTCGAACAGCACCAGCGCCAGCACGATGAAGACCAGGATCGGCACCACCTTCGCGATGGTGACGATCCGGTTGATGACAGCGGCCTCTTTCACTCCCTGCAGGATCAGCAGGTGGAAGGTCCACACCCCGATGCTCGACA
The DNA here is from genome assembly GCA_050205415.1 of Mycolicibacterium litorale. Classification (GTDB taxonomy): domain Bacteria; phylum Actinomycetota; class Actinomycetes; order Mycobacteriales; family Mycobacteriaceae; genus Mycobacterium; species Mycobacterium litorale_C. The sequence goes on from JBNMQY010000003.1 coordinate 241,797, forward strand.
CGACGACCGCCAGCACGGTGTCGCCGGCCCCGAGTTCGGGGAACAGCTCGCTGGCGGTCGCGGTGATCAGCACCCAGTAGGACGTGTTGCCCGCGCACGCCGATGCCCAGAAGCCGAATGCCGCGTTGAAGCCGACGTAGTCGCCGAATCCGGCCTTCGCGTAGGCGTAGATACCGGCGTCGAGTTCGGGTCTGCGCACGGCCAACCGCTGGAACACGAACGCCAGCATCAACATGCCGGTGCCCGCGATGGTCCACGCGATGACCGCCCCGAACACGCCTGTCTCGGCACCGAAGCGGCGGGGCAACAGGAATACGCCGGAGCCCACCATGGACCCGACCACCATCGCGGTCAGCGTCGGCAGGCTGACCTTCTTCTGATCCTGTCCCGGAGCGACGTCGGTGGTCGTCATCCCCGGGACCTGATCGCGTCGGCGGGTGGTGCGGGCGAGAGGACGTCGAACTCCGACGGGCAGTCCGGATGCGATCCGGATCCCACGAATTGATCATGACAGATCGGCGCCCTCGATCCACCTGCTCGGACCGAAGCTGAGGAACTTTTGCTGTTTGCTCAGGCTCCGCACAGCACCCGGTCAGGAAACGAAACGGTACTTCCAGTAGCTTCACCGGGTGCTGTTGCGGTCGGACCGGGTCGCGTCGCTCACGGGGTTGCGGGCCGTGGCGGCGCTTCTCGTGCTGGGCACCCACGCGGCGTTCGCCACCGGCAGCCTCTCGCACGGATTCCTCGGGTTCGTCTACGCGCGGCTGGAGATCGGTGTCGCCGTCTTCTTCGTGCTGTCCGGCTACCTGTTGTTCCGGCCGTGGGTGCGCGCGGCCGCCGAGGGGCGGCCCGAACCGCGGGTCGGTAGGTACGCACGGCGCCGCATCCGCCGCATCGTGCCCGCGTATCTCGTCACGGTGTGCGTGGTCTACGTGGTGTGGGCGCTGTGGCCCGCCGAACCGACGCCGGGACAGACGTGGACGGGGCTGCTGCGCCACCTCACGCTCACGCAGATCTACACCCACGATTACCTGCTGACCCACATGCATCACGGCCTGTCGCAAACGTGGAGCCTCGCCGTCGAGGTGTCGTTCTATGCGGCGCTGCCGGCGCTGGCCTATGCGCTGCTGGTGGTGTGGAGCCGCCGGACGTGGCGCCCCGCGCGGCTACTGACGGGGTTGGCCGCCATGGCCGCCGTCAGCCCTGTGTTCTTGATCGTCGTACTCACCACCGACTGGCTGCCGAACTCCGCCGGGATGTGGCTCCCAGCGCACCTCTGGTGGTTCGCCGGCGGTATGGGGCTGGCGGTTCTGCGCTCCCTGGGGATCCGCTGCCGGGCCGCCGTGGCGTTACCAGTGGCGACAGCGCTCTTCCTGATCGTCTGCACACCGCTCGCCGGGGAGATCACGATGGGACCGGTGCCGCTGTGGGCGCCGCTGACGAAGAGCCTCCTCTACGCGGGAGTCGCCACCCTTCTGGTCGCGCCCCTGGTGCTCGGCGGTGGCGGACTCTACGAGCGCGTGCTGGGCAGCAGACCGATGACCTGGCTCGGCGAGATCTCCTACGAGCTGTTCCTGCTGCACGTGCTCGTGATGGCCGTGCTGATCAACGTGCTGGACTGGCCGTTGTTCGGCGGTCCGCTCGCGGGACTGTTCACGTTGACCCTGTTGTGCACGGTGCCCGCGGCATGGGCGCTGCATCGGCTCACCCGGCCGCGCAGCGAAACCGGCGGCCCCGCAAGCCCCGTCCCAGACAGGGAATTCGCCGGATCGGCGAGGTTTGCGCTCACCCACGGGTGAGAATCCTGGGGACACCCAGCGGCGCCAGCGCGGAGGTGGCCACCATGGTCCGAGTCCTCATCCCCTCGATCGCGGTCGCGGCGGCGGCCCTGGGCTTGGCACCACCCGCGGCCGCCGACGAATCGGCCCTGCTGGCGTTGCAGCCGCAGTTCGCCTTCCTCACGACCGACCAGCTGCTGCGGGAGGGCTACTGGGCGTGCCGGGCGGCCGCCAGCGGTATGGGCTCGTCGCAGATCGTGCCGATGGTGCAGCAGCACCTCGAGCACTCGGGAGCCTCCCTGGCGGTCGCCAACAGGATCGTGTCGACCGCCATCGTGCACCTCGACTGCTGACTACCGCTTCTGACTACCGCTTCTTGACGGAGCTAATGGTTCAATCCGCTCCGCTTCTTGACGGAGCTAATGGTTCAATCCGCTCCGCTTCTTGACGGAGCTAATGGTTCAATCCGCTCCGCTTCTTGAACACCGTCCGGTGCCACTCCTTGTCGGCCACCCCGGTGATGTCGCTCATCACGTGTTTGATGGTCAGGTACTCCTCGAAGGAGTAGTCGCTCATGTCCTTGCCGAAGCCGGAGGCACCGACACCGCCGTGCGGCATCTCGCTGATGATCGGGATGTGGTCGTTGATCCACACACACCCGGCGTTGATCTCGCGGGACGCCCGCTGCGCGCGGTAGACGTCACGCGTCCACGCCGACGCCGCCAGCCCGTAGTCGGTGTCGTTGGCCTGCCGCAGCGCATCGTTGTCGTCGGTGAACGAGCGCACGGTGAGCACCGGCCCGAAGACCTCGTCGCGGTACACCTCGGAGCGCTCGTCGACGTCGGCGATCAGCGTCGGCCGGTAGAACGAGCCGGGCAGGTCCGGGATCGTCCCGCCGGTGACGACGCGGCCGCCCTCACCGGGCGCCCGCGACACCATGCCCGCCACCTTGTCGCGGTGGGCCGTCGAGATCAGCGGGCCCAGATCGGTGTCGGGGTCCTGCGGATCGCCGACGACGATCTTGCCCATCACCTCGGCCACCCCGGCGACGAAGTCGTCGTAGAGGTCGCGCGCGACGATCGCCCGGGTCGCGGCCGTGCAGTCCTGACCGGAGTTGATCAACGCACCGGCGACCGCACCCTGGATCGCGGCGTCGAGGTCGGCGTCGTCGAACACCACGAACGGCGCCTTCCCACCCAGCTCCAACTGGGTGCGATGGCCGTGCACCGCGGCCGCCGACATGACCTTGCGGCCCACCGCCGTCGATCCGGTGAACGTCACCAGATCCACGCCGGGATGGCCGGCGAGCGCGGTCCCCACGTCGGCGCCCAACCCGGTCACCACATTCAGCACCCCGGGAGGCAGACCCGCCTCGCCGGCCAGCCGGGCCAGCGTCAGCGTGGTCAGCGGGGTCAGTTCACACGGTTTGATCACCACGGTGCAGCCGGCGGCCAGCGCGGGCAGCACCTTCCAGACCGCCATCTGCAGCGGGTAGTTCCACGGCGTGATTGTGGCGACGACGCCGATGGCCTCCCGCCGGATGCTCGACGTGTGGTCGCCCGAGTACTCCGCGGTGGCCTTGCCCTCCAGGTGGCGGGCGGCACCGGCGAAGAAGTCGATGTTGTCCACGCTGCCGGGTACGTCGAACTCGCGCGCCAGCCGCACCGGCTTGCCGGTCTGACTCACCTCCTCGGCCACCAACACCTCGGCGTGCTCGTCGGCCAGTTTGGCCAACCTGCCCAGCACCGCCGACCGCTCAGCCGGCGTCGCCGTCGCCCAGCCCCGCAACGCCGCCCGTGCTGCCGCCACCGCCACGTCGACGTCGACGTTGGCCGCACGCGCGTATTCGGTGACGACCGCCCCGGTCGCGGGGTTGACGATCTGGAAGGACCCGCCGCCGGTGGTGACCGGCGCCCCGTCGATCCAGCTGCTGGCCAGTGAGTGGGACGTCGAAGCGTTCGACACAAGCGCTGTCATGGGTCCAAAGCTAACCGAACACCGTCGGCGTTGCTACGCATCTCGCATAGCCACACGGTTTAGACGATTGATTTCATAGATCTGGTTGCCCCATACGACGAATTCCGTGCACAATGCCACATATGGCCAACCCTGAGGGCGAGCACGACATTCAGCCGGTGTCGCTGCGCGTGAGCCAGTCGCGCCCCGGCGCGTACTTCCAGCTCGACGAGCTGTCCAAGGCGATCATCGAGAAGCTGCAGCAGGACGGGCGACGGTCCTACGCCGGCATCGGCAAGGCCGTGGGACTGTCGGAGGCCGCGGTGCGCCAGCGCGTCCAGCGCATGGTCGACGCCGGCGTCATGCAGATCGTCGCCGTGACGGACCCCATGCAACTGGGCTTCGCGCGTCAGGCGATGATCGGTATCCGCTGCACCGGCGACACCACACACATCGCCGAGAAGCTCGCCGCGATGTCGTCGGTCGATTATGTGGTGCTCACCGCGGGCTCGTTCGACGTGATCGCCGAGGTGGTCTGCGAGGACGACGACGACCTGCTCGACCTCCTCAACACAAAAATCCGCGCCTTGCCGGGAGTGATATCCACCGAAACTCTGGTTTACCTCAAACTCGTTAAGCAGCAGTACAATTGGGGAACGCGATGACTGAAACCCATATCAACGAACCGATAACGACCGAACTCGGGGCGAAAGCCAACCGCCATCTGTGGGGCCATTTCGCCCGCCACGGCGAGGGCATCACCCCGCCGATCATCACCCGCGGCGAGGGTGTGCGCATCTGGGATGACAAGGGCCGCAGCTACATCGACGGCCTGTCGGGCCTCTTCGTGGTCCAGGTCGGCCACGGCCGCAAGGAACTCGCCGAGGCCGCCGCCAAACAGGCCGAGACGCTGTCGTTCTTCCCGCTGTGGTCGTATGCGACCCCGCCGGCGATCGAGCTCGCCGAGCGCATCGCGAATTTCGCGCCGGGTGATCTCAACCGCGTCTTCTTCACCACCGGTGGCGGCGAGGCCGTCGAGAGCGCGTGGAAGCTGGCCAAGCAGTATTTCAAGCTGACCGGGAAACCCGGTAAGCACAAGGTGGTTTCGCGCGCGATCGCCTACCACGGCACCCCGCAGGGCGCGCTGGCGATCACGGGTATCCCGGCGTTCAAGGCGCCGTTCGAACCGCTGACCCCCGGCGGCTTCCGGGCACCCAACACGAACTTCTACCGGGCGCCCGAACCGTATACCCACGACGTCAAGGCCTTCGGCCAGTACTGCGCCGACCGCATCGCCGAGGCCATCGAATTCGAGGGCCCCGACACCGTCGCGGCGGTCTTCCTCGAGCCGGTGCAGAACGCGGGTGGCTGTTTCCCGCCTCCCCCAGGCTATTTCGAGCGGGTCCGGGAGATCTGCGACGAATACGACGTGCTGCTGGTGTCCGACGAGGTGATCTGCGCGTACGGCCGCATCGGTTCGATGTTCGCCTGCGACGACTTCGGCTACGTACCGGACATCATCACCAGCGCCAAGGGGCTGACGTCGGGTTACTCGCCGCTGGGCGCGATGATCGCCAGCGACCGGCTGTTCGAACCGTTCAACGACGGCAAGACCACCTTCGGGCACGGCTACACCTTCGGTGGGCATCCGGTTTCCGCGGCGGTGGCACTGGCCAACCTCGACATCTTCGAACGCGAGGGCCTCAACGACCACGTCAAGGAGAACGCCCCGGCGTTCCGGTCCACGCTCGAGAAGCTCTACGACCTGCCGATCGTCGGCGATGTCCGCGGTGAGGGTTTCTTCTACGGCATCGAGCTCGTGAAGGACAAGGCGACCAAGGAGACCTTCGACGACGAGGAGTCGGAGCGGCTGCTGCGCGGTTTCCTGACCCCGGCGCTGTGGGATGCGGGCCTGTACTGCCGCGCCGACGACCGGGGCGACCCGGTGGTTCAGCTGGCGCCGCCGCTGATCAGTGGTCAGGCGGAATTCGACGCGATCTACGACATCCTGCACGGCGTGTTGAGCGAAGCGGGCCGCAGGCTCTGACATTGCCCGCCGAGACTGCTGGGAGATCGTCGAATCGGCGGATCCGGTGATCTGGCAGCAGTTTCGGCGAGTCGGACCACAGACGCTGACCGCCGCGTAGCGTCGGCGGCGTGGCCGTAACGCGCAAGCCGCCGATCTCTCCTGTCCGCTGGCGGCCGCCGCCCGTCGAGGAGCTGCCCGCACTGCCCTCCCCCGCGGTCACCGTCGTTCCCGTGCCCGGTCACGCACCCGAGGACGTCGTCGTCGACGCGCAGGGCCGGCTGTGGACCGGCGTGGACGACGGCCGCATCCTGCGCCTGACCCCCGGCGGCGGTGAGCCGACCGTGGTCGCGAACACCGGCGGCCGCCCGCTCGGGCTCGCCGTCGCCCGCGACGGACGGCTGCTCATCTGCGACAGTCCGCGGGGGCTGCTCGCCCTCGACCCGGACACCGGCGCGCTGGAGCCACTGGTCGAGGCGGTCGACGGCAGACACCTGCAGTTCTGCTCCAATGTCACCGAAACCGCCGACGGCACAATCTATTTCACCGAGTCGACGAGCGCGTTCACCTACGCGCACTTCAAGGGTGCGGCGCTGGAGGCGCGTGGCCGGGGCGGCCTGTTTCGCCGCGATGCCGACGGCACGGTCACGACGCTGGCCGACGGCCTGTACTTCACCAACGGCGTGACGGTGACGGCCGACGGCTCGGCGTTGGTGTTCGCCGAGACGCTCGGCCGCAGGCTGTCGAAGTTCTGGCTGACCGGTCCGAAGGCCGGGACGATCACGCCGCTGGTCTCCCACCTGCCCGGCTATCCCGACAATCTGTCGACCGGCTCCGGCGGGCGGATCTGGGTCGCGATGGTCTCCCCACCCAACGCCGCGGCGGAAGGGCTGGCGCCGCGCGCGCCGGTGCTGCGCAAGCTGCTGTGGCTGCTGCCCGACCGGTTCGCCCCGCAACTCACCGCCGAGGTCTGGGCCGTGGCGTTCGACCCGGACAGCGGCGAGGTGGTCGGCGGCCTGCGGACCACGCATCCCGACTTCGGCATGGTGACCGGGCTGGTGGAGGCCGGCGGACGGCTGTGGATGGGGTGCATCGGGGCGTCGACCCTGGCCCATGTCGCCCTCGACGACGTGACGCTCTGACACTGTCGGCGCCGAGATCGACGTAATGCCGTCGACCTCTCGCACTTCTGCGCCCGTTTGTTCGTTTGGGCGATGAACGCCGCAGCGAGCCTCCGGGCGAACGGGTCGCCGATCCCTTAATGTCCGCGTTGATGGCGACCTCACGGAACCTCTCGACCCGCGCTGCCGCGCTGGCCGCGGCGGTGGCGGTGCTGGTCGCACCCGCACTGGTCGCAGCGCCGGGTGCGGGTGCCCAACCTGTCCCGCAGACCGCGACCTGTCCGTACCGCGAGACGACGCCGCCCGCGATCGACGCATCCGAGGTGCCCAAACCCGGGCAGGCCCCGCCCGTCGCGCTGCCCGTGCCCAGCACCCCGCTCGGTGGCCACGCGTTGTCCGGCTGCGGCATCATCACGGCCCCCGGCACGCCACCCGCACCCGGTGACGTCTCGGCCGAGGCGTGGCTGGTCGCCGATATGGACAGCGGCGACGTGATCGCGGCGCGTGACCCGCACGGCAGGCACCGCCCGGCCAGTGTGATCAAGGTGCTGACGGCGGTCCAGTCACTCGAGGAACTCAACCTCGCCAAGGCCGTGCCGGGCACCGCCGAAGACGCGGCGGCCGAGGGAACCCGCGTCGGCGTCGACGAAGGCGGCGTCTACACGGTCAACGATCTGCTGCACGGGCTGATGATGTACTCGGGCAACGACGCCGCCCACGCGCTCGCGCGCCAACTCGGCGGGATGGACACCGCCCTGCTCAAACTCAACCAGCTGGCCAGCAAACTCGGCGGCCGCGACACCCGCGTGGCCACCCCGTCGGGCCTCGACGGGCCGGGGATGAGCACGTCGGCCTACGACCTCGCGCTGTTCTACCGGTACGCCTGGCGCAACCCGACCTTCACCGAGATCGTGTCGACGCGCACGTACGACTTCCCGGGGCGCGACGGCAATCCGCCGTACCCGATCGAGAACGACGTCAAGCTGCTCTACAACTATCCGGGGGCCCTCGGCGGCAAGACCGGCTTCACCGACGACGCCGGCCAGACCTTCGTCGGCGGTGCCGAACGCGACGGGCGTCGGCTGGTGGCGGTGCTGCTGCGCGGCACCCGCCAGCCGATCGCGCCGTGGGAGCAGGCCGCCCGCCTGCTCGACTACGGCTTCGGTCTGCCGCAGGGCACCAAGGTCGGCACGCTGATCGAACCGGATCCGTCGCTGGGCCCGGAGCCCGACACCGCCGAGACCGAGGCCGCGGCGCAGGCGGCGGCGGTGCTGCCCGCGGCGGACGCCATGCCCGTGCGGGTCGGTGTGGGGGTGATCGGCAGCATCATCGTGTTCGCGCTGATCATGGCGGCCCGCTCACTGAACCGCCGTCCTCAGCACTGACGCGTCACGTCCAGCGGCGCAGCAGCGCTTCGGCGTCACCGCACAGGCGCGCGATCAGCTCGGCGGCCGGCACGGCGTGCGTCACCATGCCGACACCCTCGCCGGCGTTGACCGGCGTCGGCTCACCCGCGCTGTCGGTCAGCACCCGTTCGGGCAGGTGTTCCGGCCACGGGTAGCCGCTGTCGATGTCGAAGGTGCGGGTCAGCGTGGTCGCCTCCCCGTCCGCGGCCAGTATGGCCGCCCGCGCCGCCGCATCCGTCGTCGCCTCGGGGCAGGCGGCGAAGACGGTGCCGAGCCAGGCCGCCGACGCACCCGCGGCCAGCACGGCGGCGAGGCCGCGCGCGGAGGAGATCCCGCCCGCGGCGAGAACCGGGACGTCGACCCGGTCGAGCACCTCGGTGAGCAACGCCAGCGTGCCGATCCGCGGCTCGCCGTGGCCGCCGCCCTCGGCGCCGCGGGCCACCAGGACGTCGACGCCGGCGTCGACCGCCCGGTGCGCCGCCGCGACGGTGCCGACCTGGGTGGCGGCCACGATGCCGGCATCGTGGACGCGCGCCACCCACGCGAAGTCGTCGCCGAAGCTCACCGACAGCAGGGCCGGCCGCGCCGCCAACGCCGTCTCCAGCAGTTCCGGGCGCGCCTCGGCGACCCAGTGGACCAGGCCGATCCCGAACGGGCGGTCCAGCCCGTCGACGCCCCGCAGCTCGGCGTCCAGTTGCGCGGCGGTGCTGGCGCTACCCATGCCGACCATGCCGAGGCCACCGGCGCGGGAGACGGCGGCGGCGAGCCGGCCCCCGGCCGCACCGCCCATGGGGGCGTTGACGATCGGGACCTCGAGACCCATCGACCGGGTCCACGACGTCGACAGGGGCTTCTTCGAGGGCATCAAGTGCGACGCTACCGGCTTGCTACCCTGGCAATGTCACCAGATGACACCGGACGAGCAGCACCGTACCCGGCCAGCGACAAGACGGCGCGTGGAGGTGCATCGTGTCCTGGCTCATCCTCATCGTCTCGGGCGCTTTCGAAGCGGTGTGGGCCATCGCCCTGAGCAAGAGTGAAGGTTTCACCCGACCCGCCCCCATCGCGGTCTTCCTTGTCGCCGTGGTGATCTCGATGGGCGGTCTGGGCTACGCGCTGCGCGACCTGCCGGTCGGCACCGGTTATGCCGTATGGGTGGGCGTCGGGGCGGCGCTCACGGTCGTCTACTCACTGGCGACCGGCGAGGAGAGTGCGTCCCTGATCAAGGTGGCGCTCATCGTGGGCATCGTGGGTTGCGTCGTCGGGCTGCAGTTGGTGAGCCAGGGTCACTGACGCCGACGCAGACGCGAAAGACCAACGGCGCCAAGCGCTCCCACGGCCGCTGCGGCCACCGCACCGGTCACCCCGACACCTTCGCGGACCTGTACCCGGGTGGTGATCTGAGCGGGGTTGGGCGGATCCACCGGCGCGGCGAGCATGTTGTCGCGCGAGGTGGCCGCCCACGCCGTCGAGAACAGGATCAGCCGTGCGGTGATGTAGGCGAACACCATCAGACCCAGCACGGGTCCGAACGTCGCGCCTGCGGGACCGCTGACGACCGACTGCAGGTAGATCGAACCGACCTGTTTGAACACCTCGAACCCCACGGCCGCCAGCAACCCCGCACGCACCGAACTGCGGAAGCTGATCGACTCCCGCGGCAGCCGGGCGATGATCCACGTGAACAGCAGCCACGACACCAGGATCGACACCAGCAGCGAGGCGATCCGCAGCCCGAAGCTCAGCCCCGGCAGCTCCGGGATCTGCAGCCAGGCCAGCACTCTTCGCATGAACCCGCGGTCGCCCAGCGCGGTCATGCCGATCGTCACCGCGAGCGCCAGGAACGTCGACACCAGCGCCAGCAGATCCGACAGTTTGGTGCCGACGAACCCCGACTGCTCGCCCCGCTGCAGCCCCCACATCTGGCTGAGCGCCTCACGCAGATTGTTCATCCAGCCGAGGCCCGCCCAGGCGGCGGTCGCCAGGCCGATCAGACCGACCGAGGTGCGTGACTCGATCGCGGCGTTCATCACCTCGATCAGCTGCTGGCTGAAGTCGCCGGAGACCGCGGTGCGGATCCGGTTCTGCAGATCCTCGAGCAGTTCAGGCCGGCTGGCCAGCACGAAACCCCCGATCGAGAAACCGACCATGGTCAGCGGGAACAGGGCGAACACCGTGAAGTAGGTGATGCCCGCGGCGTAGAAGTCGCCCTTGCTGTCCTGGTAGCGCTGCTGGGCGCGCATCACGTGGTCGAACCAGCCGTACCGGGCGCGCAGCCGGTCCAGCACACCGGGTTTGGCCGGTTCGTCCACACCAGCCTCCAGTCGCTACGCCCGCGGGGGCAGGAATCCCAGCCGGTCGTATACCCGCTGGAGCGTCTTCGCAGTCACGTCGCGGGCGCGCTCGGCGCCTGCGGCGAGCACGCCTTCGAGTTCGGCCGGATCGGCGAGCAGCTCGTCCACCCGGTTCTTGACGGGCGTGACGAACTCGACGACCGCCTCAGCCGTGTCCTTCTTCAGGTCGCCGTAGCCGCGGCCCTGGTAGCTCTCGACGAGGGTGTCGACGTCGGTGCCGGTGACCGCCGACTGGATGGTCAGCAGATTCGACACCCCGGCCTTGGCCTCCCGGTCGAAGCGGATCTCGCGTTCGCTGTCGGTGACCGCCGAGCGGATCTTCTTGGCCGTGGACTTCGGGTCGTCGAGCAGGTTGATCAGACCCGCGTCGGAGCCGGCCGACTTGCTCATCTTGGCGGTGGGGTCCTGCAGGTCGTAGATCTTCGCGGTGGCCTTGGGGATCATCGCCTCGGGCACGACGAACGTGTCCGGGAACCGCGCGTTGAACCGCTGCGCGACGTCGCGGGCGAGTTCGAGGTGCTGACGCTGGTCTTCGCCGACCGGGACCAGGTCGGTGTCGTAGAGCAGCACGTCGGCGGCCATCAGGACCGGATAGGTGAACAGCCCGACGGTGGTGGCGTCCGAGCCCTGCTTCTGCGACTTGTCCTTGAACTGGGTCATCCGCGAGGCCTGCCCGAAACCGGTGAAACAGCCCAGTGCCCAAGCGAGTTGGGTGTGAGCCGGCACGTGACTCTGCACGAAGACGGTGCTGCGGGCCGGGTCGACGCCCAGCGCCAGGTACTGCGCGGCGGTCACCAGGGTACGGCGCCGGAGCGTGTCCGGGTCCTGCGGGACCGTGATCGCGTGCAGGTCGACAACGCAGAAGTAGGCGTCGAAGTCGTCCTGCAGCTGCGCCCACTGCTTGACCGCTCCCAGCGCGTTGCCCAGGTGCAGCGAATCCGACGTGGGCTGGGCACCCGAGAAGACGACACGTGGGACGGCGGGCGGGGTCTCGACCGGAGAGTTCATGATGCCCCGATCCTCCCACGCGGCAGGATCACGAGTACTCGACGGTGACCGGTGCGTGGTCCGACCAGCGCAGCGCGTAGGCGTCGGCGCGTTCCACCCGGGCGACGTGCGCCCGCGGCGCCAGCGACGGAGTGGCCAGCTGGTAGTCGATGCGCCAGCCGGCGTCGTTGTCGAACGCCCGCCCGCGCCACGACCACCAGCTGTAGGGCCCGGGCACCTCGGGGTGCAGCACGCGCACCACGTCCACCCAGCCGGTCCCGAGCAGCTCGGTGAGCCACTGCCGTTCGCTGGGCAGGAAGCCCGACTTCTTGAGGTTGCCCTTCCAGTTCTTGATGTCGAGTTCGGTGTGCGCGATGTTCCAGTCGCCACACACCACGGCATCGGTGTCGCGGATCTGCGCCATCCGCGCCGCGAGCTCGGCCATGAACCGCTCCTTCTCGAGCTGACGGTCGGTCTCGGCCTCGCCGGTCTGCACGTACACGCTGGCCACCGTCAGCCCGCCGGTGTCGACTTCCAGGTAGCGGCCGTGTTCGCCGAACTCGTCGGACTCCATGCGGCGGTGCTCGTTGATGTCGTGCCGGGACAGCACCGCGACGCCGTTGCGGCCCTTGAGGTGCGGGCTGGCCGAGGCGAGCTGCCAGCCGTCGGCGAGCGCCGGCGCGAGCGCATCGGCCAGCTGATCGTCGTCGGCGCGGGTCTCCTGCAGGCACACCACGTCGGCGGTGGTCTCCTTAAGCCACGCCAGCAGGCCGAGGTTCTCCGGGGAGCGCTGTTTGACCGCGGCGCGGATGCCGTTGACGTTGATCGTGCTGACTATCACGGCGCCAGACCCTAGTCCGCCCGCTGGGCCGACCCGCCTTGCGGTACCGCGGGTATCACCTTTAACCTCGGGCAGCATGACCGAACGCGCACCGATCCACGTCGGATCCGGCGAACCCGTCCTGCTGCTGCACCCGTTCATGATGTCGCAGAACGTGTGGAAGAAGGTGGCGCCGGCGATCGCCGACACCGGTCGCTACGAGGTGTACGCGCCGACGATGCCCGGTCACAACGGCGGGGTGAAGGGTCCGTTCTTCCTGGACAGCGGTTCGCTGGCCGATGACGTGGAACGACGGATGGATGCGCTGGGCTGGGAGACCGCCCACGTGGTCGGCAACTCGCTGGGCGGCTGGGTCGCGTTCGAACTGGAGCGTCGCGGCCGCGCCCGCACGCTGACCGGCATCGCCCCGGCCGGCGGCTGGCGGCACTTCACCCCCGCCAAGTTCGAGATCGTCGGCAAGTTCCTCGCCGGGCTGCCGCTCTACGTCGTCGTCAAGCTGCTCGGCAACCGGGTGCTGAAGCTGCCGATCACGCCGTATCTGACCTACCCCGCCGTCAGCGCCACCCGGGCGGGACTGACCGACGAGGACGTCGCCGACATCATCGACGACGTCGCGCACTGCCCCGCCTACTACCAGCTGCTGGTCAAGTCGCTGACCCTGCCCGGCCTGTTGGAGATCGCCGAGGGCAAGGCGCCGACCCATCTGGTGATCTGCGAGAAGGACCGGGTGCTGCCGCATCCGCGGTTCACCCGCCACTTCACCAAACACCTGCCGTCCGACACGCAGGTGACCCACCTCGACGGCGTCGGGCACATCCCGATGTTCGAGGCGCCGGACCGGATCGCGCAGCTGATCGTCGAGTTCGTCGACAAGCACGCGGCGCCGCCGCCGCGCGAGGCGATCGGCGGTTAAGCCTCCTCGGTGACCGGTGCGACGGTCGCCGACTCCAACGCGTCGTTGAGCGTCTTGCTCGGCCGCATCACCGCGGTGGTCTTCTCGCGGTCGGGGTAGTAGTAACCGCCGATGTCGACCGACTTGCCCTGCGCCGCGTTGAGCTCGGTGACGATGGTCTCCTCGTTCTCCGCCAACGACTCGGCCAGCGGCCCGAAGTGGTCGGCGAGCTCCTGGTCGTCGGTCTGGCCGGCGAGCTCCTGCGCCCAGTACAGCGCCAGGTAGAACTGGCTGCCCCGGTTGTCGAGTTCGCCGGTCTTGCGCGACGGGCTCTTGTCGTTCTCCAGCAGCTTGCCGATCGCCGAATCCAGCGTCTTGCCCAGCAGGATGGCGCGCTTGTTGCCGGTCTTGGCGCCCATGTCCTCGAAACACGCACCGAGAGCCAGGAATTCGCCCAGCGAATCCCACCGCAGGTGGTTCTCCTCGACCAGCTGGTGGACGTGCTTGGGCGCCGACCCGCCGGCCCCGGTCTCGTAGAGCCCACCGCCGGCCATCAGCGGCACGATCGACAGCATCTTGGCGCTGGTGCCCAGCTCCAGGATCGGGAACAGGTCGGTCAGGTAGTCGCGCAGGATGTTGCCGGTGACGGCGATGGTGTCCTGTCCGCGGGTCACCCGCTCCAGCGTGTACCGCATGGCCCACACCTGCGGCATGATCTGGATGTGGAGGCCCTCGGTGTCGTGGTCCTTCAGGTACGTCTTGACCTTCTTGCGGAGCTCGGCCTCGTGCGGGCGCTCGGTGTCGAGCCAGAACACCGCCGTCATGCCCGACGCCCGCGCCCGGGTGACGGCCAGCTTCACCCAGTCCCGGATCGGGGCGTCCTTGACGATCGGCATCCGCCAGATGTCGCCCTCTTCGACATCCTGACTCAGCAGCACCTCGCCGGTGTCGATGTCGACGATGTCGGCGACCCCGTCCTCGGGGATCTCGAACGTCTTGTCGTGGCTGCCGTACTCCTCGGCCTTCTGCGCCATCAACCCGACGTTGGGGACCGTGCCCATGGTGGTCGGGTCGAACTGGCCGTTGGTCTTACACCAGTTGATCATCTCCTGGTAGATCCGGGAGAACGTCGACTCCGGGTTGACCGCCTTGGTGTCCTTGGTGCGGCCGTCGGCGCCGTACATCTTGCCGCCGAGGCGGATCATCGCGGGCATCGACGCGTCGACGATCACGTCGGACGGTGAGTGGAAGTTGGTGATGCCGCGCGCCGAGTCGACCATGGCCAGCTCGGGCCGGTGCTCGTGGCAGGCGTGGATGTCGTTGATGATCTCCTCGCGCTGCGAGGCAGGCAGCTGCTCGATCTTGTCGTAGAGATCGCTCATACCGTTGTTGACGTTGACGCCGAGCTCGTCGAAGAGCTTCTGGTGCTTGGCGAACGCCTCCTTGTAGAACACCTTCACCGCGTGCCCGAACACGATCGGGTGGCTGACCTTCATCATGGTCGCCTTGACGTGCAGCGAGAACATCACGCCGGTCTCGTAGGCGTCCTGCATCTGCTCTTCGTAGAACTCGCACAGAGCCTTCTTGCTCATGTACATGCTGTCGATGATGTCGCCCTCGTCGAGCTTGACCTCGGGCTTGAGGACGATCGTCTCGCCGCTCTTGGTGGTGAGCACCATCTTGACCCTGCGGTCCTTGTCGAGGGTCATCGACTTCTCACCGTGGTAGAAGTCGCCGTGCTTCATGGTCGCGACGTGGGTGCGCGACGCCATCGACCACTCGCCCATGCTGTGCGGGTGCTTGCGGGCGTACTCCTTGACCGCCTTGGGTGCGCGCCGGTCCGAGTTGCCTTCGCGCAGAACCGGATTGACCGCACTGCCCAGGCAGTTGGCGTAGCGCGCCCGAATCTCCTTGTCCTCGTCGGTCTTGGGGTCGCCCGGGAAGTCGGGCAGGTCGTACCCCTTGGCCTTGAGTTCCTTGATGGCGGCCAGCAGCTGCGGCACCGAGGCGCTGATGTTCGGCAGCTTGATGATGTTGGTGTCCGGGTCCTGGGTCAGCTTGCCGAGCTCACCGAGGTTGTCCGGTACTCGCTGCTCGTCGGTCAGCCGCTCGGGGAATTCGGCCAGGATGCGGGCCGCGACGGAGATGTCACTGGTCTCGACGTTGATGCCGGCCGGCTCCGCGAAGGTCCGGACGATCGGCAGGAAACCGTAGGTCGCCAGCAGCGGTGCCTCGTCGGTCAGCGTGTAGATGATGGTCGGCTGCTCGGCGCTCATGTGGTGTTCTCCCGGCGTCAGATCGAAGCTCCGCGTTGTCGGCTACGACGCTACCCGGCAGACACCGGCGCAGAAACCGGTCCCTTCCCAACGGACCGCACCGCGGGAATACGCGGTGGCAGCGCCGGTCGACGGTGAGATAAGCTTCCTGGCGGTCATGAGTGCCAGCGTCAAGCCCCGGCTTGCTGGCCGGCAACCCTCCAACCGCGGTGGGGTGCCCCGGGTGATGACCAGGTTGAGTAGCCATGACGGCTACGCGGCAAGCGCGGGTCCGCCAGCACGGACCCCCAGAGCACAGATGGAGGTTCGTTGCACATGAGCACGCCAGAAGACCTGAGCGCACGGTGGGCGTTCGAGACCAAGCAGGTCCACGCCGGCCAGACGCCGGATCCGGCCACCAACGCCCGTGCGCTGCCGATCTACCAGACCACCTCGTACACCTTCCGCGACACCGATCACGCCGCCGCCCTGTTCGGGCTGGCCGAGACCGGCAACATCTACACCCGCATCATGAACCCGACGACCGATGTCGTCGAACAGCGCATCGCCGCGCTCGAAGGTGGTGTCGCGGCGCTGTTCCTGTCCTCCGGGCAGGCCGCCGAGACGTTCGCGATCCTCAACATCGCCAACACCGGTGACCACATCGTGTCCAGCCCGCGGCTCTACGGCGGCACCTACAACCTCTTCCACTACACGCTGCCCAAACTCGGTATCGAGGTCAGCTTCGTCGAGAACCCCGACGACCTCGACTCCTGGCGGGCCGCGGTGCGCCCCAACACGAAGGCGTTCTTCGGCGAGACGATCTCCAACCCCCAGATCGATGTGCTCGACATTCCGTCGGTGGCCGCGGTGGCCCACGACGCCGGTGTGCCGCTGATCGTCGACAACACGATCGCCACCCCGTATCTCATCCAGCCGCTGTCCCACGGCGCCGACATCGTCGTGCACTCGGCCACCAAGTACCTCGGCGGGCACGGCAACGCGATCGCCGGGGTGATCGTCGACGGCGGCACGTTCGACTGGACCAACGGCAAGTTCCCCGGGTTCACCACGCCCGATCCGAGTTACCACGGCGTGGTGTTCGCCGAACTCGGCCCGCCGGCGTACGCGCTCAAGGCCCGCGTGCAGCTGCTGCGCGACCTCGGCTCGGCCGCCGCCCCGTTCAACGCCTTCCTCATCGCCCAGGGGCTCGAGACGCTGAGCCTGCGGCTCGAACGCCACGTCGCGAACGCACAGAAGGTCGCCGAATACCTGGCCGCACACGACGACGTCCTCTCGGTGAACTACGCCGGGCTGCCCAGCTCGCCCTGGTATGAGCTCGGAAAAAAGCTGGCGCCCAAGGGAACCGGAGCGGTGCTCGCCTTCGAGCTGGCCGGTGGCGTCGAGGCGGGCAAGGCCTTCGTCAACGCGCTCACGCTGCACAGCCATGTCGCGAACATCGGCGACGTGCGCTCGCTGGTGATCCATCCGGCGTCCACCACGCACGCCCAGCTGAGTCCCGAGGAACAGCTCGCCACCGGCGTGACGCCCGGGCTGATCCGGCTGGCCGTCGGCATCGAGGGCATCGACGACATCCTCGCCGATCTCGAGCAGGGCTTCGCCGCCGCCCGACCGGTCCGCGACACGGCAGCCGCGGCGCAGCCGGCCTGATCCCGAAGAGACCCGCAAGTGACGATTTCTGACGTGCCCATCACCACGCTGCCGGCCGAAGGAGAGATCGGCGTCGTCGACATCGGCCCGCTGACCCTGGAGAGCGGTGTGGTGCTCGACGACGTGTCGATCGCCGTGCAGCGCTGGGGCGAGCTCTCCCCGAACCGCGACAACGTCGTGATGGTGCTGCACGCGCTGACCGGCGACTCGCACATCACCGGCCCCGCCGGTCCCGACCACCCGACGCCGGGCTGGTGGGACGGTGTCGCGGGGCCGGGCGCCCCGATCGACACCGACCGCTGGTGCGCGGTGTCGACGAACGTCCTCGGCGGATGCCGCGGATCCACCGGGCCGGCGTCGATCGCCCCCGACGGCAGGCCGTGGGGGTCGCGCTTCCCCACCGTGACGATCCGCGACCAGGTGGCCGCCGACCTCGCCGCGCTCGAGGCGCTGGGCATCACCGAGGTCGCCGCGGTGGTCGGCGGATCCATGGGTGGTGCCCGGGCACTGGAGTGGATCGTCGGGCATCCCGCCACCGTCCGCTCGGCGCTGATCCTCGCGGTCGGCGCCCGGGCCACCGCGGACCAGATCGGTACGCAGAGCACCCAGGTCGCGGCGATCAAGGCCGATCCGGACTGGTGCGGCGGCGACTACCACGACACCGGGCGCACCCCGGCCGCCGGCCTGGGCATCGCCCGCCGGTTCGCCCACCTGACCTATCGCGGCGAGCTGGAGCTCGACGACCGGTTCGGCAACGACGCCCAGGGTGAGGAGAACCCCACGACGGGCGGGCGGTACGCGGTGCAGAGCTACCTGGAGTACCAGGGCGCGAAGCTCGTCGAGCGGTTCGACGCAGGCACCTATGTGGCGCTCACCGATGCGCTGTCGAGTCACGACGTCGGCCGCGGCCGCGGTGGTGTGCGCGCCGCTCTGCAGAGTTGCCGGGTGCCCGCGATCGTCGGGGGGATCACCTCCGACCGCCTCTATCCCCTGCGGCTGCAGGCGGAACTGGCCGACCTGCTGCCCGGCTGCACCGGCCTCGAGGTGGTCGATTCGATCTACGGCCACGACGGGTTCCTGGTCGAGTCGGAGGCCGTCGGCAAGCTGATCCGGCGCACCCTGGAGCTGGCGGACCGGTGACCGACCCGTCGCTGTCCTTCGGTGCGCAGGCCGCGGCGTATGAACGCGGCAGACCGTCGTACCCGCCGGAGGCGATCGACTGGCTACTGTCCCGAGGCGCGCACACCGTGCTCGACCTCGGTGCGGGCACCGGCAAGCTGACCACGCGGCTGGTCGAACGCGGTCTGGACGTCATCGCCGTCGATCCCATCCCGGAGATGCTCGAAGTGCTGACCGGTGCGCTGCCCGACACCCCGGCGCTGCTGGGGACGGCCGAGGAGATCCCGCTGGCCGACGACAGCGTCGATGCGGTCCTCGTCGCCCAGGCCTGGCACTGGTTCGATCCCGAACGCGCCGTCAAGGAGGTCACCCGGGTGCTTCGCCCCGGCGGCCGGCTCGGGCTGGTGTGGAACACCCGCGACGAACGGATGGGCTGGGTCAAGGATCTCGGCCGCATCATCGGGCACGAGAACGATCCGTTCACCGACGAGGTGTCGCTGCCGGGGCCGTTCACCGACGTCCAGCGCCACCACGTCGAGTGGACGAGCTACCTGACGCCGCAGGCGCTGATCGATCTGGTCGCCTCGCGCAGCTACTGCATCACCTCCCCGGCCGAGGTGCGCACCCGCACGCTCGACCAGGTGCGCGAACTGCTCGCCACCCACCCGGCGCTGGTGAACACCGCCGGCCTGGCGCTGCCGTACGTGACGGTGTGCATCCGCGCCACGATGGAGTGAGGCCGGTGCCCTACCCCTGCGTGGTGGTCAACCGCCGCAGCTGAGCCGACGCGACCGACACTACGGCCAGATCCGGCTGATCGGTGTCGAGGAACTCCTCCAAGGTGCGCCTGGCCCGCTCGAGGCGTGGCCGGTTGTACGCCTCGAACTCGTCGACCACGCTGACATCGTCGGTGAACGGGTAGACCCGCCTGCTGACGTCGAGCGTCAACCCGCGAAGTGAGCGGTACAGGTCCTCGCGCAGCGCGAGCCGAGCGAGTGAATGCCAGCGGCCGCCCCGCGGTAGCGACGACACCGCCATCAGGAGGGTGTCCACGCCGAGATGGTCGGACAGTTCGAAGTAGATGTGCGCGAGCTTGGTGGCGTCCTCACCGTGCAGGTGCGCCATGTCGATGATGTCCAGAAGACTGAAGGCATAGAGCGATTCGCTGATCGAGCTCGCGATCGCGGTGGGGACGTGCTGCTCGACGAGTTCGCGGTGCGCGCGGGTCACCGCGGCCAGTTCGCCACCGCGCAGCATCGCGGCGAGTTTGCCTCGCAGCGTCGCGACCTGTTGGGCGAAACGGGTCACCTCGCTCTCGATCTGCAAGGGCGCCGGTCGGTTGAGCAGGAACCATCGCGACGCCCGGTCGAGGAGGCGCCGGCCCTCGATGACGAGGCTGTTGGTCAACTCCGGCGGCAGCGCGGCGGCGTAGATGTCGTCCCAGAGGGCGTCGAGGTCGAACACCTCGGACACGATCGCGTGGGCCCGCACGATATCGCTTGTCGTGGCACCGGTTTCCTCCGCGAGCCGGAACGCGAAGGTGAGACCGGACGTGGCGAGGACGTGGTTGACGATCGAGGTGGCGAGGATCTCGCGCCGCAACGGGTGGTCCGGGAGCGCGTCGCCGAGCCGGCGGCGCATGGTCGCCGGGAAGTAGCGGCGCAGCATCTCACCGAAGTGCGGATCGGCCAACTCGTCACCGGCGAGCAGATCCGCCTTCAGGTCGAGCTTCACGTGCGCCATGAGCGTCGCGAGTTGCGGGCGGGTGAGTCCCGTCCCGGACTTGGCGAGATCGCCGTACTCGGCGCGGCTGGGCAGGTTCTCGCGCCTGCGGTGCAGGCCGCGCCGGCGTTCCAGTTCGGTGGTCATCCGCGCGTGGACGTGCACCATCTGTCCGGCGTTGAACTGGGCATCGCTGAGCAGCCGGTTGTGCGCCCTGTTGTTGGCCAGCACGAGCGCCGACACCTCGTCGGTCATCTCCGCCAGCAGGCCGTTGCGCGCGCTGCGGGGCAGCATGCCCGCGCGGACCGCCGCATCCAGCATGACCTTGATGTTCACCTCGTGGTCCGAGCAGTCGACACCGGCCGCGTTGTCGATGGCGTCGGTGTTGACGTGACCACCGGCGCGTGCGAATTCGATTCGCCCGCGCGGTGATACGCCCAGGTTGCCGCCCTCGACGATGACCTTGGCGCGCACCTGGTCGGCGTCGACCCGCAGGCCGTCGTTGACCTTGTCGGCGACGTCGGCGTGTTGTTCGTCGCCGGCCTTGACGTAGGTGCCGACTCCCCCGTTGAACAGCAGGTCGACCGGTGCTCGCAGGATGTGGCTGATGAGCTCGGTCGGTGTCAGCGTGGCGACCGGGTCGGCGATACCCAGTGCGGTCCGCATCTGTGCCGACACCGCGATGGTCTTGGCGGTGCGCGGCCACACCCCGCCGCCGTCGCTGATCAGCGCGCGGTCGTAGTCGTCCCAGGAGGACCGCGGCAACTCGAACAACCGCCGACGCTCGCGGTAGGCGGGCTCGACCGACGGATCCGGGTCGACGAACACGTGCCGGTGATCGAACGCCGCCACCAGTTTGATGCCGCGGCGCAGCAGCATGCCGTTGCCGAAGACGTCACCGCTCATGTCGCCGATGCCGACGACGCGGCATTCACCGCGGTCGGCGTCGATGCCCAGCGCTTCGAGATGGCTGTCGCCGCTGACCCAGGCGCCGCGGGCGGTGATCCCCATCGCCTTGTGGTCGTATCCCGCCGACCCGCCGGAGGCGAACGCGTCGCCGAGCCAGTAACCGCGTTGCACGGCCACTGCGTTGGCGGTGTCGGAGAACGTCGCAGTGCCCTTGTCGGCCGCCACCACCAGGTAGGGGTCGGCGTCGTCGTGGCACACCACACCACTGCGCGGCGGTTCGGTTCCCGGGGCCGCGTTGTCGACGACGTCGAGCAGCGCCGACACGAACTGCCGGTAGCAACGCAGGCCGCGGCTGCGGGCCGCGCCCTGGTCGGTGCCCGCTGTGGGCCTGACGACGAAGACACCTTTCGCGCCGACGGGAACGATGACGGCGTTCTTCACCGCCTGCGCCTTGACCAGGCCGAGCACCTCGGTGCGGTAGTCGTCGTGGCGGTCCGACCAGCGCAGCCCACCACGCGCCACCAGACCGAAGCGCAGATGCAGTCCCTCGAAATCGGGTGAGTAGACGAAGATCTCCGACAGCGGGCGCGGCTGGGGCAGCTCGTCGATGTCCTGGGCGCGCAGCTTGTGGACCAGGTATGGCGCGGACGCGCTCAAGGCTTCCGGCGCAAAGGCATTCGTTCGGACTGTCGCGGCGATGAGGCTGCGGTAGGCGCGCAGGATCCGGTCGGCGTCGATGTGCACCACCCGGTCGATCCGGGCAGCGAGTTCCTCCTCCGCCGCCGCGATGTCGGCCTGCCGTCGCGGATCCTGCCCCGGCCGGTCGCCGTGGCCGAAGCGCGCTTCGAACAATCCGATGGCGGCGCGGGCGGCCGCCGGATTCTCCAGCAGCACGCTCTGGATCCGGCCCTGGCCGTACGGCATCGGCGACTGGCGCAGGTAGCGGCTGTAGCTGCGCAGGACACTCACCTGACGCCAGGTCAGCCCCGCCGCCGGCACCAGCGCATTGAAGTTGTCGGCTTCGGCGCGACCCGCCCAGATCGCGTGGAAGGTGTCGCGGATCTGCCGCTCGGTCTCCTGCCAGTCCCTGGTCAGCCCGGCAGCGGCGTCGGCACCGGTCTGCAGCACGAGATCGTAGACATAGCAAGGGGTTCCGTCGGCACGCGTCCGCGCCGTGGTGTGCTCGTGGAGCACTTCGAGATCCATACTCTGCAACGCGGGGAGCATCCGCCGCAACGGCACGGGCTGCGCGGCGCCGAGTACGAAACGCAACCGGCCGTCGTCGCCGGTCCGAGCGAGCGCGACCGCGATGCCGTCACCGGTCAGACTCTGCAGCGCGGCCGGATCCAACAGCGACTCCGCCGGGAGATGGTTCGTCGCGTCATCGGCGTAGCGGTCAGTGTGCGCACTCACGGATTCGGTCCTCTCGGTCATGAGGCCGTCGCGAAACCGCCTGTCCCCGAGAAGGGTTCGGTACGTGTACCGGTCGCGACGCTGCCACCCGACGATGAGTCTGTCGCAGCAGCGATCCGTTCGCCGGTGACATTCAGTCACCGATCACCACCGACTTCTTACAGTGTGTAAAGGGTCACAAAACGACCGTTGACAGCTCGCAGGGTCGGCGATAACTTGAGCTAGCTCACATCTTCCTACATATGTAGAGATTCGGGACGGCGCCGCCCTACCTACCGGTGACGCGTCATCCACGCTTGTCGAAAGGAACGTCCATGACTGTTTACGCTCGTCCTGGTGCTGCGGATGCGCTGATGGCTTTCGAGTCGCGGTACAGCAATTTCATCGGTGGGCAGTGGGTGGCGCCGGTGGGTGGGCAGTATTT